>NZ_JAEKFT010000016.1 GCF_018524365.1 Denitromonas iodatirespirans
CGACGCCGAGCCGGCCGGCGACATGGCCCCCGCCGCCGCCTTGCTCGGCCAGGCCGACACCCTGGCCCAAACCCTCTCCAAAGCCGCCGCCACCCACCAAACCGTGCCACTCGCCGCCGCCATCGGCAGCAGTGGTGCCAACCAAAGCACCCTCGACCCGAACGCCGCCCCGCTCAAGGCCCTGCACACCGTCACCCGCGGCATGGCAGACGGCACCGACTTCGACGCCGCACTGGCCGACGTCAGCCAGAAGAACACCGCCACCGCCGGCAAGCTGCCCCATCTCACAGACGCGGCCATCGTCCAGGCCGCAAAGGCCGGCCTCGGCCTCGTCGCCGGCGGGCATCTGCAATTGAGTAACGGCGAGACGCTCAACCTGATGAGCGGCGAGGACACCAACCTGGCCGTCGCCGGCAAAGCGCGTATCCACACCGGCCAGGCCATCGGCCTCGTCGCCGGCGCCATTCGCCCGGGCGAGAACAACACCGGCATCACGATGATCGCCGCCCGCGACGACATCGAGATGCAGGCGCAAAGCGACGAGATGAAGTTCCAGGCCAAGGACGAGGTGACGCTCAGCTCGATCACCGAGCACATCGACTTCGCCGCCGGTAAAAGAATCGTGCTGGCCGTCGAAGGCGGCGCGAGCATCACCATCGACGGGGGGATCACCGTCGAGTGCCCGGGGACGATTACGGTGCATGCGAGCAAGAAGAGTTTTAGTGGGCCGACGAGTTTGAGCTACGACGCCCCGAGCTTCACGCCGACAGACGGCTTTCATGTGAAACCCGTGCTGACCTGGGACGGTTCGGACACCCCGGTCGCCAATCGGCGCTTTCGCGCCACGCTGGAGGACGGCCGAATCATTGAAGGGCGTACCGACGGCGCCGGCCAGACCGAACTGCTCGACATGGCCCACTTCCAGACAGCCTCGATCGAGGTGCTACCTGAGGAGCCCGGCAACGCATGACACATTGGCACCCCAACCCACGCATGCGCGACGCCCGTCTCAACGGCGACCGGGTCTCTACCGTCACCAACGTATCCAAAGGCATGGCACCGGCGAAGCAGGTGTGCGTTGCCCGCGCCATGCCCGGCATCATCATCCTGGTCCATGGCGTCAACGACGTGGGCGAAGCCTACGCCACCCAGGCCAAAGGTTTGTGCGAGGGGCTGAACCTGCGCCTGGGGCGCGCCGACCTCACCCCCGGCAACTGGGATGTCGCCCGCGCCTGCCGCGACAACCGCGTGGCCAGCTACGAGCGCCGCGCCGATCAGCAAGGCTTCAACCCGATCATCCCCTTCTACTGGGGGTATCGGCCGGTGGACAAGGCCACCTACGAAACGGATCAGGCACGCTATCGCGACGAACTCCGAAAGCGCATGGCCGACCCCGAAGCGCCCTACGACGCCTACTACATCGACGGCAGATCCGACCCGAGGCGCGGCTTCGAGAACGTCGATTGCTTCGACAACCGGCTCGACGAACACTTTGCCAAGAACGGCGGCGTGTTCGCCAACGCCACCACCAGCCTGATCGACATGTGGGGGCCGGGCGGCAACATCTTCGGCGTGGCCAAGTGGCTCGCGGGCGCGGGGCAGGACCTGAGCCACGCCATCTTCGACAACCCCCATCGCATTTACATGGTCAATGCCGCGCAGCGGTTGGCGAATTTGATTTTGATGATTCGAGGAAACGACACGACGGGGGATGACTCCATAAATATCGTCGCGCATAGCCAAGGAACGCTCGTCTCCATGCTGGCGAATCTTCTCGTAGCACAGGAAAAGGAACGCCCCGCCGACTGCCTCATCCTCAATCACTCCCCCTACAGTCTCGAAACGCCGACGCTCGAAGCCATGCAGTCGTACGGTCCCCAGCAGTCACGCCGGGCGCGCACCGACACTCTGGTCAACTTCTGCCAGCTGATCGACACGCAGCGCCTGCCGGGGCCCGCCGTCGACACGCTCATCCACGAAGGCATCGCCGATCCCAAAGTCGCCACCGACCCGCTGGCCATGCGCGACAACCACGGCAAGGTGTTCAACTACTTCTGCCCGCATGACCAAACGGTATCGCTGCGCAACGTGCAGGGCATGGGCTGGCAGGGCATTCCGCCTGGCGTGGCGACGCATTGTGCGCCGGCGTTGGCGCAGCGCATTTTCCTGCAGGGGCGGGCCATGCACAGCCCGCCGGGGTCGATCACGCTGCCGGACCTGCAGCGCCCAGGCTTCAAGGAAGTCCTCGCCAACCGCGATGTGCCCGACGGCCAGGTGCGCGACATCAACGCCCCGGCGCTGCCCGATCTGGGCTATACCTTTGCCTTGCCGGCGGGCTGCGACACGCTGGGTTCGTCCGACTGGGGGGGCAATGCCTCGGCCATGGCCACACAGGGGCGCAACGTCACCCAGTTCCAGAGCGCCGACCCGCGCCCAGGCGCCCGGACCTTACCCCGCGGCCATATGCACCTGCTCTTGCCGGCCGAACTGGCCGAGCTCGAAGCGGCCTTCGCCGAACGCGGCGAGCACTGGACGCTGGTGCGCGCCACGGCAACCGCCGACGGCCTGTTTGTGACGCGTCTCATGACACCGGATGAACTGCGCGAGCATGCCCGCGACACACCGACGACCACCTCCAACCATTCAGCCATCGTCCTCGACGAAGCCGCCTCGCGCTGTGCAGCGGCCTTCGACCTGGCCATTGGCCGTTGCCGCAGCTACGACACGTGCAAGATCGATGGCGGGGCGTTTTGGCAGAAGCTTTTGCGGGTGGCGGATTGGCGGGAAAGCGCAGAGCCACTCGATCGTGCATATTATCGGGACGGCATTTTGCCACCTGGCATCAAAGCACAAATGAACAAACCTCCAGTCATCCCCGGCTTGGTCAGCGAAAGTACTGACTCCGCCTTGTACGACTGGGAGCTAAACCGGATCGACGAACGCATCGCCCGTCTTGAGCGTGAGCGCAGCCGATGGCCGGCACGCGAATGGGAAGAGCGCATGCGCGACCTGCAACGCCAGCGTAAATCGATCGAACATATGCACGAGATGACACGCCAGCGGGATACGCGCTTCCCGGTCGTGCATGCTGAATGAAACGATGGAGAGCACTTTGATTTGGTTGATTCCGCTATGGGTGCTCGGCCTAGCGCTGGCCTGCTGGATGTTCGGTCAGTGGATGTTTAAGAAACCCGCTCGTCTGCTGTCTGCAGGCCTGGCGATCAGCGCTTTGATTCCGTGGCTGCCGTCCAGTCACGCCGAACCGCCGAGGAAACCGTCGACGCAGATCGTATATCGCTTCGACGACCATCGTTATTTGGAATTAACCGGCTACGGGTGCGAAGGCGCAGTGAGCTTCGTCGACACGAATCGGGAGATACGAACAGAAGTAGTGAGTCAGTTCTGGCGCCTCTTTCTCGGGCGATATGTGCACGCCGATAACGACAGTGGCTATCTGGTCGTGCCGTACGAAGATGGATCTGCCTTCGAGGTTTCGAAGGATTACGGAAAAACCTTCAACACAGCGAGATGGGTTGGTACGCACCCCTTCGGTTTTCCTGGCAAAGACAACGTGCTTTCTATAACCGTCATTGGACAACAGGCTTTCGTCGAAACACGTGATCAAAGACTTGCCATGACGTCGAAACCGTTTGGAGACCATTGGGGAATGCGAGTCATCGACGTCGAAAACCATCTACCAACAACAAAGTACAAGCATCTTCCCGAATTCCAAAACCTCCCCACCACCATCCCCGAAGTGAAGGACTACAAAGGCTGGTCGCAGATGCGCTGCGACCCCGACCTCGAAGGCGAGCCCAAGCCAACCGCCGGCAGCCGCTGGAACGCCTTTCAGCTGGCCGTGCTCGATGGGCTCGGGCGTACCGTGGCGCGGCCGGTCACCTGGGCTGTCGGGGCGATGCGCTGAAACGGTTTTCCAGCCGGAGCATCCGCTTTCAACGCCATATCCTGAAAAGTGTGCGCACCGCGAGCGTATGCGTCTCCAACGGCCGGCTCGCCCGCCCCGTTGCCTGAAGGTGAGCGGGCGCAGTTTCCGGGTCGATGCATACGACGAGGGCCGCACGCGGAAGTCGCCAGACCAATCGTCGTTGGGCTGAACGGCGAGCCCTGAGTCAACCGATGATCGCTTGCGCCGGATGGGTGAGAACGCCGCCGCGAAGCGGTCGGCGCTCGTCAGAGCGGCGTGCTGTCAGCGTCGATCGGCGAGGCCAGCACCTGGTCGACCCGGTTGCGGTCGACGTCCATGACTTCGAAGGCCCAGTCGTCGCAGGTGAAGCGTTCGGATTTTTTGGGGATGCGGCCGAGGATGGCGAGCACGAAGCCGCCGACGGTGTGGTAGTTGCCGAGCGACTCGTCGGGCAGGTGGCGGATGCCGAGTTTTTCCTTCATCTCGTCGAGCGGCAGCAGGCCGTCGAGCAGCCAAGAGCCGTCGGGGCGGCGCACGGCGAGCGCTTCGTCGGGGTCGTCGGCGGTGGGGCTCATGTCGCCGACCACGGTCTGCAGCAGGTCGTAGAGGGTGACGATGCCTTCGGTCTGGCCGAACTCGTTGACCACGAAGGCGAAGGCGCTGCGATGCGTGCGGAAATGGCGCAGCAGGTCGATCAGGGTCAGCACGCTGGGGACGAACAGCGGCGGGGTCATCGGCATTTCGCCGAAGTCGATGTCGCCGGCCAGCGCGGCCTGCAGCAGGTCGCGGCTTTCGGCCACGCCGATCACGTTCTGCAGCCCGCCCTTGCAGATCGGGTAGCGCGAGAGGTGGCTGTCGTGCAGGCAGCGCAGGTTGTCTTCGCGCGGTGAGAGGAGGTCGAGCACGATGACGTCGGCGGCCGGCGTCATGACGGCGCCGACGCGGCGGTCTTCCAGGCGGAAGACGTTGCCCAGCATGTGGCTCTCTTCCGGGCCGATGGCGCCGGCGCGTTCGCCCTCGTCCACATAGGCGAGGATGTCCTCGACGCCGGTGACGGCCGGCGCCGACTGGAAGGGCAGGGCGTTCAGCACGCGGTCGGCCGACCACGACAGGAAGCGGATGGCCGGCGACAGCAGGCGGATGAACAGGTGCATGAGCGGCGCGGTGCGCACCGCGACCTGCTCGGGGTGGGCGATGGCGATGCGCTTGGGCACGATCTCGCCAAAGACGATGGACACCGCGGTGACGATGGCGATGGTGGCCGCCAGGGCGATCTGGCCGGCCCAGTCGGCGGCCCAGGGGGCCAGGTCCTGCACCGTGGTTTCGATGCCGGTCTTCATCGCCGATTCGCCGAAGATGCCGGCCATCAGCGAGGCGGCGGTGATGCCGGTCTGGGTGGCGGCGAGGAAGTGGCTGGGGGCGTCCTTGATCGCCAACGCGATGCCGGCGCGCGCGTCGCCCGCTTCGCGCATCTGGTGCAGCCGCGCCTTGCGCGCCGAGGCGAGCGCCATCTCGGAGAGCGAGAACAGGCTCGAGATACCGATCAGCAATAACAGGATCCAGAAGGCATCCATGGACAGACTCCGTGAGAGGACCTAGCGTGAGCGGCGGCGGCGCATGGTGAGCGCGATCAGGGTGGCCAGCGACAGCGGCATGACGAAGCCGAGCATGGCGGTGGTGAAGGTCTTGAGCGCGCCGCTGCCGGTGGCGTCGAGCACCAGGTAGGCGACATAGGCGGCGTAGTAGGCGATGAAGGCGATGCCTTCCCAGCGGGCGATCTCGCGGCGCACCACGAACACCGGCAGGCAGGCGACGGCGACGGCGAGCATCACCCACAGGTCGAAATCGAGCGCGGCGGCCGGCACCGGCAGGCCGGTGGGCGAGATCAGGCCGGCTAGGCCGAGGCAGCCGAGCAGGTTGAACACATTGCTGCCGACGGCGTTGCCGATGGCCATGTCACGCTCGCCGCGCAGTGCGGCCATGACCGAGGTGGCGATCTCGGGCAGCGAGGTGCCGACCGCCACCACGGTGAGACCGATCACCAGGTCGTCGACCCCCAGCGCGCGGGCGAAGAACACCGCCGCCTCGACCAGCCAGTCGGCACCGAGCACCAGCAGGGCCAGCCCGGCACCGACTTTGAGTATGTCGAGGCCCCAGTGACCACCGGCGGTGTCGGTCGGCAGGTCGCCGTAGTGGGCCTGCTCGGCGCGCGAGGCGCGGCGCGACTGGCGCACCAGAAAGATCAGGTAGATCACCAGCAGGGCGGCCAGCAAGGCGCCTTCGGCCTGGCCGATCACGCCGTTGTAGGCCAGCGCCACGACCAGTGCCGAGGCCAGGATCATGACCGGCACTTCTTGGCGTAGGACCTGGCCGGCGATCGACAGCGGGGTGACCAGCGCGCCGATGCCGAGGATCAGCAGCAGGTTGCAGATGTTGCTGCCGACCACGTTGCCGATGGTCAGCGCCGACTGGCCGGCCAGGGCGGCGTCGATGGCCACCGCGATTTCGGGGGCGCTGGTGCCGAAGGCGACGATGGTCAGCCCGACCACCAGCGGCGACAGGCCCAGCGACAGGGCCAGCCGGGCGGCGCCGCGCACCAGCACGTCGGCACCGAGCGTCAGGGCGAAGAGGCCGGCGATGAAAAGCAGGAGTTGGGTCATGGGGCAGGTGCCGTGCGGCGGCCGATCGTCGCCCGGGCGGCGATAGCCGGCCAAGGCCCGCCACGGGGGCGGGCCATGCCGCTCAGCGAGGGGCGATCAGTCCAGCGTGACCCACTTTCCGTCCTTGTACTGGAACAGCGTGGTGCCGCCGGTCTTGATGTCGCCGAACTTGTCGAAGGCGATCTGACCGGTCACGCCCTGGTAGGACAGCGACTGCAGTGCGGGCAGGTACTTGGCCGGTTCGGCCGAGCCGGCCGCCTTCATGGCTTCGATCAGCGCCATGGCGGCGTCGTAGCTGTAGGGGGCGTAGAGCTGCACGTCGGTGTTGAAGCGCTTCTTGAAGCGGGCCTTGAAGTCGGCGCCCTTGGGCATTTTCTCCATCGGGATGCCGGCCTGCGAGCAGTAGGTGTCTTCCTTGATCGCTTCGGCCGCCAGCTTGAGCATCTCGCCGGTGCACACGCCGTCGCCGCCGAGGAATTTGCCGGTGAAGCCGAGCTGGCGCATCTGGCGCAGCATCGGCGCGGCCTGGGCGTCCATGCCGCCGTAGAAGATGGCGTCGGGCTGGGCACCCTTGAGTTTGGTCAGGATGGCCGAGAAATCGGTGGCCTTGTCGTTGGTGAACTCGCGGCCCACCACCTGCACGCCATGGCTCTTGAGGCTCTCGCCGAAGGCATCGGCCAGGCCCTGGCCGTAGGCGGTGCGGTCGTCGATGATGGCGATCTTCTTGAGCTTGAGCGATTCGGCGGCGTACTTGGCCATGGCCGCGCCCTGCTGCAGATCGTTGGCGATCACGCGGAAGGTGACCTTGTAGCCCTGGCGGGTCAGCTTGGGGTTGGTGGCCGAGGGGGTGATGACCGGGATGCCGGCCTGCTCATACACACGCGAGGCGGGGATCGAGGCGCCGGAGGTGACATGGCCGACCACGCCGGCCACTTCGGCATCGGCCAGACGCTGGGCGGCGGTGGTGGCCATGCGCGGGTCGGCCTGGTCGTCTTCGCCCATCAGCTCGAAGGTGACTTTCTTGCCGCCGATGGTGACGCCGGCGGCGTTGGCGTCTTCGACTGCCAGACGGGCACCGTTCTCGCCATCCTTGCCGATGTGGGCGATCGGGCCGGTCAGCGGGCCGGCGTGGCCGATCTTGACGGTGTCGGCCTGGGCCACACCGAGGCCGAGGCCGAACAGGGCCAGTGCGAGTACTGTTTTTTGCATTTTGCGAGCCCTCCTGGAAGCGATGGAGTGTCAGAATGGGGCCGACGCCTGCCTGTGTGGCCCGGGATCTGCGGTCCCGGCATTCCGCTGACATCGCGGAATCGGTGCGTCGAGCCCCCGCCATTCTAGCTCCGGGGGCGCGCCCACGCACGGTGCGGTCGCTTTTCACGGAGCGCGCATGAAAAAACTGTTGTCCCTGCTATGCGGTGTGCTGAGCCTGTTCGGCCTGAGTGCCTGCGACCAGTTCGTCATCGAAGACCTCAAACCGGGGGTGTCGACCGCCTTCGAGGTGCGCGACAAGCTCGGCCCGCCGGGCATCGAGTGGCGCAACGACGATGGCACGGTGACCTGGGAATACACCCAGCAGCCGATGGGCACCACCTGCTACCTGATCACGATCGACGGCAGCCAGGTGGTGCAGAAGGTCGAGCAGGTGCTCACCGAGGCGCAGTTCACCCGCATCCAGCCCGGGATGAACCAGGACCAGGTGCGCCGCCTGCTCGGCAAGTCGGCCAAGACGCAATACTTCCAGCTCAAGAACGAAACCGTGTGGGACTGGCTGATCGACAACACCGCTGCGGCCGAGCCGGTGTATTTCAATGTCTACTTCAACCCGCAGGGGCAGGTGCTGCGCACCGGGCGCGACATCGAATACAAGGGGCGCTGATCATGAAACGCGGATGGATGCTGGTGGTGGTGCTGTGGCTGGCGGGGTGCGCGCTGATGCCGCCGATCGTGCCGGGCCAGAGCGCCGCCCAGGTGCGCGCCGAGCAGGGCGCGCCGACCCGCATCCTGCCCCAGGCTGACGGTGGCGAGCTGTGGCAGTACGCCACCCAGCCCTTCGGCACGACCTTCATCCAGGTAAAGTTCGATGCGGCCGGCCAGGTGGTCGACACCTGGGACGGCCTGGCCGCCGACCGGTTGGCGCAGATCCAGCCGGGCATGACGCTCGACGAGGTGCAGCAGCGGCTCGGCCCGCAGCGCTCGGTCGAACGCTTCGCCCTGTCGGGCGAGACGGTGTACGACTGGAACATCAGCAACAGCGGCAACCCCGGCACCGCCACCTTCTTCAATGTGCATTTCCGCGACGACCGGGTGGTGCGCACTTCGACCACCTACCAGTTCCCGCGCGACGGCAGCTTCTTCGGCGGCTTCGGCATCCATGGCGGGAGTGGGATGGGGGTCGGGATCAATATCGGTATCGGCGTGCGCTGAGCGCCGGCCGTCGGTGCTCAGCCGGGCGGCAAGGCATCGAGCGCGGCCAGTGCCTCGGGGTAGTTGAAGCGACTCACCTCACGCATCAGGCGGCGGCCGGCCTCGCCATAGGTGGCGCCGATCAGGCCGGCATGGGTTTGCAGCAGCGTGTTGGCGCGCATGTCGCTGGCGGCCAGCAGCGGGCGTAGCTCGGCCAGCACGCGGGCGGCGCCGGTCGGGTCGGCCGCCGGTGCGTCGGCCGGCGGCGGGCTCGCCGGCAACCAGCGGGCCAGCGTCTCGAACAGCTGCTCGGGTTCCACCGGTTTGGGAATGAAGTCGTTCATGCCGGCCTTCAGGCAGGCTTCCTGGTCCTGCTGGAACACGTTGGCGGTGATGGCCAGGATCGGGACCGCCGCATAGCCGGGCAGGGCGCGAATGGCGCGGGTCGCTTCGAGCCCGTCCATCTCCGGCATCTGGATGTCCATCAGGATCAGGTCGTAGGGCCGTGCGCGGGCGGCCTTCAGGGCCTGGGCACCGTCTTCGGCGGTATCCACCACCCAGCCTCGCGCGCTGAGCAGGGCCAGGGCCACTTCGCGGTTGACGGCACTGTCTTCGGCCAGCAGCAGACGCAGCGACGCGGGCTCGGCCACGGCCACGGGGGTGTCGGCGACGGCGGGCGCGTGCTGGGCCTGGCCGTGCGGCAGGGTCACCGTGAGCCAGAACGTGCTGCCTTCGCCTGGGGTGCTGTCCACACCGACCGTGCCGTCCATCAACTCGGCCAGCCGCCGGGCAATGGCCAGGCCCAGGCCGGAGCCGCCGTATTTGCGGGTGGTCGAGGTGTCGGCCTGTTCGAAGGCGTTGAACAGCTGGCCGCAGGTTTCCGGGGCGATGCCGATGCCGGTGTCGCTCACTGCGAAGTGGAGGGTCAGCCGATCGGCGCAGCGCGCTTCGATGCGTGCCCGCAGGGTGATCTGGCCGGCCTCGGTGAACTTGACGGCGTTGCCGGCGTAGTTGAGCAGCGCCTGGCGCAGCCGGGTCGGGTCGCCGCGCACCCAGGTCGATTCGCCGGTGCCTTCGACCACCACGCGCAAGGACTTCTCCTGCGCCTGCGGGGCAATCAGCGAGTGGACCTGATCGAGCACGGTGTCGACCGAGAAGTCGAGCTGTTCGAGCACCAGCTTGCCGGCTTCGATCTTGGACAGGTCGAGGATGTCGTTGAGTAGGGTCAGCAGATGGCGCGCCGACACCTCGATCTTGGCCAGCCGTTCGGCCTGCTTGGGGGTCGGGTGGTCGCGGGCGAGCAGGTGGGAGAGGCCGACGATGGCGTTCATCGGCGTGCGGATCTCGTGACTCATGTTGGCCAGAAAGGCGCTCTTGGCGCGGCTGGCGTCTTCGGCCTTGAGCTGAGCGTCGACCAGCTGGGCGGTGCGCGCTTCGACCAGTTCTTCGAGGTGATGGCGGTGGCGCGCCAGCTCGTCGGCCACGCGCTTTTGCTCGGTGATGTCTTGCTTGATCGCCAGATAGTGGGTGATGCGCCCGTCGGCCTGGCGGATCGGGCTGACGATCGCCTGCTCGATGTACAGCGAGCCGTCCTTGCGCTTGTTGTGCAGTTCGCCCTGCCACACCTCGCCGCGGGTGAGGGTGGCCCACATGTCGCGGTGCACGGCCGGCGGCGTGCCGCCCGATTGCAGGATGCGCGGATTCTGGCCGACGATTTCCGCCGCCGTGTAGCCGCTGATATGGCAGAAGGCGTCGTTCACATACTCGATGCGGGCGTCGAGGTCGGTGATGACGATGCTCTCGGGGCTTTGCTCGACCGCCAGCGACAGTTGCCGCAGCAGCGCTTCTTCGCGGTCGCGGGTGATGGCGATGGCGGCGACATGGATGGCCTGGTCGATCAGGTCCAGGTGCCAGGCCGAGGGCTTGGCCGGGTGGTCGTAGTACAGCGCGAAGGTGCCCAGCACGCCGCCGTCGTTGCCGAGGATCGGGGTGGACCAGCAGGCGCGCAGGCCGAAGGCGAGTGCGGCATCCTTGTAGCGGGCCCACAGCGGATCGGTGGCGATGTCCTCGACGATGACCGCCGCGCGGCGCCAGGCGGCGGTGCCGCAGGAGCCTTGGGCTTCACCGATGGGTTCTCCGTCGATGGCTGCCACATAGTCGGCCGGCAGGCTGGGGGAGGCGCCGTTGTGCAGGGTGCCGCGCGCTGCGTCGAGCAGCAGGATCGATACCTTCATGCCCGCGCCGTGGGCTTCGAGGGTGCGGGCCAGGGCGTCCAGCGTGTCGCGCAGCGGCGCGCCCGAGGCGACCATTTCGAGCGTGAGGTTCTGCGTGGCCAGCGAGCGCTCGGCGCGGCGCAGGCGGGTGATGTCGCGCGAGATGCCGAACAGGCCGACGACCCGGCCGTCGGCGTCATGCAGCGGGCCCTTGGTGGCCATGAAGGTGACTTCGCCGTCCTGGGTGGTCAGATCTTCCTCGAAGGTCTCGACCTGATTGCGTGCCATGACCTGACGGTCGTTGGCCATGACCAGCGCCGCCTGCGCCGGCGGGAAGATGGCGGTGTCGTCACGCCCGACCATGGCGCTCGGCACGGTGCCGGTCACGCGGCCGGCCTCGGGGTTGAACAGCAGATAACGGCCGTCGCTGTCCTTGGCGAAGATGGCGTCCCGGGAGCCGTTGGCGATGGCGTCGAGCAGTTTGAGGGCTTGCAGATGCTCGGCCTGCGCCGTGTAGGCGGCCCGCGCGGTGTCGGTGATCTGGCGGGCCAGGCGCGACACCAAGCCGTAGAGCAGCAGCGACGTGACCAGCACGAAGGCCAGCCCCTTGAAGGTGTTGGCCGTGGCCAGTTGGGCGGGGTCGGTGAACAGGTGCTCGACCGCCCGGTCGGAAAACACGATCCACAGGCCGGCGAACAGGGCATACAGCGCCACGATGCGCAGCACGCGGCCGCGTTGCTCGGCGGGGCGCGGGAAGGGGGTGGGCTCAGTCGGGGTCACGGTAACGCTCGGCGATGTCGACGAAGGCGGTGAAATGCGCGAGGAAGCCGTCGACCACGGCCGGATCGAAATGACTGCCGCGCCCGGCGACGATGATGTCGCGGGCCGTATCGAGCGGCAGCGCGGGCTTGTACACCCGGGCGTGGATCAGCGCGTCGAAGACGTCGGCCAGCGCCATCAGCCGCGCCGATACCGGAATCGCCTCGCCGGCCAGGCCGTCGGGGTAGCCGCTGCCGTCCCAGCGCTCATGGTGGTGACGGGCGATCTCCTTGGCCAGGGCGAGGAAGGGCACGGCCTCGCGCACATCCTGTTCGGCCTGGGCCAGCGCGGTGGCGCCGAGTACCGAGTGGGTCTGCATGATGGCCCATTCGTCGGCGTCGAGCTTGCCCGGCTTGAGCAGGATGTGGTCGGGGATGCCGACCTTGCCGATGTCGTGCAGCGGGGCCGAGCGGGCCAGCAGTTCGATGTAGCGCGGGGTGAGCGTGGCGGCGAAGCGCGGATGCGCGGCCAGGGCGCGGGCCAGGTGCTCGACATAGGCCTGGGTGCGCAGGATGTGGTTGCCGGTTTCCGGATCGCGGGTTTCGGCCAGGTGCGCCAGGGCACGGATGCTGACCGCCTGGATATGGTCGTTTTCGGCCATGCGCCGGGCCACTTCGGACTCGAGAAAGAGGTTGTGATCGCGCAGCGTGTCGCGCGCCCGCTTGACGTCGAGCTGGGTGCGCACCCGCGCCAGCACCAGCGCCGGGCGAATCGGTTTGGCGATGTAGTCGGCGGCGCCGAGGTTCAGGCCGTGTTCTTCGTCGCGGGTATCGTCCAGCGCGGTCAGGAAGATCACCGGGATGTCGCGGGTGGCCGGGTTGCTGCGCAGGCGGTCGAGCACCGCGTAGCCGTCCAGGCCGGGCATCATGATGTCGAGCAGAATGAGGTCGGGCTGCGGGTCCTGGGCGGCGATGGCCAGCGCCCGCTCGCCGGAGGTGGTGGCCTGGACGGTGTATTCGGGCTGCAGCACGTCGCCGAGCACGGCCAGGTTTTCCGGGGTGTCGTCGACGATCAGGAGGCGGGTGTTGGGGGCGGCCGGTATCACGATCCCTCCTGACAAACGGCGCGTTCCGCCGGCGGGCGGCGAACGAATAGATACAAGTGTAGCGATCAGCCAGCAGTAACGGCACGATGGGCCGATACTTGTGCGACATTTCGCACGGCGGCGGCGCACACTGGGCGGATGCCCGCACACTTGACCGGGGAGAGCGATCCGGTGTTTCGATTAAACGATTGATTCGGTGGGGAAAAGCCGGGTGTGCGGAAACTGGCCCGGGGCTTGCAAAGGTCTCCCAGGCCGGGCGCGAACGGGGGTGGAGTTCTCCCTCACTGCGCCGCCGTCTCGTTTGCCCGCCGACGCAAGTATTCCAAGTCATCCATGGAGGAGACCACCATGAAATTGATCCGTACCCTGGGGCTGGCCACCGCTGCCCTGATCGTGTCGACCGGCGTCCAGGCCGAGCAGAAGTTCATCAACGTGCTGACCGGCGGTACCAGCGGGATCTACTACCCCTTGGGCGTGGCGTTGTCGCAGCAGATCGGCAAGGCGCTGCCCGAGTCCAAGGTCAGCGTCCAGTCGACCAAGGCCAGCGCGGAAAACCTGAACCTGCTGCAGGCCGGTCGCGGCGAAGTGGGCTTTGCCCTCGCCGACGCCGTGTCCGATGCCTGGAAGGGCGACGCGGAAGCGGGCTTCAAGCAGAAGCTGGACAAGCTGCGCGGCGTGGCGGCGATCTACCCGAACTACATCCAGATCGTGGCCTCCGAAGAGTCGGGCATCAAGACGCTGGCCGACCTCAAGGGCAAGCGGGTTTCCGTGGGCGCGCCCAAGTCCGGTACCGAGCTGAACGCCCGTGCCGTGCTCAAGGCCGCCGGTATCGGCTATGAAGGCCTGTCGAAGGTGGAATACCTGCCCTTCGGCGAGTCGGTCGAGCTGATCAAGAACCGCCAGCTGGACGCCACCCTGCAGTCCGCCGGCCTGGGCGTGGCCTCGCTGCGCGATCTGGCCAGCACCATGAAGATCGTGGTGGTGCCGGTGCCGGCCGACGTGGTGGAGAAGATCGGTGACTCGGCCTACCAGCAGGGCGTGGTGCCGGCCAACACCTACGAGGGCCAGACCACCGATGTGCCGACCGTGGCGATCCGCAACATCCTGGTGACCCACGAAGGTGTCGATGCCGATACCGTCTACGCCATGGTCAAGGCCATGTTCTCGAACATGGATGCCATGGTGGCAGCGCACTCCGCCGCCAAGGGCATCGTGCTGGAGAAAGCCTCGACCGGTCTGCCGGTGCCGTTGCACCCGGGGGCTGCCCGCTTCTATGCTGAAGCCAGCAAGGCCGCCAAGCAGTAAGCGACTTTGATGCCACGGCCGTCCCCTCGGGGGCGGCCGCCAAGACAATAACGAAACACCGCACCGCCCGGTGCGAGGAGACCTCACCATGTCTGACTCTCACGCGCAGTTGTCGTACGGCTGGTCGCTGGGGCCCCAGGCACGCATGCTGTTTTTGATCGGCATCCTGTTTTCGGCATTCCAGATCATCACCGCGTCCTTCAGCCCCTTGTCGTCCACGATCGTGCGGGCGGTCCACGTGGGCTTTCTGATGCTGATGACCTTCGGCATCGCCGCCGCCGTCCGGCCGCGCTTCGACGGGGTCGCGGGGGTGCTGTGGCTGGTCGGGCTGGCCGGCTTTTTCATGGCCTTCTACCACTGGATTTATGAAGGCGACCTGATCCAGCGGGCGGGCGATCCGACCGACCTCGATCTCGTGATCGGCGCGGTGACCATCGTCATGGTGTTCGAAGCGGCGCGCCGCGTCATGGGCTGGGCCCTGCCGCTCATCTGTCTGGGCTTTCTCGCCTACACCCTCTTCGGGCAATACCTGCCGGGCGATCTGGCGCATCGCGGCTACGCGTTGTCGCAGGTGATCGACCAGCTCGGCTTCGGCACCGAAGGTATCTACGGCATTCCGACCTATGTGTCGTCGAGCTACATCTTCCTGTTCATCCTGTTCGGCACCTTTCTCGAACAGGCCGGCATGATCCGTTTGTTCACCGATTTCGCGCTCGGCACCGTGGGCCACACCCATGGCGGGCCGGCCAAGGTGTCGGTGGTGTCCTCGGGCCTGATGGGCACCATCAGCGGCTCGGGCGTGGCCAACGTGGTCACCACCGGCCAATTCACCATCCCGCTGATGAAGAAATTCGGCTACAGCAGCGAATTTGCCGGCGGGGTCGAGGCGACCAGTTCCATGGGCGGGCAGATCATGCCGCCGGTGATGGGCGCGGTGGCCTTCATCATGGCCGAGACCATCGGCGTGCCCTATGTCGAGATCTGTCTGGCGGCGGCGATTCCGGCCGCGCTGTACTTCTTCACCGCCTTCCTGATGGTGCACCTTGAGGCTGGTCGCAAGAAGCTGGTCGGCCTGCCCAAGAGCGAGTGCCCGGACCCCATCGCCGCGCTCAAGCGCGACTGGTATCTGCTGGTGCCGCTGGGCGTGCTGGTGTGGCTGCTGTTCTCCGGCTTCACCCCGCTGTTCTCCGGCACCGTCGGCCTGGCGCTGACCGCCATGCTGATCTTCGGTACCGCGGTGGCCCTGCGCCTCAAGGGCACCGCCCTGCGGGTGGCCTTCTGGGTGGCGCTGGCGCTGGCCTGCTCGGCCTTTCTCAAGTTCGGCATTGGCGTCTTCTTCGGCCTCATCGCGCTGCTGGTGCTGGCCTGCTTCGTGGTCCAGGGCGGGCGCGACACCCTCAAGGCGGCGGTCACCGCACTGGCCGAAGGCGCGCGCCATGCGCTGCCGGTGGGCGTGGCCTGCGCCCTGGTGGGTGTGATCATCGGCTGCCTGACGCTGACCGGCGCGGCCACCATGTTCGCCAACACCATCATCGACCTGGGCCGCGATAGCCTGATCCTCTCGCTGGTGCTGACCATGTTGGTGTGCCTGCTGTTGGGCATGGGCATCCCGACCATTCCCAACTACATCATCACCTCCTCGCTGGCCGCGCCGGCCCTGCTCGAACTGGGCGTGCCGCTGGTGGTCAGCCACATGTTCGTCTTCTACTTCGGCATCATGGCCGACCTGACCCCGCCGGTGGCCCTGGCGGCCTTCGCGGCGGCGCCGATCGCGCGCACCTCGGGCATGAAGATCGGCATGCAGGCGCTGCGTATCGCGATTGCCGGTTTCATCGTTCCCTACATGGCGGTGTATGCGCCCGAGCTGATGCTGCAGGGCGACTGGACCGTGCTCGCGGTGCTCTACATCGTCTTCAAGGCGGTGATGGCGATCATCCTGTGGGGCGCGGCGAGCATCGGCTACCTGGGGGCGAAGCTGGGCTGGCCGACCCGTGTGGTCGCCGGCGCTGGCGCCGTGTTGCTGGTGACGGCACAGCCGATCACCGACGAAGTCGGCCTGGCGGTGGCGGCGGTGGTGCTCGGCACCGCCTGGTGGCGCCGGCGCAAACTGGTTGCCGCTGCCTGAGCGCCTGAAGCGGCGCGGGAGGGCGGATCTTGGCCGGCGGCGTGCAAGGCCGTATGCTCGGCACTGCCACCCCCCGCCGTGCCCTCGACCCCATGCCGCTGACCCGTGCCGCCTACCGCTTCCTGCAGCCGCTGCTCGTGCTCGGCCTGCTGGCGGTGGTGCTCGGTGTGGCCAGCTACCAGGCCTTCCTCAGCCGGGAAGTGACGCAGCTGGCCGAGTTCAGCCAGCTCCGGCTGGAGTTCTACCGCCGCACCCTGGCGCAGACGCTGGAGGAATTCCGTCTGCTGCCCAATGTGATCGGCCTCGACGGGCGGGTGCGCGGCCTGCTCGCCCAGGCGCAGGACGGCGAGCAGGCGGCGGCCGTCAATCGCTACCTGGAAGAGGTCAGCCAGGACCCGGTGATCCATGTCACCTACCTGCTCGATGCCGGCGGCAAGGTGCTGGCGGCGAGCAACTGGCGCGAGTCGACCTCCTTCGTCGGCAAGAACTACGGCTTCCGCCCCTATTTTCATGACGCCATGGCCGGCCGGCCGGGGCGTTTCTTCGGTGTTGGCGTGACTACCCTGGAGGCGGGCTATTTCCTCTCCGCCCCGGTCTATGTAGATGGCGTGATCACCGGCGTGGCGGTGGTCAAGATCCGCCTCGACGCGCTGGAAGACGCCTGGCGCCGCTCCGGCGATCTGCTGTTGGTGGCCGACCGGCTGGGCGTGGTGGTGCTGGCCTCCTCGCCGAGCTGGAAGTTCCGCAGCTTGTTTCCGCTGGGCGGGGCCGACCGCGAGGCGCTGGCGCGCACCCGGCAATACCTCGATGCCGACCTGGCGCTGCTGCTGGCCACCGACGGCAAGCCGATCCTCAACGCCGACGGCAGCGGCCGGCGCCTGGAACTGACCGGCCGGGCGCTGCCCTTCGTCGCCGCCGACGGGAAAGCCCAGGCGCTGCTGTCCGAATCCATCGCCCTGCCCGACTACGACTGGCGGCTGATCATCCTGGCCGACCTCACCGACGCGCGCAAACTGGCCCTGGTCATGGCCGCTGCCCTGACCCTCGCGGTGCTGCTGCTGGTGATGGCCATCGGCCTGTGGCATACGCGCCGCCGCCGCACCCAGGAGCGCCGCGCGGCCCGGGCGGCGTTGGAGCGGGTGCAGGCCGACCTCGAAGCGCGCATCGCCGAGCGCACCGCCGAACTGGTGACCGCCAACCGCACGCTCGAAGAACGCGTCGGCGCGCTCAAGGACGCCGAGCAGATCCTGACGCGCACCCGCGACACCGCGGTGCAGGCCGGCAAGCTGGCGGTGCTCGGGCAGATGGCCGCGGGCGTGACGCACGAACTCAATCAGCCGCTGGCCGCGCTGACCACCCTGGCCGACAATGCGCGCCGTTTCATAGAACGCGACAAGCCCGAGGCCGCCGCCGAAAACCTCGGCCATATCGCCCGCGTGGCCCAGCGCATGGGACGCATCGTGGCGCAGCTCAAGACCTTCTCGCGCAAGAGCGCCGACACGCTGGTGCCGGTGGATGTGGCCGACGCCATCGACAACGCCCTGCTGCTGGTCGAGTCGCGCCGCCAGGGCGCCGATGTCACGGTCACGGTGCGCCATGCCACGGCCGGCCTGGCGGTCAAGGCCGACATCACGCGCCTGGAGCAGGTCATCGTCAATCTGGCGGTCAATGCCATCGACGCCATGGAAGGCGCGGCGGCGCGCGAGCTGTCGATCGACACCCGCATCGAGGGCGCAGAGGGCATCATTCGCCTGCGCGACACCGGCGGCGGCATCGACCCGCAGGTGTGGCCGCACCTGTTCGAACCCTTCTTCACCACCAAACCGGTGGGCAAGGGCCTCGGCCTGGGGCTGGCGATCTCGCGGCTGATCGCCGAAAGCCTGCAAGGATCATTGACCGCTGCCAACGACGATGGCGGCGGCGCCTGTTTCGAATTGCGCCTGCCGCTGGCGCGTGGGGAGTTCTGAGGACATGCCTGACCACCGACCGCATGTGATCGTGATCGAGGACGACCCGCAGGTGCGCCTGGGCATCGAGCAGGCGCTCGAACTCGACGACCTGCCCGCGCGCGGCTTCGACGCCGCCGAACCGGCGCTGGCGCGCATCGGTCCGGACTTTCCCGGCACCGTGGTGTGCGACGTGCGCCTGCCCGGCATGGACGGCCTGGCCCTGCTGCGCGCGGTGATGGCCATCGACCGCGAGATCCCGGTGGTGCTGATCACCGGGCACGGCGGCATCACCATGGCGGTGGCGGCGATGCGCGAGGGCGCCTACGACTTCATCGAGAAGCCCTTTTCCTCCGATCGCCTGGTCGAGGTGGTGCGCCGCGCGCAGGACCGCCGCGCACTGGTGATCGAGAACCGCCGCCTCAAGGCCAGCCTGTCGGCGCGCGAGTCGGTCTCCTTGATCGGCGATGCCCCGCCGATGCGCCGCGTGCGCCACACCATCGCCGCCATCGGCCCGACCGAGGCCGACGTGCTCATCTACGGCGAAACCGGCACCGGCAAGGAAGTGGCTGCACGCGCCATCCATGCCGCCAGCGGGCGCACCGGCGAGTTCGTGGCGATCAACTGCGGCGCGCTGCCCGAAACGGTGTTCGAATCCGAGATCTTCGGCCATGAGGCCGGCGCCTTCACCGGTGCGCTCAAGCGGCGCATCGGCAAGATCGAGCATGCGCGCGGCGGCACCCTGTTTCTCGACGAGATCGAGACCATGCCGGCGGTGCTGCAGGTCAAGCTGCTGCGGGTGCTGCAGGAGCGCGTGGTCGAGCGGCTCGGCAGCAATGCCGCGATTCCCGTGGATTGCCGCATCATCGCCGCCAGCAAGGCCGACCTCAAGGCGCTGTCCGACGCCGGGCGCTTTCGCTCCGATCTCTACTACCGGCTCAACGTGGTCGGCCTCGAGCTGCCGCCGCTGCGCGAACGCAAGGCCGACATCCCGCTGCTGGCCGCACACTTTCTGCGCGAAGCGGCCTCACGCTACCGGCTCGATCCGCCGATGTGGCGCGAGGAAGACATGGCCGGCTGGATGCAGCAGGACTGGCCCGGCAACGTGCGCGAACTGCGCAACGCGGTCGACCGCTTCTGCCTCGGCGTGGCCGGCCGCCGCCCCGCCGCCGACACTGCCGGCAGCACGGGCGGCTCGCTGGCGCGCCAGATGGAGCGCTACGAGCGCCAGCTGATCGAAGCCGCGCTGCGCCAGACCCACGGCAATGTCACCGCTGCCGCCGAGGTGCTCGACACCCCGCGCAAGACGCTCTACGACAAGCTCAACCGGCACCACCTGTTCCCCGAGGATTTTCGCGGGGAGTAGGGCCGGATTCATCCGGCCAGCGGTGATGGCGATGTTTTGGCGGGATGAATCCCGCCCTACGGTGCTTTCAGATACCCAAAACAGATGCGGCCATTTTGAGGACGACGCGGGGTGTGTCCAGGCAATCGGCTTAGATTGCGTAGGGCGGAAAAGCGTAGCGCCTTCCGCCGGATGTGATGGCGATTTCCTCGAAGTGGCGGATGACGCTTCGCTCTTCCGCCCTACGGCCGGGGAGTGCCTCCGGCGGCCGAGCGCGGCTCAATGTCCCTTCAGCGCGTAAATCCCCGGCGCGTTGCGCCAGTAGCCCTTGTAGTCCATGCCGCAGCCGAACAGAAAGCGGTCGGGGATGTCGAGCCCGGTGAAGTCCGCGCGCATGCCGGGGATGGCCTTGCGGTCATGTGCCTTGTGCACCAACACCGCGGTGTGCACCGAGGCGGCGCCTTCGGCCTTGAGGTGGTCGACGATGGCGGCCAGGGTGTGGCCCTCGTCGAGGATGTCATCGAGTACCAGCACGGTGCGCCCGCGCAGGTCTTGCGTGGGGCGCACGCGCCAGTCGAGCAGATTGCCCTGCAGCGCATGGCCGTAGCGGGTAGCGTGCAGGTAGGCGACTTCGAGCGGGAAGCCCAGGCGCGGCAGCAGGCGGCCGGCGAGGATCAGGCCGCCGTTCATGACCACGAAGACCAGCGGGTTGGTGTTGCGCAGCGGCTCGGTGATCTCGGCGGCCATCTTGTCCAGGGCGGCTTCGACGGCGGCGTTGTCGGCGAGGCAGTCGGCCTCGTCCATGGCGCGGCGGATTTCTTTCAGATCGACAGACATGGGGTTTCCTTCAGTGGCCGGCGTAGTCGACCAGGGTGAACAGTGGGAGGCCGGCGGCGCGCAGCAGCGCGGAGCCGCCCAGTTCGGGCAGATCGACGATGGCGGCGCCTTCGACGATGGTGCCGCCGAGCCGCTCGATGAGTTTTTTGGCGGCCATCATGGTGCCGCCGGTGGCGATCAGGTCGTCGACCAGCAGCACCCGGTCGCCGGTTTTTACGGCGTCGGTGTGCAGCTCGACGGTGGCCGAGCCGTATTCGAGTTCGTACTCTTCCGACACGGTCTTGAAGGGCAGCTTGCCCTTCTTGCGCACCGGCACGAAGCCGACGTTCAGCTCGTGCGCGACCACCGCGCCGAGGATGAAGCCGCGCGCGTCGATGCCGGCGACCACATCGATGTCGCGCGGCATGTAGCGCACCACCAGGGTCTGCACCAGCAGCCGGAAACACACCGGATCCTGCAGCACCGGGGTGATGTCGCGAAACTGCACGCCCGGCTGCGGCCAGTCGGGCACGGTGCGGATGTGCTGGCGAAGGATGTCGGCGGCGCTTTGCATGATCACTCCAGGAAAATGAATTTCATCAGGAACACGGCAGCGATCACCACCACCGCCGGCGACAGGTCGCGGGTGCGCCCGGCCAGCAACTTGATCGCCACATAGCTCAGAAAGCCGAAGGCGATGCCGTGGGCGATGGAGAAGGTGAAGGGAATCGCCACCGCGGTGACCACGGCGGGGGCGGTTTCGGTCATGTCGTCCCAGTCGATCTCGGCCAGGCCGCGGGTCATCAGGATGGCGACGTAGATCAGCGCTGGCGCGGTGGCGAAGGCCGGCACGGTGCCGGCCAGCGGCGCCAGCACCAGCGCGGCCAGAAAGCACAGCGCGACCACCACGGCGGTCAGCCCGGTGCGCCCGCCGACCGCGGTGCCGGCGGCCGATTCGATGTAGGCGGTGGTGGACGAGGTGCCCATGGCGGCGCCGGCGACGATGGCGGTCGAGTCGGCCAGCAGGGCGCGGTTCAGGCGGGGCAGCTTGCCGTTGGCGTCGAGCAGGCCGGCACGGTGGGCCACGCCGATGAGGGTGCCCGAGGCGTCGAACAGCTCGACCAGGAAGAAGGTCATGATCACCGTCAGCAGGCCGGCGTTGAGCGCACCGGCCAGGTCCATCTGCAGGAAGGTCGGCGCCAGCGAGGGCGGCGGGGCAAACACGCCGGCGAACTCGGCTTGGCCGGTGAGCACGCCGGCCACGGTCACCACCAGGATGCCGATGATGATCGCGCCGGGCACCTTGCGGTAGGCCAGGGCGGCGATCAGCACGAAACCGAGGGCAGCGAGGATCGGCCCCGGCGCATGCAGGTTGCCGAGCGTCAGCAAGGTGGCCGGATGGCCGGTGATGATGCCCGCGTTCTTGAGCCCGATGATCGCCAGGAACAGGCCGATGCCGGCCGAAATCGACAGCTTGAGCGAATGCGGGATGGCGTTGACGATCCACTCGCGGATGCGGAACAGGCTGATCAGGACGAACAGCACGCCGGAGATGAATACCGCCCCGAGCGCCGCCTGCCAGGTAAAGCCCATGCCTTGCACCACGGCAAAGGCGAAATAGGCATTGAGCCCCATGCCCGGCGCCAGCGCGATCGGGTAATTGGCCCACAGGCCCATGATCAGCGAGCCGAGCGCCGCGGCCAGGCAGGTGGCGACGAACACCGCGTCCTTCGGCATGCCGGCGGCCGAGAGGATGTCGGGGTTTACGAAGATGATGTAGGCCATGGTCAGGAAGGTGGTCAGACCGGCCAGGACCTCGGTGCGCACGGTGGTGCCGTGGGCCCGGAGCTGGAAGAACGAATCGAGCATGGTGGATGCGGATCGCGCGGGAGAAAGAGCGGATTCTAGGGGATGGCGCCGCCCGCGCCCACCGATCCGGTCAAGGACGAGGCGCGCCGGGCGGCGGCGGAGTAAACTAGCGCGATTCGTCGCGGCGCCCGCCGCGCGCCCGTCGTCTTTGCCATCTGCCGCCATGTCCATTACCGAAATCGCCCACCCGCTCGTCAAGCACAAGATCGGCCTGATGCGCGAAGCCGACATCAGCACCAAGAAATTCCGCGAGCTGACCGCCGAAATCGCCCGCCTGCTGGCCTACGAGGCCTGCCAGGACTTCCCGCTCGAGACGGTGACCATCCCCGGCTGGGACGGACCGGTCGAGGTGCAGCGGATCAAGGGCAAGAAGGTGACGGTGGTGCCGATCCTGCGCGCCGGGCTGGGCATGCTCGACGGTGTGCTCGACATGATCCCCAGCGCCAAGGTGAGTGTGGCGGGCATCGCGCGCAACGAAGAGACGCTGCGCCCCGAGCCCTACTTCGAGAAGTTCGTCGGCCATCTGGCCGAGCGCATGGCGATCATCATCGACCCCATGCTGGCCACCGGCGGCTCGATGGCAGCCACCGTCGACATGCTCAAGCGCAAGGGCTGCACCCACATCAAGGCCCTGGTGCTGGTCGCCGCACCGGAGGGCATCGCGCTGATGGCCGAGCAGCACCCGGATGTGGACATCTACACCGCCAGCATCGACAGCCACCTGAACGAGGTCGGCTACATCATCCCGGGGCTGGGGGATGCGGGCGACAAGATCTTCGGGACCAAGCACGGGTAAGCCCGGGGCGCTGTCCTGCATTCAAGAACACATCCGGGGCTCGACCCCGTCCAGGAGAACCTGCATGCGTGAGCTTCCCATCCAGGGCGCCGAGCCCCAGTGGCGCCAGGCCATCGCCGGCGCGCAGATTCTGTTCGTGGCATTCGGCGCGCTGGTGCTGGTGCCGCTGCTCACCGGCCTCAACCCCAGTCTGGCGCTGCTCGGTGCGGGGGTGGGCACGCTGCTCTTCCAGGCGATGACCGGACGGCAGGTGCCGATCTTCCTGGGCTCCAGCTTCGCTTTCATTGCGCCGATCATCTACGCCACGCAGGCCTGGGGCGTGTCGGCCACCATGGGTGCGCTGGCCTGTGTGAGCCTCGTCTATTTCGTGTTTGCCGCACTGGTGCGCAAACATGGCGCCGAGATCGTGCATCGCTTCATGCCGCCGGTGGTGATCGGGCCGATCATCATGATCATCGGGTTGTCGCTGGCGGCGGTGGCGGTGAACATGGCGATGGGCAAGACCGGCGACGGCGCGGCCGTGCTGGTGCCCTACGGCACGGCGATGGTGGTGGCGGCCGCGTCCTTGCTGACGACGATTGCGGTGTCGGTGTTCGCGCGCGGTTTCCTGCGTCTGGTGCCGATTCTTGCCGGGGTGTTGGTCGGCTATGTGCTCAGCGTGATGCTGGGGCTGGTGGATCTGAGCAAGATCGCGGCGGCGCCGTGGTTTGCCGTGCCCACCTTCGTGGCGCCGAGCTTCGAGTGGAAGGCGGTGCTGTTCATGTTGCCGGTGGCGCTGGCGCCGGCGATCGAGCATGTGGGCGACGTGGTGGCCATCGGCGGTATCACCGGCCAGGACTACACCGAGAAGCCGGGCCTGCATCGCACCCTGGCGGGCGACGGGCTGGCGGTGCTGTTCGCCGGCCTGATCGGCGGGCCGCCGGTGACCACCTATTCGGAGGTGACCGGCGCGGTGACCCTCACGCGCAATTTCAACCCGGTGGTGATGACCTGGGCGGCGGTGTTTGCCATCGCCATGGCCTTTTTCGGCAAGTTTGGCGCCATCCTGCAGTCGGTGCCCGTGCCGGTGATGGGCGGCATCATGATGCTGCTGTTCGGCTCGGTGGCCAGCATCGGCCTGAAGACGCTGATCACCGCGCGCGTGAGCATGGACGAGCCGCGCAACTTGGTGATCGTGTCCACGGTGCTGGTGTGTGGTATCGGCGGGCTGGCGGTCAACCTCGACGGCTTCAGCCTGCAGGGCGTGAGCCTGTGCGCGGTGGCGGCGATCGGCCTGCATCTGCTGCTGCCGTCGCGTCGTCCGGCTTGAAGGAACGGGGCGGCACGGATACTGTCACTGATATGCCCTGTCGCGGCCTGGCGCACGCGACCCTCGACCGCCGCTGGCGGCGAGACAATAACAATGCCCTAGGAGAACCCTGAATGACCGTTCGTTTTGTCGAAGCCTGCAAACTGCCGAACCGTTTCGGCGTGTTTACGCTGCATGGTTTCGAAGACACCGCCACCGGCATCGAGCATCTGGCGCTGACCCATGGCGACGTCACCGACGGCACGCCGGTGCTGGCGCGGATCCACTCCGAATGCCTGACCGGCGACGGCCTGTTCAGCGAACGCTGCGACTGCGGTTACCAGCTGGAGGCGGCGATGCGCCAGATCGTGGCCGAGGGGCGGGGGGTGATCCTCTACCTGCGCCAGGAAGGGCGCGGCATCGGTCTGCTCAACAAGATCCGCGCCTACAAGCTGCAGGACGAAGGCGCCGACACGGTGGAGGCCAACGAGCAGCTCGGCTTTCCGGCCGACATGCGCGATTTCGGCATCTGCCAGCCGATGCTGGCGCATCTGGGGGTGCGCGCGCTGCGCCTGATGACCAACAACCCGCGCAAGCTCGAGAGCATGCGCAGCCATGGGCTGCTGGTGGTGGAGCGGGTGCCGCTGCAAGTCGGCCGCAACCCCTACAACACGGCCTATCTGGACACCAAGGCGAGCAAGCTCGGCCATCTGATGAAGCCGGCCGTGGCCTATCGGGCACCCAATCGCAAACCGGCGGGCGGGGCTGCTGCGGCGGAGCGCGAAACGGCCTGAGGGGGGGCGACGAGCACGCGCCGGTTGGGGCGGCGCGTGCGGTCTTGAAATGCGCCGCTTACGGCAAGGCGATGGTGTTGTCCTTGCTGAACTGGTAGTCCTTGAACACGTGCTCGGCGGTCAGGATCTGGTAGCGACCGTCGTCGCCCTGGCGCGTGGTGTCTTTCAGGCGATAGGTGTAGTGCCCGCAGGTCCAGCAGTCGAAGTTGCGCATGTGGGTGCATAGACAGGTCTTGTCCATCACCTTGATGCGCTTGGCGTCGGGGTGCAGGGCCACTTCGCGGTTGTAGGCGTCGATGTACTGGCAGTTGCCCTTGGCGTCGAGCAGGTAGCCGTAGGCCTCGCAGTTGGGGCGGATGCCGTCGCCGATCGCCGGGCTGCTCTTGAGCATGCGCATCGGATAGCCGGTGGGCGAGATCTGGTTCACCTCGATGTCATCTTCGTCGGAGGTGAAGTAGTGCTGCTGCACATCCTCGGGCAGGCCACACTCG
Source organism: Denitromonas iodatirespirans (assembly GCF_018524365.1). Taxonomy (GTDB): domain Bacteria; phylum Pseudomonadota; class Gammaproteobacteria; order Burkholderiales; family Rhodocyclaceae; genus Nitrogeniibacter; species Nitrogeniibacter iodatirespirans. The sequence goes on from NZ_JAEKFT010000016.1 coordinate 25,841, forward strand.
TGCGTGACGGTGAAGCGCGTAGCCACCTGCACGGCGGCTGCGCCGGCTTCGAGGAAGTTGACCGCGTCGGTGCCTGTGAAGATGCCGCCGGCCGGGATTAGCGGAATGTCGAGCTGCTCGGTCTTCAGCCAGGCCTGGATTTCGGCGGTGATGGTGGCCAGGTCGTATTCGGCCCAGTCCATGCCGAAGCCGAGGTGGCCGCCGGCCAGCGGGCCTTCGACCACCACGTAGTCGGGCAGGCGGCCGGTGCGCGCGCTCTTTTTCAGGAACAGCTGCAGCGCGCGCAGCGAGGAGACGATGATGCCGAGCTTCACGTCGCGAAAGCGCGGGTGATCCTCGATCAGCGCGAAGGAGCCCAGGTGCAGGCCGGCCGCCAGGGTGATGCCGTCGATGCCGGCGTCCATGGCCGCGCGCAGGCGAACGCGCAAGGTTTCCTTGGGCGCGTTCATGGTCAGCTTCTCCATGCAGTTGATGAAGATCAGCCCCGGGCCACGCTTGGCTTCCATGGTGGAGGCCACGTGACGGGTGGTCGCCTCGGCGAGCAGACCCATGTTGAACTGCACGACGGATTTGTCGGAGTTCGCCACGTTGAATTTGTACTGACGGAGCTTGTCCTTGACGTACTTGGTCTTGAAGCGCCGGTCCGAGACGGTCGGCACCATGGCGTCGGAGATATGCCCCACGCCACCGAGTCGGGCCGCTTCCAGCGACAGTTCGGCGGTGGAGATGTCCACCCCCATGCCGCCCACCATAATGGGCACGAGCTCGTGCTGGCCCAGTCGCAGGCGGAAATCATCTACACATTTCATTCGGTCAGTGCCCCCCATGGCTGAGGCGCCATTATCGCGCACTCGCCTGTTTTACGCAGGTTTTTGCCAGAGGGGGGCGCAACAGCGGGCGGGAAATGACGCTGTCACCAGGCGAGACCAATGCGTCAGGCGAGCGCGGCGCTGGCCGGCGTCAGGGCCATGCGGGTGGACAAGGCGTTCAGCGCGATCAGGTGCAGCATCTGGCTGACGGTGGTGCAGCACTCGGGAATCACGCTGATCTGGTAGCGCTCGGCGGTGCGCGACAGCGCCGTGTGGGTGACGCAGTTCTGGGTCATCATCCCGCACAGCAGCAGGGCGGTGACGCCCAGGTCCTGCAGCGTGCTCTCCAGCGTGGTCTGGTGAAAGGCGTCGGCGAAGGACTTGACCACCACCGGCGCGTCCGGTGCCGCGGCGCGGATGCGCGGATGGATGTCCACGCCCGGCGTGTCGGCGTTGAAAAAGGGGGAGATGCCCTTGCTGGCGTCGGCGACATGCTGCACCAGGACCACCGGCATGCCCAGCGCCTGGGCACGGTGGATGGCGGCCTCGACATTGGCGAGGGTCTCGTCGGCGTTCCACAGCGGGAAGCCGCCGTCGGCGAAGTAGTCGTTCTGCAGGTCGATGACGACCAGCGCGGTGTTCGATGGGTTCATGAGATGGCTCCGGGTTGCGGGGGGTGAGGGCATTTTCGGCCGGCCGCCCGGCGGGTGGCAGTGGCCCGAATGACAACAATCGATAGAATCGGGCCAATGCCACACCAGGAGCGCCCCATGTCTCGCCCGGTCATCGCCGTGGTCGCCTTCGACCGCATCAGCCCGTTCCATATCTCGGTGCCCTGCGTGGTCTTCGGCGAGCCCCACCCCGGGGTGCCGGACGTCGAGCTGCGGGTATGTGCCGCCGAGCCCGGGCCGCTGACGACCACCGCGGGTTTCGATCTCGTGGTCCATCACGACCTGTCCGCGCTGGCCGAGGCCGACACGGTGATCGTGCCCAGCTGGCGCGATCCCGCCGAGCGCGCGCCGGCGGCTCTGTGCGAGGCGCTGGTGGCCGCGCAGGCGCGTGGTGCGCAGATCGTGGGGCTGTGTCTGGGCGCCTATGTATTGGCCGACGCGGGCCTGCTCGACGGCTGCCGGGCGACCACCCACTGGGGGTTCACCGCCGATTTCGCCCGCCGCTTCCCGGCGGTCGAGGTCGATCCCGACGTGCTCTATGTCGAGTCCGGTCGGGTCATGACCTCGGCCGGCACCGCCGCCGGCATCGACTGCTGCCTGCATCTGATCCGCGCGCGCCACGGCGCCGAAGCGGCCAACCGGATTGCACGGCGGCTGGTCGTCGCGCCGCATCGCCAGGGGGGGCAGGCCCAGTTCATCGAGCAACCGGTGCCGGCCACCGCGCGCGACGATCGTCTGGGCGAAGTGATCGCGTGGATGCGCGCCCGGCTGGATCAGTCGCACAGTCTCGACCACCTCGCCGCGCGGGCACTGATGGGGCGGCGCACCTTCACCCGGCGTTTTCGCCTGCACACCGGGCAGACCGTCGGCGACTGGCTGGCCAGCGAACGCCTGGCACGCGCCCAGCAACTGCTCGAAGGATCCGAGCAGAGCGTCGAGCGTATCGCCGAGCTGGCCGGTTTCGGCACCGCGGCGACCCTGCGCCAGCGCTTCCAGGCCGCCTTCGGCATCTCGCCGAGCGTGTGGCGCAAGGCCTTCAAGGGCTGAGCGCCTGAGCGTCTTTTGTTCATGCCCGCTCGTTCCCCCAAAGACGACCCGCTCGTCGTTGCAAAGGCTCGCCATCGCCCGAGCTAGGGCTGTGCTTCGCGCCTGGATCAGGCCGTCTTTGGGGCGCGGCTCGGCCACGCCCGAAAACCGCTCAGGCGCTGACGCCGTGCGCGCCGCCGGCTGCCCGTATGGTGTATTCGCCGGCGACGGTTCACAATGCGTGGTGCCAACACGCCTTGGCGATTCCCCTGACGCGGAGATGCCTGCCTTGCCCTCGGAGCCCATGTATCGCGCCGTGTCGCTGACGCGCGCCCTGCGCCATGGCACCCGCCGCGAGCTGGCGTGGATGGCCCTCGGGTGGTCGGGCCTGCTGCTGGCCAGCGTGGGGCTCGGGCTGGTGGCGGTGATCTTCGAGTGGTCCGGCCTGCCGCTGCGCTTCGGTGGCGTCGAGGTCTACATCACGATCTATCCGCCGCTGCTCATCTGTCTGCTGCTGGCGCTGGCCTTCGGCTGGTGGTGGGGCGCCATCCCGGCCTACCTGGCCACCTTCACGCTGGCGCTGTATGCCGGCATGCCGCTGCCCTGGGCCGTGCTGTTCGCCTGTGCCGATCCGCTCTACTTCGCGGTCATGGCCATCGGCTATCGCGCCATTCCGGCCGCGCGCGACCTGCGCGATCCCGGCGCGGTGATGTTCTTCGTCCAGCTCAGCTTCGTGGCCAGTATCTTCAGCTCCAGCGGAGCGCTGATCTGGTGGTACACCAACGGCATCGACCGTACCGAGCTGCTGCCGATCTGGCAGGGCTGGTGGCTGGGCGCCTTCTTGCAGAGCGTGGTGCTGGTGGGGCCGCTCATGGCCTTGCTGTGGCCGCGCCTGTCGCGCTGGCTGGCCGCCCGCCCCGAGCTGCTGGCGCCGGCGGCGCGCGACGGGCGTCGCTCGGTGTTGTATCTGCTCGGAGCAGTGACGGCGGGCGTGCTGGCCTATGGCTTTCTGACCCTCGACCTGGCCGGCGCTCAGCTCGCGCAGGCTGCCCAGGGCGCAAACGAGGCGGTCAGCCAGGCGGCGACGGTGATGCGGCAGACGAGCTGGGTGTTCTTCTGGGTGTTCGCCCTGATCATCCTGTTCATCGCCTTTTTCGGCTACCGCCTGTTCTCCCATTGGCAGCAGGCCAACGACCGCCTGCTGGCGGAGTTGCACGGGGCCAACCGGGCGCTCGACGCGCTGGCCCATACCGATGCGCTGAGCGGCCTGCTCAATCGCCGCGCCATCGATGTGCGCATGGAGAACGAGTGGCATCGCGCGGCACGCACCGGTGCCGGCGGGGCGCTGGTGATGCTCGATATCGACCACTTCAAACGTATCAACGACGCCTTCGGCCATCCGGCCGGCGATGCGGTGATCCGGCGTGTCGCCGAAGCGATTCGTGGGGTCATGCGTGGCATGGACGTGGCCGGCCGCTACGGCGGCGAGGAATTCGTTGTGCTGCTGCCGCAGACCGACGCCCAGGGCGCCTGGCAGTTCGCCGAGCGCCTGCGCGCGCAGATCGAGCCGTGGCCGCTATCGGTCGGCGATGGCCAGATCCGCTTTACCGTCAGCCTGGGGGTGGCGGCCTTCGCCCCCGACGATCGCGGCCACGAGGCCTGGCTGGCGCGCGCCGACCGGGCGCTCTACCGGGCCAAGCAGGAAGGGCGCAACCGCACGGTCATGGCGTAGTAGCGCCTGGCCGCCCGGCGCATGGGATGCGATCCGCCGTGCGCACTCGGCACGGCTCGCTACGCTTTCTTCGCAAACGCTCAGGGCGTGATGGCGTAGTCGACGGTCAGCGGGGCATGGTCGCTGAAGCGCTCGTCCTTGTACACCGCGCATGTCTTGGCGGTGAGCGCGGTGCCCGGCGTGGCGATCTGGTAGTCGAGCCGCCAGCCGACGTTCTTGGCCCAGGCCTGGCCGCGATTCGACCACCAGGTGTAGCAGGCGTCGGTGGTGTCCGGATGCAGGCTGCGATACACATCCACCCAGCCTACCTCGTCGAACAGGCGCGTCAGCCAGGCGCGCTCCTCGGGCAGGAAGCCGGAATTTTTCTGGTTCGATTTCCAGTTCTTGAGGTCCGCCTCGCGGTGGGCGATGTTCCAGTCGCCGCAGACGATCACCTCGCGGCCACTGTCGATCAGCGACTGCATGTGCGGCAGGAAGATGTCCATGAAGCGGTACTTGGCCGCCTGCCGTTCCTCCGAGCTGGAGCCCGAGGGCAGGTATAGCGACACCACCGACAGCGTGCCGAAGTCGGCCTGGATGTAGCGCCCCTCGGCGTCGAACTCGGCATTGCCCAGCCCTTCGACGACGCGGTCCGGCGCCCGTCTGCAGTAGAGGCCGACGCCGCTGTAGCCCTTCTTCTCGGCACAATGGAAAAAGCCCTGATAGCCCGCCGGGGCGAGCATGTCGGCGGTGAGGTCGGCATGCTGCGCCTTGAGTTCCTGCAGGCACACGATGTCGGCATTCTGGGCCGACATCCAGGCGAAAAAGCCCTTGCGTTCTGCCGAGCGGATGCCGTTGAGGTTGATAGTGATGACGCGTAACATTCGGTCTCTTGAGAATCGTTCTGATTGAGGGCCAACGTGGATTTTAGCCGGGATTTCATCGCACTGGCCTGTGACAAGGGTGTGCTGCGCTTTGGCGAGTTCGTCACCAAGGCGGGGCGCAAGTCGCCCTACTTCTTCAACGCCGGGCTGTTCAACGACGGTGCCTCCTTCGGTGCGCTGTGCAGCTTCTATGCGCGCGCCATCCTCACCTCCGGCATCGACGCCACCATGCTGTTCGGCCCCGCCTACAAGGGGATTCCGCTGGTGGCCGGCACGGCCATGCGCCTGGCCGAGCAGGGCGTGAACCTGCCCTACTGCTTCAACCGCAAGGAAGCCAAGGACCACGGCGAAGGCGGCACGCTGGTCGGCGCGCCGCTGGTCGGCCGGGTGCTGATCCTCGACGACGTGATCTCCGCCGGCACCTCGGTGCGCGAATCGGTCGACATCATCCGCGCCCACGGCGCCACGCCGGCCGGCGTGGTGATCGCCCTCGACCGCATGGAACGCGGCCAGGGCGCGCTGTCGGCGGTGCAGGAAGTGCGAGCCCAGTACGATATGCCGGTGATCGCCGTGGCGACACTCACCGATCTGATCGATTTCCTGGCGGACAGTGCTGACCTGGCCGCCAACCTCTCGGCCGTGCAGGCCTATCGCGACGCCTACGGCGTTGCCGCGGAGTAAGCCGATGATTGTGCGTTGTGTTGCAGCGGTGGCGCTGGTGCTGGCCAGTGGGTTCAGCGTCCCGGCCCGGGCCGCCTCCGGGGCCATCCTGTGCTGCGAGAACGCCGACGGGCGCCGGGTATGCGGCGATGTGCTGCCGCAGGCCTGCTATGGCCGGGCCTATCGCCGGGTAGCCTCCGACGGCACCATCATCGAGCGCATTGCCGCGCCGATGAGCGAGGCCGAGCGCATCGAGGCCGAGCGCGAGTCGCGCCTGCGCGAGCTCGAAGAAGCCCGCCGCCGCATGCAGCGCCTGCAAGACCGCGCGCTGCTCGACACCTATCGCAGCGTGGACGACATCGACGGCCGCGAATCCCGTGCCGTGGGCGAGATCGAGCGCGATCTGGCCAAGGCCAAGGATCGCCAGGCCCAGTTGCGCCAAGCCCAGGAGCGCCTGCAGGAAGAGGCCAAGCTGCATCCGGCCGGTGCCGTGCCGGCCGAGCTGACGCAAGCGATCCGCGACAACCAGTCCGAACTGGCCGCGCAGGAAACCGTGATCGACGCCAAGCTCAAGAACATCGACGCCGTGCGCGCCCGCTATGCACGCGACCGCGAGCGCTACAAGGCGCTGACCGCCACCGCCGCCGGTCGCTGACCGGCCCACGCACTGCCCGGGAGGCCTCGATGGCGTCCGACCCCCGCATCGTCCGCGCGGCCTGTCCGCACGACTGCCCCGACACCTGTGCCATGCATATCACCGTCGAGGACGGGCGGGCGGTCAAGGTGCGTGGCGCCGAGGACCACCCCTTCACCCACGGTGCCCTGTGCACCAAGGTGGCGCACTACCTCGACCGCGTCTATTCGCCCGACCGCCTCACCCATCCGATGAAGCGCGTCGGCAAGAAGGGCGAGGGCCGCTTCGAACGCATCAGCTGGGACGAGGCGCTCGACACCATCGCCAGCCGCTTCGCCGAAATCGCCGCGGATGATCCGCGCGCCATCCTGCCCTACAGCTACGCCGGCACCATGGGTCTGGTGCAGTCCTCGGGCATGGACCGCCGCTTCTTCCATCGCCTCGGCGCCTCGCTGCTGGATCGCACCATCTGCGCCTCGGCCGGCAGTGCGGGCTGGAAATCGGTGATCGGCGCCTCGGTCGGCACCGACCCCGAAGCCATCGCCGACGCCAAGCTGATCCTCATCTGGGGCGCCAACCCGGTGGTTTCCAACCTGCACGGCTGGCGCTTCATGCAGCAGGCCAAGCGCCAGGGCGCGAGGCTGGTGTGCATCGACCCGTGGCGCACGCAGACCGCCGAAAAATGCGACCTGCACCTCGCCCCGCTGCCCGGCACCGACGGTGCCATCGCGCTGGCAATGATGCAGGTGCTGATCGCCGAAGACCTGATCGACCACGACTACATCGCCCGGCACACCCTCGGCTTCGAGGCGCTGGCCGAACGGGTGCGCAGCTGCACCCCTGAATGGGCCGCGCCGCTCACCGGCCTCCCCGCCGAGGCGATCCGGGCGCTTGCGCGCGACTATGGTCACACCCGGCCGAGCGTGATCCGCCTCAACTACGGCCTCAATCGCTGCGCCGGCGGCGGCTCCGCGGTGCGCAACATCGCCTGCCTGCCGGCGCTGGTCGGCGCCTGGCGCGAGGCGGCTGGCGGCGCGGTGTTGTCCACCTCCGGCAATTTCCCGGTCGACACCGCGGCGCTCGAGCGCCCCGACCTGTATCCGGATGCCGAGCGCTTCCCGCCGCGCACCGTCAACATGTCGCCCATCGGCGAGGCGCTGCTCACCGCCAACGACCCGCCGATCCGCGCCATCTACGTCTACAACAGCAACCCGGTCGCGGTGGCGCCCGACAGCAACCGGGTGCGCGCCGGCTTCGCCCGCGAAGACCTGTTCTGCGTGGTGCACGAGCAGTTCCAGACCGACACCGCCGACTACGCCGACATCCTGCTGCCGGCCACCACGCAGCTCGAGCATGTCGACGTGCACAAGGCCTACGGCCACCTGTATGCCGTGGCCAACACCCCGGCGATTGCGCCGGTCGGCGAGTCGCTGCCCAACAGCGAAGTGTTCCGCCGACTCGCCGCGCGCCTGGGCTTCGACGATGCGGCGCTGTTCGAGGACGACGCCACGATTGCCGCCGCGGCCTTCAACCCGCGTGATACCCGCAGTCTGGGCTTCGCCGAGGGGCTGGCCCAGAACGGCTGGGCGCGGCTCAACCTGCCGCGTCCCTTCGCCCCGTTTGCCAAGGGCGGCTTCCCCACGCCCTCCGGCCGCTGCGAATTCTTCTCGCAGACGCTGGCCGACCAGGGCCTCGACCCGCTGCCCGGCTGGGTGCCGCCGCACGAATCGCCGGTCAGCAACCCCGCGCTGGCGGCGCGCTATCCGCTGGCCATGATCTCGCCGCCGGCGCGCAACTTTCTCAACTCCAGCTTCGCCAACCTGCCGCGCTGGCGCGACAAGGAAGGCGCGCCGACGCTGGAGATCCACCCCGACGACGCCGCCGCACGCGGCATCGCCGAGGGGGCGCGGCTGCGCATCTTCAATGATCGCGGTGCCTTCCATGCGCTGGCGGTGGTGACCGACCGGGTGCGTGCCGGCGTGGTGGCGGCGCCGTCGATCTGGTGGCAGAAGTTCTCCGGCGACGGCGAAAACGCCAACGCCGTCACCTCGTCGGCGCTCACCGATCTGGGTGGCGGGCCGGTGTTCTACGACTGTCTGGTCGAGGTCGCGCCGATCTGAGTGCCCCCAGACCTGCCGCGTCGCATCAGCCCCCCGAGGGGGCAAGGAAACTAGGGACGGCCCGGCGCCTCCTTGAGCGCAGCCGGGTTCAGACACAGCGCCAGCCAGGCGGTGAAGAGCAGCATCAGCGTCATGCGCGGCATGTCGAGCAGGCTGTCGAAGATGCCCACCGCGACAAAGCCGGCCAGCCCGGCCAGCAGCGGCGCGGCCATCGGATGCGTGCGCACCCGGCCCAGCGCGACCCGGCCGGCGGCGGCCAGCAGCATGACCCCGAGCATCACCATGCCGAGCACGCCTTGCTCCACCCACACATGCAGGAACAGGCTCTTGGCATGCCAGGGCAGGTGATGCCGGTCGGAGCTGAAGAACCAGCGATCCACCCCCGCCTGGAAGTCGCCATTGGCCACCAGTGAGCGGCCGGCGCTGTCGATGATCTCGATGTCATCCACGTCCACCGGCGCGCGGCCCGCGGTGGCCAGCGACAGCACGCTGGGCCGGAAATGCGGGTCGACGAGGTCGGTGAGGCTGCCCGCCTCCATCGGCCCCTGGACGTCGGTCCACTGCGCGCTTTCTACCGGCACGGTGGTGATGGCGCAGCTTTGCGTGTAGAGCAGATGCTTGCGGCAGATCTCCACATGCAGGCTTGAGCGCTCCGGCGCGCGGACCTTCATGCGGTAGTGAAAGGGGCCGGTGGTGTCGGCGGCGACATGCTGCGAGACGCGGAACAGCTCGCCGAAGCCCAGGACATGGCGTGCCGCGCCGAGGCGCGTGTAGCGGTTGCCGTCTTCTTCCGGCAGCTCCCACGAGCCCGCGTTGGCGGCCAGCGGTCCGGACCAGAAATAGGCCTCCGGGTAGCGGCCCAGGCCGAGCCCGAGCCAGGTGTCGGCGGGCGTGCGCAGCAGCGCCGCACCTTCGCGCCAGTGCGCCATGCGGCCTTCCAGATCCTCGCTCACCGTCGAGAAGCGCTCGCCCACGTAATAGCTGGTGGCGCCGGTGGCCAGTGCGCCGGCCACGCCGAGGGCCAGCAGCGCGTGCGCGACGCCCTCGCCGGCATGCTGCCACAGCGGCCGCGGCAGCATCAGTTGCACGGCCAGCACCAGCAGGCCGGCGGCCGCGGCCGCCATGATGCCGGCCTCGCCCATGCCTTCGCCCCAGTAGCTACCGACCACGGCGGCGGCCACGGCGCTGGCGGCGGTGAACACCAGCCCGACCCGGGCCGGCGCCAGCGCCTCGGGGCGGCGGAAACTCAGCACGGCCGCCACCAGGGCCACGCCGCACAGCGCGCCGAAGGCCAGATACGGCCCTTTGTCGATGGCCGGGCTGGCCAGGGTGAGGGCGCCAAGCGCCAGGCCGGCGCCGAGGGCCAGCAGGCGCTGCGCGCCACTCAGGCGCCGCGCGGCATCGCCGAGCAGATAGGCCGCCAGCGCAAAGCCGAGCAGCGCCGCCAGGCCGCGATAGCCGCCGCCGGCGAACATCAACATGGCGGCGCCGACCAACACGGCCGCCGCCAGCCAGGCGCCGCCGGGCAGCGGGCGCGGCGCGTTGTCGGCCACGCGGGTGCGCGGGGCCCTTAGGCGTCCGGCGAGCAGCAGCAACACCAGGCTCACGGCCACCGCCGCGTACAGCCCGCGTGAGAAGGTGGTCAGGATGGCGTAGCCGCCGACCGCCAGCACGGCCAGGAAGAGCAGCCGCCCGGACAGCGTGCGGGCCCGCAGGAAGCCGGCCAGCGCAAAGGGCAGGGTCAGGGCCAGCCAGGCGTCGAGCGCCGCGCCGCCGACATGCATCTCCCAGAACAGGCCGGTGGTGCGGTAGTCGGCCGAGAAATTGGTCAGCCCGGGAAAGGCGTAGCGCTCCCACACGGCGACCGCCGAGGCGGTCAGCAGACCGAGCGTCATGCCCAGCGTGAGCCGGTCGAGGGCGCCGGCCCCGCGGGCGCGGCCGGCGGCGTGCAGGCAGGGCAGCAGCAACAGCAGCAACAGCGGCGCCTTGAGCAGGCGCAGACCGTTGAGCGGCGTCTTGTAGCCGGCGAACAGGCTGGGGTCGAAAGGTGGCAGTGGCACCGGCGTGCGCCAGGCCGACACGCCGTAGCTGGCCAGCCACAGCAAGGCAACCAGCAGGGCGATCGGCGACAGGCGGAAGGCGGCGGCGCCGTGCGCCGGCAGCGGCGGCGCCTGCGCCTCGCGCAGTCCGACGCCGGCCACCACCGCCAGCACCAGCGCGTCGCTTTCGGTGACATGGATCCAGCCGGTGAGCGGTGCCAGATCGATGACCGGCCACAGCGCCGGCAGCAGCACCAACCAGGCGCTCGGCCGTGCCAGGAACAGCAGCACGGCGAGGGCGGCGATGCCGACGGCCGCCACGCGATCGAGCGGATGGTGCCAGGCCCACAGGCCGAGCGCGGCCAGCGCCGCCAAGGCGCTGAGCGCGAACCAGAGACGCCCCGCGGGGCCGGTGCGTTGTGCGTGCAGGGCGGGCTGGAGAGCGGGCATGGACGGGCCTGAAAACGGAAACGACAACATCCTAACCGAAGCGAATGACGCCGTCTGCCACGCCCGGTGAAACCCGCTATCATCGCCGCCATGCCCGCAAACCCCGTCCCTGCCCGCGCCTGGCTGGCCTTGCATCTGGCCGTCTTCCTGTTCGGCAGTGCCGGGCTGTTCGCCAAGGGGCTGACGCTGTCGGCCGAGGCGCTGGTGTTCGGCCGCACCGCCATCGCGGCGGCGGCCTTGTGGCTGTGGTTGCGGGCCCGGCCCGAGGCCGGGCGCTTCCGCGCGCTGAGCCTGCTCGCCGGGCCGCTGTTGGCGGTGCACTGGCTGAGCTTCTTCGTCGCCATCCAGGTTTCGTCGGTGGCCATCGGGCTGATGGGCTATGCCAGCTATCCGCTGTTCGCCACCGTGCTCGCGGCCTGGGGCGGCGAGCGGCCGCGGCGCGCCGACTGGCTGTGTGCCGGCGCCGTGACGCTCGGCCTGATCGTGCTGGTGCCGCACTGGCAGCTGGGCGACGCCACCCTGGTCGGCCTCGGTTGGGGCGTGCTGTCGGGTCTGAGCTTTGCCCTGCTGGCGGCGCTCAACCGGCGTGTCGGTCGCGGCTGCGGGCCGGTGCGCCTGGCGATGGTGCAGAACGCGGTTGCCGCCTTCTGCCTGATGCCGTTCATCGACGGCGGGCTGGCCAGCGGCCCGGTGCAATGGCTGTGGCTGATCGCCCTCGGCGTGGTGTGGACGGCGCTGGCGCATACGCTGTTCATCGCCTGCCTGCGCCAGGTGCCGCCGCACACCGCGGCCGTGGTGGCGGCGCTCGAACCGGTCTATGGCATCGCCCTGGCCGCGGTGCTATTCGCCGAGATCCCCGGCCTGCGCGAGTGGATCGGCGGCAGCCTGATCATCGGTGTCACCGCGTGGACCACCCTGCGGCGCAGGTGACGTTTTCGTGACCGGCGTATCATGACGCCTTCGCTCCAGGCGCCCGTCCGTCATGTCCGACACTGAAACCCTCGATGCTGTTGCCGCGCTGGTGCGCCAGGCCCGGCGCATTCTCATCATCACCGGCGCCGGGCTGTCGGCCGACTCCGGCCTGCCTACTTACCGCGGCATCGGCGGCCTGTACGACGACAAGCTCACCGACCACGGCATGCCCATCGAAAAGGCGCTCTCCGGCCAGATGATGGCCAACCGCCCCGAGGTGAGTTGGACTTATCTGACACAGATCGAGGCCAACTGCCGCGGCGCCCAGCCGAATGCCGCCCATCACGCCATCGCCCGGCTCGTCGCCGAGCGGCCCGGCTCGATGGTGTTCACCCAGAACGTGGACGGCTTCCACCGCGAGGTGGGCACCGCCAACCTGGTCGAGATCCACGGCAACCTGCATCAACTGGTATGCACCGAATGCGGCCGCGGCCGCATGGTGCCCGACTACGCCGGCCTGCAGATCCCGCCCGCCTGCCCCACCTGCGGCGGCCTCGTGCGCCCCGACGTTGTGCTCTTCGGCGAAGACCTGCCGCGCGACGGCATCCTGCGCCTGGAGCACATGTTGGCCGACGGTGTCGATCTGGTGATGAGCGTCGGCACCTCCAGCCTCTTCCCCTATATCGCCGGCCCGGTGGTGTGGGCGGCGGAACAGGGCGTGCCGACGGTGGAGATCAATCCCGGGCAGACGCCGGTGAGCGCGCGGGTGCGGCACCGGCTGCCGATGGGCGCGGCCCATGCCTTGGGCGAGATCCTCCAGCGGCTGGACGCCGGATCGTGACGCTGCCTCCGGCCGATAGCCGCGGCACCCGCGCGGCGCTGGTGTTCGCGCTGACCGCCGAGCGTCTCTCGCTGTGGTATGAACATGGCCAGTGGCCCACCGAAGGGCAGGGCGCCACGCTCGCCGCCGACTGGCTGGCGCGCACCCGGCGCAGCCTGCCGCTGGCCGCGCGGCGCCAGCTGTCCGATCTGAGCGACCAGCTCGCCCGCCACCTGGCGGCCTCGCTGTCTGTCGAGGCGGGTCTCTTCACGGTGCACGAAATGATGGAAGCGCTCGACCCCAACTACGACTCCGAACATGCCCGGGCCTTGATGGCCGAATGCGAGCGGTTGGTCGACGCGGCGGACGAGGGCGGCTGAGCGGGCAACCCGGCGCCATGCCCCGGGGGAGCGCTCAGCGTCGGGATGTCAGAGCGGAGCGATCGACGACAGAATGTCGTCGAAGGCCGTGCGATCAACCCCGGTGAAACGACCGCCGACGACGACCTGGGGCGTGTCGTCGCTGATTGCGTAGAACTGATGCGTCGTGCCTTGGCCGTAGGCGAAGATCTTGACCTTGCCGCGGGTCTGCGTGATCCGGTAGTCCATGGTGGCCAGCCCGAGGCCGGCGAGCACCTCGCAGCCCAGCGTGTCGGCGCCCGAGAAAACGTTCCGATAGAAGTCCGCAGGGCTGGTGCCCGCCCCGATGACGGCGATCGACTCGGCGGTCTCCAGGCCGATGACGGCGCTGCCGCCCCCGGGGTAGCCAAGAACGATCGCATGGCTCGAAAAGCGCAGGCGCTCGAAGCCGGTCGGCACGGTGGCGCGCAGCGAGGCGCCGATGTTGAGTGGAAAGCCTGTTCCGGCCCGGTCGGGGCCGGGCGTCTGGGGGGTGAAGTCGGGCACCTCGCAGGCGGCGGCGCGGGCTGGGGCGGGAGACGACAGGCCGATGAGGCTGAGGAGTCCGATGCCGAGGAGCCGCCACGAACCGCGCCCGGATGCTTGCCGCTCACTGTGGCGCATTCTGGGCCTCCCAGAAGTCATACCGCATGGCCAGGCCAGCCGTGCGCATGCAAACCAGGTAGTGGTTGCCTTCGCGGGTGAGGAAATGGCGTCGGAGCGCTTGGCGGACCTGCCGCTGCGCCCACCGAACCGGGGCCGAGAGATTGTAGGGTCTGGGGACCAGATGCATGGCGCCGGTGCAGCGGCCGCTCTTGGCGACCAACCGGCTGAACACCTCGTAGGTCTGAAGCGTGATTCGCCAGGTGTGTACCTGGGCGCCGAAGATCGGTTCCAGGAGCTGCTGCATTTCCTGTGTTTCCGCTGCAGTGATGTCTTCCATGGTGGTTTCTGCCCTGTCGGTCATGCCAGTGATGCCGGCGTTTCAATGCGGGCGAGTGTAGCAAAAATCTTTTTGCATAACGCTATGGCATTTTCGGCAAGGCTGGATAGCACGGCATGCTGACGCTGCGCCACGCTCAAATCCCCTCGCTCCCCTCCATCGGCACCAGCACGCGCTGCACCGGGGCGTCGCTGGCGCGGACCACCCGGTTGCGGCCGCGGTCCTTGGCCTGGTACAGCGCGCGGTCGGCACGGTTGATGAGGGCGTGGGCGTCTTCGTCGTGGTTCCATTCGGCCACGCCGAAGCTGGCGCTGACGGTGCCGACGACCTCGAAGGGGGCGTCGGCGATCTTGGCGCGCACCGCCTCGGCCAGCGCCATGGCGGCGTCGATGGGGGTTTCGCGCAGCAGGATCATGAACTCCTCGCCGCCGAAGCGCGCCGCGCAGTCGGAGCTGCGCAGCAGTTCGCGGATGCGCACGGCGGTGTGCTTGAGCACGCGGTCGCCGCTGTCATGGCCGAAGGTGTCGTTGATGCGCTTGAAGAAGTCGAGATCGAACATCACCACCGACAGGCTGGTGCCGTGCACGCGCGCGTCGGCCATCTCGGCGGCGAGCCGTTCGAAGAAGCGGCGGCGGTTGACCAGGTCGGTGAGGAAGTCGGTGGTGGCCAGCTCTTCGAGGCGGCGGTTGAGGCGGGCCATGGGTTCGATGACCATCGCCGACAGCGCCAAGTTGAGTCCGAGGAACATCAGCCCGAACACTGCCACCAGCGAGAGCATGAAGCTGTAGAAGGTGCTGCGCGCCTTTTCGAGCGGGTAGAGCATCGGCACCTTGACGATCTGCATGCCGATGGTCTGGCCCATCTGCCAGCCGTAGCCGCCGTTGCGGCCGTACACCTTCTGCATGCTGGGCGGCGCCAGGGCCGGGTCGCCGTGGCAGCTGAGGCAGCTGGGGTCGGAAATGGTGATCGGGCGGGCGACATACATCGCGCGGGCGACGCCCGTGCCGTGCACGCCGGACAGCTCGACCTCGTCGCGCGGGGCCTTGGCCTGGGCGGTGGCGAGCTGTTCGATCAGCCCGGCCTCCCAGGTCGTGGCGCGGTCGCGCGGGTTGGTGGGATCGAGCGCCGCCTCGCGGTACTCGAAGCCGGGGTAACGGCCGGACAGGCGGCGCAGGGTCTCGACCGCGGCGAAGGCGGGCACCGTCTGCGGCAGGAAGCGGTCGGCATTGAGCGGGTCGAGATGGGGTTTGATCTGGTCGGTGGTGTAGCTGCGGATGGCCAGCGCCGTTTCCATCATTACTTGCGAGTCGTGGCGCACGTCGCCGAAGGCGCCCTGTTCGAGGAAGCGGTAGTAGTACACCCCGGCGCCGGCGAGACTGAGCACGAAGATGGCGAGCAGCACGAGATTGAACTTGAGCCGCAGCAGGACGCCGCGGGCCGAGCGGGGGTGTGACATGCGGTTTCTCTCTGTTGACGCACCGTCTGCGCGGTGTCTGCCCTGCGGGCCGCAGGCTCGGCGGATCCCGGTTAAAAAGTGTGTCGCATTGTCGCATGCAGGGGCGGGTAGGCCAACGTCCTAGGCGATGCGCATGGCGCGCACCGGCCGGAAGCCGATCGGGAGGTGCGGGAGATCCACCGGTGCCGCACGCTACGGACACATGTCGTGCGATGTGGGCAAGATCGTGTCTTGGCAGCCGGCCCGACACGCCGCGATCATGACGCTGCCGCCTGCCCTGGAAGTGCCCATGACCGCCGATACCGCCATCACCCCCGCACAAGAAAACGCCATCGCCCGGCGCAACGCCTTGCTGTACGCCACCTGCCAGGCCTTCGGCGGTGCCGCCGCGCCGCTCAATTTTGCGTTGGGCGCCATTGCCGGGAGCTATCTGCTCGGCCCCGACAAGGGGCTGGCCACCGCGCCGGTGACCGGCTACACCCTCGGCGTGGCGCTCGGCGCCCTGCCGGCAGCCATGCTGATGCGTGCCGTCGGGCGCAAGCGCGGCTTCATGGCCGGCGCGCTGATCGGCATCGGCGGCCTGCTGTTCGCCACCTGGGCGCTGACGGTGCATTCGTTCTGGCTGTTCTGCGCGGCGCTGATGGTCAATGGCGTGTCGGGCGCCTTCGTGCAGCAATACCGCTTCGCCGCGGCCGACCGCGGGCAGATGGACTTCAAGGCCAAGGCGATCTCCTGGGTGCTGGTCGGCGGCATCGCGGCGGCGGTGCTCGGGCCGCAGACGGTCATCCACACCAAGGATCTGCTCTTGCCGGTGCCCTTCGCCGGCGCCTTCCTGAGCGGCGTGGCGCTGCTGCTGGCCTCGCTCGTCGTGATGCTGTTCCTGGCGCCGTCGACCCCGCTACCGCCGGCCGCCGACGGCAGTGCGCCGCACACCGGCCGGCCGCTCGGCGAGATCCTGCGCCAGCCGCGCTTTGCGGTGGCGGTGCTGTGCGGCACGGCCGCCTATGCGCTGATGAGCCTGGTGATGACCGCCGCGCCGCTGGCCATGATCGGCTGCGGCTTCACGGCCGAGGAGTCCACGCTGGGCATCCAGTGGCATGTGCTGGCGATGTTCGTGCCGAGCTTCTTCACCGGCAGCCTGATCGCCCGCTACGGCAAGGCGCGCATCGTCGCCACGGGGCTGATCATCCTCGTCGCCTGCGCGGTGGTCGCCCTGCTGGGGGTCGAGCTGGCCCACTTTTGGGGCGCGCTGGTGTTGCTCGGCATCGGCTGGAACTTCGGCTTCATCGGCGCCACGGCGATGCTCACCGAGGCTTATCGGCCGGAAGAAAAGGGCAAGGCGCAGGGCGCCAACGATTTCATCCTGTTCGGCACCGTGGCCCTCGCCTCCTTCGCCTCCGGCCAGCTGCTCAACGCCTGGGGCTGGGACTCGGTCAATGCCATCATCTTCCCGGTGGTGCTGGTCAGCCTCGGCGCGCTGCTGTGGTTGGCGCGCCTGGAGCGCAAGGCCGCGGTGGCGGCCGGCTAACCGGCCAGCCGGCGCATGAGGGCTTCGACCGGCCCACGCCGGAAGGCGCGCGACCACAGCCAGGCATAGAGCGCGGCGAGCGCGCAGAACAGGCCGGCCGCGGCCACCACCGCGGTGATCGTCTGCTTGCCCAGCAGGCCGAGCGCCTCGAGCGTGCCCATGCCGAGCAGGATATGCGCGATGTACAGCGTCAGGGTCTGGCGGCCGGCGGGTGTGACCAGGCCGAGCACCCCGGCGCGGGCCAGCCAGGGGGCGCCGCGCAGGCACAGGCCGATGAGCATCGCGGCGCCGCCGATGCCGGCCAGCAGGTAGAGCGGCATGGGCGGGACCGGGCTGGTGGTGGCCAGTATCGCCAGCGCCGGATCGATCCTGGCGAGTTGTCCGGCGAGCAGCGCACTGGCCGCTTTCGCCGCTGCCACGGCCAGGGCGCCGAGCAGGATCAAGCGGTGCTGGGTGGCGCGATTCGACAGCGTCTGCCGGCTCAGCACGATGCCGAAGAGCAGAAAGCCCAGCCAGGGGACGACCGGGTGCCAGCCGTTGAAGAACAGGTTGCGCACGAAGCCGGCGGGGGTCCAGAAGCCGGTGTACGAATAGCTCGCCCAGTGCCAGCCGGCGTCGTAGTCGAGCGTCAGGATCATCGCCACGAAGGCCCCTCCCAGCCCGACGATGCCGGCCACCAGCCAGCCCGAGGCGAGCGGCAGCAGCAGGGCGCCGAAGAGGAAGTAGACCGCGTAGTAGTGCAGGATGTCGGCATCGAAAACGAGGGTATTGAGCAGGCCGAGGGCGAGCAGGAAGAGCGCCCGCTTCAGCGTCACCGAGACGGTCTGTGCCTGCGAGCCCGGCGCGCCCGACAGCCCCAGGCCGATGCCGGCCAGCACCACGAAGCTGGCCGCCGCCTTGCCTTCGAGCATCTGCGTGAGCCCACCGAGCAGGCCGGCGCTGCCGGTGGCGCCCATGACGATCTTGAAGTTGACGATGACCATGCCCACGAAGGCGACAAAGCGGGCGAGGTCGAGGCCGTCGAGGCGGTGCGGCGTCATGGATCGACGGTTCGCGGTGCCGCGCGGCGCAGCGCCTCGACATCGCCGGCGACGATCAGCGGCAGATGCGCGGTGATCGTCGCCACCGGCCAGTCCCACCAGGCCAGGGCCTCCAGCGTGGCGACGATGTCGGGCGCAAAGCGCGACTTGATCACCCGCGCCGGATTGCCGCCGACGATGCTGTAGGCCGGCACATCGGCCACCACCACTGAGCGCGAGGAAACGATGGCGCCATTGCCGATCCTGACCCCCGGCATGATCAGCGCCTCGTAGCCGATCCACACGTCGTTGCCCACCACCGTGTCGCCCTTGAACGGCAGCTCGCCCGGCGCCGGCATCGCCGCCTCCCAGCCGCCGCCGAATATCTGGAAGGGATAAGTGGAGATGCCCGACAGCTTGTGGTTGGCGCCGTTCATGATGAACTTCACGCCGCGCGCGATGGCGCAGAACTTGCCGATGACGAGTTTGTCGCCGATGAACGGGAAGTGATAGAGCACATTGCGCTCGAAGCCGGTCGGATCGTCCGGATCGTCGTAATAGGTGTAATCGCCGATGACGATGTTCGGGTTGCTGACGCAGTTCTTGATGAAGCACACCTGCGGGAAACCGGGCATGGGGTGGGGGTTCTTGGGGTCGGGGCCGTACATGAAAATCTCCCGGCTCACAGCCAGTGGCTGGCCAGATAGTCGAAGAACAGGCAATACGCGGCGATCGGCAGCGGCAGGCCGAGCAGCGTGCCGCTCAGGTAGTGGCGAAACGGCACGCCCGACAGGGCCAGCGTGTAGTTGAGCGCCGGCAGGGTCTGGAACAGCATCCGCAGCAGCGCGATGATGCCCACCGGGCGGGCCTGCAGATGGCCGAGGAGGCGGGTGGCGACGGGGCTGTCGAGCCGTTGCAGCGCATCGCCGCCGACCGTGCGCACCGAAACGAAGGTGACGATGCAGGAGACGATCGCCGCCAGATAGGTGACCAGTCCGCCGCCGAGCTGGCCCAGCGTCAGCACCGCCGAGGCCAGAAACACCCAGCCCGGGATCTGGATCAGGTTGCCGAGCGCGAACAGCGCCACGAACGCCGCCACGCCACCGACCGGATGGCCGGCCAGCTGCTGTTGCAGATAGGCCAGGCTGAAATGCCCGCGCAAGCCCAGCCACTCGACGATGCCGAGCAGGATCGCAACAAACAGCAGCACGGCCAGCAGCCGCCGGTATCGCCCCATGTCGATGGCCTCCAGGCAGTGACGGGCGGGGTGCCGCCCGTCGCCGGGGGCATGATGCCGGAATTTTGCGACGAAGGTGCCGGGCGGCAAGCTGCCTTAAGGGGTTGAAAGGAGATCGATGATCTCGCCCCGCTGTGGCTGATCCGGGTTTTTCGCTTGCATCTCACGGGCGTAGTCGATGGCCGTACGACCGTTGTCGTCCCGGATGTCGCGCTTGGCATCGTTGACGAGCAAGCGGCGCACTTGATGGACGTCTCCGTCGATGGCCGCGGCATGGAGGGCGGTCATGTGCTGCAAGGTGACGTCTGTGGCATCGATGTCGACGCCTTCATCGCGTAGCCGCCTGAACGCTGCGTCGGCTTCGGCGGGGTCGCTCAACACGGTCACCGATCGGATGCCGGCGGTCGTGTTCAGCGTCGCGATGGCGTCGGCGGAGAAATCGTCATGGAAAAAAACCTGCTTGCACACCCAGGACATGAAGGCGGCCTCGCGTTCCATGCAAGCCATCAAGTGCGACGGTGTGTGTTGGCGGGTTTCCCGGACAAGCTCAAAGGCAAGACCCGAGACGATGACGATGACGAGGCCGAGCGCCCAGAAAATGATGCGTTTCATCGACCTAGCACCAAGCAAACGGCGGGGTATGCGGCAGCAGGGCAATGGACAACGGGGCTCGGTGGAGCGCGATGCCGTTGATCAGCATCCTCAAACGCGTCTTGAGTGCGTTGCTGATATCGCTCCGGATCGTTTCATAGATTCGCACATGATCCAGATCCTTCTGGGTGGCGTGGTTGAAGCGGTGCCGGGCGAAGTCGCGGGCGAGTTTTTTGGCCAGGGCGGACAGTGACTTGCTGGGCCGTGAGAGGCCTTTGAACAGGATCTCGATATAGCCCATGGCGTAAGAGCCATCGATGGCCGCGATCAAGGCGGTTTGTGCCAAGCGCCGTGCCGGGTTGTCGATGGTCAGCGCATCGATCTGGTGCACCAGACCCGGCCAGAAGAACTTGAGAATCTGACGGGTTTCCGTGTCATTGAAGATCAGGTCGGAATCGGGAATGTCTGGCACGTTGATCAAGATGCTGCCCATCGGGGACTCCCCTGAAGCGAAAACGAAATGCCAATGGTATTTGTCGGGCAGCTCAAACGCAAACCCGCCGCCCGCCGCGGCGGCGGGCGGGGTGTCACCGTGTTGGCGAGAGCCGCAGCCGGCCGCGGGGGAGCGGGTGCTCGGCGAGCGTAATCGGGTCCTCGCGCCCTGCAGCCTGGAGTTGCGCGAGGAGGGCGGCCTGCAAGGCTCGGCCGGCGGCGGCGTCGGCAGGAGCAACGTGCAGCGTCCATGCCTGGGCCGGCCGGGCCAGCAGTCGGGCGGCGAGGGTGGCGGCCGGGGTGTCGAGCGGGGCGTCGATGGGGTCGGCGGCCGCGATCGCGGCATCGGCCTCGGCGGCGGGTGGGGCGCTCGGTGCCGGTGCACGCAGGGCCTTGGCCAGCATCGGCGGCGCTGCCGCGGGGGCGGCCGGGGCGGGTTCTTCCTGGGCGGGCGCCGGCGGGGCGGGACGTGGTGCGGCGCGTTTGGCTTCGGCGTCCGGCCGCGCCATCTCGCGGCTGCGGGCAGGGCTGGCCGGCGGCGCTTCGGCCTTGGCAAGGCGTTCGGCAAGCGGTGGCCGGGTGGAGCGGGCGAGGGTGTTGTCGGCGCTGCGTGCGGTGCCGACGGTGGCTTCGGCCGACGCGCCGGCCGGGGATTGGCGCAGGGTGTCCATGGCCGATTCGGCGGGGGCGGCCGCCGGCATTGCAAGCATCTCCGGGGGCGGGGCGGGTTCCTGCACCATGCGCAGGGCGACGCTGACGGCCAGCGCGGCGGTGAGGGCGGTGCTGATGCCGGCCAGCCAGGGCCAGCGCCGTCGAGGCCGAGTCGGCGCCGTGGCAGGGGCGGGCCGCTGCTGCGCCAGCCATTCGGCGGTGGCCGGGCTGACCGGGGCGCCGAGGGTGTCGTTGGCGGTTTTGCCGGCGGCCAGTTCGGCCAGCAGCGCCTCACGGCGTGGTGCCTGGGCGGCGTCCAGGCGCTCGGCCTCGGCCATCACGGCGTCGAACAGCGCGGCGGGCGGTTCGAAGCCGGCGGGCGAGGGGGCAGCGTCGAGCGCGGCCAGCACGCGGTCGAGCATCTGCGGCGGCGGCTCGAAGGCCGGCTGGGCGCGGATCAGCGCGGCGAGCGGGCCTTCGCCGGCGATGAAGCGCTCTTCGGCGGGACTCATGCCGGCCCCTCCAGCGCGGTGCGCAACTGGCGAAAGGCATAGCGCAGCCGGCTCTTGACGGTTTCGAAGCCGACGCCGACGGTGGTGGCGATGTCGTCCACGCTCATGTCGGCGAAAAAGCGCAGCGCCACCGCTTCGCGCTGCACCGCGGGCAGGGTCAGCAGGGCGGCGTGCACCCGGCGGCTGTCCTGCTGCAGCGCCAGCACGGTGTCGGGCGACAGCTCGCCCTCGTCGCTCGCTTCGGGCGCGGCCTCGTCGGACACGCTGTGGCGCTGCCAGGCGCTGCCGCGGGCATCGAGCCACAGGTTGCGGGCGATCTGGAACAAAAAGGTGCGAAAGGCCGCCGTGGGGGTGTAGTCGCCGCAGCGCGAGAGCACGCGGATCCAGGTGCTCTGGGCGATGTCTTCGGCCTCGCCCAGGTTGCCCTGGGCCAGCCAGGCGAGGTAGTTGAACAGGGCGCGGTTGTGGCGGGCGAACAATTCCGCCGCCGGCTCGCGCACGATGCCGCGCGCGACCAGCAGCATCAGGTCTTCGTCGGGCAGGGTGGCGAGCGGCGGCGTGTCGGTCATTCGAGCGGGGCGGTGGCTTGGGGCGGCTGCGGGCTGAGCGCGGCGGCCAGGTCCATCAGCCGCAGGGCTTCGCCACGATACCCGAAACGGTCGGCGCCGAGGGCGCCGCCGGCCAGCGCGCGGGCGTCGGCGATGGACCATTGGCCGGTGTAGGTGCCGCCGCGCAGGATCTGGCCGAAACCGGCAATCGCGGTGGCGAAGCGGAAGCTGTCGCTGGCGGCGGTGAGCGCTCGCTCGGCGTCGCGGCGCACCGGGTGTTCGACCAGTTCGCTGGTGTTGCCGTGCGGTTGCTTGTAGCGCAGGCGCACATGGGCGAGCTCTGCCGAGCGCGCCACGGTGGCGGCGCCGGGGCGCGGGTCGCTGCCGTAGCGCAGCGGGTCGATCAGGCCGCGCTGGCCGGCGGGGGTGAGTTCGTACAGCGCGGTGACCGAGTGGCCGGCGCCGATCTCGCCGGCGTCGACCTTGTCGTTGTTGAAGTCCTCGCGGCGCAGCAGGCGGTTCTCGTAGCCGATCAGGCGGTATTCGCTGACCGCGGCCGGGTTGAACTCGACCTGGATCTTCACATCCTTGGCGATCGTTGCCAGCGTGCTGCTCATTTCATTGACCAGCACCTTGTGGCCTTCCATCAGCGTGTCGATGTAGGCATAGGCGCCGTTGCCGGCGTCGGCCATCTGCTCCATCAGCTGCTCGTTGGTGTTGCCGGTGCCGAAGCCGAGGGTGGTGAGCTGAACCCCGGTGGTGCGCAGTTGCTCGACACGCGCCTTGAGCTGTTCGAAATTGGTCTGGCCGACATTGAAGTCGCCATCGGTGGCGAGCAGGATGCGGTTGATGCCGCCCTGCACGAAGCCGGCCTGCGCCGTCTGGTAGGCCAGCTCGATGCCGCTGGCGCCGGCCGTGCTGCCACCGGCCTGCAGGGCGTCGATGGCGGCGAGGATGGCGGCCTTGTCGCTACCGGCGGTCGAGGGCAGGGCCACGCCGGCCGCGCCGGCATAGGTGACCAGGGCGATGCGGTCCTGTGCGCGCAGTTGCTGCACCAGCAGCTTGAGCGCGCTCTTGAGCAGCGGCAGCTTGTTGGCCGATTGCATGGAGCCCGACACATCGACGAGAAACACCAGGTTGGCCGGCGGCAGGGTCTGCTTGGCCATGTCCTGCCCCTTGAGCGCGACACGCAGCAGCAGACGCTCGGCGTTCCACGGCGCGGGCGCCAGCTCGGTGTGCACCGCGAAGGGGGTGCGGCCGGTGGGCGGGGCATCGTCGTAGGGGAAGTAGTTGATGCATTCCTCGACACGCACGGCGTTGGCCGGCGGCAGGCGGCCTTGGTTGAGGAAGCGGCGCAGGTTCGACCAGCTGCCGGTGTCGACATCGATGCTGAAGGTCGACACCGGCGCGGTGGCGACTTGATGCACCGGGTTGGCGTCAATGGCTTGGTAGCGCTCGCGGTCGACGGCGGGTGGCGGGCTGAGCGGTGCCGGGCGAGGCGGGGCGGGCAGGCGCTTGGGCTCGGCCATCCGCGTCAGTGTCTCGAGGGTGCGCTGGCGCGGTGCCGGCCCGCTCGCTGCCGCTGCGTCGAGGGCGACTTCGTGCTCGGCGCGCGACGCGTCGGCGACCTTGCCGACGGTTTCGGGCAGGGTCGCTGTCGGCATGGGCGGGGTGCGGGTCTCGGCCACCGGCGCACGGCCGGTGGGGGTGCAGGCGCCGAGGAGGAGGCAGAGCAGGAGGGGGGTAGCGGTGCGTGACATGGTCGATGTCCTTGAGGGGTGGGGCGATGTCTGTCTAACGAAATGGCCGGCCATTCGGGGTTGAATCACGCTGTAAGCAGATGTGTCTGCCATGCCGGCTGGAACTTGGTGGCCTCCCCGATGCTCACAGGGGTAGCGCCCATGCCTGTTTGTGCATGGGCGCCGCCTGCCGGGAGGATTCGATGATGCGAAGCGATTTCGCCGCGTTCTGGCCGACCGTGCGCCGCATGCTGCTGATGCTGGCGCTGCTCGGCGTGTGGCCTGCGCAGGCCGCCACCGTGCGGGTGTTGCAGGTCGACGGGGTGATCGGCCCGGCCTCGGCCGATTTCATCGTGCGCGGGCTGGCGCCGGCGGCGGATCTGGAGGCGGTGGTCATCGCCCTCGACACGCCCGGCGGGCTCGACACCTCGATGCGCCAGATCATCAAGGCGATTCTCGCCTCGCCGGTGCCGGTCATCACCTATGTGACGCCCGAGGGCGCGCGCGCCGCCAGCGCCGGCACCTTCATCCTGTATGCCAGCCATGTGGCGGCGATGGCGCCGGCGACCAATGTCGGCGCCGCCTCACCGGTGGCGGTGGGCGGCATGCCGGGCGGCGGGCGACCGAGCCCCAAGGCCGATGACGGCGGCGACGACAAATCCGACGCGTCCGACAAGACCCAGAAGAGCGCCGACAAGACCGGCCCGATGACCCCTTCGCTGGGTGATGACACGCTGGCGCGCAAGGCCACCAACGATGCCATCGCCTACATCCGCAGCCTGGCCGAGTTGCGCGGGCGCAATGTCGACTTCGCCGAACGCGCGGTGCGCGAGGCAGCCAGCCTGTCGGCCGAGGCCGCGCTGCGCGAGGGCGTGATCGAGGTGCTGGCGGTCGACGTGCCCGACCTGCTCAAACAGATCGACGGCAAGGAAGTCGCCCTGCCCGCCGGCAAGCGCACGCTGGCCACCGCCGGGGCCGTCATCGACAACCGCGAGCCCGACTGGCGCACCCGCATGCTGGCGGTGCTGGCCAATCCGCAGTTGGCGCTGGTGCTGATGATGATCGGCTTCTACGGCCTGTTCGTGGAATTCACCAGCCCCGGCTTCGGCGTGCCCGGCGTGGCCGGCGGCATCTGCCTGCTGCTGGCCATGTACGCCTTTCAGATGCTGCCCATCAACTGGGCCGGCGTGGCGCTGGTGGCGCTGGGCATGATCCTGCTGGTGGCCGAGGTGCTGATGCCCAGCTTCGGCGTGCTGGGCGTCGGCGGCATCGTCTCCATCGTGCTCGGCGGCCTGTTCCTGCTCGACCAGGAAGCGCCCGGCTTTGCCGTGCCGCTGCCCTTTATCGCCGGCACCGCGGTGGCTGCGGCCGCGCTGGTGTTTCTCGCCGGCACCTTGTTCCTGCGCAGCCGACGCCGGCCGCTGTCGAGCGGGGCCGAAGAGATGCTCGGCCTCACCGGCCAGGTCACCGTCACCGAAGGCGTCGACAGTTGGGCGCTGGTGCATGGCGAAAGCTGGCGGGTGTCGAGCCGTCGGCCGCTGAACCCCGGCGAGCGCGTGCGCGTCACCGGCATCGATGGCTTGGTGCTGACCGTCGAACCGATCGAATCTGACCAAGGGAGTCCCTCATGAGCTTCGAAACCCTCACCGGCGTTGCGCCGGTCATCATCCTGCTCGTCGCCCTGCTGGCGGCGTCGATCAAGATCCTGCGCGAATACGAGCGCGGCGTGGTGTTCACCCTCGGGCGCTTCACCAGCGTCAAGGGGCCGGGCCTGATCATCCTCATCCCCGGCATCCAGCAGATGGTGCGGGTCGACCTGCGGGTGGTGACCATGGACGTGCCCAGCCAGGACGTGATCTCGCGCGACAACGTGTCGGTCAAGGTCAACGCGGTGGTGTATTTCCGCGTGGTCGACCCGCAGAAGGCGATCATCGCCGTCGAGAACTTCCTCATGGCCACCGGCCAGCTGGCGCAGACCACGCTGCGTGCGGTGCTCGGCAAGCACGAGCTCGACGAGATGCTCACCGAGCGCGACCGCCTCAACCTCGACGTGCAGAAAATCCTCGACGCCCAGACCGATGCCTGGGGCATCAAGGTGGCCAACGTCGAGATCAAGCATGTGGACATCGACGAATCGATGATCCGCGCGATTGCCCGCCAGGCCGAGGCCGAGCGCGAGCGGCGCGCCAAGGTGATCCATGCCGAGGGCGAAAAGCAGGCCGCGGTGGCCTTGCTCGAAGCCGCCCAGATGCTCTCGCGCGAGCCGGCGGCGATGCAGCTGCGCTACCTGCAGACCCTCACCCAGGTGGCCGGCGACCGCACCTCGACGGTGATCTTCCCGGTGCCCGGCAACCTGCTCGACGGCCTGCTCAAGCAGAGCACGGCCGCCAAGCCCCAGCCCGCCGGCTCGTAGGGCGGACAAGCCGACGGCGCATCCGCCATCGGTGCCGCATCGGGGCGCTGTTTGGTGGATGCGCTGCGCCTATCCGCCTAAGCGTTTCGGCCCGCCTTTACCGATGGCCGGATGAATCCGGCCCTACGCATTTGCGCCGTCACCGCACAACGACCGCCGCATCCCACCGTCGGGTGGGTTTCAACCCGAGAACACCGCTGAAAAATCCGCGCCTATGACTTTCGAGTAATTGCAACAGCATATTTCAGGGGATATCCTCGCCCCTCCCGCCTGTCCGCAGGCGATGCATAACAACAACAAACGAGGTCAGCGTGTCTCAAGACACCGATACCGGTCTGGCATGCCTTGCGCTGCTCGCCCGGATGCACGGCGTGGCGGTCGATCCGGCGCAGCTGTCGCATGAATTCGCCCCGGTCGGGGCCGTCGTCGATGAGTCGGCGCTGCTGCGCGCCGCGCGCAGCACGGGGCTCAAGGCCAAGGCCGGGCGATTCTCTCTGGCGGCACTGGCGGGCATGGCCCTGCCCGCCATCGCGCTCGGCAAGGACGGGCGCTTCTTCATCCTGGCGCGGGTCGAGACCGACGCCGAGCACGCCCCCGACGACATCCAGCGCGTGCTCATCCATGACCCGCTCACCTCGCGCCCCGAGATCCTGCCGGTGGCGGATTTCGACGCGCGCTGGAGTGGGCGGCTCATCCTGCTGACCTCGCGTGCCTCGCTGGCCGCCGAGTTGGCCCGTTTCGACTTCTCGTGGTTCATCCCGGCCATCGTCAAGTACCGCAAGCTGCTGGGCGAGGTGCTGGTCGCCGCCTTCTTCCTCCAGCTGTTCGCGCTCGTCACCCCGCTGTTCTTCCAGGTGGTGATGGACAAGGTGCTGGTGCACAAGGGCTATTCAACGCTGACCGTGATCGGCATCGGCCTGTTGGTGGTCACGGTGTTCGAAGGGCTGCTCTCGGGCCTGCGCACCTACCTGTTCGCCCACACCGCCAGCCGCATCGACGTCGAACTGGGCGCTCGCCTGTTCAAGCATCTGCTCGCGCTGCCCCTGTCGTACTTCGAAGCGCGCCGCGTGGGCGATTCGGTCGCCCGGGTGCGCGAACTGGAGCATATCCGCCAGTTCCTCACCGGCTCGGCGCTCACGCTGGTCATGGATCTGCTCTTCTCGGTGGTCTTTCTCGCCGTGATGGCGTGGTACTCGATGACGCTCACCTGGATCGTGCTCGGCTCCATCCCGCTCTACGCCATCCTCTCGCTGTCGGTCACGCCCATCCTGCGCCGCCGCCTCAACGAGAAATTCAACCGCGGGGCCGACAACCAGGCCTTCCTGGTCGAATCGGTCAGCGGCATCCACACGCTCAAGGCCATGGCCGTCGAGCCGCAGTTCACCCGCCATTGGGACAACCAGCTCGCCGGCTACGTGGCCTCGGGCTTTCGCGTCACGCGCCTGGGCGCCTGGGCCTCCGAGGGCGTGGGCCTCATCAACAAGCTGGTCACGGTCGGCATCCTGTGGCTGGGTGCCTACCAGGTCGTTGACGGTGGGCTCACCGTCGGCGGGCTCATCGCCTTCAACATGCTCGCCGGGCGTATCGCCCAGCCCATCATGCGCCTGGCCAACATGTGGCAGGAGTTCCAGCAGACCGGCATCTCCATGGCCCGGCTCGGCGACATCCTCAACACCCGCTCCGAAATGCCCGCCAGCCGCGCCGCGCTGCCGCCCATGCAAGGCCGCATCGAATTCGACGCCGTGCGCTTCCGCTACCGGCCCGATGGCTCCGAGGTGCTGCGCGGCATCGGCTTCGCCATCGAGGCCGGGCAGGTGGTGGGCATCGTCGGGCGCTCGGGCTCGGGCAAGAGCACGCTCACCAAGCTCGTCCAGCGCCTCTACGTGCCCGAGCGCGGCCGGGTGCTGGTCGACGGGGTCGACCTCGCCCTGGCCGACCCCGTCTGGCTGCGCCGCCAGATCGGCGTGGTGTTGCAGGAGAACGTGCTGTTCGCCCGCTCGATTCGCGACAACATCGCGCTCACCGACCCCGGCGCCCCCATCGAGCAGGTCATCGCCGCCGCCAAACTGGCCGGCGCGCATGAGTTCATCATGCAGCTGCCCGAAGCCTACGACACCGCCGTGGGCGAACACGGCGCCACGCTCTCCGGCGGCCAGCGCCAGCGCATCGCCATTGCCCGCGCCCTGCTCACCAACCCGCGCATCCTCATCTTCGATGAAGCCACCAGTGCGCTCGACTATGAATCCGAACACATCATCCAGCAGAACATGCGCGACATCTGCAAAGGCCGCACCGTGATCATCATCGCCCACCGCCTCTCGGCCGTAAAAGACGCCGACCGCATCCTGGTGCTCGACAAAGGCGAGCTGATCGAAGAAGGCCACCACGGCGAGCTCAAGGAGCGCCCCAACGGCACCTACGCCAAGCTCTACGCGCTGCAGCAGGGGTGAGGCGATGAGTTCGGCCACCCTCGACCTCCTCGGCAAATACCGCCGCGTCTTCACCGCCGCCTGGCAAGCCCGTCGCCAGATGACCCCGCCCAAACGTGGCGCGCTGGAGCGCGAATTCCTCCCCGCCGCGCTGGAGTTGCAAGACTCCCCGCCCAACCCGCTGCCGCGCGTCATCTTGTGGACCTTGATGGCTGCCTTCCTCATCGCACTGCTGTGGGCCACCTTCGGGCGCATCGACACCGTGGCCGTCGCCACCGGCAAGGTCATCCCCAGCACCCGCGCGCAGATCATCCAGCCCATCGACACCGCCGTCGTGCGCGCCATTCACGTCACCGACGGGCAAACCGTCAAGGCTGGCGATCTGCTGGTCGAGCTCGACGCCACCGCGGCCGGCGCCGAAGACACCCAGGCCCGGGAAGCCCTGACAACCGCCCGCCTGCGCGCCGCCCGCGCCGAGGCGCTGCTCACCGCGCTCGACAGCCATCGCCCGCCGGCACTTCCGGCCATGGATGGCATCCCGCCCACGCGCCACGCCGCCGAAGCCAACCTACTCGTGCGCCAGGTCGCCGAATACCGCACCCGCCTTGCCGCACTCGAATCCGAACACGCCCGCGCCCGTGCCGAGCAACACGCCACCGACCAACTCGTCGCCAAGCTCGAAGCCACGCTGCCCATCCACCAACAACGCGAGCAAGACTACAAAGGCCTGGTGGACAAAGCCTTCGTCTCCCGCCACGCCTACCTCGAACAACAGCAAGCCCGCATCGAAACCGAACGGGATCTGGCCTACCAGCGCGCCAAGGCCGCCGAGCTTTCGCAAACCATCGCCCAGGCCAAAGGCGCCCGCGACGCCTGGCAAGCCGAATACCTGCGCACCGTCACCAGCGAGCTGGCCGAAGCCAAACAACAAGTGGCCAGCCTCACCGCCGAAGTGGCAAAAACCGAAAACAAATCCCGCCTCATGCACCTCACCGCCCCGGTCGCCGGCACCGTGCAACAACTGGCCATCCACACAAAAGGCGGCGTGGTCACTGAAGCCCAACCCCTGATGGTCATCGTCCCCAGCGACTACGCCGCCGAAGTCGAAGCCGTGCTGGAGAACAAAGATGTCGGCTTCGTCCAGGCCGGCCAGACGGCCGAAGTGAAGATCGAAACCTTCCCCTTCACCCGCTACGGCACCATCCCCGCCCAGGTCACCTTCGTCTCCAACGACGCCGTCGAGCACGAACAGCGCGGCCTCGTCTTTCCGGCCCGGCTCAAGCTCGAACGCAGCACGCTCAAGGTGGATGAACGGGTCGTGAATCTGACACCGGGCATGGCGATTACTGCCGAGATCAAGACCGGTGAGCGGCGGGTGATCGAGTATTTCTTGAGTCCGGTGATGACGACGATTGATGAGAGTTTGGGGGAAAGGTAAATTAATTTGACGGATTAATTAAATGTATGAAGCGCTGTATTCCCTGTTTAGGCCGATCGGACGTGGCGTTAATTAGGATTTTGAATTGGTGACGGGCATCATCTATTTGCCATGGGTCATGATTGTATCGCTGCTCCTGAAATTGGCAGATGTCTGGTGTATCTTGTTTCGAAGTCGTCAGGTGATGGGCGTGTCTGGCGATGGTTTTTTTTGTTTGAGTTTTTTTAAGACTTTCTGTAAGGGTTGAGTTGATATGGTTTCCTCTTCTGTCGGCTCTGAGGGTGTCAATGTCCCGCTGTTTGCCAAGTATGAATATTATTTCGCTGCAGGATCTTTCCTTGCGGGCGTCGTTTTCTTTTGTGCGCCATTGTTTTTTCAAGATAATCCGTACGCCTTATTTGCGCTTGTTTATGGTTTTTGGGAGTCTATAACTTCGATTGATTTTATTGGAAAGGCCATTTTGGTTGCTTATTGCTTTTTTGGGGCTATTGCGGTGGCTGTTGCGACGGCATGGCTCCCTCGCTTGAGTGATGATTCTAGATTTAAATTTCCGTGTGCAGATGAGATTGGTCTGTATGTTGTTGAATCTAAATCTATTAAGAATAAAATTGGGGTGTTTTTGTACGTATGGGTCGTGCTTCCTGTTCAGTTCTTAGGGATATTTTTTGCGTGTGGGCTTGTTGCATCAATGTTTAGATAGGAGAAGATAATGGGTGGTGTTGTTTTGGCTGGGGAGGTTGGGGCCGTAGCCGGTGAAGCTGCTGCAAACTATGCTTCTTCACCTTCGGCGTGTTCTTTTCCGATTCAACTCCGACTATCTTCCGGAAACTGGAAGCTTCAAATCCCGTGTTTGGTGTAACGACATTGGCATTGTGGGGTTTCCGCATCACATTGGCAGCCGCTGTTGCCGTCGCGGTTCTGGCGTACTCGAGCGTCGTTTGTGCTTCAAAGCCGCAGATTTAATCTAATGAGAGTTCCTGCTTTCTGTAAGTGTGTTGTTGAATGAACTTCTGTAAATGGAGCCTATTGGTGCGTCGAGTAGCTACTTTATTTATATGTGCGTCAATTGTTCCGGCAGTGATGTACTGGGTGGTGTGGTTTTTCTTTGAACAGGAGGAGAGGCGTTCAATTATTGCTGTTGTTGATCCATTTTTTAGGGGTCTAGTTATTGTTTCTGTTGCTGTTCTCTACCTGATTGAGATGGGCGCTAAGAGTGGCAGGGTAAAGAAGGTGGTTCGGAGTGATGAAATTACTGCTGCATTGTTGGGGATAATTGCGTCGTTCTATTTCTTTTTCTTTATTGTTGAGTGGGGCAGGTGATGCCAAATGTCGTTTCGTTGGGAGAGTTTGTTACTTCAAGTGCCAGCGCTTGGAGTGCTGGTTCAGCGCTAGCAAATGGATCGGGGTGGAACGCCTCGACTGCGTCCAATTATTTGACTCTGGCGGGCTCAATTGCCGGCATTCGTGGCTGGGGGGCCACCGCCATTGCATCTAATCTGACTGGCTTGCAGGCAAATCTTTGGGCTGCTTCAGAAGCCTATGCCAATGGTGACTACGAGGCTCTAACCGGGTCATTGTTGAATGCGGTGACCAACGTTGCTGCCTTGGCAGCCCTTGCATCCCCTCAGGCAAGGGCTGTGGCTGTGTTGATCTCTGCCGCAGCGTATATCTACCAGCAGGAAAACCTAATCCCTGCAGGGGTTAGGCAGATATTTGAGCGCGAGTTGCCGCCACTTCACCCTCGTCTGCAAAACAAGGCGCAACAGATTAACACCCCATGGAAGTCCTCCCAAGCCAGCTCTTCCCCCCTCATCCTCGACCTGAACGGTGACGGCTTTTCGACGACCTCAATAGAAGATGGTGCGTACTTCGACCACGACGCCGACGGCATCAAGACCTCCGGCGGCTGGGTCGGCGGGGGAGACGGTCTGCTTGTCTTGGACCGCGACGGCAACGGGGCGATCGACTCGGGCCGGGAGCTGTTCGGGAACAATACCTTGCTGTCGTCCGGCGAAAAGGCCGCCGAAGGGTTCGCCGCGCTGGCCGACCTGGACAGCAACGCCGATGGCGCGATAGACGCTGCTGACGCGGCGTGGAACACGCTGCGGGTGTGGGTCGATACGGACGCGGACGGGATCTCTGATGACGGCGAGTTACACAGCCTGGACAGTCTCGGCATCTCGGAAATCGATCTGACAAAGACGAACACGATTACAAGTCAGAACGGCAACACCTTGGTCGGTTCGGGGCAATTCACGATCAACGGAGAGGCGCGGGAGTACACCGACGCCTGGTTCGCCCAGGATCCGTTCTATCGTGAGTTCGCCGACGCCATCGACATCCCCGAGGAACTGCTGTCATTGCCCAACATGGGCGGCTCGGGTGCCGTGAGGGATCTACAGGAGGCGGCGGCCTTGTCGCCCGAACTTGCTGATCTGGTAAGGCAGTTC
The DNA here is from genome assembly GCF_018524365.1 of Denitromonas iodatirespirans. Lineage (GTDB taxonomy): Bacteria > Pseudomonadota > Gammaproteobacteria > Burkholderiales > Rhodocyclaceae > Nitrogeniibacter > Nitrogeniibacter iodatirespirans. The sequence goes on from NZ_JAEKFT010000016.1 coordinate 58,421, forward strand.
CAGAACGCAACCAATGTACTCGCTCGACACGCACTCATGGAGCCGCTGTTGCTCGCGTGGGCGCAGACCACCACGATGACGACGACTGCGGCGTGGGCGGCGGACGGCCACAACGTGAACTACAGTCTCTATGGCATGCCGGCGGGCAGCGAGCAGGAGGCCGTTTGGAAGGGGCGGCTCACGATTCTCGAAGCGTTCAATGGCGAGACATACCAGACCTTGAATGGGTCGATGACCGTGTCGACCGGTCCCAACCGGCAGGGGCTGTTGCAGCAAAGTTGGAACGCGCTGCACGAGTCGGTGTATTCCGCCCTGGCGTTGCAGACGGGCATGAAGCCTTACGTCGACAGTATCGAACTGCGAATCGACGAGAACGGAATTTCGCTCGACACCAGCGCGCTGAGCGCTGCGCTTGCGGCCAGGATTGCGAGTTCGCCCGTGGAGGGCATTGCTGATCTGATCGAGGTGAACAGGTACGTAGCCCCGATGCTATCGACCGGTACGTGGCAAGGCTATCGCATGCTGGAGGAAGCGCTGCGTGCGCATGCATCGACCCCGGGGATTGAGAATGTGCATGCGTTGATGAACGTATCGATGGAGGGCGTCACCGCGTTCTCGAACACGGATTCGGACGCGAATGGCGTTGTCTTGGGTGGAAATGGAAACAACCATTTGTATGGCAAGGGGGGGCGCGATCTTTTGTATGGTGGTCAAGGTGCCGACAACCTCTATGGAGGCGAAGGTGACGACGTCCTGATCGGCGGTGCCGGAAATGATTACTTGGTGGGCGACGCGGGTTCCGACACATATGTTTTTGGCCGGGGGGACGGACAAGACACAGTGAGCAACTACGACGCGGCGGCTGGCAGCGTCGATGTGATTGCTCTGTCGGGTGGGCTGGATCCGTCGGAAGTGAGCCTGACCCGCTCAGCCGACAACCTGATCGTGTCGATCATCGGCACGACCGACAAGCTTACGGTGCAGTCGTACTTCAACCAGGATGCAAACGGCAACTGCATCGTCGACCAGATCCGTTTCGAGAATGGCACGATCTGGGACGTAGCCACGGTGAAGACGCTGGTGCTGCAGGCCACGGCGGGCAACGATTCTCTGTATGGCTATGCCACGGACGACGTGATCGATGGCCTAGATGGCAATGACATGCTGTATGGAAAGGCGGGCAATGACTCACTCAACGGAAGCGCGGGCAACGACCAGTTGTACGGTGAGGACGGCGACGACATTCTCGACGGAGGTGATGGCAACGACTATTTGAACGGCGGCAATGGCGATGACGCGCTTGATGGCGGTGTCGGGGCTGACCATCTAAACGGTGGTGGCGGCCGCGACACACTGCTTGGCGGAGCCGACAACGACTACTTGTATGGCGGCAACGACGACGACGTGCTTGTTGGAGGTGCGGGCAACGACTACCTCTATGGTGAGGGCGGCTCGGATACATATGTGTTCGGTCGAGGTGACGGACAGGACACGGTGAGCAACTACGACACCGGTGCGAGCGTCGACACCATCGCCCTGTCGGGTGGGTTGCAGCCCGAGGAGGTGATACTGAGCCGCTCGGGCGACAACCTGGTGGTGTCTATCATCGGCACGACCGACAGGCTTACGGTGCAGTCCTATTTCAACCAGGATGCAAACGGCAACTACACCGTCGACCAGATCCGTTTCGAGAATGGCACGATCTGGGACGTAGCCACGGTGAAGACGCTGGTGCTGCAGGCCACGGCGGGCAACGATTCTCTGTACGGCTATGCCACGGACGACGTGATCGATGGCCTGGATGGCAGTGACATGCTGTATGGAAAGGCGGGCAATGACTCACTCAACGGAAACGCGGGCAATGACCAGTTGTACGGTGAGGACGGCGACGACATTCTCGACGGTGGTGATGGCAACGACTATCTGAGCGGCGGCAATGGCAACGACATGCTCGACGGTGGTGTCGGAGTCGACCATCTGAACGGTGGTGACGGCCGTGACACGCTGGTTGGCGGTGCCGACAATGACCACATGTACGGCGGCAACGACGACGACGTGCTCACCGGTGGTGCCGGTAACGACTACCTGTCGGGCGACGCCGGCTCTGACACCTACGTGTTCGGTCGCGGTGACGGTCAGGACACGGTGTACAACTACGACACTGGCGCAGGCGTCGACACCATTGTCCTGTCGGGCGGCTTGCTGCCCGAGGAAGTGAGTCTGAGCCGGATGAGCGACAACCTGATCGTGTCGATTGTTGGCACGACCGACAAGCTCACGGTGCAGTCGTACTTCAACCAGGACGCCGCCGGCCCGTACGTCGTCGATCAGATCCGCTTCGAGAACGGCACGATCTGGGATGTGGCCGCGGTCAAGACGCTGGTGCAGCAGGCCACAGCGGGCAACGACTATCTGTATGGCTACGCCACGGACGACGTGCTCGATGGCCAGGATGGCAACGACTATCTGTACGGCAAGGCGGGCAACGACACGCTGAACGGCGGTGCCGGAGCCGACCAGGTACACGGTGAAGACGGCGACGACAGCCTGGACGGTGGTGTCGGTAACGACTACCTGTACGGCGGCAACGGCAGCGACACACTGAACGGTGGTGCCGACAACGACTATCTGTACGGCGGCAACGACGACGACGTGCTCACCGGTGGTGCGGGCAATGACTACCTGTCGGGCGATGCCGGTTCGGACACCTATGTGTTCGGTCGGGGCGACGGGCAGGACTCGGTGTACAACTACGACGCCGGCGCAGGCGTCGACACCATCGCCCTATCGGGTGGCCTGCTGCCTTCGGAAGTGAGTCTGAGCCGTACGGGAGACAGTCTGGTGCTGTCGATCATTGGCACGACCGACAAGCTCACGGTGCAGTCGTACTTCAACCAGGACGCCGCCGGCCCGTACGTCGTTGACCAGATTCGCTTCGAGAACGGCACGATCTGGGATGTGGCCGCGGTCAAGACGCTGGTGCAGCAGGCCACAGCGGGCAACGACTATCTGTATGGCTACGCCACGGACGACGCGCTCGATGGCCAGGATGGCAACGACTATCTGTACGGCAAGGCGGGCAACGACACGCTGAACGGTGGTGCAGGGTCCGACCAACTGCACGGTGAGGACGGCGACGACAGCCTGGACGGTGGTGCCGGCAACGACTACTTGTATGGCGGCAACGGCAATGACACGCTCGTTGGCGGTTCCGATAACGATACCTTGTACGGCGGCAACGACGACGATGTGCTCACGGGTGGTGCTGGCAACGACTACCTGTCGGGCGATGCCGGCTCGGACACCTACGTGTTTGGCCGAGGCGATGGTCAGGATACGGTGTACAACTACGATACGGCCGCTGGCAGTGTGGATGTGATTGCCTTGTCGGGTGGATTGCTGCCCGAGGAGGTGACCCTGAGCCGCTCTGGCGACAACCTAGTGGTGTCGATCATCGGCACGACCGACAAACTTACTGTGCAGTCGTACTTCAACCTGGATGCCGCCGGCCCGTACGTAGTCGATCAGATCCGCTTCGAGAATGGCACGATCTGGGATGTAACGAAGGTCAAGTTGCTGGTGTCACAAGGCACGCTTGGCGATGATCAAATGTATGGGTCAGTCGGCGATGATGTACTTGACGGTCTAGATGGCAATGACTCTCTGTATGGAAAAGCGGGTAACGATACGCTGATCGGTGGAGCCGGCAACGACAGCCTCCAAGGCGAGGATGGCGACGACATTCTCGATGGTGGTGCGGGCAACGACTACCTGACTGGTGGTAATGGCAGTGACTCGCTCGACGGCGGTGCTGGGGCAGATCATCTGACCGGCGGCAACGGCAATGACAATCTCATTGGCGGTGCCGACAACGACTACTTGTACGGCGGCAACGACGACGATGTGCTCACGGGTGGGGCTGGGAATGACTACCTGTCGGGCGATGCCGGCTCTGACACCTACGTATTCAGTCGCGGTGACGGTCAGGACACGGTGAGCAACTATTCTTCATCAGCAAATGATGTCGATGTCGTTTTGCTGACAGGCGGCTTGCTGCCCCCCGAAGTGAGCCTGAGCCGCTCGGGCGACAATCTGGTGCTGTCGATCACCGGCACGACCGACAAGCTCACGGTGCAGTCGTACTTCAACCAGGACGCCGCCGGCCCGTACGTCGTCGACCAGATCCGTTTCGAGAACGGCACGATCTGGGATGTGGCTGCGGTCAAGACGCTGGTACAGCAGGCCACAGCGGGCAATGACACGCTGTACGGCTATGCGACCGACGACGCGCTCGACGGACAGGACGGGAACGACTATCTGTATGGCAAGGCCGGCAACGACACGCTGAACGGCGGTGCCGGAGCAGACCAGGTACACGGTGAAGACGGCGACGACAGCCTGGACGGTGGTGTCGGCAACGACTACCTGTACGGCGGCAACGGCAGCGACACACTGAACGGTGGTGCCGACAACGACTATCTGTACGGCGGCAACGACGACGACGTGCTCACCGGTGGTGCGGGCAATGACTACCTGTCGGGCGATGCCGGTTCGGACACCTATGTGTTCGGTCGGGGCGACGGGCAGGACTCGGTGTACAACTACGACGCCGACGCAGGCGTCGACACCATCGCCCTATCGGGTGGCCTGCTGCCTTCGGAAGTAAGTCTGAGCCGTACGGGCGACAGTCTGGTGCTGTCGATCATTGGCACGACCGACAAGCTCACGGTGCAGTCGTACTTCAACCAGGACGCCGCCGGCCCGTACGTCGTTGACCAGATCCGCTTCGAAAACGGCACGATCTGGGATGTGGCTGCGGTCAAGACGCTGGTGCAGCAGGCCACGGCGGGCAACGACACGCTGTACGGCTACGCGACCGACGACGCGCTCGACGGACAGGACGGGAACGACTATCTGTATGGCAAGGCCGGCAACGACACGCTGAACGGCGGTGCCGGAGCAGACCAGGTACACGGTGAAGACGGCGACGACAGCCTGGACGGTGGTGTCGGCAACGACTACCTGTACGGCGGCAACGGCAGCGACACACTGAACGGTGGTGCCGACAACGACTATCTGTACGGCGGCAACGACAACGACGTGCTCACCGGTGGTGCGGGCAACGACTACCTGTCGGGCGATGCCGGTTCGGACACTTATGTGTTCGGTCGCGGTGACGGTCTGGACACGGTGTACAACTACGACGCCGGCGCAGGCGTCGACACCATCGCCCTATCGGGTGGCCTGCTGCCTTCGGAAGTGAGTCTGAGCCGTACGGGCGACAGTCTGGTGCTGTCGATCATTGGCACGACCGACAAGCTCACGGTGCAGTCGTACTTCAACCAGGACGCCGCCGGCCCCTACGTCATCGACCAGATCCGCTTCGAGAACGGCACGATCTGGGACGTGGCCACGGTCAAGACGTTGGTCCTGCAGGCCACGACTGGCAACGACACCCTGTACGGCTACGCGACGGACGATGTGCTCGACGGCCAGGACGGCAACGACCTGTTGTATGGCAAAGCGGGCAATGATGCGCTGGCTGGTGGTGCCGGTGGAGACACACTGCAAGGCGAGGACGGCAACGATAACCTCGACGGTGGTGTCGGCAATGACTACCTGTATGGCGGGAACGGTAGCGACATGCTGGTTGGTGGTGCCGACAACGACTATCTGTACGGTGGCAACGACAACGACGTGCTCGTCGGTGGTGCCGGCAACGACTACCTGTCGGGCGACGCCGGTTCGGACACTTACGTGTTTGGTCGTGGTGACGGTCAGGACACCCTGTACAACTACGACACGGCGGCTGGCAGCAAAGACGCGCTCAAGTTTGATGCGGGCATCGCTGCTGATCAATTGTGGTTCCGCAAGTTGGGCAACGATCTGGAAGTCAGTGTGATCGGGGCGTCTGACAGTGTTCGGGTTGCCAACTGGTACTCCGGTGGTGCGTATCGTTTGGACGAGTTCGAAACGGCTGCAGGAGAAGTCCTGCTCGACAGCCAGGTCGAAAACCTCGTCAGCGCCATGGCGGCTTTTGCGCCGCCGGGTGCGGGGCAGACGACGTTGCCGCAGAACTACCAGGAAGCCTTGAGTGGGGTGATTGCGGCGAATTGGCAGTAAGTGTGGGCGGCCAGGCCCGGCGGGTGTCGGGTCTGGCTGTTTGAGCAAGTCGGTGCTCTGCCCTGCGCCTTTCCGGGGCTTGGAAAGGTGGCAGGGCAGAGGCTGTTTACGGTGGGGGTGTTTTGGGGTTTTGGTGGACAGCGGGGCGGCGGTGGTCGGATGAATCCGACCCTACGGGCGTCGTCGTCGGGCGGGGTTCTACAACGGGGGCGTCATCGGGTAGGGGGGAACGATGGCCGCAGTAGGGCGGGTTTCAACCCGCCGCTGCTCTTCCGCCACCACCGTTGGACGGACGACTCCGGCGCTACTCGCTGTCGCGCTGGCGCGCCACGCCCCGTCCCCGATTGCGCGAGATGCGGCTGTTCTCGTCCGGGCTGGCATGGCGGCGGGCGGCCATGTCGGCGAGTGTGGCGGCCACTTTGTAGTTGATGCTGTGGCGTGGCATGGCGCCCTTGGCGTCGGGTGCGCCGGCGGCCATGCCGGTGAGGATCTCCATGGCCTGGTCCACCGTGCTCACCGCATACACATGGAAGCGGCCCTCGCGCGCGGCGGCTACCACGTCTTCGCGCAGCATCAGGTGGCGCACGTTGGGCGTGGGGATCACCACCCCCTGTTCGCCGGTCAGCCCCTGCGCGGCGCACAGGTCGTAGTAGCCCTCGATCTTCTCGTTCACCCCGCCGATGGCCTGCACCTCGCCGAACTGGTTGACCGAGCCGGTGACGGCCAGGCTCTGGCGGATCGGCACCTGGGCCAGTGAGGAGAGCAGCGCGCACAGCTCGCCGAGCGAGGCCGAATCGCCCTCGACCGGCGCGTAGGACTGTTCGAACACCAGGCTGGCGGCCAGCGACAGCGGTTGGTGGCGGGCATAGCGGGCGGCCAGGAAGGCGGTGAGAATCAGCACGCCCTTGGAGTGGATGGCGCCGCCCAGGTCGGTTTCGCGTTCGATGTCGACCACGTCGCCTTCGCCGACGCGGGCGGTGGCGGTGATGCGCACCGGGTGGCCGAAATGCTGGCCGGCCAGCTCGACCACCACCAGGCCATTGACCTGGCCGGCGCGCTCGCCGGCGGTGGAGATCAGCGTGGTGCCTTCGAGGATGGACTGGCGCACCTGCTCGGGGTAGCGCGCCATGCGCCGGGCGCTGGCGGCCAGCGCGGTGTCGATGTGCTCGCGCCCGATCGCCGGCGCGGTGGCGTGGCGGGCGTAGTGGTCGGCCTCGCGCATGATGTCGGAGATCAGCCGGGTGTGCAGGGTGAGGCGGTCGGCCGCCTCGGCCAGGCGCGCGCCTTCTTCGACCAGCCGCGCCATGGCGCCGCGGTCGAGCGGCAGCAGCTCGGCATTGCGCGCCAGCGTGGCCAGCAGCCGGGCGTAGCGCTGTTCGTTGTCGGGCGTGCGCGGCAGGTCGTCGTCGAAGTCGGCGGCCACCTTGAACAGTTCGGCGAATTCCGGGTCGTGGTCGGTCAGCAGATAAAAGGTTTCGCGGTCGCCGATCATCACCACCTTGAGCGCACAGGGCGCGGGCTCCGGCTCCAGGCTCAGCGTGCCGGTCCAGCTCTGCGCCTCGGCCGGCGGCTCGATGCGGATCTCGCCGCTGCGTAGCGCGCGCTTGAGCCCCTCCCAGGCATAGGGCTGGGCGAACATGCGGTCGGCGTCGAGGATCAGGTAGCCGCCGCTGGCGCGATGCAGGGCGCCGGCGCGGATCAGGTTGTAGTGCGTCACCACGTTGCCCATCTGGGTGACATGCTCGATGCGCCCGATCAGGTTGCCGAAGCCAGCGTTGGTTTCGTGCACCACCGGCGCGCCCTCGGTGGCGGCATGGTCGACCAGCAGCTTGATCTGGTAGCGGTGGAAACGGCTGCCGTCTTCGGCCGGGGAGTCTTCCTCTTCCTCGCCGGGGCTGATCCAGTTGGCGCCCGAGTCGAGCAGATCCTTGCGCACGGCGTCGAAGAATTCGAGCACTTGCGGCAGGTCGCCGTACTTCTCGCGCAGCGGGCGCAGCAGCAGCGCCACGGCCGGGCCGAGCACCTCGCGTTCGGCGCGGTCGATGGCGTCGCGCAACTCCTGGCGCCAGCTGGGGAACTCGTCGAGCAGGTCGGCCAAGCGGTCGCTCCACTCGCCCACCTTCTTCTCGACGGCCGCCTGTGCCTCCTTGGGCTGGGCCTCGAAGATCTCCGGCGTCATCGGCTCGCCGTCGACCGTCGGCGCAAACACGAAGCCCTCGGCGGTGCGCAAAAAGGCCAGCCCGTCGGCATGGCATTGCTCGCCCAGCTCGCGCAGCGCGCCTTCCTCACGTGCCTTGTGCGCCTCCTGCAGCGCCGTCACGCGGCTCTCGTGGGTTTCGCTGTCGAGCGCGTCGTCGATGGCCGGGCCGAGTTCGCGGATCAGGGTCTGCATGTCGGCACGCAGCGCGCCGCCGCGGCCGGCCGGCAGGGTGAGCAGGCGGGGGCGCTGCGGGTCGTCGAAGTTGTGCAGGTAGCACAGGTCGGGCGGCACGGCGCGGGTGGCGGCGTGCTCCTTGAGCAGGCGGTTGACGATGGCATGGCGGCCGCTGCCGTGCGCGCCGAGCACGAAGACATGGTAGCCCGGCTGGTGCATGGCCAGCGCAAAGCGCAGCGCCTCTTCGGCGCGGCCCTGGCCGAGCGAGACGGTGGCGTCGGGCAGACCGGTGATCTGGTCGGTGGTGTCGAAGGCGAATTCGGCGGCGTTGCAGACGGTCCGCAAACGGTGGTCAGGCAGGGCGGACGGACCGGCCATGGGCGCGTGCTCCGATCAAAGAGTGAACAAAAAATCGACAAGGCGGCAATGTTAACCGAAGCCGGCGCCTGGCGACGGCCCGGGCGTGTTCAGCGCGCGGGGTCGAACAGGCGCTCGGCCAGGCGATGCTTGGCGGCGCGTTCGAGCCGTTCGGCGAAGGCCGGCAGGTCGAGCCCGAAGCGCGGCTGCGCCTGCACGGCCAATTGGCGCAGGCGGCGCCAGTCGGGTCGGAAGGCCGGGTCTTTGAAGGCGAACAGCAGATGGTTGCCGTCGTCCGGGACCGGCAGCAGGATCACCCGGTCGTCGAACACGCTGCGGGCGATGCCGACCAGGTCGGCGTAGGCGCGCACCTCGCCGGCCAGGTTGAGCACCAGGAGGCCGCGCTCGGCCAGGGTGTCGGCGGCCTGCTCGAAGAATGCAGCGCCGGCCAGGCTCGGCGCCAGGCCGGCGCCGGTGAAGGCGTCGACCAGCAGCACGTCGAGGCCCGGCGGAGCCTCGGCCAGCCAGACGGCACCGTCGCCGTGCACGATCGACACGCGCTCGCCGTCCGGCGGCAGCGCGAAGAGCTCGCGGAAGGCGATCACGTCGGCGTCCATCTCGATGGCGGTGAAGTGGCTCGACGGCAAGTGCCGATGGCAGCACTTGAGCAGCGAGCCGCCGCCCAGGCCGATCAGCGCGAGGCGTTGCGGCCGCGGCAGAAACAGCACGAAGAGCATCATCATCTGCGTGTAGCGCAGCGCCAGCGCATCGGGCGTGCGCGTGCGCATGCTGCTCTGGATCAGGCGCAGGGTGAAGTACAGGCTGCGATGCTCGCCGTCGTCGATGACGAAGGGGCGGTCGTAGTCTTCGGCCAGCAGCCGCTCGCGCAGGGCCTCGGCATCGGCGTCGGCGGGCTCGTGCAGCAGCACGCGACCCGCTTCGGTGATGAAGGGGCTGGGCATTTCGAACAGCGGCGGGGCGGGCATCGGCGAGCCATCGGGCGGGTGGAGAGGCGATTCTAGCGGGCTTTGGGGCCAGGCCGGGGCGAGCGGTGCTGTCACCCCGACATGTCAGAATGACGCGGTACGCCATCGTGGCGTCGAGGATGGCATTCGCGAATAGAGGGCGACAGGTATGACCGATCAGGCAATGGACAGTGTGCGCACGGAGATCGCCCAGATCATCGAGGCCCTCGAGACCGGCAAGTACAAACGGGTGCGCAAGCGGCTGCGCCACATGCATCCGGCCAAGATCGCCAGCTTGATCGAAACGCTCGATGACGAACAGCGCCTGGCCGTGTGGCAGCAGGTCGATGCGGCCAACGAAGGCCGGATCCTGGCCCACCTGAGCCCGGCGCTGGCGCGCCGGCTGCCCCGCGAATCGGGCGAGCCGCTGCTAGAGGACGAGGCCGGTGGGGTGGCCGCCAGCGAGGCACAGCGTGCCAGCACACAGATGCGCGAGGTGCGCGAGGCACTCGCGCAGGGCAAGCTCAAGCGGGTCGGCAAGATCCTGAACGGTATGCATCCGGCCAAGGTCGCCGGGCTGCTCGAAGCGCTGCCGCCCGAGGAGCGCAGCGACGCCTGGAGCATGGTCGAGACCGAGCGTGCCGGCAAGGTGCTGAGCTATCTGCATGATGAAAGCTGTGCCTCGCTGGCGCAGGAGATGGACCCGGAAGACCTGGTGGTGGCCGCGCGCCGGCTCGATCTCGACGACCTGGTCGACCTCATCCAGACCCTGCCCGAAGACAGCGGCCGCCAGTTGCTGCAGGCCACCGACGCGCGCCACCGCGAGAAGCTCGAGTCGATGCTCTCCTACCCGGAGGATTCGGCCGGCGGCCTGATGAACACCGACCACATCGCCGTGCGCCCCGACGTGAAGGTGCAGACCGTGCTAGGTTACCTGCGCCTGCTCAAAACCCTGCCGGTGCAGACCGACAAGCTGATGGTGGTCGACCGCAAGGGCATCTACCAGGGCGTGCTGTTGCTGAGCACGCTGGTCACCGTACAGCCCGAGCGGCGGGTGGCCGACATCATGGACACCGAAACGCCGGCGATCCCGGTCGACATGCCCGACGACGAGGTCGCCCACCTGTTCCAGGATCTCGACCTGCTCTCGGCGCCGGTGGTCGACGCACAGCGCATGCTGCTGGGGCGCATCACGGTCGATGACGTGGTCGACCAGATCCGCGAGAGCTCCGAGCGCGCCATGATGCACATGGCCGGTCTCGACCAGGAGGCCGACATCTTCGCCCCGGTGCTCACCAGCTCGCGGCGGCGCGCCGTGTGGCTGGGCATCAACCTGCTCACCGCCTTTCTCGCGGCGTGGGTGATCGGCCTGTTCCAGACCACGCTGGAGCGGGTCGTGGCGCTGGCGGTGCTGATGCCGATCGTCGCCAGCATGGGCGGCATCGCCGGCAGCCAGACGCTGACCCTGGTGATCCGCGGCATGGCGCTCGGCCAGGTGGCGGGCGGCAATGCGCGCGCGCTGCTGAGCAAGGAGATGGGCATTGCCGCGCTCAACGGCGTGGCCTGGGCGCTGGTGGTGGCTGCGCTGGCGGTGGTGTGGTTCGGCGACTGGCAGATCGGCGGGGTGATCGGCGCGGCGATCCTCATCAACCTGCTGTTTGCCGCCCTCGCCGGCCTGGCCGTGCCGCTGGTGCTCGACCGCCTGGGCATCGACCCGGCGCTGGCCGGCGGCGTGATTCTCACCACCGTCACCGATGTGATCGGCTTCTTTGCCTTTCTCGGGCTGGCGACGGTGGTGTTGTAGGCGTGGCGGTGTGGCCGGATGAATCCGGCCCTACGAGCGCGCGCGTGTCGATGGCCTTTGTAGGGCCGGATTCATCCGGCCTTGGCCCTACGACATCTCCCCGCACAGTGGCCGGCCGATTTGCGCGCGCACGGCCGCGGCGTCACCGCCTTCGGCCAGCAGCACATGCAGCTTGGCAAAGGCGGCCTCGGGCGTCATGTCGCCGCCCGGCACCACGCCGATGCGGTTGAGCACCGCGCCGGTGGCGTAGGCGCCCTGGGCCACCGGGCCGGTCGGGCACTGGCTGGTGTTGAGCACCACCACGCCGCGATCCACGGCGCGCGCCAGCGTGTCGATCAGCGCGGCGTCGGCGTCGGGCACGTTGCCCACGCCGTAGCTGGCAAGGATCAGGCCGCGCACGGCGGGGGATTCGAGCAGGGCGTCGACCACCCGTGCCGGCAGCCCCGGCCACACCGGTAGCACCGCCACCGCCTCGGCATCGAACGCCGGCAGCGTGAAGCGGCGTTCGGCCGGCGCCAGCAGGCGCTCGCGGTGGACGGTGATGTCGATGCCGATGTCGGCCAACGGCAGGCAGTTGGGCGAGTCGAAGGCGTCGAAGGCGACGCTTTTCAGCTTGCGGCTGCGGTTGCCGCGCAGCAGGCGCTGGCCGAACAGCAGGCCGACCTCGCGCACCGCGCCGCCGGCGGCGATCTCCAGCGCGGCGCGTAGGTTGCCGGCGGCATCGCTGCGCGGCTGCAGCAGCGGGATCTGGGCACCGGTGAAGATCACCGGCTTGTCCGCGCCGCGCAGCATGAAGGACAGCGCCGAGGCGCTCCAGGCCATGGTGTCGGTGCCGTGCAACACCACGAAGCCGGCGTAGTCCGCCCAGCGGCTGAGCAGCGCCTCGGCGATGTGGCGCCAGTGCGCCGGTTGCAGGTTGGCGCTGTCGATCAGCGGCGCCAGCTCGACGATGTCGCAATCCGGCGCGCCCGTCGCCCGCAACTGTGCGCCGAGCGCCGCGCCGAAGCCGGCCATCGGCCGCAGGCCGTCGGGCGAGCCGGTCATGCCGATGGTGCCCCCGGTGTGGAGGATCAGCACGCGCGCGTTCATCAGGCGGCGCGCTGCGGCGCGAGCATGGTCTGCGGGCTGAGCAGCAGGTCGAGCTGCATGGCGCTGAGCAGGCCTTCGCCGATCACCAGCTCGCGCACCGTGGCGCCGCTGTTGAGCGCCAGCGCGGCAATGCGCGAGGCGTTGGCATAGCCGATGTGCGGCACCAGCGCGGTGATCACGCCGATGCTGCGGTCCACATGCGCCTGGCACTGCGCGCGGTCGGCGCGGATGCCGCGGATGCAACGCGTCTCGAACATGTCGCAGGCGGCGCCGAGCATCTTGAGCGAACCCAGCAGGTTGTAGACGATCAGCGGCTCCATGGCGTTGAGCTGCAGCTGGCCGGCCTCGGCGGCCATGGTGACGGCCAGGTCGTTGCCGATGACCTGGTAGGCCACCTGGTTGACCGCCTCGGGGATCACCGGATTGACCTTGCCCGGCATGATCGACGAGCCCGGCTGCATGGGCGGCAGGTGGATCTCGCCCAGGCCGGTGCGCGGGCCGCTGGAGAGCAGGCGCAGGTCGTTGGCGATCTTGGAGAGCTTGACCGCCAGGCGCTTGAGCACGCCCGAGAACAGCACGAAGGCGCCCATGTCGGAGGTGGCCTCGACCAGATTCGCCGCCGGCACGATCGGCTTGCCGGAGATCTCGGCCAGATGGCGCACCGCCAGCACGGCGTAGTCGGGGTGGGTGTTGATGCCGGTGCCGATGGCCGTGCCGCCGAGGTTCACCTCGCACAGCAGGCGGCACACGTCGTTGAGCCGCTCGATGTCTTCGCCGAGCGTGACCGCAAAGGCGTCGAACTCCTGGCCGAGCGTCATCGGCACGGCGTCTTGCAGCTGGGTGCGGCCCATCTTCAGCACGTCGGCAAACTCGCGGCCCTTGGCTTCGAGCGCGGCCTTGAGGCTGGCGATGGCGGCGATCAGCGGCTCGGTGGCCAGTTGCAGGCCGACACACACCGCGGTGGGGTAGGCGTCGTTGGTGGACTGCGACTTGTTCACGTCGTCGTTGGGGTGCAGATATTCGTAGGCGCCCTTGGGGTGGCCGAGCTGCTCCAGCGCCAGGTTGGCGATCACCTCGTTGGCGTTCATGTTGGTCGAGGTGCCGGCGCCGCCCTGGATCAGGTCGACCACGAAGGCGGCATGCAGCCGGCCGTCGATGATCTCCTCGCAGGCGGCGATGATCGCCGCTGCCTTGTGCGGGGCGAGCAGGCCGAGGTCGCGGTTGGCGCGAGCCGCCGCGGCCTTGACCATCGCCAGCGCCTGGATGAAGTGCGGAAAGTGGCTGATCGGCACGCCGGTCAGCGCGAAGTTGTCGACCGCGCGCTGGGTCTGGACGCCATACCAGGTGTCGGCCGGCAAGGCCATGTCGCCAAGCAGGTCGTGTTCGATGCGGGTTGTCATGGGGGTTCTATCCGTGGGGTCGGAGAGGGGCCCCGGGGCCGGTGCGGCCCCGGGGTGTCAGGGGTGAAACTCAGGCCGGCTGCAGGCGGGCCTTGGTGTTGCGCTCGAGGTCTTCGGGCTCGATCACCCAGGCGTCGGGGTCGAGGTCCAGGTCGGCGAAGCGCTTGGCGTCGAACACCGGCTCTTCGATGCCCGCGGCGATCTGCTCGTCGTAGTCGCGCATGATGCGCAGGCCCGGCTTGAACAGCATCGCCAGCGCCAGCAGGTTGGCCAGGGCGAGGAAGCCCATGGTCACATCGGCAAAGGCGAACACCGTGCCCAGGTCGGTGGTGGCGCCCCAGCCGCACAGGCTGACGGCCACCAGGCGGTAGGTGGTGGTCAGCGGGCGGTTCTGGTCGCTGAAGTAGCTCAGGCTGTTCTCGCCCAGGTAGCAGTTGTAGATGATGGTGGTGAAGCCGAACAGCATCAGCGCGATGCTCACGAAGATGCGCCCCCACTCGCCCACATGGCTGGCCAGCGAGGCCTGCGTGAGCGCCACGCCGCCGATGTCGGTGGCCGCGCCCGGCTCATACACCGTGCCCAGCAGGATGATGAAGGCGGTGCAGGAGCACAGGATCAGCGTGTCGATGAACACCGAAAACGCCTGCACGATGCCTTGGTTGGCCGGGTGCGGCACATAGGCCACGGCCGCCACGTTGGGCGCGCTGCCCAGGCCGGCCTCGTTGGAGAACAGGCCGCGCTTCACGCCCATCAAAATGGCCGCGCCGATACCGCCGCCGATGGCCGGCTCCAGGCCGAAGGCGCTCTTCACGATGAGCGCGATCACGCCCGGGATCTGCTCGATGTTGAGCACGATCACCGCCACCGCGATCAGCAGGTAGCCCACCGCCATCACCGGCACCAACACCTCGGCCACCTTGGCAATGCGCTTGACGCCGCCGAACAGGATCACCCCGATCACCACCGCCAGCACCGCACCGGTGGCCAGCACCGGGATGCCGAAGGCGTCTTCGAACGAGGTGGCCACCGCATACGACTGCAGCGCCGTGAAGCCGAAACCGAAGGTCAACAGCAGCAGCACCGAATACACCGCCGCCAGCCAGCCCCACTTGGCGCCCATGCCGCGGGCGATGTAGTGCGCCGGGCCGCCGCGGTAGGTGCCGTCGGGCTCGGCCTTCTTGTAGGCCTGCGCCAGCGTGCATTCAAAGTAGCTGGTGGCCATGCCGATCAGGCCCACCACCCACATCCAGAAGATCGCGCCCGGCCCGCCGAGCGTGATCGCCACCGCCACGCCGGCAATGTTGCCGCCGCCCACGCGGCCGGCCACCGACAGCATCAGCGCCTGGAACGAACTCAGATGCCCGTGCTTGTCCTTCGAAAACGCCTGGTTGGCCCCGAGGATGCGGAACATGCGGCCGAAATAGCGGAACTGCACGAAGCGCGAACCGATGGTGAACCACAGGCCGAGGCCGATCAGCACCACGATCAGCACTTTGCCCCACAAGAGGTCGTTGAGCAGATCAAGCATGACGCAGCCCTCCGCAAGCGATGAGCCGGCGGGCGGTCGTGCACGGGCAAGGGAATAGGGATGAGTACATGGCAGTCTCCATCTGCGGCTGCAGCCGCTGTTGTGTTTTTCATGCCGGACGGCAAGCCCATTTCAACAAGCGATGGGCCACACGACAATTTGACGGAGTGGATCGATGCGTTGCGCATTGGCGCGAAAACTGCGCCATACTGCGCCAGATGCAGTCGATGACGGGCACGTATCCGCCCCCGGGAGCCTCTCATGCACGATGATTTCGCGCGCAACCTGCGCCTGCTGTGCAGCTATTACAAATCCATTGCCGAAGTGTGCCGGCGGCTCAACGTGAACCGCCCCCAGTTCAACCGCTACCTCAGCGGCCGCTACCGCCCCTCGGCCAACACCCTGCGGCGCTTCTGCGAATTCTTCGGTGTCGAAGAACACGAGATCCTGCTGCCCAGCGCCCAGTTCGAACGCCTGGTGCAAGTGCGCCCGCGCCACACCCCCGCGCCCGAGCCCACCGCACCCGAAGCCCCGCACCTCGCCCACCTCAAGGCCATCGGCACCGCCGGGCTCGACAAATACCTCGGCTACTACTTCGAGACCTACCTGTCGATGGCCTGCCCCGGCAAGATCCTGCGCACCCTGGTGTGCCTGGAACAACGCGACGGCCGCGTCTACTACCAGCGCACCGAACGCCTCGTCGAACACCCGCACGAAAAGGCCTATCACGGCATCTACCTCGGCATGGCCCACTTCCTCACCGATCGCATCTTCCTCGCCGACTACGAATCGCTCACCGGCCTGGAAATGACACAGACGATCCTCTTCCCTTCCTTCAAGAACCGCGTCACCCGCCTCACCGGCCTCAAGCTCGGCGTCTCCGGCAGCGGCGAACGCATGCCCTGCTGCGCGCGGGTGGTGTATGAGTTTCTCGGTCAGACGATTGATGTGCGGCGTGCGCTACGGATGTGCGGACTCTACGACGTGGATGACCCGTGCATCGACGACGCAACCCGCCAGGCCATCCGCAACGATAGTGCGCTGGGGGAGTGGCATTTTCGTGCGCGCTTTTGAGGCGGAGCGTGGTCCGCCACCGTTGACACCGATTTTCGCTGTGCAGCGATGCTTGTCTCGGGCAACCGTATCCAGGCGGGCTGCCTAGCTTAGGTTGAGCGTAGCGAAGCTCAACAATCCGCGGCGGCTGGTGACGTGCCGAGTGCTTGACGCAGCCGCGTCGCGTCCGTCGGGTGCGTGTCGAGCGGTGCTGGAGCGCACCCCGTGGGGCGGGTTGGTACATTTGTGCCATATGCCATCGGCAAGGTCTCCTCTAGCATGAGCTCACACCCTCATCCGGAGACGCGACATGCAATCGACCGCCACGATGCCCACCTCAGAAGCCGTTCCGACACCCGCCAGTCCGGACAAACGCTACTTCGATCTGATGGCCTACATCACGTCGAACACGGTGGCCGGCGAAATCATGGCGGTCGAGAACTACTCCGAGATGGTCCCGCTGATGCCATCGACCGATGCAAAGATCGATACGGTCAAGCAGGCATTCGAAGAGGCCAAGCACATCCGCATGCTCTCCTCGCTGGGCAAGCGCCTCGACTACGAGGTCAAGGACCGCATCGTCGAGCCGCAATGGCTGGCGATCCGGAAGCACTTCTCGGCGGCCGTGGCCAAGCGGGATCTGGCGGCCTGTCTGATCATCCAGGACATCATGACCGAGACCATGGCCATCGTGCTGTATCGGATGCTTCAGCGTGATACCGATCCGGTGACGCGCGAGACCGCCGCCGCCATCCTCAAGGACGAGGAGTTGCATCTGCAGATGGGCATCGATCGGCTCGCGGGGATGTTGGAGGCGGATCGTGAGGCGGTGCACGACGCGCTGATATGGGCGCATCACCGCGTCATGCCCGAGCTGTTTTCCATGGTCAGCACAAGTTGCCATTCCTTGTGCGACGAACTGCAAGTCGATTGTGGGGGGATCGGGCTCGATAGCATCCGCACCGACATCGAGGCGCTTCGCGTCGAGGCACTCGACACCTATATGGAGTCGCTCGATCGGGTCGGATTCGACGTGCGTGTGACCACCCCTCTGATTGCCAGCATGTCGAGCTACGGCGCTGTGCCGAGCGCGGATCTGCGCCTGCGTGCGACCGACGACGGGGCGGCCTGCGGCGCTACCGACGCGGCACGCTGCTGCTGAGCACCGTCGGCTGACGCTGGGAGCCTGGCGATGAGCGGTCTGGATCAAGCACTGCGCTTCATCTTCCTGGAAGGGACTTTGCTGCTGGCGCTGTACTTTGCCGTCACGTTTCTGGTCCTGCTCATGCAGCAATACGGCACGGGGCAAAAGGTGATGGGGCGTCTGGCCGCCCAGGGCCCTGTGCGCGGGGCGGCGTGGGCCGCGTTTGCCGGGGCGGTGACGCCGTTTTGCTCCTGTTCCACCGTGCCGGTGCTCATCGGTTTGCTCAGAGCGGGCGTGGCCTTCACGGCGGCCATGACTTTCCTGGTTGCCTCTCCGGTGATCAACGAAGGCGTCCTGATGCTGTTCCTGATCCGCGGCGATCTGTGGGGCGCGCTCGTCTTTACCGTGTTGGCTGCGGCGCTGTCCATCGCGCTGGGACTAATTGCCGGGGGGGCGGGTCTCGGCCGCTACGTGACGATCGTCGGCGGGCAGGGGGCAGCCGTCGGTATTTCCGGCGAGTCGCTCATGAGCGGTGCAGGGAGGATGCCCTTCAAGGTCAAGGCGGTGTTCAGTGCCATCTCCGCCTGGTGGGAGTTGCGCCGCGCCTCGCCTTGGCTGGTGCTCGGCATTCTCGCGGGCGGCCTGCTCTATGGCGTGGTGCCCGACGGTTGGATCGGCGAGTTGGCGGGGCGCTTCCCGGTCGAGATCCTGATTCCTGCGCTGGCCGCACTGGCCGTGCCGTTCTACCTGTCGCCATCGATGGTGGTACCGATGGGGCTTGCCCTGGTGGCCAAGGGCATGCCCGTCGGTGCGTTGGTGGCGCTGATCGTCGCCGGCGTCGGGACTAGCGCCCCCGAGTTGATCATGCTGGGCCGTTTGTTCCGCTGGCCGCTCATCGTGGCCTATGTGATCGGAATGATCGGCGTCGCCACCGTCCTCGGATTGGGGCTCCAGTTTCTGCTGCCGCACGCCTTGCAAGGCTGAACCTAGAAACCGCAGTTGACCGCTTGTGCCCATGAGCAAGGTATTGAACATGCGAATCTTTTCGGCTTCGAGGCCGATCACCCAGCGGGTGAGAGCGCTACGCACCCGATGGCACCCCTGGCGGGCCGCCTGGCCGCGTTGCTCCTCCTTGCAGCGTGCAGGCTGTGCGTCGTCGCGCCTTGCCCGCCCGCTCGCCGGGCCGCCCCAAGGGCGGGCGCAGCCCCTCGGGGGCAGCGAACGCAGTGAGCGTGGGGCAGTCCCTCCCGCCGCCAGAGGCACACTCGGGCGCGTCCAACTACGGTTTCTAGGTTGAACTGACAAAGGAGTTTCACATGTTCAAATGGTTTTCCTGCTGCGCCGCCGATACGGCGAGCCCGTCCGGCATCGAGCCCATCGAGCGCGCGCTTCAGCCCGGCACGACCGCCGTCATCTCCGTCGCCTGCTGCACGCCGGGGGCGGCCGGTGGGGACGAGGAGGTACTCGCTGCGGTTGCCCAGGGGCTCAAGCTGTTGGGTGACGAGCGTGTGCCATTGCTCGTTTCGGCCACCGAGGCGCAAAAGTTCGCCATGGGGATGCCTGCGCACCTGGATGCGCCGGCTCGTCGGGCTGTCGAACAGGTGGTTGCCCTGTTTTCGCAGCACGGTATGGGCATCTTTCCGGTCGTGATGGTGGATCGCCAGATTGTCTTCTATGGCGGCATTCCCACCCCCGATCAACTTGCGCAGCGGGTGCGCAATCTTCGCGAGCGCACGGAACTGGTGTGATGCAACGGCTCAATGACACCCCTCGTCCCTTGGATCGACGCACCCTGGTCACGGGGGCGGGCGGCTATGTCGGCACATTGACGGCCGCTGCTTTGCTCGCGGGCGGCGTGCCCGCGGTACTGGTGCCTTTGCGCGATCCGTCGCGAAAGGACGAGGTGCGCTCTGCCCTTGCGCTCGAACTGCTTGCCTTGGGCGCAGATCCGCATCTTCAGGAGCGTATCGAGTGGCTCGATTGGCCCGAGATCGACGACATGAACGTGGCAATGCTGGCCGCACTGATGCGCGATAGGCGCGTGGAGGAGGTGGTCCATTGCGCCGGATGCATCGACTACTACGATGAGCGCGCGCTGCAGCAGGTCAACGTCGACTACACCCGCATGCTCGGCGAGGCGGCGCTGGCGGTCGGGGTGGCGCGATTCGTGTACATCTCCACCGCCTACGCCGGCGGCTATCGTGAGGGCCAGATCAGGGAGGCGCTGCTCGATGAGCCGCCCAGCGATCCGACGCCCTATACCTGCTCGAAGCGTCGCGCCGAGCACGTGATTGCCGGCGTCGGCGTCCCTTGGCTCATTCTTCGCCCGTCGGTCCTGATCGGCGATGCGCGGCGTGGGCGCTACAGCGGCAAGCGCTACGGCCTCTACCAACAGTGGATGGGGCTGGAGCGCTTGATGTGCGGCAAGTACCACGCCGACATTCATACCGTGGCGCCCGAGGCGCCCCTGAATCTGCTGCATCAGGACGCATGGCAAGCGAGTTTTCTGGCTTGCCTGAAACACGTGCCCGATGCGAGCGTGGTCAACGTGGTTTCCGAGGCAAGCAGCTGTCCGAGCATGCGGCAGTTGTGGCAGATGTGGGTGGCCGTGGTGCGCCCGCAACGGGTGCATTTCTACCCCCGGTTCGAGGATGTGGACCTGCGGGCCATCGACCTTCGACAACGGGCGTATCTGAGCTTCGCGCAGATCAATCTGGAAATCGGTGCGCATGTCTGGTCTTTCCAGCGCGGCTGGATGCATGCACTCGAGTCGGCGGGGCATCTTGCCTTCGATCACGCCACGGTGGACTCGGTACAGCAATGCCAGGACCGGTTTGTGGCGGCATCGGACATCTTGCGTGAGTTCTCCCGGCGCCATGCCGATTCGCTCGCCGTCATGAGTCAGTTCATTGAAGTCAGGAGTGATGAGAATGCAGTGTCGAATCAGAGTCTTTCCGTACGCTAGTGTGTTGAGCGGTTTGATCCTGCTCGGGCCCGGTTCCGCGGCGGCCGCCGGGTCGGTCCTCGACCAGGTCAAGGACGCTGGGGTGGTGAGAATCGGCATTGGCAACGATTCTCCGCCGATGAATTACATGGACGAGACCGGGCAGTGGGTCGGGTTCGATGTGGACCTGGCCGATGCGTTGGCCAGGAAGATGGGGGCCCGGGTTGAACGCGTCCAGGTGAACAACAAGACGCGCATTGCCTATCTGGCGAACGGTCAGATCGACATGACGATATCGAATCTGAGCCACACGCGCAGCCGCGATCAGCAGATCGATTTCGCCGAGCCGCCCTACCTGTGGACGGCGAAGGTCTTTGTCGCGAAAAAGGGCCGCTTTACCGACGCTGGTCAACTGGGCGGCAAGACGGTGTGCGTCAATCAGGGCTCGAATGCGTTCACCGCGGCGCCTGCGGTCATCGAGAAGCTGGGGGGTGCCAAACCCGACATGTTGTCGCTGCAGCGCAATGCTGATTGCATGTTGGCCGTACGCCAAGGCAAGGCGGACGCGTTTTCGCAGGACAGTCCGATCATCGCCGCCCTCTCCGGCGGCGAGTCGGACGACCTGGGGATGGTCGGCAAGGGCTACAGCCCCGGTCTGTACTCAATCGGCGTCCCCCCCCAACGACAGTAAGTGGCGCGACGCGGTCAGCTTCGCATTGCAGGACATGATTGCCGGCGGCGAGTACGGCACCATTTACGAGCGCTGGTTCGGTGCCAAGGGGCGATACCCGATGGCGCACGACGCGCGCCCCCGCCTACCGGGCGATGTGTATGGCGACACCCGCTTCGTTTGGCCGGAGTAGGGCCATGATGCGAGTGGAACTTCGTGCCGTCACCAAAGCCTTCGGGCGCCAGTGCCTGTTCGACGATGTCAATTTCGGTGCGGTGGCCGGCGAGGTGGTCGCGGTCTGCGGCAAGAGCGGTTCGGGCAAGTCCACGCTGTTGCGGACCATCAACCGAATCGAATCGGTCGATGCGGGTGACATCCGTATCGATGGCGAGTCGGTTCTTCACGGCAGCATCGACCTGGCAAATTTGCGCAGTCGGGTGGGCATGGTGCTGCAAAGTGCGCCGCTGTTCTCTCATCTGAGCGCGGTGGAGAACATCGCCATGCCGTTGCGACGGGTGCGCGGCTTGTCGCGCCGTGAAGCGGTCGAACGCGCCGAGGATGCGCTGGATGAGGTGGGGCTGGCACAGCGCGCCGTGGCCTTGCCGCACACCCTGTCCGGCGGCGAGCGGCAGCGGGTGGCGGTGGCCCGCAGCATGGCCTTGGAGCCATCGGTGTTGTTGCTGGACGAACCGACCTCGGCGTTGGACTGGCATTTGCGCGACGAGGTCGGGGCGCTGATCCGCAGCGTCGCGGACAAGGGGGTGACCGTGTTCATGGTCACCCACGATTGCGACTTCGCCGACCGTGTTGCCGATCGGGTGGCGGTGCTCAGCCGCGCTGCACTGCACGAAGTGTCGCGATGCGATTGCAGCGGCGCGGCGTTGTTGCGCCGGGTCCGTGACTTGATCTGCTGCGATGCACCGCGGCCCGCGGCTCTGGCGCCCCGGGTGTCTTTATGACGCTGCATTACGACTTCGATTGGTCGATCCTCGCCCAGGCGCAGTACGTCCATTGGCTGGCCGCGGGTTTGGGCTGGACCTTGCTGATCGGTGTGCTGGCCATGGTGGGCTCCTTGCTGGTGGGCGCCCTGCTCGCGACGCTGCAGGCCTTGCCCGGAATCGTTGGCGCAACCGGTCGGGCATGGGGGCAGATGGCGCGGAACATCCCGTGCCTGTTCTGGCTGCTACTGTTCTACGCCGGGGTGCCAGCCCTGTTCGGCAGCAACGGGATTCCTTGGGATTTGAGTCTGTTGCAGTTCGGTTTCGCATGTGCTGTCGGCGCCTTGCTCATCGACAACACGACCTATGTGGCCGACGCCTTGCTCGACGGCATCCGGGCGGTCTCCAGGGACGAGCGGCAGGCCGCGCTCGCCTGCGGCTTGTCCGAGCGCCAGACCGTGGTCGAGTGCGTCCTGCCGCAGGCCGTGCGCTTCGCCATGCCGGCACTGCTCAACCGCAGTGTGCATGTGATCAAGAACACCGCACTGTGCATGGCGATCGGGGTGCCGGAAATGATGTGGGCCGCCCAGCAGATCGAATCGATCACCTTCCGTGGCATCGAGGCGACCTTGGTCGTCAGCGGGATCTATCTGACGCTGGGGTGGGGCCTGGCGTCGCTGACGCGGCGCATCGGTGGCACGCGTGGCGCCCAGGAGGCGTTCCGGTGAGCACGACCGGTTTTGTCGAAGTGATGCTCACGGGTGGGGACGGTGCCCCCTCTGCTGTCGGTGGCTTGATGGCCAATTGCACGGTGTTCGCCGTGGCGTTCGCCGCGGGCTATGTCCTTGCCATTCCTCTCGCACTTGCGCGCTTTGGCGGCCCGCGGATCATCGCCCGCCCCCTGTCGATGCTCGCGAACATCGTTCGTGCGTTGCCGGTGCTCTTGATCGCGTTCTGGTGCAACTTGCTGTGGCCGTTGATCCGCGGGCAACCCTCGGGGCCGTTGATGGCGGCTTTGGTGGCGCTCACCGTCTATGCCGCCGTCAGTCTGTCCGACATGCTGCTGACCGGTGCGCGTGCCGTGCCGCCGGCTGAACTGGAAGCCGCCCGGGGGGTGGGTATGGGCAGCCTTCACTTGATGGCTTCGCTGGTTCTGCCGCAGATGCTGCGACGAAGCATCGGCTCGGTGACCAGCTTCGCCACCTCGCTGTTCAAGGACACCTCCATCCTCTACATCGTCGGGGTCAGCGACGTGCTTCATCTGGCCATGATCGCCACCGAGCGGGAGCCCTCCCGCTTGTTGTTCTGGTACGCGATGGTGGCGGCCTGCTTTGTTGTCGTCTGTCAGCTCATTTCGCTCGTCGGCCGCGTGTTGCGCCGACGCTTCGACCTTTTTCAGCCCGCGACGGCTCAAGCCGTCTAGATCACAGGAGTCGCCCATGCACATGCGCAATCAGGAAGAGCGCCACTTCGGCGTAAAGATGGAACTGCAGGAGGGGTTCCGCTTCATCTCTCAGGCCTATGAAGGCGATCGCCTTCACGGTGCGCCATTTGCGTCGGATGAACCCGACCCGATCGGTGAGGCGGCAGCGCCTTCCACGCCGGCTTTGTTGGCCAGCGCGGTCGGGCACTGCCTGGCTGCGAGCCTGACCGAAATCTGCCGCCACGCCGCCATGCCCCTGCGTGCCATGGCGGTGGATGCCGTGTCCGTGGTGGCGCCCAACGAAGAGGATCTGCCGCGCATCCGGCGCATCGATGTCACGCTGACGCCGACCTTGACGCAGTCCCAAAGCGACACCATGAAGCAGCGATGCGAGATGTCGTTTCGAAAATACTGCACCGTGTGTTCGTCCCTGGAAGGGGCGATCGATGTTCAGGTTCGCGTTCAGTGGCAGCTTGAACGTGTGGCCTCGACCATCGTTTGAGGAGCGGCCATGAAACCCACGGAACCGACTGTCACCGATTGTGCGATTCGCGCGACGGGTATCGTTCGCCACATTGGCGAGGGCGATGCACGCCGCTGTCTGCTGGACAATGTCACTGTCGAGTTGTACCGAGGCCAGGCCGTTGCGCTGCTCGGGCCGTCCGGGGCCGGCAAGACCAGCTTGCTGAACGTGCTGGCAGGTCTCGATGTGCCGGATGCCGGGCGTTTGCAGGTGGGCGACCAGGTCATCGAGGCGGGCGACAAATCGGGCCTGGATGCGTATCGACGCGTCTCTGTGGGCGTGGTGTTTCAGTTCTATAACCTGATCTCCTCCCTGACCGCACTCGAAAACGTGCTGGCCGGCGCCGAAGCCGCCGGGCTACCCGCCGATCCGGACCATGCCCGGCAGCAGCTCGATGAACTGGGTTTGCGCGGCCGGGCCGATGCCTATCCGGGGCAGTTGTCGGGCGGGGAGCAGCAACGGGTGGCGATTGCCCGCGCCTTGATCAAGCGGCCGGCTGTGCTGCTGGGCGACGAGCCGACGGGGAATCTCGACGCGGCGACCGGCGACCGGGTGATCGAGCAACTGGTTGAGCTGACGCGGACCCGCGGTACCGCACTGCTGGTGGTGACGCACAACGAGAAGCTGGCCGCCCGATTCGATCGCGTGCTGCACATGGTCGACGGGCGCCTTACGCAAGGAGCGGCGTCGTGAGCCATGGCTTCGTGCGCATTTACCTTTGGCGTGAACTTCGGTCGATCCGGGGGCGCCTGCTGGCTACCGTGGTCACGCTCGGCGTGGCCGTCGGCGTGTTCGCCGGGGTCTATTCGGCGATCAACGGTTTGTTCGAGCACCGCGACCTGTTGTACCGCGCATCGAACATCGCGGCCCACGAGATTCGCTTCGTGCCGGAAGATGCCGCCAATGTCCCCGATTTTTCGTCCATCGACGGCGTGGGCGCGTGGGAGCCTCGGCTGCTGTTGGCCGGCAGCTATGAAAAGGATGAGGCGACGCGCATCTCGGCGCTCGTCATCGCGGTCGACCCGGATCGTCAGTCGATCAATCGACCGCAACTGATCGATGGCCGGGTGCCCGCCGCGGACGACACGCGCGGCGCCTTGATCGATCGGAATTTCGCCGGGCATCACGACCTCGGGCCAGGCGATGAAATCATGGTCAAGGTCGGGCACGACCGCATCCCCCTGACCGTGCGCGGCGTGGCCGTGTTTCCCGAACATCTGATCGACGGCGCTGCGCCGGGTTTCTTCATGCCGTCGAAGGGGTCGCTGGCGGTGCTGCAGGTCAGCGAGCAACTCGTGCGCGCACGCATGGGGTTTCGGCTGCTCAACAGCGTGATCTTCGCTTCCGAGGTGCCGGGTCGCGACCTGGACGCCTGGGTGGTCGACAAGATCGAGAAGGACGCGCGCCGCAAGTTGAGCATCGAGGCGTCGGTGCCGCTGTCGAAGCAGTTCGGTCATCTGTATCTGAAGATGGATCTCGACGCGTTCAAGATCTTCACACCGGCCATCTGCGCCATTCTGGCGTTGGCTTGCGCGCTCGTGCTGGCTTTCGTCCTGCGCCAGTGGGTCACGACACACCGCAGCAGTCTTGGCGTGCTGCTCGCGCTGGGGTATTCGCGGCGATCCTTGATGATCGCCTGGGCGCGCCCGCTGGCGGCCGTGCTTGTCGCCGGCCTGCTGGTGGGCGCCGGGGTCGGGTGGCTGATGATGAAAGGCTTCGGCATGGAGTACGCCCACGCGATCGGCATGCCGCTGCCCGATCTGGTGCTCGATTTGCCGGTTTACCTCACCGCCGCGCTCGCCGGTGCTGGCATGTTTGTGCTGGTGGGGATCTGGTCCTTGTGGCGGATTCGCCAGGCGCAGCCGGTCGATGCCATGCGCGAGACCGACGTGCTGCCGCCACCATCGCGCGCCGATGTGCCGATCAAGGCGCTGTTGTGGCGATATCCCCTGCGCGCATTGCTGCGCAGCCGCCGTACGGCGTTCGGGACGATGGCGGTGATCGCTCTGGCATTGGCGCCCGCCACCTCCTTCTTCGTGGCGTTGCATTCGTTCGAGCAGACCATCGTCAACGGCTTGGTTTCGGACCGCTGGCACTACACCGTCGACTTCATCTCGCCGGCCTGGGACGATGAACTGCCCGCGCTGGCCCGATCGCTTGGAGATGCGCGAGTCGAGGGTTTTGTGCGTGGCATGGTCCGCGTCGACGGGCGCGGCTTGCGCGAAAGCGCGCTGGTCACGGGGGTGAGCGCCGACTCGATGCGCCACCCGACGATTGTCGCCGGGCGCTGGCTGGCGCCGCAGGATGACGACGTCGTACTGCTCGAGCGCCGGGTGGTCGAGAAGCTCGGACTGAAGTTGGGTGAGCCGGTTCGCGTGAGTGGCGTGCGCGATGACTTCTCGCCGCGACTGATCGGCGTGGTGTCGGGCGTGATGCCCAGCGAAGCCTATGGCCCGGTGTCCAGCGTGCGCCGGTGGCTTGACCTGGATGACCAGAACACGGGCGCCATGATCTCGGCGCCGGCCTGGGACGATGAACTGCCCGCGCTGGCCCGATCGCTTGGAGATGCGCGAGTCGAGGGCTTTGCGCGCGGCATGGTCCGCGTCGACGGGCGGGGCTTGCGCGAAAGCGCGCTGGTCACGGGGGTGAGCGCCGACTCGATGCGCCACCCGACGATTGTCGCCGGACGCTGGCTGGCGCCGGAGGATGAAGACGTCGTACTGCTCGAGCGTCGGGTGGTCGAGAAGCTCGGGCTGGCGTTGGGTGAGCCGGTTCGCGTGAGCGGCGTGCGCGACGACTTCTCGCCGCGACTGATCGGCGTGGTGTCGGGCGTGATGCCCAGCGAAGCCTATGGCCCGGTGTCCAGCGTGCGCCGGTGGCTTGACCTGGATGACCAGAACACGGGCGCCATGATCTCGGCGGCAGGCGAACGCACGCTGACTTCCGCGAGTCTGTTCGACATCGACTGGGTCGCGCGGGTCATGGACAAGCAGCGGGTCATTGCCGAGTTCGTCAAGCACCTCAAGGAGATTGCCGGCATCCTGCATCTGGCGACCGTGTTCTCGCTCATCGTCGCGGTGCTCGCGCTGCTGGTCAGCGTGGTGTTTGCGTTCGCCGCCCGGCAGAGTGATTTTGCGCTGTTGCAGATTCTCGGTTTCAGCCGGGGCGCCGTGTCCACGATGATCCGACGTGAAGTGTTCCTCATCGGGGCGGTCGGTGTCGCGTTGTCAGTGCCCATTGCGATGCTGATGGCCTGGGGCTTGAACGGTCTGCTGGGCAAGGCCTGGCTGGCGGTCGATACCTATGTGCGCCTTTTCGACGTGCTCGTCGTGGTCGCGCCGGCCTTGCTGGTGTTGCCGCTTGCCGCACTGCCGGTGATCAGAGCGGTCCGTGCGCTCGACCCGGTGGGTGTGACTCGCCGGAGGAAGTTCGGATGAGCCCGGTTCGGTGGCCGCTGATGCTGGCCCTGATCCTTGCCAGTGCATCACCGGCGGCCCGATCGGCCGACACCTTCGTTGCCGACGAAGCCGGCTTGGCGTTGATGCGCCAGTCCGAACAGCAGACCAAGAGTCGGACGGAGCGGTCTGTCTATCGCATGATTCTTGAAGCGGCCGATGGCAGTGTCGTGCAGGAACGGCGGATGAGTCTCTACTTCCGCCGCGCCGACGAGGACGGCGCACCGGTCGAGCGGACCTTGATCCGCTTTGAACGGCCGGCATCGTTGCAGGGCACCGGGTTGCTGGTGGTCGATCGGGGCGAATCGGCGAACGATCTTTGGCTCTACATGCCGGCCAACCGCCGTTTGCGGCGCCTTGCCGGCGCAGAAAAAAGCAACTGGTTTCTGGGTACGGAGTTCACCCACGAGGATTTCGAGGACTACAAGATCGAGCACTACGCGTTTTCGGCCCCGCGCGACGCGCCGTGTGGCGCGTTGCAGTGCCGAGTGGTGGAGGCGCGGCCCTCGACCGCGCTGGAGCAGGACGCCTCGGGTTATACCGGCAAAACCTACTGGCTCGAAGCGCAAAGCCTGTATCCGGTGCTGATCGAGTACCACGCCAAGGGGGGTATAAAGGGAAAACGGCTGGAAACGCGTGGGCTGGAGAAGCTGGGTGACTACTGGCGACCCAGTGAGTACGAGATGCGCAATCTCGACAACGGGCAGGTCACGCGCATGCTGATCGAAAGCCGTCAGCTCGACCTGGATCTGGACGTCGAATACACCACCAAGCGATTCTTGCGGGGCGGGTGAGTGATGCGGCGGCAAAGGCCGAAGCGATGGGTGCTTGCCCTTGTCCTTGCCAGTGCGAACGTTTTGGCGCAGACGAACCTTCACGGTGAGTTGCGCACGCGGGTGGACCACTACGCGTCGCGCGACGACAACCAAGGTGGGGCGCTGACGGGGCGTTTGGAGGGACGCACCGATCTGTTCGGCGGGGTGCTGGCTGGTCAAGCTGAGCTGTCCCGGCAATGGATGGATGGTCATGCCCACCAAACGTCGGTGCTCCGGGAGTTGTCGTGGACCTGGCGAGATGAGCGGTGGCGCGTCTCATTGGGGCGGCTCATGATCGTTCGCGGCCGTGCGGATGGCTTTCGGGTGCTCGACATACTGGTACCGGTGGATTCGCCCGACCAGTTCCACGAAGACGCCGAACACGCCCGGGTCGGCGCCTGGGGGAGCGAGATCGAATACGACACGGGGAACGGCGAACTCGGGCTGTGGTTGTCCGCCGACCGCCATCTGGACCGCTTTCGGCCGCCCGGCGACGATTTGCCCCACCGCCCGCGAAAGGCGTCGGGTGAAGGGATGAGTCCGCTCAGTGTCGCGCTGCGCTGGAGCGGGCGAGCCGACGCCGCCGAGTACACGGTGATGGCCTACCACGGCTTATGGCGTCAGCCCTTGCCTGCCCAAGTGCTTGATGCCGGCTGGAATGCCGCGCGCGTCGTCATGCTCGGCGCGTCGTTCGACGTGCCGGTCGGTGCGCTGGTGTTGCGTGGCGAGGCAGCCAGGATGGCCTACGATCTCAAGGGCGCCGACCTGGGGTTGCCACAAGCGCGTGCGCTGATCGGGCTCGACTGGTTGCGAGGCAGCCTCATGCTCAGTCCCCAAGTGTTTGCCGAACGCAATGATCGCGGCGACGGCGCAGGCCCGCGTTGGCGCTATAGCGCGTCGATGTTGGCGGAGACCCGCTTGATGCAGGATCGCCTGCATCTGCGCTACTTCGGGATTGTCGAGGGCGAAGGGGGAGGGCGGTGGCATTCGGCCCAGATCGGCTGGTTGATGAGAAACAACCAGCAATGGCGTGTCCGTGTGGATCATTTCGATGGCGACCGAACGGCGGGTCTGGGGCTGTTTTTCAAGCGATCGAGAGCGTCGGTTGAATGGGTGATCCCCTTTTCAGTTCTGGGCCCCTGAGTCTGGCGGATCGCCGGTGGCCAGTTGAAAACGGACGGACAGCGTGGCCAGTTGGGCGCGCCTGCGGCATCCGGTCTTGGCCGACAAATTGCTCAGGTGATTGCGCACGGTGTTGGGCGACAGTCCAAGCTCGCGGGCAATTTCCTTGTTCGTGAGCCCCTTGGCGACCAGCGCGACAACCTCGATCTCCCGTGGCGTAAACGCCACCGGCGCATCGCGCCATGTTGTGGCCGGATCGTTGGCGTCGGTGGCTTTCCGGCTTCGGGTCAGCACACTGTCCAAAGTGCTGTGAAGCAAGGCTTTGTCGACCTCCTGGAGCTGCCAGGATGGGCTGCTGACGACGAGAAAGGCGATCTGGTCGCCGACGAGGGTGTGGCCGTCGAGCGCCAGGATGCGCGGTGGCGGCGTGCGATTGAGCAAGCGCGAACCCACACAGGCGCATGGACCGATATCGATTACCAAGGGGTGGCCGATCGTTCGCCAAGTGCACAACAGCAGTGCGCACTGACCAATCAATTGATTGCTGCTCTCATGGACGCCGCCTTCCAGAAGCGCGGCTCGACGGATGTCGACACCGCCCTCACTGAGATCCGCGAAACCCAGGCAGAGAAAATCGTACGGTTGCATCGGGGCCAAGGCTTTGCGCAGGAACGCCGCATCGAACTCGCGAGAGCTCATGTGATCCGGGGTTGGGGCTGCTATGGTTCTGCTCATGCGCGGAAATGTGCCTGTCAGCGACTATGCCAGTGTCAATGCGCCATCTTATCAGTGGCACGCGTGGCAATACGCGAACGCTCGGTCAGAAATCCCGCGAAATTTGTCCAGAGTTCCGCAGGGGGCTGCTTACGTCTATCCGTTAAAAACGGCTTCTGAGCGCTTGAGATACAGGAGGTAGTCGAGCGAGGGAACCTTGACGGTATCCATCTTGCAAACGGCGGGAATCTTGTATTTGCGTTTATGTGCGGCTAGGACTGCCTGGACGGCCTCGTTCGTGACGAGTTCGACGTCGTGGATCTTGGCTGTGGCGATGATGATGAGATCGTTCTCATCGACTCCGCTGCCATACCGATCTTCTTCGATTTCCAACAGATCCTTGATCCGCATGGCCTCAAGAAGGATCGCTTCGGTTACTGGCAGTTTTTGCAGACCAGCCTCCTTGAGCCAGTTCACGCATTCCGGCACTTTATGCCCAACTTCCTCGACTGCCACTTCAGACATCTGGATCACGCCCTGTGCTACTCGATCCGCCATCCAGTTCCAAAGCGCCGGAAACTGCGCAATGGGATAGTTATCCCACGCGTGGATCATGGACGACGCGTCAAATACCTGCATAGTGCCGTTCCAACTCGTGCAGGTCGCTAATCTTCAGATTGTCGAGGTAGGTGCTCGCCTTGGTCAGCGAGATGCGGCGCGAATTGAGGGCATCGAGTACAGTGCGCACATAGCCGTCGCCAAAAATGTGCTTGGGCTCACGATTGCGATACGCGCGGCTGCCCCCTGTCTTAGGCGGTAGTTCGCGCGTTGCCCACCATTGCCGATAGGCCGCGTATTGAGCTTTTGGCAACCGCCCGACGTCGACGAGACGGCGCAGGATCACCTCTCCGCTCACGCCCCAAGCCTTGCGCTGAGGTGCGAGCCAGTCGTCCAACATCGCGACTTCATCTGGGCGTTCATCGTCGCGGATGCTCAACAAAAACGCTTCCGGGACGAGCAGGTGACCCGCAAAGGCGTTGGCCTCCTGCTCCGCACCAGCATGCGAGTGAAGATCGCTCTCGTCGTCGATCGAACTCGTTTTGTGTAGCAGCAGGTGCCCTAGCTCATGCATCAGCGTGAAAGTCTGCCGCGCGTCCGAGTCCTGCTTTTTGACGAAAATCACCGGACAGGTCGGGTCATACAAAGAGAATCCCAGAATCGGACTTTCCTTGGCGATTTGCCATTGGCCTTGGTAGCCGTTGCTCTGAAACACCAGCAAACCACGCGCTTCGAGGGCCGCGCGGTAGCTGTTGAAATCATTCCGGTCGGCCAATCCAAGCCATTGGCGCACGGTTTGAGCCGCCTCAGCAACGCTGAGCCCGACAAATTTGGGTGGCGAGAAACGAACAACGTCCTCTGGATCGAGTTCCTCCCGCAGGGCCATATAAATGGTGCGTTGGTGCTCGACCCGCTCAATCAGCAGTTTCAAGCGAGCCGACAACTCCGGTTTCTGGTTGGCGAGAGTACGGAACTGAGGGGTGTGAGCCGTGGTTTCGTCCACCGGGCCCGGCGCCAGAAAGAACAGCGTGCCGCGTCCAAAGAAGGCCGCCAGCTTGCGCAATTGGTTAAAGGTGAGCCCCGCCTCACCATCTAGCACCTTGGTCAGCGTCGCTGGCGCAATATCAACCTCGCGGGCGAGTTCGTCCCGCGTCATGCCACGGTCGGCAAGACACCAGCCGATGCGTTCCAGATTGATCGATTGGATGCGTTCCATCCGGCGATTATATGGGCTGTGACGCACTAAGCCTACGCTTCAGCTAGCACTCGGGGGGCAAGTCTTGAAACACCATGTCTTGCTACCCAAGAACGGAAGGAAATCGGTGGAGAGCCATGTGATCGAGTGTTGTCAGCCGAAATGACGAAAAGTTTGCTTGCTTGAAAAAAGTTGAATGGCATAATTTTTGGCGCTCTTGATCGCGCCACCCAGGAGGCCCCATGTCGTCATTCGACGCCGCCGGAATGCTTGTTTCGCCCAAAGTGCAGCACCAGCGTTATTCGCACATCGAGCATGGCGCGCTGCAGCGCATTCGCGCCATCGTGGTGCACCAGACCGATTCGGGGTCGGCGCAAGCCACCTTCAACGCCTACGCGGCCGGTGGCAATGGTGCGCATTTTTTGATCGCCAAGGATGGGCGGATCATACAGACGGCCAGCATCAAGATGCGGTGCTACCACGTTGGGCGGCTGATCAAGTCGCGTTGCCTCGAACTCAAGGGCGCGGCGTGCAAGGACGCGGCCATCGCCAAGGCCACGGCATTGGGTTGGGCGGCGCGTATCAAGGCCATCGACCAGATCGAGCGGCAGAAGGCGTACCCCGACCGCTTTCCGGTCAATAGTGATTCCATCGGGATCGAGCTGGTGGGCCGCCACCTCGACAGCGCAAGCTATGAGCCGCTCACGCCGGCACAGCTCAACAGCCTGCAGTGGCTACTCGACCAGCTCTACGCACACCTGTCGCGCGACAGTGGCGATGTGTTCAAGCACCCTCAGGTGTCCTACAAAAACCCCGGCGAGGCGGCACGCGCGCAATGGCAATGAAGCTCACAACCGGCTTGGTAGTCGCCCTCCTCACGGCCGCTTGCGCCAGCACCTCGGCACCGCTCGATACGGCCGGTCTGTCGGCGGTTTTCGTCAAGGACTTCACCTCCTCCGAGCCGACCGCATGCACCACCGCCGATGTCGACCTGACGCATAGCGAAGCACACGCTTTTTTCAAACGCGCCCGCCAACTCGATGCGCGCACGTTGAGCGACAACTACCCGGTCGCACCGTGCCGGATCGAGGGCACCTTGAAGGCGGGCAAGCGCCTGTGCGACTGGCAGATCAGCGCTGCGGCGACGGGTGTCATTCGTTGTGATGGTGCGCAGTGGTTCTTTGCCTGCGACGATTGCGAGGATTTGTTCGCCCCGGCGGCAAGCGCGCCCGCCAGAAAGCCCTGAACTTGCACAGGCCGACAGGCGAAGCGTCTGTCGCCAAATGGCGCCGGCTTCGTCTGCGTGCCGCAGGCATTGGGGCAGGCGCCGTGACTGACGACCCCGCCGTGAGCACCGCTGATGCCTGAAAGGGCGCGGCCGCGGCGGGTCGTGTCGGGTGACACTGCCGCGGCAACCGGGCTGTTGTCGGGTCACGGCACCGTCACGGCCGGGATCGTGCCTCCGGCGCCGACGCTCAATGTGAGCGGGAATGAAACGTGGTGGAAGCGGGTGGTGACGTTGTCGTCATGCACTGCAAAACCCACGGTATAGACGCCGCCCGCCTTGAGGATCTTGTCGTCCTCCGGATGGCCGGTGTCGAGCTTTCGGGTCCACAGCAGGGTCCACGTTCCGTCCTTCCAGGTCCCCCACGCGTCGGCGTTGTCTGCCGCCGACCCCGATGCGTCGGCGCGGGAAAGTATCCGTCCGGGCAGGACGTCGCCTTTCTTCCAGCCCGCTTTCGGGTCGTAGGCAACGGCGTTTTCCTCACGGATGATCGCGTGCGGTTTTGCGGCGCTGCCGATGTCGTCCATCGTGATCGCCTTGAGCCCGACCTTGCTCGCGTCGAACATGAACTTCGGGGTCATCGTTTTGCGGTCGACGTTCCAGCTGAATGGCCCCTTGCCGGCGTCGAACAGGCGATATTCGAGCACATAGCCGTCATCGGCCATGCCCACCGGGTTGCTGCGCGCGCCGCGCCACTGCATCAGGTCGACGAACTCGCCCGCGGCCTTGAGTTTGGCGATCTCTTCGGCCGGCTTGGTCTTGTCCCATCCCGCCATCTCGGCGGTACGCGTGTTGGGTAGGTATTTGCGCACGTCGGTCTGTTTCAGCGCGCCACCGAGCAAGGCATGTGCTTGTACCTGCGCTTTGGTGGCCTCGTCGGGCATGTCGCGCATGCCGTTGTGGCAACTCAGCCAACAGCCCTGATGCTTGAACAGCGGAATCTTGCCGTCGTCGATCATGATCGCCAAGCGGTCTTCATACAGCGGCGGCTCGGCACCGGTGCGTACCTTGTCTTTCGAGCGCGGCCCGCCGACGAAGGCCCATTTCTCGCCGTCGTACAGCATGTAGTCGTGCATCTGCCCGGCGCGATCCATCTGCGTTTTCCACTCGAATCGGAGATAGAGGTTTTTGGCGTCGTGGGCGGCCTGGACCTTGAGATCGATCGAACCGACCTTGCCGGCGATCGGTGTGGGCTCCAGTCGTCCACCCTTGACGATCGTCTTGCCGAGTTCGTCCTCCTCGCCTTCATGACACGACATACAGGGTTCTCCCGCCTTGACTCTCTTGTCGGCACGTCGGTGGGCTGGACTCCTGACCCAGTCGTAGCTGGCCTGTCCCGGGTAGAACAGCTTGACGGTGTGCACCGGGACCTTGGCCCAGTCGGCGGGCGGCGCGGACCAAGCCGGCATCGGCATGGCTACCGCCAATGCCGCGATCGTTGCGCCGCACGACAAACCCGTTGCGCATGTACTCATTATTGTTCTCCTCCGTGAAACGGCACGACACACGGCACGCGGGGCCTGTTCGCGACACGCCACCCCGCCAGGCCTTCGCCAGATGCGTTGAAAATTCAGTATAGGAACGGTGTCGCCAAAGACCATGTCGAAGATCTGGTTATTCGGTTCGCGCCGGCCCCGCCGCTCATGACGGCATGATGGCCCTGGTGCAATCGTGCCGGCTTTGTCTGCCTGTCGTCGGCGGGGGGGCTGCGCTGTGGCCAGGTCTTGACTTCCACCGTCCGTCGTATGTCGTGGGTGTCTGCCCGAACTGTTTTGCCTAAATGTCGACCAGACTGAGCCTGTCGTGGCCCGTGGTGGCGTGATCTACTCGCGGTGTCCCCGGATGCGCCGCGCATTGTTCGAGCATGGCCGCAGGCCGGGTCGTTGAACCGCCCGGATGCTCGGGCACACCACAGAGACGCGTCATGCTCCCCTGCAACTCCGCCCCGGTCCGCGCCTGCGGGCCGCGCTTGCGTCATCCGACGCTGGCGATGTCGTCGATCCTTTTCCTGGCCGTGTGCGCGGTTTGGAACCCCACGGCGGCTGTCGCTGACGACATGGAGGCCCAGTCATGACGCGGGCTGCGCAAGCGGCGGCACAACCGCCCGAACATCGCCCCGGTGTGGCCGACGACCCCGCCGTGAGCGCCGCCGATGCCTGGAAGGGCGTGGCCGCAGCGGTGGTGGTGGTGTTGTGCTGGTCGGGGTTCAACATCGTGTCGCGCTTCGGCAGCACGGGCGCATTCACGCCCTTCGACATGGCGGCCTTGCGCTACGCCGTGTCGGCCACGTTGACGCTGCCGTTTTTCATCCGCGACATTCCGGTGGCGCACTATCCACGCTACTTCACGTTGGCGCTCTTCGGCGGCCTGGGCTATGCGCTGTTTGCCTACTCGGGCTTCGTCTTCGCACCGAGCACGCATGCGGGGGTGTTCGTCAATGGCGGCATTCCGTTCTGGACGGCGGTGCTGCTGGCGCTGACCACCGGGCTGCAGCGCTCGCGCAAGATCGTGCTGTCGTTGTTGCTGACGACTACGGGGCTGGTGCTGATCAGCGCCGAGAGCCTGTTCGCGCCGCTGGCGCGCGGGCAGTGGCTGGGCGATGTGCTGTTTCTGTGCGCGGCGGCCTCGTGGGCAATATTCGGCCTGCTGGTGCGGCGCTGGCAGCCGGGCGCGCGCAATGCGGTGGTCGGCATTGCCGGGATGTCGGCAGCGATCTACCTGCCGATTTATGTTCTCTGGCTGCCCAAGACGATCCAGTCTGCCGGCTGGGGCGACCTCGTGCTGCAAGGCATCTACCAGGGCATGGTGGCGGCGCTGCTGGCCGCCGGCATGTATGCCTATGCCACTGCGCGGCTCGGTGCCAGCCGCGCGTCGATGGCGCTGGCACTGGTGCCGGCGGTGTCCGCCATCGGCGCCTACGTTTTGCTGGACGAGCCGATCTCGCTGCTGGCCGGGGTGGGCATTGTGGTGGTGTCTGCTGGCGCGGGGTTGGGCGCCTGGGCGCCGCGGCGCAAGGTGGCGGTTTGAGTTGGTGGCGCGCTTGACGTCTTAGGACGGATGTCCTACTGTGCATTAGGTCAACCGTCCTAATGCACGCACGATGACATCTCCCTCCACCCGCGAACAGATCGTCGAGGCCGCCGACCGGCTGTTCTATGAGCACGGCTACGCGCGCACCTCCTTTGCCGACATCGCCGGCGCGGTGCAGATTTCGCGCGGCAATTTCTACTACCACTTCAAGACCAAGGACGAGATCCTCGATGCGGTGATCGCGCTGCGCCTGGCCAACACCCGCCGGATGCTGGCGCAGTGGGAGGCGGCCGACCCGCAGCCGGCGGCGCGCATTCGCAGCTTCATCCACATCCTGCTCGCCAACCGCGCCAAGATCATGCGCTACGGCTGCCCGGTGGGCACGCTGTGCGGCGAGCTGGCCAAGCTCGATCACGTGGCCCAGGCGGCGGCCGCGGACATCTTCACGCTGTTTCGCGAATGGCTGCGCGGCCAGTTCGAGCAGCTCGGCCACGCCGCCGAGGCCGACGCGTTGGCCCTGCATGTGCTCGCCCGCAGCCAGGGCGTGGCCACGCTCGCCGCCGCCTTTCATGACGAAGCCTTCATTCGCCGGGAAGTCGATGCCCTGTGCGACTGGCTCGATACCACGCTGGGGCGCGCCTGAGCGGCCCGGCGCGACCTTCACTCTCTGTCAAAGGAGCCCGACCATGTTCGTGGTACTGCTGCGCTTTTCCGACAACAAGGCCCGCGCCGCCGAGCTGATGGCCGCCCACAATGCCTGGATTCAGCAGGGCATCGACGACGGTGTGCTGCTGCTGGTGGGCAGCCTGAAACCCGCCGCGGGCGGCGCATTGCTCGCCCATGGCGTATCGCGCGCCGACCTCGACGCCCGCGTGGGCCTGGACCCCTTCGTGGCCGCCGGCGTGGTGCGCGCCGAGATTCTCGAGATCGCGCCCAATCGTGCGGATGCGCGGCTGGGCTTTCTGCTCGACTGAGGCCACGACCCGACACGACCTCACACGACGAGAGCGACGATGAGCAAGACGATTCCCGGCCCCGACGGCCAACCGCGCTGCCGCTGGTGCGGCGCTGCGCCCGAGTTCTTCGCCTATCACGACACCGAATGGGGCTTTCCGGTGGATGACGACCGGCGCCTGTTCGAAAAGCTGTGCCTGGAGAGCTTCCAGTCCGGCCTGAGCTGGCGCACCATCCTCGCCAAGCGCGACAACTTCCGCCGCGCCTTCGACGGCTTCGATTTCCACCGCATCGCCGGCTACACGGAGAGCGACGTCGCCCGCCTGCTGGCCGACGCAGGCATCGTGCGCCATCGCGGCAAGATCGAAGCGGTGATCAACAACGCTCGGCGTGCGCAGGAACTGGTCGCCGACGAAGGCTCGCTCGCCGCCTACGTTTGGCGCTTCGAACCCGATCCTGCCACCTTGGCCGAGCCCCAAACCGCCTCCACCTCCGACGCCTCGATCGCGCTGTCCAAGGCACTCAAAAAACGCGGTTGGCGCTTCGTCGGCCCCACCACCGTGCATGCCTTCCTGCAAGCCATGGGGCTGATCAACGACCATGTCGAAGGCTGCGTGACCCGCGAACGGGTCGAGGTGGCGCGGGCGGGGTTTGTGCGGCCGGGGGGCTGAGGGCTGAGTCTTTAAGCCTTTGCTGATGTCATTGGGGGTCGCTTTTTCTCATCCGCCCAATTCATGACAATCGATTGATCGCGAGCAGGCTCGAAGGGGGCTCCCCCCGGCCAGCGGCGAAGCGCCCGGTGGTCTCGACCAGCGCGGCCGCCATGGCCGGCGCAAACGGGCTGTGGCCGCAACCGTCGATCAGCTGCAGCGTGCTGCCGGGGCAGGCGGCGTGCACCGCGCGGGCGTTGTCCGGGTGGCAGATGCGGTCCAGCGTGCCGTGCAGGATCGCTACCGGCAGCCCGGCCAGCGCGGCAGCGGCGTGTCGCCACCAGCCGTCTTCCAGAAAACAGCCGTGCTGCAGGTAGTGCGCCTGCACACGGTATTTGTCGATGGCGGCGGCCAGCGCTTCGCCGGTGGGCGGGGCGAAGGGGGCGGCGGGGCCGTTGTCGAGGGCGTTCTCCCAGGCCATCCAGGCGCCGACGAGGGCGGCCTGGTCGGCGGGGCGGGCGGCGAGCAGGGCGGTGGGCACCCAATGGGCGAGTTTGGCGCGCGCGCCTGGCGGGGCGAGGGCGGCGAGGCGGGCATGGATGGCGGGGGCGTGGCGCTGGCCCTCGTCGAAGAAGCGGCGCAGATCGTCGGCCGAGGCGAGGAAGACGCCGCGCAGGATCACGCCGAGGCAGGCGCTGCGATGCGCGGCGGCATAGGCGAGCGCCAGCGTGGCACCCCAGGAGCCGCCGAACACCAGCCAGCGGTCGATGCCCAGGTGCTGGCGGATGCGCTCGATGTCGGCCACGAGATGCGCGGTGGTGTTGTGCGCCAGGGCGCCGCGCGGGGTGCTGCGGCCGCAGCCGCGCTGGTCGAACTGGATGATGCGGTAGCGCGTGGCGTCGAAGAACTGCCGGTGCGCGGCGGCCATGCCGCTGCCCGGCCCGCCGTGCAGACACACCACCGGCAGGCCGTCGGGCGCGCCGCTTTGCTCGACATGCAGGCGGTGGCCGTCGCCGACGTCGAGGGCGAAGACGGACCAGGGATCGGGTGTGGGGGCCATGGCGTTCATGCTAGTGCGCGGCGCGGCGATTGTCTTCACTGTTGTAGGGCGGGTTTCAACCCGCCATCGGTGTGGTGTCCGCCTCATGAAAATCTGTAGGCACCGATCCACATTCCACGGATGTGGCAATGGCCGCGGGCCGGCATGCTGGGCTCACGTGGCGCCAAGTTGCCGCGACACGCCTACAACCTCAGGAGACACATCATGAAATGGGAAACCCCGACCGCCACCGACTTCCGCTTCGGTTTCGAAATCACCATGTATATCGCCGCGCGCTGAGCCCGGCCGGGGCCGCGGGCAGCGCTCGCGGTCCCTTCGGTGACACATCATGAAACTACGCGTTCTCGGCGCCGGCGCCGGCGGTGGCTTTCCGCAGTGGAACTGCAACTGCCCCAACTGCGCGGGCCTGCGCAACGGCACGATCCGCGCCACGGCGCGCACCCAGTCGTCGATCATCGTCAGCGGCGATGAGGAGCACTGGGCGCTGTTCAACGCCTCGCCCGACATCCTCACGCAGATCCAGCGCTGCCCGGTGCTGCAGCCGGGCCGGGCGCTGCGCGACACCGGCATTGCCGCCATCGTGCTGATCGACGCGCAGATCGACCACACCACCGGCCTCTACATGCTGCGCGAACACCGCCAGCCGCATGCGCTGTGGTGCACCCGCCCGGTGCGTGACGACCTGAGCACCGGCAACCCGCTGTTTCGCGTGCTCGAACACTATTGCGGCATCGACTGGCACGAAATCGCCCTCGGGCAGGACTTCGCCATCGACGCCATCGCCGGCCTGCGCTTCACCGCGCTGCCGCTCACCAGCAACGCGCCGCCGTATTCGCCGCGGCGTGACCGGCCCGAGCCGGGCGACAACATCGGCGTGACCATCACCGACACCCGCAGCGGCCGCCGGCTGTTCTACGCGCCCGGCCTGGGGCAGATGGAAGACGCGGTGTGGGCGGCCATGCAGGCGGCCGACGTGGTGCTGGTGGACGGCACGCTGTGGACCGACGACGAGATGATCCGCCTCGGCGCCTCGGCCAAGACCTCGCGCGCCATGGGCCACATGCCGCAGTCCGGGCCCGACGGCATGATCGAATGGCTCGACCGCCTGCCGGCGAGCACCCGCAAGATCCTCATCCACATCAACAACACCAACCCCATCCTCAACGAAGACAGCGCCGAGCGCGCCGAGCTGGCGCGCCATGGCATCGAAGTGGCCTTCGACGGGATGGAGATCGCGCTGTAAGGCGCCCGAGGAGTCCGCATGAAGCACGACGACATCCCCACCCCGCACCTGGCCGCCATTGCCGGCGAGGCGCCGTGGAGCACTGACGAGTTCGAAGCCCGGCTGCGCGAGAAGGGCACCAGCTACCACATTTACCACCCCTTCCACGTGATGATGGCCGAGGGCAAGCTGACCCAGGCGCAGCTGCAGCGCTGGGTGGCCAACCGCTATCTGTACCAGGTGGCGATCCCGGTGAAGGACGCCAACATCCTCGCCAACTGCCCCGACCGCGACATCCGCCGCGAGTGGATCCAGCGCATTCTCGACCATGACGGCTACGCCATCGGCGGCGTGCAGGACGACGGCGGTATCGAGGCGTGGATCCGGCTCGGCGAGGCGGTCGGCCTGAGCCGCGACGATGTGGTCTCCGAGCGGCTGGTGTCGCCGGCGGCGCGCTTCGCGGTGGACGCCTATGTCACCTTCGCCCGCCAGCGCCCCTGGCAGGACGCCGTGGCCTCCAGCCTCACCGAGCTGTTCGCCCCGCACATCCACCAGCAGCGCCTCGACACCTGGCCCGACAAGTATCCGTGGATCGAAACCGGCGGCCTGCAGTACTTCCGCAACCGCCTCACCCAGGCGCGGCGCGACGTGGCCCACGGCCTGCGCTTCACGCTCGACTACTTCGGCCAGAACCGCGCCCTGCAGCAGCGTGCGCTCGACATCCTGCAGTTCAAGCTCGACGTGTTGTGGTCGCTGGCCGATGCGATCATGCTGCAGGCGTGCGAGATCGAGATTCGCGGACCGAAAGCATGAACACCGACGCCGACCACCCCCGCCTGTCCGCCCACTTCCGCATGCAATGGGAAGAGGCGCAGCAGGCCTGGGTGCTGCTCTACCCGGAGGGGATGGTCAAGCTCAACGCCAGCGCGGCGGAGATTTTGAAGCGCTGTGACGGCAGCCGCGACGTGCCGGCGCTGGTCGCCGAGCTGGAGCGCACCTTCGAGGCGACCGGGCTGGAGGCCGAGGTGCGCGCCTTTCTCGACATGGCGCGGCAACAGCGGTGGGTGGCGGACACATGAACACCCGTAGGGCGGAAGAGCGAAGCGTCATCCGCCAATCCGTCTCAACGTCGAAGCGGCGGATGATGCCGCGTTGCGGCGCTTCCGCCCTACGGCAAAGGACGACACCATGACCGCCACCGACCGCCCCGGCCCGCCGCTATGGTTGCTCGCCGAGCTCACCTACCGCTGCCCGCTGCACTGCGCCTTCTGCTACAACCCGGTCGATTTCGCCCGTACCCGGGCCGAGGATGAACTCGACACCGAAGGCTGGCTGCGCGTGCTGAACGAAGCGCGTGCGCTGGGCAGCGTGCAATGCGGTTTTTCGGGCGGCGAGCCGCTGGTGCGCGACGACCTCGAAATCCTCGTCGCCGAAGCCCACCGGCTCGGCTACTACACCAACCTGCTCACCTCCGGCGTGGGCCTCACCGAGGACCGTGCCGAGGCGCTCAAGGCGGCCGGGCTGGACCACATCCAGCTCTCCTTCCAGGACACCACGAAGGAACTCAACGACTTCCTCTCGCACACCCGCACCTTCGACCTCAAGCAACAGGTGGCCGGGCGCATCAAGCGCAATGGCTGGCCGATGGTGATGAACTGCGTGATCCACCGCCTCAACATCGACCACATCGGCCAGATCATCGACATGGCGGTCGAACTGGGCGCCGAGTACCTGGAACTGGCCAACAGCCAGTACTACGCCTGGGCCAAGCTCAACCGCGACCAACTCCTGCCCTCGCGAGAACAGCTCGAGCGCGCCGAGCGCATCACCAACGAATACCGCGCCAAACTCGGCGACAAGATCCGCATCTTCTTCGTGGTGCCCGACTACTACGAAAACCGCCCCAAGAAGTGCATGAACGGCTGGGGCAATGTCTTCCTCACCGTCACCCCCGACGGCACCGCGCTGCCCTGCCACACCGCGAAAATGCTGCCCGGCCTGAGCTTTCCCAACGTGCGCGAGATGGGCGTGGGCGAGATCTGGTACGACTCCGAAGGCTTCAACCGCTACCGCGGCGACGGCTGGATGAGCGATACCTGCAAGGCCTGCCCCGAGAAGGAAAAAGACCTCGGCGGCTGCCGCTGCCAGGCCTTCATGCTGGCTGGCGATCCCGCCGCCACCGACCCGGTGTGCGACAAGTCCCCGCAGCATCAGGTGGTGCTCGACGCCGTGGCGCGCGCCCAACTGCCCGGCGCCGGCACCGCCGCGCCGCTGCTCTTCCGCGACCCCAAAGCCTCACGCCGGCTGGCGCCGTAGGGCGGAAAAGCGAAGCGCCTTCCGCCGAATGTGAAGGCTCAACCGTCGATGTGGCGGAAGGCGCTTCGCTTTTCCGCCCTACGGCTGGCGTGTCGCCACGATCCGCATGCGCACCGTCACCGCATCGGCCACCTGCAAGGCGCCGCCGAGCACCGACATCGGGGTGATGCCGAAATCGGTCTGGCGGATGTCGAAATCCGCCGTGGCGGTGAACGAGTCGCCATCCCGCGCCACCGTCACCGGCATGTCCACATCGCGCGCCACGCCGCGCAGCGTCAGGCGCACCGTCACTGTCGGCGTGGGCAGGGCGCCGCGCACGGCCACCGCGTCGATCCTCACCTCGGGGTGATGCTCGGCATCGAGCACGCGCTCGCCCAGCATGTTGCGCCGGGTGCCGGCCACCGCCTCGGCCGAGGGTTGCACCGCGAAGTCCTCGCCCTCATCACGCCGCGCCTCGGGCGGGTCGACCTCGAAGGCCGCCACCGGCAGGCGCAGTGAAAACTGCGTGCGGGTGAGATCCGGCGCCAGCGCGATCTCGCCCTCGATCTGCCGTGCCACGATCACATGGTTATGCCCCAGCGTCGCCAGCCGCCCGGCGCGGTAGACCACGAAGCGCACAGCGGAGCGTTCGCCCGCCACCCGGTAGTGCGCCGCTTCCGGTGTGGCGACCGCCAGCGGTGCCACGGGCGCGCGGGTGTCGGCGGGCAGGGGCGG
This sequence comes from Denitromonas iodatirespirans, assembly GCF_018524365.1. GTDB lineage: Bacteria > Pseudomonadota > Gammaproteobacteria > Burkholderiales > Rhodocyclaceae > Nitrogeniibacter > Nitrogeniibacter iodatirespirans. The sequence continues at coordinate 101,846 of NZ_JAEKFT010000016.1, forward strand.
GGCGGGCGTGGTGCAGGCGGCCAGCCACAGCGGGAGCAGGAAGATCAACAGCAGTCGCATCGTGGGGTTTCCGGTTGCCGTCGCCGGTTGGCGTCGGCCATGCATGTCGGTGACGCGTGGGTTCACATAGGATGATGAACCCATGATCTGGATTTGATAAGACGTCATGACTTCGATGACCAACGCCAACTGGTTCCTGCTGGTGGGCGCCCTGCTGCTGACGATGGGCCTGGGCGCGACAGTGCTGCGCCGCCTCCCCGCCACCTCGGCACTTCTCTACCTCGCGGTCGGCCTGGTGGCCGGCCCGTCCGTGCTGGCGCTGTTCCATTTCAACCCCCTCAAGCAGTCCGCGCTGTTCGAGCTTCTCACCGAAGCCGCCGCGCTGGTCTCGCTGTTTGCCGCCGGCGTGAAAATGCCGGTGCCCTTCTCCTTTGCCCGCTGGCGCACGCCGATGCTGCTGGCCTTTGTGTCGATGACCGTCACGGTCGCGCTGGTGGCCGGCTTCGGCGTGACGGCGTTGGGCTTGCCCTTGGGCGCAGCGATCCTGCTCGGCGCCATCGTGGCGCCGACCGACCCGGTGCTGGCCACCGACGTGCAGGTGCGCCACCCCGGCGACCGCGACCGCCTGCGCTTCACGCTCACCTGCGAAGCGGGCATGAACGACGGTAGCGCCTTTCCCTTCGCGATGCTCGGGCTGGGCCTGCTCGGCTTGCACGAGCTGGGCGACGCTGGGGTGCGCTGGGTGCTGGTCGACGTGCTGTGGGCGACCGGCGCGGGGGTGGCCATCGGCGTGGCCGGCGGCACGACGCTGGCGCTGGCGGTCGACCGCTTCCGCCGCGCGCGGCCGGATGTCGAGCTGCTCGGCGATTTCCTCGGTCTGGGCCTGATCGGCGCGGTGTATGGCTTGAGCGTGCTGGTGGACGCCTGGGGCTTTCTGGCCGTGTTCTTCTCCGCCGTCGCCCTGCGCCAGACCGAGCGCAAGCTGGCCGAGCGGGCGGCCGGCCAGCCCGGCGCGCCGCTGAGCGAAGCATCGCTGATCTTCAAGGAGCACCTCGAACGGCTCTCCGAGCTGGTGCTCATCCTGCTCATCGGCGGCATGTTGTTCGTCGAGTCCTGGAGCTGGCGGGCGGTGGGCTTCACCGCCTTCCTGTTCCTGGTGGCGCGGCCGCTCAGCGTGTGGATCGGGCTGGCGGGCACGCGCACGCCATGGTCGTTGCGGCGCATGGCGGCGTGGTTCGGGGTGCGCGGCATCGGCTCGCTCTACTACCTGATGTTCGCCATCCAGCAAGGGCTGCCGGAGGCGCTCGCGCTCGAACTGATCCACCTCACGCTGGTGGTGGTGACGCTGTCGATCATCCTCCACGGCATCAGCGTCAAGCCGATGATGGGCCGCTACGACGCCGCGTGATGCCGGCATTGCCCGCGGCGCCAATGCCCCGGACAATGCCGGCATGGACACCTACCTGCTACTCATCGTCATTGCACTGGGCGCCTTCGCCCTCAAGACCCAGGACCAGCGCCGGCGCATCGCCCTGCTCGGCAGCCACCTGCAGAACTACCAGATCGAGCACCTGATGGAGAGCCTGTCGGACGGCTACCTGCGCGCGCTCGATGCGGACGACCCGGTCCGCCGCGAACAGGTGTGGGGGCTGATGGCGGCCAAGGAAGTCGACCTCAACGCCCAGTTCCAGCGCCTGGCCGCCGACATCGGCCGCGTCGAGCCCGCCGCCGCGCGCGTGAGCACCTTTCCGCTGGCCATTCCCTTTGCCGATCGGCTGTTCCCCGCCGCCAGCTTCCCCCTGCGCGAGGCCTTCGCCATCCACGCCCGCGGCATCGACCGCGCCATCCAGAACGCCGACGGGCTCGACCCCAAGGCCAAGGCCTTCCGCCTGAGCGCCGAAATGTTCCTGATGCAGCATACCTGCCACTGGTTCTGCCGCAGCAAGGCCGTCGCCTCCGCCCGCCTGCTGGCTCGCCACAAAACCACCTACGAGCAGGTGCTGGCGGCCGTCTCCCCCGACACGCGCCGCGCCTACCTGGCCCTGATCGGCAAGGCGTAGGCACGCGTCGCCCGGATGCAGCGCCGCGGAATCCGGGCTACAACACCATCGCCCCACCGGATACACCGGCACCGATACCCACAGAGCGCGTAGCCTGGATAGAGCGAAGCGAAATCCGGGAGCAGTGATTGATCCCGCAAGAGGCTGCAATCAGCGCGTGATGACCGACCCCGGGTTTCGCTTCGCTCTACCCGGGCTACACCATTGACAGCACCAGCGCGCCCACCGCCACGAGCACCGGATAGACCAGCACCGACACCCACAGCCCGGCGCGGATCATCTGGCGTTGCGGCACCAGGCCGCTGCCGAAAACGATGGCGTTGGGCGGGGTGGCCACCGGCAACAGGAAGGCGCAGGAGGTGCCCACCGCCACCAGCACCGCCACCGGCGTGGCGTCGATCTGCGGCGCCAGACCGATGAACAGCGGCACCAGCAGCGCGGCGCTGGCGGTGTTGCTGGTCAGCTCGGTGATGAGCAGGGCGAAGAGGATCATCAGGCCGAGGCAGGCGAAGGCGGGCAGGGTGGCCAGCGGGTCGCCCAGCTGCGCCGCCAGCCAGGCCGCCGCGCCGCTCTCCGACAGCGCGCGGCTGAGCGTGAGGCCGCCGCCGAACAAGAGCAGAACGCCCCATTCGGTGCCGCGCTCGACCGCTTTCCATTCGGTGAGGCGCAGCGCATGCAGCATCACCAGTGCCAGCACCGCCACCGCGGCATCGTAGCCGCGGCCCATGGCCAGCCAGGCGTTGATCGGCGTGCCGAACACCCACAGCAGCACCGTGGTGCCGAACACGGCCAGCATGCGCTTTTGCGGCGCGCGCCAGGTGGCCTGCTCTGGCGGCAGCTCGACCTCGACCGACAGATCGGGCTTGAGCGCGACGCGTAGCGCGATCTCCATCAGCGGCATCAGCACCAGCACCAGCGGCAGCCCCCACACTAGCCAGCCGGCAAAGCCCAGGCCCACCTGGGCCGCGGCAATGGCGTTGGGCGGGCTGCCCACCAGGGTGCCGATGCCGCCGATGTTGGCCGAAAACGCCACACCGAGCAGCACGTAGAGATAGGCCGGGCGGTGGCGTTCGATGGGCAGCGCGGCGAGCAGGCCGAGCGCCAGCGGCAGCATCATGGCTGCGGTGGCGGTGTTGCTGATCCACATCGACAAAAAGGCGGTGAGTCCGAACAGCCAGCGCGCGGCGCGGTCGAGCCGGTGGCCGGCGCGGCGGATGACCTGCGCCGCCATCCAGCGGTCCAGCCCCTGCTGCTGCAGGCCGGCGGCCAGCGCGAAGCCGCCGAGGAAGAGAAAGATCACCGGGTCGGCGAACTGCGCCAGCGCGGCATGAAAGGGCAGCACCCCGCTCACCGCCGCCAGCAGCGGCACCAGCACGGCAGTGACGCTCACATGCAGCGCCTCGGTCATCCACAGCCAGGCGATCGTCGCCACCAGCGCCAGCCCGCCGCCGGTGGGGCCGAGCGTGGGGGTGAGGGCGAGATTCAGGCCGAAAAACAGGCCGACCGCGATGCCGAGGTTGAAGGTCCGCATGAGAGAGATCCGGGGGCGTCGAAGCGAGATGTCCGCGACCAGTCTACGCGACGAAAGTTGGCTTCAGATCAATAGAGCGAATTTTCAGGAGCGCACAATATAAGAGAGAGGTGATGGAGATGCCGCCGGTGCCGGAAGATGGTGGCGGCGCGCATCTTGCAATCTCAGGAGATCGCTCATGCACACGCAGACCCGACCCCAGCCCCGACTGCTGAACTGGACGCTGGCCGTGATGCTGGCCAGCGCCCTGTGGGTGCTGGCCTACAGCCAGTTGACCGCCTTCGCCGACGCGCTGCTGGCCCTGCTCGGCCTCACGCGCCAGACGCGGCTGGGCGAGGCGGTGCATTTCTTCCTCTACGACACGCCCAAGGTCTTGCTGCTGCTCACCGGCATCGTCTTCGTGATGGGCATCGTGCAGACCTTCTTTGCGCCTGAGCGCACGCGCGCCTTGCTGGCCGGCAAGCGGGTCGGTGTCGGGAATGTGCTGGCGGCCACGTTGGGCATCGTCACGCCCTTCTGCTCCTGCTCGGCGGTGCCGCTGTTCATCGGCTTCGTGTCGGCGGGCGTGCCGCTCGGGGTGACCTTCTCCTTCCTGATCTCGGCGCCGATGGTCAATGAAATCGCGCTGGTGCTGCTGTTCGGCATGTTCGGCTGGCAGGTGGCGGCGCTCTACCTTGGGCTCGGTTTGGCGGTGGCGATCTTCGCCGGGCTGGTGATCGGCCAGCTGGGCATGGAACGCCATCTCGAAGACTGGGTGCAGAAGCTGCAGAACGGCCAGACGGCGAGCTTCAGCGGCGAGTCGATGGGCTGGGTGGCGCGCTTCGAGGCCGGGCGCGACCATGTGCGCAGCATCGTCGGCAAGGTGTGGCCCTACATCCTCGCCGGCATCGCGCTCGGTGCCGGCATCCACGGCTATGTGCCGGAAGACTTCATGGCCTCGTTCATGGGGCGCGACGCCTGGTGGGCGGTGCCGGCCGCGGTGATTCTCGGTGTGCCGATGTACACCAACGCCGCCGGCATCATCCCCATCGTCGAGGCGCTGATCGGCAAGGGCGCGGCGCTGGGTACCGTGCTGGCCTTCATGATGAGCGTGATCGCGCTGTCGGCGCCGGAGATGATCATCCTGCGCAAGGCGCTCAAGCCGCGCCTGATCGCCACCTTTGCCGGCGTGGTGGCCACCGGCATTTTGCTCGTCGGCTATGTTTTCAACTGGGTCTTGTGAATGCGAAGGAGTGTGAAATGAAAAACGTCAAAGTGCTCGGCACCGGCTGCGCCAACTGCAAGAACACGGTCGCCCTGATCGAGGCCGTGGCCAAGGCGCACGGCGTCGATATCACGATGGAAAAAGTCGAGGATCTGCCGGCCATCATGGGCTACGGCGTGATGTCCACGCCCGGGGTGGTGATCGACGGTCAGGTTGTCCACGCCGGCGGCGTGCCCAGCCGCGACAAGGTCGAGGGGTGGTTCTAGCGGTGGGGGAATTTGTCCGATGGACGCGTTCTGCCCTGTGGGCGGCACGGCCAAGGCGTGTTGATCCGGCTGGGTGCGCCTTGGCGACCAGAGAAATGCCATGCCGTGGTTTGAGGAATACAACGCTCGGCCAGACATGTGCCCACAGCCCTGGCCGTGCCGCCGGTCTCGGCCCGATACGCACGAACCGACCAGTGGCAGTGCCTGGGTGCCCAATACGGGAGAGCACGACAAGGCCTCATGGTGTCGTGTTCTGCCGAAAGTTGTAATGACGCTGACGTTATTCGTCGGCGTGATGATGGCGTCAGCGCTGATGGCTGCCATTGACCATACCGAAGGCGCGTGAGAACCTTGGCCGAAAAAACAACACCATGAGTCCCCTCGGGAGGCCCTTTGAATCGCCGTTGCGTGTGCGACACGTTTTTTTGTCGCGTGCTTATGACTTTCGGCGCGCTTGCGTCGGTCCCCGGAGGTGCGCTTCACGCCAGTGACAGCGCCGCCTTCTTCGACGACATTCCGCTGGTGCTGACCGCTTCGCGCCTGGCCCAGTCGCCCATGCTCGCGCCCGCACCGGTGACGCTGATCGATCGCGAGATGATCGAGGCCTCGGGCTTTACCGAGATCCACGACCTGCTGCGCCTGGTGCCCGGCTTCCAGGTGGCCGACTGGCCCGGCGGCTCGCCCACCGTGGCCAACCACGGCATCGGCGACGCCTACGACCGGCGCATCAAGGTGATGATCGACGGGCGCACGGTCAACAACCCGATCTGGGGCGACACCCAGTGGGACAACCTCACCATCCGCATCGACGACATCGAGCGCATCGAGGTGGTGCGCTCGGCCAACGGCGGGGCCTATGGCGCCAACGCCTTCCAGGGGGTTGTCAACATCATCACCCGTTCGCCGATGACTGAAGACGGCTACAGCGTGATCTCGCGTTTTGGCGTGGACGGCTTTTACGACCACGGCGTGCGCGTCAACGGGCCCGCGGATTCGCCCGTGGCCTGGCGGCTGTCGGCATCGACCCGCAGCGCCACGACCTTCGAATCCTTTGTCCGCAGCAATGGCGAAAACGAGCTGCAGGAGGGGTTCTCGCGCGAGGCTCTGAACCTGCAACTGGTCAGTCAGATCAATCCGCAGGACCGCCTCAGCCTGAACTTCGGTGTCAGCCAGGGCGTGGACACACGGGGCTACCCGGAGATGGGTACGCGACTGCGTAACTTCCAGCTCGACCCGGTGCAGGATGGCGACATCCGCAACCAGACGGTGCATGCCGCCTGGACACGCAGCTACAGCACCACCTCCGAGCTGTCGCTGCAGTACTTCTACCAGGGCCAGCAGGCGCGCCGGGCGTGGGAGATCGATGTCCGCGGCCTCGGTGAAGGCCGCGACGGCACCATCCATGCCGACCGCGACATCGACGTCAGCGCCCACAACCTCGAAGCGCAGTTGAGCGGTCAGATCCTGCCGTCGGTGCAGGCCCTGATCGGCGCCGGCGTGCGCCACGAGCGGGTGCGCTCGGCCGCCTATTTCGACACCGATGCGGCGCTCACCGCCACCTACTGGCAGACCTTCGGCAACCTCACCTGGCAGGCCACCGATGCGCTGGCGCTCAACCTGGGCGGCACCTACGAGCACCACGACTACAGCGGCAAGCTGTTCTCGCCGCGCCTGGCGCTCAACCTGGCCGTGAGCCCCGATGCCGCGCTGCGCGTGTCGGCCGGCAAGGCCTATCGGGCACCTTCGCTGATCGAGTCCCACGGCCTCGAAACGCTGCGCGAAGACGGCGCGGTGGTGCAGATCGGCTACAACGCCGCGCAGCCGGTGGACCCGGAAGAGATGCGCTTTTTCGAGATCGGCTTGGTCGCCCGGCCGATGAAAGGGCTGGCGGTCGATGTGCGCGTCTTCCGAGAAGCCTACTCGGGCTATCTCGACAGCCAGAGCTGTCGGCTGCCGACGGCGGCCGTGCCGGTGCCCTCCAAGGAGCGCTGCAGCGATGTCGGCGTCTTCCCGCCGGCAGACTGGTCGGCCGCCAACGCGCTGACGTATCAAAGCGCCAAGACCAAGCGCTTCCTCAACCTCGGCAGCTTCGTCGCCAAGGGCGGCGAATACACCGTCGACTGGCGCAAGCAGGGCTGGGGGCGGGTCGTGTTCTCGCAGGCCTACATCACCCTCAACGCCAGCGACGACCTGGTCGACCGCGACATCGAACTGAGTGCCCCGCAGGCGACCACCTCGCTGCTGTTCATCAAGGAACTGCCCGAGCGCTGGCGCGCCAGCCTCGGCTACTACCACAACGACGACATGTACTGGCTCAACCAGGGCGACCGCGTGCCGAATCGTGACCGCATCGACCTGCGCCTCGCCAAACGCTTCGGTCCGCCGGGGGCCGAGAACGAATTCGCGCTGGTGATGCAGAACCTGGGCGAGATTTACACCGAGTTCCACGAAGGCCGCTATCGCCACGAGCCGTTGATCTACGCCAGCCTGCGGCTGGTGTGGTGAGGGCGTTGGCGCGCGCCGGCCGCCGGGTCGGCGCGCGCCACGCTCAGCCGCGGAACACCGACACCCCGCCATCCACAAACATCGCCGAGCCGGTGACGAAGGCCGCCGCGTCGGAGGCCAGGTACAGCGCCGCCGAGGCGACCTCCCCCGGCTGCGCCAGCCGGCCCAGCGCATGCAAGCCGGTCATCTGCGCCAGCGCCTCGGGCGAATTGGCCACCGTCCGCCCCATCGGCGTGTCCGTGCCGCCGGGCAGGATCGCGTTGGCGCGGATCGCGTCAGGGCCGCACTCCACTGCCAGCGCCTTCACCAGGCCCACCAGCCCGGCCTTGCTCGCCGCATAGGCCGCCATGCCCGCGAACGCCGTCGTGCTGCCCACCACCGACGAGGTAAAGATCAGTGCGCCACCCCCGCGCCGCCGCATCGCCGGGATCTGCGCCCGCGCCGCGTAGAAGGCGCTCGACAGGTTCACCGCCAGCGTCTCGTGCCAGCCGGCCAGCGGCAGCTCAGGCGTCGGCCCCATGGCGCCCAGTGTGCCCGCGTTGTTGAAGGCGATGTCCAGCCCGCCGAAGCGGTCCACCGTGGCATCCACCAGATGCTGCGCAAACGCCGCGTCCGCCGCCTCGCCGGCCAGCGCATACGCCGTGCCGCCGGCCGCGCCGATCTCGTCCACCAGCGCGTCCAGCGCATCGATCCGCCGCGCCGTCACCACCACCCGCGCACCGGCCCCGGCAAACGCCAGCGCCGCCGCCCGGCCAATGCCCGAACTGGCGCCCGTCACAATCGCGATCTTGTCCTGTAGCGAAAACATGATGTGTCCCTGCTGTGTTGAGGAAGCATCAGTCTGCGGCGCTGGCTGGTGGGAGGTACGTGCTTGGCGGACCTGGAATTGAGGCGGCACTGTAAGGTCGAGGGCGGCCGGACGGTCTCATAGGGCAAGGAGAACGCCCATGTCGAACCCACGAATCCGCAAGCTCCGTCTGGCCCTCGGCCTGACGCTTGCTCTCGGCCTTTCCGCCGCCGCCCACGCCCGCGACATCCAGTCCATGGTGGTGGCCGGCGGCTGCTTCTGGTGTGTCGAATCCGACTTCGAGTCCGTGCCCGGCGTGGTCGAAGCCGTGTCCGGCTACACCGGCGGCCACACCGACAACCCCACCTACAAACAGGTCACCGGTGGCACCACCGGTCACTACGAAGCGGTCAAGATCAGCTACGACGCCGACGTGGTCGGCTACCAGCGGCTCATCCACCTGTTCTTCCGCTCCATCGACCCCACAGACCCTGGCGGCCAGTTCTGCGACCGCGGCAGCAGCTACCGCACCGCCATCTTCGTCGCCAACGACGAACAGCGCGCCATCGCCAAGGCCGAGCTCGACGCCGCCCAGAAAGAACTCGGTAAGCCCATCGTCACCCCTATCCTCGACGCAGCGCCCTTCACCGTCGCCGAGGACTACCACCAGGACTATTACAAGGGCGGCGGCTGGGTATTCACCCGCCGCGGCCCCAAATCACAGGTGGACGCCTACAACTTCTACCGCGAAAGCTGCGGCCGCGATGCGCGGGTGATGCAGTTGTGGGGGGCGGATGCGCCGTTTGTGCATCACGGGAAGTAGGGTTGTGATGATGTAGCCCGGATGCAGGCCGAAGGCCGGAATCCGGGATCGGCGGCCGAGCAGGCAAGGATGTCAGGAATCGACGCACGGTGGCGAAGCAACCGGTGATCCCGGATTCCGCTGCGCTGCATCCGGGCTACGGGCCGTGCCCGATTTTGTCAGTGCCCCAGTCGGCCAAGAGGCGACCGTCGGCAATGTAGCGATGGATCGACGAATGCGGCCAGTCGGTCGGCCGCTTAACCAGCCCGTGTTTCACCGGATTGAAGTGGATGTAGTCCACATGGCGGCGCAGATCGTCTTCATCCCGGAGGGTGTGCTCCCAGAAGCGGGTCTGCCACAGCATGGCCTCGCCGCGTGCGTTCTCGGCAATCGCGCGACCGCGCTTTCGAAGGCCGCGTACAAACTCCGATTTGATCGCCCGCCACCGCCCGGAATAATCGGTGTCGCCGTCGGGGAGCGTCATCACCGCATGCAGATGGTCGGGCAGCACCACCATTGCATCCAGCGTGAACGGGCGCGCGGCCATGGTGCGCACGAACGCCGCGCGCAATCCATCGATCTCGCGCACCAGCGTATCCACCCGACGATCGCGAAGCGTCACCGTAAAGAAAAACGACCCGCCCGGAACGTAGTTACGACGATACAGAACCATCGCGAAAGCATAGCCGCAGCCCCGAAAATATCAATATGGAATATTTTTGCGTAGCCCGGATGCAGGCCAAAGGCTGGAATCCGGGATGGGCGGTGGTGGGGGCACGGCTTCCTCCGACAAGCGGTGTTTCCCGGATTTCGCTGTGCTGCATCCGGGCTACGTTTGCTCCCGTTCAGCCCGCCGGCATCGCGCTCATATCCATCCACATCGCCTCCCACACGTGACCGTCCGGGTCCGCCAGATTGCGGTTGTACATGAAGCCGAGATCCTGCTTCGGATTGATGTCTGCCGTACCGCCGTTGGCCGCCGCCGCTGCGTTCATGGCGTCTACCGCCTCCCGACTGTCGCAGGAGATCGCGAGCATTACCTCGCTTGAGCTCGCCGGCGGAATCGGGCGCTGGGTGAACGTGCGCCATTTCTCGTGCGTGAGCAGCATGACGTTGATCGTCTCACTCCACACCATGCAGGCGGCGGTCTCGTCGGTGAATTGCGGGTTGTTCTTGAAGCCGAGTGCCGTGTAGAAGGCCATTGCCGCGGCAAGGTCGGTGACGGGCAGATTTACGAAGATCATCCGGGTCATGGTTCATGCTCCTGAGGGGTTGAACAAGCGGCAGCATCATGGGCTGCCGTCTTGTGGTCGACCGGTGCGCCACGATTTCGACATGGCGGGGCATGTTTCTGACTGTGTCGAGCGTTGCGCCGCGTCCGTCGCCCGGTTGCGGCGAAGCGGAATGCGCTCGGCTATCAGCCGCACCATTGCATTTCGCACGGCACGCCATCGTGGTTGCCATCCATTTTCACGTTCGGGCAATTGCGCAAAAAGAAGGTCGCCTCTTCGCAAGACGTCATCTGCGAGCAGTGCGTTCGACCATCGCAATGGAATCTTGCCGGCGCGGCGGGCGTATCCGTTGTGGCGATAGGTTCCGGCGCCGCCGAAAACGAGCCGTCGTAACGGCTAAAGGCCTTGTAGCCATACGCGCCGATGGCAATCACCAGCATCAGCGGGATCAGCTTCCCGAACAGGCCCGGCCGCCCATGCCCGCGCGTGGCTTCACGCGAGGTCCGGCGCACGGGCGCGCGATCCGGACAGCGGACATTGACGGCGCGGGGTTTGCCGTCCTTGCTGAAATCCGTCTCGAAGCTCACCCGCTCGCCAATGTTCGGGCGATCGCCATCGCGCGGGAATTCCGATATATGGATAAAGACGTCCGGCCCGCCTTCGTTCGGGGTAATGAACCCGAAGCCGCGGTCGTCATTCCATTTGCTCAGCTTGCCTTCGGTGCGCATGGGGAAGGATTTGTCCGTTGGGTGGGGGGAGGGCGGATAAGCGAAGCGTCTTCTGCCGGGTGGCGTTCATGGAGGCGGGTATTCGGCGGATGACGCTGCGCGGGAGTGTCAGAATTTCTGTGTGTGAGGCGCTCTGAATTGCTTCCTGAGTTGGAAACGCGGTTTTCATTTTAGGCGATGATCCGTGAAGCGGTCCTCGTAGAGGATCGCGAACTGATTCATTGCCGCCTTCCAGTCCTTGGCTGCCCGTCCCCAGTCGGCCGTGATGTTGCGCAGGGCCAGCCAGATGAGCTTGGTGGCCGCCTCGTCGCTCGGAAAGTGCCCGCGTGTCTTGATGATCTTGCGCAGCCGGGCGTTGATGCTCTCGATCGCGTTGGTGGTGTAGATCACACGGCGGATCGGTGAGGGAAAGGCGAAGAACGGAATCACCCGATCCCACGCTCGGCGCCAGGCAG
>NZ_JAEKFT010000159.1 GCF_018524365.1 Denitromonas iodatirespirans
ATCGCGCCGCTGCTGCCCTCGCGGTAGCGGAAGGTGACCTGGCCGTTGCGGCAGGCGAGGATGTCCGCTTCGCGGATCACGCCGCGGTACAGGTAGCGGCCCAGATAGAGCAAGGCCTTGTCGCCGTCCCCCTGAGTCAGAATAGTTGTCGCCTCGATAGAATCCAAAACCCGGGGGCGATGAGAAGAGAACGAAGTGGCTCGATACGGACAAAAATTCAAGGACAAAGCGCTCGCTCGACTGTTGCCGCCGGAGGGCGCCTCAGTGGAAGCGGTTTCCCAGGAACTGAGCATTTCGGTG
>NZ_JAEKFT010000160.1 GCF_018524365.1 Denitromonas iodatirespirans
CACCGAAATGCTCAGTTCCTGGGAAACCGCTTCCACTGAGGCGCCCTCCGGCGGCAACAGTCGAGCGAGCGCTTTGTCCTTGAATTTTTGTCCGTATCGAGCCACTTCGTTCTCTTCTCATCGCCCCCGGGTTTTGGATTCTATCGAGGCGACAACTATTCTGACTCAGGGGGCAATACAGATAGCCGGTGAAGCCACGATCGGCCATCAGCAGCATGTCCGGCGCAAGGCTTGCGAGCAGCGGCTCGCACACATCCCATTCGCTGACCCGGTAGGGGCCGATGTTGGCGTCGATGATGG
>NZ_JAEKFT010000161.1 GCF_018524365.1 Denitromonas iodatirespirans
ACCATGTAGCCGGGCAGTCGCTGTTGGGCGAAGCTTCTGATCGCTTCGGCCTCGAGTTCGCCCTCTCCCGTGGTGTAGGCGATCAGTTGCTTGGTGCCGTCCTGCTCGCGGGCGACGACCACCGCTTCGCTGATCTTTTCGTGTTGCGCAAGCTTCGCTTCGATCTCGCCCAATTCGATCCGAAAGCCGCGGATCTTGACCTGGAAGTCGTTGCGGCCCAGGTATTCGATGGTGCCGTCGGGCAGCCACCGGCCCAGGTCGCCGCTCTTGTACATGCGCCCGCCTTCGACGAAGGGGTC
>NZ_JAEKFT010000162.1 GCF_018524365.1 Denitromonas iodatirespirans
CCTCGCGGATCTTGACCCGCAGCGCATCGAAGAACACCACCGGGTACATCGGCTCGAGCGGGCGCGACTGCCAGGCGCCCACCTCGGCCATCACCGCATCGGTGACCGAGCTGATGAACTCGGGTGACACCTCGGTGCCGTACTGATCGATCAACAAACCCTGGATCTCACGAATCGTCATGCCGCGGGCGTACATGGCTATGATTTTGTCGTCGAAACCGGTAAAGCGCCGCTCGTGCTTGGGGATGAGGACCGGTTCGAACTGCCCCTGCCGGTCGCGCGGCACATCAATGCGCA
>NZ_JAEKFT010000163.1 GCF_018524365.1 Denitromonas iodatirespirans
CGGAACTTCTTGGGCGGGTCGTAGAGCCCGCCGGAGGCGTGCACCAGATCCTTGACGTTGCGAGCGGCCAGCAGGTCGCGGGTGGCCAGGCGCGGGTCGAGGCCCAGGTCCTCCGGGCGCTGGATGATGCCGCGGTCGCGCAGATTCTCCACCGCGCGCTTGTCGCGGCCCATGCCCACCGGGGTGTAACCGGCCACGCCGCGGATGGCCTGCTCACGGTCTTCCGGGCTTCGGCAGCGCACCAGGTGGGCGATGCCTTCCTCGGTGATGATGTGGGTGAGATCCTCGCTGTAGAT
>NZ_JAEKFT010000164.1 GCF_018524365.1 Denitromonas iodatirespirans
ACGATGGCGCAGAGGCGGGCGGCGGCGAGGAATACCACCGCGGTCTCTGGCACCATGGGCAGGAACACGGCGCTGCGCTCGGCAGGGCACACGCCCAGCCGCGCCAGCGCGGTGGTGAGGCGCCGGGCCGCATCGTCCAGCTCGCGCCAGGTGAAGCGGCTCAGGTCGCCGTCTTCGCTCTCCCATAACATCGCGGGCTGGTCGGGGGTGGCCCGGGCGCGGCGGCCGACGAGGTTCTCGAACAGGTCGAGCTCGCCGCCGACGAACCAGCCCGGCCAGTCGGGCCCGTGG
>NZ_JAEKFT010000165.1 GCF_018524365.1 Denitromonas iodatirespirans
ATCAGGCGCATCCAGGCCGGCAGGCTTTCGATCGTCGTGCGGGAAATGCGCTTGCGCTGCAGCGGCCCCCAGGCGACGGTGGTGGTCAGCGCGGCGAGCACCGCGTCGGCGCGCGGATGGCCGCCCAGCGCGAGCAGCCAGCGCAGCGGCACCGAGCGTGCGCCGCGCAGCGCCACCGCGGCCATCAGGGCCTCGGCCCGCGGGTCGGGCTCGGCCTGCAGCAGGCGCTCGCGGGCGGCGTCGTCGATGGGCGCGCGCGATAGCGCGAAGTCTTCGTCATGAGCG
>NZ_JAEKFT010000166.1 GCF_018524365.1 Denitromonas iodatirespirans
GACCAATTGCTGATCGAGGGCTACCTGGAAACCCGGGTGGGTGACGGCACCTACGTGGTCGAGTCACTCAGCGTGCCAGGTCGGCGAGCCGCGTCGCAGACACCCCGGCCGCCGGCGACGACTGAGTTGCTGTCGCTGCGCGGTCGCCGGATCGCCGGCACGGGCGCCTCCAGCTCGGTCCAGGACGGCGCCTTCATGCCCGGCATTCCGGACACCGAGCATTTCCCCTTCACCACCTGGCGGCGCCTGCTGTCCAAGTATGTGCGTCGCGAGCAATCGCATCT
>NZ_JAEKFT010000167.1 GCF_018524365.1 Denitromonas iodatirespirans
CGTCGACGACAATAAATTCAACCGCAGCCTCACCAGGACGATACTGCGCAAAAAGGGCGGACCGGGCTGGTGCGTCTCGCTCGCGGAGAGCGGTGCGGAGGCGCTTCAAAAAATAGCCGAAGAGCGTTTCGACCTGGCTTTCATGGATATCCAAATGCCGGGGATGAACGGCTTGGAGACGACGCAGGCCATTCGCTCCAATGAACAAGGCGCCGAGAAACGGCTGCCGGTCATCGCGATGACCGCATACGCCATGGAAGGCGACAGGCAGATGTGTCTCG
>NZ_JAEKFT010000168.1 GCF_018524365.1 Denitromonas iodatirespirans
TTTACAATTCAGCAGCCGAGGTGGTCAGGGCATTGGATTACCTGAGCAAGATAGATGGCGATTACGCTCCAGAGAAGCAGGAATTAGAGCACAAATACTCAAAAGATACTATTCAACACATCAGGGATGCACTCGGTATCGGAGATAGAAAACGGGTTTAGCCGAAGCGAAAAGCAGTTAGAGGCGTGGGCGTGTTTCCTTTCGGAAAATGCTAAGTTCATAGGCTATGGTGGGGCAGGTGGTGGTGGAAAATCCTATTTAGGCTGTGATATATTCTCC
>NZ_JAEKFT010000017.1 GCF_018524365.1 Denitromonas iodatirespirans
GCGTTGGTGTCGGCACCGACGGTGTCGTTGGTGAGCACAGAGCCGGACACGGTGTTGACACCGTCTTCGGCGATCACGTTGGTGTCACCCACGGCCACCGGCACGGAGTCGGTGATCTGGATGTCGATCGAGTCGCTGACCGTCCGGCCGAGCGTATCGACCACCGACACGGAAATCGCATCGACGACCGGACCGGTGCTGTGATCTTGCACGTTGGGGTCGTAGCTGTAGCTGACGGTACCGGTGGTGGCGTCGTAGCCGGTCAGCACCAAGGTGCCTTCACCGGTGTTGATGCTGACCGGGGTAGTGCCCAGGGCATTGAGTTCGGCCACGGTAACCGTCGTCCCGTCCAACGTGATCGCGCTCAGGCCGGCCGGTGCCGTCAGCGTAAAGCTGGCGTTGGTGGGGCCGGCACTTTCGGCAATCGTTGAGTCGGTGGTGTTGAGCGCGCCGTCGGTGTCGGGGATGCTCACGGTCGGGGCGGGCGGGACGACATCCGACGTCGTTGCCGCAGCAGCCTCGTCGGCCGAGCCGCCATCGAAGACGAACGGGGGTTCGATCTGCGCCGAGCCGAACTCGAAGGACAGCGGATCGACGCCTTCGGTGATGCGCAGCAGGCGCACGAAGCTGTTGCCTTCGCCGCC
Organism: Denitromonas iodatirespirans; assembly: GCF_018524365.1. Classification (GTDB taxonomy): domain Bacteria; phylum Pseudomonadota; class Gammaproteobacteria; order Burkholderiales; family Rhodocyclaceae; genus Nitrogeniibacter; species Nitrogeniibacter iodatirespirans. Next base: position 645 of record NZ_JAEKFT010000017.1, read on the forward strand.
GGCACCGCCGGCCAGACCGGCGGCCGGGGCTTCGAGGGCGTCGTCGATGTCACCGCCCTGGTTGATGGCCTGGATCACCTGGTCGATCGTGGCGTCTCCCACGGCCGCTTCCTGCGGCGTCGGGCGGGTGGTGTCGGACAGATCGGCGGTGATGGCCACGGTTTCGTTCGGCTGCACGTCGAGCAACTGACCATCGCTGGTGGCCAGTTCGACCTTGCCGCCGTCGCGGGTGATGACGACCTCGCCTTCGTACAGGGCGTCGCCCGGCTTGAGCACGCGCAGTTCGCCTTCGGCGTTGCGGGCATAGGCGTAACCGATGACGGCCACGACGGTTGCGATGGGTTGGTTGCTTGCCATTTTTGTTCTCCGCTGAGCCGGCGCGCGGCCGACCGACACTGATTCGATACTGCGAGATTACGGCGGCCAGGCGACGGCGCCTATTGGACCGGTGGACAAGGGCAGCCGCCGCTCAGGCGGCGTGGTCGACCACGGCCGGCATGTGCTTGAGGGTCAGCACCAGTTGCAGGCGATCGCGTACGCCGAGTTTTTCGAAGGCGGCGCCGAGGTGGGCCTTGACCGTGCGCTCGGAGATGTCGAGCCGCCGGGCCACTTCCTTGTTGGTGGCGCCGCGTGCCACTTCGAGGGCGACATCCCGCTCGCGCGGGGTCAGCCGGTCGAAGCCGTCGACGGTGTCGGCTGGCGCCTCGCCGCTCAGGCGTGCGCTGGCGGCGCCCATGACGCGGCTCATCAACTCGGGCCCCAGCCACAGGCCGCCGTGCGTCACGGCCACCGCCACCTGCTGCAGCATCGCGGGCGTGGCATGGCTGTGGCAGTAGCCGCGGGCGCCGAGGGCGATGGCGAGCATGGCGTCTTCCTGGCGGGGCGTGGGCGAGAGCACCACCACCGGCGTGCCCGGCCATGCCGCGATGGCGTCGGCCACTGCCCGCGCGTCGAGCGGCTGCTGCGCCCACCACAACACGTCGGGCCGCTCGCCGCCGAGCGCGGTGCGTACCGTGGCATCGGGGAAGGCGGTGCGCCAGCGCGGGTTGAGCTGGCCGTTCGAGGCAATGAACAGGTGCTGGGTCATCGTTCGGTCAACGCATTGGCCTTGGCGCGCAAGACCGGTTTGAGCAGGTACGACAAGATGGTTTTCTTGCCGGTCAGGACATCCACTTGAGCCACCATGCCGGGAATGATCGGCAGGTTCTCACCCAGGCTGGATTCGGTGGTGCGCACACGCACGATGTAGAAGGCGTTGCCGCGATCATCGACCACGGTATCGGCGCCGATTTGCTCCACGGTGGCCTTGAGGCCGCCATAGATGGAAAAGTCGTAGGCGGTGAATTTGACCTCGGCCGGCTGCCCGGGGCGCAGAAAGGCGATGTCCTTGGGATTGATCTTGGCCTCGAGCAGCAGCGCTTCGTCGAGCGGCACCACCTCGGCCACCTCCTTGCCCGGCTGCACCACCCCGCCGACGGTGTTGACCAGCAACCGCTTGACCGTGCCGCGCATGGGCGATTTGACCTCGGCATGCTTGACCCGGTCGACCAACGCCAGGCTGCCTTCGGACAAGCTGTTGAGCTTGGCGCGGGTGTCGGCCAGCTCGTTGCGGGCGGCGTTGCGGAAGGCCAGCTCCACGTCCTGGATATTGCGGTTGGCCTCGGCAATCGCCGACTGGATGCGGGCGATCTGGGCCGTGGCCTGATTGCGCTCGCCGCGCAGGCGGGCCACGTCCCGCTCCAGGCGCAGCAGCTCGACCTCGGACACCGCACCGGAGGCGAGCAGCGGCTTGGTCACGCTCAGCTCTTGCGACACCAGGTTGTAGGTCTGCGACGCCTGGGCCAGTCGCGCCTGGACTTCGACCAGCTCCTGGCTGCGCTGCGCCATCTGCTGGCGGGCGATGGCCAGTTCGCCGTCGAGCTTGGCCTGGCTCGACTCGTACAGCGCGCGCTCCTGCCCGATCAGGTCCGGCGCCGCCTTGGCCACTTCGGCGGGCGCCACGAAGGGCGTGCCGGCCGACAAGGCTTCGAGCCGCGCGGCCTTGGCCACCAGGGCAAAGTACTGTGCCCGGTTCTCGCGCAACGAGGAGACGAAGCGGGTCGGGTCGATACGCACCAAGGTCTGGCCGACATCGACGACATCGCCTTCCTTGACCAGGATCTCCTCGACCACCCCACCGTCGAAGGACTGCAACACTTGCAGCTGGCTGGAGGGAATCACCTTGCCTTCGCCGCGGGTCACTTCGTCGATTTCGGCAAAGCCGGCCCAGACGATCAGCAACACGAGCACCACCAGCGCCCCACGCAGCAGGGCTCTGGCGCGCAACGGCTCTTGCATCAGCACCGCGCGGTCGGCGTCGCCGCTCCAGTCCACATCGGTCTCGCCCTGCTCGGGCACCAGCCGGCCGAAGAGGCGATCGAGCAGCGGGCGGGTGCGGGCCGAGACGGCGTTGGAGACATCGCCGATCTGTTTGAATTGCTTGGCGTCGAGGGGGTTCATGCAGCCCTCCCGATGCGGCCCTGCCGCAAGGCTTCGACCACTTGGGCCTTGGGTCCGTCGGCGACGATCTTGCCGCCGTCGACCACGATGATGCGATCGACCAGCTCCAGCAACGAGGTGCGGTGGGTGATGACGATCATCGTCTTGCCGGGGGTACTGTGGCGCAGCTGCTGCTTCACATATTCTTCGCTGGAATGGTCCATCGAGCCGGTCGGCTCGTCCATCAGCAAAATGGGTGGATCGTTGATCAGCGCGCGGGCGATCGCCACGCCCTGGCGCTGGCCGCCGGAGAGCGATTCGCCACGCTCGCCCACCAGCATGTCGAAGCCTTTCGGATGGCTGTTGACGAATTCGGCGATGCCGGCCAGTTCGGCGGCGCGCACCACGTCGGCATCGTCGGCGTCGCGCGAGGCGATGGTGAGGTTGTCGCGCAGGCTGCCGTAGAAGAGCGTTACGTCCTGCGGCACATAGCCCACATGGCGGCGCAGCTCGGCCGGGTCGAGCTGGCGCAGGTCGATGCCGTCGATCAGCACCGCGCCTTCGGTGGGCCGGTAGAGGCCGAGGATCAGCTTGTGTAGCGTGGTCTTGCCGGAACCGACCCGCCCGAGGATCGCCACCCGCTCGCCCGGCTCGATGCGCAGCGACACATTGCGCAGCGCCTCGACCTCCTGGCCCGGATAGACGAAATGCACATCCTTGAATTCGATGCGCCCGACGAAGTTCTGCCGGCTGACGAAGCTCGAATCGTCCGGCCGCTCGACCGGACGCGAGAGGATCTCATCCAGTGAGGTGAGCGCCGTCGCGGCGTTGTGATACTGGGTCAGCAGGCCGGCCACCTGGCCGATCGGCGCCAGTGCACGCGACGACAGCATCGAGCAGGCGATCAGGCCGCCCATGCTCAGCTCGCCGTTGCCGATCAGATAGACGCCGAGAACGATGATCGCCACGTTGGTGGTCTGCTGCACCCACATCGCGCCGTTCATGGTCGAGGCCGACAGCAGGCGCAGCTGCGCACTGGTGCGCGCCAGGAACACCGCGCTCTGCTCCCACTTGCGCTGCATGTGGCCCTCGCAACCGAGCGCCTTGACCGCCTCGAGGCCGACCAGGCTCTCGACCAGCGTGGCGTTGCGCAGGGCACCGGCGCGGTAGGTGGTCTCGGACAGCTCGTGCATGCGGCTTTGCACCGTCATTGCATACAGCAGCACGATCAGCACGCCGAGGACGATGGGGATGACCATCGGCCAGGCGATCCAGCCGATCACCACCACGAAAATCACCGCGAAGGGCAGATCGACGAAGGCATTGACCGTGGCCGATGTGATGAAGTCGCGCACCGTTTCGAAGGAGCGCAGATTGGCGGCGAAGGAGCCGGCCGACACCGGCCGTTGCTCCATCTGGATGCCCAGCACCCGCTCCATGATGTAGGCCGACAACTTGACGTCCACCCGGTTGCCGGCCAGATCGATGAAGTAGCCGCGCATGGTGCGCAGCATCAGGTCGGCCACCATCACAATGGCCACCCCCGCTGCCAGCATCCACAGGGTTTCGATCGCGTTGTTCGGCACCACACGGTCGTACACGTTCATGGTGAACATGGGCAGCGCGATGGCGAAGAGGTTAATCATCAGCGCCGCGACCAACACATCGCGATACAGCGGCCGGTTGTCGTGGATCGCGCCCCAGAACCAGTGGCGGTGCCGGGCCTTGCCCACCTCGGGGGTGCGCGCGTCGAAGCGGAAGCGCGGACGCGCAAAGATGGCATGGCCGGCATAGCGAGCGAGCAGGTCCGCGCGCGGCAGCAGCGCTTCGGCCTCGCCCAGATCGGGGAAGATCACCCGTGCGGCGGCGCCATCCTCGCTCCAGCCGAGCAGCACGCAGGCCTGCTCGTCGGCAAGGATCAGCACCACCGGGAACAGCGCAGGGTTGAGCGCGTCGAGGGATCGGCGCACCACGTTCGAGGCCAAGCCGGCGCGGCGCGCGGCGCGCTCGAACAGCGACGGCGTCAGCCGGTGATCGACCAGCGGCAGACCGGCCGTGGCCGCATCGCGCGTCAGCGTGCACCCATGGGCGCGGGCCACCACCAGCAGGCATTCGAGCAAGGCGTCCGGCCGCGGAGTGTCCTGCGGCGGTTCGGGAGCCGGCGCGGCGGCGGGTGCCACCGCGATCACGGGTTCAGCCTGCAAAGCGTCGTTGTCAGTCATGTCATCCTGTCGCAGTTCCCGGCCAACGGGACGGAAGGCGTTTCACGCAGAGGGTAACGGCATCGATCGCCCCAACTTGAAGCCAAACGCCAAGAAGGGCGCCGGTTCGCATGATAGCCGGCCACATCACCCTGCCGGGCATCCTGCGGAGGAAGTTTGCAAATTCCCGGAACCGATTTCGTGCTTAGCACTCGAAGCATGCGAGTGCTAACATAGGCACAAATTTTTGGGAGGACATTGTCGATGACGCACACTTTGTCGCTACCGGTCCCGACCACGGTCGGCAGCATCGATCAGTACATTCAGTTCGCCAACCGCATCCCGCTCCTCACCGAGCAGGAAGAACAGACCTACGCCCGCCGCTTCCAGGACGAAGGCGATCTGGACGCGGCCCGCGAGTTGGTGCTCTCGCACCTGCGCCTGGTGGTTGCCATTGCCCGCGGTTACCTCGGCTACGGCCTGCCGCATGCCGACCTGATCCAGGAAGGCAACATCGGCCTGATGAAGGCGGTCAAGCGTTTCGACCCGCGCCGCGGCGTGCGCTTGGTGTCCTTCGCCATCCACTGGATCAAGGCCGAGATCCACGAATACATCCTGAAGAACGCGCGTCTGGTCAAGGTGGCCACCACCAAGGCCCAGCGCAAGCTGTTCTTCAACCTGCGCGGCCTCAAGAAAGACCGCAACGCCCTGAGCCCCGACGATGTCTCGGTGGTGGCGGCGCAGCTGGGCGTGAAGCCCGAAGAAGTCGTCGAAATGGAAACCCGCCTGGGTGGCCAGGACGTGCCGCTCGACGGCGGCCGCGACGACGATGACGAGCACTTCGCCCCGATCGCCTATCTGCGCGACCCGTCGGCCGAGCCGAGCGAGTTGCTGGCCAATGCCGAGCAGGCGCAGCTGCAGAGCGACGGGCTGGTCAACGCCATGGCCGCGCTGGACGAGCGCAGCCGGCGCATCATCACCGCGCGCTGGCTGACCGGCGACGACGGCAAGGCCGCCACGCTACACGAGCTGGCCGACGAATACGGCGTGTCGGCCGAGCGCATTCGCCAGATCGAAGCCAAGGCGCTCAAGCAGATGCGCGGCGAGTTGGCGGCGCTGGCCTGATCGCAGCCGGCCTGAAGCAAAACAAGGGCGACCCGCGGGTCGCCCTTTTTCATGCGCTCAGCGCGCGCCCGGTGCCGACAGGCGCTTGACCCCCGCCACGAAACGCTTGAGCGTGGGCGACAGCTCGCCACGCGGAATGGTCACGTCGATCAGCTGGAAACGCCCGCGCGTGGCCACCGCCTGCTCCAGCGCGGCCGCCAGTTCGGCCCGGGTGTCGACCCGCACACCGTCGCCGCCCAGGCCTGCGGCCATGCCGGCAAAATCCCAGGCGCTCAGGTCGTTGAAGGACGACTCCGGCTGGAAGGTGCGCAGCATCTCCCAGGATCGGTTGTTGAACACCAGCACGATCGGGTCCCAGCCGAAGCGGCAGCAGTTGCCCAGCTCCCAGCCCGTCATCTGGAAGGCGCCGTCGCCCACCAGGATCAGGGGGCGCTCGCCGGTCGCCGCCTGCAGACCCAACCCGGCCGGCACGCCAAAGCCCATGGTGGCGTAGTAGCCCGGGGCCACCAGCGCCTGGTGGGCGATTTCCATGGCGGTGAACATGCAGTCGCCCATGTCGGCGGCGATCGGCATCACGCCGTGGCGGGCCATCAGGTCATTGATGCCGCGCGCGATATCGCCCGGCACGATCGGCGCGTCATCGGCCACCATCCCGTGCGGATAGCTCGGCGGCGCCAGCGTGGGCATCTGCCGGGCCGCCGGCGCGCGCTCCAGCAAGCGGCGCACCACCTGCCCCAACGGCAGATGCGCATAGGTGTGATAGCCCAGCGTGACCTCGCCGTCGCAGGCATGGATCGCCTTGCGCAGGTCGATCTGCCGCGCCGACACGCCGAAGTTGGTGTCCGACACCAGCACGCCGAGCATCAACAGCGCGTCCGAATCCTCGACCAGCGCGGTCACCGCCTCGTCGCCGGCCACGCCCAGATAGGTGCCGGCCAACGGCGCATCATGCCCGGCCAGCAGGCCGCGACCGAGAATGCTGGTGACGACCGGAATCCCCAGCTGGCGTGCCAGGGCCGCCACCTGCGCCTCCAGGTCGAAGCGCCGCACCTCGACGCCGACCATCAGCACCGGCCGCTCGGCCGCGGCCAGCCGCGCCAGGATCTCGTCGGTGCAGGCATCCAGCGCCGCCGGGTCGACAGCCGGCGCCCCCAGTGCCACCACCGGCTCGCAGGGCTCGGCCACCATGTCGCGCGGCAGCTCGATGTACACCGGCCGCGACTCGCGCAGACAGCTGGCCAGCACCCGCGCGATCTCGGCCGGCGCGGTGCGGGCGTCGGTCAGGCGGGCTTGGTCACAGGTGATTTCCTGGTAGATGGCGAACTGCGAATCCAGGGTTTTGGCCTGGTGGTGAAGCAGCAGGCCGGTGCTCGCCTCGCCCTTGCCCGGTGCCCCCGAGATCACCACCACGGGCGATTTTTCGGCATAGGCACCAGCCACCGGGTTGACCATGTTGAGCGCACCGGCGCCGTAGGTGACGGCCGCCACCGACAACGTGCTGCGAATCCGCGCCGAGGCATCGGCGGCAAAGCCGACGCCCGGCTCATGGCTGAGGGTGTACAGCGGCAGGATGCCGGCGTTCTCGATCTCGCGGAAGAACGGCAGGGCGAAATCGCCGGGGATGCCGAACACCTCACGGGCGCCGTGCGCCTTGAGCGCCGACAGCAGGACTTGGGACAGATTCATGGCGAAGCTCCGGGACAGAAATGCGCCCAGATTACGGCTTAGCCCAATCCAATGATTGCGTTACACGCCCCCACTTTGGCAGATCCTGCCCCGACTCATCCTTCGGCCAACAAGGTCTTGATGTCCTCGGCGATGTCCGGCGCAGCGGCCCCGTGCTTCACATAGAGGCGCAGACGGCCTTGCGGGTCGAAGACATAGGTACCGGCCGAGTGGTCGATGGTGTAGTTGGGGCCGTCGGTATCGCCGCTCTTGCGGTAGAACACCTTGAAGTCCTTGGCCACCGCGGCGGTGGTGTCCATGTCGCCGAACAGGCCGAGGAAGCGCGGATCGAAGGCCGGCACATACTCGGCCAGCAGGGCCTGGGTATCGCGCTCGGGATCGACCGTCATGAACAGCACCTGCGTGCGCTCGGCGTCGGGGCCGAGCAGGCGCATGACCTCGCTCATCGTGAGCAGGTTGGTCGGGCACACGTCCGGACACTGGGTGAAGCCGAAGAACAGCGTCACCACCTTGCCCTTGAAATCGGCCAGTGTGCGCGGCTTGCCGGTGTGGTCGGTGAGCGAAAAGCCTTTGCCGTAATCGGCACCGGTGATGTCGGTGTTGTGAAAGCTTTTGGGCGGTTCGGCGGGACTGCAGGCGGTCACCGCGAGCGCGGCGACCACCAGGAGGATTCGAAGCATCGTGGCCTCATCAATAGGGCAGGTAGTGATCCACCAGCAAGGCGGCAAACAGCGATGATAGGTACACGATGGAGTAGCGGAAAGTCTGTTGCGACAATTTGTCGCTGTAATCCACGTACAGGCGCCAGGCATAGCGCAGGAAGGCCGCGCCCAGCACCACCGCCGCCGCCAGATAGGCAATGCCGCTCATGCGCGTGGCAAAAGGCAGCAAGGTGACGGCGAACAGGATGCAGGTGTAGAGCAGCACCGACAGCCGGGTATAGCGCGAGCCGTGCGTCACGGGCAGCATGGGCAGGCCGGCGCGCGCGTAGTCGGCGCTGCGGTACAAGGCCAGCGCCCAGAAGTGCGGCGGCGTCCAGGCAAAGATGATGAGGAACAGCAGCAAGGCATCGCTGCTCACTTCACCGGTCACCGCGGCCCAGCCGAGCACCGGCGGCATCGCGCCGGATGCGCCGCCGATGACGATGTTCTGCGGCGTGCGCGGCTTGAGAAAGACGGTGTAGACCACCGCGTAGCCGACGAAAGTGGCCAGCGTGAGCCACATCGTCAGCGGATTGACGCCGTGGTAGAGCAGCACCAGCCCGGCGCCGCCGAGCAGCAGCGAAAACACCAGGGTTTCGGCCGAGCTCAGTTCGCCGCGCGGCAGGGGCCGCGCCCGGGTGCGCGCCATGCGCGCATCGATCTGCTGTTCGATGAGACAGTTCATGGCCGCCGCCGCACCGGCCACGCAGGCAATGCCGATCGTGGCGAGCAACACCACCTGCGCCGAGGGCAGCCCCTCGGGCACGGCGAGGAACATGCCGATGATGGCGCAGAAGACGATCAGCGTATTGACCCGCGGCTTGGTCAGCACATAGAAGTGCCGCAACCGGCGCCAGGTATCCGAGCGGTCAAGCGTAAGCGTTTTCATGGGGATTCCCTCGCACGGCACGCCATGCCCGTTCGGGCATCAGGCGCGCATTGATCAACACCATCACCAACAACAACAGCGCTGCACCGGCGTTGTGCGCCACCGCCAGCGGCAGCGGCAGACTCAGCGCCACGTTGGCAATGCCCAGGCCGACCTGGCCGGACAGCATCAGCAGCAACAGCATCGCCATCGATCCGAACCCCTGCCGCAGCAGCCCGATCACCAGCAGCAGGCCAACGATGGCAGTCGCCACCGCACCGAGCCGGTGTGCCCAGTGAATGGCCGTCAGCGCTTCGTGCGAGAGCAGATCGCCGGTGGCGGTCATGCCCAACTCACGCACCACGTGAAAGGCGTTGCCGACATCCATGCTCGGCCACCAGCTGCCGTGACAGGTCGGGAAATCGGTGCAGGCCAGAGCCGCGTAGTTGGTGCTGGTCCAGCCGCCGAGCACGATCTGGCCGACGACCAGCAACAGCGCGAATCGCGCCAGACGGACCAGGCCCGGCGAGGCAAAGCGCCGCCGCACCCCCGTCGCCCGGATGGCCAGCAAGGCCAGCAGTGCCAGGGTGGTCAGCCCGCCAATCAGGTGGCCGGTGACGATCGCCGGTTTGAGTAGCAGCGTGACGGTCCATTTGCCCAACAAGCCCTGGAAGATGACGACGCCGACCAGCAGGACCGCAATGCAGGGGCGCACGTCGGGATCACGACGATTCCGCAAAGCCAGCGCCGCGATCACCAGGATGATGAAGCCGAGCGTGGCCGCCAGGTAGCGGTGGATCATTTCCTTCCAGGCCTTGGGCAGCGATACCGGCCCGCCGGGCTGCGCCGACTCGGCCTCGGCGATGTGCTCGGCCGCATGGGCCGGCGTCGCCTTGCCGTAGCAGCCCGGCCAGTCCGGGCACCCCAGACCGGCGTCCGACAGGCGCACATAGGCACCGAACACCACCACGACCAGGGTCAGCAGCAGGGCGAGGATGACAAGGCGGCGATACCCATCGGCCCGCGGGGAAGCCCCGAGGGCAGGCGCGCCCCCCGACGGGGACTGCGAGCGAAGCGAGCGTGGGGAGCCCAATGTCATCAGCTGACCTGCGAATACTTGAGAAGCCGCGCCAGATCCTTGACCATGCCTTTCGGATCGAGCTCGGCCGGATAGCGCATCATCACCTGCCCGCGCGGGTCCGCCAGCCATACCTGCGCCACGGTGTCGCCGTCGAGCTGCTCGAGCCAGGGGCCTTCGGCCCGCGCCACCACGAGCTCCGGGTGCTCGGCCAGCAGCGCGGCATCGGGCGCGCCACCATCGGTCAGCAACCAGACACGGGCCACGCGCGTGGCCTCCTGCGCCTGTGCCGTGCGCACCTGGCGGGTGAAATACAAGGCCTGCTGGCAGGCGGCATCGCACGCGGCGGGGGCCACCACCACATAGGTCCAGAAGCCCTTGATGTCGTCCCGGGCAAACGCGCCGCCGTCCGGCGTGGCCAGCGCACCGTCCGGCAGCGGCGTCGGCGTCACCAGCGTGCCGTAGTTGCTGCGGCCACTGGGCGGCCAGACATAGAACGCCAGATACGATGCCACCACCGGCAGCACACACACTGCGATCAGGGCGGCCAGCGTCAGTCGGGCCTTACGCGTCATCTTGGCTGCTGCCATCGTGCCTCCAGCGTCGCCATCCAAACCATCCACACAGCCCCGCCGACAAGGCGGCAAGGCCAAACCATTGCACCGCATACCCGCGGTGTCGATCGACGCCAAGATCAGGGCGCGGCCAATCGCGGATCAAGCCGTCGGACGACGGATCGGTCTGCTCGACCACCACATCCGCCACCGCAATCCCGGTTTGCGCCCGGTAGGCAGCCAGATCCAGATACTGCCAGCGCGCGCCCTCGCTCGGCGTATCCGCCAGCGAGTAGGGTTTCGCCTCAGGACGACGGACCCGCCCACTGACGAACACCTCTCCCTCCGGCGTCCGTACCGACGGCAACACGGTCCGGTCGCGCCCGGCTGCCAGCCAACCCCGCTTGACCAGCACCCGCCGACCGTCTTCGGTCTGTAGCGGCGTGAGCAGCTGGTAGCCCGGTTGCCCGTGGTGAACCCGGTTGTCGAGGTAGATCGACCCCGCCGTCAGCCAGTGCCCCGTGAGGCGTACGGCCTGCCATTCTTCCGGCGCCGCGGCCAGCACGGTCATCGGCGCCTCGGCCTCGGCGGCCATGCGTTCGCCCAGCGCCAGCTTCTCCTCGGCCCGCCGAGTCTGCCACAGGCCCAACTGGACGGTCAGAACGCAGACGAGAACGCCCACCAGATAGGGCACCACGTCCTTGACCCGCATGCCGCTCATCCCGCGCAGCGGATGGCTGGGCTACACTGGACCGACATTTCAGCGGAGCCGCCCATGCGCATCGTCGTCGTACTTTTTCTGATCGCCATCCTCGTCAGCCTGGGCTCGGCGCTCACCTTCCTGTTGCGCGACAAGGGGCGCGGGCCACGCGTGGTACGCGCGCTGACGCTGCGGATCGGGCTGTCGATCGGGTTGTTTCTGCTACTCATGATCGGCTTTGCGACCGGCTTCATCCCCGGTCGCCTGTAGCCCAACACTCACAGCCAGTACACCACCACGAACAGCAGCAGCCAGACCACATCGACGAAGTGCCAGTACCACGCCGCCGCTTCGAAGGCGAAGTGGTGGTCTTTGGTGAAGTGGCCGGCCATCACGCGGAACAGCATCACCAGCAGCATGATCGCGCCGATCGTCACATGCAGGCCGTGGAAGCCGGTCATCATGTAGAAGGTCGAGCCGTAGATGCCGGAGGTGAGCTTCAGGTTCATCTCCGAGTAGGCATGCATGTACTCGTAGACCTGAAACCCCATGAACAGCGCGCCGAGCAGCACGGTCAACAACAGACCGAGTTTGAGCTGGGTGCGGTTGTCTTTCATCATGCCCCAGTGGGCCCAGGTCAGGGTCGCACCGGAGGTCAGCAGGATCAGGGTGTTGAGCGCCGGAATGCCCCAGGCTTCCATCGGCGAGAAGGCATCGGCGCCATACGGCCCGGCGGTCGGCCACACGCCCTGGAAGCCGCTCCACAACACACTCTCGTTCTCGCCGCTGCCGAGCGCAGGGACAGAGATCACCCGGACATAGAACAGCACGCCGAAGAAGGCGGCGAAGAACATCACCTCGGAGAAGATGAACCAGCCCATGCTCCAGCGGAAGGACGCGTCAACGTTCTTGCCGTACTTGCCGCTTTCGGACTCGCGGATCACCTGGCCGAACCAGCCGAACAGCATGTAGATCAGCGTCGCCACGCCGACCAGCAACACCTCCGGCCCGGGACCGACATGGTTGAGCCACATCACGGCGCCGGCACCGATACACAACAGCGCGAAGGAGCCGAAGATGGGGAACTTCGACGGCTCTGGTACGAAGTACTTCTCGATTGTCGGACTCATGTTGAAGTCTCCGATCAGTTAATTCGGCGGCCGCCCTCAGGCGCACCCCTTATTCACACACCCACCACGAATCTTACGAACGCCACGATACTCAGCACGAACACCACCCCTGCCAGCACTCCGGCCACGATCACCGCTTTCGGATCGAGCGAGGTCGCGTCGTCCTTGTAGTGGCGGCGTTTGCGGATGCCGACGAACGACCACAGCACGGCCCGCAAGGTGGCCCAGAACCCGGCCCGGGGCGCCTGGGCCATCACCCCTGCCCCCCGTTGCCGGCGCGCTGCACCTGCGTTCCGGCCACCTCGAAGAAGGTGTAGGACAAAGTGATCGTGTGCACATCGTCCGGCAGCTTCGGGTCCACCACGAAAAGCACCGGCATGGTGCGAGTCTCACCCGCGGCCAGGGTCTGCTGCTCGAAACAGAAGCAGTTGACCTTCTTGAAATAACTCCCGGCGATCTGGGGCCCGTAGCTTGGCACCGCCTGCCCGGTGACGGGCACATCGCGCGTGTTGGTCACCTCGTAGGCCACCTGCACCAGCTGGCCCGGATGGACATCGACCGAAGTCTGCAAGGGCCGGAAACGCCACGCCAGATCATGCGTGTTGGCGTCGAACTCGATGACCAGGCGCCGGGTTTCGTCGACCTGCGTGTTCTCCACATCGTCGGGCTGGAGAATGTTGCGCAGGCCGGTGACCTGGCAGATGGCCTCGTAGAAAGGCACCAGCGCAAAGCCGAATCCGAACATCGCCACCGCCGCGATGCCCAAGCGCATCAACAGCCGCCGGTTGTCGTCGGCGCGCGTGCTCATGCCCCCAGCCATCCCGTCTTCACCATGATCGCGAAGAAGAACGTCAGCGCCACCAGAAGCAGCAGCAGCGCCGTACGAAGATTCTTCCCCTTGGCCATGGCGAGCCCGATCACTTGACGACCGGCGGCGTCTCGAAGGTGTGGTAGGGCGCCGGCGACGGCACCGTCCACTCCAGCCCCTCGGCGCCTTCCCACGGGCTGGCGGCCGCCTTCTTGCCCCCCCGCACGCACTTGACCACTGCGACGATGAAGATCAGTTGCGACAGGCCGAAACCAAAGGCCCCGATACTGGCCAGTGCATTGAAGTCCGCAAACTGCAGGGCGTAGTCCGGAATGCGCCGCGGCATGCCGGCCAGCCCCAGGAAGTGCATCGGGAAGAAGGTGATGTTGAAGAAGATGATCGATGCCCAGAAGTGGAGCTTGCCGATCCCTTCCGGATACATGTGGCCGGTCCACTTCGGCAGCCAGTAGTAGGCCCCGGCAAACAGCGCAAACAGCGAGCCGGCCACCAGCACGTAATGGAAGTGGGCCACCACGTAATAGGTGTCCTGCACCTGGATGTCGATCGGCGCGATGGCGCAGATCAGCCCGGTGAAACCGCCCATGGTGAACACGAAGATGAAACCCGTGGCCCACAGCATCGGCGTCTCGAAGGTCATCGAGCCGCGCCACATGGTGGCCACCCAGTTGAACACCTTCACGCCGGTAGGCACGGCAATCAGCATGGTCGCGTACATGAAGAACAGCTGCGTCGCCGCCGGCATGCCGGTGGTGAACATGTGGTGCGCCCACACCACGAAGGACAGAATGGCGATCGAGGCGGTGGCGTAGACCATCGATGCATAGCCAAACAAGGGCTTGCGCGCGAAGGTCGGGATGATCTGACTGACAATGCCGAAGGCCGGCAAAATCATGATGTACACCTCGGGGTGCCCGAAGAACCAGAACACGTGCTGGTAGAGCACAGGGTCACCGCCGCCCGCCGCATTGAAGAAGGCGGTGCCGAAGTGGCGATCGGTCAGGATCATGGTCACCGCGCCGGCCAGCACCGGCATCACGGCGATCAGCAGGTAGGCGGTGATCAGCCATGTCCAGCAGAACAGCGGCATTTTCATCATGGTCATGCCGGGCGCACGCATGTTGAGGATGGTGACGACGATGTTGATCGCCCCCATGATCGAGCTGATCCCCATGATGTGCACGGCGAAGATGGTCAGGTCCATGCCCATGCCCATCTGCACCGACAGCGGAGCGTACAGCGTCCAGCCCGCGGCGGTCGCCCCGCCCGGCACGAAGAACGAGCCGATCAGCAGGATCGCGGCCACCGGCAGCAACCAGAAGCTCCAGTTGTTCATGCGCGCGAAGGCCATGTCGGAGGCGCCGATCATCAGCGGCAGCATCCAGTTGGCGAAGCCGACGAAGGCCGGCATGATCGCGCCGAACACCATCACCAGACCGTGCATGGTGGTGAGCTGGTTGAAGAACTCGGGCTGCACGATCTGCAGACCCGGTTGAAACAGTTCGGCCCGGATCGTCAGCGCCATCACCCCTCCGGAGAGGAACATGATGAAGCTGAAGATCAAGTACATCGTGCCGATGTCCTTGTGGTTCGTGGTGGTGATCCAGCGCATCAGCCCGCCCGGGGCGTGATGATGGTGATCGTCATGCAGTTGATCCGGGGTGACAGCAGACATGCAGCCTCCTCCTACCTGAACTCAGTTGTGCGCGGCCGCGATTTCGGCCGGCTGGATGGCTTCGCCCGTCTGGTTGCTCCAGGCATTGCGGGTATAGGTGATCACGGCGGCAATATCCGTATCCGACAGCTGCTTGCCGAAGGCTGCCATGGCGGTGCCGGCGCGCCCCTCCATCACCACCTTGATCTGCTCGGCCTTGTCGCCCTGCACGATGGCCGCACCATCGAGCGGCGGGAAGGCCGGCGGGATGCCCTTGCCATCGGCCTGATGACAGGCAGCGCAATTGGCCGCGAACACCTGCTCGCCCTTGGCGACCAGCTCGGCCAATGCCCATTCCTTGTTCGGGTCTTCGGTCGTGGCGGCCATCTTGCCCTGCTGATCGGCCACCCAGGCAGCGTATTTCTCCGCCGACAACACATGCACCTCGATCGGCATGAAACCGTGATCCTTGCCGCACAGCTCGGCACAGTTGCCGCGGAAGACGCCTTCCTTGTCGGCGCGGAACCACGCGTCGCGAATGAAGCCGGGGATCGCATCCTGCTTGACACCAAGCGCCGGCACCCACCAGGCGTGGATCACATCATTGGCGGTCAGCAGCAGACGAACCTTCTTGCCGACCGGCACCACCACCGGGTTATCCACTTCCAGCAGATAGTTGTCACCCTTGGCCGCCTGCCCCTTGATCTGGTCCAGCGGGGTCGACAGGTTGGAGACGAACTTGATGCCCTCGCCTTCGCCCTTGATGTAGTCGTAACCCCATTTCCACTGGTAGCCGGTGGCCTTGATGGTGATGTCGGGGTTGGAGGTGTCCTTCATGGCGATCACCGTCTTGGTGGCCGGATAGGCCATGCCAAGCAGGATCAGCACCGGCACCACGGTCCAGGCGATTTCGACCAGGGTGTTTTCATGGAAGTGCGCCGCCACCGCGCCCTTGGACTTGCGGTGATGAAACACCGACCAGAACATGACACCGAACACGGCAACGAAGATCACCAGACAGATGACCATCATCAAGGTGTGCATGTCGTAGATTTCGGCAGCCACCGAAGTGACCGGCGTCTGAAGATTGATGCTGGACTGCGCCGCCCACGCCGCGCTTGCGGACACGGCGGACAGCATGGTTACTGCGGAACGAGCCAACACGCTCATGTGCAACCCCCATCCAAGTCTGTGTGGGGCGCAAAAAAAGCGTTCCCGGTCAGCCAAAAACGGCGCCGTCGATGTGTCTGCGGGGCACAGGCTTCCCGGAACCCGCGATGCGCCGGTTGCGGTCTCTCTCCTCCGAAATCCGCTGTGTGATTTGTTTTGCGCGGATTCGGTCTCTGCGCGGCATAGTGCCACACCCGTTTTAAACGCCGCAAGCTGATTTTTGATCTGGATCAACGTGTTGCATCGCAATATCCGCTAGGCGGAACGCGATCGCCATGCGCTTCCGGTCGTCATACCCTGTCACCGCCCGGGAAGGAAACGGATCTAGCGTCTGCCGACGCTACTCAGCGGCGACCTGGCTGCGGTGCACTCAAGCGATGCCTTGCGCATCGCATCAACCCGCCGATCAGCGGCAACCGGGCATACACGCCGGACGCGGCATCCCAGAAGTCCCGATGCACACGGACGCGGCCGTCCGCGCCGAAGCACAGATGGCTGGCGCCGGGGATCTCCACCCAGCGCCCGCCCAGCCGGCAACGCAGCGACCAGATCAGGACCGCCCGGTCGTCCTGCACGAAGCGCTCGGTCACGACAAAGCGCGGATCGCCGAGTTGCTCGAACATGTGCCGGAAGATGGCGGCGATGGCCGGCACGCCCTGCACATCGTTGAACGGATCGACGAAGTGCGCATCCTCCGCATAGAAGGTGTCGAAGCGCTCGACATCGGCCGGCGTCAGTGCCTCGAAGAATGCCACCAGCGCATCCAGGTTCGCCGTCATGTCTTGCTCCCGCCGGTCACCCGGCGCACCAGGGGGAAATAGAGCCGGTAAGGCAGCAGCCGCAGCAACTTGAGCACGCGCGAGAAGCGCTTGGGAAAATGAATCTCGAAATCGCCGCGCGACAAGCCTGCGACGATGGCCGCCGCGGCCGCCGCCGGCGAGATCAGCGCCGGCATCGGAAAATCGTTGTCGGCGGTCAGGCGGGTCGCCACGAAGCCGGGGTTGATCAAGTGCACGCCGAGCCCCCGCGGGCGCAACTCCAGAAACAGGCTTTCGGCGAAGTTGATCAGCCCGGCCTTGGTCGCGCCGTACACGCCGGCCTTGGGCAAGCCCGAATAGCCCGCCACGCTCGACACTAGCGCAATGTGGCCCGCCCCGCGCGCCAGCATGGCCGGCAACACCGCCGCCACGCCCGCCAGCGTGGCGGACAGGTTCACCGCCACCGTGCGCTCGACCACCTGTGCCGACAATTCGCTGGCGGGCGTCGGCTGATAGGTGCCCGCCACGAAGACCACCATGTCGCACCCGCCCCAACGCGCCAGCAACGCTTCCCAGGCCTCGGCAACGGCGCCGGCGACGGTGATGTCCAGCGGCAGCACCTCGGCGCCGCCGAGCGCCTCGGCAACCTTATCCAGCGCGTCGGCGCGCCGGCCGCTCAGCGCGAGCATCGCGCCGCGCCCGGCCAGGGCATGCGCCAGCGCCTCGCCGATGCCGCTGGAGGCGCCGATCAGCCACACATGCCGGCCGCGCCAGTCGGCGATCGGCGGATTGAGGCCGCTCACCGCGCCGCCTCACGCTTGCGAAAACTGAGGGTGACTTCGCCCAGGCGGATTCCGAACTTGCGGATCTCGGAGCGGTTGAGCATGACACGATCGTCGACCAGGTACATCCAGTCGTCGACATCCAACTCGTAGACCTTGCCATCGACCGGCAGCGCCAGCACATAGCGCCAATGGAAGGCATTGCCGGCCACCCTGCCCTCGGCCTCACCCACCACGTCGCCGGCCGTGCCGGTGTAGCGGCCGTTGCCCAGCGCACGCAGCGTCCATACCCGACGCTGCGTTTCACCGTCGTCATAGGTAAAGCGCTCGTCCAGCGTGCCGACCGGCCCGTCCCACGACGCCTCGATCACCACATGGAAGCGCCGGACCACCTCGCCGCCTCGCTTTTGGAACATGCCCCAGGCATCGAGCGTGCCGTTGAAATAGTCTTCGAGCACCAGGGGCGGGCTCTGCGCGGCATAGCGCGACACATCGGTGCCGGCGCAGCCGACGAGGCCGATGGCGCCGATCAGGGCGCACAGCCACTGTCTCATCGCATCTCTCCCATCCGGTCGCGCCAGCGCCACAGCAGCGTCGCCGCGACCGCCTTGAGGGCCACCGGCACGCCGGCATAGACGATGGCCAGAGCACTCAGCGCCTGCGCATCGCGCGCGCCAGGGACATAGCCGAGCAGCGCGAGCAGCGGCAGCGACACGCCGGCGGCCAGCGCCAGGTTGGCCTTGGTGGCGAAGTTCCACCAGCCGAAGCAGGCCCCGTCGCCATCGGCGCCATGCGCCAGCTGGTCGGCCAGCATCGCCGGCGGCAGCGACAGATCGGCACCGAGCGCGAGCCCCGACGCCACGCAGATCAACCCGAAGGCCAGGCCGTCGCCGGCGCCCAGGCCAGCCGCCCAGGCGAACGCCACGATGCTCAGGCCCATGCTCAACAGCCAGGCGCGCAACTTGCCGACCCGGCGCGCCAGCGCGACCCATAGCGGCAGGCTGACGCCGCCCGCCACGAAGTAGGCCGCCAGGAACATGCCGGCGCGCTGCCCCTCCCCGATCACGTCATCGACGAAGAACAACACCGTGGTGGCCGGCACCGCGGCGGCGATACCGCCCACCGCGAAGACAGCCAGCAGGCGCCGAAACGCCGGCCGACGCAAAACCGCGGCGAGCATGCGCGCGCTGGCCATCGACCGGCCGCGCTCACCGCCGCGGGCGCCGCCCAGCGTCACCACGCCGGCGAGCACCACCACCGGCACAAAGATCAGCGCCAGCTGCCCCAGCCCGGCCGCCGGATCCGCGGCCAGCCAGGCCGGCAAAGCGGCGGCCAGCACCACCCCGGCCAGGCCGAAGCCTTCGCGCGCGGCCACCACCCGGGTGCGATCGAGCGACGTTGGCGCCAGACGGGCGCCCCAGGCCTGATAGTTGATATTGGCCAGCGAGTAACCGGCATACGCCACCGTCAGCGCCAGCAGCAGCCACAGCGCATCGGCGTCGGCTGGCGGCCGCAACAGGGCAAGCACCCCGAGGGCCAGCGGCACCAGCCCCAGCGCGATCAGCCAGCGACGCCCGCCCAAGCGGTCGCTGGCCCAACCGATCAGCGGATCGGCCACCGCGTCGACGACACGCGCGCCCAGCAGCACGGCGCCGACCAGCGCCAGCGGCAGGCCGAGCGAATCGGCATAGAGCTTGGGCACATGGACATAAATGGGGAGCGCCGCAAAGGCCAGGGGAAAGCCCAGCACGCCATAGGCAAGCACGGTGCGGCGCGGCAGTGCGGCGGCGCTCATCGGCCCGCCTCGCCCAGCAGGGCGGCGCGAAGCTCGGGGGCGCGGGTCCGCGGATCGAGCCAGATGCCGAAGAAGGCGTCGGCGAAGGCGCTGTCGCGGATCGCACCCGTCGCGCGTCCCTGATGGTAGAAGCGCACGCCGAGGCCCGGCTGGCGCACCGCGACGATCACCTCGCCCTCGACCACGTCCGGAAAATGCTCCTGCAAGTCGGCCCGCCAGCGCTCGGCGGCGGGCAAGCCGAGCCGGGTCAGCTCCTCGATCGTGGTCTCGGCCAGCGTCGCCGACGCAATGCTGCGCGCGTAGCGAATCGCCAGCGCCTGGGCCCCGGGCGCCTGCCACAGGGCCGCGTCATACACGGTGAAGACGAACCACTGCATCTGACCGCTGCCGACAAGCTGCCAGGGTGCCTTGGCCGCGACGGCCTGCGGCAGCGGCACCTCGGCGCGGGCACTGAGCGCCATCAGGGCCAGCGCGACCAGGGCGGCCCGGAGCATCACACCCCCGCCGCCTGGGCATGCGCCAGGCCGACATGGCGCACATCGATGTCGCCGGCCAGGAAACCCGCTTCGCAGTAGGCCAGGTAGAACTGCCACATGCGGATGAAGCGGGCGTCGAAACCGAGGGCCTGCACGGCCGCGCGCTGGGCATTCAAGGCGTGGGACCAGCGCTGCAGGGTGCGCGCGTAGTCGGCGCCGAAGGCGGTCTGCGCCACTACCGCGAGGCCGGCGCGGGCCGCATCGGCACCGATGCGGGTCGGCGTCGGCAGCATGCCGCCGGGGAAGATGTAGCGCTGGATGAAGTCGGTGCCGCGCCGGTAGGCCGGAAACAAGGCCTCGTCGATGGTGATCGCCTGCAACATGATCTTGCCGCCCGGCGCCAGGCAGCGCGACAGCTGCTGATAGTAGGTGGGCCAGAAGGCCTCGCCGACCGCTTCGATCATCTCGATCGACACGATATGGTCGTAGCGGCCGGTCACGTCGCGGTAGTCGCACAACTCGACGCTGACCTTGTCGGCCCAGCCGCCGGCCTGGGCGCGCGCCAGGGCAAAATCCCGCTGGCTCGGCGACAGCGTCAGCGCCCGCACCCGGCAGCCGTATTCGCGCACCGCCACTTCGGCAAATCCGCCCCAACCGCAGCCGATCTCGAGAATCTGCTGGCCCGGCGACACCGCCAGCGCATCGAGCAGGCGGCGATACTTGCGCAGCTGCGCGTCTTCGAGCGCTTCATCGTCATCGGCGAAGCAGGCGGCCGAGTAGGTCATCGACGGGTCGAGCCACAGTCGGTAGAAATCGTTGCCCAGGTCATAGTGGGCGGCAATGTTCTTGCGCGAACCGCGGCGGGTGTTGGCGCGCGCCAGATGCCACAGCCGATGCCACACCAGCGATGGCGCCCGGCCATGCACCCGGCGGCCGAGCGTGGCGCGGTTGCGTGCCAGCAGCGTGAGCAAGGCGGGCAGATCGTCGGTATGCCACTGACCGTCCATCCAGCTCTCACCCAAGCCGATGTCGCCGGTGGCGATCAGGCGGTCGAAGGCGGCCAAGTCGTCGATGGCCCAGTGCGCCTTGATCTCGCCGCGGCCCAGCGTGACCGGCGCCGCACCCGGCAGGCGTACCGCCAGCGCGCCGCCTTCAAGGCCGTCGAGCACATCGAGGACGGCGCGAATACGCCGCGGTAGCCGCGTGGGCAGGGCCGCCAGGCCGACATCGAGCGTCTGTTCGCTAAGGTTCATGGTGATCGATCTCCAAGTGCAAGTCTCAGACCGCGGCCGCGACCGGGCGGGCCGGTGTCCGCCACGGAACGGTGGCGCCCAGCCGCTCGGCCACCTCGATGGCCGAGCGCAGCCCGTCCTCATGAAAGCCGTAGCCTTGCCAAGCGCCGGCAAACCAGGTGCGCTGGCGCCCCTGCAGCGCGCTCAACCAGCCCTGCGCCTCGACCGCCATCTGGTCGAACACCGGGTGCGCATAGTCGATGCGGCGGATCACCCTTTCCTCGCGCGGTGGGCGGAAGGGATTGAGCGAGACCACCACCGGGCGGCGGAAGGGCAAGGGCTGGAGCCGGTTGATGAGGTAGGAGACCGACACCGGCCGCTGGCCGGCCTGGCCAGGGCCGGCGGCGTAGTTCCAGGCCGACCACACCCGACGGCGACGCGGCAGCAGCGCCTCGTCGGTGTGCAGGTAGGCCACGTTCGGCTGGTAGCGCACCGCGCCGAGAATCGCCATCTCCTCACCTGTGGCCTGCGAGCCGAGCAGGTCCAGCGCCTGATCGCTGTGGCAAGCCAGCACCACGGCATCGAAACGCTCCTCCCCCGTGCCGGTCTTGATGCGGACACCGTCGGCGCCGCGGATGACGCGCCGCACCGGCGAGGCGACGCGCACATCCGCCAGGTCCGCCACCATCCGCGCCACATAGCGCCGACCACCGCCCGCCACGGTGAGCCACTGCGGTCGGTCCTGGAGTTGCAGCAGCCCGTGATTCAGGCAGAAGCGCACGAAGGTCTGCACCGGGTAGGCCAGCATGGTGCCGGTCGGGCAGGACCAGACCGCCGCCGCCATGGGCAGCAGATACCAGTCGCGGAAGGCGGCGCTGTAGCCGTGAGCGTCGAGGTAGTCGCCCAGCGCGCCATGGTCGGCTGCCGGGTCGGCAGCCAGCGCCGACGCCTCGCGGTTGAAGCGCAGGATCTGGGTCACCATCCGCCAGAAGGCCGGGCGCAGCAGGTTGCGCGGCTGGCCGAAGAGGGACGTCAGCGAGGTGCCCGACCACTCCAGGTCGGGCTCGCTGAGGCTGACCGAAAACGACATTTCCGAGGCCGCTGCAGCGATGCCCAGGCGGTCGAACAGGGCGCACAGATTCGGATAGGTGCGGCGGTTGAAGACCAGAAAGCCGGTATCCACCGCCGCCACTTGGCCATCGAGCTCGACATCGACGGTATTCGTGTGCCCGCCGACATAGGGCGCGGCCTCGAACAGCGTCACCTGGTGCGTCTCGCGCATCAGCCAGGCGCTTGCCAGGCCAGCGATGCCGCCGCCCACCACGGCGACGCGCTGGCCCGGGCGCGGGGTGAACCGGCTGTGTTCATTCATGTCCATGAAAAAGCTCCTGCACTTGACATCCCTCGGCGCCGGACGGCGACGGCGCGTCCAGCCATTGCTCGATGCGCCCGATCAGCGCCGGATCTCCTGCAGCGCCAGGGCTTCCCCACCATGCTCACCACCCCCGGTGCAGCACGATCAACCGGTCCAGCTGTCTGGCGTTCGCGGCAGACAGCGGCTGGGTTGTCGAGGCGGCGGCGTCGCTGGGGGAGGCGGCCGCGACCGGACTCGCCTGTGCCGTACCCACCCGGGGCACGACACTCAGGATCGCGAGGCACAACAAGCTGGAGAGTCCGCTGAAAAGGCTGTAGGTGTTCATGTTTTGTCCTAGACAATTACTTCGTTGACGCCACGATATCCATTCCATCGACTTTCGTCAAACATTTGTCCAAGACAATTTGAAAACTATTCTCGTGTGCTCGCGCCCGCGGCGCCCTGAGACCGATCGGTGGCCGGCGCATCCCTCGGTCGCGGCCGCGCCGTGTGCGCCGGATCCGCCGCAGGTCGCGCCAGCCGACCTGTCAGTGCGCTATCCTGAGGTTTTGGCGCACAGGCTCAGGATCATGTCGCTCCCCCCGCCCGAGTTCGAACACAAGCTCTGTCCCCCCGAGGCGCTGGCCGAGCGCATCGCCGCGCTCCCCCGCCCGCTGGTCTTCACCAATGGCTGCTTCGACATCCTGCATCGCGGGCATGTCACCTGCCTCGCCCGCGCACGGGCGCTCGGCGCGTCGCTGGTGGTGGCGCTCAACACCGACGCCTCGGTACGCCGCCTGGGCAAGGGCGACGAGCGGCCGATCAACCCGCTGGCCGACCGTCTGGCGGTGATGGCCGCGCTGGGCTGCGTGGATCTGGTGACCTGGTTCGATGACGACACCCCACGCTCGACCATCCTGAGCTGCCACCCCGACGTGCTGGTCAAGGGCGGCGACTGGCCGCCCGAGGCCATCGTCGGCGCGGCCGAAGTCACCGGTTGGGGCGGGCAGGTCCTGGCCATCCCGTTCGAGCACGAGCGCTCGACCACGCACCTCATCGAGCGCATCCGGCACAGCCTCCACGCGCCGGAATGATGCGGCGCATCAATTATTAGGCGTTTACCACTCAAGGCTGTCCCCGGCCTGCCGTTATCACGAAAAGCGATTGATTCACCTCGTTTTTTAGTGAATTGGTATATGCGAAAACGCGTGGTTCCGGCAGCTCCCTGCACGCTCGACGGCCTCTCCCGCCGCGTTGCACAGCTGTGCCTGCCGATCGCGCTGACCCTCACCGTGGCGCTGCCCGGCGCCGCTGCGCAAAACACCGAAGCGAACGCCCCGGGCACACCGGTGTCCCTGCCGACCGCCGTCGCCACCTCATCGGCCGCCTTGCTGGCGGCCCTGTCCGTCGGCCTGGCCTGGGCCGGTCGCCGCCGCAGCCGGGCGCTGAAGGCGGCCGACGAGCACCGCGCCCTGCTCACCGCACTGCTCGACGCCAGCCCCGACAGGATCTCCTTCAAGGACGTCGACGGCCGGGTTCAGCTGATCAACCGCAGCGCGGCCGAGGTCATCGGCCGCCCGGCCGCACAGATCCTGGGCAGGGACGAGCACGAATTTTTCCCCGCCGCCGACGCGGCCGCCCTTCGCCAGCTCGATGCCGAACTGATGGCCAGCGCCACCGCGCAGCAGATCGAAGAGCGGGTGCTGAAGGCCGACGGCAGCCATGAGCTGTACGACACGCTCAAGGCACCGGTGCGCACTGCCGACGGCCAGGTGATCGGCCTGCTCGGCATCTCGCGCAAGATCACCGCCGAGCGCCGCACCCGCGACCGGCTTCGACTGGCCGCCCGGTTCTTCGACAACGCCGCCGAAGGCATCGTGATCACCCGCCCCGACGGGGTCATCGAACTGGTCAATCCGGCCTTCACGCGGATTACCGGCTACAGCCTCGACGAGGCGGTCGGGCAGACGCCACGGCTACTCCAGTCCGGCCGTCACGGCGCGGCCTTCTACCAGCGCCTGTGGGACAGCCTGGCGCGCCACGGTCGCTGGCAGGGCGAGGTGTGGAACCGGCGCAAATCGGGCGAGATCTATCCCGAATGGCTGGACATCTCGCCAGTGCACAACAATGAGGGCGAACTGGTCCATTACCTGGGCATCTTCACCGACATCTCGACGATCAAGGCCTCCGAAGCGCAGATGACGCACATGGCGCAGCACGATGCGTTGACCGAGTTGCCCAATCGCACCCTACTCAACGACCGCATCACCACCGCGCTGCGCCGCGCCCATCGGGACGATCGGCGGGTCGCGGTGATCTTTCTCGATCTCGACCACTTCAAGGACATCAACGACTCCTACGGCCATGCGGTGGGCGATGCCGTGCTCAAGCAGGTGGCGCACCGGCTGGTCGACTGCGTGCGCGAGGAAGACACCGTCGCGCGGCTGGGCGGCGACGAATTCGTGGTGCTGATGGAAGACATCCGTACGCACGAGGAGGTCGACCTGGCGGCACAGCGCATCCTCTCCTGCCTGGTGCCGCCGATCCGCCATCTCGAGCAGGAATTCTTCATCGGCTGCAGCGTCGGGATCAGCCTCTATCCGGACGACGGCCAGACGGTCGACGCGCTCATCCGCAATGCCGACACGGCGATGTACCAGGCCAAGCAGCAAGGGCGCAACAACGCCCAGCGCTACCACGCCCGCCAGACCGAACAGACACGCCATCGCGTGCGCATGGAGAACGCCCTGCGCCACGCCATCGAGCAGGATGCCCTCGACGTGTGGTACCAACCCCAGGTGGACCTGGCCACCAGCCAACTGGTCGGCTTCGAAGCCCTGTGCCGCTGGCACGACCCCAAGCACGGCATGGTGGCGCCGAGCGAGTTCATCCCGCTGGCCGAGCACAACGGCCTGATCGTGCCGCTCGGCGCGCTGGTGCTGCGCAAGGCGTGCGCCCAGATCTGCAGCTGGCGGGCCGCCGGTTACCGGCCGCCGCGGGTGGCGGTGAACGTCTCCGGCCGGCAGCTGCGCCGGCTCGATTTCCTGAGCACTGTGTGCGCCATTCTCGACGAGACCGGCTGCCGCCCCGAGTGGATCGAACTCGAAGTGACCGAATCGGACATCCTCAAGGATGCCGAGCCGGCCATCGCCACCTTGCACGGCATCCGCGAAATGGGTATCGCCCTGTCACTGGACGATTTCGGCACCGGCTTCTCCTCGCTGTCCTACCTCAAGCGCCTGCCCATCAACACGCTCAAGATCGATCGCAGCTTCATCGACGGCTTGCCGGACGACGGCAACGACCGCGCCATCGTCCAGGCTGTGCTGGCGATGGGCCGCAGCCTGGGCATCGCGGTGCTGGCCGAAGGCGTCGAAACCCCCGCTCAAGTCCACGCCCTGCGCCTGATGGGTTGCGGCAGCGCCCAGGGCTACCACTTCGGCCGGCCCGCAGTGGCCGCGGACCACACGGGGGTGCTCCCGCAGGCGTGAGGCGTCGCCCTCACGTTATGTGCTTATTCCAAAATTGCCCAGCGAACTGCCATGCGCCTGGCCTAGAATGAATAAGTCACCTTAGCCAGGACGCATCCATGAAAATCGCCAACTCCGTCACCGACCTGATCGGCAACACCCCGCTCGTCCGCCTCAACCGCCTCAGCGACGGCATCGACGCCACCCTCGTGTGCAAGCTGGAGTTCTACAACCCGGCGCACAGCGTCAAGGACCGCATCGCCGTGTCGATGATCGACGCCGCCGAAGCCGCGGGCCAGATCAAGCCCGACACCATCATCCTCGAGCCCACCTCGGGCAACACCGGCATCGGCCTGGCCATGGTCTGCGCCGCGCGCGGCTACAAGTGCGCCTTCGTCATGCCCGAGACCATGAGCCGCGAGCGCCGCCTGCTGCTCAAGGCCTATGGCGCCGAACTGATCCTCACCCCCGGCCCCGACGGCATGGGCGGCGCCATTCGCAAGGCCGAGGAGCTGGCCGCCGCCGATCCGCGCTACCTGATCCCGCAGCAGTTCGCCAACCCGGCCAACCCCGAGATCCACCGCAAGACCACCGCCGAGGAAATCTGGAAGGACACCGACGGCCAAGTGGACATCGTGGTCTCCGGCATCGGCACCGGCGGCACCATCACCGGCGTCGGCGAAGTGCTCAAGGCGCGCAAGAGCAGCGTGCAGATGATCGCCGTCGAGCCCGATGCCAGCCCGGTGCTGTCGGGCGGCCAGAAAGGCCCGCACCCGATCCAGGGCATCGGCGCCGGTTTCGTGCCCGAGATCCTCAACACCGGTATCTACGACGAAGTGGTGCGCATCAAGAACGAGGATGCCTTCAGCACCGCCCGCCGCATGGCCGCCGAAGAAGGCCTGCTGGTCGGCATCTCGTCCGGCGCGGCGGTCAGCGCTGCGCTGACCGTGGCCAAGCGCCCCGAGAACAAGGGCAAGCTGATCGTGGTGGTGATCCCCTCCTTCGGCGAGCGCTACCTGTCGACCGCGCTGTTCCAGGATCTGGAGGTCTGATCCGACCGACGGCAGCCCCAAACGGTGACCTTCGGGTCACCGTTTTTCGTTCACCGCCGCCCGTCCCGGTAGAATGTCGCCCCATGTCCCGCGCCACCGAGATTCTCCAGCACGTCTTCGGCTACCCCGAGTTCCGCGGCGAGCAGGCCGCCATCGTCAGCCATGTGGCCGACGGCGGCGACGCCCTGGTGCTGATGCCGACCGGCGGCGGCAAGTCGCTGTGCTACCAGATCCCGGCGCTGATGCGCCGCGGCACCGCGATCGTCATCTCGCCGCTGATCGCGCTGATGCAGGATCAGGTCAGCGCACTGCAGGAAGCCGGCGTGGCCGCCGCCTACCTGAACTCCAGCCTGGCGCCGGACGCGGCCGAAGCGGTCGAACGGCGCTGGATGTCCGGCGCGCTCGATCTGCTCTACGTCGCCCCCGAGCGCCTGCTCAACGCCCGCACCCTGGCGCAGCTCGACCACACGCACGAGAACGGCGGCATTGCCCTGTTCGCCATCGATGAAGCGCACTGCGTGTCGCAATGGGGACATGATTTCCGGCCCGAATACCTGCAGTTGTCGGTGCTCTCCGAGCGTTTCCCGAACGTGCCGCGCATCGCGCTGACCGCCACCGCCGACGCCCAGACGCGCGAGGAGATCGCGCTCCGGCTCAATCTCACTGAGGCACGCCGCTTCGTCGCCAGCTTCGACCGGCCGAACATCCGCTATCGCATGGTCGAGAAGGACGGGCCGCGCAAGCAGCTGTACGACTTCGTGCAGGAGCACGCCGGCGAAGCCGGCATCGTCTATTGCCTGTCGCGGCGCAAGGTCGAGGAGACCGCCGCCTGGCTGGCCGAGCAAGGCGTCAAGGCCCTGCCCTACCACGCCGGCCTGCCGCAGGAGCAACGCGCCGAGCACCAGCGCCGCTTCCTGCGCGAAGACGGCGTGGTGATGGTCGCCACCATCGCCTTCGGCATGGGCATCGACAAACCCGACGTGCGCTTCGTCGCCCACCTCGACCTGCCCCGTTCGATCGAAGGCTATTACCAGGAAACCGGCCGCGCCGGCCGCGACGGCCTGCCGGCCGAGGCCTGGATGGCCTGGGGCGCGGCCGACGTGGTGCAGCAGCGGCGCATGATCGACGAGTCCGAGGGCAGCGAGGCCTTCAAGCGCCTGGCCGGCAACCGGCTCGACACCCTGGTCGGCCTGGTCGAGGCCACCGACTGCCGGCGCCAGCATCTGCTCAGCTATTTCGGCGAGGCCGCCCCGCCTTGCGGCAACTGCGACAACTGCATCGACCCGCCCAAGACGCTCGACGTCACCGACGCCGCGCGCAAGGCGCTGTCCTGCGTCTATCGCACCGGCCAGCGCTACGGCGCCGGCTATCTGATCGACGTGCTGCGCGGCGAGACCACCGACAAGGTGCGCGAGCGCGGGCACGAGTCGCTCACCACCTTCGGCATCGGCGCCGACCTCGACGACAAGCTGTGGCGCAGCGTTTTCCGCCAGCTGGTGGCGCGTGCTTATCTCGCGGTCGACCATGACCGCTTCGGCGCCCTGATGCTGACCGAGTCCGCCCGGCCGCTGCTCAAGGGCGAGGCGGTGTTCGAGATCCGCCAGCCGGTCAAGAAAACCAAGCGCCTCAAGGCCGGTCGCGGCCGCATCGTGCCGACCGGCGCCGAGGCCGAACTCTACGACCGGCTGCGCGCTTGGCGCGCCGACACCGCACGCGAGCGCAACGTGCCGGCCTACGTCATTTTCCATGACGCCACCTTGCTCGAGATCGCCAACCGCAAACCCGGCTCACTCGAAGAGCTCGGCGCCGTCTCCGGCATCGGCGACCGCAAGCTCGATGCCTACGGCCCGGCGCTACTGGAGCTGCTCACCGCCTGAGAAGTTGTGAATAAATCTACTGCGCTTGGCATCTCGGGGTTGGGCGGTGCTCGCAATGCTCATGTATATCAATACATTCCGCTTGCTGCGCGCCGGCCGCCCCCGACCTGCCTGCGCTCGCTACGATTTCTTCACAACTTCTGAATCGCCAATGAAAAACGGCTGCCTCGGGCAGCCGTTTTTTGTGTCGTGACAGACCGGCCTCAGGCCACGTCCAGCAGCTCCACCTCGAACACCAGCGTGGCATTCGGCGGGATCACGCCGCCGGCGCCGCGGGCACCGTAGCCCAGCGCGGGCGGGATCGTCAGCTTGCGCGTGCCGCCCACCTTCATGCCCTGCACGCCTTCGTCCCCGCCGGAAATCACATGGCGCTGGCCGAGCGGGAAGACGAAGGGGTCGTTGCGATCCTTGCTCGAATCGAACTTGCGCCCGTCGGTCAGCCAGCCGGTGTAATGCACTTTCACATGCTGACCGGCCTCGGCGGTGGCGCCGTCGCCAACGACCAGGTCCTCGATGATCAGGCCGCTGGCCGTGGTGGTTTGCTCAGTCATGATGCCTCCTTGGAAATTGAAGGGCGATTGTACCGCTCACTGCGCCCGCAGCGCCGCGAAGCGGGAGCGGAACTTGGCCAGCTTGGGCGACACCACCAGCTGGCAATAGGGTTGATGCGTGTTGCGGGCGAGGTAGTCCTGGTGATAGTCCTCGGCCGGCCAGAAGCGCTCGGCGCCGGCCAGCTCGGTGACGATGGGGTCGGCAAACGCACCGGCGGCGCGCAGCTCGCCGATCAGCGCGGCCGCCTCGGCATGCTGCGCCGGGCTCTGGGCGAAGATCACCGAGCGGTACTGGGTGCCCACATCGTTGCCCTGCCGGTTGGGCGTGGTCGGGTCGTGGATGACGAAGAACACCTCGAGCAACTGGCGAAAACTCACTACCGCCGGGTCGAATTCGATCTGCACCACTTCGGCGTGGCCGGTATGCCCTTCGCACACCGCATGGTAGTCCGGCGCCTCGACCGCCCCGCCGCAATAGCCCGAGACCACCCGGCGCACCCCGCGGATCTCGCGGAACACCGCCTCCAGACACCAGAAGCAGCCACCGCCGAGCACCGCCGTTTCGCTTGTCGCCATGTTCATCTCCCGCCTGTGTCGTGACTGCGGTTCGACCGCGGCTAGCGCGTCCCGTTCTCCGCGTCGGGAAATACCGCCTCGTTCCAGTAGATACTGGCATAGGCCACCACCGGCAACACCACCAATAGCGCCGGCAGCAGGAAGATGCTGGCCATCACGGTCAGCGCCAGCGTCACCGCCCACCCCAGATGGACGAAAAACGAGCGTCCGACAGCGCGCACGCTGGCGGTGACGGCCGTCACCAGCGTGCCCTGGCCGCGGATCAAGAGCGGTACCGAATGCACCGTCACGGTATACACGATCAGCGCCAGGCCGCCGCCCATGATCGCCGCGCCGGCATGGAAACGCAGCAGCTGCGAGGTATGCGGCAGCACCGACAGCCAGTCATGGCGCCACTGGCCGACCATGAAGCTGTACAGCGTGCCGGCGTCGGTCAGCCAGATCAGCACGATGAAGCTGCAGAACACGCCCATCACCCACACCGGCCGGCCGGCATGGCGCATGGCGCCGTAGGCTAGGCGCAGGCGCACCGGGTGCCCGGCGCGGCGGGCGGACAGCAGCGCGTGGTAGCCGGCCATCGACACCGGGCCGAAGAGCATGAAACCGCCGATCAGCGCCGGCACCATCGGCCCCATGCCGACCGTCACCGTGCCCACCATCAGCCCCAAGCCGATCACCACGAAGCCGGCCGCAAAGCCCATGCTGACCGCGGCCATGCCGAGAAAGTCGCGCCAGCCACGATGCAGCGACCGGCCGATCAGGGCCAGCGAAATCTTCTCGGGAATACCGTGCACCGACATCCGAACCTCGTCGCAGAAGGAGACAGTCGATCATTCTGCCGCGCCGGCGGCGTTGCCAGACACGACAAAAATCAAGTCGCCGGCACGCGGTCGCCACCGCGACGAACGGCAACACTCAGCGGAAGCTCATGCTCCACTGCAGATCGACCGCGTTGTCGGTGCCGGCACGGCCGACGATGGACAGGCTGCGGGTGAGCTGGTGGGTGAGCTTGACGATCTGCGCCACCCCCGACAGGCTCTGCTCGAAAGACAAAGTGGTGGTGGCCGACAGACGCTTGCCGAGGGTCAGCACCCGCCCGCCGGTGGTGGCGCCGCTTTCGATACGGCTGCCGCCGCCGACCACCGAACTGGTAGCGCCGCGGCTGACACTGTTCAGGTCACCCTGGCCGAGCGAGATCTCGTCCAGCCCGAGGCCGCTGGCCAGCTCCTGGGTGATGCCGCCGCCCGGCCCGCCGAGCAGGGCCTGAGCCGCCGGCAGCAGCAGGGCCAGATCGGTGCCGCCGGAGTCGTCCGGCCTGCGGCCGAGGACGATCCAGCTGAGCTTTTCTGCATCCGGCACCTCCGGCGTGGATACCAGGCGGATGCGCGGCCGACGCACGGTGCCGGTGATCGACATGCCGGCCTCCACCTCCAGACCGGTGCGCAGCGCCAGCACGTCGATGCCCGGGTTGTCCAGCGGCCCCTGGAAATTGACACGCCCGCGGGTGATCGTCAGCTTCTGGCCATAGCCCTCGAAACTGCCGCCGACGGTCGTCACCGTGCCGGTGGCGCGCAGCGGGCGCTCGGCGCTGGCCTGCAGCAGAAGGGTGCCGGCCAGCCGGGTATCCAGGCCGAGCGCCGACAGATACAGCTGGTCGCCGAGGTCGATCGCCACCCGCGCGCTCAGGGTCCGCGACGTGCTCGACGGCTCGTCGCCGACGATCACCACATCGTCCGACAGGCTCGGCGCCGGCGAGTCGGCAAACTCCAGATAGCCGCCGTCGGCGCGAAAATCGGCGTTCAGCGACGGCGCCGCCCAGCGGGTGTCGATCGTGCCCTTGCCGCTGACCGCCAACCAGCGGTCGGCACGCTGGAAGATCGGCAGGCGCTCGGCCTCGAAGCGGATCTGGCCGCTGCCGTCGGCCAAGCCCATCGCACCGCTGGCCTCCAGCCGGCCCGGCGTGCGGGTCAGCGCCGCATAGTTCACCCGCCGGTCGCGCGGGGCGACCCGGCTCGGCGAGCGGAAGCTGAGGGTGTCGATGCGCAACTGGTCGGCATCGAAGTCGGCGATCAAGCGGCCGCCGTCGAGGCGCAGGCCTTCGTCGGCAATGCCTACCGACAGCCTCTCGCCAGTGATGCGCCCGACACCGACCGGCGCATCGGGCGTGCCGCTCAAGGAGAACTCGGTGCGCAGCTGCCCGTCGGTACGCACGGAGGGGCCCACCAGCGCGCCGAACCAGCCGATCGAGGGCACGTCGAGCACGGCCGAGCCGAGCAGCGGACCGTCGCCGTCGAGCTGCCAACCGGCCGGGCCGCGTTCGAGTCGGGCGGTTGCCGAGCCGGCCAGGGTGCCCAGCGTCTCGCCGCGGGCGTCCACACTCACCGCCAGCCGGTTGTCGTCGATGGTGGCGCGCAGCGCCAATGCGCTCAGCCCGAAGCGCAGCACGGTATCGCCGGTCAGCACCAGATCGCCGGCCTCGCGATACACATGGACGTCGCCGCTCGCCGTCTCGCCCAGGCGCACATCCCACTCGCCGCCCAGCTGCAGCTCGCCCTGGCCGCGCTTGGGCCGCTTGTCGGGGCGGGTTTCCAGCCCCAGCAGCAGGCCGGTCATGCGCCCGCGTGCCGTCAGCGCCCCCGGCGCCCAGTCGGTCTGTTCGAGGATCAGCGCACCGCCGTCGGCGGTCGCCAGTTCGGCGCGCGACAGCTGCACCCGCTCGGCGCTGGCCGTCAGCATGGCCGGCGCGGTCAGCCTGAGCGGCAGACGCCCGGTCAGGGCGAGCGTCTCGATCTGCCCGCGCCAGGCCAGCGCGTCGCTCAGCGCGCCGCTCAGCCGGGCATCGATCGCCTCGCCGCTGCCGGCGGCGACCGACAATTCGATCACATGCTGCTGACGACGCCCCTCGGCGCTGAGCGCAAAGCGCGTCAAGAGCGGCGGCCCCTTGGCCTGGGTGCGCAGATCCTGCCCGCCCACGGCGATAGACACCGGCCCGTCCAGCCCCTCGCCCAGGCTGACATCCGCCGTCAGGCTGTTCAGCCGCAGGGCGCCGGGCAGGCGCAGCTTCTCGGCCGAGGCGGTGAAACGCCCGGTGGGCGCTGCGAGGCCGCCGCTGAGCTGACCGTCGAGGCGTGCCGCGCCCGAGACCTCGAGGCCGAGCGCGTCCAGCGCCGGCGCGTCGACACGCACCGCCAACCGGTCGGCCACGGCCCCCCAGGCGCCCTCGACATCCACCCGGTTGCCGGCCAGGCGCAGCCAGGCGGCCACTTCGGGCAGGCGCTCGCCCTGCCAGCGCAGCCGCCCTTCGCCCGCCAGCGGCTTGCCGTCGAGCGTGCTGTCGCGCAGGCGGTAGTTCACCCGGCCCTGCAAATCCTCCAATTGCCCAGCCACCGTGAGATCGCCATTGATCCGCGCCGTCGGGGCGCTGGCCCACAAGGGTTTTGGATCGAGGCGGCGCAGCTTGAGCTCGGCCTCGAAGGCCTGCACGCCGCCGGTGTCGAGGTGGCCGGTGACATCCACCCGGCTGTCGCCGCGCTTGAGCGCCAGGGTGTCGACCGTGAGGCGCGCATCGGCATGACGCAGCGCCAGCGTGGCCTGCAGGCGCGGATCGCTGAGCGTGCCGGAGACGGTTTGCTGTGCGGCGCTGGCGACGGCGTCGAGTTTCCCCTTGAGGCGCGACGCCGGCAGGCGGCCGTCGAGGCGGCGCAGGTCGATGTCGGCGAGCGTGAGTTGGGCGTTGAGCTGCCCGGCCGGGGCGTCGGAGGGCGCCCAGTCGAGTCCGCCGCCGATGCGCCCCTGCCCGGCCAGCTGCAGGTCGAGCGCCGTCACCGTCACTTGGCCGGCGCTCAGTTGCAGCCGCGCGGCGAGGGACTGCACGGGCAGCTTGCCGGCATCCCAGGCGCCGCTGTCGGCATTGCGCAGGCTCAGCGGCCCGGCCAGCTGCGGATCGTCCAGCGTGCCGGAGACGTCCAGCGCGGCCTCGGCACCGAGCTGGGCGGCCGGCGCCTCGGGCAGCCAGTCGGCCGGGTTGATGCCCTCGGCGCTCAGCGCGAGATGCTCGGCCGGCATGGCGTCGAAAGGTTTGAGTTGGGTGCTCAGCACGGCCCGGCTCGCGCCACGGGTCGCGGTGAGCGTGGTATCCAGCGCGGCCAGCGGCCCCTGGGCCGTGAGCGCGATGTCGACCCGGTGCTCGCCGAGCAGCGCATCGAGCGAGGCGGCCAGCCGGGTGTCGTGCGGCGCCGCCACCGCCACCGACAGCTCGGCGCTGGCCGGGCCGACCGGCGTGCCGACGGCATCGACCACCAGCCGATGCCGCTCCCCGTCCGTGCTCAGCGAGGCCGAGAGCGCCTCGATCAGCGGTGTGGCGGCCGGTGCGTCCGGCGCAAAGGGAAACGCCTCCTGGGCCAGCCGGCCCAAGTTCAGCCGGTCGACCTGCACGGCGAGGGGCAGCGCCAGGCTGTCGGGCAGGGTCGGCGGTGTGCTGTCGGCGGTCGACGGGGCGCTGGCGAAGCGCAGGCTGTCGAGCGACAGCGACCGGATGTGCACGCGGCGTTCGAGCAGGGCCGCCGGCGACCAGTCGAGCGCCAGCGCGTCGAGTTGCAGCTGGAGCGTGGGCGTGTTGAGCGACAGGCGGCGGATCTGCAGCGGGCCGGCAAGCCGCCCCTCGACGCCGTCGATCTGCAGCTGGCCGTCGCTGAACTCGACCGCCGTGCGCGTCAGGCGCTCGAGCCCGGCGGCGGAGCTCAGCAGCCAGGCAGCCGCGGCCAGCAGCGTGCCGAGCAGCAGCACGAGGCTGCCGAGCAGCACCCAGGGCCAGCGTCGGCGCTTCGGTGGCTGCGGCGGCGCCCCGGACATGCTCAGCCCTTAGCCAAACAAGCCCCGCAGTGCCGCGCCCGGATCATCGGCGCGCATGAAGGCTTCGCCGACGAGGAAGGCGTGGACCGCGTGCGCGCGCATGCGCTGCACGTCGGCCGGCGCGAGGATGCCGGATTCGGTGATCACCAGCCGGTCGGCGGGGATGCGCTCGAGCTGGTCGAGCGTGGTGTCGAGGCTCACCTCGAAGGTGCGCAGGTTGCGGTTGTTGATGCCGATCAGCGGCGTGCGCAGCTGCAGCGCGAGGTCGAGCTCGCCGGCGTTGTGGCTCTCGACCAGCACCGCCAGGCCGAGCGATTCGGCCACCGCTTCCATCTCCTGCATCTGGCTCAGCGACAGCGCGGCGACGATCAGCAAGATGGCATCGGCGCCCATGGCGCGCGCCTCGAACACCTGCCACGGGTCGACCATGAAGTCCTTGCGCAGCACCGGCAGCTTGCACGCGGCGCGGGCGGCGCGCAGGTAGTCGGCATGGCCCAGGAAGAAATCCTCGTCGGTGAGCACCGACAGGCAGGCCGCCCCGCCCGCCTCGTAGGCGCGGGCGATTTCGTCCGGGCGGAAGTCGGCGCGGATCACGCCCTTGGAGGGGCTGGCCTTCTTGATCTCGGCGATCACGGCCGACTGGCCGGCGGCGATACGGGCGCGCAGCGCGCCGGTGAAATCGCGCACCGGTGCGGCCTCGCGCGCCGCCTGTTCGATCTGGGCCTGAGACTGATGGCGTTTGCCGGCGACCACTTCGTCGCGTTTGACGGCGAGGATCTTGTCGAGGATGTCGCTCATGGCCGCCTCAGGAAAAACGCTGGGTGAAGCGCGCGAATTCATCCACCTTGGCGCGCGCCGCGCCGCTGGCGATCGCCTCGCGCGCCTGGCCGATGCCATCGGCGACGCTCTCGGCCCGCTTGGCGGTGTACAGCGCCACGCCGGCGTTGAGCACCACGATGTCGCGCGCCGCGCCGGGCACGTTGTCGAGCGCGCCGAGCAACATGCCTTTGGATTCGGCCGCATCGCGCACCCGCAGCTGGCGGGCCGACTGCATGGCCAGGTTGAAGTCCTCGGGGTGGATCTCGTATTCGCGCACCACGCCGTCCTTGAGCTCGGCGACCATCGTCGCTGCGCCCAGCGACACTTCGTCCATACCGTCGCGGCCGTGCACCACCAGCACATGATCGGCGCCGAGGCGCTGCATGACACGCACCTGGATGCCGACCAGATCGGGGTGGAACACGCCCATCAGGGTGTGCGGCGCATTGGCCGGATTGGTGAGCGGACCGAGGATGTTGAAGATGGTGCGCACGCCCATTTCACGGCGCACCGGCGCCACGTTCTTCATCGCGCTGTGGTGGTTGGGCGCGAACATGAAGCCGATACCCACCGCCGAAATGCACTCCGCCACCTGCTCGGCGTTGAGCGCGATGTTCACGCCCAGCGCTTCGAGCACGTCGGCACTGCCCGAGGCGCTCGACACGCTGCGCCCGCCATGCTTGGCCACGCGCGCGCCGGCCGCGGCGGCCACGAAGATGGTGGCGGTCGAGATGTTGAAGGTGTGAGTGCCGTCGCCGCCGGTGCCGACCACGTCGAGGAAGTTGTCATTGGGCGGCGGCACCACCACCTTGGTGGACAGCTCGCGCATCACCGTGGCGGCAGCGGCGATCTCGCCGATGGTTTCCTTCTTGGTGCGCAGGCCGGCGAGGATGGCCGACAGCATCACCGGCGAGACCTCGCCGGCCATGATCTGGCGCATCAGCGCAACCATTTCGTCGAAGAAGATCTCGCGGTGTTCGATGGTGCGCTGGAGCGCTTCCTGGGGGGTGATGCTCATGACGCCTCCTGGGATCGACCGGCGATCATCCGGGACGCGCCCGGATGATCGCCAACAGGCATTTAAGCCGTGCGTTGCAGAAAGTTGCGCAGCAGGTCGTGGCCGTGCTGCGTGAGGATGGATTCGGGGTGGAACTGCACGCCCTCGACATCCAGCGTCTTGTGGCGCAGACCCATGATCTCGCCGTCTTCGGTCCAGGCCGTCACTTCCAGACACTCGGGCAGGCTCTCGCGTTCCACGGCCAGCGAATGATAGCGGGTGCACACCAGCGGGTTGGGCAGGCCCTTGAACACGCCCTGGTCGAGATGCTGCACCGGCGAGGTCTTGCCGTGCATCAGGCGCTTGGCGTGTACCACCTTGCCGCCGAAGGCCGCGCCGATGCTCTGGTGGCCCAGGCACACGCCAAGGATCGGCAGCTTGCCCGCGTAGCGCTGGATGGCGGCCACCGAAATGCCGGCCTCGTTGGGGGTGCACGGCCCGGGCGAAATGACCAGGTGGGACGGCGCCATGTGGGCGATCTGCTCGACGGTGATCTCGTCGTTGCGCACGGTGGTCACCTTGGCGCCCAGTTCGCCGAAGTACTGCACCAGGTTGTAGGTAAAACTATCGTAGTTGTCGATCATCAGCAGCATGCTGTGGTGCTCCTGCAAGGCGCGCACGACGGCGCGCCGAACTATCCGGGGGGTGTGCCGCGCGGCGCTCGGGCCGGCGCTCGGCACACGCTCGAGGCCAGGCCTCAGCTCAGGTCGGAGTCGAGTCCGCGCTCGGCCATCTCGGCCGCCCGCAACATGGCCCGCGCCTTGTTGCGCGTCTCCACCCATTCCGCGTCGGGATTGGAATCGGCGACGATGCCGGCGCCGGCCTGCACATGCAGTTGCCCGTCCTTGAGCACCGCGGTGCGGATGTTGATGCACAGGTCCATGTCGCCATGGAAGCCGATGTAACCCGAGGCGCCGGCATACATGCCGCGCTTGACCGGTTCGAGCTCGTCGATGATCTCCATCGCCCGCACCTTGGGCGCGCCCGACACCGTGCCCGCCGGGAAGGAAGCGCGCAGCACGGCCAGCGCGTTGAGCTCCTCGCGCAGGCGGCCTTCGACGTTGGAGACGATGTGCATCACATGCGAGTAGCGCTCGATGGCGAACTGGTCGGTAACCCGCACCGAGCCGACGGCGGCGACGCGGCCGACATCGTTGCGGCCCAGGTCGAGCAGCTGCACATGCTCGGCGCGCTCTTTCTCGTCGCCGAGCAGGTCCTTCTCCAGCGCCAGATCCTCTTCCTCGTTGGCGCCGCGCGGCCGGGTGCCGGCGATGGGGCGCAGGGTGACCTTGTCGTCTTCGAGGCGCACCAAAATCTCGGGCGAGGCGCCGACCACATGGAAGTCTTCGAAGTTGAAGAAGAACATGTAGGGCGAGGGGTTGAGCGTGCGAATCGCGCGGTACAGCGCCAGCGGCGAGGCGGCGAAGGGCTTGCTCATGCGCTGCGACAGCACCACCTGCATGATGTCGCCTTCGACGATGTAGTCCTTGGCGCGCTGCACGGCGGCCTTGAAGGCCTCCTCGCCGAAGCTGGACACCTCCGGCTGCGGCTCGACGCTCACGTCGGGCGGCATCTGCACCGGTGCGCGCAGCTTGTCGACCAGCTCGCGCAGGCGGCGCTTGGCGCGGCGGTAGGCGCCAGGCACTTCGGGCTCGGCATACACGACGAGGGTGAGCTTGCCGGAGAGGTTGTCGACGATCGCGATCTCTTCGGAGAGCAGTAGCAGGATGTCCGGCGTGCCGAGCGGATCGTCTTTCTTTTTGCCGGCCAGGCGCGGCTCGATGTAGCGCACCGTGTCGTAGCCGAAGCAGCCGACCAGGCCGCCGGCAAAACGCGGCAGGCCGTCGCGCGGCGGCACCTTGATGCGCTCCATGAACTCGGCCACGTAGTTGAGCGGATCGCCGTAGTCGCGCCGCTCGACCAGGCGGTTGCCGGTCAGCAGCAAGGCACTGCGCTCATACACTTCGATACGGGTGTTGGCCGCCAGGCCGATCATCGAGTAGCGGCCGAAGCGCTCGCCGCCCTGCACCGATTCGAGCAGATAGGTGTAGGGCTCGTTGGCCAGTTTGAGGTAGATGGACAGCGGGGTGTCGAGATCGGCAAAGGTCTCGAGGGTGACCGGGATACGGTTATAGCCTTGCGCAGCAAGCGCGTTGAATTCGGCTTCTAGCATGTGAACTCCACAAAAAGCGGGGGGTCGTCAGGAGGGCGCGGGGCGGGCCCGCGGGGCATCAGGGGCGCAGGCGCCAGGGCCACGACCGCCAGCCACGCGGGACGGCGTTGAAGCCGGCGCAGGCCGATGCGATCTCCTTCGGAAATGACGGGCTTTCGTGAGTCACGGGTGAGGTCTTCGTCGAGTCGGAAAATTGCTGCATTTTCAAGGCGCTCGCGGCGCAATGCGCTGCAGCAGTGCGTTTGCGCTCGATAGTAGCCCATCGCATTCGATAGTGTCCACCGGCACCCCCTCGGTGTAACCCCAGGTCATCAACAGCACCGGACAGCCCGCTGCGCGGGCGCTTTCGGCGTCGTTGGCCGAGTCGCCGACCATCAGCGTCCGCGTGATGTCGACACCAAGCCGCTGGCAGGCATGCAGCAGCATGCCGGGGTGCGGTTTCTTGACCTCGAGCGTGTCGCCGCTCACCACCACATCGAAATACGGCGCCAGCCCGGTCATCTGCAGCAGCGGCTCGGTGAAGGCGGTGGCCTTGTTGGTCACGCAGGCCATCGGCAGGCCTTGCGCGCGAAGCGCCGCGAGGGTCTCGGGCACGCCCGGATAGGCCTTCGACACCCGGCCGTTGGTGTCGGCGTAATGCCGCTTGAACACCGCGACGGCCGCCGCGAAATCCGCATCGGACAGCGTCGCGTCGGCCAGGCAGCGCTCGACCAGCTTGGGAATGCCCTTGCCGACGAAGCGGCGGATCTGGTCCAGCGAGCGCGCCGGGCGGCCCAGCTCGTCGAGCATGGCATTGGCCGCCAGGGCCAGATCGCCGATGCTGTCGACCAGCGTGCCGTCCAGATCGAACAGCAGCGCGTCGACCTCGAAGCGCTGACTCATACGCCGGCCAGCGCGCGACGCAGATCGCCGATCACGGTGTCGTAGCGGTGCGGGTCGGATTCGCGGCCGGCGCCGAACACCGCCGAGCCGGCCACGAAAGTATCCGCCCCGGCACGCGCGATCTCGGCGATGTTGTCAGCTTTCACCCCGCCGTCGATCTCCAGCAGCACCTTGCGCCCGCTCTTCGCCTCATACGCATCGAGCCGCTCACGCGCGGCACGCAGCTTGTCGAGCGTGCCGGGGATGAACTTCTGCCCGCCGAAACCGGGATTCACGCTCATCAGCAAGACCACGTCGATCTTGTCCATCACATGATCCAGGTAGTGCAGCGATGTGCTCGGGTTGAACACCAGCCCGGCCTGACAGCCCGAATCGCGGATCAGCCCGAGCGTGCGATCGATGTGCTCGGAGGCCTCGGGGTGAAAGGTGATGATGTTGGCCCCGGCCTTGGCGAAGTCGGGGATGATGCGATCGACCGGCTTGACCATCAGATGCACATCGATCGGCGCCGCGGTATGCGGCCGGATCGCCTCGCACACCAGCGGGCCGATGGTCAGATTGGGCACGTAATGGTTGTCCATCACGTCGAAGTGGATCCAGTCGGCGCCGGCGGCGACCACATGGCGCACCTCCTCGCCCAGTCGGGCGAAATCGGCGGACAGCAGGCTGGGGGCGATTCGGTACATGCAGACTCCGGCGAGGTTGGCTAGACAGGCGGACATTCTAGCGCCGCGCACCGCCCTGCGCTTGCGGGCACCGGGAGATTCCGCTTCAATGGTTCGTCGGCATGCCGCTTGCGCTGCCCAGGAAGGGACCCCATGACGGAATACGAACACCCCTACCACATCGAAGTGAGCGCGGAATCCTTCTATCTGGCCGAGCAGTCGGACCCGGAAGAAGCACACTACGTGTTCGCCTACCGCATCACGCTGCGCAACACCGGCTCGGTCGCCGCCCAGCTCGTCAGCCGCCACTGGATCATCACCGACGGCAACGGCGACGTGCAGGAAGTGCGCGGCCTCGGCGTGGTCGGCGAGCACCCCGAACTGGCCCCGGGCGAGAGTTTCGAATACACCAGCGGCTGCGCCCTGCCCACTCCCGTGGGCTCCATGCGCGGCACCTACCAGATGGTCGCCGCCGACGGCGAGCGCTTCGAGGCCGAGATCCCCGAGTTCGCACTGCTTGTGCCCAACGTACTGCACTGAGCGTTGGTGAACGGGCAAGCGCATGAGCGCACCGTGTGGCAGACCCCATCGACAGGCAAGGCATGAACGAGTGAGCACCCCAGCCAGCGGCCCGCCCAAGCGCCCTCTCCACACACGCTGAGCGCCGCCATGTCGCTACGCCACAGCTACACCCTGATCGCCCCCTTCTACGACGCGGTACTCACCGCCGCCACCCGCCAGGCCCGCATCCGCAGCCTCACCCACCTCGCCATGCAAACCCCCGGCACCGTGCTGGTCGCCGGCGTCGGCACCGGCCTCGATCTGCCGCATCTGCCGCCCCAGCACCGCTACATCGGCATCGACCTCACCGCCGCCATGCTCCGCCGCAGCCTGCCGCGCGCCGAGCGGCACAACTACCACGCCGTGCAAGGCAGCGTGCTCGCCCTGCCCTTTGCCGACGCGCACTTCGATCACACCGTGCTGCACCTGATTCTCGCCGTCGTGCCCGATCCGCTGCGCGCCTTGCAGGAAGCGATCCGGGTCACGCGGCCGGGCGGCAGTTTGCTGGTCTTCGACAAGTTTTTGCGCCCGGGGCAGCGGGCGCGGCTGCGACGCTGGCTCACGCCGATCTCGGGGCGGATTGCGACGCGGATGGATGTGGAGTTCGAGGCGCTGCTCGCCAGGGCGCCGGGCGCGCGGGTGGAGAGCGATGAGGCGGCGCTGGCTGGGGGGTGGTTTCGGCGGCTTCGGCTGACGCGGGAATGAGCGGGCACCGCACGCTCAATCGCGCGTTGAATCAGGGCGTTGCCCGGTCGAGGGCCGAAGGCCCGACACCGGGAACGGCGCCTGAGCCACCAACGGCCACGGATTTCGCCGCGCTCGATCCGAGCCCTTGGAACGACCACGGCTCCGACCGGCTTGGATTGGCTGTACGAGTCGCCTTCGGCGATGCCCGCCCTGCGGCAGCGTCGGGCGTGCCTGCTTCACTTGTTGAGCGCACTGCGTAGAGTGGGCAGCTCGCTGCCCACCATCATGGCTCGCAATATACGTCGCTTAGGAAGTTTGGAATCACAATACAACCATCGGCGGCAGATCCCCCTTCCTACACTCGCTTTGGAAGAAAGCCGTCGATGTATTGGGCGTAAACAAAGACCTCGTCATGCTCTTCAGCCCACTTGAGGAGTCTGAGATGCGCTGCGATGAATGCCAGCGCATGTTCGAGCCCCTCTCCATCCTCGTAGACCGACAGATCTGAGCAAGCCGTTGCCCGCGACAACAGCGCCGTGACGTCTTGCTCGTCGTACCAATATAACCAGCCACCCACTTTACGTTTGTAGCCATCTTGCACTAGTTCCATCCGAACAGGCGTATCTAGTCCGTTACAGAAAACATCAATCTCGGGTTCGTAGCGGGATTTCGTTGCCTCAAACACAATAGACGGATCATCTGCGAGCTCACGCAAGAACCCCTCGATCTCGCTAATCGCCTGCGATCTCTCATCGCCACGGATCTCGCGAAAGTGGTCGAGCAAAAAGATCTCTTTTTTGCCCGGTCTGCATTCACAAAGCATTTGGAGATAGCCGATATTGTTTCCTCGGCGACTCATTGCAAAGAGAAAGCGTGACTTGTCCTTGCAAATGGCGTTGAGAAGCTCGAGAAATTCAGCCTCGCTCGACAAGGGCTGTTTCAGGAGCCTTTGCGGGACCGAAAGGGCTACGGTTACGTGGTCGGTCGCCATATTTCCTCATCTATCCACAAGGCGCTACTCTCGCAGCCCGGATGCAGCGCAGCAGAATCCGGGATCCATCGACCGATCGGCCACCGCTCCCGGATTCCGGCCTTCGGCCTGCATCCGGGCTACGCACTTGGCATCAACTCCGATAATCGGCGTTGATCTTCACGTAGTCATACGAGAAGTCGCAGGTCCACACGGTGGCCTCGGACTGGCCGCGGGCGAGGTCGACGATGACGTCGATTTCGGCTTCGGCCATGACACGCGCGCCGTCTTCTTCACGGTAGGTGGCGGCGCGGCCGCCGTGTTCGGCGACGAGGACATCGCCGAGCCAGACGCGCAGTTGGCTCACATCCAGATCGTCGATGCCGGCGTAGCCGATGGCGGCGAGGATGCGGCCGAGGTTGGGGTCGGAAGCGAAGAAGGCGGTCTTGACCAGCGGGGACTGGCCGATGGCGTAGCCGACCTTGCGGCATTCGGCGCGGTCGCGGCCGCCTTTGACGGCGATGGTCATGAACTTGGTGGCGCCTTCGCCGTCGCGCACGATGGCCTGCGCCAGTTCGATGGAGACGGCAATCACCGCTTCGCGCAGCGCGGCCCAGGCGGGCGAGGCGTCGTCGGTGATTTCGCTGTGGCCGGCCTGGCCGGTGGCCATCAGGATGAAGGAGTCGTTGGTGGAGGTGTCGCCGTCGATGGTGATGCTGTTGAAGGACAGGTCGGCCGCTTCGCGCACCAGGCGCTGGAGCAGCGGCTGCGACACGGCGGCATCGGTGGCGACGAAGCCGAGCATGGTGGCCATGTTGGGCTTGATCATGCCGGCGCCCTTGCTGACGCCGGTGATGGTGACGTCGTGGCCCTCGATCTGGATGCGGCGCGACACGCCCTTGGGCGCGGTGTCGGTGGTCATGATGGCATGGGCGGCGTCGAACCAGCCGTCGGCCCGCAGGTCGGCAACGGCCTTGGGCACGGCGGCGCCGAGGCGGTCCATGGGCAGGTGTTCGAGGATCACGCCGGTCGAGAACGGCAGCACTTGCGCGGGGGCGATCGACAAGGCCTGGGCCACGGCGGCGCAGGTGGCGTTGGCATCGGCCAGGCCGCGCTCGCCGGTGCCGGCGTTGGCCACGCCGGTGTTGATGACCAGCGCGCGGATGTCGCCCGTGCTCAGGTGCTGCTTGCACACTTGCACCGGGGCAGCGCAGAAGCGGTTTTCGGTGAATACGCCGGCCACGCGGGTGCCGGCATCGAGCGCGATCACGGTCACGTCGCGGCGGTTGAGCTTGCGGATACCGCCTTCGGTCACACCGAGGCGCAGGCCGGCGATGTCATGCAGGTGGTCGGGCTTGAGGGGCGGCAGATTGACAGGCATCGGGCGTCTCCGGACGAAATCAGCAGAAAGAGGTTGTGTGCGTGGCGTGGCCACGGCATCCGCTGAAATGATACCGGAGTTGCCCCTCAGGGCGCGGCGGCGCCCCCTGCCCGGTTGGCGGTGACCAGCGCCATCGACATCTGCTGCACGAAATGGACGAAGGCGAAGAAGGCCTCGTCATCGATGGCGGCCGCGCCCGGATCGCGCTCGGCATAGACCACGCCAATCACCCGGCCATTGCCCATGATCGGGGCGATGGCGGCCGGGCCTTGCCCGACCACGCCGGCAAGCCGGCCGCGCATG
Source organism: Denitromonas iodatirespirans (assembly GCF_018524365.1). GTDB lineage: Bacteria > Pseudomonadota > Gammaproteobacteria > Burkholderiales > Rhodocyclaceae > Nitrogeniibacter > Nitrogeniibacter iodatirespirans. The sequence continues at coordinate 45,088 of NZ_JAEKFT010000017.1, forward strand.
TGGGTCAGGCGCACCGGCTGGGCGGTGCTCAGCAGGGTGTCGACCGGGTCGTTCGTTCCGTGCCCGAGGGTCAGCACGAAGGCCTTGCGCAGCGCTTCGCCGCCGGCGCCCAAGCCGTATTTGCCAACCAGTTGCAGGCGGTTCGGGGTCAGCAGTGCCACCACGACACGAGAGAAGCCGACGCCCTGGAGGATGCCTTCGGCAGCCAGATACACCGCATCGGAGAATCGCCCGCCCGACATGATCAGGGCCGTCAGCTCGCGCAGGATGGCCAGTTGGCGCTCGGCCGGCGAGGGCATCGGCAGCGGGGTCTCGACCGTCGGCGCCACCTCCGACGAAGCCGGAATGCTGCGGGCGGCGGACGCCGCGCCGTATTCGGTGGCCAGCCGGGCCGCTTCGTGGGCGAGGGTCGCCACCGTCTCGCGCACTTCTTTTTCGGGCCGGTCGACATAGCGCGCCAGCGCGGTCAATGCCGACTTGGCGGCCGGAGAGTCCCAGCCGGCGGCCACGGCGCGCGCCACCTGGTGGCCCTGCAGGATCGAGGCCTCGAGCGTGCTCGGTCGAGCCGAGGGTTCGAGCACCGCATGCAGCAGGCTGCCCAGCCGCCATTCGCGGGCCAGTTGCACCGACAACTGGCGCAGCCGGAAGCCGAGCACTACCATCTGGGTCGACGACTCCTGCTCCGGCGTGCTGTCCTCAGGCAGTTGGTCGGCGAGCAGCTCCGCCTTGGTGCCGCCGAAACACCAGAAGGCCATCTCGCCCACGCGGGTGAGCAAGGCGGCGATGAAGACTTCCTCGGCCCGGCCCTCGCCCCGCAGCTTGGCGATGCCGCGCGCCAGGGCGGCGGCGAAGAAACAATGAGCCAGTTCGGCCTCGACACGCTTGCGCACGCCGCCCTTGAGCAGCCCGTCGACCAGCGCCACGCCGATGGCCAGATCGGCCACCAGATCGAAGCCGAGCACGACGATGGCGCGGCTGATGGTGCCCACGCCCTGCCGCGCGCTGTTGAAATAGGCGCTGTTGGCCAGGCGCAAGACCTTGGTGGTCATGGCCGGGTCCTTGAGGATCACGGCGGCCAAGCGGCCGGCCGAGGCGCTGTCGTCGCCCATGATCTCGCGGATGCCGTCGACCGTGGAGCCGAACACCGGCATCTCCTGGTCGCGGATGTGCGCCACCCAGCCGCTCAGGCCCTCGGGCAGGGTGCCGGGCAGCGGGGGGATTTCGTCGAAGGAAAGCTCTGGAAACATGCCGGTATTAACGGCCCGATACCGCCCGGGCTTGAGCCCGGCGCCACCTACGACAACGGCGCCCGCAGGCGCCGTTGTCGTCTTGCCGGCCGGCGATCAGGCCAGCTTGCCGTGGCAGTGCTTGTACTTCTTGCCCGAGCCGCAGGGGCAGGCTTCGTTGCGGCCGACCTTGGGGGCGGCGGCCGTGACGGTATCGCCGTCCTGCGCGGCCTTGGTGCCCAGCGCTTCGTCGTAGTCGGCATGGTGGTATTGCACGTTTTCCACGCCGGCGGCCTCGACCTCTTCGAGCGGCGCTTCGGTGCGAATCTGCACCGTCATCAGCAGACGCGTCACGTCGGTGCGCACGGCTTGCAGCAGGGCTTCGAACAGTTCGAAGGCTTCGCGCTTGTATTCCTGCTTGGGGTTCTTCTGCGCATAGCCGCGCAAGTGGATGCCCTGGCGCAGGTGGTCGAGCGCGGCGAGGTGCTCGCGCCAGTGGTTGTCGAGGCTCTGCAGCATCACGCTGCGTTCGAACTGGTGCCAGGCGGCGGCATCGACCATGGCCACCTTGGCGGCGAACTGGGCATCGGCCGCTTCGACAACGCGCTGGGCAATCGCGTCGTCGTCCAGGCCCGGCTCGGCGGTGAGCCACTCGCCGACCGGCAATTTGAGCTGGAACTCGCCGTCGAGCGCCTGCTCGAGGGCGGGGATGTCCCATTGCTCCTCGACGCTGTCGACCGGCACATGCAGGCGGAAGGTGTCATGGATGACGCCCTGGCGCATGGCGGTGATGGTCTCGGAGATGTCGGTGCTCTCGAGCAGCTCGTTGCGCTGCTGGTAGATGACCTTGCGCTGGTCGTTGGAGACGTCGTCGAACTCCAGCAATTGCTTGCGGATGTCGAAGTTGCGTTGCTCGACCTTGCGCTGCGCGGACTCGAGCGAGCGCGTCACCATGCCATGCTCGATGGCTTCGCCCTCGGGCATCTTCAGGCGCACCATGATGGCATTGAGGCGGTCGCCGGCGAAGATGCGCATCAGCGGGTCTTCGAGCGACAGGTAGAAGCGGCTTTCGCCCGGATCGCCCTGGCGGCCAGCACGGCCGCGCAGCTGGTTGTCGATACGCCGCGATTCATGCCGCTCGGTGCCGATGATCTTCAGGCCGCCGGCCGCAATCACCTGGGCGTGCAAGGCATCCCACTCGGAATGCAAGGCCTCGGCGGCAGCCGCCTTTTGCGCATCGTCGAGCGACTCGTCGGCCATCACCGCTTCGGTCTGCTTCTGCACATTGCCGCCGAGCACGATATCGGTACCGCGGCCAGCCATGTTGGTGGCGATGGTGATCACCCCGGGGCGACCGGCCTGGGCCACGATCTGCGCTTCCTTCTCGTGCTGCTTGGCGTTGAGCACCTGGTGCGGCAGCTTGGCCTTGGTCAGCAAGCCGGCCAGATACTCGGAGCTTTCGATCGAGGTGGTGCCCACCAGCACCGGCTGGCCGCGTTCGTGGCAATCGGTGATGTCGGCGATGACGGCGTCGAACTTCTCCTTCATGGTCCGGTAGACCTTGTCGTTCTGGTCCTTGCGCTGCATCGGACGGTTGGTCGGGATGACCACTGTCTCGAGGCCGTAGATGGACTGGAATTCGAAGGCTTCGGTGTCGGCCGTGCCGGTCATGCCGGCCAGTTTGCCGTACATGCGGAAGTAGTTCTGGAAGGTGATCGAGGCCAGGGTCTGGTTCTCGGCCTGGATCTTCACGCCCTCCTTGGCCTCGACGGCCTGGTGCAGGCCTTCGGACCAGCGGCGCCCCGGCATCAGGCGGCCGGTGAATTCGTCGACGATGATGATCTCGCCGTTCTGCACCACGTACTGCTGATCCTTGTGGAACAGCGAGTGCGCCCGCAGTGCGGCATACAGGTGGTGCATCAGCAGGATGTTGGCCGGATCGTAGAGCGAGGTGCCTTCGGCGAGCAGGCCCTGTTCAGTGAGGATGTCCTCGGCGCGCTCGTGGCCGGCTTCGGTCAGGAGCACCTGGTGCGCCTTGAGATCGACGGTGTAGTCGCCCGGCTCGGTGACATCGTCGCCGTCGCCGATCTGCTTCTTGAGCAGCGGCGCGACCTTGTTCATCTTGAGGTAGAGATCGGTGTGGTCTTCGGCCTGACCGGAGATGATCAGCGGCGTGCGCGCCTCGTCGATGAGGATCGAGTCCACCTCGTCGACCACCGCGAAGCTCAGCGAACGCTGCACGCGCTCGGCCGCCTCGTACTTCATGTTGTCGCGCAGGTAGTCGAAACCGAATTCGTTGTTGGTGCCGTAGGTGATGTCGGCGGCGTAGGCGGCGAGCTTTTCGGCCTCGCCCATCTGCGACACGTTCACCCCGACAGACAAGCCCAGGAAGCCGTACAGATGCCCCATCCACTCGGCATCGCGGCGGGCCAGGTAGTCGTTCACCGTGATGACGTGAACCCCTTTGCCGGCCAGCGCATTCAGGTACACCGGCAGGGTCGCCACCAGGGTCTTGCCCTCGCCGGTGCGCATCTCGGCGATCTTGCCGTCATGCAGCACCATGCCGCCGACCAGCTGCACGTCGAAGTGGCGCATGCCGTGCACCCGCTTGCCGGCTTCGCGCACCACGGCGAACGCTTCGGGCAGGAGACTGTCAAGACTCTCACCATCGGCGATCCGGGCCTTGAAGGCGTCGGTCTTGGCCCGCAGGGCCTCGTCCGACAGCGCAGCCATCTCGGGTTCGAGCGCATTGATCGCCCGTACCGTCTTCGAATATTGACGAATGAGCCGATCGTTGCGGCTACCGAATACTTTCTTTAGAAGGCCGGAAATCATGTCTGGAAGGCGGCAGATGGGGCAAAATGCGAATACTAGCACGGTCGGATGAACAGGCTCCGTCCCGTGCACCGCGCCTTTCCTATCACTTGAGATGTATCAAACCCACCCATGACGCAACGGCTTGACCGCTTTGCCGGCGACGGAACGGCGCTCGACCGCCTGCGCGCCCATGCGGCACGCCTGATGCAGCTCCAGCAGATCGTACTGGCCGAGCTGCCACCCTACCTGGCCGACAGCTGCCACGTGGCCAATCTCAAGGACGACGTGCTGCTCATCCACGCCGCCACCGGTGCCGTCGCGGCCAAGCTGCGCCAGGCCACGCCGCGCCTGGTCAATACCTTGGCCATGCAGGGGGTGCGCATCAGCAGCATCAAGATCGCCACCCGCCCGGTCCGCCCCACGCCACCGCCAAAGCCACCGACACAGCGCATCGTCAGCACACAGGCACAGGACGCACTGCGCTCGCTGGCCGACCATCTGCCCGACGACGACCCGCTGCGCAAGGCGCTGGAGCGCTTCGTGCGGCGTAGCCGGAGTGAGCCGCCGGCCGGGCAGCGTTGATCAGGAAGGCGCCGGACGGCGCTAGAGGATCGGCGCCAGCAGGCGCTCGACCAGCAGCAAGGCGATGAACACCAGCAACACCACCAGCCCGACGCGGGTGAACACCCAGGCCCAGTGCCGGTAGCGCACGTTGCCGGAGAGCAGGTAGAGCACCAGCGAACCGCCCACCAGGATCAGCGCAATGGCGCTGGCCAGCCGGATGACGAACATGGCGCGTCAGCCCATGACCGGTTCGAACATGCGTTGCACGCCCGGCGCCGCACGGGACTCGTCGTCGAAGGTGACGATCTCCCAGGCGCTCTCGTCTTCGAGCAGCACGCGCAGCACCTGGTTGTTCAGCGCATGGCCCGATTTGTGCGCCGAGTAGGCGGCCAGCAGGGGCTTGCCGGCCAAGTACAGGTCGCCGATGGCGTCGAGCACCTTGTGTTTGACGAACTCGTCGTTGTAACGCAGGCCGTCGGCATTGAGGATGCGGTACTCGTCCATCACGATGGCGTTGTCCAGGCTGCCGCCCAGCGCCAGGCCGTTCGAGCGCATGAACTCCACGTCCTGGACGAAGCCGAAGGTGCGCGCACGCGCAACCCCCTGCGCATACGACACTTCGGCGAAATCGACCGAAGCATCGGTAACGGTGCGGTTGATGGCCGGGTGATTGAAGACGATGGAGAAATCCAGCTTGAAGCCGTCGTAAGGCTCAAGCCGCACCCATTTGTCGTCCTCGCGGTACTCCACCGGCTTCTTGACGCGCAGGAAGCGCTTGGGCGCCGCCTGTTCCTCAAGCCCGGCCGACTGAATCAGAAAGACGAAAGGCCCGGCACTGCCATCGAGAATCGGCAATTCGGGCGCATCGACGTCGACATGCGCATTATCTACGCCGAGGCCGGCCAGCGCCGACATCAGGTGCTCGACCGTCCCGACCTTGGCTTCGCCCTGCTGCAGGCCCGAGCACAGGCGGGTGTCGACCACCGAATACGGATCGGCCGGCAGATCGACCGGCGGATCGAGATCCACGCGGTGGAACACGATGCCCGTGTCCGGCGCCGCCGGGCGCAGCACCATCGTCACCTTGCGTCCGCCGTGCAGGCCGACACCGGTGGCCGAAATGGTCGATTTGAGGGTGCGTTGCTTGATCATGATCCGTCGCAATTCAGAGTCGGGGCGCCCGAAAAAACGGCGTGGGCGCAACAAACTGAAGTCTAGCATGCGGTGCACAACGCCCATTTCGAACGGCGACGGGCGCCTGACGCGCGGACGGGAGGCATCGTCCATGCGTCGGGCGCCCGCCGGGGCGAAGCGTTTCCGGTCAATCCGCCTGCTTGCGCAGGAAGGCCGGAATGTCGTAGGTGCCCACGCCGCTGGCGCTCATGGCCTCGACGGTGGTGCGCCGACCGCTGCGGATCACCGCCGGCACGTCGCTGTCATGCGCGCCGCTCGACGGGCCGTAGGTACCGGTGCCCTGCACCACCTGCATCACCGGCTTGCTGGCCGACACCGCCGGGCTGCCCAGGCCGGTGGCCACCACGGTGACGCGGATGCGGTCTTCCATGGCCTCGTCGAAGACGGTGCCGTAGATCACGAAGGCGTCCTTGGCGGCGAAGGCGCGCACGGTGTTCACCGCTTCCTTCACTTCCGACATCTTCAGCGAACGGCTGGCGGTCAGGTTGATCAGCACGCCACGCGCACCGGACAGCTCCACGCCTTCGAGCAACGGGCTGGCGGCGGCCTGTTCGGCGGCGATGCGCGCGCGGTCGATGCCGGCCGCTTCGGCCGAACCCATCATGGCGCGGCCCATCTCGGCCATCACCGTGCGCACGTCCTGGAAGTCGACGTTCACCAGGCCGGGGATGTTGATGATCTCGGCGATCCCGCCGACGGCGTTGCGCAGCACGTTGTCGGCGGCGCGGAATCCGTCTTCGAGGCTGGCGTCATCGCCCAGCACTTCCATCAGCTTGTCGTTGAGCACCACGATCAGCGAATCGACATGGCTGGAGAGCTCTTCGATGCCGCTGTCGGCGACGCGGTCGCGGTTCTCGAAGTCGAAGGGCTTGGTCACCACGCCGACGGTGAGAATGCCCATTTCCTTGGCCACTTCGGCCACCACCGGTGCGGCGCCGGTGCCGGTGCCGCCGCCCATGCCGGCGGTGATGAACACCATGTGGGCGCCCTGGATCGCCTCGGCGATCATCTCGCGCGCTTCCTGCGCGGAGCAGCGCCCGGCTTCCGGCTTGGCGCCGGCGCCGAGGCCGGAGGTACCCAGCTGAACTTTGTGCGTTGCAAGATTGCGCTTGAGCGCCTGCGCATCGGTATTGGCGGTGATGAATTCCACCCCGTGCACGCCCTCGCGGATCATGTGATCGACGGCATTGCCGCCCGCGCCTCCGAGCCCGATCACCTTGATGATGGTGCCGGTCGGTTCCTTCTCAACGATTTCAAACATGTGCCTCGCCTCCTTGAAAAACGGCTTTAACGCCACTTTCTCGTCTGCGCGTACCGGTATTTAGTATTGACTTCGCATTCTAAAACTAAATACCGGGCAACAACAGACGCACTACAAATTCATACAAAACCCTGCCCGAAGACAGGCCCTAGAAGTTACGTGCAAACCAACCCTTCATCCGGTCGAAGGCCTGACGCAGGTTGCGCGTCTCGCGCGCCTGCAGACCACGTCGGCGCTGCGCCATGGCCTCGACCATCAACCCCATCGCGGTGGCATAACGCGGCTGACACACCACGTCGGCCAGGCCGCCCGAATACTGCGGCGCACCAACGCGCACCGGCATATGGAAGATTTCTTCGCCCAGCTCGATCATCCCGTCCATTACCGAGGCACCGCCGGTGAGCACGATGCCGGACGAGAGCAGCTCCTCGTAGCCGCTGCGGCGCAGCTCCGACTGCACCAGCTCGAACAGCTCCGAGACGCGCGGCTCGATCACGTCGGCCAGGGCCTGGCGCGACAGCTTGCGTGCGCTGCGGTCGCCCACACCGGGCACTTCGATCATCTCGGCCGGATCGGCCAGCGAGCTCATGGCCACGCCATGGCGGATCTTGATTTCCTCGGCCTCGGCGGTCGGCGTGCGCAGCGCCATGGCGATGTCGTTGGTGATCTGGTCGCCGGCCACCGGGATCACCGCGGTGTGGCGGATCGCGCCCTGGGTGAACACCGCCAGGTCGGTGGTGCCGCCGCCGATATCGACCAGGCACACGCCGAGGCCCTTTTCGTCTTCCGACAAGGTGGCGTAGCTGGAGGCCAGCGGTTGCAGGATCAGGTCCATCACCTCCAGCCCGCAGCGGCGCACGCACTTGATCACGTTCTGCGCGGCCGACACCGCGCCGGTGACGATGTGCACCTTCACCTCCAGCTTGACGCCGCTCATGCCGATCGGCTCGCGCACGCCGTCCTGGCCGTCGATGATGAATTCCTGGGTGAGGATGTGCAGGATCTGCTGATCGGCCGGGATCGGCATGGCGCGCGCCACTTCGATGACGCGCTCGACATCCATGGTGGACACTTCCTTGTCCTTGATCGCCACCATGCCGTTCGAGTTGAAGCTCTTGATGTGGCTGCCGGCGATGCCGGTATACACATCGCCGATCTTGCAGTCGGCCATCAACTCGACTTCCTGGATGACCCGCGAGATGGCATCGACGGTGGCCTCGATGTTGACCACCACGCCGCGGCGCAGGCCGTTCGACGGCTGGGTGCCGAGGCCGATCACGTTGAACTGACCATCGGGGCGCACCTCGGCCACCATGCAGGTGGTTTTCGAGGTGCCGATATCGAGGCCGACAACGAGGTCTTTGTATTCCTTGCTCATTTTTTGCTTTCCACAGCCTTCTTGTCACCCGCCGGCAGGAGGGCGAAACCATTCGGATACCGCAAATCGACCACCGCCACCGTCATCGGCTCGGGCAGTTTGGCCAGCGCCTTCGGATAGGTCGCGACGAAACGGGCGATGCGCTCCTCGACATGCGCCTTCTCGCGGTCCCGGCCGAGGCGGATCACCAGCCCGTCGTCGAGCGTGAGCTGCCATGCCTCGCGTGCCGACAGCCCCAGCTCGACCAGCTCCCGCCCCATCGGCGCGAGCAGCTCCGAGAAGCGCGCGTAGTTCGCCAGGAGGTAGCCGGCATAGCCTTCGGGGCCCAGAAACGCCGGCATGTGCGCATTGCTGGCAGCGACGAAGACCTCGCCCTGGCGATTGACCAGGCGGGTGTCGCCGCTGTCGTTCACCGTCCAGTAGGCCACCGCCTGGTGTTCCTCGAGGCGCACCTCCAGGGTGTCGGGCCAGTGGCGGCGCACCTGGGCACGGCGCACCCAGGGCAGCTTCTCGAAGGCCTCGCGCACCTGCACCAGATCCACCGTGAAGAAGTTGCCCTTGACCGCCGAGCGGGCGGCGTACTGCAACTGCTCGGCCGACACCTGCGCCGGCGGCGTCAGCACCGTCACTTCGCGCAGCTGGAAGGCCGGGCGCGCTGCCAGCCAGGTCACCAGCGCGTAGCCGATCATTGCCGTGGCCACCAGCAGCAACGCGTCGGAGATCAGGTTGAGCACGGCCGGCCGGTGCCACACGCCCACGCGCAGCCGTCCGCCACCGGTGCGCCGGTTGGCGGTGCCGCGGGCAGCAGGACGGGGGCGGATGTCAGCCAAGGCGCGCTTTCTCCAGAATCGACAGGCACAGGGCGGTGAAGTCGTAGCCGGCGACGCGGGCCGACATCGGCACCAGCGAATGGCCGGTCATGCCGGGGGTGGTGTTCATTTCGAGCAGATAGGGTTCGCCGGCCTCGGTCAGGATCAGGTCGCCCCGCCCCCAGCCGCGGCAGGCCAGCACGCGGGCGGCGCGCAACATCAGCGCCTGCAGCTCGGCTTCCAGCGCCGCGGGCAAACCGCTGGGGCAGAAATACTGGGTGTCGTCGGTGAAGTACTTGTTCTGATAGTCGTAGTTGCCCCCCGGCGCCACGATGCGCACCACCGGTAGCACTTCGTCGCCCAAGAAGGGAATGGTCAGCTCCTGGCCTTCGATAAACTCCTCGGCGATCACCAAGGTGTCGAAACGCGCCGCGAGCGCCCAGGCGTCGGCCAACTGGCTTGCATCGGTGACCTTGGTGGCGCCCATGCTCGACCCTTCGTGCACCGGCTTGACGAAGATCGGCAGGCCCAGGTCGGCGGCCACGGCGGACCAGTCACTGGTCTCGTCGATGATGTGAAAGCGCGGCGTGGGCAGGCCGGCGGCCAGCCACACCAGCTTGGTGCGCCACTTGTCCATCGACAGCGCCGAGGCCATCACCCCGCTGCCGGTATAGGGGATGGCGAGCATTTCGAGCATGCCCTGCACCGTGCCGTCTTCACCGCCACGGCCATGCAGCGCCAGGAAGGCGCGGTCGTAGCCTTCGTCCTTGAGCACATGCAGGTCGGTGTCGGCCGGATCGAAGGCATGGGCATCCACGCCGGCGCCCTGCAGGGCCGCGAGCACGGCCTTGCCCGACATCAGCGACACCTCGCGCTCGGCGGACGAGCCGCCCATCAGCACCGCCACCTTTCCGAATTTCGCCTGCATGTTGTCTGCCATTTCCGTCATTGCATCTTGTCCGATCGCCGCGCGCTCACGCGGCCTCTTCGCCAGCGAGCTGGCCCGGCACCCCGCCGATCGAGCCCGCGCCCATGGTCAGCACCACGTCGCCGTCCTGCACCACGTCGAGCACCGTCTTGCTCATGTCTTCGATCTGCTCGACGAACACCGGCTCGATGCGCCCGGCCACGCGCAGCGCGCGGGCCAGCGCCCGACCGTCGGCCGCCACCACCGGCGCCTCGCCGGCGGCATACACCTCGGCCAGCACCAGTGCATCGACGGTGGACAGCACCTTGACGAAGTCCTCGAAGCAGTCTCGGGTCCGGGTGTAGCGATGCGGCTGGAAGGCCAGCACCAACCGCCGCCCCGGGAAGGCGCCGCGCGCCGCCTCGATGGTGGCGGCCATCTCGACCGGGTGGTGGCCGTAGTCGTCCACCAGCGTGAAGCTGCCGCCCGCGGCCAAGGGCACGTCGCCATAGCGCTGGAAACGCCGCCCCACGCCTTTGAAGTCGGCGAGCGCCTGGATGATCGCCTCGTCCGCGACGCCCACCTCCGTCGCCACAGCGATGGCGGCCAGGGCGTTGAGCACGTTGTGCGTCCCCGGCATGTTCAGCGTGACCGGCAAGCGCGACACCGTGCCGTTGATGCGCAGCACGTCGAAGACCATGCGGCCGGCCTCGGCGCGCACGTTCTCGGCACGGATGTTGGCGTTGGGCGAAAAGCCGTAGCGCACGATCTGCTTGGACACCAGCGGCATGATCGAGCGCACGTGCGGGTCGTCCTCGCACAGCACGGCCACGCCGTAGAAGGGCAGGCGCTGCAGGAAGTCGATGAAGGCCTGCTTGAGGCGCGCGAAGTCGTGGCCGTAGGTGTCCATGTGATCGGCGTCGATGTTGGTCACCACCGAAATCACCGGGTTGAGCAGCAAAAAGGAGGCGTCGGATTCGTCCGCCTCGGCGACCAGGAAGTCGCCCTTGCCCAGGCGCGCGTTGGCACCGGCGGCATTGAGGCGGCCGCCGATGACGAAGGTCGGGTCGAGCCCGCCTTCGGCCAGGATGCTGGCGGTCAGCGAAGTGGTGGTGGTCTTGCCGTGGGTGCCGGCGATCGCCACGCCCTGCTTGAGGCGCATGATCTCGGCGAGCATCTGGGCGCGCGGCACCACCGGCACCTGGCGCACGCGGGCGGCACGCACTTCGGGGTTGTCGGGCTTGACCGCGGTGGACACCACCACCACGTCGGCATCGGCGGCATGGGCCGCGTCATGGCCGCGCATCACGCGCGCGCCCATCGCCGTCAGGCGACGTGTCGCGGCGCTCTCGCCCAGGTCGGAGCCGCTCACCGCGAAGCCCTGGTTGATCAGCACTTCGGCGATGCCGCTCATGCCGGCGCCGCCGATCCCCACGAAATGAACGCGTTTGACCTTGTGTTTCATGATGCTTTGGACTCCTTGTCGGCCGCCAGCTCGCGGCACAGCTGCGCCACCTCGGCGGCCGCCTGCGGGCGCGCCAGGGCGCGGGCGGCGTTGGCCATGTCGCGCAGACGGCGGCGGTCCAGCCCGCGCAGGACGCCGGCCAGACGCTCGGCGCTCAGCTCGCTTTGGGGCAGCAGGTAGGCGGCGCCGCGGTCGGCCAGGAAGCGCGCATTGCCGGTCTGGTGGTCATCCACCGCATGCGGCAGCGGCACCAGGATGCTGGGCACGCCGGCGGCGGCCAGCTCGGCCACGGTGAGCGCACCGGCACGGCAGATGACCACGTCGGCCTCGGCATAGGCGGCAGCCATATCGTCGATGAAGGGGCGCAGATCGCCGCTGACCCGCGCGGCCGCGTAGGCCTCGCGCAGCGCGTCGATCTGGGTCGCGCCGGCCTGATGCACCACCTGCGGACGCACCGCCTCGGCCAGGCTGGCCAGCGCCTGCGGCACCGTGTCGTTGAGCACCTTGGCGCCGAGGCTGCCACCGATCACCAGCACCCGCAGCGGCCCCTCGCGTTCGGCAAAACGCAGGTCGGGTTCGGGCAGCGCCACGATGTCGGCACGCACCGGGTTGCCCAGCCAGCGGCTGCCCGGCATCACTTTCGGGAATCCGGTGACGATGCGGTCCGCCACCCGCGCCAGCACCCGGTTGGCCAGCCCGGCCACCGAATTCTGCTCGTGCACCACCAGCGGCCGGCCGAGCAGCGCGGCCATCATGCCGCCGGGGAAGCTCACGTAGCCGCCCATGCCCAGCACCACGTCGGGCTTCGTCCGGCGAATGGCGGCCAGCGCCTGCCAGAAGCCGCGCAGCAGGTTCAGCGGCAGCAGCAGTTTGGCCATCGGGCCCTTGCCGCGCAGTGCGCCGAAGCGGATCCAGGCCGTCTCGTAGCCGCGCGCGGGAATCAGCCGGCCCTCCATGCGGTCGGCGTTGCCCAGCCAGACGATACGCCAGCCCTCGGCGCGCAGCGCCTCGGCCACCGCAATGCCCGGGTAGATGTGCCCACCGGTGCCGCCGGCCATGACCATCAGCGTCTTCATGCGCCACCTCCGCGGAGGTGCTTGGCTCGGTTTTGGCTCCGCATCGCGCTGGCGCACGATGCGATGCTCCTTTGATCCCGCCAAATCATGCGCTCCGGTGTCATGCGCCACCTCCGCGCATGATTTGTCGATTTTCCCAATCGATCCGCAGCAGGATCGCCAGCGCCAGGCAGTTGGCGACGATGCCCGAGCCGCCGAAGCTCATCAGCGGGAGGGTCAGCCCCTTGGTGGGCAGCAGGCCCATGTTGACGCCCATGTTGATGAAGGACTGCACGCCGATCCACAGGCCGATGCCCTGCGCCACCAGGCCGGCGAAGAAGCGTTCGAGGTCGATCGCCTGGCGGCCGATGGCGAAGGCGCGGTGCACCAGCATGGCGAACAGCACGATCACCACCAGTACGCCGACCAGGCCGAGCTCTTCGGCGATGATGGCGAGGATAAAGTCGGTGTGCGCCTCGGGCAGGTAGAACAGCTTCTCGACGCTGGCACCGAGGCCGACGCCGAACCATTCGCCGCGGCCGAAGGCGATCAGCGCATGCGAGAGCTGATAGCCCTTGCCGAAGGCGTCCTGGAACGGATCCATGAAGCCGAAGATGCGGTCGCGCCGGTAGGGCGACAGCCAGATCAGCAGCATGAAGCCGATCACCGCCACCACCGCCAGCAGGGCGAACACGCGTACATTGATGCCGCCGAGGAAGAGGATGCCGAAGGCGATCGCGGTGATCACCACGAAGGCGCCGAAGTCCGGCTCCTTGAGGAGCAGGAAGCCGACCAGCAGCACCACTCCGGCCATCGGCAGAAAGGCGCGCTTGAAGCTTTGCATGTGCGGCAGCTTGCGCACCGTGTAGTCGGCCGCATACAGCGCGGCGAACAGCTTCATGGCCTCGGAGGGCTGGAAGTTGAGCGGACCGAGCGGCAGCCAACGACTGGCGCCATTGACCTCGCGGCCGATGCCGGGCATCACCACCAGCACCAGCAACACGATGCCCCCAAGAAAAAGGTGCGGCGCCATCTGCTGCCAGATGCGCATGGGCAGCTGGAAAGCCACCGCACCGATGATCGTGCCGACCAGCAGGAACACCGCATGACGCACCAGGTAGTAGGTACTCTGGTGGCCGGTGTAGGCCAGGCCTTCGGCAGTGGCGATGGAGGAGGAGTAAACCATCACCAGCCCGATCATCAACAGGGCCACGGACGACCAGATCAGCATCGGGTCGAGTTCACGTGGCTGGGCGGCTGGCGCGCTGAGCCGATGCACGGCACGCCGGGCCGCCGGGAGATCATTTCCGCGACGGGCGAAGAGATTCGCGAACGGGAGGCTGAGCTTCATGCGGCCTCCACACGCGGCAAGGCGCGTACCGCGGCGACGAAAACTTCGGCGCGGTGCGCGTAGTTGCGGAACATGTCGAAGCTGGCGCAGGCCGGCGACAGCAGCACCGCGTCGCCCGGCTGGGCCAGCGCGTCGGCACGCAGCACGGCGCGCGGCAGGTCGGTGGCGAATTCGATCGGCACGCCGGCGCCGTCGAGCGCGGCGGCAATCTGCGGCCCGTCGCGGCCGATCAGGATCACGGCCCGGGCATGGCGCGCCACCGGCTCGCGCAGCGGCGTGAAGTCCTGCCCCTTGCCGTCACCGCCGGCGATCAGCAGCACCGAACGCTGCAGGCCACTCAAGGCGGCGATTGTAGCGCCCACGTTGGTGCCCTTGGAATCGTCATAATAGGTGACGCCATCGTCGCGCTCGGCAATGCGCTCGACCCGGTGCGCCAGGCCGCGGAAACGGCGCAGGCCGTCGAGCAGGCGTTCCGTGGGCAGGCCGACCGCTTCGCACAGGGCCATGGCCGCCAGCGCATTGGCGGCGTTGTGCAAGCCGGCCAGCGGCAGGGCATCGACGGCGATCAGCGGCTCGTCGCCGCGCATCAGCTGACCATCGCGCAGACCGTAGTCGGAGACGCGATGCGGGGCGTCCAGGCCGAAAGTGCAGCCGGCCGCATCGGCGACCATGGCGGCCACCCGGGCGTCGTCGCGATTGGCGACGGCCACCCGGGCGCCGGCGAAGATACGCGCCTTGGTGGCGGCATAGTCGGCCAGCGAATCGTAGCGGTCGAGATGGTCGTCGCTGATATTGAGCACCACCGCCGCATCGGCGCGCAGCTCGGTGACGGTTTCGAGCTGGAAGCTCGACAGTTCGAGCACCCAGCAGTCGGGCAAGGGCCGGCCGGCGCTCACGCGATCGAGCAGCACCGCCAGCGTGGCCGGGCTGATGTTGCCGGCCTCCACCGCATCCAGGCCGGCGGCGCGGCACAGCGCGGCGGTCAGCGCGGTGGTGGTGGTCTTGCCATTGGTACCGGTGATGGCAATCAGCCGGCAACGCGCACGCGCGCCGAGCGATTCGAGCGCATCGACGAAGACCTGGATCTCGCCGGTGACCGGAATGCCGCGCGCACGCGCGCCTTCGATGATCGGCAAGCGCGGATCGAGCCCGGGGCTGATGGCCAGCACATCGACGCCATCGAGCAGGCTCAGCGCGAACGCGCCAGTGCTCAGTGTGACCTCGGGCAGCGCGGCATGCAGCGCCTCGGCACCGGGCGGATGGGCCCGGCTGTCGGCCACGCGCACCGATGCCCCCTCGTGCGCCAACCAGCGCGCGAGGGCTAGGCCGGATTCCCCCAGCCCGAGCACCAATACGTGTTTGCCTTGCCACATGCCCATGTCTTTCCTCAGCGCAGCTTCAGCGTCGACAGCCCGAACAGCACCAGCATGATGGTGATGATCCAGAAGCGGACCACCACCTGCGTTTCCTTCCAGCCACCCAGTTCGTAGTGGTGATGCAGCGGCGCCATGCGGAAGATGCGCTTGCCGCCGGTCGCCTTGAAGTAGATGACCTGCAACATCACCGACAGGGTTTCGGCGACGAACAGGCCGCCCATGATGAAAAGCACGATTTCCTGGCGCACCACGACGGCCACGGTGCCCAGCGCCGCGCCGAGCGCCAGCGCGCCGACATCGCCCATGAACACTTCGGCCGGGTAGGCGTTGAACCACAGGAAGCCCAGCCCCGCCCCGGCGATGGCACCGCAGAACACCGCCAGCTCGCCGGCACCGGCGATGTAGGGCACGCCCAGGTATTTGGAGAAGCCGGCATGGCCCGCCACGTAGGCGAAGATGGCCAGCGCGCCGGCCACCATCACGGTCGGCATGATCGCCAGACCGTCGAGACCGTCGGTCAGGTTCACCGCATGGCTGGTGCCGGTGATCACGAAGTAGGACAGCAGCACGAAGCCGCCGAAGCCCAGCGGATAGGCCACGTCCTTGAAGAAGGGCACGATCAGCGTGGTCTGCGCCGGGTCGCTGGCCGTGAGGCCGAGGAGCAGCGCGCCGGCCAGGGCGATCACCGAGGTCCACAAGTACTTCCAGCGACTGGCCAGCCCTTTCGGATCGCGATGCACCACCTTGCGCCAGTCATCGACCCAGCCCACGGCGCCGAAGCCCAGCGTGACAAGCAGCGTCACCCACACATAGAGGTTGCGCAGATCGCCCCACAGCAAGGTGGTGATGCCGATGGCGATGAGGATCAGCGCACCGCCCATGGTCGGCGTGCCGGCCTTGGTCAGGTGCGACTTGGGGCCGTCGTCGCGCACCGCCTGGCCGATCTTCTTGGCGGCCAGCCAGCGGATCACCGCCGGGCCGAAGATGAAGGAGATCGCCAGCGCGGTCAGTGCCGCCAGCACCGTGCGCAGCGTGATATAGCCGAACACGTTGAAGGTGCGCACGTCCTGACCGAGCCACAGGGCAAACTCAAGCAGCATGGCCGTCCTCCGAGCCGTTCGAATCGGCGGTCACCGCGTTGGCCACCCGCTCCATGCGCATGAAGCGCGATCCTTTCACCAGCACCACGGTGTCCTCGTCCATCAGTTTTTTCAGCGTCTCGATCAGGTCCTCGATGCGCTCGAAGTGTTCGCCGCCAGCGCCGAAGTTGCGCGCCGCCACCACGCTGGCCTGCCCCAGCGCCAGCAGATGGTCGATGCCCTGGCTCTTGGCATAGCCGCCGACCTCGTCATGCATCTGCGCACTGGCCTCGCCCAGTTCGCCCATGTCGCCGAGCACCATCACCTTGCGCCCCGGCGTAGCGGCCAACACGTCGATGGCGACACGCGCCGAATCGGGGTTGGCGTTGTAGGTGTCGTCGAGCACCGTGGCGCCGTTGAGGCCGGCGCGCTGGGTCAGGCGCCCACGCGTGCCGCGGTAGCTGGATAGCCCGGCGGCGACGTCATCGAGCGTCATGCCGGCGGCCAGACAGGCAGCCGCGGCGGCGCAGGCGTTGCGCGCGTTGTGCAGCCCCGGCACCTGCAGCGGGAAGCAGGTGGTCGCGCCGTCATGGTGCAGGCACATGCGCACGCCCAGCCCATGCAGTTCGCAGTCGGCGCGCACCTCTGCGGTGGGGCCGAGGCCGAAGCTCAGCCTCTGGCGATCGCGGTTGATCCCTTGCCAATACGGGGCGAAGGCGTCGTCGGCATTGATCACGGCGACGCCGCCGTCGATCAGCCCGCCGTAGATGGCCCCTTTCTCGCGCGCCACGGCATCCAGATCGCCCAGGCCGGCCAGATGGGCGCGCAAGGCGTTGCTGATGACCGCCACGGTCGGCGCCGCCAGCGAGGACAGATAGCCGATTTCACCGGGATGGTTCATGCCCATCTCGATTATCGCGACACAGTGCTCGGGGCGCAGGCGCAGCAAGGTCAGCGGCATGCCGATGTCGTTGTTGAAATTGCCCGCCGTGGCCAGCACCGAGGCGTCGGGCAACAAGCCCTTGCGCGCGACCATGGCACCGGCGATCGCCGCGCACATTTCCTTGACGGTGGTCTTGCCGTTGCTGCCGGTCACGCCGATCACCGGGATGTCGAAGCGGCGACGCCACCAGGCGGCCAGCGCACCCAGGCCCTGCCGGGTGTCGTTAACCACCAGCCAGGGCAGATCGCCACCGTCGGGATGGGCGTCGGCATAGGCCCGATCCACCATCGCCGCCGCGGCGCCGGCCTGGCGGGCGGCGTCCAGATAGTCATGCCCGTCGAAGCGCTCGCCGCGCAGGGCGACGAAGAGGCACCCCGGCACGAGCGTGCGCGAGTCGCTCAGGACCGCGTCAATGCTTGCCTGGCCGGTCGCGTGCGCGCCGAGGGCCTGGGCGATGGTCTGCAAATCGATCATGTGCGCGCTCCATGGCTGGCTGCCCACTGCGCCAGCGCAGCCCGGGCATGCGCTTCATCCGAAAAGGGATGGCGCACGCCCTGAATTTCCTGATACGGCTCGTGGCCCTTGCCCGCGATGACCACCACATCGTCGGCACCGGCGCTGACCACCGCCTCGGCAATCGCCCGCACCCGGTCGGTAACGCGATGCGCCGTCGCGCTCTGCGCCACCGCGATCTGGTCGAGAATCTGCTCGGGATCTTCGCTGCGCGGGTTGTCGCTGGTGACCCACACCACATCGGCCAGATCGGTGGCGACACGCCCCATCAGCGGGCGCTTGCCGGTGTCGCGATCACCGCCACAACCAAACACGCAGACGAGGCGACCACCCCGCGCTGCAGCGCTTTGCCGCGCGGCGACCAGCACCTTTTCCAGGGCATCCGGGGTATGGGCGTAGTCGACCAGCACCAGCGGCTCGCCGACCCCGCCGAGCATCTGCATGCGCCCTGGCGGCGGGCGCAGGCGCAGGCAGGCCTGCACCGCTTCGTCGAGGCGGGCACCATGAGCGAGCAAGGCGCCGATCACGGCCAGGATGTTGGAGACGTTGAAATCGGCCACCAGCGGCACGCTGACCGGCACGCACTCGCCTTGCCAACGGGCGTCGAAGCGGATGCCGGCCGCCGTGGCGCGCACCTGCTCGGCCAACAGCACACGCCCCTCCGGCCCCTGGGCCGCGTTCTGCGCCACCAGGGTGTAGCCGATGACCGATGCGCCTTTGGCCACTTGGCGCCGCATCAGTTCCACGCCGAACGGATCGTCGAGGTTGATCACCGCGTGGTCGATCTCCATGCGGAACAAATCGGCCTTGGCCTCGGCATAGGACTGCATGTCACCGTGGTAGTCGAGATGATCACGCGTGAGGTTGGTGAAGATCGCCACATCGAAACGCACCCCGGCCACGCGCCCCTGGTGCAAGCCGATGGAGGACACCTCCATGGCCACCGCGCGAGCACCTTCGCCCCGCAGCCAGGCCAGGGTGCGATGGACCGCCACCGCCTCGGGCGTGGTGTGCAGGCCTTCGGCCAGTTTGTCGGGGAAGCCACTGCCGAGCGTGCCGATCACGCCGCAACGCGTGCCGTGCAGCGTCAGCGCGCGCGCCAGCCACTGGCTGACGGTGGTCTTGCCGTTGGTGCCGGTCACGCCGGCCACCCACAACTGCGCCGAGGGCGAGCCATACACCGCATCGGCCAGGTAGCCGGCCAACGCGCGCAGCCCGGTCGCCGGCAGCATCGGCACGGCGACGGCCGGCGGGGTGAAATCGTCCGCGGCTTCGTAGATCACCGCCGCGGCACCGTCGGCGACGGCCTGAGCGATATAGTTGCGCCCGTCGGCCTTCAGGCCCGGATGCGCGAGGAACACATCGCCCGGCGCCACGGCGCGCGAGTCGGCACTCACCCCGGTGACGGCCACGCCGGCCGCCTTCAGGGCATCGAGGAGTTGGAGGGCGTCTTTGCGGCTCACATGCGCCCCCGTGCGGCGGTCGGCTCTTCCTTGCCGCGCGCCACTTGCATCGGCGTCACCGGCGCATCGGGCGGAATCGACAGTGCGCGCAGCGCACCGCCCATCACGCGGGCAAACACCGGCCCAGCCACCTGACCGCCGTAGTACTGCTTGCCGCTCGGCTCGTCGATCATCACCGCCACCACCAGGCGCGGATCGCTCACCGGCGCCAGGCCGACGAAGGAGGCAATGTATTTGCTGGTGTAGTTGGCGCCTTCGAGCTTGTGCGAGGTACCGGTCTTGCCGGCCACCCGGTAACCCGGCACCTGGCCATGCACCGCCGTGCCGCCAGCCTGCGTCACCATTTCCATCATGGCCCGCGTCTCGCGCACGGTCTGCGCCGAGAACACGCGACGGCCGGCCGGCGGCGGCGCATCGGCGCGGGTCAGCGTGACCGGGATCATCTCGCCATCGCGGGCAAACACCAGATAGGAGCGCGCCACTTGCATCAGGCTGGCCGACAGACCGTAGCCATAGGCCATGGTCGCCTGCTCGATCGGCCGCCATTGATTGGCGGCACGCAAGCGCCCCGACGCCTCGCCAGGAAAACCGAGACCGACTGCCGAACCGAAGCCCATCTCGTCATAGACCCGCCACATCTGCTGCGGCTCGAAGCTCATGGCCATGCGCACCGCGCCGATGTTCGACGACTTCTGGATCACCTCGGCCACGGTCAGGCGACCGTGCGGCTTGGTATCGGAAATCGTCGCATTGGCCAGCGCCATGCGGCCGTTGCCGGTATCGATGACGGTGTCGAAGCGGAACTTGCCGCTCTCGAGCGCCATCGCGGCAATGATCGGCTTGACGACCGAGCCCGGCTCGAAGGTGTCGGTCAGCGCACGGTTGCGCAGCTGGGCGCCACTGAGCGACTCACGATTATTGGGGTTGTAGGACGGCGCATTGACCATGGCCAGCACTTCGCCGCTGCGCGCATCGAGCACCACCACACCGCCGGCCTTGGCGCGGTAGGTGTCCATGGCCGACTGCAGCGCCGCATAGGCGAGGTACTGGATCTTGGCGTCCACCGACAGGGCGATATCCTGCCCTTCCTGCGGGGTGCGGATCGACTCCACATCTTCGACGATGCGACCGCGGCGATCCTTGATCACCCGGCGCGACCCCGGCTTGCCGGTCAGCTGGCGGTCGAAGGCCAGCTCCACGCCCTCCTGGCCGTGATCGTCCACCCCGGTGAAGCCGAGCAGATGCGACATCACTTCGGCACCGGGGTAGTAGCGGCGGTATTCGCGCTGCTCGTGGATGCCGGCCAGTTTCATCTCGGCCACACGCTCGGCCACCTCGGGCGGCACCTGGCGCTTCAGATAGACGAAGTCCCCGTCCTTGCCCAGACGATGGCTCAGGTCGCGTGCATCCATGTCGAGCAGACCGGCCAGCTTGCGCACCTCGGCCGGCGTCAGCTTGGCATCGCCCGGAATCGCCCAGATCGACTTCACCGGCGTGCTCGCCGCCAGCACCGTACCGTGGCGATCGGTGATCTTGCCGCGGGTGGCCGGGATCTCGATCACCCGCGCGTAGCGCGACTCGCCCTTGGCCTGCAGGAATTCGTCATTGACCCCCTGCAGATAGGCGGCCCGCGCCACCAATGCAAAGGAGCCGCACAGCAGGGCCAGCAAAACGACACGGGGCCGCCAGACCGGCAGCCCTTTCGCAAGAAGCGGATTGTGATTGAAGGTGACGCTTCGCTTGCTCATGGCGACCCCTCGACAATCAGGATCCGGTCGGCACCCGGTGGTTGCATCCGCAAGCGCTCTCGGGCGATCTTTTCGATGCGCACATGCGCCGCCCAGGTGCTTTGTTCCAGTTGCAACTGCCCCCACTCCACTTCCAGCTGGCGCATGCGCGCCTGATCGCGCTCCAGGTCGGTATGCAGCTTGCGCGCCTGATGCTGCGCGGCCACCACGCCCAGGGCGCTGGCCACCACCACGATCACCAACAGGGCATCAACCCGCAGCATGGCCAGCCTCCGTCCGTTCGGCGACACGCATCACGGCGCTGCGCGCGCGCGGGTTGGCGCGCACTTCCGCCTCGCCGGCCTTCACCGCCTTGCCCACCAGGCGCAGCTTCGGCGCCGGGCGGTCGGCCTCGCGCACCGGCAGACCGCGCGGCAGGCGCGGCGGCACCGAGGCGTCGCGCATGAAGCGCTTGACGATGCGATCTTCGAGCGAGTGGAAGCTGATCACCACCAGCCGCCCACCGGTCGTCAGCCGATCGACGCATTGCGGCAGGACTAGCGACAGCTCCTCAAGCTCCGCGTTGATGAAAATCCGAAGAGCCTGGAAGGTGCGCGTCGCTGGATGTTGCCCCGGCTCGCGCGTGCGGACCGCTTTTTCCACGAGTGCGGCAAGTTGTCCAGTGGTTGCAACAGCCCCCCCTGCCCGAGCAGCAACAATCGCCTTTGCAATCGCATGAGCAAACCGTTCTTCCCCATAGTCCTTCACCACCTCGGTAATTTCGCCGACCTCCGCCCGGGCCAGCCACTGGGCCACGGTTTCACCGCGGCTCGTATCCATGCGCATGTCCAGAGGCGCATCGAAGCGGAAACTCATGCCACGCTCGGCTTCGTCGAGTTGCGGCGACGACACGCCCAGATCCAGCAACACCCCATCGACCCGACCGACGCCTGCCGCATCGAGCGACTGCGCCATCTCGCTGAACGGCGCATGAATCAACAGGAAACGGGAGTCGTCGATCGCCGCACCGGCCGCGATCGCCTTCGGATCACGATCGAAGGCCACCAGCCGCCCGCCTGACCCCAAACGCTCGAGCACGGCGCGGCTGTGCCCACCCCGGCCGAAAGTGCCGTCGACATAGCAACCGTCGGGACGGACATTCAGGGCATCGATCGCTTCGGAGAGGAGGACGCTGACATGGTGGGCAGCGTTGCTCATAGCGCCAGATCTTCCAGGCCCGGCGGCAGCAGATCGGTGCCCATGCCGAACATGAGCTCCTGTTGCTTCTGCCAGCCGGCATCGGACCACAGCTCGAAGTGCGAGCCCTGCCCGACCAGCCACACCGATTTCTCCAGCTCGCCGAACTGCCGCAGCTCTGGCGCCACCAGCACGCGACCCGCCGCGTCCAGCCGCTCTTCACGCGCGAAACCGACCAGCAGACGCTTGAGCATGGCCGAACGCGGCTCCAGGCTGGAGCCGGCGAGCACCTTGTCGCGAATCGGCTGCCATGCATCGACCGGATAGATCAGCAAGCAGCGATGGGGGTGTGCCGTCAGCACCAGTTCGCCGGCCGCCGTCAGCGCGTCACGATGCCGCGCAGGGATCGCCAGGCGACCCTTCGCATCGAGACTGAGCGCTGCTGCGCCTTGGAACATCACACCCCCCTGGGACGGTTCGGAAGAGAGGATTTGTGCACTCTCTCCCACAATTGTGCACTTGAACCCACTCTAGTGCAAAGGACAAGGGGGGTCAAGCGCACAAATCGGGGGTTTTGTTAATGGACACAACCACTTACCGAGCACGCGGCAAAACGTGCTCAACAGCGTTTTTCCAGATAAATCAATGACAACGGGAATGAAATCGAGATTTCACGCGAGAGCCGGCGCCACCGCGGCCCGATGGTGGGGCGGTGTGGGAGAAATCACACGGGATCGCTCTTCGAGTGGCGGGAAGTGGGAAGTCCGCCGATAAGCCGGGTTCTGTCAAACGCCCTTGCGGGCGCCGGGCAGTCATTCCTCTCGGCGACACGTTACCGTGCCGCTCTAGCAGCCTACCCGGGAGCGACGCGAGCCACGCCAATGCTCCCCTATTTGGCCTTGCCCCGGATGGGGTTTGCCGTGCCGTCCGTGTCACCACGTCCGCGGTGGGCTCTTACCCCACCGTTTCACCCTGACCCGACATCTGCGGCCGTCGGCGGTTTGTTTTCTGTTGCCATCGCGCGTCTGCTCGGGTTTCCCCACCGCAAGCGGCGCAGATCACAGATCACGCGATGATCGCCCCTTCGGGCGATACTTTCCGTCGCTTTGGCCTTTCGGCGTATGGCGCCCGGCCGTTAGCCGGCATCCTGCTCTGTGTGGCCCGGACTTTCCTCGATACGCTCGCGCGTGTCGCGACTGCCTGGCGAACTTCCCGGCGCGGATTATAGCGCGAGGGCCGCCGCTTCCGGGCAGGAGATCACGGCAGCCGGCGCACGATCGCCAAGCGGCCGGAAGTGGGAGGCATCGTGATAGAAATCGGCCACCGCGTTTTCGCGCACCACGCCGGGAATGCCCAGCAGGGGCAGCGCCGACAGATCGCGCGTGGCGCTCAGCAGGCCGCGCTCGGCCACCTCGGTCGCCAGCCAGGCGTCGGCCCAGGCCAGTTGTCCGGTCAGCGGCATGTGCAGCACCGACTCGGGCACCGACACATACAGCGCCTTGGCGCACAGGCCATTGAATGGCGTGCGCATCTGGTCATAGGAAGCATGACCAAACATCAGGAAGCGTGTCGTCGCCTTGAGCCGCGCCCGGGCATCCCAGAATGCCGAGCGCCAATCGTGACCGGCCAGCGCCGCCAGCAGGGACGCATCGGTGCCGATGACCAGCAGGCCGCACTCATCGAACTGCGTCAGCGCGTCGCGCACGGGGCCGCGACCGCGGCTGCGTGTGGCACCGGACAGCGCGATCTCCTGCATGTGGCGCACGTTGAGCGCCGCCTTGGTGCGCGGGAAGACGGCCCACACCAGCGCATTGAAGTAGTCATGCCAGTTGTCCGTGCGGGTGGCGACCAGCCCGCCGTCGAACACCGCCTGCTCGTAGTCGGCGCCGATGCCGTCGGGCGCCACGAAGCGCAGCGCCTCGCCGCTGGGGCTCTTCAGCGCCGGCGCAGCCTCGGCGACCAACCGATTGAGCGCCACCAAACCCGGCAGGCGCTCGCCGCTGGCTTCGAGCAATGGCGCCAACGGCGCATACAATGGCCATCGGGCCAATGCCGCCGGGATCAGGTAGTCGGGCCGGTCGCTCATTGCGGCGCCGCGGCAGGCTCGAACACCGCCGTGCCGTCACGCATCACGAAGGTGCCGACCTGCGGGCCGGGCGGCGTGGCGGGCGCATCGGGCCAGTCCTGCACCAGACACTTGTCGGTGCTGGCCAGATACCAGCGACGGCCTTGGTGCAAGGCCCACAGCAGGTAACCGGCCTCGAAGACCTCCATGGCCGGCCCTTCTGCATTGCCCGGCCAGATGGCGACACGGCGCTGGCAGTCGGGCAGACGCGAGACGACGACGGCCTGCTCGATCTCGTCGGACCAGAAATAGCGCTGCTCGCGCACCAGCATCAGCGCGTGGTTCGAGCCGTCGATCATGTAGGCGGTGGCGGAGTTCTCGCAGCCGGCCAGGCCGAGCAGCAGGAGTGGCAACAACAGGAGGCGGCGGTCAGGCTTCATGGTGTGACGGCGGCGTTCAGCCCAGTTGCCAGGCGATGGTGCCGCCCGCGCGCAGCGGGATCAGCGGATCGTCGGGCAGGTAGTCGAGTTGCGCCGGCACCGGCATGTCGGCGCGGGTCAGCGTCAGGGTGTCGGTGTTGCGCGGTAGGCGGTAGAAGTCCGGACCGAAATGGCTGGCAAAGCCCTCCAATCGGTCGAGCGCACCGGCCGCCTCGAAGGCTTCGGCGTACAACTCGATACCGGCATGCGCGGTGTAGCAACCAGCGCAACCGCAGGCCGACTCCTTGGCGCCGCGCGCATGCGGGGCCGAATCGGTGCCGAGGAAGAACTTCGGGCTGCCGGAAACGGCCGCCGCCACCAGCGCCTCGCGATGGGTCTCGCGCTTGAGCACCGGCAGGCAGTAGTGATGCGGGTTGATGCCGCCGGCGAAGATCGCGTTGCGGTTGAGCAGCAGGTGGTGCGCGGTGATGGTCGCCCCCACGTTAGGGCCGGTCTCGCTCACGAACTGCGCCGCCTCGCGCGTGGTGATGTGCTCGAAGACGATGCGCAGCGCCGGGTAGTCTTTTGCCAGCGGTGCCAAAACGCGATCAATAAAGACACGCTCGCGATCGAAGATATCAACGTCAGCATGGGTCACCTCTCCGTGAACACACAGCACCATGCCCGATGCTTCCATCCGCTCGAGCGCCGGCCGGACCTTGTCGATGGCGGTCACGCCGGCATCCGAGTTGGTGGTGGCGCCGGCGGGATAGAGCTTCACCGCGGGGATGAAGCCGGTCGCCAGCGCGCGGTCGATCTCATCGGGCGCCGTATTGTCTGTGAGGTACAACGTCATCAGCGGATCGAACTTGAGACCGGCCGGCACGGCGGCGAGAATCCGGTCACGATAGGCCGCGGCCTGCTCGGTGGTCACCACCGGCGGGCGCAGGTTCGGCATGATGATGGCGCGGCCGAAGCGGCGCGCGGTGTCGGGCACGACAGCGGCCAGCGCGGCGCCGTCGCGCACATGCAGATGCCAATCGTCGGGGCGGGTGATGGTCAGTGTTTGCATGCTTGAACCTCGATTGCGTCGGGCGGGATTATAGGCCCGACTCGGTGTTTGATTTGATCGCCAGCGCACGCTGATAGAGCGCATTCTTCGGCTGGCCGGTGATCTCGGCCGCGAGCTTCGCGGCGGTGCGGGTAGGCAGTTCGGCCAGCAGCAGCGTCAGCACACGCTCGGCCTCGGCATCGAGCCCCTCGGCCGGCGGCGCGCCGGACACCAACAGCACGAACTCGCCGCGCTCGCGGTTGGCATCGGCATCCAGCCAGGCCTGCGCCTCACCCAGCGGCAGGCGGGCGATCTCCTCGAAGCGCTTGGTCAGCTCGCGCGCCACCACCAGTTCGCGCGCCGGCCCGAGCACCTCGGCCATGTCGCGCAGGCTCTCGCGCACCCGGTGCGGCGCCTCGTAGAACACCGTCACGTCGGCGCTCTCGCGCAGGGCCTCGAGCCGGTGCCGGCGCGCGCCCGACTTGGGCGGCAGGAAGCCGACGAAGTGAAAGCCCCCTTCGACGAAGCCGGCCACCGACAGCGCCGCGACCACCGCGCTCGGCCCCGGCACCGGCACCACCGGATGGCCCGCGGCGCGCACCGCCGCCACCAGCCGCGCGCCGGGGTCGGAAATGCCCGGCGTGCCCGCATCGGAGACGAAGGCCACCTGCTCGCCCGCGGCCAACCGGTCGACGATCTGCGCCGCGGCTCTCGCCTCGTTGTGTTCGTGCGCCGCCATCAAGGTCGCGGTGATGCCATGGGCGCTGAGCAGGCCCTTGGTGTGGCGGGTGTCTTCGGCGGCCACCACATCCACCGCGCGCAGCACGGCCAGCGCGCGCAGGGTGATGTCCTGCAGATTCCCCACCGGCGTGGCCACCACATACAATGACGGCGTCCTGGAAAGCGGTGATTCGGTGATGTCCATGAAGCGCCTGATCGACCAATGCAAGTCCGCCATTGTCGGCCGCGGTGCGCCCCAACGGCAAGCCGCCGGCCGCGGCGAGGCGGCCGAGCGGATCGCCGAGGCGCATCTGCAGGCGGCTGGGCTGAGCACACTGGCGCGCAATTTCCGCTGCCGCGGCGGCGAGTTGGACCTGGTGTGCCGGGACGGCGCCACCCTGGTGTTCGTCGAAGTACGCCTGCGCGGTCGTCGCGATTTCGGCGGCGCCGCGGCCAGCATCACCGCGCGCAAGCAGGCGCGCATCATCCTCGCCGCCCGCCACTGGCTGAGCCAGGCGGGGCGCATGGCCGACGCCCCCTGCCGCTTCGACGTGGTCTTGCTCGACGCACTCGACAGCGCCCGCCTGGAGTGGATCCGCGGCGCCTTCGAGAGCTGACGAGAATGTAACGAGGCGCGTCCACCGCGCCGGCCGCGAAGGCCCCGCATGCTAGAATCGGCGCTCGTTTCAGCCTACCGTTTCGCGGATTCCCGATGGATCTCGTCAGTCGCATTTCCGAGCAGTTCGAAGAGAGTATCGCCACCAAGCGGGCGGCCCTCGAGTTGCTCGCCGCCCCGATCGCCCATGCCGTCGACGTGATGACCGGCAGCCTGATGAACACCGGCAAGATCCTCGCCTGCGGCAACGGCGGCTCGGCCGCCGACGCGCAGCATTTCGCCGCCGAACTGGTCAACCGTTTCGAGATGGAGCGCCCGCCGCTGGCCGCCATCGCGCTGACCACCGACACCTCGACGCTGACTTCGATCGCCAACGACTACGCCTACGACCAGATCTTCGCCAAGCAGGTGGCGGCGCTGGGCCAGCCGGGCGACGTGCTGCTGGCGATTTCGACCAGCGGCAATTCGCCCAATGTGATCGAGGCGATGAAGATCGCCCATGAGCGCGAAATGACCGTCATTGCGCTCACCGGCAAGTCCGGCGGCCGCATGGCCGAACTGCTCGGGCCCGAGGATGTCCACCTGTGCGTCCCGGCCGAGCGCACCGCGCGCATCCAGGAGGTTCATCTGCTGATCCTCCACTGCCTGTGTGACGGCATCGATTGTTTGCTACTAGGAGTCGAATAAAAATGAGTCATCCCCTGCGTCGCACCGTCCTCACGCTGGCCCTTGTCGCGGGCGTCGTGCCCGCCCTCCAGGGCTGCTTCCCGCTGGTCGCCACTGGCGTCGGCACCGGTGCGTTGATGGTCTCCGATCGGCGCAGCTCCGGCGCCTATGTGGAAGACGAAGCCATCGAGTGGAAGGCTGCCGCCCAGATCAAGGAGAAGCTGGGCGACCATGTGCATGTCAACATCACCTCCTACAATCGCAACGTACTGCTCACCGGCGAGGCGCCCAGTGCCGCCGTCAAGGAGCAGTTGCCGCGCCTCGTCGCCCAGGTGCCCAATGTGCGCGGCGTTACCAACGACGTGCAGGTGGCCGGCCACAGCTCGCTGACCGCGCGCAGCAACGACGCGCTGATCACCTCCAAGGTCAAGGCGCGCATGATCGACTCATCCCAGGTGCAGGCGCATCTGATCAAGGTGGTGACCGAGAACGCCACGGTGTACCTGATGGGCCTCGTCACCCAGCCCGAAGCCGAAGCGGCCACCCAGGTGGCGCGCACCACGGCCGGGGTCAACAAGGTGGTGCGGGTGTTCGAATACATTTCCGACGCCGACGCCCGCCGGCTCGACCTGCTGCGCAGCGACAAGTAAGCGCCGTCGCGACCGCACCCAACCGCCCTCCGGGGCGGTTTTTTGTTGCCTGCGGCTCATGCGCTCTCGGTGTCGATCGGCAGCACCGTGTCGTACTTCACCTCGCGCAACACCACCGCGGTGCGTACATTGGCCACGCCGGCGATGGCGAAGATCTGCTTGTGCAGGAAGCTGTCGTAGGCCTTCATGTCGGGCACCACCACCTTCAGGATGTAGTCCGCATCGCCGGTGGTCGAGTAGCACTCGATCACCTCCGGATGGGCCAGCACCGCGCGCTCGAACTCGTCCACCGCCGTGCCCACATGGCGCGCCAGTGTCACATGCGCGAGCAGGCATTCCTTGAGGCCGATCGCTTCGCGGTCGAGCAGCACCGTGTGGCGGCGGATCAACCCTGCCTTTTCGATCTCCTTGAGCCGGCGCCAGCACGGCGTCGATGACAGCCCCACCCGTGCCGACAGCTCCTGCACCGACTGGCGCGCATCGCGCTGCAGCTCGGCAAGAATGCGGCGCACAAAGCGATCAAGCATCGATGCTCTCCAAATTGATACAAATCAAGAACACACATTCTCATAAAACGCGGTTTCCCAGCAAGTCAGGAACGCGCAGACCACTCATGCGGCCTAAGCTGTTATCACCATAAAACACGACGGGCGACACGGCCGGACATCCAGGCCGCCATCGACCCCACGGAGAGAGACATGCGCCATCCCGAATCCCGGGCGAGCGCGCCGGCCGTAGCGCTCGCCTTCCAGGCCGAGCCGGACGCAGCACTGGCGCGCCCCGACTACACCCTCAGCGACGCCTTCGAGGCCGAGCATGGCGTCGTCTTCCTGACCGGCATCCAGGCGCTGGTGCGCCTGCCGCTGATGCAGGCGCGGCTCGACCGCGCGCGCGGCCTCAACACCGCCGGCTTCATCAGCGGCTACCGCGGCTCGCCGCTGGGCGGCTACGACCTGGCGCTGTGGAAGGCGAAGCAGCACCTCGAGACCGCCGGTATCGCCTTCCAACCGGCCATCAATGAAGAGCTCGGCGGCACCGCGGTGCTCGGCAGCCAGCAGGTCGAAACCGACGAGCAGCGCACCGTCGATGGCGTGTTCGCCGTCTGGTATGGCAAGGGCCCCGGCGTCGATCGCGCCGGCGACGCGCTCAAGCATGGCAATGCCTATGGCGCCTCGCCGCATGGCGGCGTGCTGGCGGTGCTGGGCGACGACCATGGCTGCGTGTCTTCATCGATGCCGCACCAGAGCGATCTCACGCTCAAGGCCTGGCACATGCCGGTGATCCATCCCGGCAACGTCGCCGAATACCTGGAGTTCGGCCTCTACGGCTGGGCGCTGTCGCGCTTCTCGGGCAACTGGGTGGGCTTCAAGGCGATTTCGGAAGTGGTCGAGAGCGGCATGACGGTCGACCTCGACGCCGTGCGCCACGACTTCCCGCCGCCGGCCGACTACACCCCGCCCGCCGGCGGCCTGCACTACCGCTGGCCCGACCTGCCCAGTCTGGCGCTCGAAGCGCGCCTGGCCGACAAGCTCGACGCGGTGCGCGCCTTCGCCAAAGCAAACAGCATCGACCGCTGGATCCGCGCCACGCCCAAGGCCACGCTCGGCATCGTCACCGTCGGCAAGGCGCACTACGACTTCCTCGAAGTGCTGCGCCGGCTGGAACTGTCGCTCGACGACCTGGCCGAGGCCGGTATCCGCCTCTACAAGGTCGGCCTGGTCTTTCCGCTGGAGCCGACGCGCATCGACACACTGGTCGAGGGCCTGGAGGAGGTGCTGGTGATCGAGGAAAAGGCGCCGGTGGTCGAGGAGCAGATCCAGACCCTGCTCTTCAACCGCCGCGGCGCGCGAGCACGTGTGATCGGCAAGCACGACGCCGACGGCACACCGCTCTTGTCGGCGCTGGGCGAGTTGCGCCCCTCGCGCATCATGCCGGCCTTCGCCCGCTGGCTGGCCCGCCACCGCCCGGCGCTCGACCGGCTCAGCCATGTGTGCGACTTCACCGCGCCCGAGGTGCTGTCGAATGCCGGCGACGCCGTGCGCCGCCTGCCCTACTTCTGCTCCGGCTGCCCGCACAACAGCTCCACCAAAGTGCCCGAGGGCTCGGTCGCCCAGGCCGGCATCGGCTGCCATTTCATGGCCTCGTGGATGGACCGCTCGACCACCGGCCTGATCCAGATGGGCGGCGAGGGCGCCGACTGGTCGGCCCATGCCCACTTCACCCGCCGCCCGCATGTGTTCCAGAACCTCGGCGACGGCACCTACTTCCACTCCGGCAGCCTGGCCATCCGCCAGGCCATCGCCGCCCGTGCCAACATCACCTACAAGATCCTCTACAACGACGCGGTCGCCATGACCGGTGGCCAGCCGCACGACGGCACCATCAGCGTCGAACGCATCGCCCGTCAGGTGGAGGCCGAGGGGGTCAAGCGCCTGGCGGTGGTCAGCGACGAACCGGAGAAATACGACGGCGCCGGCGCGCTGTTCCCGCCGGGCACCACCTTCCACCACCGCAGCGAGATGGACGCCGTGCAGCGCACCCTGCGCGACATCGAAGGCGTCACCGCCCTCATCTACGACCAGACCTGCGCCGCCGAGAAGCGCCGTAGGCGCAAGAAGCACGCCTACCCCGACCCGGACCGCCGCATCTTCATCAACCCCGAAGTGTGCGAAGGCTGCGGCGACTGCGGCACGCAGTCCAACTGCCTGTCGGTGATCCCGCTGGAAACCCCGCTCGGGCGCAAGCGCCAGATCGAGCAATCGTCCTGCAACAAGGACTTTTCCTGTGTGCAGGGCTTCTGCCCCAGCTTCGTCTCGGTGGCCGGCGCCACGCTCAGGAAGCGTGTCGGCAAGCTCGACGCGGCCACGCTCGACCACCTCATCCACGACCTGCCCACGCCGCACACGCACCTGGACGACGCGCCCTACGACCTGCTGATCACCGGCGTCGGCGGCACCGGCGTGGTCACCGTCGGCGCGCTGGTGTCGATGGCCGCCCACCTCGACGGCCTGGCCAGCTCGCAGCTCGATTTCATGGGTTTCGCGCAGAAAGGCGGCGCGGTGCTGGCCTTCATCCGTTGGGCGAAGACGCCGGAGTTGCTCAACCAGGTGCGCATCGACACCCAGCAGGCCGACCTGCTGCTCGCCTGCGATCTGGTGGTGGGCGCCTCGGCCGAAGCGCTCCAGACCGTCCGCCACGGCCGCACCCGCATCATCGCCAGCGAACACCAGAACCCCACCGACCGCTTCGTGCGCGACCCGGACGCCCAGCTGCATGCCGACGCCCTGCTCGACAAGCTGCGCTTCGCCGCCGGCGACGAGGCGATGGAATCGGTCGACGCCTACGACCTCGCCCTGCGCCTGCTCGGCGACTCGATCGGCGCCAACATCCTGCTGCTCGGCTATGCCTGGCAGCGCGGCCGGGTGCCAGTCTCGCTGGCCGCGATCGAACGCGCCATCGTGCTCAACGGGGTGGCGGTCGACAGCAACCGCATGGCCTTCCACCTCGGCCGGCTGGCTGCCGAAAAGCCCGAGGCGGTGCTCGCCCTGGCCGAGGAACCGGCCCACAAGACGCTGACGCTGGACGCGCTGATCGCCCACCGCGTGGCGCATCTGACCGCCTACCAGGACGCCGCCTACGCGGCGCGCTACACCGCGCTGGTCGAGCAGGTGCGCGCGGCCGAGCGTGCCGTGGTCGGCACCGCCGCCCCCCTGCGCCTGACCGAGGCAGTGGCCTTCGGCTACGCCAAGCTGCTGGCCTACAAGGACGAATACGAGGTGGCACGCCTGTACACCGACGGCCGCTTCCTGGAGGAGCTGCGCGACACCTTCGAGGGCGAGCTCAAGCTGACCTTCCACATGGCGCCGCCGCTGCTGGCCAAAGTGGATGCCGCCGGCCGCCTGATCAAGCGCGACTTCGGCCCCTGGCTGATGAGCGCCATGCGCTGGCTGGCGCGTGGCAAGCGCCTGCGCGGCAGTGTGCTCGACGTTTTCGGCCGCACCGCCGAGCGGCGCATGGAGCGCGAACTGGCCCGCGCCTATCCGCAACTGATCGGCGCACTGCTCGACACGCTGGACGCCGAGCGCCTGCCCGCCGCCACCGCGCTGGCCGATCTGCCCCGCCAGCTGCGCGGCTTCGGCCATGTCAAACAGGCCAACCTGGCCACCGTCGCCGCGCGCGAAACGCCGCTGGCGCGGCAGCTGGGCGTCGCGCCGATCTTCGCGCCGGCACTGGAAAAGCTGCCGGCCATCCATGCCGCCGCGTCATTCAAAGGCATCCCGGTCGTCTCCGGGAAATAACGCGGGCCGGCGCCCGCGCGCGCCGGCCCGCACACCCCCCCTCCAAGGAGCAAGACACATGAAATCTTCGTTGCTGCCGTTGACCGCCGCCGCTGTCCTGGGCACCACCCTGTTCGCCCCGCTCGCCCATGCCGACACGGCCATGGCGGTAGCCAGCCGGCTCGACACCGTCGTCGCCAACAAGAAACTGACGGTGTGCACCACTGGCGACTACAAGCCCAACACCTATTTGAACCCGGAGACCAACGCCTTCGAAGGCATCGACATCGACCTGGCCAAGCACCTGGGCAAGAGCCTTGGCGCCGAAGTCAGCTTCGTCAAGACCTCCTGGCCGACGCTGATGAAGGACTACGCCGCCGGCATGTGCGACATCGCCGTCGGCGGCATCTCGGTCACGCTCGACCGCGCCCGCCAGGCCTTCTACTCGGCCCCACTGGCCCGCTCCGGCAAGACGCCGATCACCCGCTGCGAGAACGTCGCCAAGTTCCAGACCCTGGAGCAGATCGATCAGCCCGACGTGACCGCCATCGTCAATCCGGGCGGCACCAACGAGCGCTTCGCGCGCGCCAGCCTGAAGCAGGCGAAGATCGAGGTGTACAACGACAACGTCACCATCTTCGACCAGATCCTGCAAGGCAAGGCCGACCTGATGATGACCGACGCGGAAGAAACCCTGCTACAGCAGAAGCTGCGCCCGGGCCTGTGCGCGGTGCATCCCGAAGCGCCGTTCACCTTCTCGGAAAAGGCCTTCCTGCTGCCGCGCGGCGACGAAGTGTTCAAGCACTATGTCGACCAGTGGGCGCACCTGAGCCGTGAGGACGGCAGCCTGCAGAAGATCGTCAAAACCTGGCTGCCCTGATCCGCCCGCCCGGCGCCCGCACTCACGCGGGTGCCGGGCGCTCGAACGGAATCGACACGCGGAAGGTGGTGCCTTCGCCGACCGTGCTGCGCACCGTGATCCGGCCACCGTGTTTTTCGACGATGCCGTAGGACAGGGCCAGCCCCAGGCCGGTGCCCTGGCCGACCGGCTTGGTGGTGAAGAAGGGGTCGAACAGGCGGCCGAGGTGTTCGTCGGGAATACCGCAGCCGGTATCGGTCACCTCCACCCACACACCGTCGGCGCCCTGGCCAGTGCGCAAGGTGATGGTGCCGGCACCGGCAATGGCCTGGCCGGCATTGACAATGAGATTGAGAAACACCTGGTTGAGCTGCGAGGGCAGGCACTCGACCGGGGCGATCCCGGCGTAGTCGCGCACCAGCGTGACCCGGTGCTTCATGTCGGTCAGCGCGATGTTGGCCGTGGCCTCCAGCCCGCGTTCGAGCGAGGCGCTCTGCCATTCGTCGTCGCTGCCGGCATGGGAAAAATCGCGCAGATCTTGCACGATCTGCCGCACCCGCTGGAGCCCGTCATGCGACTCGTCGAGCAGCGCCACGACATCCTCGCGCACGAAGTCCACATCGGCCGCCGCGCGCGCCGCCGCGTAGGCCTGCATCGCCTCGCTGTCCGGCGACAGGTTGGCGCGCAGACTCCGGTCGCAGGTGTCGAGCAGCGCGAGCAGACTGCCCACGTACTGGCGCAGCGTGGACAGATTGGTACCGACGAAACCCACCGGGTTGTTGATTTCATGCGCCACCCCGGCCGCCAACTGGCCGATCGAGGCCAGCTTCTCGGACTGCAGCAGTTGCTGGTGCGTCGTCTCCAGGGCCTGGTTGGCCGCTTCCAGCTCGGCATTGCGCTCCTTGAGCGCCGTCTCGGTGCGCAGGATGTTGGTCACGTCCTGGCCGAGCGTGAAGACGCCGATCACCTCGCCGTCCGGCGCGCGATGCGGCGCCGTGCTCACCTGCAGGTAGCCGTCGCTGCCGTCGGGCCGGACGAAGGCGCGGTGATAGGCGCTCGGCACGCCCGCCAGCGCCTGATGAAAGTACCCCTCGATCTGGGCATACACCGCATCGCCCACCAGCTCGCGCAGGGTCTTGCCGTCCTGGCCCGGTTGCGTGGCGCCGAAGATCAGCTCTCGCTCGTTGCTGTAGACGCAGCGCAGATCCGCATCGAAGAAAGCCAGCTTGCCGGGCACATTGTTCATCACCAGATCGAGCTGGCGCGCGCGTGCCTCGGCCTCGCGCTCGGCCCGCTTGCGCGCCGTCACGTCGGTCCAGATGGTGACGAAGCCCCCGCCGGGCAAGGGCTCGCCGCGGATGTCGATGACCGAGCCGTCGGGGCGGTCACGCTCGAAGTGATGCGGCTCGCGCCGGCGGGCGCGTTCGACCAGCTGGTCGGCCAGCACCTCCGGATCGCCTTCGCCATACTCCCCGCGCCGCGCGTTGAACAGGAACATCTCGCGCAGGCTTGGCATGCCATGGTCGAAGAGATGGTCGGGAAAGCCGAGCATCTGGCGCGCACGCCGGTTGAAGATGCGCACGTTCGCACCGGCATCGACCAGCGCCACGCCGACCGGCAGGTTGTCGAGCAGGACGGCGATCTCGGCGGCATCGTCCGGCGCGGGCGACACCTCCGCCGTGGCCGTGGGCTGCGTTGCGTCGTACACCGGGGGGGTCATGCCCTACTCCTCTGAAGAAAACGCGAGCCACCCCGGGCGGCCTGACCCCCGCGGGAACTGGGCGACGCCCGACTCAGGCGGCGCTCCCTGTTATCTCGGCCGGCCGCCACCGGACTTTAGCCGGGCGCTTGACCGTCGCCCGCGTCAGTCGCGACACTGGCGCTTGCCATGAACACACCTCCCCTCAAGGGCCGCGGCACCGGCGAGCGCCCGGACAGCCGCTTTGCCGACTGGCAGCGCGAAGCCTGCGACGACGGCTGGCCGGTGCAGGACGACACCCCGGCGCCGGCCACCGAACTGATGATCGACACGGCGCGCTCGGTGATCAGCTACAACCAGTCGCCCGACGTGCCCTTCGACCGCTCGATCAACCCCTACCGGGGCTGCGAGCATGGTTGCGTCTATTGCTTCGCGCGCCCGAGCCATGCCTGGCTGGGCCTGTCGCCGGGCCTGGATTTCGAGACCCGCCTGGCCTGGAAGCCCGACGCCGCCGCACGCCTGCGCGAGGAACTGGCCGCGCGCAGCTATCGTT
Organism: Denitromonas iodatirespirans; assembly: GCF_018524365.1. GTDB lineage: Bacteria > Pseudomonadota > Gammaproteobacteria > Burkholderiales > Rhodocyclaceae > Nitrogeniibacter > Nitrogeniibacter iodatirespirans. The sequence goes on from NZ_JAEKFT010000017.1 coordinate 80,988, forward strand.
GTGCGCCGATCGCGCTGGGCGTCAATACCGATGCCTACCAGCCGGTCGAGCGGCAGCTCGGCATCACGCGGGAGATTCTCAAGGTGCTCGACGCCACCGCGCATCCGGTGGTGATCATCACCAAGTCGGCCCTGATCGAGCGCGATATCGACATCCTGAGCACGATGTCGCGCCGTCGTCTGGTGCAGGTGATGGTGTCGGTCACCACCCTGGAGCCCGACCTGGCGCGCACGCTGGAGCCGCGTGCGCCGGCCCCGCACCGGCGCCTGCGCACCATCGCTGCGCTGGCCGAGGCCGGGGTGCCGGTCGGCGTGCTGTTCGCGCCGCTGATCCCGGCGCTCAACGATGCGGAAATGGAAACCGTGTTGGCCGAGGCGGCCGGGCGGGGCGCCAGCACGGCCGGCTACGGCCTGCTGCGCCTGCCGCGGGAAGTGGGGCCGTTGTTCGAGGGCTGGCTGCGCGACCATGCGCCCGAGCGGGCCGAGCATGTGATGAGCCTGCTGCGGCAGCTGCGCGGCGGGCGGGTGAACGATCCGCGCTTCGGCCAGCGCATGCGTGGCACCGGGCTCTTTGCCGATCTCTACCGCCAGCGTTTTGCGCTGGCCTGCCGGCAACTTGGTCTCGCGCCACGCCATCTCGCGCTCGACACCGAAGGCTTTCTGCCGCCGGGCGACACGCGCCAGGGGTGCCTGTTCTGACGCGTGGCGAGCCGCTCCGCCACGCCCGAAAAATGCTCAGGCGCTCAGCCCTGGGTCGCCAGCGTTTCGTACAGGCCGACCACCAGGTTGAGCTGCTCGAGAATCCGTTCGCTGGTGGTGGCGACGGCCTTCAGCGCCTTGGGCGAGTTGTCCTGGGACAGCGCGTTCTCGAAGAAGAACCACTGCTGGTCGGCCAGCGCCAGTTCGCTGGTGATCCGGGCCGAATTCTGCGGCGCTGCCTTGAGCAGGCTGAAGGCGGCGATGAATTCCTCGCGCGCCTTGGCCAGGGCCGCCACCGCCGCTTTCGACTCGACGCCGTAGCGCGCGAAGAAGACGAACTTGGCCATGCGCTGCGACAGCATCCGCTGACGCCCGGCGACGTTGATCAAGTGCCCCACCGGCGAGCCGGACGAGCGCTCGTAGGCCAGCGTGGCGGCATGCGCGGCGCCGAGCACCGCTTCGTTGCGCGCATAGAGCTGGGCGGCTACCTCCGGCGACGGCGGGCTGAGCAAGACCGTGCGGTAGCTTTGCCAGTCGGCCGCCAGCTGCACCAGCGCCGTCTGCACCTCGGTCGTGGGTTGCAGGCGCGACAACTCGCTCATCTGCGTCTCGAACAGGCTCATCGACGACTGCAGCAGCGGCCCGGCCATCTCGGGCGCCACGCCGAGCGCCTGCATCAGCCAGGCCTTGGCGCAGCGTTGCGAGAGCATGCGCTGGCGGCCCGCCTTGTTGATCGCCTGCGGCAGGGTCAAGGCGGCTTCCGCAGTGCCGACGGCAGCCGCGGGGGCCGCCCAGGCGCCGGGCAGCATGCCCAGGCCGGCCATGCCGGCGGCGGCCTTGATGAGGTCTCGTCTGTGGATCATCGCGTCACCCAAATCGGGAAATGGAAGCATGCTCTAACGGCCGGGCGCCGGATTCCTTGATGCAGGGCAACATGCCCGTCGATACGCGTCAGGCGGTGCCGCCGACCGTCAGCCGATCGATGCGCAGGGTCGGCTGGCCGACGCCTACAGGCACGCTCTGGCCGTCCTTGCCGCAGGTGCCCACACCGGGGTCGAGGGCCATGTCGTTGCCGATCATCGCCACACGGGTAAGCGCGTCGGGGCCGTTGCCGATCAGGGTCGCGCCCTTGACCGGACGGGTCACCTTGCCCTTCTCGATGAGGTAGGCCTCGGCGGTCGAGAAGACGAACTTGCCCGAAGTGATGTCCACCTGCCCACCGCCGAAATTGACCGCGTACAGTCCGCGGTCGACCGAGGCGATGATCTCCTGCGGGTCGTGCTGGCCGTTCAGCATGTAGGTGTTGGTCATGCGCGGCATCGGCAGATGGGCGAAGGATTCGCGCCGGCCGTTGCCGGTGGGGGCAGAGCCCATCAGGCGGGCATTGAGCATGTCCTGCATGTAGCCGGTAAGGATGCCGTCCTCGATCAGCGTGGTGCACTGCGTCGGGTTGCCTTCGTCGTCGACGGTGAGCGAGCCGCGCCGGTCGGCCAGCGTGCCGTCGTCCACCACGGTGACGCCCTTGGCCGCCACCTGCTGCCCCATGCGGCCGGCGAAGGCCGAGCTGCCTTTGCGGTTGAAGTCGCCCTCCAGGCCGTGGCCGATGGCCTCGTGCAACAGGATGCCGGGCCAGCCCGAGCCAAGCACCACGGTCATGGTGCCGGCCGGCGCCGGATCGGCGGCCAGGTTGACGCTGGCCTGATGCACCGCGGCGCGGGCGTATTCGCGCAGGCGCGTGTCATCGAACCAGGCGTAGTCGAAGCGCCCGCCGCCACCGCCGCTGCCCTGCTCGCGGCGCCCGTTCTCTTCCATGATGACGGTGATCGACACGCGCACCAGCGGGCGCACGTCGGCGGCCAGGTGGCCGTCGTTACGCGCCACCAGGATGGTCTCCCAGGAGCCCACCAGGTGGGCCATCACTTCCTTCACCCGGCCATCTTCGGCACGGGCGAACTGTTCGAGCCGCTCGAGCAGGCGCACCTTGTCGGTGTCGGCCAGCGACAAGAAGGGGTCGATGCCGCGGTAGCGCGAGGGCGCCGTCACCGCCGCGCCGATGCGCGTGCGCCCGTTGCCGCCGGCCTCGCCGATGGCGCGGGTGGCATCGGCCGCGGCCATCAGGGCCGGCAGGCTGATGTCGTCCGAATAGGCGAAGGCGGTCTTCTCGCCGCTGATGGCGCGCACGCCGACGCCCTGGTCGATGTTGAAACTGCCCGACTTGACGATGCCCTCTTCGAGGCTCCAGGCCTCGGTGCGGTGGTACTGGAAGTAGAGGTCGGCGTAGTCGACCCGGTGGGCGTGCAGGCGGCCGAAAACTTGCTCCAGCGCCGACAGGTCGAGGCCGGTCGGCGTCAGCAGGTGGTTTTCGGCGATGCTCAGGGCTTGCGTGTGATCGGTCATGGTGTCCACATCGGCCGCCGTTCGGGCGCGGCCTGTTCGATGAATTCAGGGAAGGCGGCGGTGCTTGAGCGCCGGCAGGCGGGTGCGCACGTCGCGCAGGCGCGCGGGGTCCATCTCGGCCACCACCACGCCGGGCCCTTCGGCCTGACGCGCCAGCACCTCGCCCCACGGATCGATGATCAGCGTATCACCATAGGTGCGCCGCCCGCTCGGATGGCGGCCGCCTTGCGCCGGGGCCATCACGTAGCACTGGTTCTCGATGGCGCGGGCACGCAGCAGCACCTCCCAGTGGGCCAGCCCGGTGGTGTAGGTGAAGGCCGCCGGCAGCACGATCAGGTCTACCGGCCCCATGGCGCGAAACAGTTCGGGAAAGCGCAGGTCGTAGCACACCGACAGGCCGACCCGGCCGCAGGGCGCGTCGAAGGTGACCACCGCCTCGCCCGGCTCGATGGTCTCCGCCTCGTCGTAGCGCTCGGCGCCGTTGTCGAAGCCGAACAGGTGGATCTTGTCGTAGCGCACCACCCGCTCGCCGTCCGGGTTGAACACCAGCGTGGCATTGCGCACCTTGTCGCCGGCATCGGCGACCAGCGGCGAGGTGCCGCCGACCAGCCAGATACCATGGCGCCGGGCGGTCGCCTGCAAAAAATGCTGGATCGGTCCGTCGCCGTCACGCTCGCGCAGGCGCACCTTGTCTTCCTCGTCGCTGCTGATGAGCGGGAAGTACTCGGGCAGCGCGATCAGCTGCGCGCCGGCGGCGGCCGCCTCGGCCACCAGCTCGCCAGCCATCTTGAGATTTTCGTCCACCGCCGGACCGGACACGGTCTGGATGGCGGCGATGCGCACGGGCGCGTCAAAGCTCATGTCACTTACTCCCGGCGCCGCCCTCCGGCGGCGCGGCCTCGATGCGGGTCACCACCGGATCGCTCCAGGTGCCCGTCACATGGTATTCGAAGGCGAAGGCTTTCTCGACCGGGTCTTTCAAGGCTTTCTGCACCAGGTAGGTCACCACCCCGGCCACCGGGTTGACGGCCCCCAGCGCGGCGCCGACGGCCACCGATTCGCTCAGCGTCGGTTGAACGTTGACGTTCAGATCCTGGGTTTCGTTCTTGACGTTGGCCGAGCCGCGCATGAAGACCTTGGCAGACGGGCCGCGGATCTCCAGCGAATCGGTGCGCAGCACGCCCTGATCGACATCGATGCTACCGGAAATGCTGTCGAAGGCGAATCCTTCGCTGAACACGTCGCGGAAGTCGAGCGTGATGCGGCGCGGCAGCGACTGCAGGCTGAGGACGCCGAGCAATCGCCCGACACCGGGTTCGAGCTTGCGGAACTGGCCGTTCTCGGCATTCAGGGTCAACATGCCCTTCATCGTCGCCACATTGAGATCGGTCGGCGCGCCCTGCCAAGCCACCTTGCCGGCCAGCTTGGCGCTGCCGCCCTGCACCGCTTCGGCATGGCCCAGGCGCTTGAGCAGGGCGCCCGTATCGGTGCTGTCGAGCGAAAAATCCAGTTCGGTGCGCGCCGGCGCCTGCGGCCACCACTGGCCCGAGCCGGTCAGCACGCCGTCCGCGCTGGCCAGTTTCAGCTGGTTCAGATGCCACAGGCCGCCGCGGTTGAAGGCCGTCACTTCGAGGCGCCCGAGCTCGAGGTCGCGCAGGCCGAAGCGCTCGATCACCACATCCAGCGCCGGCAGCGATTCGAGCGGCTCGAGGTCGGCCGCACCTTCGGCCTCGGCCTCGCCCTTCTTGAGCAGCAGATGACTGAAGCGCGCATGCACCGCGCCCTCGCCGCCCTGCTGCCAATCGATCTCCCCGGCGGCCTCCTTGGCGCGGAGCTTCACCCGCCAGCGATCCTTGTCCTGCCGGGCCTCGGCCCGGACGGCGTGAAGATCGGTGCCAGCCACCGTCAATCGCGGCGTATCCAGGACCACGCGCTCGATCGGCAGCGCGCCGCCCGCCTCCGACGACATCGACGACACGGCGCGCCAGGCATCCACATCGACATGCGGCTGCGCGATGGCGATGCGCACACCGCGCTCGCCCGCCGGCACCGGCGCGCCTATGCCCAGGCCGCCGCGCAGCGGTGCGCCCTCGTCGCGCGGAATCGTCAACTGCAGGCTCGCCCGGTCGGCCAGCTTCGCCTCCAGGCTCACCGGCGCGCCCGGCTGCACCTTGAAGGCGGCGCGCAGCGGCCATGCCTCGGTCGCCGACTTGTTGAAGGGCGCCGGCAGGCTGCTGGAGACGCCGGACAGCGGCGCCTCGACCACCACCTCCGCCTCGCGCCCGCGCACCACGACCTGCGCCGACCACGGCGTCTCGCCGGACAGATGGGCCAGCGCCGGCCAGGCATAGGCGGCCTGCAACGCCGCCATCTGCGCCTCGCCGCGCGCCTCGAAACGCACGCCGCGATCGGCCAGGGTGGTGGCCGTCAGTTGCAGCGGCTTGCCGAACAGCGTGCCGCTCGCCTGCGGAATGCTCAGTGCGTTGGCGGTGAAATTGACCTGCCCCGCGGCATCGGCGATGGGCGCCAGGCCCGGCACCAGCGTCAGCGCGTTGTCCTTGAAGCGATAGCGGCCGGTCACCTCGGTGTCGGCCACATGGCGGAGCGGCATCACCAGTTTGAGATCCAGCATGCCATCGCCCTCGGCGCGCATGTCATCGGTGAAGCCATCGATCCGCGCGCGCACCGGGCTGTCGCCGACGAAGCGCAGGAAGTCCTGCGTGCCGCCCGTGGCCACGCCGGTGATGGTCAGCACCTCATCCGGCACGTCGAGATCGGGCAGCACCACCCGCACCTTGCCCAGGCGCACGCCATAGATGCGCCCCTGGTTGGCGGTGATCTCCATGCGCGCGCCTTCGAAGCGCAGCCCGCCCTCGATCGCCTCGATGGCCGGCCAGGCCTTGGCGTAGTCGAGCTTGGCGCGGCTGATCCGGCCGGTGATGAGGAAGATGCCGCCGCCTTCGCGGAACGGGAAGTCCGCCAGGTCGCCCTGCAGGCGCAGGCGCACGTCATGCGCACGGCCGGCGGTGATGCTGTCGCGCAGCCACACCCGAGTGTCCTGGTTGACCACCTTGGGCATGTAGCGCCAGACCGCGGTGCCGTCGGCTTCGCTCAGGCGTGCCTGCAGATCGATCACCCCCGGCCCGTCGACGCTCGGCGCGTAGTAGCCGCTGGCCTCGCCCTGGGCATCGGCATTGGCGAAGCGGGCGCGGTCCAGCGTCACCCGCAGCGCGCCGTCACGCCGCTGCCAGCCGCCTTCGGCAAACAGGGTATCGAAGCCCAGCGGCGCCTCGAACACCGCCGGCAGATCGAGCGTCATGCTTTCGCTGTCGAGCGTGTAGCGGCCGCTGCCCTGGTTGCCGGCCAGGTGCCCGCGAATGCCGCCCAGGCCCGGCAGGTTGTCGCGTGCCCGCATGCCGACGCCGTCGAAATCGGCCGACACCTGCCAGGCCGACGGCGCAGCGGCCTCGCCGGTCCATTGCAATTGCACCTGGCTGAAGCGCCCGGTCGGCGCCAGCGCGGCCAGGCGCGAGCGCACCGCCTCGTCGAAAGGCAGATGGGCCCCCAACGCCGACAGGGCCGCCAGATCGAGCTGGTTGACCTCGACCCGCGTCACCTGCCCGGCGCCGTCGCCCTTGCGGCTGATGCGCAGATCGGTCGGCGCGATGGCAATCCCATCGCCGGCGTCGAGGCTCAGGCCACGACTGGTGAGCACCGTCTCGGTGGCGCTCTTCTGGGCGCCGAGCCGGCCGGCCACTTGGTCCAGCACCAACTCGGGCAGATCCTCGCCGAGCCGGGCACGCGCATCGCGCAGCGCCAGATCGGCGGTGGCCGCCACCGGTTGCCCCGCCTGCAGACTGAGCCAGACACGGGTGTCGCCGAAGCCGGTCAGCCCGGCCGGCATATCGACCCAGGCGTGCAGGCTCTCCAGCGAAGCACGGCGCACCGCGGCGTAGAGCCGGCCGGTCCATGCCGTCGGGGCCTGCTCGTCGAACTGTCGCAGGTCGGCGCGCATGTCGATCGACTCGGCCAGCGGCCCCTCGGGCTGCATGGTCAGGCCGAGGGCATGGGTGCCGAAGCCCTTGACCAGGCGGAAGTTCACCTCGTTCAGACGCAGCGGCGGCGCCTGGCGCAACGCATCGCGCCAGATCACGGTCGCGCCGCGGACGACAATCTGGCGTTGCGCCATCAGCCAGCGCAGGGCCTCGCCATCGCCCCCTGCCGCGGCAGCGACCGGCAAGCCGGCGACGGAGAAGCCGCCTTGCGCATCGCGCGCGATATGCAATTCCGGCGTCTGCACTTCGAGCCGATGGAAGTAGGGCCGCAGTTTCAGGATCGAGGTCCACGCCAGGGTGGCATCGATCTGCGGCAACACCAGGGCCGACTCGCCCTCGGCGTCGCGCAGCACGACATTCTTCAGATGCAGGCGCGGGCGCAGGCCCGACCAGTCGGCCTCGATCGCGGCGATGCTCACCGGCACCCCCAGCGCGATCTCGGCCTGCCGGGCGATCGGCGCGCGCCAGCGTTCGATATCGGGCAGCACCGCGTAGCGCAAGACCAGGAAGGCGATGCCAAGCAGGAAATATAGCGCCAGCGCGCCTGTCAGCAGACGGCTGCGCCAACGACGGGCGGGACGCGGCCCGGCGGGCTCGGAGTTGGGCACGGCGGAAGTGATTTGAGTATCCTGAGCAACGGGTGCATCAAAGGGCAGCGCGCTGCCAAGGGGGTGCCGACAGCGGCCGCCTGCGACCCGCTCATTCTATCAAGCCGGATTCACCATGTCCCTGAACGAACTCGCCGACCTGCCGGAAAAGCTGCGCCTCGCGCTGCCCTTCTCACGCTATCTGAAGCAGATGCTGCAAAGCCGCAGCTGGTTGGCCGATCAACTTGCCGCACATCTGGATGCCCCACTGGATACCGAGACGATGAGCGCCTTCATCGATCCGGGCGCGCTCGACCGCGACAGCATGCGCGCCGCCCTGCGCCGGTTGCGCACCTGGGTGCTATGCCATCTGGCGGTGCGCGATCTGGCCGGCGATGCCGATCTGGCCGAAGTCACCGAAACCATGAGCGCCTTTGCCGACCTGGCGGTGCGCGTTGCCCATGATGTCGAACGCGAGGCACTGATCGCGCGCCACGGCAAGCCGGCGGCGCCCGGCGGCTGGGAGCAGGAGCTGCTGGTGGTGGGCATGGGCAAGCTCGGCGGCCGCGAGCTGAACGTGTCTTCCGACATCGACCTGATCTTCGTCTACCCGGAGGACGGCGACACCGGCGGCGACAAGGTGATCAGCAACTTCGAGTTTTTCGAGCGCCTCGGCAAGCGCATCATCCAGGCACTGGCCGAGGTCACCGAACATGGCCAGGTGTTCCGGGTGGACATGCGGCTGCGACCCAACGGCGACTCCGGGCCGCTGGTATGCAGTTTCGACATGCTGGAGAACTACTTCATCGCCCAGGGCCGCGAGTGGGAGCGCTATGCCTGGATCAAGGCGCGGGTCATGCTGGGCAAGCGTTTCGAACAACTCGATGCCATCACCCGCCCCTTCGTCTTCCGCAAGTATCTCGACTTCGGCGCGATCAACGCCATGCGCGACCTGCATGCCCAGATCCGCCGCGAGGTGGCGCGCAAGGACCGCGCCCACAACATCAAGCTCGGCCCCGGCGGCATCCGCGAGATCGAGTTCATCGCCCAGGTGTTCCAATTGATCCGCGGCGGACGCGAACGCAGCCTGCAGATCAAGCCGACGCAAAAGGTGCTCGACCTCCTGGCCGAGCAGGGCGTGCTCGCCCCCGAGGTGGTCGACGCGCTCAAGCGGGCCTATGTCTTCCTGCGCCGGCTGGAGCATCGCCTGCAGTATCTCGACGACGCCCAGACGCACGATCTGCCCGAGCAGGTCGACGAGCAAGCCCTGATCGCCGGCGCCATGGGCTTCGCCGACTACCCGGCGCTGCGCGCCGAGCTCGACCGTCATCGTGCCGAAGTCAGCCGGCACTTCGAAATGGTTTTCGGCGATCCGGACGAAGAAGGTCACGAACTCGATGCCGTGTGGCTCGAGGCCGAAGACATCGCCACCCTCGTACCGCTGCTCGAAAAGCTCAAGTATGCCGAGCCGGAAACCTCGGCCCGGCGCCTGCAGAGCCTGCATCGCGGCACCCGCTATCAGCAGCTGCCGCCCAAGATCAAGAGCCGCTTCGACGCGCTGGTGCCGCGCGTGGTCGAGACCGCCGCCGAGGCCGCGAACCCCGACGACACGCTGTCGCGTTGCCTCGATCTGCTCGACGCCATCGGTGGGCGCGGCGCCTACCTGGCCATGCTCCAGCAATATCCGCAGGCCTTGCACAAGGTCGGCGAACTGGTCTCCGCCTCGCGCTGGGCAGCCCAGTACCTGGCCCGCCATCCGATCCTGCTCGACGAATTGCTCGATGCGCGCCAGCTCAACAGCAAGCCCGACTGGCCCGCCTTCGCCGCCGATCTGCGCCGCCAGTGCGACGACATTGAGCCGGACATGGAACGGCAGATGGACCTGATGCGCGAGCAGCATCACACCCAGGCCTTCCGCCTGCTGACCCAGGACCTGGCCGGCGTGCTCACCGTCGAAGCGCTGTCCGACCACCTCTCGGCGCTGGCCGACGCCCTGCTCGACATCACCGTCCCGCTGTGCTGGCGCAAACTGCGCCGCCGCCACCGTGACGACGCGCCGGCCTTCGCCATCGTCAGCTATGGCAAGCTCGGCGGCAAGGAGTTGGGCTACGCGTCGGACCTGGACATCGTCTTTCTCTACGACGACCCGCACCCCGAGGCGGCCGAGCACTATTCACGCCTGGCCCAGCGCATCAACACCTGGCTGTCCAGCCAGACCGCGGCCGGCCAGCTCTTCGAGACCGACCTGCGCCTGCGCCCGAACGGCGACGCCGGGCTCCTGGTGTGCAGCATCGACGCCTTCCGCAAATACCAGCTCGAATCGGCCTGGCGCTGGGAGCACCAGGCCCTCACCCGGGCCCGCTTCTCGGCCGGCGACACCCGCGTCGGCGACGCCTTCGAAGCCATCCGCATCGAGGTGCTGCGTCAGCCGCGCGAGCTCGCCCCTCTGCGCGAAGACGTCCTCGCCATGCGCAAGAAGATGATGGACGCGCACAGCAACAAGAGCGGCCTGTTCAACCTCAAGCATGATCGCGGCGGGCTGGTCGACGTCGAGTTCATCGTCCAGTACCTGGTGCTCGCGCATGCCCACCAGCATCCGCAACTGACCGGCAACCTCGGCAACATCGCCCTGCTGCGCATCGCCGGCGAGCTCGGCCTGATCCCACCCGACCTGGCGCGGCGCAGCGGCGACACCTACCGCGAATTCCGCCGCCTGCAACACCGCCAACGCCTCAACGGCCTGCGCGTGGAAGTGCCGCACGAATCGGTCGGCGCCCATCGCGATGCGGTGCGCGCGCTGTGGTCGCTGGTGCTGGAGACGCCGGCAGGGGGCACAGCCCCCCAGTGAGCGGTTTCCGGCGCCGTGAACACGGAATCGAAGAAACCGGAAAACACCCCTTCGATGGCTGCGATGCCGCTCCGCTGAGCGCTTCCTTCAGCCACTGAAGGGCATCGCCCGATGGCGAGGCCTTGATCTGACGGAGCGTCGAACGGACATCAACACGCGGGTTTGGCCTCGGTGCAGTATTCGATTTCCGGGAGCACCAGTTCCCATGAGGAACACTTCACTCTCCCCTGCTCGCGCTCCCTGGCCTGACGCACCAGGACGGCTGCCACTCGCACGGCCACAATCGCACCCGCCGGTGGATTGAATTTCGACGACATCCGCCCGACCGCCATGCCGGCTGTTTCCGCGATCTCCCAGCCTTCACTTCCGTTGCTGCGACGCCGGAGCGTCAGCGGACTGCCGACGTCCAGCGCCGCCAGCGCGCGATGAATCGGGGCGCCAGGGACGAAGTAGCCAGGCCAGGAGAGGACCACCTTCTCGGGGTCTGCGCACCACACGCGATGCGTCATGCCAGGCTCGGGAGGCTTCGCCTCCGGGCGGGACCTGAGCACCAATCCATCCATGGCTGAAACAAAGGGATGCTGCCCACCGATGACCGCACAGAGCGTCAGCGAGCACCTCGCCCGGGTCATGGCAACGTAATAGAGGCGGCGCTCGTCGTCGTCACGCCCCTGCCAGCCGCCTCCGTCCAGAATCAGGACATGCTCGAATTCAAGCCCCTTGGCACGGTGGGCCGTCGTCAGTACGAGCGGCGCATTGGGGCGCGGATCACTCGCCGGCTTTCCAGCGGCGCCGAAGTCATACAGTGCCTCGATGACGTCATCCACCACCAGTTCTCGCCCTGGCGCAGCGGACTCGGTGTCGACGATGAATTGCGCCAACGCGGCGCGATAGGGGTGACGAATCAGTCCGTCCAGCGCCATCCGGAAGCGCCAACGGAACCAGCGCGAGAGCGCGCCGCTGCGAATCAGTACGCGGCGGCGCCGGATCCTGCGGTGCTCGCCACGCAGAAGCATCCCGAGGGCGTTCCCCTCTCGCGTGGCATGCAGGCTGATCTGTCCCGCATCGCGCTGCATGTGCACCGGCACGGCACGCAGCCGACACAAGGCAGCGAGCGGCTCGAGGTCCTCCCAGCGTCGTGCGATAACGGCAAAGCGCCCCCATTGGCTCGAGCCCCCGCTCGTCAGCAAAGCGTGCAGCCGCTGCAGCTCCGCAAAGGCGATCTGCGCCTCTTGATCGGTGTTTCGCGGCACCTCGAGGACATGGACGCGCCCCTCGGTGAGCGGATCACGTTCGGCCTGTTCGCCGCCGTCCGGCTGCTGGCGGCGGGCATGGTCCACGCGGATTTCCTGCGCGGCCTTCATGCGCTCGCGGGCTTGGGCAATGACACGATTGGCGCACTGGATGATGTGCCGGGTCGAGCGATAGTTCTCGACGAGCGCATACCGGCGCGCGGCATAGTCGGTGTCGAACTGGCGAATGTAGCGCACATTGGCGCCATCGAAAGCATAGATATTCTGGTCGTCGTCACCCACGACCATCAGCGAGACGCGGTCTTCCTCAGTTTTCAGGGCCCGCCCGGCAACGGCGCTGATCAGCTCATAGTGATCGCCATTGATGTCCTGGTACTCATCAACCAGGAGAAAGCGCAGCCCGGCAAGCAGTCGGTCCCGCTCGATGGATGGCGCCATGTCCGCTTCGCTTGCGTCGCCCGGATCGGGGGCTTCTGCGGCCCGCAGCAGCTGTGTCGCCCGCCGAATGACTTCGCTGAAATCCACCGCTTCGCCACGCTCGATGGCCACGGCGTAGCTGGTTCCTGTCAGCCGCATGGCCAGGCCGTGCAGGGTCTGGATCGTCACCCCGGCGGCGTCCGCACCGATCAGGGCCCACAGCCGGCGACGAATTTCATTGGCCGCCGAGCGATTGTAGGCAAGGACCATCACCGCTTGGGGCAGCACCATGCACTCGCGCAGCAGCCATGCGACGCGATGGACGATGACGCGCGTCTTTCCCGCCCCCGGGCCCGCCAGCACCAGGTGATTGCCTTCAAGTGGTGCAGCGACAATTGCCTGCTGCTCGGGATTGGCCAGATCGGTCAGAATGCGGCGGTGGGCGGCCTCGGTGGTCGCCATCTCCAGGACGTCCTTCCGGCCGGCAAAATACCGGCGAATGAACTCGCCCCGGTCCAGGCTGAAGTAGTCGACGATGAATGCCATCGCGGCCTGGATCTTGCTGACGGCGAGCTTGGCGTACTCGGCCATCACATGCACCTGGACGATCTTGTCCTTGTAGTGCAGCGCAAGCTCGGCGTAGTCGGATTTCTTGAACTGGCGACGCCGCGCCTCGGCATTGAGGGCGATGCTCATCGCGGAACGGAACACGGCCTTGCCTCGCGCCAGATGCAACACCTCGTTGGCGTCCAGATACAGCAGTGCCGAAGACAGCGCGATGTCCCATTTGCCCGTCGCAATGTCGGCCAGCGAGACGTCGGCCTGAAGCGCGCTTTCGAGCTCGCCCTGTTTGCAGGTCACCAGGAGCGTGTTCCCTTGACGCCTTTTGTGGAACTCCGCCACCAGCGCCCGTGCCAGGCGCATTCTTCGTTCGCGGATGATATCGATCTCACGCCAGCTGCGCAGCAGCTTGATGAGGCGGCTGTCGTGGGTTCGCGGTCGCAGTGCAAAAACACTGCGGTTGGCCTCGCCGTCGCCAAAAGGTTCAGCAAAGGATTTGAGCAGGCGGGTGAGCCGGTCGGGGTCGAACTCGACCTGGGTGTCGCGTCGCAAGGTGTCGCACAGACGGCGGACATCGAGGATCTGCCAGCCCTCTTCGTCCGCATCGGGCGCTTCTTCGCGCAAACGCCCGATCAGGGCATCTTCGATGCGCCCCAGCTCAGCGAGCCGTTGCGCCGTATCCGGGTCACGGTAAAACGTGATACCGATTTCCGTATCGTTCGATAGCAGCTTCCATCGATCCAGTTCGCGCAGCATGTTCCGGATCGTGCGCGAGTCTTGCCCGGTCGCCAGTATCAGCTCATCGGTGGACACGCCTTCGTCATCTTCTGCCTGAATGAGCACGGAGAGTATTTTCAGATAGGGATCGATATCCGTACCGGCACCCAGCTTCTGCCGCAGAATTGCGCACGCCTCTTCTTCGTTCGCCACCAGCAGGCTCCCGGGGAAGACCCGGGTGTGATTTTCGTGGCGCTCCAGCAATCGCGCCTCTTCCAGCCACGCCACGGCAATGCGCACCTTGGTATCCGAGTCGCTGGCGTCCGGGTCAAGTCGATGCGCGTCGGGTATTTCCAGCAAGATCTCGCCGCTGGTCACGACGACCTCGCCATCACTGCGATCTTTGCGCTCGATCGAGCGCAAAGCCTTGAGAATCGCACCAATGTCGTGCTGGCTGAGCCGGGCGTTCTTCAGTAGCCGGAACTGCACCTCCAGATCGGCTTCGTCATACAGCAGGATGCCTCGCGCGGGCGCCTGGTCCCGCCCCGCACGGCCCGCCTCCTGGAGGTAGTTCTCGAGCGAGCCCGGCGTATCGAGGTGGATGACCAGGCGCACATCGGGTTTGTCCACACCCATACCAAAGGCATTGGTCGCAGCGATGACGCGCAAGGCCCCCGCGAGAAAGGCTTCCTGCACGGCCCGCTTCTCGGCGGGCATCATGCCACCATGGAAATGCCCGCAGGGCAGGCCGGCGTCCTTCAGGAACTGTGCAATTTCCTCCACGGTCTTCTGGCGCGCACAAAAGACAATTGCCCCGCCGTCTTCACGCAAGGCCTCCTGCAGCAGGCGCAGCACCTCGCCATACTTGGCCGGCGTCGGTACGAAGCGAACCTCATAGCTCAGGTTGTCGCGACTGACCCCGCCTTCGAGCCGCTCGAGCTGGACCCCGAGCCTTTTGTCGAAGTGCGCACAGATGTCGTCGACCACATCGGGTTTGGCGGTCGCGGTAAAGCAATGGACCGGTGACGGGTCATCTTTCTGAGCCGCACGGATGAATCGCGACACGTAGAGGTAGTCGGGGCGGAAATCATGGCCCCACTTGGACAGGCAATGCGCCTCGTCGAACACCCAGGCACCGATCTGGCGATGCTTGAGGGCATTGGCGAACGCCGTACTCCGAAACTGCTCGGGCGCAACGAAAATCAAGCCCAGATCGCCCAGCCGCAATTTGTCGAGCATCGCTTGGCGTTCCATTGGATTGAGCAGGCTATTGAGATAACCGGCGCAGGTCACCCCTCGCGCTTCAAGGTTGTCGACCTGATCCTTCATGAGCGACTGCAGGGGTGAAACCACCACGGTCAGGCTGCCGTTGCGGTAGAAGCGCGCAAGCGCCGGCAGTTGGAAACAGAGCGACTTACCGCCTCCGGTCGGCAGGATGGCCAGTGTCGGCCGACCGGCAAATCCATTTTCAACAATGGCGCGCTGCAAGGAGCGACCATCCGCCGCCGCAGGCGTAGTCCGAAACTGCGTGATACCCGGGAAATAGCGCGGCAACAGCGCCTCGAGGTCATGCTGCTCGCGGCACCACGTGCAATCCGGATCAGGACATGGTGTATCGCGCAGCACCGAAACCGCTTCGCGAACCCTGGGAAAATTCAGCTGAACCCACGGCGGCAAGACGGAGTTTCCGCCCGCAACGCGCAACCACGCCAGTACGTAGGCGAGCGGCTTGTGCCAGCACGGATCAGGCAAACATTGCTCGACCACGCGACGCAGGCCAGTGATACACACCTTGCCTGCCGTGGCACGCTGCCAGGCTGCAACCGCCTCACTCAGCGACGGTTTCAAGGCCCGGCGCAGGGTGGCAAAGAAGTTCGCCACCCCCTTTCCGCTCTCCGGTGCCAGCAAGAAATGCAAGCAGAGCGCCTCATCGGGATGCTCGGCAACCCGCTGCTGAAGCGCCTCGCTCTGATCAAGGAAGAGTTCATACGCCAACTCGGCGTCGCGCACCGGATCGTTGCGCGTCGTGGTACACAGCTTGTAATCCTTGACCAGGCGATGATAAGGA
This sequence comes from Denitromonas iodatirespirans, assembly GCF_018524365.1. Lineage (GTDB taxonomy): Bacteria > Pseudomonadota > Gammaproteobacteria > Burkholderiales > Rhodocyclaceae > Nitrogeniibacter > Nitrogeniibacter iodatirespirans. Next base: position 96,589 of record NZ_JAEKFT010000017.1, read on the forward strand.
TTCTGCGGGAAGGCGACGGGCGAGAGTTCGAGCGTGTCGACCAACGGCAGGCGATGAAGCGCAAGCCCCGGGTGCAAAGCGGCAAGCGCGGGTTGATCGAAGGCAACGACATTGTGACCGAGCACAAAGGCGGCGCCTTCGGTCATTGCATCCAGCCTGGGCGCAAGATCGGGCGCCTTTGCCGAAAGTCTCAGTCGCGCATCAAGATCGGGGCGAAACACACCCAGTTCTTTCAGGGTCAACCGGTCCAGGCGCGCAGTTTCAATGTCGAGACACAAACACCGTGCGCGGGGCGCAGCAGATGTACCCACCATGAATGACCTAAGGATACAGAGACGCCATGAATTGTATCCATTAATTCAGGGCAACCAACCTGGCTTTTTCAGGCAGCCCGGCAGAAATTCGGGAGAACCGAGAAACGCGGGTGGAGGCTTTTGCTCACTGTATCGGTCATCCGCGATGGACTCATCCGGATCAGAGCTTCACCTCCGATCTAGGACAAGCAGCGGTGCAAAACGCGTGCTGCCACAATGTCACGCTTTCGCGAAATGAAGGCAGGCGGATCAGATCAGATCGATCACGCTGACGGGCAAGCGACACGCACGAAGGCAAACAGGTAAGAAGGGATGATTGATTCGCGGCCTGGGCAGTCCTGTAAGAGAGACAGGGCGCGCGGAAACGGCGCACAAACAAAAAACCGCCAAACAGGCGGTTTTTTGGAAAATGCTTTGGTCGGGGAAAGAGGATTCGAACCTCCGGCCCCTGCGTCCCGAACGCAGTGCTCTACCAGGCTGAGCTATTCCCCGACGAATTTTGCAGCTGGGAAAGATCAGTGATCTCTCTCAACTGCAAAGTCCGATAATTCTAGCAGACGATCTTTGAAAAGGGAAGGCGGAAGCACGCTCAAAGCGTCGATCGCCAGTTGCGATTCGCGCCGCGCGTAGTCGCGCGTGGCGTCCAGCGCGCCGGTGGCCAGGATGGCGGCGTGGATGTCGGCAAAGGCCTCGCGGCCGCCCTCTTCGATCGCCTGGCGCACCAGGGCCGCCTGGGCGGGGGTGCCGTGCTGCATCACGTGGATCAGCGGCAGGGTCGGCTTGCCTTCGGCCAGGTCGTCCCCCAGGTGCTTGCCTGTCGCCGCTTCGGCGCCGGAGTAGTCGAGCACATCGTCGATCAGTTGAAAGGCCGTGCCCAGGTGCATGCCGAACACACCGAGCCGGGCTTCGACCTCGGGCGTGGCGCCGCCGAGGATGCCGCCGAGCCGGGCCGCGGCCTCGAACAGCTTGGCGGTCTTGTAGCGGATCACGCGCAGGTAGGCGTCGACCGACACGTCGGCATCATGGCAATTGAGCAATTGCAGCACTTCGCCTTCGGCGATGGTGTTGGTCGCGTCGGCCAGCACTTCCATGATGTGCATGTCGCCGACCGAGACCATCATCTGGAAGGCCCGCGAATACAGGAAGTCGCCGACCAGCACCGAGGCGGCGTTGCCGAACAGGGCGTTGGCGGTTTTTGCGCCGCGGCGCAGGGAGGATTCGTCGACCACGTCGTCATGCAGCAGCGTGGCGGTGTGGATGAACTCGACGACAGTCGCCAGTTCATGATGGGCCGTGCCCTGATAGCCCAGTGCCCGCGCGGTGAACAGCACCAGGGCGGGGCGCAGGCGTTTGCCACCGCTGTTGATGATGTATTCGGCGATCTGCCGGATCAACACCACGTCGGAATGCAGGCGCTGGCGTATGACTTGATTCACCGCCGCCATGTCGTCGGCGATCGGGGCGAAAAGATGCTGGGCAGACAAGATGGGGCCGCGACGAACAGGAAAAGGGCGATGGTATGAGGGGGACACCAGAGCGTCAAGCGGGAGGATCAAGGCGCCCCAGGAGAATTGCCGGTTTATCCGGGAAAACGGTCGGGCCAGTCAGTGATCAGGGCATCCAGGCCGTCGTCCAGCGCCCGGCGCCCGGCGCTCGCCTCGTTTTCGGTATAGATCGCCAGGCCAAGGCCGGCGTGATGGACGCTGGCGATCAAGGCTTGGGTCAGGCAGCCGCGCTCGACCACCAGCGCGACGCAGCCCAGGCGCCGGGCCTGGGCCAGGCTGTCGGGGCCGACCGTCTCCAGCAGCAGGGCCCGGGGCAGATGCGGCGCCGCCGCAGCGGCGGCCTCGAGCGCGGCGATGGAGAAGGACGACAGCAGCGGCGGCACGGCGGCCGTCTCGGGCCAGGCGCGGGCCGTCCATTGGGCCACGGTGCGACCGGTCGCGACATCGGCGCCGGTCGACGGTTTGATCTCGACGTTGGCCGCGATCCCCAGGCGCAGGCAGGTGGCGAGCGCCATGTCGAGGCGGGGCACGCGGTCTTGCGACACTCGGCCGTCGCGCGTGCGCAGCGCCGTGGCGGCCAGCGTCGTCCAGGGCGTGGCGTCGACCCGGCCGGCACCCATCGTGGTCCGGTCGAGGGTTTCGTCATGCATCAGCACCGGCGTGCCGCAGGCGGTCAGCATGGCGTCGAATTCGGCCGCCCGGCAGCCGATCGCGTGGGCGCGGAGCAGCCCTTCGATCGAATTTTCCGGCGCGAGCATGCCGCCGCAGCGGTGCGCGATCACCGCCGGCCACGGCCAGCGGTGATCGGCCGGGGTGCTCACAATCCGCCGCCGGTGCGCGCCACGGCGTTGTCGAGGGCCTGCTTGGCGGGTTGGCGATCCGCCCACACGCCGTCGAGCTCTTCTTCGAGGATGCTGCGCACACGCGCCTGCCGCGGCAGTTCGGAGGCCGCCGCAGTCAAGGTCGAGCCCACGCTGAGCTGCTTGCGGGCCACCAGCAGGTTGGGTTGATCCTCGGCGATACCGCCTTCGGCCACGCCGCCTTTTTCGTCGAGCGGCAGGTAGCCGGTGCCACGCTGCCAGGCCAGCTGGTTTTCCGGCTTGAGCAGGAAGCGCACAAAGCGGGCCGCCACCTGGTAGTCGGCGCGCTTCTTGCCCTTGGCGACCCAGAGCGTGGGGCCGTCGGCGAGGGTAGCGCCGACCCCGCCCGGGAAGTCGTCGTAAAAGGGCAGTTCGCCGACGCCGACATCAAAGGCCGCCGCCTGACGCAGCGCCGGCCAGTCGGCCGACTCGGCGGCGATCACGGCGCATTCGCCGCGCGCAAAACGCGCGGCGGGCTCGCCGCCCGCGCCATACAGATGCAGATAGCGGGCACGCACCCAGCTGGCCATGAGCGCAATATGGCGGATCTGCAGCATGCCGTTGACCGTCAGCTGTTCGGCACGCCCGACGCGCCGGGTGAGGGCCACGTTCTGGCGCGCGCTGACGTTGTCCACCATCACCCAGCTGGGCCGCGACACGGTGTAGGGGCAGGCATGGCCGGCATCGAAGAGCTTGCCCAGCGCTTCTTGCAGCGAACGCCAGGTGCGCGGCGGCGCGTTGGGATCCAGCCCGGCCTCTTCGAAGGCGCGCCGGTTGATGAACAGCACCGGGGTGTGCAAGCCGACCGGCAGGGCCACGCGGCGCCCGCGCGAATCGAGGGTGTCACGATCGTAGGCGGTCAGCCCGCGGTCACGCGCGAGACTCAGGCCGGCATCGGCCATGACTTGATACAGCGGGCGGAACGCGCCGCGCTGGCGCAGCGTCCGCTCGGCCTCGCCCTGGACGATCCGGATGGCCGCGCTGTCGGCTGCTGCCGGGTCGTCCACCACGCGCACCTGCCCCTTGGCATCCGTGGCGTTGAAGCGCTCGACCAGCGCCGCCAGTTGCTGCGCCCGGGTCGGGTCGAAACCATGCGACAGAGTCACCACATGAGGCTCGCCCGCCGCCTGCGCCGCCGTTGCCGAGGCCAGGGTGGCGACGAGCGCCGTTCGCCAAAGTCTTGAAAAACACCGCATCGCCATCCTCTCTCTTCAGGCCAGCGAGCCGCCGTCGGCGACCCCTTCATTATTGGTGCACCCTACGGCAATCCTCAAGATTTCTTCAGGGGCGACGATATCTTTCATCGTCAGTCCCAACCCTGTGGCCGCCATGATGATTCGATCCGCCGCTCTCGCCCTTGTGATAGCCACCACGCTTTCGGCGTGCGAACAGGTCGGCATTCCCGACCCGGTCAAAGAGGCGGCCCGCGCCCAGGCCGAAGGCGAAGCCATCGGCAGCGCCTGCCGCCACGCCGGCCGTGCACTGGAGGACTGCTTCACGCTCAACCCGAGAGCCTCCAAGGCCGATATTTTTACCGGGTGGCGGAATATGAACGACTACATGATCGAAAACAAGATCGACATCGTGCCGCCCACCCTGGGCGAAGCCGCCGCCACCTCGCCGGCCGAAGCCGCCACCGACACCAGTCCCCGCGAAACGGAATCCTTCTCGCCGCGACCGCGCCCCCGCTCCTGAGCGGGTCGCCCGGTCGAGACGCCCGCCGCCGCGCCACCTCAGGGCTGCACGGACACCAGTGACGACTGCCCGTAGCGGGCCCGCCACCAGCGCACGAAGGCGTCGATGCTCATCGGCCGGGCCACGAAATAGCCTTGCAAGCGGTCGCAGCCCAACTCGCTCAGGCAGGCGGCCTGCGCTGCCGTCTCGACCCCTTCGGCCACCACCCGCAGACGGAAGGCCTGCGCCAGCACCAGCAAGGCTTCAACCATGGCCCGATCCTTCGGATCCGAGCACACGCCGGCGACGAACTGGCGATCGATCTTGAGCTCGTCGACCGGCAAGCGCCGCAGATGCGACAGCGAGGAGTAGCCGGTTCCGAAATCGTCCAGCGCAACGGTATAGCCGGCCTCGCGCAATGATGTGACGACTTTGGCCACCGCCGGCTCATTGACCAGCAACGCCCCTTCGGTGAGCTCGAAACCGACCCGCGCGGCGGGTACGCGCCAGTTGGCCAGCGACTGGCGCACCAGCTCGGGCAGATCCGGGTCGCGCACATCCTGGGCCGTGAGGTTCAACATTACCGACACCGCCACCCCGGCGCGCGCCAGCTCGTCGACGACTCGGGCCTGACGGGACAGCAAGGCGCGAACCAGCTGCCCCCCGGCGCCGGCGCGCTCGGCCAACTCGATGATGGCCGGCGGCGCGACCCAGTCACCATCGGCCCGGCGCCAGCGCAGCAAGGCCTCGACGCTGTGACAGGCACCGCTGCCCACCTCGATCTGCGGCTGCAGAAACAGGTCGAAATGCTGCATGGCCAGCGCCCGCAGGAACTCCCGCTCGAGACTCGACGCGTCCCGCGACAGCTGCGCCACCTCGGGGCAATACATGGCCACCGGCTGGCGCGCATCGCGTGCGGCAAACAAGGCGTTGCGCGCGGCGCGCTCGAGCGCGGCGGCATCGGCCGCATCGCGCGGCCCGCAGGCTCCGCCGGCCGTGGCGTCGACATGCCAGCCGACACAGATTGGCGCCGCCGCGGTCAGGGCCACTTCGCGCATCTTGTGGGCGGCCAGCAGCACCTGGGCGGAGGTCCTTACCGCACACTGGACCAGCGACCATTCGTCTTCGCCGGTGAGGCACAACACATCGCCGTCGCGCATGACGGTGGCCAGTTGCTGGCTGACCGCACGCTGCAAGCGCTCGCGGTCGCCGGCCAGCATCACGGCGGCGTCGCTGCCGATCTGCAGGCTGAGCACCACCAGCCCGGCCGGCCAGTCGTCGCTGGCCACGCCGAGGGCGGCATCCAGCACCTGCTCGAAACGCAGGCGATTGGGCAGCCCGGTGTGCGCGTCGAGCAGCGAGAAGGCCTTGACCCGCTCGCGCTCGCGCAGCAGCGTCACCTCGGACAGATAGGCCGCCACGGCCCACACCGCGCGCACCAGGCCGGTCAGCAAGTCCATCTCGAGCTGGAACACCTCGGCCCGCCCGCCCACCAGGCGATCCCGGCAGGCCGACAGCAGCGCCCCGCAGGCGGCCCACGGGAAGTGGTCCGAGACGCCGCACGCCAGGCAGTGCGCCCAGCGCTCGGCGAGCCGGTTGAACCAGTCGGCGTCGCCTTGCCACTGGCAGATATTGAGCAGTTCGTCGCAAAAGGCCGCTTCGGCGTCGGCAGCCGCCGGGTCGACCGGCGCGCCCGCCCGTGCCAGGAAGGCCGTGCAGAAATCCGCCTGCAGCAGATCCCGGCCGATCACCCGCCCGAAAGCGCGTATGGCGGCGCGGTCTTCGGGCTTGAAGCCTTGCTGCGACAGCCGACGTAGCAGCTCGGCCTCGCTGAGCGCGGCCGGGCTGGCGGCTTCCAGGCGATTGCCCGCGTTCATCCGAGGTAAAACTCCTTGGGGTCGATGCCATAGGCGCCAGGCGGCAGGGCCTTGCTGATCGCGTATTCCGTGCCGTCCGGCGCCAGCGGGTCGTAGAGCAGATCGAGCGTCGGCGGATGGGAATTCGGGGAATGGTCGGGCGCCAGCAGCACCAGCACGCGCGGGCGCAATCGACGCACCTGGTTCTGCGCAATGACCACCGCCACCTCGCCGGTATTCAGCGCCACCAGCGTGCCGACCGGATACAGGCCGATGCACTGGATGAAGGTGTCGACCACCGTCTCGGAGAAGTCGCGGTTGCGCATGGCGTTGATCTGTTCGAGCGCGGTCTGCGGGCTGAGCGCATCGCCCCACGGCTTCTCGCGCGTCATCGCACAATAGGCATCGACCAGCCCGGCCATCTCGCCATAGCGGCCGATCGCATCGCCCGCCAGCCCGGCCGGGTAGCCCGAGCCGTCATAGCGCTCATGGTGGCGCGCAACGATCTCGAGCAACTCAGGCGAACCGTCCGGCGTGTCTTTCAGGATGGCCAGCGAGTAGTCGACATGGGTCTGGAAGATCTGCCGTTCGAGCGGCGTGATCTGGCCGGATTTTTTGAGCAGGCGCGGCGGCAGCCTGACCTTGCCGATGTCCTGCATCAGCCCGACCACGCCGAGCAGCGTCATCTCGGCGGCCGACATGCCCACCGAGCGGGCGAACACCATCAGCAGCACGCTGACATCCAGCGCATGGTCGTAGGCGTACTGGTCGGTTCGCTTGAGTCGGGTGAGCCACAACAGGGCGTCGGGATTGCGCACCACGCTGTGCATCATGTCTTCGACGTTGGCGCGCACCCGCTCCATGTCCGGGCGCAGATTGCGCTGGACGTCGGCGACCAGTTGCTCGATCGTGCCCTGCGCCGACTGATAGGCCGGCGCAGCGACGATCAACTCATCCTCGACCGCGACCGATTCGATCCACACCGTGGCATCGGGGCCGGCACGCGCATGCTCGTCGACCGTCTGCGCCGCGGCTTCGTCGCCATCGGCCGGTGCGGCAGCGTGGTAGGGCGCGGGCGCCTCCTCCCGGGCCAGCCAGCGCGACAGCCGCGAGCGCCATCCTTCGTGCGGCGCGGGCGGGGTGTCGTCAATCGGCACATCGGGCAGGTCATGCGCGGCCGGTTCGGCATCCACCGGCGCCGCCATGGGATGGTCCCGCAACTCGGCCGGCGGCTCGCCACCCTTGCGCAACCAGCGCAGCACGGCGACGAAATCATGGCGCGGACGCAGCGTGGTGCTGCGCCCGGCGATGCGCGCCGAGCCGGCCAGACTGTCGCCCACGGTCGACGCCACCGATTCGCGCTGCGGCGCGCGGTAATGCACGCCGGCGCTGCGCTGCCAATCCACGCAAACGAAGCGGCACAAGGCCTTGAGCTTGGCCAGCGTGTCCGCGTCTTCGATCAGGAAGCCCTGGATCAAGAAGGGCGAATCGAGCCAGGGCCGATCCAGCTCGGCCACGAACATGCCGATTTCCAGGTCCGTCGCGGCGACAATCTCTTTCACAAAAGCGGCTTCCTCGGCTCCGGCCGTATCACGGCGCGGGGTTACTCCATTGCAGGTGGACCGCATCGATGGCGGCCAGCTCGGACTCTGACAGCGTCATATCGGCCGCGGCGAGGTTTTCCTTTAGCTGTTCGAGCGAGGTCGCACCGATGATGGTGCTGTCGACGAACCAGCGACCAGTCACGAAGGCCAGCGCCAACGCCGCCGGTGAATGGCCGAATTCCGCTGCCAGCTTGGCGTAGGCGGCCACCGCCGGTGCCACCGAGGGCTTGTCGTAGCGCTGACCGAAACCGGGAAACTCGGTCAGCCGCCCGGCCGCCCTGGGGTCGGCCAGATACTTGCCCGAGAGCAGCCCGAAGGCCAGCGGCGAATAGGCCAGCAGGCTCACCTGTGCCCGAGCGCACAACTCGGCCATGCCGTATTCGAAGACCCGGTTGAGCAGGTTGTAGGCGTTCTGCACCGAGACGATGCAGGGCAGATCGTGCTCGCGCGCCAGACGCAGAAACTCGGTCACGCCCCACGGATGCTCGTTCGACAGACCGACATAGCGCACCTTGCCGGCCTTGACCAACCCCGACAAGGCCTCGAGCTGCGCACGGATCGGCGTGCACTCGCGTTCGCGCGCCGGGTCGTACTGCCACTGGCCGAACATCGGCTGATTGCGCTCCGGCCAATGCAGTTGGTACAGATCGACATAGTCGGTCTGCAGCCGCGACAGGCTCCCCTCGATGGCGGCCTGGAGGTTGGCCGCGTCGAGCGCCGTCGGCCCGCCGCGGATCCAGTTGAGCGCACGTGCCGGGCCGGCTACCTTGGTGGCCAGCACGATCCGGTCGCGGGGCTGGCGGCGCAGCCAGCTGCCGACGATGCGCTCGCTCGCACCATAGGTTTCCGCCCGCGCCGGCACCGCGTACATCTCGGCCGTGTCGATGAAATTGACACCGGCGTCGCGCGCCAGATCGAGCTGAGCATGGGCCTCGCGCTCGGTGTTCTGCTGGCCGAAGGTCATCGTTCCCAGGCACACCCGGGAGACCTCCAGGGCGCTGCTGCCCAACCGTCGATACTGCATGGCGCTGACTCTCCTCTTGGTTCCGGGCCCGGCATGGCGGGCCGCCGCGGATGCCAGTATTATCCGGCCATCCCGCCGAACTGTCCCGCCCCAAGGCCCCCATGACGCTTCCCGCCGCTTCTGCCCTGCTCGTCCAATGCCGCCCGGGCTTCGAAAAAGAAGCCGCCGCCGAGCTCGACGAGCGCGCGGTTCTTGCCAGCATATCCGGGCACAGCCGCGCGAGCGAACGTGACGGTTACGTGATGTTTCATCTCGACGAGCCCATGCCCTGGTCGGAACTGCAGGCCGCGCTCAACTGGCGCGACCTGGTCTTTGCCCGCCAGGCGTGGCCGGTCATCGCCCATATCGCCGCCCTGCCCGATCGCGACCGGGTGACGCCGATCGTCGAGGCGCTCGGCGCCGCCCGCGCCCGCGTTTCGGGCGTCATGTTCGAATACCCGGACACCAACGACGGCAAGAGCCGCTCGGGCTTCTGCAAGCGCTTCGCCGGCCCGCTCGACAACGGCTTGGCCGAGGCCGGCCTGCTGCGCCCCACCGGCCGCGACCCGCAGCTTCAGCTGTTTTTCCCCGACGCCTCGCAGGTGTGGATCGGCCTGGGCTCGCCCCGGCTGACCAATCCCTGGCCACAAGGCATCGCCCGGCTGCGCATGCCCTCCGAGGCGCCCAGCCGCTCGACGCTCAAGCTGGCCGAAGCGCTGATGTGCCTGCTCGACGAGACCGAGCGCGAGCGCTGGCTGCGCCCCCAGGGCAAGGCGGTCGACCTCGGTGCGGCGCCCGGCGGCTGGAGCTGGCAGCTGGCCCAGCGCGGCCTGTATGTCACGGCCATCGACAACGGCCCGATGGACCCGCGCCTGCTGGCCGGCGGCATGGTCACCCATGTGCGCGCCGACGGCTTCACCTGGCGCCCGCCGCGCACCATCGACTGGCTGGTCTGCGACATGGTCGAGCAGCCGACCCGCATCGCCACGCTGATGGCCGACTGGAGCCTGCACAAGCGCTGCCGCCATGCCATCTTCAACCTCAAGCTGCCGATGAAGCAGCGCTACCGGGCCTTGATGCAGTGCCAGGACATCATCGAGCAAAAGCTCGACGGCATCCCCTACACCCTGCGCCTCAAGCAGCTCTACCACGATCGCGAAGAGGTCACCGGCTACCTTGGTCGGGCCGATCTGCGTTGATCACCGAAACGACATCGCAACGCGCTATAATCCTTTGTTTTCTCACCTATTGAGGCGCTGCGCGCCCGCCCAGGACACTGACCGCCTATGACTTTTGCCGACCTCGGCCTGATGCCGGAACTGCTGCGCGCCGTTGAAGACGCCGGTTACTCGGAGCCGACGCCCATCCAGCGCGAGGCCATTCCGATCGTGCTGTCGGGCCAGGACGTGATGGGCGGCGCGCAAACCGGCACCGGCAAAACCGCCAGTTTCACGCTCCCGCTGCTGCAGCGCCTGGCCCCGCATGCCAGCACCAGCACCTCGCCCGCCCGCCATCCGGTGCGCGCGCTGATCCTGGCGCCGACCCGCGAGTTGGCCATGCAGGTGCACGAATCGGTGCTCACCTACAGCCGTCACCTGCCGCTACGCGCCACCTGCATCTACGGCGGCGTCGACATGCGCGCCCAGACCCAGGTCCTGCGCGACGGCGTCGAGATCGTGGTGGCCACCCCCGGCCGCCTGCTCGACCATGTCCAGCAACGCAGCATCCAGCTCAACCAGGTCAAGATGCTGGTGCTCGACGAAGCCGACCGCATGCTCGACATGGGCTTCATCCCCGACATCCGCCGCATCCTCTCGCTGCTGCCCAACCAGCGCCAGAGCCTGCTGTTCTCGGCCACCTTCTCCAACGAGATCAAGAAGCTGGCCGACCAGATGCTCAACGAGCCGCAGCTGATCGAAGTGGCCCGCCGCAACATGGTCAGCGAGACCATCGAGCACCAGGTCTACCCGGTCGAGTCCAGCCGCAAGCGCGACCTGCTGGTGCATCTGCTCAAGACCAGCATCGACGCGCAGGTGCTGGTCTTCGTCGACACAAAGTTCGGCTGCAGCCGCCTCACCCACTACCTCAACCGCTGCGACATTCCGGCCGACGCCATCCATGGCGACAAGAGCCAGCAACAGCGCACCGAGGCGCTCGAAGGCTTCAAGAACGGCACCACCCGCGTACTCATCGCCACCGACGTGGCCGCCCGCGGCCTGGACATCGACGACCTGCCCTATGTGGTCAACTACGTCCTGCCCAACACCTCCGAAGACTATGTGCACCGCATCGGCCGCACCGGCCGTGCCGGCAAGAAGGGCAAGGCCATCTCGCTGGTGGCGCCCGAAGACCGCCACAACCTGGCCGACATCGAAAAGCTGATCAAGCTGAAGATCCCCGTCCATACGGTCGACGACTTCCAGGTCGCGCCGACGCACGAGCGCGAGGAACGCGGCGCGCGCCGGGGCCGCAGCGACGAGGGCAGCCCCCGCCGCAGCCGTGACGAGGACCGCCCGTCGCGCCCGCGCAGCGAGCGCACCCGCAGCCCGGCACGCACCAAATCCACCGTGGCCGCCGACGGCTTCGACTACGCCAAGCCCTACGAAGCGTCCGACGCGCCCAAGGCCTCGGCCAGCAAACCCGAGGTGCCGTCGCGCCGCAACCGTCCGGTCGCCTTCCTGCTCGGCGGCATCGGCCGCAAAGCCTGAGCACGCGCGCCGTTGGCGCGTTTCGCCCCCGCCGCCGCATCGGCGGGCGGCGCTTGAAACGAACGAACAGAGGGGGAAACCCCCTGCATTCAACGTCAAGATTCGCCGGTCCGGGTCGATATGATGGTGAGCATTCCGATCACCACCGTTCAGGCTGCCGATGGAACTGGCTCCCGTGCCCCGAGAATCCGACGATTTCTTCGTCCCCGATCTGACCGAAGGGGCCGAAGCCGGCTTGTACCTCTCGCTCTTCGAGTTGATGAACGAGGGGCTGATCATTGCCAGCGACGAGACCATCCTGGAGGTCAACAGCGCCGTCTGCCGACTGATGGAGCGCAGCTATCGCGACCTGGCCGGCCAGCCCTTGTCCTCCCTGTTTCCGAACGAACGCGCCTTCCTCAAGGCCCGCGGCGCCCTGTTCATCCAGGGCGAGATGCGCGGCAGCCTGCGGGTCAGCCTGCCCGGCGGGCGTGAGCGCGACCTGAGCTATGTGGCCGCCGCGCGCATCCGCCCCGGCGTCCATGCCCTGATCCTCAGCCCCGACCCGGTCACCGGCCTGACGCCCGGCGGCCAACGCGCCACCGACACCGTCTGGCCGCGCCTGGCCGCCGCGCTCGACCAGCCTGCGCTGGTGCTCGACGCACGCGGCAAGATCATGGCCGCCAACGCCCCGGCACGGCGCCGCTTCGCCACCGGCGGCGGCGCCCTGACCGGCCTCGACCTGTCAGCGCTGTGCGCCGTGAGCGGCGCCTCGCACGAGTCCGGGCCGGTCACCGTCACGCCGGCCGACGGCGGCGCGCCCATGCTCGGCCGCTTGCTGGCCGGCCCGGAGCCGGGCTGGCAGGTGCTGCTGCTCAGCACCGTGACGTCGGCGGCCCCCGTCGCCCCGGCGCCGCCGGCAGTGGTCGCACCGAGCCTCCGCCCCACCGACCTTGACCTGTTCGGCACCAACGCCCGCGCCGTGATCGTCACCGACGCGGACCACCGGATCCAGTCCGTCAACCCCGCCTTCTCGGCCCTGACCGGGATCGACGCGGCGCAGCTCGTCGGCCAGCCCCTGTCCGCCGCCGCCAGCGGACGCCAGGACGCGGCCTTCTTTTCGCGACTCGAAGACAGCCTCGCCGACAGCGATGCCTGGCAGGGCGAATTCTGGTTGCGCAACCGCAAGGGCGAAGCCTTCCCCGAATGGCTCTCCTTCAACCGCGTGCGCGATGCCGAGGGCCGGCCGCTGGCCCACATCGGCTTGTTCAGCGACCTATCGGCCCGCAAGCAGGCCGAATCGCGCGCCGACTATCTGGCCAACCACGACGCGCTGACCGGGCTGCCCAAAGCGCACTTCATCGAAGCGCGCTTCAACGAACTGGCGCCCGGCGCACAGCGCCGCCAGCAACACCTTGCGCTGGTCTACCTCGACATCGACCAGTTCAAACAGATCAACCTGGCCCATGGCCATGCCGTGGGCGACCAGATCCTCCAGCAACTCGCCGGCCGGCTGCGCCAGTGCAGCCCCCGCATCCAGATCGCCCGCCCCGGCAGCGACCGTTTCCTGGCCCTGATCCACGGCGTGGAGCTGCTCAGCGAAGTCACCCGCGAGGCCAATGTGCTGCATGAAGCCGTGGGCGCGCCGTTCAAGGCCGGCGACGCCTCGGTCACGCTCAGCGCCAGTCTCGGCGCGGCCGTCTTCCCCGGCGACGGCGCCGGCTTCGCCGAGTTGTGCGCGCTTACCGCCACCGCGCTCGATCGCGCGCGCCTCGAAGGCCCCGGCGCCACCTGGTTCCACACCCATGAACTCAACACCGCCAGCTTCGAGCAGGCGGCACTCGAGCGTGCCCTGACCCATGCGGTGAGCCGCAACGAGCTGGAAATGCATTTTCAGCCGGTGGTCGACGCCGACACGGGCACCATCATCGCCGCCGAAGCCCTGCTGCGCTGGCGCCATCCCGACATGGGGCTGGTGCCGGCCCACCAGTTCCTGCCCGTCGCCCAAAGCGCCGGGCTGGATATCGAGATCGGGCAGCAGGCCCTGCGCATGGTCTGCGCCCATGCCGCCGAATGGCATGGGGCGGGGCTCGCGCTGCCGGTGTCCATCGGCGCCACCGAGCACATGCTGACCTACGGCCGGCTGCAGGAAACGCTGGTCGACGCTCTGCGCGACACCGGCCTGCCCGCCGAGGCCGTCGAGCTGAACCTGCCCGAAGCCTGCCTGCTGCGCGACCATGACGATCTGGTCAAGGCACTCTACGCCCTCGACAGCCTGGGCGTGCGCATCGCCATCACCGCTATCGGCGCCACGCCGCTGCCGCTGGGGCGGCTGCGCCAGCGCGCGGTGCATCGCCTCAAGCTCGACCGCTCGCTGATCCGCGAGCTGTCGCATGCCGACAACCAGTGTGTGCTGGCCGCCACGGTGGCTGCCGCCGAGGCTCTCGGCCTGAGTGTGCAGGGCGTCGGCGTCGAGTCGGCCGAGCAGCAGGCGGCACTGCAAGCGCTCGGCGTCGTGCGCCAGCAAGGCCGCCTCTTCGCCGCCCCGATGCCAGCCGACGATTTCGCCCAGTTGCTGTAATCGGGATAGGGGCGGCCAGATTACCTGACCGATCCCCTCCCACACCACCCGGCATGCGGGTCCGCACCGGGCGGTTCGAGCAGTTGAGGTCATGAGAGCCGAGGCACGCCGAGACGGTCGAAGTAGGCAATCGGCATCGCCCGATTCAGCGCGAAGCGGCTGTTGCACCACCATCGACGGCTGTTCACGGCGATCCGCTGGGCGTCGGTTCGCGATGCCCCCATTGCCAGCAACTCCCGGTATATCGTCACACCCCGACGCCAGTGCTTGAGCTGCAACGCGCGCAACCGGTGCCTGAGCCACTCGTCCAGTTCGCCGAACACCTTGGGTGTCTGCGCAAGCTGGAAGTAGGCCTTCCAGCCAGGCATGTAGGCCCGCAGTCGTTCGGCAACCTCCGGCAGGCTGCGCCCACCTGAGCGGCGCGTCATTTCCCGGATACGCTGTTTGAAGCTCTCCAGTGCCTTTCGGGCCACCGCACACTTGATCCGATCACCCGCACTGCGCCACAGCTCGTAGCCCAGAAACTTGCGACCGGTCGCCGGTGCGACCGCTGTCTTGGCCTCATTGACCTTCAGGTGGAGCCGCTCGTAGTACTTGCGCAGCCCCGCCAGCACCCGTTCGCCCGCCCGGCGACTGCGTACATACACGTTGCAGTCGTCGGCATAGCGCACGAAGCGGTGGCCACCGCGCTCCAGCGCCCGATCCACCTCGTCGAGCAGCACATTGGCCAACAGCGGCGACAGCGGCCCGCCTTGCGGCGTACCTTCGTAGCGCGCCATGGCCACCCCGCCATCCATGAGCCCGGCCACAAGGTAGCGACGGATCAGCCGAAGTACAGCACGGTCCGCAATTCGCCTCAATAGCCGTTCCATCAGAATGTCGTGATTGACCCGGTCGAAGAACTTCTCCAGATCCACATCGACCACCACCCGGTAGCCGTCCTGCACGTAGCGCTGCGCTTCGAGCACCGCGTCGTGCGCCCGGCGCCCAGGACGGAAGCCATGGCTGTGTTCGGAGAAGCTCGGATCAATGATGGGCTGCAACACTTGCAGCAGGGCTTGCTGGATCAGTCGATCCGTCACCGTCGGAATCCCCAGTTCGCGCACCCCACCACCGGATTTCGGGATCTGGACGCGCCGCACGGCGTGGGGCCGATAACTGCCATCCAGTAAG
>NZ_JAEKFT010000169.1 GCF_018524365.1 Denitromonas iodatirespirans
GGCCGCGTACTCAAGGTCGGAGAAGCTCGATTGCATCGGAATCGTCACCGTCGTGAAGGAACTATGCGTATTGTCTCAAACAGAGCCGCCCGTGGGGCGATATGCAAACGAAATAATCAGCGTTTCCTTAGTGCACTTTCCTTAGGGAAGTGCTGAATAAATCGCGTTTCGGCGACGGCAAGAAAATCTCGGTGTGCAGTCGCGCCGAATCGCTTGCAATCGGCTCGCGGAATACGGAATTGGCACTCTGGAAGGCCGGATTCGCACGATTT
>NZ_JAEKFT010000170.1 GCF_018524365.1 Denitromonas iodatirespirans
CGGCTCGACTACATGCTCGCGGACAGCACCCCCAGTGTGCTGCTCACCCACGCGCGGGTGGGTGTCCAAGTGCAAGCGGCACTGAGCATCGCCGCGGCCCGCGGCAGCGACACGGTGAGAATCATCGCCCTCGAAGGCGATGCGCCCGACTGGGCCGAGCAGGCTGACAGCAACCCCTTCGTCCCGTCGCTAACGTCGCGCCACCTTGCCTACGTGATCTACACCTCCGGCTCGACGGGCCAGCCCAAGGGGGTG
>NZ_JAEKFT010000171.1 GCF_018524365.1 Denitromonas iodatirespirans
TCATCCCCAAGCACGAGCGGCGCTTTACCGGTTTCGACGACAAAATCATAGCCATGTACGCCCGCGGCATGACGATTCGCGAGATCCAGGGTTTCTTGATCGATCAGTACGGCACCGAGGTATCACCGGAGTTCATCAGCTCGGTCACCGATGCGGTGATGGCCGAGGTGGGCGCCTGGCAGTCGCGCCCGCTCGAGCCGATGTACCCGGTGGTGTTCTTCGATGCGCTGCGGGTCAAGATCCGCGAGGACGCGG
>NZ_JAEKFT010000172.1 GCF_018524365.1 Denitromonas iodatirespirans
ACAACCAGCGCTGGCTGCTGCACATCCTGGCGCACCACCTGGCGATCGACCACACCACGCTCGAGCTGCTGGTCGAAGAAGCCGAAGCGATCGACCAAGGCGGGCACGCGCACCTGCCCACCCCGGTGCCGTTCCGCAACTTCGTGGCGCAAGCGCGCCTCGGCGTGAGCGAAGCCGAACACGAAGCGTTCTTCACCGAGATGCTCGGCGACATCGACGAGCCCAGCGCCCCGTTCGGACTCATGGACGTGCAAG
>NZ_JAEKFT010000173.1 GCF_018524365.1 Denitromonas iodatirespirans
CATTCGGCTGAACGCCTCACGCAAGGCCAGCATCAAGACCAAGCGGTTGCTGGCCGCCACGTCCGATGAGTACCGTGCCGAACTGCTCGGCTTCGAACCGCAGGACGAGGAGGAGGATGACGATTGAGGCTCTCTTGAAAAACGAGTGGGTTACGCGGCATGCTGATTGAGTTTTCCGAAGTCCAGCTTGCCGGCGAGCAGGAACACGACGGCACGGATGGTGGAGAAGCTCGCGTAGCCACGCGCCTTGCGCT
>NZ_JAEKFT010000174.1 GCF_018524365.1 Denitromonas iodatirespirans
TGGTCGCATATCGGCCTCGTGACGCTCAATCCAGAGCGAGACGCTGTCGTCAATGCGACACTTCATGCTGAAGACATACACACGTTAGTTGCATGAATCAGGCGACAACTATCTTGACTTGCTCCGATTGGCAGCAGGCGCGCCACAGCGGCGCCGAGCTGCTGTGGCGCTGCCGCGACAACCGGCAGTTCCCGGTTCTCAAGGCGCTGGACGATGGCTCTTTTCTGAGCGCGATCTACCCGAGCGACAAGGC
>NZ_JAEKFT010000175.1 GCF_018524365.1 Denitromonas iodatirespirans
CCGTGACGCCAAGGGCAACAAGGACCGCCTGGTGCCGCTGCCCCGTGCGACCCTGGCGGTGCTG
This sequence comes from Denitromonas iodatirespirans, assembly GCF_018524365.1. Lineage (GTDB taxonomy): Bacteria > Pseudomonadota > Gammaproteobacteria > Burkholderiales > Rhodocyclaceae > Nitrogeniibacter > Nitrogeniibacter iodatirespirans. The sequence continues at coordinate 65 of NZ_JAEKFT010000175.1, forward strand.
CGCCGCTTCTGGCAGACGCATCGCCATCCCGAGCTGCTCTTTCCCAACCGCCACGCCGGCCTCCCCCTGGGTCAGAATAGTTGTCGCCTCGATAGAATCCGAAACCGAGGGGCGATAAGAGAAGAACGAAGTGGCCAGATACGGACAAGCATTCAAGGACAAGGCAGTGGCGCGGTTGCTGCCGCCGGA
>NZ_JAEKFT010000176.1 GCF_018524365.1 Denitromonas iodatirespirans
GGTGTTCCACCAGCGTCTTTCCCATCTGTTGCCCAAAAGACGAGAGTGGACGGGATTTTTACGCTGTGCACAAGTCCTTTGTTGTTCGAGGACTCAGAAATATGCCAAATAGGTGCAATCGCCCTGGGTTTGGTGGAGGCTCTCCCTCTTGAGAAGATAGAGCCATGAACACCATGAAGAAGAAACCCGTGAAGTACTCCCCCGAAGTCCACGAGCGCGCCGTGCGCATGGTTGCCGAGTGTCGAGGCGACC
>NZ_JAEKFT010000177.1 GCF_018524365.1 Denitromonas iodatirespirans
AATTTGTTGTGGTTTTTCTTCGAAAGAGAAACTGGCACGGTCGGTGCATAGCTATCTCCGAGCGGATCCCATCCGTGACTGACCAAATCTCTCTCCGAGGAGTACGACCATGAACAAGACTCTCAAGGGAAGTACTGAACAAATCCGATTTTCGGCAACGGGAGGCAGATCATCGTTCGCAATCGCGTGGAATCGCTCGCAATTGAATCGCGGAATACGGAATTGGCACTCTGGAAGGCCGGATTCGCACGA
>NZ_JAEKFT010000178.1 GCF_018524365.1 Denitromonas iodatirespirans
AATTTGTTGTGGTTTTTCTTCGAAAGAGAAACTGGCACGGTCGGTGCATAGCTATCTCCGAGCGGATCCCATCCGTGACTGACCAAATCTCTCTCCGAGGAGTACGACCATGAACAAGACTCTCAAGCGCGCCCAGCAGGGCTTCACCCTGATCGAACTGATGATCGTCGTGGCCATCATCGGTATCCTGGCTGCTGTGGCACTGCCGGCCTACCGTGATTATGTGACCCAATCCGAAGGTGCTGCTGCC
>NZ_JAEKFT010000018.1 GCF_018524365.1 Denitromonas iodatirespirans
CCATCCAGCACCTGGCAGGCATGAAGGAGTCGAAGGTGATCGTCGCCATCAACAAGGACGAAGAGGCACCGATCTTCCAGGTGGCCGACTACGGCCTGGTGGCCGACCTGTTCGAGGCCGTGCCGGCGCTGACCGAAGCGCTGGGCTGAGTCGGCCGTCGCGCGGGAAAGCCGGGGGTGTCGGCACAGTTCCCCGCCGTGCGGGTCCACAGCGCCGCGGCGCGGCGGGCGGTGGTGCTGACGATCATGCTGGGGACCACCTCGGTGATCCTCGCCACCACCATCATCAACGTCGTGCTGCCCGACATCATGCGCGACTTCGCGGTCGACCAGGGGCGCGTGCAGTGGCTGGCCACCGGCTTTCTGTCGGCCATGGCGGCGACCATGTTGAGCACCGCCTGGTGGGTGCGCGCCTACGGGCTGCGGCGCACCTACGGCGTGGCGCTGGCGGTGTTCGTGATCGTGTCGGTGGTGGGCGGGCTGAGCACTTCGATCGATGCGCTGATCCTGTCGCGCATCGTGCAGGGCGCCATCGCCGGGGTGATCCAGCCGCTGGCGATGATCGCGCTGTTCGAGGTCTATCCGGCCGAGGAGCGCGGCAGCGCCATGGCGGCCTACGGCCTCGGCGTGGTGCTGTCGCCGGCGATCGGCCCGGCGCTGGGCGGGTTGCTCGGCGAGGCCTTCGGCTGGCGCGCGGTGTTCTTCGTCACGCTGCCGCTGTGCCTGGCCGGCCTGGCGCTGGCGCCGAAGACGCTGACCTGTTTCGAGCAGGAGCGCGCGCCGCGGCCGGCCTTCGACACCCTGGGCTTTTTGCTGCTGTGTGCCTTTTTGCTGTTCGTGCTCGGCGGGCTCGCCCATGCGCAGCGCGCCGGGTTGTCGGTGGGCGGGCTGGCGATGGCGGTGGTGGGCACGCTGGTGTGCGGCGCGGCCTTCGTCGCCTGGGAGGTGCGCCACCGCAGCCCGATGTTCGACCCGCGGGTGTTCCGCAACCCGGTGTTCGCTGCCGCCTCGGTGGTCGGCTTCGCCTACGGCATGGGGCTGTACGGTTCGACCTTCCTGGTGCCGATCTTCGTGCAGACCATCTCGGGTTTTTCGGTGCTCAAGGCCGGCCTGCTGCTGTTGCCCGGCGGCCTGCTGCTGGCGCTGTGCATTCCGCCCGCCGGGCGGCTGACCGACCGGCATTCGCCGCATTTCATCGTCTGCGCCGGGCTGGCCTGCTTTGCGCTGTCCTTCCTGCTGTTTGCGCATTCGTCGGCGCAGACCGGGTTCTGGACGCTGGCGCTGTGGATCGCGCTGGGCCGGCTGGGACTGGCGCTGATGATCCCGGCGCTCAACGCCGGGGCGGTGCAGGGGCTGCCGCCGTGGCAGATCGCGCAGGGCGCCGGCGCACTCAATTTCGTGCGCCAGCTCGGCGGCGCCTTCGGTACCAGCGCGCTGTCGCTGCTGCTGCAGTGGCGCCTCGGCGTGCATCAACACGATCTGGCGGCGGCGGTGGATACCGCGGCCGCGGCGCTCGCAGCGTCCACCGAGGCCTTCGACGACAGCTTCATCGCGGTGGGGCTGGTGTTCCTGTCCGCGCTGTGGCCGGGCTGGCACATCCGCCGCGCATGATTTCACTCTGAGGACACTACGAATGGAACGTGAATCGATGGAATTCGACGTGCTGATCGTCGGCGCCGGCCCGGCCGGGCTGGCGGCGGCGATCCGTCTCAAGCAGCGCGCCGGCGAGGCCGGGCGCGAGCTGTCGGTGTGCGTGATCGAGAAGGCGGCCGAGGTCGGCGCACACATTCTCTCCGGCGCGGTGATGGACCCGCGCGCGCTCGACGAGCTGATCCCCGACTGGAAGGCGCAGGGCGCACCGCTCGACACCCCGGTCTCCGAAGACCGGGTGCTCTTCCTCAACCCCACCGGCGGGCGCAGGATCCCCAACGCCTTGCTGCCGACCTGCTTCCTCAACCACGGCAACTACATCGTGCGCCTGGGCCATGTCGTCAAATGGCTCGGCGAGCAGGCCGAGGCGCTGGGCGTCGAGGTCTACCCGGGCTTTGCCGGCGCCGAGATCCTGTATGACGCATCCGGTGCGGTGGCGGGCGTGGCCACCGGCGACATGGGCCTGACGCGCGACGGCGAGCCCGGCCCGAACCATCAGCCGGGCATGGCGCTGCTGGCGAAATACACGCTCTTCGCCGAAGGTTGTCGCGGCCATCTGGGCAAGCAGCTGGAGGCGCGCTTTGACCTGCGCCAGGGCGTCGATCCGCAGACCTACGGCATCGGCCTCAAGGAATTGTGGGAAGTGCCCGCCGAGTGTTACCGGCCCGGCCTGGTGGTACACACCGCCGGCTGGCCGCTGCCCGCGGACACCTACGGCGGCGGCTTCGTCTATCACCTGGCGGACACTCTGGTTGCGGTCGGCTATGTGGTCGGCCTCAACTACAGCAATCCGCATCTGTCGCCCTTCGAGGAATTCCAGCGCTACAAGACGCATCCCGAAATCCGCCAGTACCTCGAAGGCGGCAAGCGCCTGGCCTATGGCGCGCGGGCGATCGCCGCGGGCGGGCTGCAGAGCCAGCCGAAGCTGGTGTTCCCCGGCGGTGCGCTGATCGGCGACGACGCCGGCTTTCTCAACGCGGCGCGCATCAAGGGCAGCCATGCGGCGATCAAGAGCGGCATGCTGGCCGCCGAGGCCGCCTTCGACGCGCTGGCCGCCGGGCGCGGCGGCGATGAATTGAACGAATTCCCGGCGGCCTTCCGCGCCAGCTGGCTGCACGAGGAACTGCACCGCACGCGCAACTTCAAGCCCTACATGAAGCGCGGGTTGTGGCTGGGCTCGGTGCTGTTCGGCATCGACCAGCAACTGCTGCGCGGCAAGGCGCCGTGGACGCTGCACAACCGCGCCGACCACGACACGCTCAAGCCGGCCGCCGAGTGCCCGCCGATCGACTATCCCAAACCCGACGGCGTGCTCAGCTTCGACCGGCTGTCCTCGGTGTTCCTGTCGAACACCCATCACGAAGAGGACCAGCCCTGCCACCTGCGGCTCAAGGACGCCGCGGTGCCGATCGCCGTCAACCTCGCGAAATACGACGCGCCCGAGCAACGCTATTGCCCGGCCGGGGTGTACGAGATCGTGCGCGACGAAACAGGCCAGAACCCGCGCCTGCAGATCAACGCGCAGAACTGCGTGCACTGCAAGACCTGCGACATCAAGGACCCGACCCAGAACATCGACTGGGTGGTGCCGCAGGGCGGCGAGGGGCCGATCTACGCCGGCATGTAGTGGATGAGCGCCTGCGCCCAGAAGCCGGCGATGGCGACGAAGAGCATCACCAGCACGATGCGCACGGTCCACAGCGGCAGGGCGCGGCGGTGGGTCATGATGTCGCCGTGGCGGGGGCGGGCGAGGCGGCGGGCGGTTTCGTTGAGTGCGGCCAGGTTGAAGGACAGCACCACCTCCAGCGTGAGGAAGACGGCGGTCAAGGCCAGGCCGCCTGCGGCGATCAGCCGCCGGGCCTCGGCTTCGCTGCTGCCGAAGCCGGTGAGCAGCGCGGCGGTGGCGGTCAGGTAGACGGTGAGCATGGTGAAGCGCAAGGCGCTGCCGGTGCGGGCGTGGGCCATCAGTTCCTGGAAGACCGTCTCGCCGCTCGGCCCGGGCAGGTGGGCGGCGGTGGTGCCGGGGCGGATCATCAGCACTTCCATCACGCCCTGTGGGCCGATGCGCTGGCAGGGGGTGCCGCTCACCGGGTGGGGATAGAACCCGTAGGCATCGTGCATCCGGCGGCTGTCTGCGAGGTGGCGAGGCACCCACTCGCAGCTGCCATCGGCGATCCGGTGGGTGAGGAAATCGGCAGGGACGGTGACAGCCGCGGGCGCCTGGGACCGCGCCCGGCGCACGCCGGCAAGTGCACCGACGATCACCAGCGTGAGCACCATGCCCAGCAGGCCCCCCAGCAGCCATTCCGGCCCCATGCCCATGCGGATCGACGCTCCTCGAGGTGGTGTCGTGTTGATGCCAGTCTAGTCAACGCCCGGCGCGCGGTCAGTCGAACTTCAGCCGCATCCTGGTGATGTCGAGCAGGGGGCTGCCGGAGGCGGGCGGCGGGCCGGGGTCGCGCTCGCCGAGCACGCGGCGCAGCGGCGTCCTTGCTGGGCAAGGCGTCGAGGGCGTCATCCATCACCACCTCGATGTTGTCGTAGCGCCGCGCCCAGCCTGCGGCCAGCGCCTGCCAGGCGGCGCGGGCCTCGGCCGGTGCAGCAGTGGGGAGGACCAGCCACTGCCCAGCGACGTGGGGCGCTCGGCGGCGTCGCGCCGGCGGAAGACGTCGTATCCGGGGCGATGTCGACTCGCAGCGGGGCGGCGGCAAAGCTCTGGCGCAGCTGCGCCTCGCGACCGGTGAAGACGAGGCCGAAGCGCTGCTCGGTGGGCGAGCTGGCGAGATGTATCGCCACCGGCCGGGAATTCATTTCTCCGCGTCACTACACTCGTCCTGAAGCTTTTCGAGTTCGTCGAGGATGTGAATGAAGCGTGCGCCGAAGGGCGTGACGGCGTATTCGACGCGGGGCGGGATTTCCGGGTAGGCAGTGCGCTCGAGGATGCCGAATTCCAGGTTCTTGCGCAGGCATTCGTTGAGTACCTTGGTGGTCAGTCCCTCGACGCTTCGCACCATTTCACCGGGGCGATTGATGCCGTTGACCAGGAGCTGATACACCGTCAATGACCACTTGCAACCGTAGATGGTTTCGACCATGCGTGCGCTTCGCATCGGCGGCGATTTTCGTGAAAAATTTTTCTGATGGAAATTCATGAAGATGCACCAATTTGTAAGTAGAACACCGCAAAGTGCTCGCTTTTCAACCTCCGGCGAAGCTTCTTACAGTGGTTTCCCAATCTGTCAAGACTCAAGGAGGTATTTCCATGGAAAAGATCGTCAATCCCGTCGCACTGGTCCTTGGTGGCTCGAGCGGCATGGGCCTGGCCATCGCCAAGCGGCTCGCCGAACGCAACATTAATATCGTCGTTGTAGGCAAATCCGCGGCAAAACTGGAGGCGGCGAAAGCGCTGCTGTCGTCTCGGGGGGCTGCGGACATCCTCCAGGCGGATCTCTACGTGCCGGACGATGTCCGGCGCATCGTCGAAGCCGTCGAGGGCGAGGCCCGTCATATCCAGTACTTCGTCAATGCCGCCGGCTGCTTCAAGCCGACCGGATTCCTCGATCACACGCAGGCCGACTACGATGCCTATCTGGATCTGAACCGCGCCGCGTTCTTCGTCTCTCAGGCCGTGGCTAGGCACATGGTGGCACACGGCGGCGGCTCGATCGTCCATATCGGTTCGATGTGGGCCAAGCAGGCGATCAAGGCAACGCCTTCGTCCGCCTATTCGATGGCCAAGGCGGGTCTGCATGCACTGACCCAGCACATGGCCATGGAACTGGCGGAGCACAACATTCGGGTCAACGCCGTCTCGCCGGCAGTGGTGAAGACGCCGATCTACGAGGCGTTCATCCGCCCGGACGTGCTCGACGAAGCGCTGGCGAGCTTCGATGACTTCCATCCCATCGGTCGGATTGGCACCGCGGACGATGTAGCGCAGTCGATCGAATTCCTGCTCAGCGACCAGGCGAGTTGGGTGACCGGCGCTGTCTGGGACGTGGACGGCGGTGTCATCGCGGGCCGCAACTAGCATTCGGGCAAAGCAGGGCGGGTTGCGGCCCGTCCTGCGCCGAAAGCGTTGACCGGCCGAGGACTCAAGACGGCGCACGCTCGTTCAGCCAGGCGGTTGGTGACTTGCCGAAACGCCGGGTGAATACCCGGGCCAGGGCCGCCACGTTCGGATAGCCGACCTCGGCCGCCACCTGTTTGAGGGGGCGACCAGCACGCATTCTGTTCTGGGCGATCGACAGCCGCCAGTCCGTGAGGTAGGCATGGGGCGTCTCGCCGAGCGTGTCGCGAAAATTGACCACGAAGCGCGCGCGCGACATGCCGGCCAGGTCGGCCAACTGCTCAAGCGACCAAGGATGGGCCGGCTTCTCGTGCATGGCGGTGATTGCACGGGCCAGTCGCGGATCTGCGAGCCCGGCAAACAGCCCCTTGGGGGTTGCACCGGAATCGATCACCTGCCGCAACACCAGAATCATGAAATATTCAGCCAATCGGTCAAGGGCTGGCTGGCGACCGTATCGGCTTCCGAAAGCCTCCCTGAAGAGCAGATCCAGCACGGGAGCGACTGGCTGTGCGGCTTCGATCGGCAGGACGAGACAGTCGGGCAGTGCCATCGCGATGGGGCTGCGTACGCCGGCCCCGAGATCCAGCAGGGCGCATACCAGGTCGATGCCCCCGTCGTCGAGGGGTTCCAGCCGGTGTCTTTGCGGGCGGGGGATGAGGATGGCCGAGGGACGGTCGACCATGCAGACCTTGTCGGTGCCCGTGTGGACGGATACGCGTCCGGTCTTGAGCAGATGCAGATGGCCCATGCCCCCTGATGCGTCGAAGTCCGTCAACAGGCACAGCTGGCCCGAGAAGAAGATCCGGGTGCTCAGGGAAATGCGTTCGAAGATTGGGCTAAGAGCGTCCATGTCGATACTTTTTGCACCTATATCGAGACATTTGTTTGCTAGTAGTATCGGAATATGTCTCCAGCGCAAGGGCGCTCTCGTTCAAATCAAGTACCTGGAGATCAGCATGTCCAAAGACAGACCCGTTTCGACCGACGACACCTCGCATCTGGGGCGACGTCAATTCATGACCGGCAGTGCCGCAGTGGCCGCCGCCGCACTGGCCGCCACGGCGGTGCCCGGCCCGGCCCATGCCGCCAAGGCCGGGGGCGACAAGTACGCCGAGCCCGACAAGCCGATGTTGCCGCCCTCCAACATGACGCTGGATCTGTCGCGCACCGCGCTCGTGGTCATCGACCCGCAGGTGGATTTCCTCCGTCCGAAAGGGGTTGCATGGGGGGCGGTCGGGGCCAGCGTGCAGGAGCACGATGTCGTCAACAACATCGGCCGTCTGTTCGCGGCTGCCAAGGCGGCCGGGATGACGGTGGCCGTTTCGCCCCACTACTACTACCCGACCGACAAGGGCTGGAAGTTCGAGGGCGCGCTCGAAAAACTGATGCACAACATCCACATGTTCGACCGTGGCAGTGCTTATTCGATGAACGGCTTCGACGGTTCGGGCGCGGACTTCATGCCCGAGTACAAGCAGTACATCTTCGACGGAAAGACACTCATTGCCTCTCCGCACAAGGTCTATGGGCCAGAACAGAATGACCTTGCGTTGCAGTTGCGCAAGCAGCGCATCGAGCAGGTGGTGCTGGCTGGCATGTCGGCCAACCTGTGTGTCGAGTCGCACATGCGCGAATTGCTCGAGCTGGGCTTCGAAGTCGCGGTGGTGAAGGACGCCACCGCGGCGGCCATCCTGCCCGAGGGCGACGGCTACCTGGCCGCGCTGACCAACTTCCGCTTCATCGCGAACGCGGTGTGGACCACCTCGGAAGCCGTCGAGCGCTTCCGCCGCCCGGCCTGACACCTTGGCCGACGGGATGCCGATGCCGGCGCGCGCTGGCATCGGCATCCCGATGTTCGACAAGTTCCCCCCGGTTTGTCTCAAGGAGAAAAAACCATGGCTGAAGTCACCCTGTATGGCAGCGATCACTGCCCGTACTGCGTTCGTGCTGAGCTCCTGTTGCGCAGCCGCGGATGCCACACCATCAACAAGATCATGGTCGATCGAGACCCGCAACCGCTGGCCGAGATGATGGCCCGCACCGGTCGACGCACGGTGCCGCAGATTTTCATCGGGCCGCGCCACATCGGAGGCTATGACGACCTCTCGCGCATCCCCGGCAGCGAGCTCGACATGCTGCTGGCTGCGCCGCCGGCACCCTGAACGGCAAACCCGTTTCCCATTCTTTCGATCGATATCACGAGGAGCCCCTGTATGCGCCCCCCCTTGCCCCCATTTACCGCCGAAAGTGCGGCCCAGAAAGCCCGTCTCGCTGAAGACGCTTGGAACAGCCGCGACCCCGCGCGCGTTTCCCTGGCTTATACCCCCGACAGTCGCTGGCGAAATCGCGCCGAATTCATCCATGGGCGCGATGAGATCGTGCTCTTCCTGACCCGGAAATGGCAGCGCGAACTCGATTACCGCCTGGTCAAGGAGGTCTGGGCGTGGCAAGGCGACCGCATCGCCGTGCGCTTTGCCTACGAATGGCACGATGCTGATGGACAGTGGTATCGCAGCTACGGCAACGAAAACTGGGCCTTCGACGAAAACGGACTGATGCGGGAGCGCATCGCCAGCATCAATGACCTGAAGATCGCGCCGGAAGAGCGCAAATTCCATTGGCCGCTTGGTACCCGGCCGAGCGATAGCCCGTCGTTGACCGAATTGGGATTGTGAGTCGCGCCCGAGCAAACCCGACCCCGGCGCACGATCCGACACCATGCGTCGGGTTGGCGCCTCGCGGGCCGGCCGTCCCGGGAGGTGTGCCATGTCTAAAACGGTGATGAGACGGATGTGCCGCAGGGAGATCGTCGCGGGGGCGCTGAAAGTGTCCTTCGTCGTGGGCTGCACGCTCAATCTGGTCAACCAGGGCGAGGCCGTCTTGATCGATGGATTGTCGCCGTCCTGGTTCCAGCTTGTGCTCAATTTCCTCGTGCCCTTCTGCGTGTCGAGCTACAGCGCGGCCAGCCACCCGCCGCGCGGGGATGCGTAGCGGGATGGACGGTCGTCGCGCCTGACGGTGCAGGCACAGTGCGGTCGGTCTGGCGGGGGAGCTCTCTCATTGGGCCGTTCGGGCATCGGCAGAAACATGCCGTGGCGTCGGCTCATCGGAGTTCTCCGGTCCGCGAATCAATCGAAGGACTCGTGCTGGATACGCTCGGGCGTGATGCTCTGCCGCCTGGCCGCCGCGGTTACCGTGTCGATGAGACGGCCCGGACCGCAGACATAGAACACGGCATCGCTCGCGGCGTGCAGCAGCACAGCGTCCACATCAAGGCGGCGGTGACCGGGAACTCGAGTCAAATAAATGAAGGCTTCCGCCGCCAGTTCGCGCACGATTTGATCATGGTAGGCCATGTCGGCGGCTGTCCGGCCGCTGTAGTGCAGTTCGAACGGCACGCCACGGTGCTTCAAGGCGTGCGCCATGGACAGGATCGGGGTGATGCCGATGCCGCCGGCGATCAGCACGGCGGGGCGGTTGTCGGTGTGCAAGGGAAAATGATTGATGGGTGGGGCGACACGCAATGTCGTCCCGAGTCCCCAGGCGTCGTGGATCGCGCTCGAGCCGCCGCGACCGTCATCCTCGTGCAACACCGCAATCTCGTACCGATCCGGATGCTCAGGGTCCGCCACCAGGGAATACTGGCGCGTGACGATGGCGCCATCCGCAAGGCGCACCGGCACCTCGAGGTGGGCGCCGGGCTCGGCAGGTGGCAGTGTGCCCGGGGCGTCGGCGCGCAGTTCATAGGCACGAATGCGCGGCGTCATCTGTCGCATCCCGCTGACCGTGAGTGTGAGCGTGCCTTCGCCGATGGGGGTCTCGGGTGGCGGCGATATCTCCACCACCTCCGCCGCCCGGGCCGCGATGGTCTGCGCCATCCGCTCGGCCATCTGCGCTTCGGTGTAGCGGGGGGTGATGTACTTGGGGCAGTTCCAGTCGAAACCTTCAATCCGGATGACGATGCCGCGCTCGACGCGAGCACGGTAGTGGGGATTGTCGAGCCGGGTCAGCAACTCCGGTTCGCTATCCTCGTCGATCACCCGCGCCCGGCCGAAGATCTTCAGTCGGGCCTGCTGGGGGTAGTCCATGAGGAACAGGCTCACCCGGTCATCGCCCACAAGGTTGCCCACGGAGACGTATTGCCGGTTTCCACTAAAGTCGGCGTAGCCGATCGTTCGGTCATCCAGCACTTTGAGAAAGCCGGCCGGACCACCGCGATGCTGGACATAGGGCCAACCGGTTTCGCTGACCGTGCCCATATAGCAACTGTCCCGAGATGCGATGAACGCAATCTCGTACGGGCCGAGCCGGGGGGCTGTGGGGGGCGCCTCCATGTGACGGGCGTAGGCCTCGCGGCTGCCCATCCGCGTCTGCACCGCCTGCACATTGGGAGTGAAGGCAATCCGGGCGAAGGCATCGGTCATGAGAGTCTCCTTTGGCGAATGGGAGAAGGGGGGGCCCCTTCTCCGGTGACCGGACGATCAGGCTGCGGCAGCCTTGAGCTCGACCTTCGGGAAGTCGATATCGACCTGACTGGCCTTGCCGAGGATGTTGGTGAGAATGTTCATGCCCACATGGGTGATCATCTCGACGATCTCGGCATCGGCGTAGCCCGCAGCGCGCACCTCAGCCAGTTCGGCGTTGGTGACGTCGCCACTGTGCGTGGCCAGTGCCCGTGCGAACTTCACTGCGGCTGCGGCCTTCGCGTCCTGACTGGTGCCGGCACGATTGGCTTCGATTTCCGCGCCGTTGAGACCGGCCTTGCGGCCGATGGCCGTGTGTGCCGACAGGCAGTACTGGCAGGCGTTCTGTTGCGCCAGCGTGAGTGCGATCCGTTCGCGGGTCTGCAGATCCAGATGACCGCCGTTGGCGATGCCGTGCAGACCGAGAAAGGCCTTGAGCGCCTCGGTCGAATTGGCGAACACCTTGAGGAAGTTCGGGACCATGCCAAGCTGCGACTGGATCGCGTCGAACAGCGCTTTCTGATCGGCATTGGCGGTTTCGTGGGTGACGATGTTGATGCGGGCCATGGGAGTACTCCGTGGTTGGGTTTTAGAGAGGTTTGTCGTTGTGTTTCCGACGGCCACCACTGTGCCAAAGCACATTGAAAACAAGAATACTCATCGAATAGAATCAATTATTCCGTATTGAGGAATAATAAGTGGATGCCTTCCATGCGATGACGGTCTTCGTCGCCGTTGCCGAAGCCGAGAGCTTTGCCGGCGGCGCCCGCCGTCTGAAGATGTCGCCGCCCGCGGTGACGCGTGCCGTGTCTGCCCTCGAGGAGCGCCTGGGGGTGCGCTTGTTCACCCGCACCACGCGAGTCGTTCGGGTAACCGATGCCGGTGCCCGTTATCTGGAGGATGCCCGGCGCATCATCGCCGAGATGGCCGAGGCCGAAGCCGCCGCCGCCGGCATCAACGCCGCGCCGCGCGGGCAGTTGTCGGTGACGGCGCCGGTGCTGTTCGGGCGCTTGTACGTCATGCCCGTCATTGCCGAGTATCAGGCCGCTTTCGAGCAGACGAGCGTGTCGGCGCTGTTTGTCGACCGCGTGGTGAGTTTTCTCGACGAAGGCATGGATGTGGGTATCCGCATCGGGCAGCTCCCCGATTCGTCGCTGCGTGCCATCCGCGTCGGACGGGTTCGCCGGGTTGTGGTCGGCGCGCCCGCCTATCTTGAGCGCTACGGCATCCCGCAAACGCCCAACGATCTTGCCGGCCACCGGCTTGTCGCGGCCAGCGGCTTGTCTCCGACGAACGACTGGTCATTCCACCGCGCCGGTGAAACGGTGAGAGTGCGCGTGCAGCCGTGCATCACGGTGAACACCAACGACGGTGCGCTGGCGGCCGCATGCCAAGGCTATGGTTTGACGCGCGTGCTGTCCTATCAGGCAGCGCCGCAGCTGGCGTCGGGTGAGTTGAAAACGGTCCTCACCGATTACGAGGGGGATGGCTTGCCGGTTCACGTCATTCACCGCGAGGGACGCAACGGGCCAGCGAAGGTGCGCAGTTTCGTTGACCTGGCGGTGGATCGGCTGCGTGCGAATAAGGCGCTGAACTGACGTCGAATCGATCGGCGCTTCAGTCGATATCCCGCCGCATCCCGGTGACGTCGATCAGCGCGCTGCCATGCGCGGGCGGTGGGCCGGGGTCGTGTTCGCCGAGCACCCGGCGCAGCGGTGAGCGGGCCACCGGCAGGGCGTCCTGGCGCTGGTTGGCGGCGCTGCCTCGGGCGAACACCAGCCGGCCGGCGCTGCCGTAGTGCGGCAGCTTGCGCGCCAGGGCGGCGATGTCGGCCGGGGCGTCGGCGCCGATCCAGCCAAGCGGGGCGCGGGCGGTGTCGACGTCGAGTAGCACGGTGGTGTGGTCGGCGCGCGGGTAGGTCTGATCGCCGACGTGCACCGCCTCGGTGTCGACGCGTTGCCCGGCGCCCGCGAGCCGCTCGGCGACGGCATCGCGCCAGCGGTTGTCCCAGCCGAGCAGCCACACGGCGTCCTTGCTGGGCAGGGCGTCTAGGGCGTCGTCCATCACCACGTCGACATTGTCGTAGCGCTGCGCCCAGGCCTCGGCCAGCGCCTGCCAGGCGGCGCGTGCCGCGGCCGGTGCGGCGGCGGGGAGGACCAGCCACTGGCGGCGCGCGCCGAACAGGCTGGCCAGCGAGGCGGGGCGCTCGGCGGCGTCGAGCCGGCGAAAGACGTCGTAGTCCGGGTCGATGTCGATACGCAGCGGGGCGGCGGAAAAGCTCTGGCGCAGGCGCGCCTCGCGGCCGGTGAAGACGAGGTCGAAGCGTTGCACGGCGGGCGAGCCGGCCAGCTGCACGGCCACCGGCACGCGCAGCGGATAGGCCGGGCCGGGCTGGGTCTGGCGCACGCTCAGGTGCAGCACGTGATGGCCGTCGGCGCCGGGCGTGACGGCCAGCTGCGTGATCTTGAGCGCCGGGGCGCCAGCGCGATCGAGCCACAGGTCGTCGAGGTGTCCGGCCGGCGAGGTGGCGGCGAAGACGCGGCGCACGCTGTCGAAGTCGACCGCCGTGAAGCGGTGCTGCTGCCACAGCGTGCGCAGCGCGGCGACGAAGGCGGCATCGCCCATGTGCCGGCGCAGCATGTGGAAGAGCATCAGCGTCTTGCCGTAGCCAACCGCCTGGCTGGCGTCGCTATGGCGGCTGACGAAATCGCGCAGCGGCAGATCGCGTCCGTCGGCGGCGAAGGCGGCGTAGCGTTCGAGCAGCTTGCGGCGGTATTCGGCGCCCGCGCCGCGGGCTTCCTGGATCAGATGGTCGGCCAGGTAAGCGGTGAGCCCCTCGGACCAGTTGCCGCCGCGCACATCCACCCACACCCCGTTGCCCCACCAATTGTGCAGGATCTCGTGTGGCAGCGAGGAATGCAGGATGAAGGGCAGGCGCATCACCTGCGCGCCGAGCAAGGTGAAGGAGGGCATGCCGTAGCCGGTGGGCCAGCGGTTTTCGACGACGGCGAACTTGGGATAGGGGTAGGGGCCGATCAGCGTGCCGTAGAGGTCGAGGTATTGGCCCATCACCGCCAGGTAGCGGCCGGCCAGCGCGGGCTCGTCGCTGCGCAGGTAGACCTCGAGTGTGATGTCGCCATGGGCGGCGGCGTGGCGCCGGTAGGGGCCGGCGAGCAGGTAGATGTCGTCCTGCGGCGTGGCGGCGGTCCATTGCAGCGCGCTCTCGCGCCGGCCCTGGCTGATGGCGGACCAGCCTTCGGGCGCTTCGACGGTAAGCCTGAAGCGCATCGGCCGGTCATCGGTACGGGGGTACCACCCGCTGGCGCCGTCGAGGAACACGCCGTCGCCATCGACTACCGCGCGTGGCATGCCGTGGTCGGCGCGCGCGGGGCCGGGGGCGATGTGGCCGGCATAGCGCAGGGTGACGGGGGCGCCGGCGATGGCCGGCGTCAGGCGATAGCGCTGGAACCGTCCGTCGGCCGCGTCGTCCAACCGCTCGAGACGCGCGCCCTCGGCGACGGGCTGCAGCTCGGCGGCGAGCCTGAAGTCGAGGGCGCCGCCGGCATCGGCGGGCAGGGTGAGCCGGTCGGTGACGGCGATCCGTCCGCTGTCCGGCTGCAGGCGGACCGTCAGTTCATGGTCGATGGGCGTTTGCGCCATCGCCGGGCGGGCCAGCAGAGCCGCTACAATCAGGCCGCAACCGAGCGCCGCCATGCGCCAGGAATGTGTCCGCTTCAGGAAATGCACGATGATCAAACCTCACGTTCTGCCGATGTTGCGCCGCGCCCTCATGGCCGCTGCCGTGCTGTGGGCGCTGCCCGTGGCGTCGGCCGAGCCGCCCTTCAACCCGCCGGTGCTGGCGCTGGACAGCGCGCCGAGCTTGCAGCAGACCCTGGCGGCACTGCCCGATGATGCCACGGTGCTGGTCGGCGAAACCCACACGCGCTACGACCATCATCTGGTCCAGCTCGAAACGCTGAAGTTCCTCCATGCACGCACGCCGGACCTGGCGATTGGCGTGGAGTGGTTCCAGACGCCCTACCAGCAACCGCTGGACGACTACCTGGCCGGGCGCATCGATGAAACCGAGATGCTCGAGCGCACCGGCTATTTCGACCGCTGGCGCTTCGATTATCGGCTCTATCGGCCGGTGATCGAATACGCGCGCGCCAACCGCATCCCCATCGTCGCGCTCAACGCGCCGGCCGAGCTGACCCGCAAGATCGGCCAGAAGGGGCTGGCGGCGCTGTCGCCCGATGAGCGCGCCACGCTGCCGGCCGACTATGTGCGCGGCAACGCGGCCTACGAGGCGCGGGTACGCACCGCCTTCAATATGCACCCGATGGAGGGGGCCAACTTCGCGCACTTCCTCGACGTGATGCTGACCTGGGACGAAACCATGGCCGACTCCGCCGCCCGCTACATGGCGGCGCACCCGGGCCGGCGCATGCTCATCTTCGCCGGCAGCGGTCACATCGCCTTTCGTGACGGCATCCCGGCGCGGCTGGAGCGGCGCATCGGGCGGCCGGTGCGTACCGTGCTGGTGGCCGGCGAGCACACCGCCGAGCCGGGCATCGCCGATTTCTTCGTGCTCTCGGCCCCACGCGAGCTGCCGCCCGCCGGCCTGCTCGGCGCCTTCCTGGAGAACACGCCGGAGGGCGTGCGTGTCGGTGCGCTGACCGAGGAGAGTGCGTTGGGCATGGCCGGCATTGCCAAGGACGACATCCTGCTGGCCATCGACGGGGCGCCCACCGCCGGCTTTGCCGCCGTCAAGATGGCGCTGCTCGACAAGAAGCCGGGCGACAAGGTGATGGTCCGCTACCGCCATCGCAACTGGTTCGGCAGCGCCAGCGAATCGACCGTGATGGTCATGCTGGACGGCGAATCGCCGCCGCGCCGGCCGCAGTGAGCGCGCCCATGCTGCGCTTCGACGGGGTGGTCAAGCGCTATGCCCAGCCCGAGGGCGAGGTCACCGTGCTGGCCGGCGTCGACCTGGCCATCGCGCCCGGCGAGGCGGTGGCCCTGCTGGGCGAGAGCGGCAGCGGCAAGAGCACCTTGCTGCACCTGGCCGCCGGGCTCGACGCGCCCGACGCCGGCCGTATCGAGGTCGGCGGGCAGACGCTCTCGATGCTTGACGAGCGCGCGCTGGCGGCGCTGCGCCGCGGCACCGTGAGCCTGGTGTTCCAGCAGTTCCATCTCATCGGCACCCTGACGGTGGCCGACAACATCCGCTTCCAGGCCGCGCTGTGCGACCGGCTCGACCCGGCCTTCGAGGCCGAACTGGTCGAGCGCCTCGGCCTTGGCGCTCAGCTCGACAAATACCCGCACCAACTCTCCGGCGGCCAGCAGCAGCGCGTGGCGATCGCCCGCGCGCTGCTGCATCGCCCGCCGCTGGTGCTCGCCGACGAGCCCACCGGCAACCTCGACGAGCGCAGCAGCGGGGCGGTGATGGCGCTGTTTCGCGAGCTGGTGCAGGCGGCCGGCAGCGCCTTGCTGATGGTCACCCACAGCCACGGCATGGCCGACTACCTCGACCGCCGCCTGTGGCTGCACGACGGCCGGCTGCAGCATGCGCCCGGCTGAACCGGAGCGGCTCGGCGGCGTCCTGCGCGCGCTGCTCAGCCACTACCGGCGCCACCCGTGGCAAGCGCTGTTCCTGCTCGCGGGGCTGGTGGCCGGCGTCGCGCTGTGGTCGGCGGTGCAGGTCATCAACAGCCATGCGCGGGCCAGCTATGCCGAGGCGGACTACATGCTCGGCGCGCAGGCCACGCACTGGATCCGCAGCCGCAGCGGCGCCGGGGTGGCGCCGGCCGACTACATCGCGCTGCGCCGGGCCGGTTTCCGGCAGGTGTTCCCGGTGGTGCAGGCGCGCGTGGCCACTGCCGACAATGCGCCGCTGGCGATCGTCGCCACCGATCTGCTGGCGCTGCCGACGGGCGACGGCGGCGAGGCGCTCGACGAGGCCGATCTCGACTGGCTGGCCTTCATCCAGCCGCCTTACCAGGCCTGGTACCCGGCCGCGCTGGCGCAGGAGCTGGGTGTCGCCGCCGGCGACCGGCTGGCCCTGCACGACGGCCGCCGTCTGCCGCCGGCCGTCATCGCCGCGCGCGAACAGCAGGGGCGGCAGATCCTGATGGATGTCGGCGCGGCGCTGTCGCTGCTCGGGCGCGAGCATTTCACCGCCCTGGCGGTCGGGGCGATCACCCCCGCCGAGGCGGCCCGGCTGGTCGATGCGCTGCCGGCCGATCTGCAGCTCGAAGCCAACCAGCAGCGGGTCGACCTCACCGAGCTCACCGCCAGCCTGCACACCCAGCTCACGGCCATGAGCCTGCTGTCCTTCGCGGTCGGCCTGTTCATCGTCTTCAACGCGGTGCGCTTCTCGCTGTGGTATCGCCGCCCGACGCTGCGCACCTTGCGCCTGATGGGCGTCAGCATGCGTGCGCTGACGCTCGCGGTGCTGGCCGAAACCCTGGTGTGGAGCGTGATCGGCTGCGCGCTCGGCCTGGCCGCCGGCTACGGCATCAGCCTTGCCTTGCTGCCCGGCATGAGCGCCACCCTGCAGAATCTCTACGGCGCGGTGGTCGGCAGCGAGGTGCTGCTCGATGTGCGCACCGTGGCGCTCGCCTGGGCGCTGACGCTGGCCGGCCTGGCGCTGGCGCTGGCCTGGCCCCTGCTGCTGCAACTGCGCGGCCCGGTGATCGCCGCCAACACGGCGGCCGCCGCCTGGCGTGACGACGCGCGTGCGCGGCGGGTGCTGCTCGTCGGCGCGGCGGGCATGGTGCTGCTTGCCGTGGCGGTGTATTGGCATATGCGCACCGTGGTGGGCGGCTTCGTGCTGCTGGCACTGGTGCTGTTCGCCGCCGCCTGGGCCTTGCCGGCGCTGCTGGCTGCGGCGCAACGGGGGCTCGGGCGGGCGCTGGCGGGCGCGCCGCTGGCCCGGCGCTGGATCGTCAGCGACGGCCGCGCCCAGTTGCCGGCGCTGCGCACGGCGATGATGGCGCTGTTGCTGGCGCTGACAGCCAACCTCGGCGTCGAGACGCTGATCGGCAGCTTTCGCACCGCGCTGGCCGATTGGCTGGACCAGCGCCTCGGCGCCGATCTCTATGTGAACAGCCCCCGGCTCGATGCGCCGCGCTTCGTCGCCGATCCGGCCAATGCCGGGTGGTTGGCGGCCGGCCATGCGCGCACAGGCGTGACCCTGCGCTGGCAGGGCCGACCGGCCAAGGTGTATGGCCTCGACACCACCACGCCCGACACGCACCGCCTGCCGCTGGCCACGGCCGCGCCGCAGGCGCTGGCGCGCTGGTCGGCAGGTGCGGGCATGCCGCCGCCGATCCTCGCCAACGAGCAGGCGCACTATCTGGGCGGCCTGCAACTGGGGCAGACAGTCACGCTGCCGGCCGACGACGGGCCGGCCGACTACACCGTGGTCGGCTTCTTCCATGACTATGGCAATCCCTACTACCAGTTCTACCTGCCGCGCGAGGCGCTGGAGCGCCGCTGGCACGCGGTGCAGCCGACCGGGCTGGCGCTGTGGCTCACGCCCGGTGCGAGCGAGGCGGCGGCCGAGGCGGCCTTGCAGGCGGCCGGCGTGCAGCCGGGCGAGTGGTCCGCCCAGGGCGACATCAAGCGCCTGTCGCTCAAGATCTTCGACCGCACCTTCGCCATGACGGCCGCCATGAACACGCTCACCTTGCTGGTGGCCGGCGCCGCGCTGCTGACCGCGTTGCTGGCGATCCTGCACGAGCGTCTGCCCGAATTCGCCCAGTGGCGCGCGCTCGGTGTGACACGGCGCGAACTGCTGCGGGTGATCGCGCTGCCGCTCGGCCTCTTCGTCGGCCTCACCTGGCTTTTGGCGATCCCGCTCGGCGCGCTGCTCTCATGGCTGCTGATCCATGACCTCAACGTGATGGCCTTCGGCTGGAGCATGCCCATGCTGTGGTCGCCGCTGCCGGCGCTCAAGCTCGGCCTGCTCAGCGCCGGCATCGTCGCGCTGGTGCTGGCGATCGTGCTGACCCAGCTGACCCGCAAACTGCCGCAGGCGATGGCGCAGCTGGGGAGTGCGTCATGAAACGGCTGTGGCTCGTGTTGCTGATGCTGTTCGCCGGCCCGGCCGCCGCGCAGGACGACCCCTACCAGGTGCTACGCAGCACCGGCGAGGGTTATGCGGCGGTGGAGCCTGGCCGCGCCTTCAGCTTCCCGGCCGATCATCTGCCGCATCCGGATTACCGCATCGAGTGGTGGTATCTCACCGCCAACCTCAAGGATGCCGAGGGTCGTGACTGGGGCCTGCAGTGGACGCTGTTCCGCCAGGCCATGAGCCCGGCCACCGACACCGAGGGCTGGGACAGCAACCAGATGTGGATGGCGCATGCGGCCATCACCACGCCCGAGGGCCACCGGCATGAACAGCGCTTTGCCCGCGGCGGGGTGGGGCAGGCCGATGTGCGCCTCGACAACGGTGCTTTCGCCGCCTGGCTGGACGACTGGTCGCTGACCGGCGAGGGGCCGTCGGTGCTGCCCGGCCGGCTGCGCTTCAGCGTCGGCGAGGCGACGGTCGACATGCAGCTGGGCAGCGACACGCCGCCGGTGCTGCAGGGCGAGGGCGGCTACAGCCGCAAGTCCGCCCAGGGACAGGCCAGCTACTACTACAGCCAGCCGCATATCGCGGTGCGCGGGCAGATCGTGCAGGGCGGGCGCCCGGTGGCGCTCACCGGCACCGGCTGGCTCGACCGCGAATGGAGCTCGCAGCCACTGGCCGACAACCAGCAAGGCTGGGACTGGTTCTCGCTGCACCTGGCTGACGGCCATGCGCTGATGGTGTACCGCCTGCGCCACGATGACGGAAAGCATTGGCTGAGCGGTAGCTGGGTGGCCCCGGACGGCACGGCGCGCACCCTCGGCGCCGACGACATCGCGCTCACGGTGCTCGACACCCGCCGCGTGCGCACGCCGACCGCGGCCGACCCCAAGGCCGTCCGTGAGCTGCCGCTCGTCTGGCGGGTGCGACTGCCGGGGCTGGGGCGCGAGTGGACGGTGCGCGCGCTCATCGACGATCAGTGGATGGGCGGGCGCGTGCCTTACTGGGAAGGGGTGGTGCAGGTCGACGGGGGTGCCGGCGGCATGGGCTACATGGAGCTGACCGGCTACGGGCGCTGAATGCCGAGTGCCCCAGACCTGCGGCGTTGCGTCAGGCCCCCCGAGGGGGCCAGGAAACGTGGGGGCCGTCAATCGGGCGCAGCGCCCGCAAAGACTCGACGCTGCGTAGGGTCGCCTTTAGCCGACCATGGCGGGTTGAAACCCGCCCTACAGGGGCGACGACAGTTGAGAAGCAGAGCCCGGTCGCCGACCGGGCCGCCCGCTTCAAACCTGACGCCGCCGCGCCAGCCCCAATGCCGCCAGGGCGGTGACCAGCAGCGCCGGCACGCCGGGTTCGGGTACGGTGTTGAGCGGCTGCTCGCCTTCGACCGGCAGCCCGATGGTCTCCAGCGGCAGATCCTGGAAAGGTTCCGGTGCCGGGTCGGGGGTGAAGCTCGGCCCGTCGGCCGGGGTTTCCGGCGGTGTGCCATCGGACGGCGGCGTCGGCGACTGGCCGGGGCCGTCGCCGGCGGGCGGCGCGTCACCCTGCGGGCCGGGCGGATTGCCAGCGTCGGCAAGCGGTGTGTTGGGGGGTGTTTGCGGCGGCGTGTTGCCGCCCGGGCCGTTCCCGGGGGCGCCGTTTTGGGGCGCACCGTTTCCGGGCGGATTGCCGCCGGACGGCGGATTCCCGGCACCCGGGGGTGTGTTTTCGCCATTGCCGGCTGGGGGGTTGCCATTGCCCTCCGCGGGGGTGCCGTTGCCAGCCGGTGGGTTGCCGCCGGCGGTGAGATAGCCCGGCGTGCTGCCCGGCAGCTTGCCCGGCGTGCCGTTGCGACGCTTGCCCGAGGACGCCCCCGGTGCAGCGCCCGGCGGCACGGCCGGCGCGGCACCGGCCGGTGCCGGAGGCCGGCCGGCGGGGCTGCCGATATCCGGCATGCCAAGGGCGGCGAGCTGGTGGCTGCCGTCCTCGGCCGGCAGCATGAGAAGCCGTGGCGGCATCGGCAGGGCCGGGCGGGCCGCCGGCGCCAAGGCGTAGCCGGTGGGCAGCGTGTCGCTCGCGGCCGGCGCACCCTCGTCGGCCGACGGTGCGGACTTGCCGTGATTGAGCAGGAGCAGGGCCAGTGCCGTGCACACGGGGACGGCGAGACCGGCAATGGCCGCGCCGCAGAGCATCAGACGCTTGCGCGTACGTCGTTTCAAAACACACCTCGATTCGGAATTCGGCATCCCGCATAGCGGCGCGGGAAATACACACGGCGCGAGGATAGAGGCGGACAGAGGCCTCGGGGCGGCATCCGAAAGCGGGGTGTGACGGGTTTGGCAGGGCGTTTTCCGGGCAGTGTGACAAATGCCCGCAAAGGCCGGACGGCGGGGCGCTCAGGCGCTGGAAGCGGTCTGTTTTTGCGCTTGGCGGATGGGCGGGCGCACCCGCGTCACCTGGCGCGCCCGCAGCTGGCCGCAGCCGCCGTCGACCTCCTGGCCGGCCGAATGGCGCAGCTTGGTGAGGATGCCCGCGCGGTGCAGGAAGCGCGCATGGGCGGCGGCCGCCTCCCAGCTCGGCCGGCGGAAGCCGAGGCCGTCGATGCTGTTGTAGGGGATCAGGTTCATCAGCGCGAACTTGCCCTTGAGCAGGCGAACGATGCCGTCCATTTCGGCCTGGCTGTCGTTGACGCCCTCGATCAGTGTCCATTGGTACTGGATGGGGTAGCCGGTGGCGCGGGCGTAGTGTTCGCCGGCCTCGACGAGGTCTTCGGGGGTGATGCGCGGTGCACGTGGCAGCAGCCGCTCGCGCAGCGCGGCGTCGGTGGTGTGCAGCGACAGCGCCAGCGCCGGCTTGATGCGCTGGCGCGGCAGGGCGTCGAACACGCGCGGATCGCCGACGGTGGAGAACACCAGGTTCTTGTGACCGATGGCGCCCTCGCTGCCGAGCAGGTCGATGGCCTCAAGCACGTTGTCGAGGTTGTGGGCCGGCTCGCCCATGCCCATGAACACCACCTTCTTGACCGCCCGCAGGCGCCGCGCCAGCACCACCTGGGCGACGATCTCGGCGCTGCCGAGCTGGCGGATCAGCCCCTCGCGCCCGGTCATGCAGAACACGCAGCCGACCGCACAGCCCAGTTGGGTGGACACACACAGCCCGCCGCGCGGCAGCAGCACGCTCTCCACCGTCTGGCCGTCGGCCAGCGCGACCAACAGGCGCGAGGCGCCGTCCTCGCCGGGATGCTCGGACTTGAGCGTGGCCAGGCCGTCGAGCATCGGGGTGATGGTGCCCAGCGCGTCGCGCACCGCCTGCGGCAGGAAATGCTCGGCCGGACGCGGCCCGCCATCGAGCGGCAGGCGCTGCGTCCAGGCGCGCATCAGCCTCGCCTCGTGGCAGGGCTTGGCGCCGAGGTCGCGTAATTGCTGGCGGAGGGTGTCGATACGCATGGGGCGGACGAATGAGACGAAAAGGTCGGGCGCGATTGTAGTCCGAGTGGCCGGCGTCGTCATTGCGGATCGGCCACAGGTCCGTAGCCCGGATGCAGCGCGGCGGAATCCGGGAGCGGTGGTGGCTCAAGCGACGCTCCCGGATTCCGGCCCTCGGCCTGCATCCGGGCTACGCACTGTCGGATGCCGGGGGAGGGCAGGGCGCGATTGTAGACCGACTGGCCGGCCGCCGGCGGTGGACAAAAAAAGAGCGCCCGCTCGGGGGCGCTCTTTCGGGGATGCCGGCTTACTTGCCGTCGCTGGCGTTCAGCGTGCGGGCGGCCAGGTCTTCGGCCGATTTTTCCTTCCACACGGCCCAGTACTCGGCGTACTTCGACTTGATGCTGTCGATGTTGGCGGTGTTCCAGGCCAGGGTTTCGTGCGAATTTTCGACCAGCTTGGTGCCGGTCAGCCAGCCGTTGAAGGCGTCGGTGCCGGTGTTGTACTCGGTGGTGCCGTCGTTGCGGATCGGCCACAGCGAGAAGCGCGCCTTCCACATGCCCATGCGCGGGGTGACCAGGCTGTAGTAGGTCTTGCCCGGCTGCAGGTTGGCTTCCATGAAGTCGGCCGCTTCGGACACCACCATGAACACCCGCTTGCCCGGCTCGGAGGGGTAGGCGATCTTGGTGCCGTTGTCGATGATGCCGATGAACTTCGGCTCGCCCTTGCTCACATCGTAGAGCGATGCGCTGATGGCGCTGCCAAGGAAGGACGAGCGCATGAACACCACTTGCGATTCGTCGGCGCGGGCCTGCGGGACGGTCTGGGTCTCGGCCACTTTCATCGGCGTCGACGCGCAGCCGACCAGTGCGAGGGTGGAGGCAATCAGCAGAATGCGAAGGAAATTCATCGGAGCTCCCGAAAAACAGGTTGTGAATGCGACTTTCGTATGACATCTGAGAGCATGCTCAAGCGGGTCTGGAAAGCATGCCGCGGGGGAGTGTACGTAGGAATGGTGCATATGTGAATAGGGTTGTTGTCGACAGGTGCCCGCGGCTGCCGGATAAACCGTAAGGGGTAATGTCACCCATGCGTCCGGGAGCCATGGCCGGCGCGGGGGTGAGACTTGGGCGCCGGGCTGCAATGTGCGGCATCGCTGAGGGAAGTGATAGGCTCCGGGTCTTCCCGATATCCTGCGAGATGCACGCCGCCATGCCCCTCCATATTCAAACCCCCTTGCTCGAATCCCTGGCCCTGTCGCGCGCCGCCGGCACGCAGGTGTGGCTCAAGCTGGAGGCGCTGCAGCCGCCCGGCTCGTTCAAGCTGCGTGGGGTTGGGCTGGCCTGCGAGCACCATCGGCAGCGCGGCGCGATGCGTTTCGTGTCCTCGTCGGGTGGCAATGCCGGGCTGGCGGTGGCGCATGCCGGGCGCAGCCTGTCGGTGCCGGTGGTGGTCGTGGTGCCGCAGACGACCTCGGCGCGCGCCATCGAGCTGTTGCGCGAGGCCGATGCCGAGGTGATCGTCCATGGCAGCAGCTGGGTGGAAGCCAATGCGCTGGCGCAGTCGATGGTCGAGGCAAGCGATGCCTTCATCCACCCCTTCGACGATCCGCTGCTGTGGCAGGGGCATGCCAGCATGATCGACGAGGTCGCCGCGGCCGGGCTGCGCCCCGATGCGGTGGTGCTGTCGGTCGGCGGCGGCGGGCTGATGTCCGGCGTGATCGAGGGGCTGCAACGCGCCGGTTGGGACGAGGTGCCGGTGCTGGCGGTGGAGACTCACGGCGCGGCCTCGCTGCAGGCGGCCATGGCTGCCGGCAAGCCGGTGGCCATCGAGGCCATCACCAGCATTGCCACCTCGCTGGGCGCCAAGCAGGTGTGCGATCAGGCCTTTGCGCTGTCGCAGCGCCATCCGGTGCGGCCGGTGCAGGTGTCCGACGCCGCCGCGGTGCGCGCCTGCCGCCGCTTTCTGGACGACCACCGTCTGCTGGTGGAGCCGGCCTGCGGCGCGGCGTTGGCGGTGGTGTACGACGCCTTGCCGGCGCTGGCCGACTTCAAGCGCGTGCTGGTGATCGTCTGCGGCGGCGCCACGGCCACCGCCGAACAGCTGGCGCGCTGGTCGGCCGAGCTGCCCGGCTAGAGGTCCACAGCCCCTAGCGCCCCCAGATCGCCGCCAGCGCGGCATCCGTGCCGCACTGGCGGCGGTAGCGCGCATAGGCCTCGGGGTGCTGGCGGGCGAAGTCCTGGTGCGCGGCTTCGGCCGGATGGAAGGGCGTGGCGTCGTGCACCTCGGTGGCCAGCTTGCGGCGGAACTTGAGCTGTTCGAGCACCATGCGCGACTCTTCGGCCAGGCGCCGCTGCTGCGGTGAGTGGGTGTAGATGGCGGTGGTGTAGGACGGCCCCACGTCACAGAACTGCCCCCGGCGGTCGACCGGGTTGATGCTGTGCCAGTAGGCGATGAGCAGCGTCTCGTAGTCGACCCGGGCCGGGTCATAGCGCACCTGCACCGCCTCGCGATGGCCGCTGTTGCCGTAGGTGACGCTCTCGTAGGTGGGGGCCGTGTCGCTGCCGCCGATGTAGCCGGTGGTGGTGTCGAGCACGCCCGGCACCTTGTCGAAAGCGGCTTCGAGCGACCAGAAGCAACCGCCGGCGAAGGTGGCCACGGCCTCGTCGGCGGCCCATGCAGGCAGGGCTGCGCCGAGCGACAGGGCGGCCAGGATGCCGGTCAGGCGCCGGATGCGTCGCGAAGCGTGCATGCAGATCTCCCGATCCCAAACCTTGAGTGAAGACCGCGCCGCGCTCGGCGCGTTCCATGCGGCCAGGGGGGCGTACTTGATATTTCTCAAGTTCGCCCCCGAATGTGACGATCATAGGGCACACCTTTGACCGCATTCCCATCGTGCGGCGGGCCGGACGTGTGGAATACCCCCGACCTTCCGGTGCCGCAGATGGACGAGGACACATGATGACCTTTCTTTTCTCTCCTGCCGTTGCGCTGCTCAACCGGCTGCGCTACCCATGGAAGTTCGCTTCCCTGGCCCTGGTGTCGATGCTTGCCATCGGTTTCTTGCTGGCCGGCCTGATCGACGCCAAGCGCACCGAAATGCGCGCCTTGCAGAACGAGACGGTGGCCGTGGGGGCGCTGGCCAAAGTGATGGACTTCGTACAGGTGGCCCAGCAGCACGGCGGCCTGTCGGCGGCCGTGCTGGGCGGGCGGGATGCGGCGCTCGAAGCGCGGCTGGCGAGTACGCGGGAGTCGGTGGCGAGCGCCATCGCCGCCGTCGACACCGCCTATGCCCAGGCCGGCGCCAGTGACGGCGTGATGGCGCTGTGGGCGAAGAGCAAGGCCCAGTGGCAGAGCATTGCCGACAACGGCATGTCGATGGCGCAGGTGGACAACCGGGCCGCGCATTCGCAGCTGGTGGCGCATGCCCTCGAGGGAGTGCGCCGGATGGGCGACGAGTTGGGCCTGACCACCGACGCCTCGGCCGATTCGTCGATACTCATCGGCGCCCTGCTGCGCGGCATGCCGGACACCGGCGAGCGCCTCGGCCGCCTGCGCGCAATCGGCTCGGGTGCGCTGTCGGCGATGCTGATCAATGCCGACACCAGCTTCCAGCTGAGTGTCCAGATCGGCGAACTGAACAAGACCCTCGACGACCTGGACGAAAACCTTGCGCGCGCCGCCGAGGCCAACCCCGCGCTCACCGCGGCGATCGGCGGCATGCGCCAGGAGCTGACCACGGCCGTGGCGCAGATGCGCGGCGAGCTGACCCGCATTCTCGAAAACAATTTCGATACCGCTCCGGCGGCCTTCTTCGAGATCGGCACCAAAGCCATGGACCTGGTCTTCGGCCAGGCCACGCAAGTGATGCTGCCCACCGTGCAGCAACTGCTCGAGACCCGCTATGCCCATGCGCGGCAGGACTTCGTCGTCGCCATGGGCGTGTCGCTGTTCGCGGTGCTGATGCTGCTCTATGTCGCCACCGCGGCCTATCTGGCGATTCTCGGCTCGGTGCGCGAACTGAGCGCCGGTGCCCGGGCCCTCGCCGGTGGCGACCTGACCGCACGCATCGCCTTCACAGCGCGCGACGAGCTACGCGAAGTGGCCGACCAGTTCAACGGCATGGCCAACGCCTTCGCCGACGTGATCCGCCAGGTTCAGTCCGGTGCCGCGCAGGTCAGCCAGGCCTCGACGGCGTTGGCGCAATCGTCGGCCCAGGTGGCACACAGTTCCGAGCAGCAAAGCGATGCTGCGTCCAGCATGGCCGCGGCCGTGGAGGAGATGACCGTCGGTATCGACGAGATCAGCCGCCATGCCGGCGTGGCCGAGGACATCTCGACGCGCTCCGGCGCACTGTCCGACGACGGTGCGCATGTGGTGTCCGAAACCGTGGCCGAGATGGAACAGATCGCCCGCGGCGTGAATGACGCCGCCGATGTCATCGAAAAACTCGGCGCCGCCTCCGAGCAGATATCCTCGATCGTCAAGGCCATCAAGGAAATCGCCGACCAGACCAACCTGCTGGCGCTCAACGCCGCCATCGAAGCGGCCCGCGCCGGCGAGACCGGACGCGGCTTTGCCGTGGTGGCCGACGAAGTGCGCAAGCTGGCCGAACGCACCGGTCGTGCCACCGAAGAAATCTCCACCATGGTCAGCGCCGTGCAACAGGGCACCAGCGACGCGGTCGCCTCCATGCATCACGGCGTGGCGCGGGTGCGCAACGGCGTCGAACTGACCTCGCGTGCCGGCGGCTCGATGGAACAGATCCGCGACGGCGCACGCCAGGTGGTGGCCTCGGTCAGCGACATCTCGCTGGCCCTGCGCGAACAAAGCGCCGCCAGCACCGAGATCGCCCGCAACGTCGAGCGCATCGCCCAGATGGCCGAAGAAAACAACGCCGCCGTCAGCGAAACGGCCAGCACCGCCAACCGCCTCGAAGGCCTGGCCTCGCAGTTGCAGGGGAATGTGGCGCGCTTCCGGGTGTAAGAGACTGTTCACGATCTCCTGAGGCCCGTAGGCCGGATGCAGCGCAGCGGAATCCAGGGGCGGTGGTGGCTCAGGCGATGGCCCCGGATTCCGGCCTGCGGCCTGCATCCGGGCTACGAATCACGCCTTGCACCGCTCAGGCATTCTTCCCTTTCTGCCACAGCACATCCCCATGCCCGTCCACCTTGTTGAGGTGACGGCCGAGCACGAAGAGCAGGTCGGACAGGCGGTTGAGGTATTGGCGCGGGCCGTCGTTCACCGCTTCTTCCTGCGCCAGGCCGACCAGCATGCGTTCGGCGCGGCGGCAGACGGTGCGGCAGAGGTGGGCCTGGGCGGCGGCGCGGGAGCCGCCGGGGAGGATGAAGTCCTTGAGCGGTGACAGCGATTCGTTCCAGGCGTCGAGCGCGGCTTCGAGTTTGTCGACCTGCTTGGTGGAAATCATGCTCATGCCGGGGATGCACACTTCGCCGCCCAGATCGAAGAGGTCGTGCTGCACGTCGGTGAGCAGGGCGCGCACGTCGTCGGGCAGGGTTTCGGTGAGCAGCAGGCCGACGCAGGCGTTGAGCTCGTCGACCTCGCCCAGCGAGTGGATGCGCAGGCTGTTCTTGGAGACGCGGTTGCCGTCGCCGAGGCCGGTGGTGCCGGCGTCGCCGGTGCGGGTATAGATCTTGGAGAGGCGGTGTCCCATGGCGGTGTCGTGTGTTGGTTGAAGTCGTCCGATTGTAGCGGGGGTGGCTTACCAATGCTTACAACCGGGGTGTCTTCCGTTTGCGGTGGGTCGGCGTTGTTGCGGGTGTGGGCCCCACTCACACAACACGACAAGGAGTCTGACCATGAAACGAATCATCACGCTGGGCGCCATTCTCGCTGCATGCACGTTCTCCGTGCCGGCGATGGCGGATCGCGGTGACCGGGTGGATGCTCGCCAGGATCGCCAGCAGCATCGTATCGAGCGTGGCCTGCGTTCGGGCGATTTGACCCGTCCCGAGGCGCGCCGCCTCGAACGCGGGCAGGATCGCATCGACCGCCTGCAGCACCGGGCCTATGCCGATGGCCGTGTGACGCCGCGCGAGCGGGCGCGCATTCATCAGGAAGTGAAACGTCAGGATCGCCACATTTACCGCGAGCGCCATGACCGCCAAGTCGCGCGGCATGGCGATCGCGGCTGGCATCGCGGCCACGCGCATGCGCCCGCCTATGGCTACTACGGCTACCGGCCGGTGGTGCGCCATGTGCCGGTGCACCGTCGTGTCATCGTCGATCGCGAACCGAGCATTTCCCTGATCCTCAATCTCCCGTAAGCCGGCCTGCGCCGGCCTCTCCGCGACCCGCCCATCGGTCCGTCCGGTGCTGCGGGTCGATCGCGCCCGGAGGCGGCGTGGCGGCGGGATCGCGGGCGGATATCGGTGCCGGCGGGCGTCCCGATTGTGCAAAGCGCCATGCTAAGATGCCCGCTTTGATTTCACACCGGCGCGCGCCGCCGGCAGAGCCCGAATCGCCACCATGAAAAGCGCCCAGATCCGCCGTACTTTCCTTGAATTCTTCCAGTCCAAGGGGCACGAAATCGTCGCCTCCAGTTCGCTGGTGCCGCATGACGACCCGACGCTGCTGTTCACCAACGCGGGCATGAACCAGTTCAAGGACGTGTTCCTCGGTTTCGACAAGCGGCCCTACACCCGCGCCACCACCTCGCAGAAGTGCGTGCGCGCCGGCGGCAAGCACAACGACCTCGAAAACGTCGGCTACACCGCGCGCCATCACACCTTCTTCGAAATGCTGGGCAACTTCAGCTTCGGCGACTACTTCAAGCGCGACGCCATCCAGTACGCGTGGGAGCTGCTGACCGAGAAGTTCGGTCTGCCCACCGACAAGCTGTGGGTCACCGTCTACGCCGAAGACGACGAGGCCTACGACATCTGGCAGAAGGAAGTGGGCGTGCCGGCCGAGCGCATCATCCGCATCGGCGACAACAAGGGCGCGCGCTACGCCTCCGACAACTTCTGGATGATGGGCGACACCGGCCCCTGCGGCCCCTGTACCGAGATCTTCTACGACCACGGCCCCGAGATCCCCGGCGGCCCTCCGGGCTCGCCCGAGGAAGACGGCGACCGCTACATCGAGATCTGGAACAACGTGTTCATGCAGTTCAACCGGGACGACAAGGGCGTGATGCATCCGCTGCCCAAGCCCTCGGTCGACACCGGCATGGGCCTTGAGCGCGTGGCCGCCGTGCTGCAGGGCGTGCACGCCAACTACGAAATCGACCTGTTCGTGAACCTGATCGCCGCCGCGGCGCGCGAAACGTCTGATGCGAACATGGACAGCCCCTCGCTGAAGGTGATTGCCGACCACATCCGCGCCTGCGCCTTCCTGGTCGCCGACGGCATCATCCCCGGTAACGAGGGCCGCGGCTATGTGCTGCGCCGGATCATCCGCCGTGCCATCCGCCACGGCTACAAGCTGGGCGCCCGCGCCGCCTTCTTCCACAAGCTGGTGCCCGATCTGGCCCGCGAGATGGGCGAGGCCTACCCGCAGCTGGTGACCGACCAGGCGCGCATCATGGAGGTGCTGCGCCAGGAAGAGAGCCGTTTCTTCGAGACCATCGAGCACGGCATGGCGATTCTCGAAGACGAACTGGCCGCCATGATCGAGCAGGGCGTGAACCAGTTCGACGGCGAAACCGCCTTCAAGCTGCATGACACCTACGGTTTCCCGCTCGACCTCACCGCCGACGTCTGCCGCGAGCGCGGCGTGACCGTCGATGCCGACGCCTTCGACGCCGCCATGGCGCGCCAGAAGGCGCAGGCGCGCGCCGCCGGCAAGTTCAAGATGGCGGCGGGGCTGGAGTACACCGGCATCAAGACGCAGTTCCACGGCTACGACACGCTCTCGCACGAGGGCCGCGTCACCGCGCTCTACCGCGACGGCGCGCCGGTCGACCGCCTGATGCCGGGCGAGCAGGGCGTGGTGGTGCTCGATCACACCCCGTTCTATGCCGAATCCGGCGGCCAGGTCGGCGACCGGGGCGAATTGTCCAAGGGCGGTGCCTGCCTCACGCTGTTCAAGGTCGAGGACACGCAAAAGATCCAGGCCGATGTCTTCGGCCATCATGGCGAGGTCTTCAATGGCGAGCTGGCAGTGGGCGACACCGTGGCCGCGCAGGTGGACGAGGCCGCCCGTGGCCGCACCATGCGCAACCACTCGGCGACACACCTGATGCACAAGGCGCTGCGCGAAGTGCTCGGCGAGCACGTGCTGCAGAAGGGTTCGCTGGTCGACCCCGACAAAACCCGCTTCGACTTCGCCCACAACCAGCCGATGACGGCCGATGAGATCGCCGAGGTCGAGCGCCGCGTCAACCGCGAGATCCTCGCCAACGCCGCCACCGACGCCTCGGTGATGGCGCTCGACGATGCCCAGAAAACCGGCGCCATGATGCTCTTCGGCGAGAAATACGGCGACGAGGTGCGTGTGCTGACCATCGGCTCGACGAAGGAACTGTGCGGCGGCACCCATGTGGCCCGCACCGGCGACATCGGCCTGTTCAAGATCGTCTCCGAAGGCGGCGTGGCCGCCGGCGTGCGGCGGGTCGAGGCGGTGACCGGCGAGGGCGCGGTGGCGTGGGTGCAAGCCCAGCAAGGCCTGCTCGCCAGCGCCGCGGCCGCATTGCGCGCCCCGGCCACCGAGCTGCCCGAGCGCATCGGCCAGATGCAGGACAGCGTCAAGTCGCTCGAAAAGGAGCTGGCGCGCCTCAAGTCCAAACTCGCCGCCAGTGCCGGCGCCGATCTGGCCAGCCAGGCGGCGGACGTGAAGGGTGCCAAGGTGCTGGCCGTGAGCCTCGACGGCGCCGACGTGAAAGCGCTGCGCGAGACCATGGACAAGCTCAAGGACAAGCTCGGCTCGGCCGCCATCGTGCTGGCCTCGGCCGCCGAGGGCAAGGTCACGCTCATCGCCGGCGTCACCGCCGATCTGACCGCCAAGGTCAAGGCCGGCGAGCTGGTCAACTTTGTTGCCCAGCAGGTCGGCGGCAAGGGCGGCGGCCGGCCGGACATGGCCCAGGCTGGCGGCACCCAACCCGAAAACCTCCCCGGTGCACTCATGCGTGTGTCCGAGTGGGTGGGTGAGCGCCTGTAACACGCGCACATCCTGCAACACCCACGGGCCGGCACAACCGGCCCGTTTCTATTTCAGCGCTAAGATTTCACCAAAAGTGAATCCAACGGAGACCTGCCATGCAACAACATTTCGCCAGCGACAACTACGCCGGCATCTGCCCCGAGGCCACCGCCGCTCTGCTGGAGGCCAACACCGGCCACGCCCCGGCCTATGGCGATGACGACTACACCCGCCAGGTCTCCGACCGCCTGCGCGAAGTCTTCGAGACCGACTGCGACGTGTATTTCGTGTTCAACGGCACGGCCGCCAACTCGCTGGCGCTGGCCACACTCTGCCAGTCCTACCACAGCGTGATCTGCCATCCGCTGGCGCATGTGGAAACCGATGAATGCGGCGCGCCGGAGTTCTTTTCCAACGGCGCCAAGCTGCTGACCGCCGCCGGCGAGCAGGGGCGGCTCACGCCGGAGGCGATCACCGAGGTGGCAACCCGGCGCAGCGACCTGCACTTTCCCAAGCCGCGCGGCCTCACGCTGACCCAGACCACCGAGGTCGGCACGCTCTACCGGCCCGACCAGGTCGCCACCATTGCCGACACCGCCCGCCGCCTCGGCCTGCGGGTGCACATGGATGGCGCCCGTTTCGCCAACGCGGTGGCGGCGCTCGACGTGGCGCCGGCCGACATCACCTGGCGCGCCGGCGTCGATGTGCTGTGCTTCGGCGGCACCAAGATGGGCCTGCCGGTGGGCGAGGCGGTGGTGTTCTTCGACCGCAAGCTGTCCGAGGATTTCGCCTGGCGCTGCAAGCAGGCCGGCCAGCTGGCCTCCAAGATGCGCTTTCTGTCCGCGCCGTGGCTGGGCATGCTGACTGACGAGGTCTGGCTCAAGCATGCACGCCACGCCAACGCCATGGCACAGCGCCTGAGCGCGGGGCTGGTGGCGGCGGGTATCGAACTGCTGTTCCCGACAGAAGCCAATGGCGTCTTCGCCCGCCTGCCGGCGGCGGTCGAGGCCGGCCTGCGCGCCAAGGGGTGGCGTTTCTACACCTTCATCGGCGCGGGCGGCGCGCGCTTCATGTGTGGCTGGGACACGCTGCCGGCCACGGTCGACGCCATCCTGGCCGACATCCGCCACCTCACCGGAGCGAGCGATGCGATTCGATCCTGACGAATGGCGCTTCTGCCCGCGCTGCGGCTCGGGCCTGACCGACGCCCACATCGGCGAGCTGCCGCGCCGCGTCTGCCCCGACGCTGCCTGCGGCTTCATCGCCTGGGGCAATCCGGTGCCGGTGGTGTGCGCGCTCATCGAGTGTGTCGACCGCGACGGCCACATGCTGCTGGCACGCAACGCGGCCTGGCCGGAGGGCAAGTTCGCGCTGGTCACCGGCTTCCTGGAGCGCGACGAGGCGCCGGATGTTGCCGTCGCCCGCGAGGTCAAGGAGGAGACCGGCCTAGACACCCAGGCGGTGCATTGGATCGGCAACTACAACTTTGCCGACGCCAACCAGGTGCTGCTGGTGTACCACGTGCAGGCGACGGGCGAAATTGCGCTCAACGAAGAGCTGGCCGAGGTGAAGCTGATCCCCAAGGACAAGCTCAAGGGCTGGGAGCGGGGCACCGGTTACGCCGTGATGGAGTGGCTGGCGACCCGCTCGATCGAGGGCGATTAGGCGCTCACCGGGCGCGCGCGGTGTCGGCCGCTGCGGCGCGCGGCGCGGCCTCGCGGGCAGTGCCCAGATGCAGCGCCGCCAGCCCCAGCACCAGCCCCCAGAAGGCGCTGCCCAGGTCGAACAGGGTGAGCCCCGAGGCGGTGACGAGGAAGCAGACCAGCGCCGCCTCGCGTTCGCGCTCGCCGGCCAGGGCGCCGGCCAGGCTGTTGCCGATGGTGCCCAGCAGGGCGATGCCGGCGATGGCCACCACCAGCGCGGCGGGCAGGGCGTCGAACAGCCCGGCGACGGTGGCGCCGAAAACACCGGTGAGCAGGTAGAAGCCGCCGGCCCACATCGAGGCCAGGTAGCGGCGCGCCGGGTCGGGGTCGGCATCGCGGCTCATGCAGATGGCCGCGGTGATGGCCGCCAGGTTGAAGGCGAAGCCGCCGAAGGGCGCCAGCACCAGGCCGGTGGCACCGGTCCAGCCGATCAGCGGCGAGGCCGGAGTGTCGTAGCCGTTGGCGCGCAGCACGGCGAGGCCGGGCAGGTTTTGCGAGGCCATGGTGACGATGAACAGCGGCAGGCCGACGCCGATCAGGGCCGGGAAGGAAAACTCCGGCATCGTGAACACCGGCCGGGCCAGGGCGATGTCGACCGCATCGAAACGGATCCCGCCCTGGGCGGCGGCCAGCGCCAGCCCGGCGAGCAGGGTCAGCGGCACGGCGAAGCGCGGCAACAGGCGGCGGGCGAGCAGGTAGGTGAGCAGCATCAGCGCCACCAGCGCCAGCTCGCTACCCATCGCGGTGAACACCTGCAGGCCGAAGCGCAGTAGGATGCCGGCCAGCATGGCCCCGGCCAGCGCGCGCGGCACATGGCGCATGATGCGGTCGAACAGGCCGAAGACGCCGCACAGCGTGATCAAGAGCGAGGAGAAGAGGAAGGCGCCCACCGCTTCGCCCATGCTCAGGCCGGCCAGCGCGGTCACCAGCAGGGCGGCGCCCGGGGTCGACCAGGCGGTGAGCACCGGGGTGCGGTAGGCCAGCGACAGGCCGATGCAGGTCACGCCCATGCCGAGCCCGAGTGCCCACATCCAGGAGCCGAGCTGCGCCGCCGTGGCGCCGGCGGCCGAGGCGGCCTGGAAGATGATGGCGGCGGAGCTGGTGTAGCCCACCAGCACGGCGACGAAACCGGCGACGAGGTGTGAGGGGCTGAGGTGCTTGAACATGGGCGTTCCTGATCGGATGGTGTAGCATCGTGTGCGTTTTAGCGCACAGCGAAGCCTAGCAGACGTGCGCTAAAACGCACAAGCGCGATCTGCCATCACCTCAACACGTCCGGGCCGCCATGGAACACACCAGCCAATACCTCGCCGACACCTTGCGATCCCTGCGCCGGCAGCGCCACTGGAGCCTGGACCAGGCCGCCGCGGAAACCGGCGTCAGCAAGGCCATGCTGGGGCAGATCGAACGCGGCGAGTCCAGCCCCACGGTGGCCACCCTGTGGAAGATCGCCAGCGGCTTTCATGAATCGCTCTCCACCTTTCTCGAACCGGCGCCCGTGGAGGCCGATTGCGCGCCAGTGTTCCGCCATGCCGACACGCTGCGGATGCAGCCGGCGAACGAGGGCATGCTGGTGGCGCCGCTGTTTCCCTACGAGCCGCGCTTCGGTTTCGAGGTGTTCGAGCTGACCCTGCTGCCGGGCTACGAGCGCCGCTCCGAGCCGCACGAAGCTGGCGTCACCGAGCATGTGCTGGTGGTGCGTGGCGCCATGGAGGTGCTGGTGGCGGGGCGCTGGGTGGCGCTGGGCGCGTCGGAGGCGGTGCGCTTCGCCGCCGACCAGCCGCACGGCTATCGCAACCCGGGCGAGGTGCCGGTCGTCTTTCATAACCTGATCCACTACGCCCACCGCTGGGGGATCGCCCCGCCGAATGGCGGGTAGTGTCGCGGGCGACGCGCAACGGTCGGGCGTGGCACCGCCCAGGCCGTCGGTTAGACTGGCCGCACTGAATTCCTGAGCTACCGGAGCCCCGCCATGTCATCTGCCTGGAGCTGTCCGCACGATCTCAACGGTATCTGCCAGCGCGTCAAGGGCGCCATCTGCTCGCCCGGCATGCGCGGCTGCGAACTGGAAGGCAAGGTGCGCTTTGCGCGCGATGAGATGAACCTGTCGAGAAAGCCGCGTCGGGCAAGGCCGGTCGAGGCGGAAAAGAAGGCGAAGGACGAACCCGCGAGGAAGCGGCGCTTGCCGTTCTGACGGCGTCGCGGCGGTGGGCGGTGCGGTGGCGGATGATGCCACCGCGGCCGGACCGGTCAGGGCTTGCGGTCGCGCACGCGGATGATGACGTCCACCTCGTCCAGTTGCAGGCCGGGCGGCAGGTCGGGCAGGCCGACGACCTGCAGCTCATCGGCCGACACGTCGATGAGCGTGCCCTGCTCCGCGTTGTAGAGGTGGTAGTGGGGATCGGTGTTCGAGTCGAACACGATGCGTTCCGGATCGACAATCAGTTCGCGTACCAATTTCTTTTCCCTGAACAGCCTAAGCGTGTTGTAGACCGTGGCGCGGGAGGTCTCCGGCACGCTTTGTTGAACCTTGGCCAATACCTGATCGGCGGACAGGTGCGTATGCTGCGAGAGCATGACGCGCGCAATCTCGACGCGCTGCAGCGTGACGGGAATACCCGCGTTTCGCAGGATGTCCGCCATTTCTCGCATCGTCGAGGGGGTCATGAGGGGGTCTCCTTGGTGGGCGGTCGGTCCGGTCTGTTCAACGTTGCCGGTTGCCGCCCAGTGTAAGGGCCAGCCGCCGCGTTGGAAACCGGCGGCGCGGGATCTTGCCCGCGCCGCGCCCGGTTCGGGACGTTCAGAAGGGCTTGGGACGCGGGGTCGCGTCGGTCGAAGGCGGCAGTATCGGCAGCGTGAAGGCGGGCTGGTCGCCGGTCAGCGTCTTGAGGAAGGCGACGATGTTCGCATTCTCTTCGGCACTGAAGGTCCGGCCCAGCTGCAGGCGGCCCATGATGTCGACCGCTTCGGTCAGGGTGTTGGCGGCGCCGTCATGGAAGTACGGATAGGTCATCTCCACGTTGCGCAGCGTCGGCACCTTGAAGTTGAAACGGTCGGCGTCCTTGCCGGTGACGGCCGAACGCCCTTCGGCCGGGCTCTTGGCCTGGTACGGCTCGACCACGCCCATCTTCTGGAAGGAGTTGCCGCCGACCGCTTCGCCGTTGTGGCAGGCGATACAGCCGCTGTCCTTGAACAAGGCGTAGCCGGCTTTTTCCTTGGCGCTCAGGGCATCCTGCTTGCCGAGCAGCCACTGGTCGAAGCGCGCGTTGGGCGTTACCAGGGTTTTCTCGAATTCGGCGATGGCCAGGGTCACTTCATCGATGTCGATCTTGTCCTTGCCGAAGACCATCTTGAACTCCCGCACATAGCCCGGAATGGACTGGAGCACGTCCACCGCCAGGGTGTGCGTGAAGGCCATCTCGCCCGGGTTGGCGATCGGGCCACCGGCCTGCGCCTTGAGGTCGGCCGCCCGGCCGTCCCAGAACTGGGCGACGTTCAGGCTGGAATTGAGCACCGTCGGCGCATTGATCGGCCCTTGCTGCCACTTGTCGCCGATGGAGGTGGGCAGATTGTCGGTGCCGCCCATCGACAGGTTGTGACAGGAGTTGCACGAGATGAAACCCGATTTGGACAGGCGCGGATCGAAATACAGCTTCTTGCCCAGTTCCGCCATGCCGATGTTGATGCTCTGCGGCGGCTGGATGACCGAGATGGGTTCGTCGGATGCGGCCATGGTCGTGCCGGGCAACAGGGCACCAAGCCCGAGGGCAATGGCCAGTGCGTTCAGTCGAAGTGCTTTCATGATGACTTCCTCCACGTGGTATCGATGAGATCGATTTCGGGTATCGGTGTTAGACGCTGTCTAAATCATGGTGAGATTAAAAACCATACCGTTGGCATGGATATTGATATGAATCACTGATTCGGGGGCGTCGATGCGTCGGACGAGCGTCCGCTGCGATGTGATGCGACGCGAGGCGCGAGCAGCCCCGGCGCCGGTGTCGGCGCTCGGGGGGCCGGCGTGGCCTTCGTGCGCACAACGCGTGAATTGCCCTCCCGGCCCGCGCGGCGGTAAAGTGCCGATGGCCACCGCACCGGTGGCGCCATCGCGAGGTTTTCATGACGCTGCCCGCCGATCTTGTCCACGAACTCAGCCTGCTCGCCCAATACGATGTGAGCGATTCGCAAACCGGCCTCAAGGTGCACCACGATGCCGCGCCCGAGACGATTGCCGCGGCCCAGCGCCT
Organism: Denitromonas iodatirespirans; assembly: GCF_018524365.1. Lineage (GTDB taxonomy): Bacteria > Pseudomonadota > Gammaproteobacteria > Burkholderiales > Rhodocyclaceae > Nitrogeniibacter > Nitrogeniibacter iodatirespirans. The sequence goes on from NZ_JAEKFT010000018.1 coordinate 36,721, forward strand.
GTTCGACAAGGGGCTGGTTAGCCAGCATGACGGCGGCTATCTGACCAAGCTGGGGCACGAGGCCGCCGAGCATCTGCAACTGGTACGCCGGATCGTCGGCTAACCGCGATTGTGCGTGCCGTTTCGGCCGGCCCGCCCGCCGAGGGGCGGCGCCGTCCCGCCGCCAGGCAGACCGTGAGCCCGCCCATTCCGATCGTCGCCTTGCCGGGCACCATGTGCGACGCGCGCCTGTGGCACCGGTTGCTGCCGCATCTGCCGGGTGTCGCCTGGCAGCATCTGCCCATCCCGGACGGGCCGGATATCGACCATCTCGTGTCAGCGCTTGCCGAGTCCTTGCCGGCGGGGCCGGTGAATCTGTTCGGCTTTTCACTGGGTGGCTATCTGGCGGCGGCGCTGGCCTGTCGGCTGCCGGGGCGCATCGGCAGCCTGTTCATCTGCGCCAACAGCCCGTGCGCGCTGCCGGAGCGCGAGTTGCGCCAGCGTCAGCAGTTGCTGGCCTGGCTCAAGCGGGGCGGCTACCAAGGCCTGAGCGATCACAAGGTGGCGCAGATGGTGTCCCCGGCCAGCCTGGCCGATCCGGCCATCGGCCAGTGCATGAAGGCCATGGACGCCAGCCTGGGCCTGGCGGTGCTCGAGCAGCAGTTGCGCGCCACGACTGAGCGGCCCGATCTGTGCTCGGCGCTGTCGGCCTTGTCGATTCCCGTCTGGATGGCCTTCGGTGCGGAGGATGCGTTGGTCGACCGGCGCTGGGTGCAGGATCTGCAAGTCCGCGCCCCTCGTACGGTGGTGCACGAGGTGCCGGGCGCGGGGCACATGCTGCCGCTGGAAGCGCCGCAGGCGCTGGCCCGACTGGTGGCTCGCTGGTCGGCCTGATGACCCGCGCGGGCGCCATGACGGGGTGATTGATCGCCCGTCGAAGCGTGATACCATTTCGTCGCAATTGATCGGGTACGTTCGCGCGCGATGCGAACACGGGAAGTCCGGTGATGCTGAAGCTTCAGCCATTCCGGCGCAGCCCCCGCTGCTGTAAGCCTGACGGAAGCGCCTCGATGCCACTGACTGCCGGCCGCTGTATCGGCCGGATCGGGAAGGCGGCGCAGTTCCGGATGACGGTGAGCCAGAAGACCGACCCGAGCAATGACACGTCAGGCGCCCCGGGGTGTGGGCAGATCGACTGGTATCAGGCCTAGCCGCCTGTCTTCCGCCAGCCTTCGCATGTGCATCGTTGCCGATGCGTTCAACATGCATGCAGACCCCCGCCGGTGCCGATGTCCATTCGATACGGAGGCGGGAAAGTCATGGATGAAGGCAAGAAGCAAAATCACAATGCGCGCATGCAGCGCAAGAAGGCGGTGGTCGATGCGGCCATCGAGCGCGCGCAGGACGAGCGCGGCATCGTCATCCTGATCACCGGCAACGGCAAGGGCAAAACCACCTCGGCCTTCGGCACCTTGTTTCGCGCGCTCGGCCATGGCCACCGGGTCGGCGTGGTGCAGTTCATCAAGGGCACCCAGGCCACTGGCGAGGTGATCTTCCTGCAACAGGGCGGTGCCGGCGCGGCGGTGGACTATCACGCGATGGCCACCGGCTTCACCTGGAACACCCAGGACTGGGAGGCCGACAAGCAGGCGGCCGATATCGCCTGGGCGCAGGCCGAGCGTCTGCTGCGCGATCCGTCCATCCAGTTGGTGCTGCTCGACGAGCTCACCTACATGCTCAAGTACAACTATCTCGACACCGAGCGTGTCGTCGCGGCGATCCGCGCGCGGCCGGCCACGCAGACGGTGATCCTTACCGGTCGGGCCGCCAAGCCCGAACTGGTCGAGCTGGCCGACACGGTGAGCGAGATCGACGATCGCAAACATGCCTTCCGCGCGGGCGTGAAGGCGCAGGCGGGCATCGACTTCTGATGCGTCGGCGTTGTCCTCCGGCCGGGCGCTGCCTGGCGGCGGTCATCGGTCTGTGCCTGTCCGGCCTGGCGGCGGCCGAGACGCTGCCGCGGGTGATGTCGACCAATCTGTGCGCCGATGTCCTGCTGCTGAGCCTGGCCGATCCGGCGCAGATCGTCTCGGTGTCATACAAGAGCCAGGACCCGCGCCAGTCGTCGATGGCCGAGCGCGCGGCCGCCTATCCTGGCAACCGGGCCACGGCCGAGGAGGTGATCGCCCTGGCGCCCGACATCCTCCTCACCTCCCGCCGCTGGCTGTCGCGCCAGGACGCGACCCTGTTCGCCCGCCATGGCATCCGGGTGGTTCGCGTTCCGTTCCCGCGCACGTGGGCGGAGATTTTCGCCACCACCCGACAGGTCGGCGCCCAGATCGGGCGGGCCGACGCCGCGCAGGCGTTGGTCGACACGGCGCGCCAACGGCTGGCTGGGCTGCACCGTGACGCGCAGCCGGTCAGTGCGCTGTATCTGCGCCCGAACGGCGGCAGCGCCGGCCGGGGCACGCATGTGGATGCCGTGCTGGAGGCCGCCGGTTTTCGCAACCACGCCACCGCGCTCGGACTCGACGGCTGGGGAACCCTGTCGCTCGAAGCCCTGGTGAACGACCCGCCGGCGGTGATCGTGGTCAGCAACCTGCAGCGCGATGCGACCTACGCGCGCAACGGATTCGCGCGTCATCCGCAGATCCGTCGCCTGCTCGCCGAACGGCCGGTGTTGCAGATGACGCAGAACGATTGGGGCTGCAGCAACCTGCAGCTGGCGCAGGCCGCCGAAGCGCTGGCAACACAGTGGCAGCTGGCCGGCGCGCCGGCGGGGCACAGGCCATGAGGCCGGCCACGCTCAACGGCGCGCTGGGCGCGGCGGTGCTGCTGCTGGCGCTGGTGTCCCTGAGCCTCGGCCCGGTGGCGCTCGATGCCGACACGCTCGTGCCGGCGCTGCTCGGGGGCGGCGAGGCCGGCGATGCGCTCGGGCAGCGCCACCAGGCCATCGTGTGGGACATCCGCCTGCCGCGGGTGCTGCTCGCGGTGCTGGTAGGGGCGGCGCTGGGCATGTCCGGCGCGGCGCTGCAGGGCCTGTTGCGCAATCCGCTGGCCGAGCCCGGCTTGCTGGGGGTGAGCGCGAGCGCCTCGCTCGGCGCCGTCGTCTGTCTGTATTTCGGCCTCACCGCGCTCAGCGTGTGGTGGCTGCCGGCCGCCGCGATGTTCGCCGCCACCGTGGCCACGGCCGTGCTTTACCTGGTGGCCCGGCGCGGGGCCGGCAACCTGACGCTGATTCTGGCCGGCATCGCACTGTCGTCGCTGGCCGGGGCGCTGACCTCGCTGGCCATCAACCTGGCACCCAATCCGGCCGATGTGCAGGACATCGTGCTGTGGTTGCTCGGTTCGCTGGCCGATCGCAGCTTCGACGACGTGCGCCTGTGCCTGCCCTTCGTGCTGACCGGCCTCGGCGTGCTGCTCAGTTGCGGGCGCAGCCTCGATGCGCTGACCCTCGGCGAGGACGAGGCGGCCAGCCTGGGCGTGCATCTGGCCCGGTTGCGCGCGCGCGTCATTCTGGGCACGGCGCTGTGTGTCGGCGCCAGCGTGGCGGTGACCGGCTCGATCGGCTTCGTCGGTCTGGTGGTGCCGCACATGCTGCGCCATGCCGTGGGCAGTCATCCGGCGCGGCTGCTGCCGGCCAGCGCACTCGGCGGCGCCTTGCTGCTGCTCGCCGCCGACGGGGTGTCGCGCCTGGTCAGCGGTAATACCGAATTGATGCTGGGCGTGGTGACTGCGCTCATCGGCGCGCCGTTCTTCTTCGTGCTGGTGATGCGCGCACGCGGCGAGGTGCCGGCATGAACGCGCTCGATGTGACGGGCGTCAGCGTCGGGCGCGGCGGGTGCCGGCGGGTCGATGCGGTGTCGCTGTCGGTGGCGCGCGGCGAGCTGTTCGGCCTGATCGGGCCGAACGGAGCCGGCAAGACCAGCCTGCTGCGCGCGGTGGCGCAACTGACCCCGCACGAGGGCGAGGTGCGTGTCGGCGGCGCCTGGTTCGCCGCCTTGTCGCCCGCGCAGCGGGCCACCCGCTTGGCCTATCTGGGGCAGGACGACCGCGCCGCATGGCCCATGTCCGTGGCCGATTTCGTGGCCCTGGGCCGTCTGCCCCATCGCCGGGCCTGGGCGCGCGGCCCGAGTGCGGCGGACACCGCGGCGGTGCAGGCGGCGATGGCTGCCATGCGCCTGGGCGCACTGGCCGGCCGGCGCCTCGACCAGCTGTCGGGCGGTGAGCGGACCCGTGCCCGGCTGGCCCGCGCGCTGGCGGTGCAGGCGCCGCTGCTGCTGGCAGACGAACCGATCGCCGCGCTCGACCCCTTCCATCAACTCAGCGTCATGAATCTGCTGCGCGAGCACTGCGCGCGCGGCGGCAGCATCGTGGTGGTCCTGCACGACCTCACCCTGGCGAGCCGTTTCTGCGACCGGGTGTTGCTCATGCACCAGGGCTGCGCCGTGGCCGCGGGCACCCCGCGCCAGGTCCTGACGCCGGGCAACCTGCAGCGGGTGTACCAGGTGCAGGCGATGCATGGCGAGCATGATGACCAGTCTTATGTGCTGCCCTGGCAGTGCCGCCCGTTGACGCCCTCGGAGATCCCTGCATGACCCCCACCCTGACCGTTTGCGCCACCTGCGGCAATGATCCGGCCCGCCCCGAGGCGATCCGGCCCGGCGAGCGGCTGGCACGCAGTCTCGAGGCGGCGCTCGCCGAGTGCGGCGACAGCCTGCTGCGACTCGAACGCACCGCCTGCCTGATGGCCTGCCAGCGACGCTGCACGGCGCTGCTGCGCGCGCCGGGCAAGATCGGCTATGTCATCGGCGACCTGCAACCCGACGCCGCGTCGGTGCAGGCGCTGCTCGACTACATCGCCGGCTACCGCCTGTCGACCGACGGCCTCGTGCCCTACAAGGCATGGCCGGACGGCATCAAGGGGCATTTCATTGCCCGCATTCCGCCGCTGAACGGCGACTGACCGAACCCTGCTCACTCCGGAGACCCGCTATGTCTGCCGCAAACAAGATCCCCGCCACCATCGTCACCGGCTTCCTCGGCAGCGGCAAAACCACGCTGCTGCGCCATATCCTGGACCATGCCGGGGGCCGGCGCATTGCCGTCATCGTCAACGAATTCGGCGAGCTGGGCATCGACGGCGAGCTGTTGCGCGGCTGCGGTATCGGCTGCGAGACCGACGAGCCGGGCGGCGAGCTGATCGAGCTGGCCAACGGCTGCCTGTGCTGCACCGTGCAGGAGGAGTTCTATCCGGTGATGCGCCGGCTGATCGAGCGGCGCGAGCAGATCGACCACATCCTGATCGAGACCAGCGGCCTGGCGCTGCCCAAGCCGCTGGTGCAGGCCTTCAACTGGCCGGAGATCCGCAACGCCTGCACGGTGGACGCGGTGATCACCGTGGTGGATGTGCCGGCGGCCGCGGCCGGGCAGTTCGCTGCCCATCCGCAGGCGGTGGACGCCCAGCGCCGCGCCGACCCGAACCTGGACCACGAGTCGCCGCTGCACGAATTGTTCGAAGACCAGCTGTCGGCGGCCGATCTGGTGCTGCTGTCCAAGTGCGATCTGGCCAGTGCATCGGACCGCGCCGCCGTCGAGGCCTTGGTGCGCGCCGAGGTGCCGCCCGCCGTCAAGCTCGTGGCCTGCGAGCGCGGGCAGGTGGATCTGGAGGTGCTGCTGGGCCTCGGGTCGGCGGCCGAGGAGGGTATCGCGCAGCGCCCCAGCCATCACGACCATGGCGACGACACCGCGCATGACCATGATCACGACCTGTTCGACTCGGTCGTGGTGAACCTGCCGCCGACGGACCCGGCCCGCCTCGAAGAGGCGCTCCATGCGCTGGTGCAGGCGCACACGGTGTATCGGGTCAAGGGCTTCGTCGCCGTGCCGGGCAAGCCGATGCGGCTGGTGCTGCATGGGGTCGGCAACCGCTTCGAGCGCTACTACGATCGGCGCTGGGCGGCCGGCGAGATGCCGCGCACCCAGCTGGTGCTGATCGGCCAGGGGCTCGATGCAGCCGATATGCAGCAGGCGCTTGAGCGCGCGCTGCTGGCCGAGGCGGCCTGATGCATCTGCTCGCCACGCAGCCGGGCGGCTTCGTCGACGACGCCGACGGGATCGCGCGCATCGCGCAGGATCCGGCCGATATCGTCGTGCTGAGCGCGGCGGACAGCACGCTCGCGCTGCTGGCTGCGGCCTGCCCCGAGGCCGGCTACCCCAGCGTGCGTCTGGCCAACCTGCTGCACCTGCGCCAGAACGCGTCGATCGACCTGTACATCGACGAGGTGCTCCAGCATGCCCGCGTGATCGTCATCGACCACCTCGGCGGCGAGCGCTACTGGCCCTACGGCACCGAGCGTGTCGGCGAGCTGTGCCGTGCCCGCGGGATCGCCCTGGCGATGTTCTCGGGCGATACCACCGAGGATCTCAACCTGCTCATGAAGAGCACGGTGGACCCGGCCGTCGGCCGCCGCCTGTGGCGTTACCTGCGCGAGGGCGGGCCGGTGAACGCGCGCCATTTCTTCCTGGCGCTCGGCAGCACTTTCTTCGCGCTGCCCGGCGAGGTGCCGCCGCCGCGTGCCCTGCCGGTGGCGGCGGTGTTCCACCCGGCGCACAGCGTGGCCACCGTGGACGACTGGCAGGCCGAGTGGCTGCCCGGCGCGCCCTGCGTCATGATCGTCTTCTACCGCGCACACCTGCAGTCGGGCAACACGCCGGTGTTCGCCGACCTGTGCCGGACCCTGCTGGCGCAGGGGCTCAACCCGCTGCCGCTGGCCCTGGCGTCGCTCAAGGACGCGGTGTGCGTCGACACCCTGCGGCGCCTGTGCGCCGATCACCAGGTGTCGCTCATCCTCAACACCACCGCCTTTGCCCAAAGCGCGCTCGACGACCCCGGCGAGCATGCCCTGGCCGGCGATGTGCCGGTGCTGCAGGTGGTGCTCTCGGGCGGCAACGAGGCAGCCTGGCAGGCCGACCCGCACGGGCTGAACCCCCGCGATATCGCCATGCACGTGGCCATGCCGGAAGTGGACGGGCGCATCATCACGCGGGCGGTGAGCTTCAAGGGGCTGGCGCACCATTGCGCGCGCACCCAGACCGACGTGGTGCACTACCAGGCGCACGAAGAGCGCATGCGCTTCGTCGCCGAACTGGCGCAGCGCTGGTGCCGCCTGCGCCGGCTGCCCAATGCCGACAAGCGCCTGGCGCTGATCCTGGCCAACTATCCGACACGCGAAGGGCGGCTCGGCAACGGCGTGGGGCTCGACACCCCGGCCTCGGTGATCGGCATCCTCGAACGCCTGCGCGACGAAGGCTACCGGGTCGACGCGCTGCCGGCCGACGGCGACACACTGATGACCGAGCTCAAGGCGGGCGTCACCAACGACCCGTCGCAGTGGGCGCTTCGCCCGGCGCGGCAAAGCCTGGCCCTGGCCGACTACCTGGCATGGTTCGAGGGCCTACCGGCCCCGGCCCGCACGGCCATCCTCACGCGCTGGGGCGCACCCGAGGCCGACCCGATGCTGCGCCAGGGGCGCTTCATGATCGCCGGGCTGCGCTGCGGTAACGTGTTCGTCGGCATCCAGCCGGCGCGCGGCTACCACCTCGACCCGATGGCGAGCTACCACGATCCGGACCTGGTGCCGCCGCACCACTACCTGGCCTTCTACCTGTGGCTGCGCGGGCCGTGGGCCGGCGATGCGATCGTGCACGTGGGCAAGCATGGCAACCTCGAATGGCTGCCCGGCAAGAGCGTGGCGCTGTCGGGCGAATGCTGGCCCGACCTGGTGTTCGGCCCGATGCCGCACCTGTACCCCTTCATCGTCAACGACCCGGGCGAGGGCACCCAGGCCAAGCGCCGCGCCCAGGCGGTGATCGTCGATCACCTCATGCCGCCGCTCACCCGGGCCGAAAGCTACGGGCCGACACGCGATCTCGAACGCATGGTGGACGAGTACTACGAGGCGGCCACGCTAGACCCGAGCCGGGCGGCGCTGCTGCGCGGCCAGATTCTTGCGCATATCGTGGCCCACGATCTGCATCGCGACCTCGGCCTCGGCGCGCCGCAAAGCGAAGACGACGCGCAGGCGCTGCTCCGCCACACCGATGCCTACCTGTGCGAGCTCAAAGAGGCGCAGATCCGCGACGGGCTGCACATCTTCGGCCAGTCGCCGCAGGGGCGTCTGCGCCAGGACACGCTGCTGGCGCTGGCGCGTCATCCGGTCGGCGACGGCAAGGGCCCGCGGCAAAGCCTGGTGCGCGCGCTGGCGGCCGACCTCGGCCTCGGGAGCGACTTCGATCCGCTCGATGCGGACTGGGCCGCGCCGTGGTGCGGCCCTCGGCCCGAGGCGCTGGCTACGCTGGCGGAGGGGCCGTGGCGCAACACCGGCGACACCCGCGAGCGCCTCGAACTGTTCGCGCTGCAGGTGCTGGCCGGCGCGCTGCCGCCGACGGCGCAGTGGCCGGCGACCGGCGCCGTGCTCGGACGCATCGACGAGACCCTGAAACCGCATCTGGATGTCTGCGGCGCCCAGGAAATGCACCAACTCATGCGCGGCCTGGCCGGCCGCTTCGTGCCGGCCGGGCCGAGCGGGGCGCCGACCCGCGGGCGCCCCGACGTGCTGCCCACCGGGCGCAATTTCTACTCGGTCGACACCCGGGCGATTCCCACCCCGACGAGCTGGACGCTCGGTTTGCGCTCGGCCAAGCGGCTGATCGAGCGCTACCTGCAGGCGCATGGCGACTACCCGCGTGCCATCGGCCTCTCGGTATGGGGCACGGCCACCATGCGCACCGGCGGCGACGATATCGCGCAGGCCTTCGCGCTGATCGGCGTGCGACCGAAATGGGCCGACGGCAGCCACCGGGTCGGCGATTTCGAGATCCTCCCCATGGCGCTGTTCGACCGGCCGCGCATCGACGTGACGCTGCGGGTGTCGGGCTTCTTCCGCGATGCCTTCACCAACGTCATCCGCCTGTTCGATGCCGCCGTGCAGGCGGTCGCCGCCCTCGACGAGCCCGAGGACATCAACCCGATCCGCGCGCGCATTCTGCGCGAGGCCGCCGCGTTGAGCGAGGCCGGGCTGGATGCTGACAGCGCCCGTCGCGCCGCCGGCCATCGCGTCTTCGGTGCCAAGCCCGGCGCCTACGGTGCCGGGCTGCAGGGCCTGATCGACGGCCGCCACTGGAACGACGACGCCGACCTGGCGCGCGCCTATCTCGAATGGGGCGGCCATGCCTATGGCCAGCATGATGACGGCAGCGCGGCCCACGAGACCTTCGCCCGCCGCCTGGCCGGCATCGACCTGGTGATGCACAACCAGGACAACCGCGAACACGATCTGCTCGATTCCGACGACTACTACCAGTTCCAGGGCGGCATGACGGCCGCGGTGCGCCACTTCGCCGGCAGCCAGCCGACGGTGCTGTTCGGCGACCACAGCAACCCGCAGTCGCCCAAGGTGCGCTCGCTCGAAGAGGAGATCAGCCGCGTGGTGCGCAGCCGGGTCACCAACCCGAAGTGGATCGAGGGCGTCAAGCGGCACGGCTACAAGGGCGCTTTCGAGATGGCCGCCACCGTCGACTACCTGTTCGCCTTCGACGCCACCGCCCGCGTGGTGCGCGACGACCAGTACCAGCGCGTCACCGACGCCTATCTGGAGGATGACGCCACCCGCGCCTTTCTCCAGCAACACAACCCGGATGCCCTGCACGAGATGTGCGAACGCCTGCTCGAAGCGATGCAGCGCGGCCTGTGGCAGTCGCCCGGAGACTACCGCGAGCGGATCGAGGCCCACCTGCTCGCCGCCGAACACCACCTGGAGCGCCGATGACCGACCGCCCGATCGCCCCCGTCTTTCCCTTCACCGCCGTGCACGGCCAGTCGCGCCTCAAGCGCAGCCTGCTGCTGACCACCATCGATCCGCTGATCGGCGGCGTGCTGGTGTCCGGGCCGCGCGGCACGGCCAAATCGACCAGTGCGCGGGCCCTGGCCGAACTGCTGCCCGGTGGGCGCTTCGTCAACCTGCCGCTGGGCGCGAGCGAAGAGCAGCTGGTCGGCTCGCTCGACCTCGAAGCCGCCCTGCAGCAGGGCCGGGTGGATTTTCGCCCCGGTCTGCTGGCACGCGCCCACGCGGGCGTGCTGTATGTCGACGAGGTCAATCTGCTGGCCGATGCCCTGGTCGACCTGCTGCTCGACGTCTGCGCCAGCGGCATCAACCGTATCGAACGCGACGGCATCAGCCACAGCCATGCCGCCCGCATCGTGCTGGTCGGCACCATGAACCCCGAGGAAGGCGAGTTGCGTCCGCAACTGCTCGACCGCTTCGGCCTCTTCGTGCAACTCGACGACACCCCCTCGCCGGCCGAGCGCGAGCGCATCGTGCGCACTCGCCTGGCCTTCGATGCCGACCCCGCCGGCTTCGTCGCGGGCATCGCCGCCGAGCAGCGGGCGCTGGCCGAGCGCTTGGCCGGTGCGCGGGCGCGTGTCGAAGCGATCCGCTTCAGCGATGCGGATCACGCGCGGGTGGCTGCGCTGTGCCATGAGGCCGATGTCGAGGGCGTGCGCGCCGATCTGGTGATGCTGCGCGCGGCGCGGGCGCATGCGGCTTTCGAGGGGCGCGACGCGCTGAGCGCCGCGGACATCGACGCGGTGAGCGAACTGGTGCTCGCCCATCGGCGTCGCCAGCCCGCCGAGCCACCGGCGGCGGGGCAGGCGCCCCAGGGCGCGGCAGCCGACACACCCGCTGCCGAGCCGCCATGGGGCGAGTTGCCCCCGCAGCCGGTGCCGATCGACGCGGTGAAGACGGTGAGGCCCCTCCAGGCAAAAAAGTTCTGACGCGTCCGCGGGCCGCCGGGCGGGCGGTCGGCGGGCGCGCACCCGATTCGTCCCGCAAGGGGCGCGTGCGCCGCGCCGGCACGCGCATCGACTGGCTCAAGACCCTGTCGGCCAAGGCCGACCGGCGCCTGCAGCGCGCCCATCTGCGCTATCGCCCGCAACCGGCGGGCAGCGCCACCTTGCACTGCATCGTGCTCGACTGCTCGGCCTCGATGCTGGCCGGACGGCGGTTGGCGCTGGCCAAGGGCTTGCTGTCGCGCTGGACGGCGCAGATGTACCGCCGCCGCGAGCGCCTGGCCGTGATCGGCTTCTCGGGCGATCGGGCGGGCGTGCTGCGGGCGCCGACCCGGGCCGTGGCCTTCAACGACGCCTGGATCGCGGCGATCGGCGGCGGTGGCGGCACGCCCGCGGCGGCGGCGATCGCGCAGGCCGAGCGGCTGATCGCCCAGCAACGACGGATGGCGCCCGATCAGGTGATCGCGCTGTGGGTGCTCACCGACGGACGCTTTGCCGCGCAACCGCCTCGGCCGCGTCGCACCGACGGCGTGACCGTGGTCGATTTCGAGGAAGGTGCCGTGCGGCTTGGCCGCGCGGCGCAACTGGCCCGCCACTGGCAGGCCGACTGTGTTCATGTCCGCGCACTGCTCGGTGCGCGGGGCGCGTGAATGTGTTTGTGTGTTCAACAAGGAGGAACAAAACATGCATATCGAACCGGGTATCGTTGAAGGATCCAAACTGCTGCTGGGCTACGGCACCGCGGCCGCGGCCGCCGGCGTAAGCCTGAAACTGGCGATCGACACCGTCCGCCGGGACGGTGCCGCCTCGCTGCTGTTGCGCTCGCTGCTCACAACGGCGCTGGTGTTCAGCTTCTTCGAGGTGTTGCCGCACCATCCGGTCGGCGTCTCCGAAGTGCACCTCATCCTGGGCACCACGCTGATGTTGCTGTTCGGCACGGCGCCCGCGGCGCTGGGCTTGGCCGGCGGGCTGTTGATTCAGGGGGTGTTGTTCGCGCCCTTCGATCTGCCGCAGTACGGCATCAACGTGACCACGCTGCTGGTGCCGCTGTTCGCCACCGCAGCACTGGCGCGGCGCATCATTCCGGCGAGCACCGCGTATGTGGATGTGAGCTATGGCCAGGCGCTCAAGCTGTCGCTCGCCTACCAGGGCGGCATCGTCGCCTGGGTGGCGTTCTGGGCGTTCTACGGTCAGGGCGTCGGTGCCGATACGCTGGCCAGCGTGAGCAGTTTCGGTGCCGCCTACATGAGCGTGGTGTTGCTCGAACCGCTGGTCGATCTGGCCGTGTTGGCCATCGCCAAGCAACTGCATCGCCTCAAGGGCAGCATCGCGGTCGACAAGCGTTTGTACCACGCCCACGCCTGAGACCGGGCGCCACCCGCTGCCCCGGCCCGTGCACCGCGGGTCAGGGCAGGAACAGGGCCGCGGTGGCGGTCGGGTTCGACGGGAAGTACAGATGCATGAACGAGGCGAACAGCCGGCCGTCGCGCCAGATCGCTTCCGGCGTGCCGCTGTGGCGCTGGGCGATGCTGTGGGCGGCCGGTTCGCGCTGGCACTGGACGCGCGCGTGGTGGAAGGTGTGGCCGCGGACCTCGCCCTCGGCGGTGAGCACGCTGTGCATGCCCAGATTGACCAGGCTGCCGGCCATCGCCGCTTCGCCCGGCAGCAGGCCGAACAGGGCGGCGCAGTGGCCGTCGTGATCGGTTAGCGTGTCGAGCAGGGCGAGCATGCCGCCGCATTCGGCAACGATCGGTTTGCCGGCACGGTGATGGGCATGCAGGGCCTGACGCAGGCCGTCGTTGCCGGCGAGGGCATGCAGGTGCAGCTCGGGATAGCCGCCAGGCAGGTAGAGCGCGTCGGCCCGCGGCAGGCTGGGTTCGGCCAGCGGTGAGAAGAAGCGCAACTCGGCGCCGAGTGCGCGCAGGGTGTCGAGATTGGCCGGATAGAGAAAGGCGAAGGCGGCATCGCGGGCGACGGCGATGGTGACGCCGTCGAGCCGCCGCGGGATCGGTTCGCTGCGCGGCGCGGAAAAGTCGACGGGCGCGGGCAGCGGCGGATTGACCGCATCGAGGGCATCCGCAGCGCGGTCGATGCGCTGCGTCAGGTCGGTGATTTCATCGGCCTGCAGCAGGCCGAGGTGACGCGAGGGCAGGGCCGCCTCGGCATTGCGCGGCAGGGCACCGAGCCAGGCCATGTCGGCCGGCAGGCTCTCGCGCAGCATCTGGGCATGGCCCGGACTGCCGACGCCATTGGCGAGCACGCCGTAGAAATTCAGCCCGGGGCGATAGCTGGCCAGACCGAGGGCGATGGCGCCGAAGGTCTGGGCCATGGCCGCGGCGTCGATGACCGCCAGCACCGGCAGGCCGAGCGTCTCGGCCAATGCGGCGCTGGAGGCGATGCCGTCATGCAGGCCCATCACGCCTTCGACGAGGATCAAGTCGGCATCGGCCGCTGCGGCATGCAGCAGGGCGCGGCAATGGGCTTCGCCGCCCATCCACAGATCGAGCTGATACACCGGATGACCGCTGGCCTGGGCCAGGATGGTCGGGTCGAGGAAATCGGGGCCGGTCTTGAAGACGCGCACGCGGCGGCCCTGCCGGGTGTGCCAGCGGGCCAGCGCAGCGGTGGCGGTGGTCTTGCCCTGGCCGGAGGCCGGGGCGCTGATGAGGAGGGCCGGGCAGCGATGGCTGGCGGCCGGCGAATTGGCAGGCGTCATGCATTTCTCCGCACGCTCACCCGCGTGCAAAGTGGATTGTTGCGACATGCAGGGAAAGGTCCGTCGGCCGTGGCCGGAAGCGAGGTTCCGCCAGCCCGCCGGATCGCCCACCGCGATGCCGCTCGTGTGCGTCGGGCCGGTCTCCGGACTCACGAGTGGCAGTGTTGCGCCGGCATCGCGCCTTCCCGTGCGCAGGCACAGTGGCATGTGGCGATGTTTGACTCGTTTACCGTTGCGGGGGCAGTGTCGGGATCGCGGTTGCCCAGAGGCGCGCCGCTCACCGACTTCCCGTTGATTCCCCGGGTCGTCGCCGGGGAACACCAGATCGCATGCGGCGGATCATGCCATACATCGACGACGGGGGCGAGCGACTACCCGCGTCGGATGTTTCCGGCTCAGAGGAAGGTGGCGGCGTCGCGCTCGATGTCGGGGACGGCGGCGATGTCGTCGTCGAGCGCGTCCGGCGGCAGGCCGAGGGCGTCCATGGTCGTGGCTGGCAGCTCTGCGCCGTGTGCGTGGTCGAGGGTGATCTGGGCCGCCAGGGTGAGCACGCGGGCGGTGTGGGAGGCCTCGGCGGCGTCGGGCTCGGCATACCAGCGCAGCGCGGTGGCGATCTCGTCGGGAAAGTGCCAGCGGATGGCCAGCTGCTCGCCGACCTCGGCATGACAGAGCTGGAGCTCGGCGCGCTCGATGGCGCTGCGTTCGCCGACGGTGGTGTCGTGGCAGGCCTGGGCGATGCGGGCGGCGGCGTCGGGGAAGGCGGCGTGGATCAGCAGCACGCCCATGCGGTACATCAGGCCGGCGGTATAGGCGAACTCGGGGTTGGCCTTGCCGCGGGTGCGCCGCGCAATGCGCCGGGCCAGCGCGGCGACCACCAGGGCGTCATGCCAGAAGGCCTTGAGGTCGAATTGGGGGATGTCGTGGAAGGTGCCGGTGATGCCCGAGGCGATGACCAGCGAGCGCAGGGTGTTGAGCCCGATCAGGGCGATGGCGTCGTCGATGGCGCCGACCTTGCGGCTGGCGCCGTAGAAGGTGGAGTTGGCCATGCGCAGCACGCGGGCGCCGAGGTGGGGGTCATGGCGCAGGTCGTCGACGATGCGTTCGAGATTGACGTCGTCCCGGCCGAGGCTGTCGATCAGGTCGGCGACCACCTTCGGCAGGCTGGGCAGCGGCGGAAGATGCTGGAACAGATCGTCGAGGGCGGTCGACATGGCGGGGCTCCGATGCATGCTCGGCTGAGGGCCGCGATGCAGGTGCTGCATCGCGGCATGCCACACACATTATAGCTACCGCCGTTTCAACCTCGGGGAATAAATCCGCGATTCAGAACGGCAGAGCGAGCCCTGGCCACACGGCCTCGATGGCGCGCCGGAAGGCGCCCTGGATGCGCTCGATGGCGGCCTGCGAATCGGCCTCGAAGCGCAAGACGACCACCGGCGTGGTGTTCGACGGGCGGGCCAGGCCGAAGCCGTCGGGGTATTCGACGCGCACCCCGTCGATGGTGATGATCTCGTCGGCACCGTCGAAGGCGGCTTGCTCGCGCAGGCGGCGCACCAGCTCGAAGGGCTCGCCCTCGGCCATCTTGAGGTTCAGCTCGGGGGTGCTGGTGGCGTCGGGCAGCGCGGTGAGAGCGGCGTTGGCGTCGGGCCGGGCGGAGAGGATCTCGAGCAGGCGCGCGCCGGTGTAGAGGCCGTCGTCGAAGCCGTACCAGCGCTCCTTGAAGAACACATGGCCGCTCATTTCGCCGGCCAGCGGGGCGCCGGTTTCCTTGAGCTTGGCCTTGACCAGCGCATGGCCGGTGTTCCACATCACTGGCTCGCCGCCGTGCTGGCGGATCCAGCCGGCCAGATTGCGGGTGCATTTGACGTCGTAGATGATCTGCCCGCCCGGCACGCGCGAGAGCACGTCGGCGGCGAAGAGCATGAGCTGGCGGTCGGGGTAGATGATCTGCCCGTCCTTGGTGACCACGCCGAGGCGGTCGCCGTCGCCGTCGAAGGCCAGACCGAGTTCGGCGTCGGTGTCGCGCAGGGCGCGGATGACGTCTTGCAGGTTCTCAGGCTTGGACGGATCGGGATGATGGTTGGGGAAGTTGCCGTCGACCTCGCAGAACAGCTCGACCGTCTCGCAGCCGAGGCGGCGGAACAGCTGCGGCGCGACGGCACCGGCCACGCCGTTGCCGCAGTCGATGACGATCTTCATCGGGCGGGCGAGGCGGATGTCGCCGAGCACGCGCTCGAGGTAGGCGTCGATGATGCCTTCGTGGCGGGTGACGGTGCCCTGGCCATGGGTGAGATTGCCGGTCTCGATGCGCTGGCGCAGGTCCTGGATCAGCTCGCCGAACAGGGTCTGGCCGCCGAGGACCATCTTGAAGCCGTTGTAGTCGGGCGGGTTGTGGCTGCCGGTGACGCTGACGCAGCCGTCGGCCTCGAGCTGGTAGGCGGCGAAGTAGGTGAGCGGGGTGGGCACGCAACCGATGTCGATCACGTCGACGCCGGCGGCGCAGATGCCTTCGGCCAGGGCGCCGGCCAGGCTGGGGCCGGAGAGGCGGCCGTCGCGGCCGACGGCGATGGTCTTGAGTTGGCGGGCGCGGGCTTCGGAGCCCAGGGCGTGGCCGATGGCGCGGGCCACCTCGGGGGTCAGGGTTTTGTCGATGATGCCGCGGATGTCGTAGGCCTTGAAGATTTCGGGTGCGAGTTGCATGGGATTTCCAGGAATGCTGAACGAATGGACAGGACGGGCGTGATTATCCCGGATTTGTGCGCACTTCGTGTGACGCGTGGCTTAGCCCTTGCGGCGAGTCAGCGAGTCGAAGTGCGCGATCAACCGTGCCGGCAGCCAGTCGAGCCTGCCCGGAAAGCGCCCCGACAGAAAGCCGACATGGCCGCCGCCGGCCGGTAATTCCTGCGTGATCGCGGGCGAGCAGTCGCCCTGCTGCGGCAGGGCGGCCGGCGGCACGAAAGGGTCGTTGGCGGCGTTGAGCAACAAGGTGGGCGTGGCGATGTGCTTGAGCCAGGGCCGGCTGGAGGCGCGCTGCCAGTAGTCGAGCACGCCGTCGAAACCGTGCACCGGCGCGGTGAAGGCGTCGTCGAAGTCATACAGGGTGCGCGCCCGCCGGATGCGATCGGCGTCGAGCGCGGCCTTGTGGATGGCGATCTTGTCGAGCGCCTTGGCCTTGAGTGTGCGCAGGAAGCGTTGGGTGTAGATGCGGTTGAAGCCTTGGCCGAGCGCGGTGCCCGAGACGGTCAGGTCGAGCGGCGGGCAGATCGCGGCGGCGCCGGCGATGTGCCGGCGCGCGTCCTCGCCCTGTTCGCCGAGCCATTTGAGCAGGGCGTTGCCGCCCAGCGAGACGCCGACGGCATATACCGGGGCCTCGCGGTAGCGCGCGCCGATGCGTGCCAGGATCCAGCCGATCTCGGCGCTGTCGCCGGAGTGGTAGGCGCGCAGCAGGCGGTTGGGCCGCCCGGAGCAGCCGCGAAAGTTGGGCACCACGCCGTTCCAGCCGATGGCGGCGAGCGCGCCCATGATGGCGCGTGCGTAATGCGAGTCGCTGCTGCCTTCGAGCCCGTGAAACAGCACCACCAAGGGGGCGCCACGCGTGCGCGGCAGCCAGTCGGCGTGGATGAAGTCGTCGTCGGGGGTTTCCCAGCGCACCCGGGTGTAGCCGGGCACGCCGGGCCTGCGCGCCAGCGGCCAGATGGTTTGCAGATGGCCGCCGGGTAGCCAGGCGGGGGCGCGGTAGGGGGTGTCGGTCATGCAGTGCCGTCCGGCGCGGCGCCGTCAGTGCACCAGCATCGGGGCATCGGGATCGCCCGCATGCAGGTCGGGGGTCGGCGAGGCGTGATGGGCCACCATGCGCCAGCCGCGGGCGCCGAGCACGAAGATGTTGGTGGCGACGATGGGCGGGTGAAGCTCGTCGTCGCCCTCCAGGTGCACATGCTGGAGCACGCTGTGCATGGCCATCACCGAGCCGGCCGAGATGACTTGCTGAGAGATCTCGATCTTCAGGCGCGGGCCGCTGGCGAACAGTTGCTGCCAGGTGTTGCGCACGGCGGCCAAGCCGACCACGCGGGGCGCACCGGGATGGACGCAGACGATGTCTTCGTCTTCCGACCAGACGGCCATCATGGCCTCCAGGTCGGCACGCGCGAGCGCGGCATAGAAGGCGACCTCGACCTCATGGGGCGAGGTAAACGCGATGTCGGACACGTCGGATTCCTTGGGGAACGAGGCGCCACGCCGGGTACGGTGCCCGGCGGCGCGGTCGATCAGTGGTGGCCCTTGGGGCGCTCGCCGGTGAACACGTAGGTGGCGCTGCAGTAGGGGCAGCTCACTTCGCCTTCGGTCAGCACGTCGAGGAAGACCCGCGGGTGGCGGGCCCACAGCGGCGCGCCGGGTTGCGGGCAGTGCAGCGGCAGGTCCTTGGCGGTGACGTCGATGCGGCGGAAGGCGTCCTTGTTGTCAGCCATGATGGGTCTCTCGTGAAATCAGACGTAAGTGAGCCAGTGGTCGTACTCGGGCGCGCGGCCGTTGACGATCTCGAAGAAGCGGGCCTGCAGCTTCTCGGTGACCGGGCCGCGCTTGCCTTCGCCGATGACACGGTTGTCGAGCTCGCGGATCGGGGTGACTTCGGCGGCGGTGCCGGTGAAGAAGGCTTCGTCGGCGATGTAGATGTCGTCGCGCGTCAGGCGACGGGCGGTGACTTCGAGGCCGAACTCGCGGGCGACCTGGATCACCGAGTCACGGGTGATGCCGGTCAGCGCCGAGGCGATCTCGGGCTCGTAGATCTTGCCGTCCTTGATGACGAAGAGGTTCTCGCCGGCGCCTTCGGCCACGAAGCCCTGCACGTCGAGCAGCAGCGCCTCGTCGTAGCCGTCCTGCGTGGCTTCAAGGTTGGCGAGGATCGAGTTGGCGTAGGTGCTGGCCACCTTGGCGCGCGGCATGGTGACGTTCACATGGTGGCGCTGGTAGGACGAGGTCTTGACGCGGATGCCTTTCTCCAGGCCTTCCTCGCCCAGGTAGGCGCCCCACGGCCAGGCGGCGACGGCCACGTGCACCGTGGCGCCGCGGGTCGAGATGCCCATCTTCTCCGAGCCGTAGAAAGCGATCGGGCGCATGTAGCAGGATTCCAGGCCGTTGGCCTTGACCACGTCCGCCTGCGCCTGCATCAGCTCTTCGAGCGAGTAGGGCAGGTTCATGTGGTAGATCTTGCCGGAGTTCATCAGGCGCTGGGTGTGCTCGCGCAGGCGGAAGATGGCCGCGCCGCGGTCGGTCTTGTAGGCACGCACCCCTTCGAAGACCGCGAGGCCGTAATGCAGCGAGTGGGACAGCACGTGGGTGGTGGCGTCGCGCCACGGCACCATCTTGCCGTCATACCAGATAAAACCGTCGCGATCGGCCATGGACATGGTCAAGTCTCCAGCGAATGTTGTGTTGTAAGCGGCACCTGCGGATGCGGTGCGTGAATCGCGCAATTCTATCGCAACTTGTGGCTGGCTGTGGCCGCGCTAAAATGCGGCTCTTTGACGACGGAACAGGTCATGGACCGGGTCTGGAAACCGAATGTGACGGTGGCTGCGGTGGTCGAGCGCGGCGGACGCTTCCTGCTGGTGGAAGAGGAAACGAGCGACGGTTTGCGCTTCAATCAGCCGGCCGGCCACCTGGAGGCGGGCGAATCGCTGGTCGAGGCGGCCGCGCGCGAGGCGTTCGAAGAGACGGCACACCCCTTCGTGCCCGAGTTCCTGGTGGGCATCTACCAGTGGCCGCGGCCGGACGGCGAGGTCACCTACCTGCGCTTCGCCTTCGGCGGATCGGTGGGCGAGGCGATCGCCGGGCAGCGGCTGGACGCGGGCATCGTGCGCGCGGTGTGGCTGACCCGCGAGGAGATCGCCGCCTGTGCCGAGCGGCATCGCAGCCCGCTGATCCTGCGCTGCGTGGACGACTACCTGGCCGGCCAGCGCGCGCCGCTCGATCTGCTGCGGCACTATGCCGAATCATGAGCGCACTGCGTCGTGCCGGCCTGATCGCCCTGATGCTGAGCGCACCCCTGACAGCGCTGGCCGCGGCGGAGGTGTCGATCTGCTACAACTACGGCTGCGTGACCGAGGCGCCGGTGCGTTTCGATGACGCGGCGCTCGGGGCGCAGCAGCGCCGCCTGGCGACGGCACGCACTGCCGAGGAGGAGCGGCAGATCCTGGCCGAGGTGATCGGCTGGATGTACCGCGAGGCCGGCAAGCAGTCGCCGATCCATGCCGATCGCGCCGGCGACTTCCTCGACGACGGGGTGTACGGCCGCATGGATTGCATCGACCATGCCACCACTACCACGCGCCTGCTCGCCGTGCTCGAGGCGCGCGGTGCCTTGCGCTTCCACAGGCTGTTGCCGCAGGCGCGGCGCACCCGCTTCGTGCTGTTTCAGCATTTTTCGGCGGTGGTCGAGGAGATCGTGCCGGCGCCGCAGGCTGCGGTCGAGGCCGTGCCCGACCATGTGCCGGTGCTGCTCGCCCTGTGCGACTGCGATGTCAGCGACGATCTGCCCAAACCGGCGCCCGAGGCAGCCGGCACACCCGGTGCGCGATACGTGATCGACACCTGGTTTTACGACCATGGCACGCCGGCGGTGGTTTTGCCGTTGGCCGCGTGGCTAGATGGAGAAGGACCGAATGTCCAGTAAGCAAGACCCGAACGGGATGAAAGTGGTGGTCGGCATGTCCGGCGGCGTGGATTCGTCGGTGGCGGCGCTGCGCCTCAAGGAACAGGGCTATGAGGTGCTCGGCCTGTTCATGAAGAACTGGGAGGACGATGACGACGACGAGTACTGTTCGACTCGGCAGGACTTGGTCGACGTCGCCTCGGTGTGCGACGTCATCGGCATCGATCTCGAAGTGGTGAACTTCTCGGCCGAGTACAAGGACCGCGTGTTCGCCGACTTCCTCAAGGAATACCAGGCCGGGCGCACGCCCAACCCCGACATCCTGTGCAACTCCGAGATCAAGTTCCGCTGCTTTCTCGACCACGCCATGCAGCTGGGCGCCGACAAGATCGCCACCGGCCACTACGCCCGGGTGCGCGAATGGCAGAGCGACGGGCGCCGCGAGTTCCAGCTGCTCAAGGCCGAGGACGGCACCAAGGATCAGAGCTACTTCCTCTACCGCCTGCAGCAGGCGCAGCTGGCCAAGACCTTGTTCCCGCTCGGCGACCTGTACAAGCGCGACGTGCGGCGCATGGCCGAGGCGGCCGGGCTGCATGTGCACGACAAGAAGGACTCGACCGGCATCTGCTTCATCGGCGAGCGCCCGTTCCGCGAGTTCCTCAGCCGTTACCTGCCGACCCAGCCGGGCGAGATCCGCTCGCTCGACGACGACCGCGTGCTCGGCCAGCACCAGGGCCTGATGTACCACACCATCGGCCAGCGCAAGGGGCTGATGATCGGCGGCATCAAGGGCATGGAAGACGCCGGCGGCGAGCATGACGCCTGGTATGCGGCCAAAAAGGACATGGCCGCCAATGTGCTCTACGTGGTCCAGGGCCACGACCATCCGGCCCTGCTGCGCGACCGGCTGGTGGCCACCGAGCTGAACTGGATCGCCGGACGCGACCCGCACACCCACTGGGTGTATACCGCCAAGCCGCGCTATCGCACGCCCGATCAGCCCTGCGAGATCGACCGCATCGGCAACGGCGAGGCGGAAATCGCCTTCGCCGAGGCGCAGTGGGCGCTCACGCCGGGGCAGAGCGTGGTGGTGTATGAATCCAAGGTGTGCCTGGGTGGCGGTGTGATTGTCTGAGCGCCGCGACGATGGCGCCGCGGCGATGGTGTTGCGGGAGGGCGCGATGAGGCCGGCACAGACTGCGGTCGCTTACGATCGCATTGCCGGGCACTGGGATTGCCCGGCCTTCGATGGCAGCGATGGCATTGCGCAACATGAACGGGCCTTGCGCTTCCTCGCCAGGCCCGGCACTGCGCTGGATATCGGCTGTGGCAGCAGTGGCCGCATCATGGGGCTGCTGCTGAGCCGGGGGTTTGTGGCCGAGGGGCTGGATCTGTCGCAGGAGATGCTGCGGCGTGCTCGCAAACATCATCCGGCGCAACGCTTCTACCACGCTGATGTGTGCGAATGGACGTTTCCGACGCGCTACGATTTCATTTCCGCGTGGGACAGCCTTTGGCATGTACCTTTGCACCAGCAGCTTCAGGTGCTGCACAAAATCTGCGATGGGCTGGTGCCTGGGGGCGTGCTGATTTTCACCACGGGGGGCGTCGAGCAGGCGGATGAAGTGACCAATCCGTGTTTCGGTGAGCCGCTCTACCACGCGGCGCCGGGCATTCCTGCCCTATTGCGCACGCTGGACGCAGCCGGTTGTGCCTGCCGGCATCTGGAATACGACCAGCACCCCGCCAACCACGTGTTCGTGATCGCGCAGCGCCGCAGTGCGCTCGACCGGCCCGAGGCTTAGGCCACCCGCGCCGGCGGACAGGCAGGTTCGGCCCAGCGTGCGGCGAAGGCGTCGCACTTCTCGATGAATTCGCGCGTGCTCTTGGGCATCGGCACCCGGGCGCGGGTGATGTAGATCAGCAGGGAGGTGCCGGCGCGCAGCAGCTCCAGACCGGTGTCGGCATTGCGGATCTGGCTGCGGACCGGGCGGGCCGGCAGCTGGGGCGTGAAGCGGTTCATCTTCTCGCCAGCCACCACGAAGGCCGGCCAGATGTCGAAAATGGCCGGATCGGTGCGCAGCGTCTCGCACTTCTCGCGTGCGGCCTCGGCGTACTCGTGGATCAGCGGCTCGATGCCGGCGAAGATGCCGTTGCTGGTGAAGGCGCGGATCATCGCTGCGGCGATCTTGTCGATGTCGCGCATCGACTGGGCAATCTTGATGTAGCGGCTCTCGTAGAAATCTTCGATGGGGATCGAGAAGGCGCGGAAAGGCTCGCCCCACAACTCGTCGATGCCTTCCTCGCCGCTGATGTGATTGACCAGGCGACCCAGTTCGAGCGCCTTCTGCAAACAGGAGCCGCACTGGCGCATGAGCGGGTTTTCCTGGCCGATGTCGACGCCCAGCGCCTGCAGTTCGACCAGCTTGGTGAAGATGTCGGCGGCGCGATTGAACAGGGCGCCGGCCAGCATGCCGCCCTTGACCCGGCGCATGGCTTCGTCGGTTTCGGCCTCGAAGGACTCGCGCGCGGCTTCCAGGCGGAAGCCGGGGATGTTGATACCGTGTTCGACGTGATTGAACAGCCGGCGGGTCAGTGCCCCGATCAGCTTCTTCTTGGCGGCGAGCGTGTCCTCCGGCGGATCGTAGACCTTGATCCAGTAGCCTCCGTAGTACACCCGCAATCGATTGTTGATGACTCGCCGGGTCCCCTCGGCGAGGTTCTCGTCCATCTGTGGCATCGCGCAACGGCCGTAGACCGCCCTAATACTATCGAGCAGTGCAGTCTAGTACAAAGGTCGTAGCTTGTGCAGCGCAAAAAGGATAAACGGTCGTTTAGGTCCCGCGTCGTGCCTGCAAGCGCTGGTGCCGTTTCCGGAGAATATGCCATCGCCATAGGGTGTGCGTGGCCGCATAGCCCACCACAGCGCCGACTATAGCCATCAGTAGCATGCCCAGCAGCAGCGGTTGTCCGATGCCGGACAGCCAGGTCCACGCGTTGGCGAACCAGGCGCCGAGGCTTTCGTGGACGGGGGGCGTGGCCGCCTCCGGATGCGGGGCGATGCCCAGCAGCCGGGCGCCCAGTTGGTAGGCAAAGTAGTACAGCGGCGCGTAGGTGAAGGGGTTGCTGATCAGCGTGCTGACCGCGGCGATCCACAGGTTGGCGCGCAGCGACAGCGAGACGATCACCGCTGCCGGGATCTGCGCCACCGGAATCATCAGCCCGAAGAAAGCGCCGATCGCCACCGCCCGGGCCACCGTGCGGCGGTTGATCCGCCACAGCGACGGATCATGCAGCCGCGGGCCCAGCCAGCGCAGCAGGCGGTGGCCCTTGATGCTTTCGTGGGAGGGCAGGAAGCGGTGGATCATCGGCAGGTCCGGTTGAACGTACGGTGGCGACTATGTGGTGGCGAGGCGGCGAAATCAAGGGGCCGACAGCCTCCCTAGCAGAGGGCGCCGACCCGTGGCCATGCCGCCGCGCTGCGCGCTGGATGATAGCCGAGAACGCAGGGGCGCCGGCGGTGGGGCAACGCCCCCTCGGTGCCGGGTGCGGTGAGAGGCCGGGGACCCTACAACAGATCGGGCGGCACCACGGTGCGCAGTACGGTCTGGGTTTCGCCGTCGCGCACGCGGTTGGTGAACCACCACAGCGACCCTTTCTTGATGGTCCAGTCGGCCTCATGGCCGGACAGCAGCAAGGCGGCCAGCTGACCGAGCGCCGGCTGGTGGCCGACCAGCAGGGCCGCGCCGCGCCCCTCGGGCCAACCGGTGGCAGCGAGGATGTCGGCCACGCCCTTGTCCGGTGCCAGCGCCGGCACGATCTCGAAGTCGTCGGCGAAGGCGCTGGCCGTCTGGCGGGTGCGCAGCGCCGGGCTGACCAGCACGCGCAGGTGCTTGGGGCGGTTGTCGGTGAGCCACTGGGCGACCTTGCGCGCCTGCTTCTGGCCGCGCTCGGTGAGCGCTCGGGTCAGGTCGGGAGTGCCGTCTACGGCTTCGGCATGGCGCCACAACAACAAATCCATGGTGTCCTCGTCAGGATGGGCGTCAGCGGCTCGCGCGCCACGGGGTCTTGCCGCTGAGCAGGGTGTCGATTTCGAGCAGCGCACGGCGTCGCGTGCGGGCATATTGGCGGGCATGCCAGCCGATGACGAAATGGGCCGGGCCGCCCAGGTCGGGCTGGACGTCGGCCCAGTCGAGCATCCGGGTCCGGGCGATGGCTGCGTCGTTCAGGTAGCCCAGATCGGTCTGCGCCTGGCGCAGTGCGGACAGGTAGTGCTTGATGGGTTTGCCGTCGAACAGCGGGCGGAAGAATTCAAGGCCGTAGCGCAGTTGCTTCAGGCTCACCCGCAGCTGGTGCAGGTGCTCCGGGTCCAGGATGTCGGCATTGGCAAAGCGCTTGCGGGCTCGCTTGCGCAAGGCGCTCAGTTGCAGACGGGCGAAGGCGGTCAGGTCGGCGGCGGCATTGAGCGCGTTGCCGTCGAGGCAATGGAGCTCGGCGGTGAAGGCGAGCAGGCGCTGGCCATGATCGGCATGGGTCAGACGTTCGCGGGCGCTGGCGCGCGCCGCATCGCGCACGCCGCTCGCATGCTCGCGCAGCGCGTCGAGCAAGCCGGCGGCCATCAGCGGCTCGGGCTCGGCCGGCGCGAGGATATCGGCCAGCATCACGTCGATGTCGCGGGTGTTGCCCAGGTCGGCCGCGGTGTCGCGCAGCACCTCGGACCAGCGGTCGACGAAGGCCTCGGGCAGGGCCGGGCGGAACAGGCGCAGCATGCAGCGCAGGCGGCGCAGGGCGATGCGCATCTGATGGACGTATTCCGGCTCGTCATGTGCCAGCGCACCGAGGGTGTTGTGCTGCCATTGCTGCAAGGCATCGAAGGCCAGGGCGCGAAAGGCGTCGAGAGGCGACTGGCCGGCGTCGATGACGGATTTTCCGGCCGGGCGCGGGGTGTCCGGTTGACCGAGGAACAGCCGGTAGCCGCGCTCGGCCTTGCTGCGGTCGCTGGGGATCAGCGGCGCGCGCTCGGCCAGCGTGCCGGCCAGCGCGAACAGGTCCTGCGCCGTGCCGCGCACCAGTTCGAGCTCGACCTCGCAGATGGCTTCGCTGGCGGCGCCGGCCTCGATCCGGCCCTGGTCGATCATCATCAGGATCTCGACCTCGGGCGCGGGGGTGAGGCGGCGGGTTTCGCGCTTGAAGGTGGTGGTGAACACCGGCTGGATCTGGTCGGCCATCGCCTCGAGCCGTTGGCGCAGGGCCGGCACGTCGATCGGGCTGAAATCGAACTCGCCCAGGAAAGGGTGCTCCCACTCCGGCCGTGACGACAGGCCGCCGACCGAACTGGCGGCGCATTTGATGGTTTGCAGCCAGGCCTTGCCCTGCTTGCGCGTGCGCACCGCGATGCGCGCCTTGTGCAGGGCCAGTTCGGGGGTGTCGTAGTAGGTGTTGACCAGGGTCTGCGCGTTGCCGAGCTTTTCGGCGGCCATCACCTGGGGATGCCGGCGCAGTGCGCGGATCGCGTCGGGGGCGAGGGCCAGTTTGAGTTCGGTTTCGGTACTCATGAGGGCCACATTATCCTTTCCGTTTCGTGACAGTTTGATGAGCGTGTCCGGGTGGGCGTCGGGCGCCATTCGAGAGAATACGCCCGTCCTGCGCGCGGCGGATGCGTCGGCCGGGCGTGACGGGAGGGGCCGGCGGATTGTCGGCCGGCGCGGCGCGGTGGGGTTGTACGCGGGCCGGCGGCCCGGGCCGGGGGGCTTCGTTCGGTGGTGCTCAGTCCGCGTCGGCGCGCCAGTGCCCCGACTTGCCGCCCTGTTTTTCCAGCAGGCGGATGCCGTCCATGACCATGCCGCGATCGACGGCCTTGCACATGTCGTAGATGGTGAGCAGGCCGACCTGCACGGCGGTGAGCGCTTCCATCTCCACCCCGGTGCGGCCGACGGTTTCGGCGGTGGCGGTGCAGGTGATCCGGTGGGCCGCGGCGTCGAGCGCGAAGTCGACGGTGACGCGCGTAAGCGGGATCGGGTGGCACAGCGGGATCAGCTCGGCGGTGCGCTTGGCGCCCTGGATGGCGGCGATGCGGGCGATGCCGATCACGTCGCCCTTCTTGGCGGTGCCGGCGGCGATCATGGCGAAGGTGTCGGGGGCCATCGAAATGCGGCCTTCGGCCACACCGATGCGGCGGGTTTCCGCCTTGGCGCCGACGTCGACCATATGGGCCTGGCCGTCGGCGTCGAAATGGGTAAAGCCTTGCGTCATGGGGCGTTCGCCGCTGCTGCGGAACTGTTGAAAGGCGCGGGTATCATAGCACCACCATGATGAAACGAATCCTAGCCTTCGGGCTCAGTGCGGTGCTCTCGGTGCAGAGCGTGGCGGCCGGTTTGCCGGATCTCGGCGAGTCGTCGGCGGCGGATCTGTCGCCGGCGCTCGAGCGGCGCATCGGCGAGCAGGTGATCCGCGAAATTCGCTGGCGCGAGCCCTCGTATCTCGACGATCCGCAAATCGAGTCCTACCTCTCCGGGCTGGGCAACCGCCTGGTGACGGCCAGCAAGAGCGGCGGCAGTTTCCAGTTCTTTGCCCTGCGCGACCCGACGCTCAACGCCTTTGCCATGCCCGGTGGCTACATCGGCGTGCACACCGGGCTGATCCTGTCGGCGCGCAGCGAGTCCGAACTGGCCTCGGTGCTGGCGCATGAAATTGCCCACGTCGAGCAGCGTCACATTGCCCGGCTGGTCGGCAAGCAGAGCCAGTCGAGCCTGATCATGCTGGCCTCGCTGCTGGTGGCGGTGCTGGCCGCGCGCAGCAGCGACCAGGTGGCACAGGCCGCGGTGGCAGGCGGTACGGCGGCCGGCATCCAGAACCAGCTCGGCTACACCCGCGAGTTCGAGCGTGAGGCCGACCGCATCGGCCTGCAGACTCTCGACGCCGCCGGTTTCGATACCCGCGACATGGCCAACTTCTTCGAGCGTCTGCAGCGCGAAACCCGGCTCTACGAGAACAACGCGCCGGCCTACCTGCGTACCCACCCGCTGACCACCGAGCGCATCGCCGACATGTCCAACCGGGTCGAAGGCGCGCGCTACCGGCAGGTGGCCAGTTCGGACGAATTCACCCTCGTGCAGGCGCGGCTGGACACCCTTGAGGGGGCGGCGCCCGATGTCTTCCGGCGCGAACGCCACGCTTGGGAAAACACCCGCCAGCCCACCGCGGGGCAGCGCTACGCCTATGTGCATGCCGCCTTGCGGGCCCGCGAGCTGGAACGTGCCGAAGCGGCCTGGCAGGGCTTTGCCGCGGACGAGCGCAATGCCATGGTGGTCGCCCTGGGCGCCGAGCTGGCCATGGCGCGGCGCGACTACGCCGGCGCCATCGCCCGGCTCGACCCGGCGATTGTGCGATTCCCGCAGGCACGTTACCTCGACTACCTGCGCGCCGATGCGCGCATGGCGGCAGGCAAGCACGAAGCGGCCATCGCCGAGCTGCGCGAGCTGACCACGACCTATCCGGACGACTTTCGTAGCTGGACGCGCTTGGCCAAGGCCTATCAGGCGGTGGGCAACGTGAGCCAGTCGCACCGCGCGCAGGCCGAGGTGTATGCCCTGCAGGGCGCCTGGTCGTCGGCCATCGGCCAGCTCGAAATCGCCCAGCGCGAGGGCAAGACCGACTTCTACACCCAGTCGGTGATGGATGCCCGGCTGCGTGAATTTCGCGCGCGCTTCGACGACGAGCGCGCCTGGCGCGACCGCAACGCCCGGTGACGGACGCGCCGCATCGCACTAGAATGCGGCGCTGAGACCAACAGGAACGCGCCGACATGAAATTCGACAAACAAGTGGATGCCAGCGGACTGAGCTGCCCGCTGCCCATCCTGCGTGCCAAGAAGGCGCTGGCGGAAATGGCCGCCGGCGAGGTGCTGCGGGTGCTGGCCACCGACCCGGGCTCGGTCAAGGACTTCGAAGCCTTCGCCCGCCAGACCGGCAACGAGCTGCTGCAGAGCGAGACGGTGGGCGAGAACCAGTTCGAGTTCTTCTTGCGGCGCAAGTAGCCGCTGGCCGCTTCGACCCCCGGATGACGCCGCGCAATGCGGCGTTTTTCATGGTGCGCCCGGCAGGGCGCACCCACTTGGAGGTGGAAGTCCTCTACTCGCCCGGCAAGGGGAAGGGTTAGCCGAACGGCAAGGGTGTCGCGGGTAACTGCGAATCTGGAGGAAGCCGAAGGCAAAGCGCTGGCCTGACGAACAGGAAGCGGATAGGAGGCGGCACAGCGGGGTAAGGCGGCCATTATCGTCGAAGCCCGAAACTTGCACGGAGCGCCGTGCCGTATATCCGACAGGTATAAGCGTGAAGGTGGGTGCGTCATACCCGGGGAGATCCTCACGGGTGCCATGGTGCTACTGACGTCGTGAGGCGTCGGGATGCGCGTGAGGAAGTCAGCCGAGGCCATAGTAGGTGCCAGTACGGGCTGAAGGGCCGAACATGGAAGAACGCGATTAGGCGAACGGTTCTCGATGAAGTCGTCGAAGACAGAAGTCCGCGAAACAAGCGGGGCGCGCGCGCAGGAATCTGGACAGAATCCGGAGGGTGTCGTGTTGCGTGTCGAGACGGAATCGGCGGCCGGGGCGCGGACGAAAGCGGAGTTGGAGCGGATGAGTGAGCTGATGGAGGTCGTGTGTGAGCGCGGCAACCTATGGCTTGCTTACGAGCGGGTGATCCGTAACAAAGGTGCGGCCGGTGTCGACGGCATCGGCGTGAGCGAGTTCAAGGCTCATCTACAGCAACACTGGCCGACGATCAGGGCCAGGCTGCTGGCGGGGACGTACATCCCGCAGGCAGTGCGCCGGGCGGACATTCCGAAGCCGCAAGGCGGGGTGAGGACGCTGGGCATACCGACGCTGACGGATCGATTGATCCAGCAAGCGTTGCATCAGGTGCTCTCACCGATCTTTGAGGCGGCTTTCTCCGAGTCGAGCTACGGCTTTCGGCCGGGGAGGTCCGCCCATCAGGCGGTCAAGGCGGCGCGGCAGTATGTCGCCGAAGGCCGGCGTGTCGTGGTGGATATGGATCTGGAGAAGTTCTTCGATCGGGTCAATCACGACATCCTGATGGCGAAACTCGCACAGAAGATTGGCGACGGGCGGGTACTGAAACTGATCCGACGGTATCTGGAAGCGGGAATGATGGCCGAGGGCGTGCTCAGCCCGAGGACGCAGGGTACGCCACAAGGCGGTCCCCTGAGTCCGCTGTTGTCGAACATCCTGCTGACGGAATTGGACCTGGAACTGGAACGCCGAGGCCATGCGTTCTGCCGCTACGCGGACGACTGCAACATCTACGTCAGAAGCCACGCGGCAGGCGAGCGGATACTGGCGAGTATCAGCCGGTTTCTGTCCGAGCGGCTCAAGCTCACGGTCAATGAAGCCAAGAGCGCGGTCGCGCGGCCGTGGGAGCGGAAGTTTCTGGGCTACAGCCTGACATGGCACAAGAGCCCGAAGCTGCGGATCGCGCCGGCCAGTCTGAAGCGGCTGACGGACAAGATTCGCGAAGTGCTCAAAGGTGCGAGAGGGCGTAGCCTGAGCGGCGCAATCGCCGAACTGAACCCGGTGCTACGGGGCTGGGCAGCGTACTTCAAGCTGACCGAGACCAAGCGGGCACTGGAAGAGATCGACGGTTGGCTCAGGCGCAAGCTGCGTTGCATCCTGTGGCGACAGTGGAAGCGCCCGTATACTCGTGCCAAGAACCTGATGAAGGCGGGGCTGAAGGAGGAGCGGGCGTTCCGCTCGGCGTTCAATCAACGTGGGCCGTGGTGGAACAGTGGCGCCAGCCACATGAACGCAGCCTTCCCGAAGTCCTTCTTTGATCGTCTGGGTCTGGTGTCGCTGCTCGATACGAGGCGACGACTCCAGTGTCTTTCATGAACCGCCGTATGCGGAACCGCACGTACGGTGGTGTGAGAGGGCGACGGGGGTAACCCCGTCCCCTACTCGATGCCTGCAGGGACGTCATCGCGCCGACTCACGAGGGCTTCGGCCTCGCGGCAGGTGCCGTGGAGGATACCCAAACGATCCCGGCCCGGTGCATCATGGCCATGCCAGATCATGACGCGGGCAGGTGCGACATGTACCCGCCCCACCGGAGAGGAGACTCCCATGCACTACAAGGGAAGCTGCCATTGCGGCCGGATCGCGTTCGAGTTCGATGGCGACATCACGCAGGCGGTCGCCTGCAATTGCTCGATCTGTTCGCGCAAGGGGTCGCTGCTGCATTTCGTGCCGCGCGACCGGTTGCAACTGCTGACGCCGGAGAACGACGCCAGCAGCTACACCTTCAACAAGCATGTCATCCAGCACCGCTTCTGCCCGGTCTGCGGCATCCATCCGTATGGCGAGGGGGTCGATCCCCAGGGCAAGCGCATGGCGGCGATCAACCTGCGCTGTGTCGAGGGCCTGGACGTCGACAGCCTGACGGTGCATCGCTACGACGGTCGCGCGCTGTAGGCGGCTGCGGGCGTTCTGCCCTCAGCGGATCGCCCTGAGGTAGTGCGACTCGAAATACCGCTTGGCCCAGTGCAGCGGCCGGGCGGGCGGCAGCATCAGGCTGCGGCGCGGGCTGCGATAGACCAGCATGCCGCTGTCGTAGCTGTCGACGATGCAGATGAGCTCGGCCTTCGGCGTGGCCGTGGCCGGCCGGCCGTCGAGGGTGGCGAGCAGGTTGTGCACGGCCGCCCGTGCCTGCAGGTCGGCCATGTGCGCCTGCTTGGGCAGCCAGTCGGGGCCGGGGTAGCTGCCGGCGTCACCGGCCACGAACACGGCGTCGCGCCCCTCGACCGCGCAGTGGCTGTCGGCCTGGATGAAGCCGCCGGGCGAGGCGGGCAGGTCGCTGTCGGCCAGCCAGGCGGGGCCGGTGAGGCCGGGCATGAAGAGGATCAGCTCGGCATCGATATCGCCGCCCTCGGTGCGCACGCCGTGCTCGGAAAAGCTGAGCGGTTTGTGGCCCAGATGCGTGTCGATGCCGCGCCGGTGCATCTGGGCGACCAGCGCCTTGACCGCCTTCTCCCCCAGGCGCTTTCCCGGCTCGGTGGCGGCGTTGAAGAAGGCGAGGTCGATCGCCTCGCGGCGCTTCTGGCGTCGCAGCCAGCGCTCCAGCCCGAACAGCAGCTCGAACATCGGCCCGCCGCGCACCGCCGACGGCTCGGCCGGGTTGGCGCCGAAGCCGACCGCGATGCGCCCGCGCGGCATGGCCAGCACCCGCTCGCGGATGCGCTCGGCCGCCGCGATGCCCTCGCACAGCGTGAGGGCATGCTCGATGCCGGGCAGCTTCTTGATGAAGCGCCCGCCGGTGGCGATGAGCAGCGCGTCGTTGCGGTATTCGCCAGCGTCGGTGACGACCCTGCGACCGCCGTCGAGCACGGCGGTGACGCTGGCCGGCACATGCCTGACCTCGTGCCGAGCGAAGAAGGGGCCGAGCGGCACGCGCAACTGCTCGCCCCGGCGCAGCCCGGTGGGGATCCAGATCAGGCTGGGCAGGTAGATGAACTCGGCGTGCGGCGCGATCAGCGTGATGCGCGCATCGGGCGCGTGCTCGCGTAATTCGCGTACGGCGGTCAACGCGGCAAAGCCGGCGCCGAGGATGCAGATTTCCGGTGTCGTCATGGGGGCTCCGGGGTGTGGACGATGGGTCAGCGAGGTTTGGCGGGGGCTGTGCCGGTGTGGTCGATCTCGTCCTCCACCTCATCCCAGCCGGTGATCATCGCCTTGATGTGGGCGAACACCGTGTGGCCGGTGGTGGTGAGATAGACATGGGCGATGACGAACACCAGCATCATGAAGGCGCCGGCGGTGTGCACCGTGGCCACCTGTTCCAGGCTCAGCCAGCCGTCGAGGCCCAGGCGGCCCCAGTAGGCATAGAACAGGTAGAGCAGGCCGGACCCCCAGATCACCGGCGAGACCAGCGCCAGCAACACCAGGTAGGCGAGGCGCTGGAGCGGGTTGTGCTTTTTCTGCACGGTCTTGTGATAGGGGTGCGGCGCGCCGGTGAAGATGCCGAACATGTAGTAGCGCGCCATGGCCACCAGTTTGCTGGCGGTGGGGATGTACTGGCGCCATTCGCCGGTGGTGAATTGCCAGAAGATGGTGAAGGCCCACAGCGCCAGCAGCGTCCAGGCCGACAGCGTGTGCAGGCGCACGGCGCGCTCGAAGCCGAGGCTGTGGTAGCTGCCGTGGATCTCGAAGCCGGTGACCAGCATGAGGATCACCAGCACGGCCTGGGACCAGTGCCAGAAGCGCTCGTAGCGCTTGAAGACGTAGATGCGCGTCATCGGGGTGGTGTGCGACATGGCTCAGTCCTCCTTGCGCAGATGGGTCAGGATGCGGGCGATGGCGTGCAGGCTGACGCCGAGCAGGGCGGCCAGCGCGGCGAGCCAGCCGAGGCGGTCGAGCCAGGGGCTGCGGTCGCGGCCGGGGAGGTAAACACCCTCGATGCCGGCCAGGCGGCCGCCGTCGGCATGGCATTCGTGGCACGCGACGGCCTTTTCCTTGGGCGCGACCATGTGGGTGATCGGCCACAGCATCTGGGTGTCGACGAAGTCGTACTTGCCGCTGAAGGGGGCGCCGGTGGCCTCGGCGCCGGCAGCCAGGGCCCGGGACCAGTCGAAGTTGTACCAGAACGACGTATCGCCCGGCACCGCCACATTGGGCACCAGCAGCGTCTTGCGCTCGGTGTCGTAGGGCTGGCGGCCGTGGAAGACCTTGACCGGCCAGATGCGGGCGTTCGGCGCGCCGGGCTCGCCATGGAAGACGTTGATCGGCACCCGGGTCGTGGGGTCGATGGTGTCGTTCAGCAAGGTGTAGGTGACCCGGCCGTCGAACCACTGGTAGGCCGGCGTCACGTTCTGGCCATGGACGAAGGCGCCCTTCTTGCTGTCGTAGATCACGTGGCCGTGGTCGTCCTTTTTCTGGAAGGGCTTGCCCTCGGCGCTGAGCTGGCCGGCTTGCGACCAATCCCAGGCCATCTTGGTGGACACGCCGCCGCGGGCGAAGGCCGGGATGTGGCAGGTCTGGCAGGCGAGGGTGTCGGTGTGCGCGTTGAGGCGCTCGGCGGCGAGCAGGCCCTCCTTGTGCGGCTTGTCGCCATGGCAGGCCTGGCAGGCGGCCGGGTTGCGCTCGGACTTTTCGCCGCGCAGCAGGGCCGGATGCGGGTCGGCGGCGGTCATCGCGATGCGGCTGCCGGCCACGGCGTGCTGATCGCTCACATGACAGGTACTGCATCTGAAGTTCAGCCCGTCCTTGTCCATGTGCACATCGAGCGCGTGCGTCGCGGTGTTGAGCGAGGAGTCCAGATCGCCGTGCTTGACGCCGTCGCCGCCACCGCCGTAGTAGTGGCAGGCGCCGCAGTTGTCGCGGCGGGTGGGGCCGACGGCCTGGGCGATCTTGGCCAGGTCGATCGGTTCGACGAACTTGCCCGAGCCCGGCGGATACTCGCTGCGCACCGTGACCGGATTGCCGGCAAAGCCGAAGGGCTTGGTGTACTCGCCAGTGTTGTGACAGGCCAGGCAATCGACCCGGCTGGCGTCGCTGAAGTCGAAGTGCTTGTCCTTCCAGCCATAGCCGATGTGGCAGGACTGGCAGAAGGGTTCGTTGGACTGGTCGCCGATGCAGAAGGCGTTGACCATGGTCTTCTTGCCCAGACGCTGGCCGGTGGCCGGGTTGGCGTAGTCCCAGGTCCAGTGGCGGGTCTGCATGATCTGGTGGCTGGCCTCGGTGTGGCATTTGAGGCAAGCGCGGGTGACCGCCGGGCCGCTGTCGAAGGGGCCGGCCAGTTCCTCGAACTTGCTGTGGTCGGCGGTCGATGCCTTGCCGCTGGCGCCGACCGCGCCGGCCGTGCCGGCCATCAGCACGGCGAGCGCGAAGAGGGCGTGTATCGCTCGGTGTCGCATGATGTTTTTGTCTCCTCGTAAGACGCCTCTGGCCGGGCGCTCTGCAGTGGTGTGGATGATGCGTGGTGCCCTAGGGGCTGTGAGGGGGTGGGGGGCTCAGGCCGGGCAGAACGGCATGTCCGGGCCGTGGGGCATTGGCGGTCAGGAAGCGCTCGCGGCTGCCGGCCGAGAAGGCGGCATTGCGGTGGCGCTCCTCGGCGATGGTGCTCACGGTGCGGCCGTTGAAGTCATGACCGGGGAACATCAGCGTTTCGCCCGGCAGCAGGAAGAGCCGCTGGGTGACGCTGTCGTACAACTGCCCGGGGTCGCTCTGCGTGGCGTCCAGGCGGCAGCCGCCGATCTCCAGCGTGTCGCCGCAGAACAGGCGGTCGCGCCACAGGAAGCACACCGAATCGGGGGTGTGCCCCGGCGTGGTCAGCACCCGCAGCACCTCGTTGCCGAAGACCACCGTCTCGCCATGCCCCTTGCGCTGCGCCGGGCCGTCGTAGGGCGAGTCGGTCCCCACCACCAGTTCGGCGCCGGTGAAGCGGCACAGCTCGCCGCAGTGGCCCTGTTCGGACGAATGCATGTGGGTGCGCAGGACGTAGAGCAGGCGCAGGTCGCGTTCCTGCAGCAGCGCGAGCAGCAACTCGGACTGTTCGGGCAGCGGGTCGATCAGCACCGCGTCGCAGGCGCTCATGTCGGCCAGCAGGTAGCCGATCGAGTGGCTGGGCGAATGGAAAATCTGGCGAAAATACATGCCGCAGTTCCCGAGCGATCTCACACGAAGACAGTGTTGCGGCGTTCACTTATCAAGGATCGTGCCAATTGGATGTATTGGAAAAACCTCAAAGAAACAATTGGTTGAGACGTTCTAACGGGAACTTTTCGTCCGTGTGGCAGTGGCAGTCGGCATAGGTGGCAGCGCAGGCTGCCACCTGTGACAGCATCTATGTGTGTTGCCCCGGTGTAGGTCTTGATGTCGGGGTTTGTCAGCGTGGGGTTGCGGGCGGGAAGGTGTCGCACGCGCTGGATGTTCTTCGCTACGACGTTTGCCTTATTTACTTCCTTTTTGGAGGCCTACAACATACGCCAAAGTCATTTTTTGATGCTGCCGTTCCGCCCATGACAACGCCGGAACCTGAGGACGAAATGCCGATGAGCCACAATAAAGTCGATGGACTCTGCCCGATTGGTGCCGAAAGCTCGATCGTTCCACGCCGCGACATCATCACCGGCCCGGCCCATCACGGACTGGCGGTCATACGGTACGCCGACGACCCGCCGATCCCCGGATTGCTCGAAGCCGATTTCGCCGCATCGCAGCTCATAAGGGCGCTGCCATGAGCCGCCCCTTCATCGTCCTCGGCGACAAAACCACTCACGGCGGCACGGTCATCAGCGCCGACTTCACCTTCGACATCAACGGCAAGGCTGTCGCCCGTGTGGGCGACAGCGTGGTTTGCCCCAAGTGCAAGGGCGTGTTTCCCATCACCTCGGGCACCGAAGACGTCGTGGGTGACGGTGGCGGCTATGCCCGCCACATGGATGGCACGGCATGCGGCGCCCGCCTCATTGCCAGCCAGAGCCTGACCACCTGGTCGAGCGAATCCTCGATGGGCGATCTGGTTGCGGCGGTCAAAGCCGATGCATTGAGCGCTGCGTCCCGAGTTGCGGCCCCCGCGTCCTCCGGCATCTGCCTTGACTGCCTGCGCAAGGCAGCGCACTTCGGCAGCCCCATGGTGATCCGGGACTGACGATGCACGACATCCAATCCCGGCTGAGGCAACTGCAAGAAACTCTGCCCGCGCTGCGCCTGTATGCGCTGGTCGATGGCGTTCAGTATCAAAGCCACCAGTGCAAGCGGCTCCAGACCGACAGCGGTTTGTTTTCCCTGTTCGCCGACACGGCTGACGCGACACTCGCGCACGCCGGCCCCTGGCTGATCGATGTGGCGAGCGTCGATGAAGCATTCATTGCCGAACTGGCCACGCTCGAACGCGAGGCGCCCGCGGTGTCCTGGCTCATCGCCCCGCAAGACCTCGATGGGCTCGGGCAACTGCTGCAACTGCACCTCGACATGCAGCTGCCGGACGGTCGCAGCGCTCTGCTGCGCTTCTGGGACCCGCGCGTGCTGGTCACGCTGGCCCAAACGCTCGATCCCGCACAGCGCGAAACCTTCTTCGGCCATATCCACGAATGGCATCTGCTGCACGAGGGGCAGCGCGTCTGGATCGGGAGGCATCATGCTGACGCTCAGTAACGCGCAATGGCAGGCGTTGCAACAGGCAGAGGCACGCCAGTTCGTGGCCGCCGTCTGCGACGAGTTCCTGGCCGACCGATCCGAGATGCGCGAGCAGCCCGGCCGTGAGGCGATGCTGACGCGGATGCAGGACGCCTACGACTACGCCACCCGCACAGGTCTCACCAGCACCTCACACATCGTGCGGCTGATGGTCCTGTCGGCGGACGCGCCGCAGATCCATGACACCCCATTTGTAGATGCCTACCTGCGCAAGCCCGGCGCGACACCGGAACAACGGCTCGACGATCTCGACGCCATCATCAACCACAAACTCAAAGGAGCGACCTGATGGCATCCCTCGCCATTCCTACCATCGAAGCCGTTGCCCTGCGCGTGCTGGCGGCCCTGGGCGTCGGGGTCGCCACCGGCGCGGCCGACCAGGCCGCCAGGGAACAAGCGCGCAAACGGCAGGAGGCGGCAGAAAAAGCCAAGTCCGCCCCCATCTCCCGCACCGAGGCCCCGACCGGCGAGCGCAAGAAGTGTGCGATGTGCCCACCGGATTGCGGGACGGAGTTCGAGCGTACATTCCCGGTACGGAAAGATTGGGTGGACTACCAGGCGCGTATCGGCGGCATGCCAAACGGGCCGAACTTCATCATGGAGTGGGAGTTCAATGGAGTAAAGTTCGACGGCTTCGTGTCCGCCGAATGCATGCTCAAGGAGGCCAAGGGAGGATATGACAGGTTCTTCGATGAGTGGGGCGAAGTGTTCGATTGGTGGCGGCACAACATCAATGAAATGATGAGGGAGATGGGGCGACAGAGCCTCGCGGCTACCCCAAGGCCACCTGTTCAATTGGAATGGCTCTGGCAAGAGCCAGTCAGCTACCGCTATTTTTCAAAAATCCTCGGGCCGATCGCGCCCGACGTGCCGCATCACTACTTCCCATGAAAAAGATACGTCCTCTCAGCATCCGGTTTCGAGCGCAGTTCAAGATCGATCTGGAACACCCTCCGACCCTCGAAGATGATCTGGCGGCCCTGTTTCGACTGCGGCAGCATCTGAGTCAGTTCTCACCGAAGTTGTCAGAGTGGTTTCTCGGTGGGAACACCAAAGAGGAGGCTTTTCTCTATTCAGCGTTCGATGAGAATGGGCCCACGACAGCACTGATGGCCGTGCTCAAGGAGAAGATTCGGCAGGAGAAAGATATGCTCCCCCCCATGCGCAGCGTCGGACTTTGGAACGGCGAGGAACAGGTTGAGGGCGCCTCGATGGGTTTGTTTTTTCGGCAGACAAAAGAACCCAGCCAAGTTGACTTCGGAACACGCTTGCGAGACTTCCTCACCTACCCCAACGTTTTGAGCACGACACGGAAGATGACGGAGATCTGGCAGCCGCTCTTTGTTTCGGTCGAGCCTGTTTTTTACGATCCGGTCTTCAAGGACCGCCCCGGCGTCGGCTGGATGCTCTACCTCCCTCGCGTTCTGACGGTTCAACAAGTGCCGGAGGCCCGCGCCCTCGTGCCCGTGCTGAGCCAGGACGAGAGCGGTAAAGAGCGGCAGACCGGCACCATCATCGTCAGCGTCACCGACGAACCGTTCTCTGACCAAAACCCCGAGCACGTCAAGATCGCCAACGCCATCGAAATCCGGCTGGTCGATCAGGATTTGCTACCTCGCTTTGCTGATCTGTAGTGGCGGTGCTGAATTCGTGTCATATCCAAGCGGTGGGCTGATGGACTGTCCGGTTTAAGGAAAAAGACGTGATGTTATCGGATGAAACTGGCGTTTGACGCGTCCACGGTCGGGGTTGAGAATTGGCAGCACGACTGACAAAACTGGCAGCCCGACATGGCCCATGACCCCCGCCCGCTCACCGAGCTCAAGTCCTACCTCGAGACGCTGCCCGAGCCGCACATCCTGTTCGACCGCGACTACCGCATCCTCGCCGCCAACGCGGCCTACCGGCGCGTCAACGACGCGACCCACAGCGTCATCGGCCGCACCTGCTACGAGGTCTCGCATCACTACACGGTCCCCTGCGATCAGGCCGGGGAGAGCTGCCCGCTGGCGCGCAGCCTCGAATCCGGCCAGCGCGAGCGGGTGCTGCACCTGCATCACACGCCCAAGGGCGAGGCCTATGTGAACATCGAGCTGTCGCCGGTGCGCGAGGCGGGCGGCGAGGTGGCCTTCTTCGTCGAGAAGATGGAGCCGCTCAAGGTAGCGCGCGGCCTCTCGGATAGGGCCGGCCTGGTCGGCCGGGCGCCGCGCTTCCAGGCCATGCTGGGGCTGCTGGCGCGGGTGGCGCCCTCGGACGCCACGGTGCTGCTGCAGGGCGAATCGGGCACCGGCAAGGAGCTGGTGGCCAATGCGCTGCATGAAGCCAGCCGCCGCGCCGAGCGCCCCTTCATCGCCGTCGATTGCTCCGGCCTGCCCGAAACCCTGTTCGAGAGCGAGCTGTTCGGCCACGAGCGCGGCGCCTTCACCGGTGCCACCGCACGCAAGCCGGGGCTGGTCGAAGTGGCCAGTGGCGGGACGCTGTTTCTCGACGAGGTCGGCGACATCCCGCTCGGCATGCAGGTCAAGCTGCTGCGCCTGCTCGAGACCGGCACCTACCGCCGCGTGGGCGCCACGGAGCTGCGCAGTGCCGACATCCGCGTGGTGTCGGCCACGCACCGGCCGCTGCGCGAGATGGTCGACGAGGGCCGCTTCCGGCAGGATCTGTACTACCGGCTCAACACCTTCCCGATCGAAGTGCCGGCGCTGCGCGAGCGCGCCGAAGACATCCCGCTGCTGGCCACCTCCATGCTGGCGCGGGTGGCACCGGCGCGCACGCTGCGCCTGACCCCCGCCGCCCTGCGCTGCCTGGGCGCCTACGACTTCCCCGGCAATGTGCGCGAGCTGCGCAACATCCTCGAGCGCGCCAGCCTGATGTGCGATGGCGAAGAGATCGATGTCGAACACCTGCCGCCCGAGCTCCATGACAGTGGGCCGCGCCGCGCCGGTCGCGCCGCGGCGGCCGAGGCCGAGCGCGACGACGATCTGGCCGGCATGGAGCGGCGCGCCCTGCAGGCGGCGCTGGCCGAACACCGCGGCAACCGGCGGCAATTGGCGGCACGGTTGGGCGTATCCGAGCGCACCTTGTACCGCAAGCTGAAAGCCCACGGGTTGGCGGGCAGGGTGACGGCCGACGGGGCGGATTGACTGCCGGAAGTGGCAGGGTGGCAGCCCGATGGCTGCCATCGTCTGCCGCCAATGGCGGTTCCCCGGGGCGGGCGTCTGTCGTGCCTAGTCCAATAAACGGCGTCGAATCAAGCGCTTGTCGCGCTGTTGGCGAACTGGCACGGGACTTGAATAGGGATGCTCAGGCAAGCCCCGGCACTCAACCGTGCCGAATTGGCTCTACACGAGTCGCCAATATGGATCTCCCCTGACCCCGGGGTGCGGATTCCGGTGCCGGGGTGCGCCACTTTCACCGACGGATGCCCACGCCCATGACCGATACCCTCGCCGATCGTCGTCGACTGCTGATCGCCACCACCGCCGCCGGCGCTGCCGCCACGGCAGGCGTGGCGGTGCCGCTGGTGGCCAGCCTGACCCCGTCGGAACGTGCCCGCGCGGCCGGCGCGCCGGTCGAGGTCGACATCGGCAAGCTGCCGCCGGGCGAGATGATGGTGGTCGAATGGCGCGGCAAACCGGTGTGGATCCTGCACCACACCGAGGCCATGCTCGCCAGCCTGACGACGAACGAGGCCGACCTGGTCGACCCCGAGTCCCGCCACCCGATGCAGCCGGCCTATGCGCAGAACCGCCACCGTTCGATCGATCCGCGCTATCGAGTACGCCGCCCCATAAGTTTCGCTATGTTCGACGCGCCCCGCATCGCCGATTGCTTTGTCGCTCATCCTCGCCATAGCTACGGCTATGGCTGCGGTTCGCTTCGCGCACTCGGCGCGCGGATGCGCGTCTCTGCATGTACGCAAACTTATGGGGCGGCGTACTAGTGGCGGTGGGCATCTGCACGCATCTGGGCTGCTCGCCGAGCGAGAAGTTCGGCAGCGGCGCGGCCAGCGGTCTGGGCGCCGACTGGCCGGGCGGCTTTCTGTGCCCCTGCCATGGCTCGACCTTCGATCTGGCCGGCCGGGTGTATCGCAACAAGCCCGCGCCGGACAACCTCGAAGTGCCGCCGCATCGCTACCTGAGCGAGACGCGGCTGCTGATCGGCGCCGACGACACGGCCTGAGCCGGCCGCGCCGTGAGGCTCAATACACGTCGCGCCGGTAACGGCCCTGGTCGGCCAGCGTGTCGAGTGCCGCGCGGCCGATGAGCGCTTCGAGCGCGGCGTCGACGCCCGGCGCCATGCCCTCGGCGCTGCCGCACACCATGATCGTGGCGCCGCGCGCGAGCCAGGCCTGCAGCGCCTCGCCGGATTCGGCCAGGCGGTGCTGCACGTAGCGCGTCTGGCCACCGTCGCGCGAAAACACCGTATCGACACGCTCGAGCACGCCGGTTTCCCGCCAGGCGCGGATCTGCGCCGCGAAGTGGAAATCGTGGGCCGCGCTGCGTTCGCCGAAGATCAGCCATGCCCCGGCGCCGCCATGGCGGGCGCGCTGGTGCAGATGGGCGCGCAGGCCGGCGATGCCGGTGCCGTTGCCAATCAGGATCAGCGGCGTGTCGGTGGCCGGCGCATGGAAGGCCGGGTTGCGGCGGATGCGCAGCTCGACCGTCTCGCCGAGCGCTGCCTGCGCGGTGAGCCGGCCGGAGCCGGCGCCCAGTCGACCGTCGGGGTGGCGCACCTGGCGCACCACCAGCTGCAGGCTGCCGTCCTCGCGGATCGAGGCGATGGTGTAGCTGCGCGGCGTCTCCCCGGCGACACGCAGCTCGGCGATGTCGCCGGCCTGCCAGTCGGGCAGCGCGCCGTCGGCAGGCCTCAGTTCGAGATGAAACACCGGCAGGCCGAGGCTGCCCGGGTTGAGTTCGTGCCGCGCCGCGAGGCGCCAGGGGGCGAAGGGCACATCGTCCGGCAGGGCCTGCACCGGGCCGCCAGTGAGCGCGGCCAGCCGGTGCTGCCAGGCGTCGAGTGCGGCGGCATCCTCGCCGTCGACTTCCACCGGGGCGAACAGGGCATGTGCGCCGCGCCCTTGCAGCCAGCCGACCAGCTCGTGGGCAAAGCCGCAAAAGCGGGCGAATTGTCGGTCGCCCAGGGCGAGCAGGCCGTAGCGCAGGCCGGAGAGGTCCGCTTGCGTGTCGCCGCCGAGCACACGGCGGGCGAAGCCGCGTGCGCTGTCGGGCGGCTCGCCGTCGCCGAAGGTGGCCACCGCGAACAGGGCGCGTCCGTAGCCCGCCAGCTTGGCCCCGTCGAGCGCGGCCAGCGTGCTCACCGTGACCGAGATGCCGGCCGCGCGCAGTTGCGCCGCGCTGTGCCAGGCCAGGCGCTCGGCGGTGCCGCTTTGCGAGGCGTAGGCGACCAGCACCGGTGCGGTCGTCGTGCCCGCCGGTAGGGCGCCCGCGTCGCGCTGCGCGGCGCGGCGCGCGCGCTGCTTGCGCCGCCGGTCGAGGTAGAGCAGCCAGCCGGTGACGGCGAACAGCGGCATCGCCAGGCTGGCCAGCATCACCAGGAGGCGGCCGGGCAGGCCGAACCAGGCGCCGGTGTGCAGCGGCAGCATGCTGCCCAGCATGCGCTCGGCCAGCGGCTTGTCGGCGTAGTGTTCGGTACCGTCGATGCGGCCGTCGGAGCGCAGGCGCAGGGTGTTGCGGGCGCGGTCATGGGGGGCGTCCGGGCGCAGCCAGACGAACTCTGCCCGATCGCCCGTCAGGCGCAAGGTGGCCTCGCGCCAGGGGCCGGCGGCGGCCTCGGCACGCTGCCAGGTGGCGGCCAGATCGATGTCGGCGGGGGCTTCGGCGGCCGGGCGGTCGCGGCGCGGCGGCTCGACGCCGGCGGCCGCGAACAGCAGGTCGCGGTACCAACCGTAGGACCAGTACAAGCCGGTGAGCGCGGTGAGCAGGTAGAACAACAGCGCCCAGGTGCCGGCCGCCGCGTGCAGATCCCAGAGCAGACTGCGCCCGCGCAGGCGTGGGTTGAAAGTGAGCCAGGCGCGCCAGTCGCCGACCCGGCGCGGCCAGCGCAGGTAGAGGCCGGAGAGGGTGAGCACCAGCAGCGCCAGCGTGGAGGCGCCCACCACCTGTTTGCCGGCGTCGTCGGCGAGCAGGCGGCGGTGCAGGTCGACGACGGTGCGGAAGAATTCGCGCCCGGCCGGCTCGGCGAGCAGCTCGCCGCTGTAGGGGTCGAGGTAGCGTGTCGGGCCGCGCCGCCGGCCACCGCGGCCGGGGGCGTCTTCGTCGGTTGCGGTGTAGGTGACGCGCGCCGGCGCGCTCGGGTCGGCGGCGCGGGTGAGGGCGGTGATGCGCCGGCCCGGCATGCGGGCTTCGGCCGCCGCGCCCAGCGCCTCGAGTGATAGCGGCGCGCGGCCGGCAGCCTCGATGCGCAGCACGCCGGGGTTGATCAGGCGCAGGATCTCGTCCTCGAAAGAGATCAACGCGCCGCTCGCGCCGACCACGGCGAGCACCACCCCGGCGCTGATGCCGAGCAGCCAGTGGAGCTGGAACCAGACGATGCGCAGCATGGGGGGCAGTCCGTCAGACCTCCGCCCATAGGCGGATGAGGTTGTGGTAGTGGCTGGTGAGTGCGACCACCGGCGCTTGGTCGCCGATCGAGGCGCGCAGCGCCTGGATGTTGCGGTCGAGGTCGAACAGCATGCTGCGCTTCCAGTCGTCGCGCACCATGCTCTGGCTCCAGAAGAAACAGCTCACGCGGGCTCCGCGGGTGACTGGCTCGACACGGTGCAGGCTGGTCGAGGGGTAGAGGATCATGTCGCCGGCCGGCAGCTTGGCGCGGTGGGTGCCGTAGGTGTCTTCGACCACCAGCTCGCCGCCGCCGTAGTCGTCCGGCTCGGTGAGAAACAGGGTGCAGGAGACATCGCTGCGCACCGGGTGCTGGCCGCCCTCCATGCCCATCAGCGCGTTGTCCACATGGTTGCCGTAGGTGCCGCCGTCGGCATAGCGGTTGAACAGCGGCGGGTAGCTCTTGAGCGGCAGCGCGGCGCAGAGGAAGAGCGGGCTGCGCGCCAGCGCGCCGCGCACGAGGCTGCGCAGCCGGCCCATGGCGGGTGCGTCCTCGGGCAGATGTGCGTTGCGCTTGATGCGCACTGCCTGGCCGCCGGCGGTGGCGGCGCCGTCCATCCAGGGGGCGTCGGCGAGCAGGGCGCGGCACTCGGCCAGTTCGTCGCGGGTGAGCACTTCGGGGACGTGGAGCATCATGGGGCGGGACTCTTTCGGTGGGTGGAGCGCCGTTCGCCGGGCGGGGTGAAGCCTGCCCGGCGGACGGCGGCGGGTCAGAACATGAGGCTCGCGGTCAGCTGCGCCGAGAGCGGCGTGCCCGGCGTGTAGCGCCGACCGTTGTTGTTGAGCGTGGCGATGTATTCCTTGTCGAACAGGTTGTACACGTTCAGCTGCAGGTTGAGATTCTTGTTCACGCGGTAGCTGGCCATGGCGTCGAACACCCAATAGTCGGGGATCTCCGGCATGTTGGTGGTGTCGGCGTTGCTATTGGGGGAGACGTCGCGCCGCTGCGTGCCGACATAGCGCCCGCCACCGCCGATGGTGATGTTGTGCGGCAGCTGGTAAGTGGTCCATAGCGTGGCGGCCACCTTGGGGGTCCAGCGCACGCCGGCGCCGTCGTCGCGGCTCTCGGAAGTGCCGTTGCCCTCGAGCAGCTTGGCGTCCATGGTGGTCAGCCCGGCGCTGATCTGCCAGCGGCGGGTGAGCTGGCCGACCACCCCCAGCTCGACGCCCTGCACGCGCTGCTTGCCCACTTGCACCACACTGGTGGGGTCGAGCGGATCGGTGCGTGCGAGCAGGTTCTTGGTGTCGCTGCGGTACAGCGCCGCGGTCAAGGCCAGACGGCGGTCCATCAGTTCCCACTTGGTCCCCAGCTCGATGTTGGTCGCCTCTTGCGGGTCGAGCTCGGCGCTGTTGATGTTCACGTTGCCGCTCGAGTTGGCGGTGTTGGCGCGCAGCTGGAAGTCGTCGCTGCCGGGCGGCTTCTCGGCGTTGGCGTAGGCCACGTAGA
The DNA here is from genome assembly GCF_018524365.1 of Denitromonas iodatirespirans. Classification (GTDB taxonomy): domain Bacteria; phylum Pseudomonadota; class Gammaproteobacteria; order Burkholderiales; family Rhodocyclaceae; genus Nitrogeniibacter; species Nitrogeniibacter iodatirespirans. The sequence goes on from NZ_JAEKFT010000018.1 coordinate 81,185, forward strand.
TGCTGCCGTTGGCGGCCGGCTTGTAGAGCAGGCCGAGCTTCCAGCTGGTCAGCGTGCCGGACTTGTCGAAGGCGTCGGTCGGGTCGGTCGGGTCGGCCGGATCGAAGCTGTACTCGGCGTCGTAGCGCTCGAGGCGCAAGCCGGCGGTCAGGTCCCAGCGCTCGGTCAGGCCGATGGTGTCGAAGGCGTAGGCGGCCACGGTGTCGATCTGGCCCTTGGCGCGGCCGGCGAATTCGAGCGCGGGGAAGGCGGCGTTGGGGTCGGGGTTGTACAGATTGCCGTCGACGGTGTCGGCGGTGAAGTCGCGGGTGTTGATCTTTTCGCGGATCAGCTCGATGCCGGCGGTCAGGTCGTGGCTGACGCTGCCGGTGACGAAGCTGCTGCGCAGATTGGTCTGGTTGGTGAGGATGGTGTTTTCGTCGAAGTCGTCCTGGCGGCGCAGTTGCACGGTCCAGTTGGCCGGGTCGGCAGCGGTCACGTCCAGCGTGTTGGGCGCGTTGAGCGCCGAGGAGCTCTTGAGCCGGCCCCAGCGCGTCAGGTTGCTGATCGTGGTGCGCTCGCCCAGGTCGTGTTCGATGCGCGCGGTGAGCATGTCGGCATAGACATGCTGGTAGTCGTCCTTGTCGCCGTAGAAGTTGTCCGAATCGACCTCTGCGGGCGAGACGCCTGCCTGCGCGCCGCCGACGTCGAACTCGGCGTCATAGAAGCCATCCAGCCCGATGGTCGGCACGCCGCCGTCGGGGCGGTTGTGCTGCTCGATGTGCTGGTAGTAGAAGTAGGTGCGCGTCGGCGTGCCGAGACCGAAGGCGATCGACGGTGCGAAGCCGAAGCTCTCGTTGCTCACCTTGTCGCGGCCGGGGACGCCGCCGTCTTCCTTCATCAGGTTCAGGCGCAGCGCGGTGCCGGCGATGCCGAGGTCGAGCTGGCGGTTGATGTCCACGGTGAGGCGTTTCTTGTCGCCACTGGCGAGGCTCAGCGCGCCGCCGGTGAAATTGTCGGCCAGCGGCAGCTTGGTGGCCATGTTCACATAGCCGGCGCCCGCGCCGCGGCCGATGTCGGCGCCCGCGGGGCCCTTGATCACTTCGACCTGTTCGGTGTTGAAGGTGTCGCGCGTCACCGCGCCCAGATCGCGCACGCCGTCGACGAGGATCGCCCCCTGGGTATCGGAGCCGCGCATGAAGATCGAGTCGCCCAGGCTGGTGCGCCCGCCCTCGCCGAGTTGCAGCGTCACCCCCGGCGTGTTGCGCAGCGCTTCGGACAGCGAGGCGACGCCTTGTTCCTGCAGAATCTCTTTCTTGATGACGGTGACGGTCTGCGGGGTATCGACCAGCGGTTGCGTGAACTTGGGCGACGAGACGGTCTCGGCCTTGTAGGTCGCTTCGGTCTGACCGGTGACCTTGACTGTCGGCAGCGTGGCGTCGGCCAGCGCCAGGCCGGGCACGGACAGGCTCAACAGGGTGAGGGCGGCGCTGGGAATGAGGCGCGGCTGCTGGGCAGGCGCGTGCTTGTGGCTCTCGATGTGGGCCATCGGGTTCTCTCCGGGGATTGGGAAGGGGTTGGCTGGCTTCCCGCGCCGGATCTCGATGGCTGGGTGGCTGACTGGATGATTAAATTTGCGGTTGCGAATGATAGTGGTTCGCATTCGCGATGGTCAAGCATTATCGGCGGACGGCGGACGGCGGACGGCGGACGGCGGGCCGCCGCCATCGGGCGCAGGTATCGAGGGCGGCGCGTGGACGGACGCGAGCGCCCGTCACCGGTTCTCGCGCCGGGGACTCAGTCCATGGTGCGGCGGAAGGTCTTGATGCCGACCGCCAGCACCGCCAGGATGAAGGCGCCGATTGGCCAGATCTGCCCCCACAGCATGTCCAGCCCGACCCCCTTGAGCATGACGCCGCGCACCATGATCAGGAAGTGGGTCAGCGGCAGCAGGTTGCCGATCGCCTGCGCCCACTCAGGCATGCCGCGGAAGGGGAACATGAAGCCCGACAGCAGGATCGAGGGCAGGAAGAAGAAAAAGGTCAGCTGCATGGCCTGCAGCTGGTTGCGCGCGATCGAGCTGAAGGTGATGCCGAGCGTGAGATTGGCGCAGATGAACAGCAGCACCAGCGCGTAGAGCAACCACAGGCTGCCGAGCATCGGCACCTCAAAGATCCAGCGCGCGGCGAGCAGCACCAGCGTGACCTGGATCAGGCCGATGAGGATGTAGGGCACGATCTTGCCGGTCATCACCTCGAAGGCGGTGGCCGGGGTGGACAGCAGATTTTCGAAGGTGCCGCGCTCGCGCTCGCGGGTCATCGCCAGGCCGGTCATCAGCACCATGGTCATGGTCAGGATCACGCCGAGCAGGCCGGGCACGATGTTGTAGGCGGTGCGGTTTTCGGGGTTGTAGCGGCGGTGGACGCGCAGATCGATCAGCTGCGGATCGGCGCCGGGGGTGCGCATCGCGCCGGGCAGGTCGGGGGCGAACACCGAGCGGCCGAGCTTGTTGAGCACCGAGATCGCCCCGCCGGCGGCGACCGGATCGGTGGCGTCGGCCTCGACCAGCAGCTGCGGCTTGAGGCCGCGCACCAGGTCGCGGTTGAAGTCGCGCGGGAAGGTGACGACGAACTGAACCGCGCCGCGCGCCAGCAGTTCGGTGGCCTCAGCGTCGGCGCGCACGCTGCCGACGATGCGAAAGTAGTCGCTGTTTTCCATGGCCGCCACCCAGGCGCGCGAGAAGGGGCCGGTGTCATGCATCACCACCGCGGTCGGCAGGTGCTTGGGATCGGTGTTGATGGCGAAGCCGAACAGCATCAGCTGCAGCAGCGGGATGCCGATGATCATGCCGAAGGTGAGCCGGTCGCGGCGCAGCTGGATGAACTCCTTGACGATGATGCCCAGCCAGCGGGAGAGGGAGAATCCGTTCATGCGTCGGGGTCCGGCGCGTCGCGCATGAGGTGGATGAAGGCGTCTTCGAGCGAGGGCTCGACCGGCTCGGCGTCCAGTTCGCGCTTGGCGCAGAAGTCTTTCAGACCGGCGGCCAGGCCGTCGGCGTCCTGCCCGCTGACATGCAGGCGGGCGCCGAAGCTGGCCACCTGATCGACACCGTCGAGGGCGCGCAGCGCGTCGGCCAGGCCGGGCGCGTCGCCGCCGTCGATGGCCCAGGTGTGCAGGTGCTGGCCGGCGATGATCTCGTCGCCGGTGCCCGAGGCCAGCATCTGCCCGTAGGCCAGGTAGGCCAGGCGGTGGCAGCGCTCGGCCTCGTCCATGTAGTGGGTGGAGACCAGCACCGTGATGCCGTCGGCCGACAGGCGGTGGATCTCTTCCCAGAAGTCGCGCCGCGCCTTGGGGTCTACGCCGGCCGTGGGTTCGTCGAGCAGCAGCAGGCGTGGCTCATGCAGTAGGCAGGCGGCCAGCGCCAGGCGCTGTTTCCAACCGCCCGAAAGCGTGCCGGCGAGCTGGTCGCGCCGACCTTCCAGACCGAGGTCGGCCAAGGCGCGGGTGACTGCTTCGCGCCGCCCGCGCATGCCGAACATGCGCGCCACGAAGTCGAGGTTTTCGGCGATGGTGAGGTCTTCCCACAGCGAAAAGCGCTGCGTCATGTAGCCCACCTGGCGCTTGATCTCGCGCGATTGGCGCATCACGTCCAGCCCCAGGCAGGTGCCTTCGCCGCTGTCGGGGGTGAGCAGGCCGCAGATCATGCGGATCGAGGTGGTCTTGCCGCTGCCGTTGGGGCCGAGAAAGCCGAAGATCTCGCCCGGGCGCACCTGCAGGGCCAGGTCGCGCACCACATGGTGGGTGCCGAAATGCTTGTTGAGGCCGCGCACATCGATGGCCAGCTCAGCCACGGCGCACGCTCCCGGCCACCACGTCCACCGGCTGGCCGGGGCGCAGGCGGGGGGCCACTTCGGGTGCCGGCACGGCCTCGACACGGAACACCAGTTGGGCGCGCATCTTCTCGCTGTAGATCACTGGCGGGGTGTATTCGGCCTCGCGGGCGATGAAGTCGATGCGGGCACGGAAGGCCTCGCCGCAGCCGTCGCAGCGCACCTCGACGCTGTCGCCGGGCTGCAGCCCGGGCAGCGCCGCCTGCGGCACGAAGAAGCGCACGCGGCGCTTGTCGTCGGGCAGCAGGCTGGCCACCGGCTGGCCGGCGCCGACCCATTCGCCGGGCTGGAAATAGGTGTCGGCCACCTCGCCGGCGGTCGGTGCGTCAACCTGCTTGTGCGCGACCAGCCAGGCCTGACGCGCCGCCTCGGCGGCGGCGGCCTGCTGCTCCGCTTCGGCGCCGGCGATCTCGGCGTCGCGGCCGAGGCTGTCGCGATAGTTGGCCAGCTGCTGGCGGGCGGCATCGAGCGCGGCCGCATCGCGGCGGCGGGCGGCGATCGCCTCGTCCAGCGCCGCCTGGGCCACGAAACCGCGCCCGGCCAGCGCCTGCTGCTGCGCCAGACGGCTTTGCGACAGCGCCAGCGCACTGGCCGCGGCGCGCACCTGCGCTTCGAGCGCGGCGATTTCGGTTTGCCGGCGCGGGGTCTGCAGATTGGTGCTGCGGGCGCGGGCGGCCTCGACCCGGGCCCGGGCGGCGGCCAGCGATTGGCTGTCGGGGTCGGCGGCGATGTCGAACACCGGTGCGCCGGCCGCCACCCGGCTGCCGCGCGGCTGGTCGAGGCGCGCCAGGTAGCCGGCCTGCGGCGCGGCGAGGTAGAGGAATTCGCCTTCGACATAGCCGTGCCAGAGCGTCTCCGGTGGCGCGGAACAGGCGCCGGCGAGCAGGGCGCCAAGCAGCAGGGTGGAGAGCGTGCGCAGTGTCATGAGGCAGGCCTTTGCGCGCCATTAGCGGTGAGCAGGCGCATCAGTTCGTGGGTGCCGGTGGCGATGTCGGCGGCCGAGACCTCGCTCTGGCGGGCGTGATGCATCACCGACAGGCCGACCACGGCGGCATGGACGAGCAGCACCTGGGGCGGCGTGGCGTCCAGGCCGCGGCGCTCAAGCAGGGCGGCGATGCCCTGGCGGATGCGCAGGATCATCGCTTCGAGCGAGGCATGCAGCGCCGGTTCGCTGTCGGCCGCGACGATCAGCCCGAGCATGACGCGCACCGGCGCCTGTTGCGGAATCAGCTGGCCGAGCTGGTCGCCCAGCGCCGCCGGCGGCGCGCTGCCGGCACGGCCCAGCTCGGCCAGCACATGCTCGACGGCTGCCTCGGCCACCGCCAGCAGCAGGGCGTTGCGGGTCGGGAAATAGTAGGTCAGGTGGCTTTGCGTGAGCCCGGCGGCTTTCGCCACGCGCGGCTGGGTCAAGGCGGCGATGCCTTGTGTCTGCAGCAGATCGACGCCAGCGTCGAGGATGCGGGCTCGGGGACTCATGAGGGGCATCCGGTATGAATTTGGTAAAGCTACCAAATCGAGGTGCGAGAGACAAGCAGGCCTCGACGCCGGCGGCCGATGCGCAGGGAGTCGGGCGGTGGGGGGCTTCAGCCTGCCAGGGGGGGCGCGATGGCCGTGCACGCAGCGGTGCATGCCAGGGCAGAGTGATGTCGAACCGCGGGCGACGCCCTGTGCCGCCGGACCGCGTGTCAGGCAGCGATCCAGGTTTTGGCTTCGGCCAGCGCCTCGCCGAGGAAGATCTTGACGGGGCAGGGAATCGCAAACCCGAACATGCGCGTCATGTTGGCGATCCAGGTGTGATCGGTGACGACGGCGATTTTCTCCCAGGCGCGAAAGTGGGCGATGCCGACCTTTATGTCGTCCCACATCGCAGCGGCCGTGAAGCCGGTGAATTGCGGGCCCACTTCATACAGGAGTCGAATCTGGTCGTGCTTCTCGTGCGCGGCATCGATCGCCGGGATGAGAACGGTTTCATAGTCGGCGGCATCCACTTGGCCGGATGCGGAAACGCCGACGACATTGTCGGGAAGGTCTGGTATTCGTTCGATCATGAGCATTCTCCCTACGAGGTGAATGGTGGCCACGGCGGTCATGGCCGGCTCAAGCATCCTTGGCGTTCTCGCCCGCCTGTTGGGCGGCATGATGCGCCACGGCAAAAGCTTTGCTTTCGTCGCCACCGTATTGCTCACAGGCGTTGTTGAATGCTTTGAGGAAGGCTTTCTTCTGGTGCTGCGTATATTTTTGGACCTGCTCGTCGGGCAGGTCGCTGATCGATGAATAGGGCATGGCCTGTCTCCTCGGCGCTCGGGCGCCGGTCATGGTCCAGGATGTGTGCCGGGCCGATGGCCCTTGCCCGGCATGTGCTTCGCACTTGCTGCGGACGGTCGCTTCTGCGGGGCGCAGCGTCGAACTGGCGGGGCCCTGCGGGGGGATCTCCCTGCCGCTCGGGGCCTTTTCAAAGAGGGATCGGATCCGCGTGCCGGAAGTTCCCGCCATGACGCCTGTCGGGGATATCGCGCGCCGCGAGGCGGGCGCTCTACGTCTTGGTGCCGCCGCAACGACACGCGCGGATCATGGCGTCTGGGCTTCCGGGCGGTGCGGTGCGGCAGTGGCGCGCCAGCGCTGGCGCCAGACATCGGCCGGTTCGGGTTTGCCGAACATGTAGCCTTGCAGCTGATCGCAGCGGTGGGTGGCCAGGAAGTGGCGCTGGCCTTCCGTTTCGACGCCTTCGGCCACCACCTTCAGGCCCAGGCTGTGCGCCAGCGCCAGGGTGGCGGCGCTGATGGCGGCGTCGTTGGGATCGGTTTCGATGTCGCGCACGAAACTGCGGTCGAGCTTGAGCGTCTGGATCGGCAGGCGCTTGAGATAGGCCAGCGAGGAGTAGCCGGTGCCGAAATCGTCGATCGCCAGCCGGACGCCGATGCTGCGCAGGGCATGCAGTTGCGCGATGGCGTGTTCGGGGTTGGCCATGGCGGTGCTCTCGGTGATCTCCAGTTCCAGATCGCCGGGGCCGAGCCCGTGGCGTGTCAGCGCCGTGCTCACCTGGTCGTGCAAGGCGGCGGCGCGCAGTTGGCAGGCCGACAGGTTAACGGCCATGCGGGCGATCCGGATGCCCTCGGCGCGCCACTGCGCCAGCTGGCCGCAGGCTTCGTCGAGCACCCAGGCGCCGATGGCTTCGATCATGCCGGTTTCTTCGGCGACCGGGATGAAGGCCATCGGCGGGACCAGCCCGCGTGCCGGATGCTGCCAGCGGATCAGCGCTTCGACGGCGGTCAGCTGGCCGCTGTGGGTGTCGACCTGCGGTTGGTAGTGCAGCACGAATTGCTGCGCCTCGAGTGCGGCGCGCAGTTCGGTCTCGAGCGCCATGCGCTCGGCCGCGGCGGTGTTCATGGCCGGGGTGAAGAACTGCACGTTGTTCCGGCCTTGTTCCTTGGCGTGGTACATCGCCGTGTCGGCGTTCTTCATCAGGGTGTCGGTGTCGGAGCCGTCGTCGGGGAACACGGCGACGCCGATGCTCGGGCTCGAATGCATCGGCGTGCCGTCGAGCGGGTAGGGGCGGGCGAGCGATTCGCGGATGTCGCGCGCGACCGTCAGCGCGTCGGCCGCGGCGCTCATGGCGGTGGTGACGACGACGAATTCGTCGCCGCCCAGCCGCGCCACGATGTCGCTCTCGCGCACACACTGGCGCAGCCGCTGGGCGACCTGCTGCAGCAGGCGGTCGCCCACATGGTGGCCGAGCGTGTCGTTGATCAGCTTGAAGCGATCCATGTCGATGAACATGACGGCAAGGTGGTGCTTTTCGCGCCGCGACATGTGGATGGCTTGCTTGAGGCGGCTCTCCAGGCTGTAGCGGTTGATCAGGCCGGTGAGGTCGTCATGGTGGGCGAGGTACTGGATGCGCTCTTCGGCGGCTTTGCGATCGCTGATGTCGGTGAAGCTGGCCATGTAGTGCGTCAGCTCGCCGCCGTCGTTTCGGATCACCGAGATCGCCGCCCATTTGGGGTAGGTGCTGCCGTCCTTGCGCCGATCGATCAGTTCGCCTTGCCAGAAGCCGGTGTCCTGCAGCGCGGCCCACATGCCGCGATACACCTCGGCCGGCGTGGCGCCGGAGGCGAGGATCTTCGGGTCGCGGTCGATGACCTCGTCGAGCTGGTAGCCGGTCAGCGCGGTGAAGGCCGGGTTGACGCTGACGATGCGGTTGTGGGTGTCGGTGATGACGATCGCCTCGCCGGCGCGCTCGAAGATGTTGGCATGCAGGCGCAGGCTTTGTTCGGTGCGTTTGCGCTCGGTCACGTCCTGGATCAGGGCGATGCGTTCGGGCTGCTCCTGGGTCTGGATCCGCTCGGTCCACATCACCGCATCGATGATGCGGCCGTCGCTGGTGCGATGCTGATACTCGCCGGACATGCGGCCGGTCGGGGTGTTGCTCAAGGCGGCGATCAGGCGCGGGACGTCGCGCACCGGATGCAGGTCGATCAGCCGCATCTGCTGGAACTGCTCGCGGCTGAACCCGTAGTGGGCGATGGCGGCGTCGTTGACGTCGATGAAGCGCAGCGAGTTCTCGTCGAACAGCCACATCGGTTGCGGGCTGTTGGCGAACAGCAGGCGGTAGCGCGCTTCGCTGTGGCGCACCGCCGCCTCGACCCGGTGCCGTTCGGTAATGTCGCGCACGAAGCCGAACAGCCGGCCACCGGCGATCGGCCAGTGGCTGACGGTGATTTCGACCGGCACGCGGGTGCCGTCCTTGCGCCGGTACTCGGTCGCGATCAGGCCGCCGCCCCCGCCGGTGACGATGTCGTGGATCTGGAGCAGCGCCTCTTCGGGCGATTTGTCGGCCTCCAGATCGGCCATGCGCAGCGCGAGCAGCTCGGCACGTGAATAGCCCAGCAGGCGTTCGCAGGCGCGGTTGGCATCGACGATGCGGCCGCTCATGTCGAGGGCCCAGAAGGCGTCCGGCGAGGTGGCGGTGACGGCGCGGAATTCCGCTTCGCGCTGGGCGATGTTGACCTGCATGGCGGTGAAGGCCCGGCCCAGCCCGCTCAGCTCGCTGTCGGCCAGATCGGGCAGGGGCGTGTCGTAGCGACCGCGTGCCATGGCCTCGCCGGCGCGGGCCAGTTGCTCCAGCGGGCTGAAGGCGCGCCGGATCGTCCACACCAGCAAGGCGGCGATGAGGAGGGCGCCGAACACCACGCCGGCCGCCAGGGTGGCTTCGGAGTGCGCCGCGCCCTCGGTGACGACACGCTCGGGCAGGGTGTAGAACAGGGTCAGGTAGCGTTCCGGGTGCAGCGGATCGTAGTGGATGCGGCGGGCGATGCCCCAGGCCGGCCCGTCGCGGCCGTCGAAGGCGACCACCGTCGGCCGCTGCGCGGCCTTGTCGGTAGCCTGCGCCAGTTGCGGGAATTGCGCAAACCAGGTGGCCCCGGGGTCGGCTTCGGCCGGCGTGCGGGGCAGGCCCGGGGCATGCAGGTAGTGGCCGGCTTCGTCGGCCAGATAGGCGCTGACCTGGTCGGGCAGGTTGTCGAGGATGGCGCTCGTCAGCGGTTCGAAGGCGACATCGACGACGACGATGCCGAAGGTGTCGCCCGCTGGCGTGATGACCGGCGTGGCGGTCCGGAACGTCGCCTCGGCGGGCGTCCCGCCGGCGATGGCCGCGTGCGTGAGCGGCGACACCGAGACTTCGCCGACGCCGGCCGCAGTGGTTTGGTGGATGAAGCCGGCGTCGCGATCGGTCATCAGGGCGTTGCTGGGGATGATGATGACGGCGGCCCCCCGCCGTTCGACGCGGATCAACTCACGGTATGGCGTGTCGGCGCTGACCAGGCGGATCCGGAGATAGTTGGGATTGCTGGCCGCGTAGCGCGAGAAGATCTGTTCCAGGCGCTGGTGCCAGTGGGTGAGGGCGCTGTCGCCAAGCGGGTCGCTGGCGTCGTTCTTCAGGGCGCGAGCCAGGCCCGATATCGCCGGCACATCGGCCAGGAAGGCGGTCGAGCGGCGGGCGTCGTCGATTCTGCTGCGCAAGGTGCCGCCGTTGTACTCGATGACCTTGCCCAGCGCAGCATGATGACCGCCGACGAGTTGGGTGCGCTGGTCGGCGGCCATATGCTGGACCAGGCCGAGCGATACCAACAAGATCAGCGTGACGGCGCCGACGGCGACTCGCATGCTCAGCGGCATGCGGCGGAGGTTCAAGCGTCGGGCCATGGCGAGCGCGGGCCTGGCGAGGGGCGGCCACTCGCCATGCATCTCACAGCGGCCACGTCAGTACCACGCCGAGACTGCGGCCATCCTGCGCCAGCCGGTGCTGGACATGGTCGAGCGATGCGGGTTCGGAATAGCGGCGGTCGAGCAGGTTGAACAGGCTGGCGCGCAGGGTGGCGCCGCCCGGCAGGTGGCGACTGAGCAGGCTCAGGTTGACCAGGGTGCGCCCGCCGGTATGGCCGCCTTCGAGGGTGTCGCGCCGGCTTTCGTATTGCACCTCGAGGCCGGACTGCAGGCGCGGCGTCCAGTAGGCCAGCCAGTTGGCCTTGAGCATGTGGCGCGGCACGTTGGTGAGCGCCTTGCCGGTGCCGTCGTCGACGCTGCGCTGCCAGGTGTAGCTCAGGCCGAGGCGGTCGCCGTTGGCGCGGGCCAGCTCGGCTTCGAGCTCGATGCCGTGTGCCGTGGCCTGCGCGACGTTGCGGAAGCTGACGGTGTCGTCGTTCGGGTCGGTCACGCTGTCGATCAGGTCGCTGATGCGGTAGCGGAAAGCCGAGCCGGACAGGCGCAGCCCGTCGGTCTGGTATTCGTACACGGCTTCGAGCGTGCGGATGGTTTCAGCCGAGAGGTCGGGGTTGGCGACATTGAAGCCGTCGATCGCGTAGTAGCGCTCGTAGGCCGTCGGCGCGCGGCTGGCACTGCCATACAGCAGTTTGAGCGTGGTGCTGTCGCTGAGCAGATGGATCAAGCCCAGGCGGGGGTGGGCGGTGATGTTGCCGGTCCATTGGCGGTCCCAGCGCATGCCGAGATTGAGTTGCCAGCGCGGAGCGAAGCGGAATTCGTCTTCGGCGAAGAAGCCCCAGTGGCGGCCTTGGCGCCGATCTTGCAGGTAGCTCTGGTAGGGATCGAGGTCGACGTTGCTCTGCTCGATACGCCGGTCGTAGAAGACTTCACCCCAGACACGCAGGGTGTGCCGGTCGATGGCCTGGCTGATCCAGCTCGCTTCGAGGCCGATCTGCTCGCCCAGACCGCGGTCTTCGGTGAGCGTGACCGGCGGGTAGTCGTAGGGATAGTGGCCGGTGTAGTCGTAGCGGCTGTAGCTGGCCCGGATGTTGGCCGAGGAGTCGTCGGACAGGCGGAGGGTGCGCGCCGCCGAGACCATCAGGTAGTCGTCTTCGGTGCGGCTGCGCCGGTCGTTGAACTGCTGCTGGAACGAGCCGGTCGGCACGCCCTTGTCGCGCTGGCTGGCGATCAGCTGCAGGTGCCACTGGTCGAGCAGCAACTTGGCGAACAGCCTGTTGCGTGCCTCGCTGTCCAGGCCTTCGGCGCGCCCGTGATTGGTCGATGGGGCGTCGAATTCGGGGTAGTAGTGGTTGGCGCCGCTGCTGCGCACGCGGCTGGCCGACAGCATCAGGCGGGCGGATGGGGCGAGCAGCCGGTCGAGCGTGACCTGCAGGCCGGCCCGCCCGTTGTTGCCGGCCTCGACGCGGATCTGCTGGCTGTCGGTCGGGACCGGATCGCGGGTGACGATGTTGATCAGGCCGAGCAGGGCATTGTTGCCATAGGCGGAGGAGCCGGGCCCGGGCAGGAATTCGACCCGCTTGATCAGCGAGATGTCCACCGGAAAGTCGCTGCCGATCGACCCCTGGTTATAAACCGGGTCGGCCAGGCGCATGCCATCGATCAGGATCATCACCCGGGTGTTGTAGTCGCCCGGTCGTGCAAAGCCGCGGGTGCCCAGGTAGTGGTAGTTGCGATCGTAGGTGGTGAACAGGCCGCGCATGCTGCGCAGCACATCGGCCAGGGTGCGATAGCCGTAGGCTTCGATGTCTTCGGCGGTGACGATGGTGACCCGTGTGGGGGCGTGAATCCGTTTCTGCGGAAAGCGGCCGGCATCGACAGCGGTCTCGATCTGGATCAGCGTGTCGATGTCGGCGTCGAGCAATTGCTCCGGCGAGAGCGCGGCCGCCGATGCCGACGGGGCGGCAAGACTCAGCCAGATCACCCCGATGGTTTGGCAGCACAGGCGCACTGCGCCCTGGATCGGAGTATGGCGGGATCGAGGCATGGGGCAGGGGCTTGGTCGAGTGGGGGCGTTGTCTCGATCGGCCCATCCGTGGACGGGGGCGTCGGGACGTCGCGTTCAGGTTCCGAATTGCGCTGTCCACATAGCGGCGGGGGGCGCGGAAACTTGAGGTTCGTCGGCCCGTGTTCGGGCCAGGAAAGAAGAAGGGCGACCCAGTGACGGGTCGCCCTCGGATGCAACGGGTCGGCGCGTGTTTACGCGGCGGCCTTGGTTTCACCCTTGATGAAGAAGCTGGTGATGTAGATCACGAGACCGATCAGGAACACCACCCCGGCCCATTCACGCATCCAGTAGAACAGGCTGATCTGGTCCTGGGCGGCCATGAACGAGATCGGCGTGTCGCTGAAGCGCTGCAGCCACACTTGCAGGATGCCGGCGGCGGTGAGGAACAGCGTGATGAAGACCATCGACACCGTCATCAGCCAGAAGCTCCACATTTCCAGCACCTGGGCCTTGTTGCTGTTGGCCGCACGACCGCGCAGGATCGGCATGGCGTAGCTGATGATGCACAGCACGACCATGGCGTAGGCACCGTAGAAGGCCATGTGACCGTGAGCCGCGGTGATCTGCGTGCCGTGGGTGAAGTAGTTCACCGGAGCCAGGGTGTGCAGGAAGCCCCACACGCCGGCGCCGAGGAAGGACATCACACCGGTACCGAGGGCCCACAGGGTGGCGGCCTTGTTCGGATGGTCGCGGCGACGACGGTTGACCATGTTGAAGGCGAAGACGGTCATGGCGAAGAAGGGGATCGGCTCCAGGGCGGAGAAGATCGAACCCCACCACTGCCAGTACTCCGGCGTACCGATCCAGAAGTAGTGGTGACCCGTCCCGATGATGCCGGTGATCAGCGTCAGCGTGATGATGACGTACAGCCACTTCTCGATCACTTCGCGGTCGACACCCGTCACCTTGATCAGCACGAACGCCAGCAGCGCGCCGAGGATCAGTTCCCACACGCCTTCCACCCAGAGGTGAACCACCCACCACCAGTAGAACTTGTCCAGCACCAGGTTGTGCGGGTTGTAGAAGGAGAACAGGAAGAAGATCGCCAGACCCCACAAACCCAGCATGAGCACCAGGCTGATGGCGGTCTTGCGACCCTTCAGCATGGTCATGGTGAGGTTGAAGAGGAAGGCGAGTGCAACGATGACGATACCGACCTTGGTGATCAGTGGTTGCTCCAGGAACTCGCGTCCCATGGTGGCCAGCAGGTCGTTGCCGGTCAGCTCGGCCAGCTTGGCGTAGGGCAGTGCCAGATAGCCGACGATGGTCAGCGCCCCGGCGACCAGGAAGATCCAGAACATGGCAATGGCCAGTTTTGGCGAGAACAGCTCGGTCTCGGTTTCTTCCGGGATCATGTAATAGGCAGCGCCCATGAAGCCGAACAGCAGCCACACGATCAGCAGGTTGGTGTGCACCATCCGTGCAATGTTGAACGGAATGTAGGGGAACAGGAAATCACCGACCACATACTGCAGGCCCATGATCAGGCCGAACAGGATCTGTCCGGTAAAGAGCGCGATGGCCGCAATGAAATACGGCTTCGCGACGGCCTGGGATTTGTATTGCATGTTAAATCTCCTCAGATTTCGTCAGATAGCCGTGATCAGCCTTCGATGTTGGGCGGCCAGTTGGCGGTGTTGATCTCGGAGCTGTACTTCAGGAATTCCACGAGATCGTCCAACTCCTTGTCGGTGAAGCCGAAGTTCGGCATCTGGCGACGTCCGGGAGCGCCAGTCGGCTGCGACTGGATCCAGGCCTTGATGAACTCCGGGCCGCGGCGGGGATACACGTTGCCCAGCTCCGGTGCAAAGTAGGCGCCTTCGCCCAGCAGCGTATGACAGCCGATGCAGTTATTGACTTCCCACAGCTTCTTGCCATTGATCACTGCTTCGGTCAGGTTGGCGCGGTTATCCCGCTTTGGAACCTCCTTCATGGTGTCGAAGGTCAGCGCGAGAAACAGGAGGGCGAAGAACACCGTACCCCCGTAAAAGATGTTTCGCGCCATGGATTTGGTAAATGTACCGCTCATGGAGCCTCCCCATTGGATATCGCTGTACAGCACAGCTTGGGGCGCATGGTGCGCGTCCGTCCGCGCGACGGCATTGATGCGAGTCAACTCGGCGAGGGATAAGCGCTCCATGAAATTCCCCTGAAACCCTTGTGGTTATTGGGTTTTGGAGAATCCTGGCGCTTCGGGCAGCGCATCGGGCGATGCGTGTGTCGTGGTGGGGCGAAGGTCGAACCGAAAAACAAACGGCCCGCAAAGGCGGGCCGCTGGCGTGATACGGCGTGCCGGTTCAGGTGCTGATGTCGCCGGCGATATAGCTAGACAATTGCTGGATGGTGGCCTCGTGCTCGGCGATGACCGATTTGACCACGTCACCGATGGTGACGATGCCGCAGATCCTGCCGTGATCGACCACCGGCAGATGGCGGAAGCGGTTCTGAGTCATGATCGACATCACCTCGTCGATGGTGTGGGACGGGGTGATGGTGCACACGTTCGGCGTCATCAGATCCTTGATGCGGCTGTCCTTGGACGACAAGCCCTTGAGGGCAACCTTGCGGGCGTAGTCCCGCTCGGTAAAGATCCCCACCATCTGTTCGCCCTGGAGCACCAGCACGGCACCGATGTCGCGCTCGGCCATCAGGGCCAGCGCTTCGATGACGGTGGCGTCCGGCGTGACGGCATGGGTGACGGCGCCTTTTTGTTCAAGCACCTGTTGCACGGTGGTGGTCATCGTCTGTTCTCCCTCCTGAATTGGCGTGATGCTGACGGTATGGCGTGGCAGCTCGTCCGGCCGCCGGCCGTCCACAGCCGCTAGCTTGTTACGAAGCCGGCAAACACGCAAGTGCCGAGGTGGGTTCAGGCGGAGAGGGAGGCGGTCTTCGACACCAGTTCGCTCGCCGCTTCGACCACCTGGGCGGCGACCGCTTCGGCTTCGGTGGGGTCGAGATCGCGGTAGCGCTGCGCGCCGACGCCGAGGCGGGTCATGACCAGATGGCGATCGGGTGCGATGCCCTGGTTCGTCAGGCATTGCCGGGCGCAGGCCAAATGGCAGCCGTCCAGCACCAGGATCGGACGCCCCGAGCGGGCGAGCTGCAGCAGGTGGGAGATGCCTGCGCCGACCCCTACCACGCAGGACATCTCGGCCAAGCCGAGGCGGTCGAGCTTGAGCGCCAGGTAGTTGGTCATCTGCGCGGCGGTGGTGCAGCCCGAGCAGGCGTAGACCAGCGGTCGATCAGGATGGCAGACGCGGAGCATGGCATGAATTCCGGATCAGGCAGCTCGATGAGCCGACACCCCGGATGGTGCCCGAATCCGTGCTCGGGATCGCTGACTCAGGTCAACCGTGGGCGATCAGATTTCCAGGTTGTCGATCAGGCGCGTGCTGCCGAGGCGCGCGGCGGCCAGCACCACCAGGGCATCGGACGGCGTTTGCGGCGACTGCAGATCGCTCTGGCGACGCACGGCGACATAGTCCGGCTGCCAGCGATGCGTGGCCAGCTCGCCCATCGCCGCCCGTTCGAGCGCATCGAAGTTGCGTTCGCCGGCGCGGATCGCATCGCGGATACGGCACAGGCAGCGGTACAGGCGGGCGGCCTCTTCGCGCTCGCTGGTCGACAGATAGCGGTTGCGGGAGGACAGTGCCAAGCCATCGTCGGCGCGCACGGTCTCGCCGGGCAGCACCTCGACCGGAATCGCCAGTTGGGCGACCATGTTCCGCAGCACCATCAATTGCTGGTAGTCCTTCTTGCCGAAGAGGGCCACATCGGGCTGGACGATGTTGAGCAGCTTGAGCACCACGGTGGCGACACCGCGGAAGTGGCCGGGGCGGAAGGCGCCTTCGAGCGTGGCGACCTGGATCGGGTCGGGGTCCACATGGTAGGTCTGGCGCACCGGATACATGGCGCTTTCGGTGGGCGTGAACAGGTGGGCCACGCCGGCCGCCTCGAGCTTTTCGCAATCGGCCTCGAGGGTGCGCGGATACTTCTCGAAGTCTTCGTTCGGGCCGAACTGCAGGCGGTTGACGAAAATGCTGGCGATCACCGCGTCGGCGCGTTCGCCGGCCTGGCGCATGAGGGTGATGTGGCCTTCATGAAGATTGCCCATGGTCGGCACGAGGGCAACCCGGCCGGCGGCACGGCGGGCCGCGCGCAGGCTGTCGATGGTGGTGTGAATCTGCATGCGAAGTCCTGAGAGCCGGTCAGTAGCAGTGTTCGGGCGCCGGGAAGACGCCGGCGCGCACATCCTCGACATAGCGGGTGACCGCCTCGTCGATGCTGTGCGCACCTTCCATGAAATTCTTGGCGAAGCGTGCCTTGCGGCCGGGGAAGACGCCGATCAGATCGTGCAGCACCAGCACCTGGCCATCGCAATCGGCCCCGGCGCCGATGCCGATGGTGGCCATCGACTGCAGGCTGCGGGTCACCTCGCCGGCGACGGCGGCGGGCACCATCTCCATCACCATCAGGGCCGCGCCGGCCTGTTCGAGCGCGATGGCGTCGGCCTTGAGGCGGGCCGCGCCGGCGTCGGTACGGCCCTGGACGCGATAGCCGCCGAGCTGGTTGACCGACTGCGGGGTCAGCCCGATGTGCGCACAGACGGGCACGCCGCGCTCGACCAGGAAGCGGATGGTGTCGGCCATGAAGGCGCCGCCTTCGAGCTTGACCATCTGCGCGCCGGCAGCCATCAGCCGTGCCGCGTTGTGCATCGCCTGTTCAGGCGTTTCGTGATAGCTGCCGAAGGGCATGTCGGCGACGATGAAGGGGCGGTGACAGCCGCGTGCGACGCATTCGGTGTGATAGACCATGTGCTCCATGGTCACCGGCAGGGTGGTTTTCTGGCCCTGCAACACATTGCCGAGCGAATCGCCGACAAGGATGACGTCAACGCCGCAACGCTCCAGCAGCGCGGCAAAGCTCGCGTCGTAGCCGGTTAGCATCACGATCTTCTCGCCGTCGGCGCGCATCTTGCCGAGGGTGGTCAGCGTGACGGGTTTCTGGTCCTGTAGATAGCTCATGGCGCTTCTCTCTGTCTCGGCGCGCAGTAAACCGCAAGCTGCTGCATTGCACAAGCGGTATTGCACAAATGTAACCGGTTCAGGGCAGGGGTCAGGCGGCGTAGCCGAAGAACTCCCGGTAGCTGCGCATGGCGCGCAGGCGCTCGATCAGCAGTTCGAAATCGTCGGCATGGTCGACCGGATTGAGCACTTCGGCATCGACGATGAACAGCGGCGAGGCGTCGTACTGGTAGAAGAATTTGGCGTAGCGTTCGGCCACGCGTTCCAGGTAGTGCGAGGTGATCGGCCGTTCGGCCTCGACGCCACGGCGCCCGATGCGCTCGATCAGCGTGTCCGGCTTGGCTTGCAGATAGACGACCAGATCCGGCTTGGGCGTGGGCGCCGGCACCACCAGGTCGTAGGTGCGCCGGTAGAGCGCGAATTCTTCGGGTTCGAGGTTCAGCTCGGCAAAGAGCGGGTCCTTGTCGAGAATGAAGTCGGAGACCACCCGGCGGCCGGCCACATCGTCGGCCACCAGCCGCTTGAGCTGGTCGACCCGCTGGTACAGAAAGGACAGCTGCGTGGGCAACGCCCAACGGGTCATGTCCTGGTAAAAGCGCGGCAGAAAGCTGTTGAGCTCGGGGTGCTCCAGCACCAGATCGGCCTCGAGACGATGGGCGAGGCGGCGGGCGAGGGAGGTCTTCCCCGCGCCGATGGGGCCTTCGACCACGATGAATTTGGCTTTGTCGAGCATGCTTGTGGGCGCCTGCGGGAAATTCGGAAGGATGGCCGGGGCCATCCGCGCGACCATCTTAGGTCGCCTGCTCCAGCGGTGCAATCGCCTGATCGGCGACCGCGGGCAGCAGGCTGTCGACCCGGCCGATGCCGGGGATCTCGCGGGCCGGATCGAGTTCGGCCAGCGGCGCGAGGACGAAGGCGCGCTGGTGCATGCGCGGATGCGGCACCTGCAGGCCGGGCAGGACGATCTGCCGGTCGCCGTAGAGCAGCAGGTCCAGGTCGAGGGTGCGCGGCGCCATGGCGAATTCGCGCGTGCGGCCGTGGCGGGCCTCGATGTCCAGCAGGGCGACCAGCAGCGCCATCGGCGACAGGCGCGTCTCGATGCGGGCCACGGCGTTGATGTAATCGGGCTGGTTGCTGACGCCCACCGGCGCGCTGCGGTAGTTGCCCGAGCGGGCGACGAGCGTGGTTTCGGGCAGGGCGCCGAGCGCCTCGCAGCCGTGGGCGATGGCGCTGACCGGGTCGCCCAGGTTGGCGCCGAGGCCGATGAAGGCGGTGATCTGCGGCAAAACGCTCGACCTCACGACTGGCCGCCGCCGGAGGCCGGCTTGCGCCGCCGCCGACGCCGGCGCCGGGTGGTGCCAGGTTCCGGTTCGGTCAGCATGTTTTCGCGGTCGCTGCCGCCGGCATGGGCAAAGTTGTGCCACCAATCGACCTGTTCCATGTCGATCTCGCCCGAGATTGCACGCAGGCGCAGGAAGTCCCAACCGGCGCGGTAGCGCGGTTGCTCGAGTAGGCGGAAGGGCGCCTTGCCGGCGCGTTTCTCGAAGCGCGGTTGCAGTGCCCAGATGTCCTTGATGTCGCCGGCGATGCGCCGGGTGATGGCGAGCTTTTCGCCCTGCACGCTGAGCACTTCGTCCATGGCCTCGAACAGCGCGGGGTGGGTGTGCTCGCCGCGGGCCTTGCGCGCTTCCCAGTTGGCCAGCACTTCGTGCCACAGCAGCGTGGCGAACAGGAAGCCGGGCGACACCGGCTTGCCTTCGCGCACCCGTTCGTCGGTGTTCTCCAGCGAGGCCCAGACGAAACGCTCGCCCATCGGCTGCTCGAGGATCACGTCGAGCAGGGGCAGCAGGCCGTGGTGCAGGCCTTCTTCGCGCAGTTGCTTGAGGCATTTGACGGCATGGCCCGAGAGCAGCAGCTTGAGCATCTCGTCGAACAGGCGGGCGGCCGGCACGTGGTCCATCAGGGACGCCATCTCGCGGATCGGCCGGCTGGCCGCCGGGTCGATGGTCAGGCCCAGCTTGGCGCCGAGGCGCACGGCACGCAGCATGCGCACCGGGTCTTCGCGGTAGCGCACCTTCGGGTCGCCGATCATGCGCAGCGTCTTCTGCTGCAGGTCGGCTACGCCGTGGTGGTAGTCGAGGATCTGTTCGTTGGTCGGATCGTAGTAGAGCGCGTTGACCGTGAAGTCGCGGCGCAGGGCGTCTTCTTCCTGCGAGCCGAAGACGTTGTCGTGCAGGATGCGGCCATGCTCGTCGGTCGAGGTGTTGGCAGCGTCCTGCGCGGCGCGGAAGGTGGACACTTCCATCATCTCGGCGCCGATCATCACATGCACGATCTTGAAACGCCGGCCGATGATGCGCGAGCGCCGGAACAGGCGGCGCACCTCCTCGGGCGTCGCGCTGGTGGCGATGTCGAAGTCTTTGGGCGTCAGGTCGGCGAGCAGATCGCGAACCGCACCGCCGACGATGAAGGCCTTGAAACCGGCCTCTTGCAAGACGGTGCACACCTTGCGGGCGGCGGGCGAGACCCGCTCGGGAGGAATGCCGTGGATGGTGGCGGGAATCAGGGCCGGGCCGCCGGTAGGGCCCGGTGCAGCGCGGCGGAAGACCTTGCGCAGCAATTTACGGATCATCTTGGATTCAGTGTGTTTTTGTATTGAGCCGGCGATCATACCGCAGCGCGCAGCGCGGGCCTATGCCGGCATGTGCCCCGCACCCTCAGCGCAGGCTGATCACCGGCCAGCCATGGAGCCGGGCATGCTCGCGCAGGGTGTCGTCCGGATCGACCGCCACCGGCGCGCTCACCCGGGCCAGCAGCGGCAGGTCGTTGTGCGAATCGCTGTAGAACCAGGTTTTGTCGAAGCTGCCCAGGTACAGGCCGAGCGATTCGAGCCAGGCCTCGACCCGCTCGATCTTGCCGCCCTTGAAGGCCGGCATGCCGCGCGGCTTGCCGGTGAAGGCGCCGTGCTCCTGCGCCGGGATGGTGGCGACCAGATGCGGAATGTCGAAGGCGTGGGCGATCGGCCCGGTGACGAAACTGTTGGTGGCGGTGACCACGGCCATCAGCGCACCCTCGGCGCGGTGCTGGTCGACCAGCGCACGGGCCTTGGCGGTGATCATCGGGCGGATCGCCACATCCATGAACTCGGTGTGCCAGGCGTCGAGCTGGGCGCGGTCATGGCGGGCCAGCGGGGCCAGCTGGAAATCGAGGAACTCGAAGATATCGAGGGTGCCGGCCTTGTATTGCTCGTAGAAGCGCACGTTTTTCGCTTCGTACACTTCGCGGTCGAGCACGCCCTTGCCGATCAGGAATTCGGCCCAGGCGAAGTCGGAATCGCCGGCCAGCAAGGTGTTGTCGAGGTCGAACAGGACGAGATCCATGGTGGGTTCCGTGAGTCGAATCAAATGACCAGCCCGGCCAGCATCATTTCACGCAGCAGGGGCAGGGTGATGGCGCGCTTGCGCTCGAAGGAGGCGCGGTCGAGCGCCTCGAGGGTGGCCAGCAGGCTGGGCATGTCGCGTCGGCCGTGGCGCATCAGGTAGCTGACCACCTCGCCGTCGAGACGCAGGCCGCGTTGGATGGCCAGGGTGCTGAGGATGGCCGAGCGCGCGGTGTCGGTGAGCGGCTGGATCTCGAAGCCCAGGCACTGGCCGATGCGGGTGCGCAGGTCTTCGCGCAGCGTGAGGCCCATCGGCGGGGCGTCGCCGGCCAGCAGCAGGGTCTGGCCGTTGGTGCGGGCGCGGTTGAAGGCATTGAACAGGGCGACGGCGGCCGTGTCGTCGAGCCGGTGCACATCGTCCACCGCCAGCAGCGCCGGCGTGTCGGGCAGCGGCTCGGCCACCTCGGCCGCGCTCAGGTAGCGGGCGTCGGCGGCCTGCGCACAGGTGGCGCGCAGCAGATGGCTGCGCCCGGCGGCGGGGGCGCCCCACAAATACAGGTGACCCATGCCGCGGCCCTCGGCGGTGGCGCGCAGGGCGGCGATCAGCGCGGCGTTGTCGCCGGCGAAGTAGTTGTCGAGCGTGGGCGGAGCGTCGAGCCGGATGTCGAGGGCCAGCTGCTTCATGCCGAGCGATCCTCCGGCGGGGTGTCGCCCAGATACACATGGCTGGCGAAGTAGGCGCTGCGCAACTCGCGCAGGCCGACCAGCAAGGCGGCGCTGGCCGGCAGCGCCACCAGCACACCGACGAAACCGAACAGCTCGCCGAAGGCCATCAGGGCGAAGATCACCGCCAGCGGATGCAGGCCGATGCGCTCGCCCACGAGATAGGGGGTGAGGATGAAGCTCTCGACCAGCTGGCCGATGGCATACACGATGGCCACGCCGATGATCGGCGGCCAGCCGGCGTTTTGCAGCAGGGCCGAGAGCAGGGCCAGGATCAGCCCGCTGGTGAAACCGACGAAGGGTACGAACACCAGCAGTCCGGTGATCACGCCGACCGGCAGCGCGAAGCGCAGCCCCGCCAGCCACAGGCCGATACTGTAGAACACCGCCAGCAGCAGCATCACCGACAGCTGGCCGCGCAGGAACTCGGACATCACCTCGTCGATGTCGCCGAGGATGCGCATGCTGCGCGCGAGCATCGGGCGCGGGATGATGGCGCGGATGCCGCTGATGATGTGCGGCCACTCCTGCAGCAGGTAGAACATCACCATCGGGATCAGCAGCACCGTGGCGAAGAAGCCGATGACCGCCATGCCGCCGGTGGTGGCCCTTTTCAGCAGGCCGGGCAGCAGATCCTGCGCCGAACTCCAGTTCTCGGCGACCCACTGGCGCACCGAGGCGGCGTCCAGTTGCAGCGTGATGTCGAACTGCTCTTTGAGGAGCGGCAGCACGCGCTGGTTGAGCATGTCGACCAGATCGGGCAGATGGGTGACCAGCGACACCGCCTCGCGATACACCATCGGCACCAGGATCAGCACCAGCAGCGACAGCAGCAGGCCTTGCAGCAGGATCACCAGCAACACCGCGGCGGCGCGTGGCAGGCGGCGTGCCACCAGCCAGTTGACCGCCGGATCGCTGATATAGGCCAGCACCGCGGCGATGGCGAACGGCGCCAGGATCGGCGACAGCAGCCACAGCAGCACGAGCAGGGCCAGGCCGACGCCGACCCAGGCGGCGGTTTGCATTTGGCGGGCGCGAAGCGATGTCATTCGTTGTAAAATGCGAGGTTTGGTGCGGGAGCCGGCCAGGCCGGCCGGCGAATTGCCCCGTACTGTAGTCGCAAGCGTGGGCGGGCTCAAGCGGGCCACCATGCCAGCGCCATCGATTCTGGAGAGGAAAGACCTTGACTGCCCTGACTTACCGCGACGCTGGCGTCGATATCGTGGCCGGCGATGCGCTGGTCGACCGCATCAAACCCATGGCCAAGCGCACCATGCGCCCCGAGGTGCTGGGCAGCATCGGCGGCTTCGGCGCCTTGTTCGAGCTCTCCGGCAAGTACAAGCAGCCGGTGCTGGTCTCCGGCACCGACGGCGTGGGCACCAAGCTCAAGCTGGCCTTCGAGCTGAACAAGCACGACACCGTCGGCCAGGATCTGGTCGCCATGAGCGTGAACGACATCCTGGTGCAGGGCGCCGAGCCGCTGTTCTTCCTCGACTACTTCGCCTGCGGCAAGCTCGATGTCGACACCGCCGCCGACGTGGTCAAGGGCATCGCCCACGGCTGCGAGCTGGCCGGCTGCGCCCTGATCGGCGGCGAGACCGCCGAGATGCCGGGCATGTACCCGGCCGGCGAATACGATCTGGCCGGCTTCGCTGTCGGCGCGGTCGAGAAGGCCGAGATCATCACCGGCGAGCGCATCGTCGATGGCGACACGGTGCTGGGTCTGGCCTCCAGCGGCGCGCACTCCAACGGCTACTCGCTGATCCGCAAGATCATCGAACTGACCAAACCGAACATGGACGCCGACTTCCACGGCCGGGCGCTGCGCGAGGTGGTGATGGAGCCGACCCGCATCTATGTCAAACCCCTGTTGGCGCTGATGCAGGCCAACCCCGGCATGGTCAAGGGCATGGCCCACATCACCGGTGGCGGTCTGCTCGAGAACGTGCCGCGCGTGCTGCCCGAAGGGCTCACCGCCGAGCTGCGCGCCGATGCCTGGCAGCTGCCGCCGCTGTTCCAGTGGCTGCAGGGCGCGGGCAACATCGAGGCCAACGAAATGTACCGCACCTTCAACTGCGGCATCGGCATGGTGGTGATCGTCGCGCGCGAGCATGCCGCCACCGCGGCCGAGCAGCTGCGCGCCGCGGGCGAAACGGTGTTCGAGCTCGGCCGCATCCGCGCCAGCGCGGCGGACGAAGCGCCGACGGTGGTGTGTTGATCGCCCTCTCCGTTTGTCGAGAAACCCCGGCTGGCCCGGGGTTTTCTTTGCACGCAGATGTCCTTCGGCGCGGCCGGCAACTTGGGGCGGGTGCCGTGGTCGGAGGGGAGGGTTGTCCTCGGCGGCTGGAGACGGAATCGGTGAGCGAAACATGCGCTGGATGAACAAAGTGATGCTGGTCGGCCTGCTGGCCGTGTGTGCTGCCGGACCGTTGGTGGCGCAAAACGGCGGCGCACAGCCGACGGCGGTCGAGGCCCATACCGTGACCCGCCTGAGCCTGGGCGACGAGGTCAGCGCGGTGGGTACCCTGCGTTCGGCCGAGTCGGTGATCCTGCGTCCGGAAACACCCGGGCGCATCGCCAAGATCGGGTTCGTCGAAGGCCGGCCGGTCAAGCGTGGCGAGGCGCTGATCAGCCTGGATGCCGCGGTGCAGTCGGCCGAGCAGCAACAGGCACGCGCCTCGCTGGCGCTGGCCCGGGCCAACTTCCAGCGCACCGAAGATCTCTTCAACAAACGCTTCGTCAGCCAGCGCGCCCTGGATGAAGCCCGTGCCGGGCTGCGCGTGGCCGAAGCTGCCGACCAGGTGGCCGCCGCGCGCCTGGCGCGCATGACGGTGCGTGCGCCTTTCGACGGCATCGTCGGCATCCGCCAGGTGAGCATCGGCGACTATGTCAAGGAAGGCGCCGACCTGGTCAACATCGAGGCCATCGATACGCTCAAGGTGGATTTCCGCCTGCCCGAGCGCCTCATCGCCAGTCTGCGCGTTGGTCAGAAGGTGACGCTGTGGGCCGATGCGCTGGCCGATGCGCAATTCACCGCCACCGTGGCGGCGATCGACCCGCTGGTCGATGCCGAAGGGCGGGCGGTGCGCCTGCGCGCCACGCTCGACAACCGCGCCGGCCGGCTGCGGCCGGGCATGTTCGCCCGCGTGCGGCTGAGCCTGGGCGAGGTGCGCGAGGCGCTGGTGGTGCCCGAGCAGGCGCTGGTGCCGACCGCGGCCGGGCAGTTCGTGTACCGCGTGGTCGAGGGCAAGGCGGTGCAGACGCCGGTCAAGGTGGGGCAGCGGCAGGGCACCTCGGTGGAGATCACCGAGGGGCTGAGCGAAGGCGCCGAAGTGGTCACCGCCGGCCAGATCAAGCTGCGCGATGGGGCGCCGGTCAAGGTGGTGGCGCCGGTCGCGCCCGCCGCCGCGCGCTGAGGCGGGCGCCCGATGATCCTCTCCGACATCTGCGTACGCCGGCCGGTGTTTGCCAGCGTGTTGTCGCTGGTGCTGATCCTGGTCGGCGTGGTGTCCTTCACCCGCCTGACGGTGCGTGAGTACCCGAAGATCGACGAGCCGGTGGTGACGGTCAGCACCCGTTACACCGGCGCCAGCCCGGCGATCATGGAATCCCAGGTCACCAAGCCGCTGGAAGATTCGCTGGCCGGCATCGAAGGCGTCGACGTGCTGACCTCGATCAGCCGCCAGGAGTCGAGCCAGATCTCGGTGCGCTTCCGCCTCGAGCGCGATCCCGACAGCGCCGCCGCCGACGTGCGCGACCGCGTCTCGCGAGTGCGCCGGCGCCTGCCGGACGATGTGGACGACCCAGTCATCTCCAAGGTCGAGGCCGATGCCAGCCCGATCATCTACCTGGCCTTTTCATCCGACCGCCACTCGGCGCTGGATGTGACCGACGTGGCCGCCCGCATCGTCAAGCCGCGCCTGCAGACGCTGCCCGGCGCGGCCGACGTGCGCATCTTTGGCGACCGCGAGTACGCCATGCGCATCTGGCTCGACCGCGACCGCTTGGCCGCCTACGGGCTGACCGTGCAGGATGTCGAATCCGCCCTGCGGGCGCAGAACGTCGAGGTGCCGGCTGGCCTCATCGAAAGCCAGTCGCGCGAGTTCGCGGTGGTGGCACGCACCGACCTGAGCAACGTGAGCCAGTTCGAACAGGTGGTGGTGCGCGCGCCGATCGGTGCCGACGGCTACCCGGTGCGCCTGCGCGACGTGGGCCGTGTCGAGGTGGCGGCCGCCTCCGAGCGCACCTCGGCGCGCTTCAACGGCAAGCCGGCGGTGGCGCTGGGCCTCGTCAAACAGGCCACCGCCAACCCGCTCGATCTGTCCAAGGCGCTGCACGACGAGCTGCCGCGCATCTCCGAAGGCCTGCCCGATGGCATGACGGTGACCATCGCCAACGACTACACGGTGTTCATCGACCGCTCCATCAAGGCCGTGTTCAAGACCATCGGCGAAGCGGTGCTGCTGGTGGTGGCCATCATCTTCTTCTTCCTGCGTAACTGGCGCGCCACCCTGGTGCCGCTGGTGACGATCCCTGTCTCGCTGGTCGGCGCGTTCTCGCTGATGCTGGCCTTCGATTTCTCGATCAACACGCTCACCCTGCTGGCCCTGGTGCTGGCCGTCGGCCTGGTGGTGGACGACGCCATCGTGGTGCTGGAGAACATCCACCGCCACCTCGAAATGGGCAAGAGCCGCTTCCAGGCCGCGCTCGACGGCGCCAAGGAGATCGGCTTCGCCATCGTCGCCATGACGCTCACCCTGGCCGCCGTGTACGCCCCCGTGGCCTTCATGACCGGGCGCACCGGCAAGCTGTTCATCGAGTTCGCCCTGACCCTGGCCGGTGCGGTGATCGTCTCCGGCTTCGTCGCGCTGACCCTGTCGCCGATGATGTGCTCCAAGCTGCTCAAGCACGAAACCCGCCATGGCCGCGTCTACAACGCCATCGAAGCCATGCTGCAAGGCGTGACCGACGGCTACCGACGGGTGCTCGGGCTCGCCCTCAAGGCGCGCTGGCTGGTGCTGCTCGTCTTCGCGCTGGTGGTCGGCGCCTCGGCCTGGCTGCTCGACACCCTCAAGTCCGAACTGTCTCCGGTCGAAGACCGCGGCTTCGTCATCGGCGTGTTCAGCGGCCCCGAAGGCGCCACCATCGACTACATGGACCGCTACACCCGCCAGCTCGAAGCCCTGTACGCCGACACGCCCGACATCTCGCGCTACTTCGTCGTCTCCGGCAGCCCCACCGTCTCGCAAGGCATCTCCTTCGGAGGGCTGAAAGACTGGGACGAACGCGACACCCGCTCGCCGCAGATCGCCCGCAACCTGCTGCCCGGCTTCCAGGCCGTGCCCGGCATCCGCGCCTTCCCCGTCACACCGCCCTCGCTCGGCCAGAGCGCCCGCTCGCAGCCGGTCAACCTGGTCATCGTCACCTCCGCCAGCTACACCGAGCTGGCCGATGTCGCCGACCAGATGCTGCAGGAAATGGCCAAGGACCCACGCTTCATCGCCGCCGACATCGACCTCAAACTCACCAAGCCCGAGGTGGCGGTCAAGGTCGACCGTGACAAGGCGGCCGACCTGGGCGTATCGGTCGAGCAGATCGGCCGCACCCTCGAGACGCTGCTCGGCGGCCGCCAGATCACCCGCTTCAAGCGCGACGCCGAGCAATACGACGTGATCGTCCAGCTCGCCGCGGCCGAGCGCAGCATCCCCAACGACATCCGCGACCTCTATGTGCGCAGCACCTCCGGCGAGATGATCCCGCTGGCCAGCCTGGTCAGCATCGACGAATCGGTCGCCCCGCGCGAACTCAACCACTTCGCCCAGCGCCGCGCCGTCACCATCACCGCCAACCTTGCCGACGACTTCGCCCTCGGCGAAGCGCTCACCGAGCTCGAAGCCATCGCCGGCCGCGTACTGCCGGCCGACTACGCCATCGACTACAACGGCCAGAGCCGCGAATTCAAGATCAGCTCCGGCGGCCTGCTGCTCACCTTCATCCTCGCCGTGGTGTTCATCTACCTGGTGCTCGCCGCGCAGTTCGAAAGCTTCCGCGACCCCTTCACCATCATGCTCACCGTCCCGCTGTCCATGACCGGCGCGCTCGCCGCGCTGTGGATGACCGGCGGCACGCTCAACGTCTACAGCCAGATCGGCCTGGTCACGCTGATCGGCCTCATCACCCGCCACGGCATCCTCATCGTCGAATTCGCCAACCAGCTACGCGAACGCGGCGAATCGCTGATCGCCGCCATCACCGACGCCACCGTCCTGCGCCTGCGGCCGATCCTCATGACCACCGGCGCAACGATTCTGGGCGCCATTCCGCTGGCGCTGGCGACCGGCGCGGGGGCCGAGAGTCGGCAGCAGATTGGGTGGGTGATTGTCGGGGGGCTCGCGTTCGGCACGCTGCTGACGCTGTTCGTGGTGCCGGTCGTGTATACGCTGATCGCGCCGCGGATTCGGACGGCGGCCGGGGCGGCCGGGCCGGCGGCGGCCGAATCGTAGGGCCGGTTTCAACCGGCCATCGGTGCCTCCAACGCCAATGGCGGGTTGAAACCCGCCCTACGAAACTTCTCGGCGCGCCGCGTGGAGTTTCGGGTTTGTTGCCTTCGGTGACCTGTCGTTGGCCGGGTCTCGCCCCGGCGGGCGACTTACTTCTTTGTCACGCGACAAAGAAGTAAGCAAGAAAACGCGCCCCACTGTACCGCCGGCTGCGCCGGTCCCCTCTCTCCGCCCGCGCCCGGCGGGTCGTGTCG
Organism: Denitromonas iodatirespirans; assembly: GCF_018524365.1. Classification (GTDB taxonomy): domain Bacteria; phylum Pseudomonadota; class Gammaproteobacteria; order Burkholderiales; family Rhodocyclaceae; genus Nitrogeniibacter; species Nitrogeniibacter iodatirespirans. The sequence goes on from NZ_JAEKFT010000018.1 coordinate 109,215, forward strand.
CAAACTCGCCCTGCGGGCTCAAACAGCGACACGACAATTCCCGCCGGTCACGGGCTCCGTTCGGCGGTACAGAAGGGGAAAGGGCGCGCGGGCTCGGCTTCGCCGTCGCCCGCTCAGGCAACACCGGACACGTTTCGTTGATGCTGTTGTTCGAGTCAAGCCTTACGCAAGTCGTTGGCCGGCATCGGCCACCGCGTCATGAAAGTCGTTCTCGTGAATGATTAGTACGCGAACTCCAGATTTTCTGAGCTGGACCGCCTTCTCAACCTTGCGGCCATAGCATGCGTAAGCCCAGCAAGGGTTGCCATCAGCGCCGATGACTAGATACTTAATGCCCTTGGTTACGTTGGGTGCAAATGTGCCGCCAAGGCGCTCAACAGTGGCTGCTAATTCGCTCCGCGTGTACCTTGAGGAGGCTCCGGTAAAGCAGAACGTCGAGGATGTGAACTCGATCTCCGGGCACACAGCACAAAGGCCGATGATGTTCGTGCCGTCAGAGACGATGGGCCTATTTATGGTTCTGTCGTCCATGATTGCAACGAACTCGGAGAAGAAGCTCTTGAGCAACGCATGTTCATGGTCGTCGATCTTTCTGTCATTCATGACGCCGACGATCAAGCTGTCGATTTCGTCATACGGCCAACAAGTTCTCAGATGCTCGTGATCCGTTAGCCAACCCGAAAGGCCTTCTAACTCTGCCTCGGTAATTTGGCCATCTGAGACGATCCCGCCGAGTATGGCGTGTAGCCGTTGGAGGTCGGCCGTTGTTTCGTCGAAATATTCAGTTGAGCGAAGGCGTTCGCATAACCAGACTATGTCGTCATGCTCTTCTCGCGTGAGTACGCCGTCAGCTACCGCGGCCTGAACTACGGGGACCAGTTCGTTGTAGGGATGCCTATCGCTTACATCCGCATGTTCCGATAGCCAGAGATTCAAAAACGCAATCTCTGATTGGTTGATAGCACAGTCAATGGTGATGCCTTCGACCAACCCGAGGAGTGAGTTAACAGACTTCTCAAGACGTGCTCGAGACGTAAAGTTTGCGTATCTGGAATGGTCAGGATGCATTGAACCTCCGAACGAGGGGGCAGACTAAGAGCGATCTTAGGGTATGTGTGCTGACGACTGGCTACCCTACCAGACTGGTAGTGAGCTTCCCCCGAAATTTCGTCTGCCAAGGGTGACATAAAATCGACGTCACTTTTGGAAGGCAAGAAATGAAGATACCGAAGCAGGCATACACGGCCGAGTTCAAGGAACTGGCGGTCAAGCGGA
>NZ_JAEKFT010000179.1 GCF_018524365.1 Denitromonas iodatirespirans
GCTGTGCCTCAGGCTGTGAGGGGTAATGTTTTTTTAAGGCCGCAGCCGGCCACCACCTTGCGCAGCGTCAGCTGTACGCCGCCACGGTCGAGCGGCGTGCGTGCGAGCGCCGCCCCCTTGAGGCCGGAGCAAGTCAAGATAGTTGTCGCCTGATTCATGCAACCAACCGTTTTATGTCTTCAGCATGACCGTGGCCGCAAATGGCCGCATCACGCTCCGGATTGAGCGTGACCGCACCGATTGGCGTCCA
>NZ_JAEKFT010000180.1 GCF_018524365.1 Denitromonas iodatirespirans
AACGCCAAGGCCCTGGCCAAGGTCTTTCGCGCCAGGATGCTCGCCGCCTTGTCGGCCGCCGGGTTGGCCTTGCCGAAGCGGGCGCCAAGCCAATGGGTCGCGCACTGCAAGGCAGTCGGCCACGGCGGAGCAAGTCAAGATAGTTGTCGCCTGATTCATGCAACTAACGTGTGTATGTCTTCAGCATGAAGTGTCGCATTGACGACAGCGTCTCGCTCTGGATTGAGCGTCACGAGGCCGATATGCGACC
>NZ_JAEKFT010000181.1 GCF_018524365.1 Denitromonas iodatirespirans
GTGCGAATCCGGCCTTCCAGAGTGCCAATTCCGTATTCCGCGATTCAATTGCGAGCGATTCCACGCGATTGCGAACGATGATCTGCCTCCCGTTGCCGAAAATCGGATTTGTTCAGTACTTCCCTAGGGAAACGCTGATTATTTCGTTTGCATATCGCCCCACGGGCGGCTCTGTTTGAGACAATACGCATAGTTCCTTCACGACGGTGACGATCCCGATGCAATCGAGCTTCTCCGACCTTGAGTACG
>NZ_JAEKFT010000182.1 GCF_018524365.1 Denitromonas iodatirespirans
CCTCGCGGATCTTGACCCGCAGCGCATCGAAGAACACCACCGGGTACATCGGCTCGAGCGGGCGCGACTGCCAGGCGCCCACCTCGGCCATCACCGCATCGGTGACCGAGCTGATGAACTCGGGTGATACCTCGGTGCCGTACTGATCGATCAAGAAACCCTGGATCTCGCGAATCGTCATGCCGCGGGCGTACATGGCTATGATTTTGTCGTCGAAACCGGTAAAGCGCCGCTCGTGCTTGGGGATGA
>NZ_JAEKFT010000183.1 GCF_018524365.1 Denitromonas iodatirespirans
AACGCCAAGGCCCTGGCCAAGGTCTTTCGTGCCAGGATGCTCGCCGCCTTGTCGGCGGCCGCCCTGGCCTTGCCGAAGCGGGCGCCAAGCCAATGGGTCGCGCACTGCAAGGCAGTCGGCCACGGCGACAAGGCCTTGCTCTATCTGGGCCGCTACCTGTACCGCGGCGTGATCCGCGAAGCGGACATCCTCGCCTGCCGCAACGGCCAGGTCACCTTCCGCTACCGCGAGGGCAGCAGCGGCGCGAT
>NZ_JAEKFT010000184.1 GCF_018524365.1 Denitromonas iodatirespirans
AAGCCGCGGATCTTGACCTGGAAGTCGTTGCGGCCCAGGTATTCGATGGTGCCGTCGGGCAGCCACCGGCCCAGGTCGCCGCTCTTGTACATGCGCCCGCCTTCGACGAAGGGGTCGGACAGGAAGCGCTCGGCGGTGAGTTCGGCTTGGTTGAGGTAGCCGCGCGCGACGCCCTCGCCGCCGATGTACAGCTCGCCGGCCACGCCCACCGGGACCGGTTGGTGGTGGGCGTCGAGGATGTAGATG
>NZ_JAEKFT010000185.1 GCF_018524365.1 Denitromonas iodatirespirans
CCGTGACGCCAAGGGCAACAAGGACCGCCTGGTGCCGCTGCCCCGTGCGACCCTGGCGGTGCTGCGCCGCTTCTGGCAGACGCATCGCCATCCCGAGCTGCTCTTTCCCAACCGCCACGCCGGCCTCAAGGGGGCGGCGCTCGCACGCACGCCGCTCGACCGTGGCGGCGTACAGCTGACGCTGCGCAAGGTGGTGGCCGGCTGCGGCCTTAAAAAAACATTACCCCTCACAGCCTGAGGCACAGC
>NZ_JAEKFT010000186.1 GCF_018524365.1 Denitromonas iodatirespirans
GCACGGAGCCGGACACGGTGTTGACGCCGTCTTCGGCGATCACGTTGGTGTCGTTGATCGCCACCGGCACGGAGTCGGTGATCTGGATGTCGAGGCTGCCGGTGGCGGCGATGCCCAGGTCATCGGTCACCACCACGGCGATGGCGTCGAGCACCGGGGCGTTGCTGCTTTGCACGTTCGGGTCGTAGGTGTAGCTGACCGCGCCGGTGGCGGCGTCGTAGCCGGTCAGGACCAGGGTGCCCT
>NZ_JAEKFT010000187.1 GCF_018524365.1 Denitromonas iodatirespirans
AAGAGCGGACAACGTGGGAGGCAAACTGGTGTGAGCCAACATGGGCCAATGGCCCAAGCAGGCCAGAAAGCAAAAAACCCAACCACCGCTAGGTGATTGGGTTTTGCAGAATTTGGTTGCGGGGGCAGGACTTGAACCTGCGACCTTCGGGTTATGAGCCCGACGAGCTGCCAACTGCTCCACCCCGCGTCAGAGAAACGAGACTTTAGACCATTACAGATGTTTCGTCAAGGATCCAA
>NZ_JAEKFT010000188.1 GCF_018524365.1 Denitromonas iodatirespirans
CACCAACCGGTCCCGGTGGGCGTGGCCGGCGAGCTGTACATCGGCGGCGAGGGCGTCGCGCGCGGCTACCTCAACCAAGCCGAACTCACCGCTGAGCGCTTCCTGGCTGACCCCTTCGTCGAAGGCGGGCGCATGTACAAGAGCGGCGACCTGGGCCGGTGGCTGCCCGACGGCACCATCGAATACCTGGGCCGCAACGACTTCCAGGTCAAGATCCGCGGCTTTCGGATCGAAT
>NZ_JAEKFT010000019.1 GCF_018524365.1 Denitromonas iodatirespirans
CTTGAGAGTCTTGTTCATGGTCGTACTCCTCGGAGAGAGATTTGGTCAGTCACGGATGGGATCCGCTCGGAGATAGCTATGCACCGACCGTGCCAGTTTCTCTTTCGAAGAAAAACCACAACAAATTCAATCGATTAAAAATTCGCCCGATTTTCCGCGTGAAATGCGTCACACCCGGCCCTGCCCTCAGGTGACGTTTTCCGTCACCCACGCTGACGTCATACGTCAGCGCACGGGCACCTTACGCACCAGCTTGATGTCGGTCGCGCCCGAGAGGATCTTCTCGATCCCTCGCAGGCGTGAGGTGCACGCGACTTCGTTGGCGGCAGTAGGGGGCCGGTTCAGTCGGCCGGCGATGCTTGTACGGGGGTTGGCAGGATGAATCCCGCCCGACGGAGGCTTGATTGTTCGTCGAAAGGCCGGAGTTCTCCAGCCGTCTGCGTGGCATTCCGGGTGGCGTCGGCGCCGTAGCACCGTGGATCGAGGCTACCCCCTGCGGCTCAGGGTGTCGGCCATGCGCACCAGCGCGGCCTGGAGCGGGGCGAGTTCGACGGCAACGACTTGCCAGATGGCGCTGACATCGATGCCGAGGTAGTCGTGGACGAGAATGTTCCGGAAGCCGGAGATGGCGCGCCAGGGAATTTGCGGCTCGCCCGCCTTGATCGGCTCACTGAGGCGCTGACTCGATTCGGCCAACGTCTGTAGGTTGCGGACGACCGCATCTTGTATGAGGCGGGACTCGCGAAAGCGTTGCTCGTCACCCCCGGCATATTCCGCGATTCGGGCGATACATTCGAGCATGTGCTGAAGGTATACCTTGTCGGCCTCGTTTCCGGGTTTCACCGTTTGCCTTCAGAGCTGCCTGGCTTCGTTCAGCACTCGTGCGCGCATGGCTGGATGCAGCGCCGCCTCGGTGACGAGATCCACGTGTCTGCCGAGAATATCCTGGGCGTCCATGAGCAGTGCGCCAAGGGTAAAGCCCGAGGTGTCCGGAGCGGTTTCGACGAGCAGATCGACGTCGCTCGACGCGTCGGCATCGTCTCGCGCCATGGAACCGAATACCTTGATCGAACGAACGCCATAGCGCTCGGCCAGGGCACGAAGCTCGTCTCGATGGCGTTCGATGAGTGGATGCATGACTGACGTCTCACGGGCATCTGCCCGTTCTGTTGGATGGCTTTGAGTCTAGGCGAATCCGGGAAAAAGCAAAAGGGGCGCCCTGCACCATGCGGGTGGTCACGGCCCGATCCATCGGCGAGTCGAGGATGTCGCCGCTCTCTTTCGGCCGTTCCACAGGGGAGGTTTCAGCCGGCTGGCAATGGTTCCACGGGGGTTTGGCGGGATGAATTCGGCCCTACGGTGGCGCCGCGGGCGCTTGCCCGGGAGTTCCGCTTTTTCGGGACCGGTAACGTCAGCGCACGCACACCTTGCGCACCTGTTTGATGTCGGTCACGCCGGAGAGCACTTTCTCGATCCCGTCCTGCCGCAGCGTACGCATGCCTTCGTCGAGCGCCAGCACCAGCAGGTCGGCGACGCGGGCGTGTTCCTGGATGCGCTTCTTGGCGCCGTCGGAGCCGAGCATGAGTTCGTGCAGGCCGACGCGGCCGCGGTAGCCGTTGGTGCAGTCGGCGCAGCCAACGGCTTTGTAGAGGGTGAATTGGCCGTTCTTGTTGGCGAAGTCGCGCTGCCAGCGGTGGGCGACGGCTTTGCGGGCGGCGTCGGCGTCGGCGATGAAGGGGGGCGTGCTTTTCAGGTCGAGGCAGTATTCGTCGAGCAGGCTGGAGAGTTCGTCGCTGTCGGGGTGGTAGGCGGTCTTGCACTTGGTGCACAGCCGCTTGGCCAGGCGCTGGGCGAGGACGCCGAGCAAGGCGTCGGCGAAGTTGAAGGGGTCCATGCCCATGTCGAGCAGGCGAACGATGGACTCGGGCGCGCTGTTGGTGTGCAGGGTGGAGAACACCAAGTGGCCGGTGAGCGAGGCTTCGAGGCCGACGGCGACGGTTTCGCGATCGCGCATTTCGCCAACCATGATGACGTCGGGATCGGCGCGCAGGAAGGCGCGCATCATGGTGGCGAAGTCGATGCCGGCCTTGCGGTTGACCTGCACCTGGCGCAGGCCTTTCTGGGTGATTTCGACCGGGTCTTCGACGGTCCAGATCTTGGTCTCCGGCGTGTTGATATGGCCGAGGATGGAGTGCAGCGTGGTGGTCTTGCCGGAGCCGGTGGGGCCGCAGACGAAGAAGATGCCGTAGGGCTGGGCGATGGCGCTTTCGAGTCGCGCCAGGTTGTGCGGCGACAGGCCGAGCTGGTCGAGCGGGATGGGTTCGCTGTTGGCGAGAATGCGCATCACCACATCTTCCATGCCGCCAGCCGTGGGGATGGTGGCGACGCGTAGCTCGATGTCGAGCGCGGCGTACTTGCGAAACTTGATCTTGCCGTCCTGCGGCTTGCGGCGCTCGGAGATGTCGAGGTCGCACATGATCTTGATGCGCGTGACGAGCGGGCTGCGGTAGCTGGCCGGCACTTCGATGTAGGGCACCAGGGTGCCGTCCTTGCGGAAGCGGATAAGCGTCTTGACCTTGCCGGGGCGTGGCTCGATGTGGATATCGGAGGCGCCCTGCTTGTAGGCGTCGACGATGATCTTGTTGACCAGCTTGACCAGTTCGTTGTCGGAGGCGGCCGAGAGATCCTCGGCCACCGAGCCGTCCTGCTCTTCGTCGGCCAGGTCGGAGAGCAGGTCATCGACCGAGCCGAGGTCGAGGCTGGCCTCGAAGAACTGATCGACCGTCTTGCGGAAATCGCGATGCGTCGTGGCGCGAAAGGCGATCTTCTTGTTCGGGAAGACGTTGTGCGCCACCCGCGAGGCGCGCGTCTGCTCGGGGTCGGTGGCCATCACGATGATGCCTTCCTCGGTTTCCTCGAGGGGCAGCCAGTGGCTTTGTTCGACGAAGTCGCGCTTGATGTTCTTGAGCAGATCGACTGGTTTGATGCGATCGCCGCGGTAGGGCTCGTAGGGCACATTGAAGCAGCGGGCCACGGCGTCGCCGATGTCGGCGAGCGACAGGCCCATGTCGTCGATCAGCACATCTTCGGTGGAGACCTTCCGGTCGCGCGCCTTGAGGCCGGCGGCTTCGAGTTCCTGGGCGGACAGCTGGCCGTCGGTGACCAGCAGGTCGTAGCGCGAGCGCGGTTTGCCCTGGACGCGGACGCGTTGGGCAAACGCCACGCCCAGCGTCTGCGCCAAGCCCAGCAAGCCCTCTTCGGCAATCGGGGAGAACGGCTTGCCATCGGTGGCGTTGATGAGCTGCAACACGCCCAGCAGATCGCTGCCTTCGGGCGCGAGTATCGGCGCCACCAGCATCTGCCGGCTATGGTAGCCGGTCACCTCGTCGACTTCCTTGCGGAATTCGAGGCGGGGCGAGATGCGCTTGAGCGCGGCGGCGTCGTACACATCGGGCAGGTTCAGCATCTTCTTGGAGAAGGCCACGTAGCCGGCGATGCTGTTTTCGGAGATTGGCAGGCGGATGCTGTTGACCGTATGCAGACCGGTCTTCACCTTGGAAACGATCGCGGTGCGCGCCTCGTCGAGCGTGTAGATGGTCAGCCGCTCGGCGCCGAACAGGGCGCACAGGTCGGCCGACAGCTCGAAGATGATTTCGTCGATGTTCTGGGTGGCGTGAATCCGGTTGGTGACCGTCTGCAAGCCTTTGAAGAAGGCGAGACGGCTGCCCACATCCCCGCTCGAGGGGCTTTTGCCAGCGACTTTCATGGTGCTCGATCCCTGCACGATGTCATGGTCCCGACCGGCGCGAACGCGACGGCCCCTGTCATTCTAGCGGCATCCGGCGCGATCGCGGCAGGACCGGCGCAGCTCAGAAGCTCAGCACCTGATCGTTGGCCAGCATCGTCGGCCGCAGGTGGCCGCCGTAGACGCCGATTTCCGCCATCGTCCGCTCGGCATGTCCCGGCTTGAGATGGCTGATGTGCACCTGCGGCCGGCAGGTGAGCGCATCCAGAAAGTGGGCGAGCAGACTGGGGCAAAGGTGTCGCGAGGCCATCGCCAGGCCGTGCATCACGTCGGAAAAGGCGGTCTCGACGACCAGGTGACGCAGCGCCGGCTGGCGGTTGATGGCATCGATGAGCGGCGGATGGTAGGTGGTATCGCCGGTGTAGATCAGCTGGCCCTCGCCGCTGTCGAGGCAATAGGCTGCCGCCGGCACCGTGTGCAGCGCCGGCAGCGAGGTGATCCGGCGCCCGTCGAGCGCCACGCTCTCGCCGACCTTGAGCACCTGGAAGCGCATGAACGGCCGGTGCCGGTCCGGAATGGCGCTGAAATCCGGCCACACCAGCCAGTTGAAGATGTGGGAGCGCAGGATCCGGATGGTTTCGACCGTGCCGTACACGGTGATCGGCGCACGCCGGTCGTTGCCCACTGTGTCGACCAGCAAGGGAATGAAGCCGATGTGATCCAGGTGGGCATGGGTGATGAAGACGTGATCGATCCGCAGCAGTTCGGCATAGTCGAGCACGCCGACGCCGGTGCCGCAATCGATCAATATGTCGTCATCGACGAGAAATGCGGAAGTGCGCATCTCGTGACCGCCGATGCCGCCACTACACCCCAATACCCTGAATTTCATTGCTGAAGCCCGCGCCCGGCGGCCGTCCCGCCTATCGGGAATACCCCGGATCCATGGAGGCTAGCATCGTGGCTGCGCGCTGACCGAGAACTACGTCACGGCGCCATCCGGCATCCGGCGTCGACGCGGGAGACTCAGGTGCCGCTTTTCAGGAAAAACTCCATCTTCACCCCGGCGATCTCGATGATGTCGTGATCGTTCAGGCGATGAGCTTGCGCGCCGAGCGGCGTGCCATTGACCACCGGGAAGGTCGAGCCTTCCACATGGGTGATGAAATAGCCGTGAGGCCGACGGGTGATGACGGCCACCTGAACGCCGGGCTTGCCCAGCGTGGTCAGCGATTTTTTCAGCTCCAGTTCGCGCCCCGTGTTCGGGCCCGACAACACCTGGATCATCCCGGCCGCCGCATCATCGGCAGGCGCCGCGGAGGCAGGCTTCGGCGAGGTCCGGCTCACGGCCCCTGCCCGATCGAGGATCTGGGTCGACTCGGGATCGACCGACACCATCGCGTCATCGGTACCGACCACGGTATCGGTCGCAGGCACATCCGGCACCGACACCTCCACCTCGGGGTCGGCCATGACGGGCTTGAGCGCTGCGGTATCGACGAAGTCGGTCAGCGGGCCGGACGCGGACGCCTGTTCGACGACGAACTTGATCCGGTATTTGCCCAACTCGACCACATCATTGTTCTGCAGCGCGCATTTCTTGACCGGCTGGCCGTTCACATAGGTGCCGTTGGTGCTGTTCCGGTCTTCGAGGAACGCATCGTCCAGGATCGCGGTGATCACCGCATGCTCGCCGCTGATGGCCAGATTGTCGATCTGGATGTCGTTGTGCGGCTTGCGCCCGATCGTGGTCCGCTCCTTGGTCAGCGGGATTTCCTTGAGCACCAGCCCATCCATGCTGAGGATCAATTTCGGCATCGTGTCACGTCCTGTCCGGAGGTTCCGGCTACGTCCTGCGCGCCGGGAACGGCCGCAGCACCTTGATCAAAACTACGGTGATGTTGTCACGACCACCCCGGTCGTTGGCAAGCTGAACCAGATGATCTGCCGCCAGCGCCAGATTGGCGGACAAGGTTTCGCACACCAGGGCAATGTCTTCGTCGTCGAGCATGTCGGTCAGGCCGTCCGAGCACAGCAGGTAGACATCCCCGACCCGCGCCTCGTGCAGGGCCACATCCGGCACCACGGCAGCTTCCACGCCCAGCGCGCGGGTCAGCAGACTGCGGCCCGGTGCGACCCGAGCCGCATCGGCACTCATCATGCCGCCATCGACCTGCTCCTGCAACAAAGAATGGTCTCGCGTCAGCTGAACCAGTTCATCGGGCCGATAGCGGTACATGCGCGAGTCGCCGACATGCGAGACCAGCACGGTGTTGTCGTGAAAGCGCGTGGCCACCACGGTCGAGCCCATACCGTGAAGCGCCCGGTCCTTGCGGGCCGCGGCGATCACTTCGGTATTCGCGCGCATGGTCGCCTGGCGCAACTCGGCGAGCATCTCGGAGACACTGGCCGCCTCGCTGGCACGCAGGCGGCCGGCCACGCTATCGGCCACCAGCCGGGCGGCCACATCGCCACCCTGGTAACCGCCCATGCCATCGGCCAGCACGGCCCAGTGCGATGCTTCATCGAAGAGGCAGACGTCCTCGTTGCGCTGACGCATCCGTCCCGTGTCGGTACGCGACGCCATCTGCAACGCGCCCGTCTCCTGGTTCTGGACCTCCATCAACCCGCCTCTCTATCGGCCATTCCCGACCGTTCACCTGGTTCCGACGCAGCCGGCAACGGCTGTCACAGCTCATGACTACGGCATCGGTGCGCAAGACTTCACGTCCGCCCTTCGGCGAGGGCCACACATTTTCACATACCCCGCCCGACGGGGCAGCGAAAAACATAACGAAAGTAAGAGAACGCTCCGCACTCGGCCAAGAAAAACGCCGGCACTCGCCGGCGTTTTTCCGAGCGCAAGATCGCTCAGAGCATGGCTTTGAGCAGCTTGCCCATCTCGGAGGGGTTGCGGGTCACAGTAAAGCCGCACTCTTCCATGATGGCGAGCTTGGCATCCGCCGTGTCTTCGCCGCCGGAGATCAGCGCGCCGGCATGGCCCATGCGCTTGCCGGCCGGTGCGGTGACCCCTGCGATGAAACCGACCACCGGCTTCTTCATGTGCTCCTTGCACCAGCGCGCGGCTTCCGCCTCGTCCGGACCGCCGATCTCACCGATCATGATGACTGCATCGGTGTCGGGATCGTCGTTGAACATGCGCATCACGTCGATGTGCTTCAGGCCGTTGATGGGGTCGCCACCGATACCGACGGCAGACGACTGGCCGAGGCCGAGATCGGTCAGCTGGGCAACCGCTTCGTAGGTCAGCGTGCCGGAACGCGACACGACGCCGATACGGCCCTTGCGGTGGATGTGGCCCGGCATGATGCCGATCTTGATTTCCTCCGGCGTGATCAGACCCGGGCAGTTGGGGCCCAGCAGCAGGGTTTCCTTGCCGCCGGCGGCCACTTTCTGCTTCATCTTGTTGCGCACTTCGAGCATGTCACGAACCGGAATGCCTTCGGTGATGCAGATGGCCAGATCGAGGTCGGCCTCGCAGGCCTCCCAGATGGCAGCCGCGGCGAACGGGGGCGGCACGTAGATCACCGACACGTTCGCGCCCTGCTGCTCCTTGGCATCCTTCACGGTGCCATAGATGGGCACGCCTTCGAAGTCCTCGCCGGCGCGCTTCGGGTTCACCCCGGCCACGAAGCAGTTCTGGCCGTTGGCGTAGTCGCGGCACATGCGCGTGTGGAACTGGCCGGTCTTGCCGGTAATACCCTGCGTGACGACGCGGGTGTCCTTGTTGATGAGAATCGACATGCTTGTATCCCCTTACTTGCCCGCAACCGCGGCAACGATCTTCTCGGCAGCTTCGGCCATGGTGTCCGCAGCGATGATGGGCAGGCCGGATTCGGCCAGGATCTTCTTGCCCAGATCCTCGTTGGTGCCCTTCATGCGCACGACCAGCGGCACCGTCAGGTGCACTTCCTTGGCCGCGGCGACCACGCCGGTGGCGATGGTGTCGCAACGCATGATGCCGCCGAAGATGTTGACCAGGATGCCCTTGACCTTGGGGTTCTTGAGCATGATCTTGAAGGCTTCGGTCACCTTCTCGGTCGTCGCGCCACCACCCACGTCGAGGAAGTTGGCCGGCTCGGCGCCGTACAGCTTGATGGTGTCCATGGTCGCCATGGCCAGACCGGCGCCGTTGACCAGGCAGCCGATGTTGCCGTCGAGGCTGATGTAGGCCAGATCGTACTTGGACGCTTCGATCTCGTCGGCGTCTTCTTCGGCCAGATCGCGCAGCGCGACGATGTCGTCATGGCGATACAGCGCGTTGGAATCGAAGTTGAATTTGGCGTCCAGCGCCTTGATGTTGCCGTTGCCTTCGAGGATCAACGGGTTGATTTCCGCCAGCGAAGCATCTGTTTCCATGTAGCAGGTATACAGCTTCTTGAGCGTATCGACAGCCTTGTCGAGCGATGCGGCAGGCACGCCGATGCCATTGGCCAGCTCGGTGGCTTGCGCGTCGGTCAGGCCGACGAGCGGGTCGACGAAGACCTTGATGATCTTCTCGGGGGTCTTGGCCGCCACTTCCTCAATGTCCATGCCGCCTTCCGAAGAAGCCATCATGGCCACCTTCTGGGTCGCGCGATCGGTCAGCGCGGCCACATAGTATTCTTTCTGGATGTCGGCGCCTTCTTCGATCAGCAGACGGCGAACCTTCTGGCCTTCCGGGCCGGTCTGGTGCGTCTTCAACTGCATGCCGAGAATTTCGTCCGACAGCGCCTTCACCTCATCCACGGAGCGCGCCAGCTTCACGCCGCCGCCCTTGCCGCGGCCACCCGCGTGGATCTGCGCCTTGACGACCCACACCGGTCCGCCCAGCTCTTCGGCCGCTTTGACCGCTTCGTCCACCGAGAAACATGCGATGCCACGCGGGGTGGTCACGCCGAACTTTCTCAGCAGCTCTTTTGCCTGATACTCATGAATCTTCATGGTTGCCCTTCGATGGAAGCCGCATCTCCACACGGAGATCACGGACATTTAGGTTGAACGGGTCAATTCGGGGCCCACACCCCACGACACCCACCGATCTCCCTCGTTCGGCAGGCACCGCTGCACCGGCAAGAATGCGCCGATGCGTGCGACACACATCCGCAACGCGCACGAATTTACGCAAGGCGAAAGCCCCGGAATTATAGCCGAATTCGCGCAGGCCGCGACGCGTCACCGGGCCATGCCGCCAAGCCCCCGGTATGCCGCGCCCCGGCTAGACGTCGCCGTCGACCGCGTCGGGCGAGGGCGCGCGATACCAGGCCGGATAGTATTGCCGCACCGTCTCGCTGTCGGTCGCCAGCGCGTGGCAACGGTCCAGCTGGAACGGCTTTTCCGTATCGTTGACATTGTCTTGCATGAAGGTGGCGAAGGTCTGCACCGCCGCCGTCGGCAGGCTCAACAACAGCTCGGAGATGTGGCTGCAGCCAGCGGTCGCAAAGAAGCGGGCACGAACGGCCTCGCGAAACCCGCGCATGAGGTTCAGCCCGACCAGGGCGTCATAGGCCGGAGCGATGCGCTCGCAACTGCCCGGATACGGCACCCACTCCGATTCGGCGTGGGCGTCCAGGATGGTGAAGTTGCGGTCGATCAGCACCGATACCCGCATCCGGTGCACCGGGTCGCCCTTCTTGCGCATCCCCGACGCCAACGGATAGTCGACATCCTTGACGTCGACCAGCACCGCGTCGAGCTCGACCAAACCGTCGTCCCGGAAAAACCCCTCGATCTCGATGCGCCGCACCTGGGCGCGCTGGCGGCCAACCCCGCCGGACAATTTCGCGTTCATTATAACGTACGCAATCGTATGGAAACGCCCTCATGATACCGCGGGAACTCGGCAGTGCCGTGCCCCATGCCTCCTCCGCAGACCAAAGGCGGCGGGCCGCCATGCCGACACGCCCCGCCAAGCCCCCGCACCGGTGCCAAAAGCCCACAAAACTGTGTGCCTTTTCGTGCATCGGCGCATACAAAGGGCCCATTTGAAGGCAAGTTCATTACAATGTGCTTCAAATTAATTCGCGATCATTCGAATTCATAAGGCTTTTCCGATCGAACGATGAACTCGCCGCTTCGCCCGACCTTGCTCTTGCTGTGGACGCTGGCCGTCTTGCCGGCGACGACGCACGCCATCGGCTTCGGCGAGATCATCAGTCAGTCCGCCATCGGCGAGCCGTTTCGCGCCGAGGTCAGGCTCCACGGGCTGCGCCCCAACGAAAGTGCCAACTGCTTGCGCACTGTGCCCGGCCCCGACAGCTCGGACGGCATTCCAGCGGTGCTCAACACCCAGATCGCCATCGACATGCGCGCGGGCAATCCCGTGGCTGTCGTCACACGCCGCCAGGCGGTGCACGACCCCATCGTCCGCCTGACTCTCGAAGAAACCTGCAGCGCCCGGCTCAAACGGACCTACACCCTCCTCCTGCCCTCGCCGATCGCCGCCCCCGTCCCACCGGTCGCAGCCCGCGCGACGCCCGCCCCCTCCCCGACAGCGACCGACGCCAAACCGGCCCCGGTCACCACCGCTGCGCTCGGCGGCGCCTGGACGCTGACGGCAGACGCCTCCATCAACCAACTGGCCCGGCAGCTCTTTCCGGCGAGCCGTGAAGACCGGATCGGTTTCATCCGGGCCACCCGCGCCCTGAACCGGGCCGACCGCAGCATCCGCTCGTCCCGGCAGACGCTCGCCGCCGGCTCGACGCTGCAATTGCCGACACGCGAAGCCATCGCGGCCGCCCATCCGGCCCCCGTCGAAGCAGCCGCACCGGCCGCAGCCCCGACCCGGGCGCGACCGCCCGCCCCTGCGCCCGACACGGCACCGCCCGCCGACACGCCACCGCCCGCAGCCGCGGCGGACGCGCCGCCCAACGGCGACCGCCTCTCGCTCTCCGGCGACACCGCCGGCCTCGACGGATTCAAGCTCTCACAGCAACTGGGCGATCCGGGCCTGATCGATCGCACCACCGAGGCCGAACGCGAACTGCTCAGACGCGAGCAGCAGCTGATCATGAAGCTCGACGAGCAGATCACCGCCCGCCTCGAGCTCACCGACCGGATCGCGCGCATCGAAGAAATCCAGCGCGCCCTGGCCGCCCAACTGGGCTCGTCGGCAACGAGCGTCGCCGACGCCACCACCGCTCCGGCCGCGGCACCCGCTCCAGCACCGGCCCCGACCGAAGCCCCCTCCGCCCCCGCGACGTCCGCCTGGCAGACGCTGCTCGACTGGCTCCCCCTGGCGCTGGCCGGCCTGCTGGCAACCTTGCTTGCCGCCTGGTTAGTGCGCCGGCGCCGTAGCGCTCCGGTCGCCGACAACGCGCCGGACGAAACGCCGACCACGCCGCCCCGGGCTGAAGCGCGCGCCATGCCGGTGCCTCAGGCCGGCGAGAGCTTCGATTTTTCGCCCGTCGAATGGGACGGATCCATCCCCGCCGAACTCCAGCACAGCGTTGCGCCGATCGCCATCGAAGAGGCCGACCTGTCGGCCGAGCATGAATCGGCGGTCGAACTGGCCGACATCATGATGTCTTTCGGCCGCATCCAGGGGGCCGCCGAAACGCTGGCCGAGTTCATCCGCAGCAACCCGAAGCAGGCGGTCACCCCGTGGCTCAAGCTCCTGGAAGTCTATCGGGCGGCCGACATGCGCGACGATTTCGAGGTGATTACGCGGCAACTGAACAAGACTTTCAACGTCAAGATCGTCGGCTGGGACGAATTCGACACGGTTCGACAGACCACCGACTCGGTCGAGCAGATGGCACACATCGTCAAGATGCTCACCGACACCTGGATGACCGTCGATTGCCAAGCCTATATCCAGCGCCTGCTGCGCGATAACCGCGACGGGGCGCGACAGGGCTTCCCGATCGCGGTGGTCGACGACTTGCTGATGCTGATGGCGGTTCTGGAAGACCGTCTCGGCCCCTATCAGCATGACGACGCCGAACTCGACGAAACGCCGATCGACCTCAGCACCCCCCTCGACGACACGCCCCCCGAAGAGGCCGAGTCCCCCGCCGACACCGACGCCCCGGCGTCGAAGAACACTCCCTTGCCCGACCTCGATTTCCACCTTGATTCGGGCGACACCCCAGTCCTGGGTGACAACGACACCAATCTGTCCGAAACCCACCCGCTGGGCGAGCTCGGGCGCAAAGATCAGGAGTAGCTTCGCCCCGTCCTCACACGGGGTTGTCGACGTCGACGAATTCGCATGTCAGCCCGAGGCCCGCGAGATGTTCGCCCAGCGCCTGCACGCCGTAGCGCTCGGTCGCATGATGGCCGGCTGCGATATACGGCACCCCGGACTCCCGGGCCAGATGCACCGTCGGCTCCGAGATCTCGCCCGACACAAACAGGTCGCATCCGGCCGTGATCGCCGATTCGAACATCGACTGTGCCGCCCCGGTGCACCAGGCCACCCGCCGCACCGTCCGCGCGCCATCGCCCACCAGCAGCGCCTCGCGATTCAGGCTGCGGCTCAAGGCCTGCGCCACCGCTTCTGCCGACATCGCCTGCGCCACCTCGCCGATCTGTCCCACCGACTGCTCCCCAAAACTGCCTGTCGCCGTCCAGCCCATGCGTCGGGCCAACTGCGCGTTGTTGCCAAGCTCGGGGTGCACATCCAGCGGCAGGTGATAGGCCAGCAGGCTGATGTCGTGGGTCAGCAAGGTACCCAGCCGCCGCTTGCGCAGCCCCACCACCCGGGCATCCTCGCCCCGCCAGAAATAGCCGTGATGCACCAGAACGGCATCGGCGCCGCGGGCCACGGCGGCATCCAGCAAGGCCTGGCTCGCCGTTACCCCGCACACGATGTGCCCGACCTCGGCCCTTCCTTCCACTTGCAAACCGTTTGGGCAATAATCCTTCATTGCCGCCACATTCAGCAGCGAATCCAGGTAGCGCTGCAGTTCACTCAATTGCATATGCCCATTCTCCTTCCCGTCGGCCGGACGCTCTTCGCGCGCCTCCGCCCATGATGCACCGACTGTGGCTGACTTTCGCACAGGCGGTCACCGTTGCCGTGGCGATCGTCTTCGTGCTGATGACCTTCAAGCCCGAATGGCTCGCCCCGGCGCCGACCACCGTCATCGCCGTTCAGGGCGAAGCGCCCGCCGGCACCCCGAGCGCAGTTCCCGCATCGCCAGGCTCCTATGCCAGCGCGGCGCGCAAGGCGCTGCCGTCGGTGGTGCACATCTTCACCAGCAAGGAAATGCAGACCCCGCGCAGCCCCTTCCTGGATGATCCGATTTTCCGCCATTTCTTCGGCGACCGCCTCGGCCCGCGCCCGGAGCAACGCACGTCCGGCCTGGGCTCGGGCGTCATCGCGAGTTCCGACGGCTACATCCTGACCAACAATCATGTCATCGAAGCGGCCGACGCCATCGAGGTGGCGCTCAACGACGGCCGCAAGTTCGAGGCCAAACTGGTGGGCCGGGACCCTGAAACCGACCTTGCCGTCCTGCGCATCGAAGCCGGCGTCGACCTGCCGGCGGTCACCTTTGCGCCGACCGAGTCGCTGACCGTGGGCGATGTCGTCCTGGCCATCGGCAACCCGTTCGGCGTCGGCCAGACCGTCACCATGGGCATCGTCTCGGCGCTGCAGCGCAGCCACCTGGGCATCAGCACCTTCGAAAACTTCATCCAGACCGACGCAGCCATCAACCCGGGCAACTCCGGCGGCGCCCTGGTCAATAGCGAAGGCGCGCTGGTCGGCATCAATGCGGCCATCTATTCGCGCTCGGGCGGCTCGCTCGGCATCGGCTTCGCCATCCCGGTGACCTTTGCCAAGGATGTGATGGACCAGATCATCCGCACCGGCCGCGTGACACGCGGCTGGATCGGCGTCGAGATCCAGGACATCACCCAGGAATTGGCCGAATCGTTTGGCTTGCCGGATACCAAGGGCGCCCTCATCGCCGGCGTGATGCGCGGCGGCCCGGCCGACAAAGGGGGCATTCAGCCCGGCGACGTGCTGGTGGCGATCGAGGCCCAAGCCATCCCCGATCCGCAGCGCATGCTCGAACTGGTGGCGGCGCTGCCGCCGGGCGCCAGTGCCCGCTTTCTGGTCCGGCGCAAGGGGCGAGAGCTGGAACTGCCGGTCAAGATCGGCCGCCGCCCCACCCTGCCGCGCCCGCAGTAGGGCCGCGACGCCTCAGCTGCGCGTCACTTCGCTGCCCGGCTCGACCGCCTCTTCCGGCGTGGGCCGCGCGACGAAGCGGGCGCAGATGATCCCCAGTTCGTAGAGCAAGCACATCGGCACCGCCAGCATGAACTGCGAGATCACGTCCGGCGGCGTCACCACGGCAGCAATGACGAAGGCGCCGACGATCACGTATGGCCGCGCTTCTTTCAGTTTGGCCTGATTGACGATGCCGAACTTGGCCAGCAGCACCACGGCCACAGGCACCTCGAAGGTCAGCCCGAACGCGAGAAACAGGGTCATCACGAAGGAGAGATACTGCTCGATGTCCGGCGCGGGCGTGATGCTCTTCGGGGCAAACTCATTGATGAAACCGAACACCATCTTGAACACGAAGAAGTAGCAGAACGCCATGCCGAGCAGAAACAGCACCGTGGTCGCCAGCACCAGCGGAATCGCCAGGCGCTTTTCGTGGGCATAGAGACCGGGGGCGATGAAGGCCCAGGTTTGGTACAGCACCACCGGCAGCGCACAGACGAAGGCGACCATCAGCGTCACCTTGACCGGCACGAAGAACGGCGTGACCACCCCGGTGGCGATCATGCGCGTGCCTTGCGGCAGCGACTGCATCATCGGCAGCGCCAGCAGATCGTAGATCTGGCCGGCCCACGGCATCAGGCAGACGAAAACCACCAGCACCGCGGCCACCGCCCGCAGCAGGCGGTCACGCAGTTCGATCAGGTGGGCAATGAAGGTTTCCTGTCCGGAGTCGGTCATGCCTTCGGCTCCTTGGAGG
This sequence comes from Denitromonas iodatirespirans, assembly GCF_018524365.1. Taxonomy (GTDB): domain Bacteria; phylum Pseudomonadota; class Gammaproteobacteria; order Burkholderiales; family Rhodocyclaceae; genus Nitrogeniibacter; species Nitrogeniibacter iodatirespirans. Next base: position 14,683 of record NZ_JAEKFT010000019.1, read on the forward strand.
CAGGTGCGGCGGGCTCGGCATCGAGCCCCAGCGCCAGTTGGTTGTCATCGCGCTCGGGCGGTCTGTGGTTGGCGGCGATGTCGTCGGCCACGGTCTGGGCGATGGCCCGCTCGGCGTCCTTGATCGCCTCTTCGTCGGTCGCATCGGGCGATTGGGTCGCCGTGCCGGCCGGCGCCTCGGCAGTGCTCTTGACCGACTTGGCCGCATCATCCAGATCGGCCTGCACCGCAGCGGCCTGCCCGCGCAAACCACTTTCCAGGTCCCGCGCCGAGTCGGTCATTTCTTTCTGCAGCTTCTTGAGGTCTTCCAGGTGCATTTCGCGCTGGATGTCCGACTTCACGTCACCGACATAGCGCTGCAGCCGTCCCAGCATATGGCCGACGGTGCGCGCCACCTTCGGCAGGCGCTCCGGGCCGATCACCACCAGACCGACAATGGCGATGATCATGAGTTCGGTGAAACCGATATCGAACATGGCGTCCCTGCACAGACGAAAGCAAAAACAAGGGGCCTACTCAGCGAGGCCCCCCGTGTCAGACCCGCGATCGGTCAAGAATTGTTGATCTTTTCCTTGGCTTCCGCATTGATGGTCTTGCCATCGAGCTGCTCGGGCTTGGCCGGCTCGCTGCCGCTCTCGGCTTCACGCACGCCTTCCTTGAAGCCTTTCACCGCACCGCCCAGGTCCTGGCCGATATTGCGCAGTTTCTTGGTGCCGAAGACAAGCATCACGATGACCAGAACGATCAGCCAGTGCCAGATACTGAATGAACCCATCAATAACTCCTCAACGCTTCAACATGGGTGGCAAGACATCCGGCCCACCAACGAAATGGATGTGCAAATGATACACCTCCTGCCGACCGACCCGCCCCGTGTTGACCAGGGTGCGGAATCCGTCGGTGCAACCGTGCTCGATCGCCAGGCGCGAACCGGTCTGCAGCAGCTTGCCCATCAGCAGGGCGTCCTCGGGCCGGGTATCGGCCAGTGAGGCGATGTGCTGCTTGGGGATCGCCAGCAGGTGCACCGGCGCCACCGGATTGATGTCATGGAAGACGACCATGTCGTCATCCTCGAAGACCTTCTTCGCCGGAATGGCGCCAGAGGCAATTTTGCAGAAGATGCAGTCGGACATAAGCGTGGTTTACCCTGCCGTGCGTGATTTCTTTTCATCGATGCCGGAGACGCCCTCGCGGCGACGGAACTCCGCCAGCACGTCGTCGACGGTAAGGCCGAAGTGTGACAGCAGCACCATCGTGTGGAACCACACGTCGGTCACCTCCCACACCAGGTGCAGGCGATTGCCGTCCTTGGCCGCCATGATCGTCTCGGCCGCCTCTTCGGCCACCTTCTTGCAGATGGCGTCGGTGCCCTTGGCGTAGAGACTGGAGACATAGGACGCATCCGGACTCGCCGCCTTGCGTTCGGCCAGGGTGGCGGCCACCCGGTGCAGCACTTCGATATCGATCATCCGTAAATCTCCTTCGGGTCTTTCAGAACCGGGTCGGCCGCTTCCCAATGCCCGGACTCGCCGAGGCGCTGGTAGAAACAGCTCTTGCGTCCTGTGTGGCAGGCGATGCCACCGGCCTGCTCGATCTTGAGCAGCACCACGTCGTTGTCGCAGTCGGTGCGGATCTCGAGCACCTTCTGGGTGTGGCCGGATTCCTCGCCCTTGTGCCACAGCTTGCGCCGCGAGCGCGACCAATACACCGCCTCGCCGCGCTCGGCGGTCAGCGCCAGCGCCTCGCGGTTCATGAAGGCGAACATCAGCACGTCGCCGGTGGCGGCATCCTGGGCGATCACCGGCACCAGGCCGTGGTCGTCCCACACGATGTCGTTGAGCCAGCGGTTGGGCAGTTCGATCATAGCCGGACCTCGATGCCGCGCTCGCGCATGAAGGCTTTCGCCTCCTGCACGGTGTGCTGGCCGAAATGGAAGATGCTGGCCGCCAGCACCGCGTCTGCGCGGCCTTCGGACACACCTTGTGCCAGGTGCTCCAGCGTGCCGACCCCGCCGCTGGCGATGATCGGGATGCGCACCGCGTCGGAGATGGCGCGGGTCAGGCCGAGGTCGAAACCGTTCTTGGTGCCGTCGCGGTCCATGCTGGTGAGCAGGATCTCGCCGGCGCCCAGCGCTTCGATGCGCCGCGCCCAGTCGATCGCGTCCAGCCCGGTGTTGCGGCGGCCGCCGTGGGTGAAGACTTCCCACTTGCCCGGCGCCGTCTGCTTGGCGTCGATGGCCACCACGATGCACTGGCTGCCGACCTTGCCACTGGCTTCGGCAACGATGTCGGGGTTGGTGACCGCCGCGGTGTTGATGCTGACCTTGTCGGCGCCGGCATTGAGCAGGCGGCGCACATCGGCCACCGTGCGCACGCCACCGCCCACGGTCAAAGGAATGAACACCTGCTCGGCCACCTGTTCGACCACATGCAGGATGATGTCGCGGTCGTCGGAGCTGGCGGTGATGTCGAGAAAGGTGATCTCGTCGGCGCCCTGCTCGTCATAGCGCCGCGCCACTTCCACCGGATCGCCCGCATCGCGCAGTTCAACGAAATTCACGCCTTTGACGACGCGGCCGGCACTGACGTCGAGACAGGGGATGATCCGTTTTGCGAGCATGTCTAGTCTGCCAGTTCGTCGGCACGGGCTTGCGCGGCGCGGAAGTCCAGCGTGCCCTCGTAAATGGCCCGACCGGTGATCGCCCCGACCACGCCTTCGCTCTCGACAGCGCACAAGGCTTCGATATCGGTCACCGAGGCGATGCCGCCGCTGGCGATGACCGGAATGTGCAGGGCCTGGGCGAGCCGCACCGTGGCCTCGACATTCACGCCCGACAACATGCCGTCGCGGCCGATGTCGGTGTAGATCACGCCTTCGACCCCGTAGTCCTCGAATTTCTGCGCCAGGTCCACCACGTCATGCCCCGTCAGTTTCGACCAGCCATCGACCGCCACCTTGCCGTCCTTGGCGTCCAGGCCGACGATGATGTGACCGGGGAAGGCGCTGCAGGCATCCTGCAGGAAGCCCGGGTTCTTGACCGCGGCGGTGCCGATGATCACATAGCTGATGCCGTCGTCGAGGTAGCGCTCGATGGTGTCGAGATCACGGATACCACCGCCGAGTTGCACCGGGATGTCATCGCCCACGGCCTCGACGATCATCTTGATCGCCTCTTCATTGACCGGCTTGCCGGCAAACGCGCCATTGAGGTCGACCAGATGCAGGCGACGTGCGCCCTGGGCCAGCCAGTGCCGGGCCATGGCTGCCGGATCGTCGGAGAACACGGTGGCATCGTCCATTTCGCCCTGTTTCAGGCGGACACAATGACCATCCTTGAGGTCGATAGCAGGTATGAGCAGCATACGAGTGAGTCGTCTAGGCGTAAGAGAAATCGGCGTGGCGCCCTGAACTCAGGGCGTCCAGTGCATGAAATTGGTCAGCAGCTGCAGGCCGGCGCGGGCGCTCTTTTCGGGGTGGAACTGCACCGCAAAAATGTTATCCCGTGCCACCGCACTGGTAAAGCGCAGGCCGTAGTCGGTATGCGCGGCGGTCACCGCAGCATCGGCCGGGTCCACATAGTAGCTGTGAACGAAATAGAAACGATCGCCGTCGGGGATGTCGCGCCACAGCGGGTGTTCGCCATGGTGCCAGACTTCGTTCCAGCCCATGTGCGGCACCTTCAGACGCTGCCCGGCGGCATCGACCATCTTGGCCTCGGGAAAGCGGCGCACCTGGCCGGCAAAGATGCCCAGCCCGGCCACGTCGCCCTCTTCGCTGTGCTCGAACAGCATCTGCTGACCGATGCAGATCCCGAGGAAGGGCTTGGTCGCCGCCGCGGCCACCACCGCCTGGTGCAGGCCGCGCGCCTCCATCTCGGCCATGCAGTCGGGCATCGCGCCCTGGCCGGGAAACACCACCCGCTCGGCGCGCATCACCACCTCCGGATCGTCGGTGACGCGCACGGCGGCGCCACCGGCCACATGGACGATCGCCTTCTCTACCGACCGCAGGTTGCCCATGCCGTAATCGATGACGGCCACATCAGTCATGGTGGTGCTCACAGAACAGGTTGAAAAAGGAAGCGGAACGCCGGATCAGAGCGCGCCCTTGGTCGAGGGCACGACGCCGGCCAGGCGAGGATCGACCTCGGCGGCGGCACGCAGCGCGCGGCCGAAGGCCTTGAAGATGGTCTCGCACTGGTGGTGGGCGTTGTCGCCGCGCAGGTTGTCGATATGCAGCGACACGCCGGCATGATTGACGAAGCCCTGGAAGAACTCGCGCGCCAGATCGACATCGAAATTGCCGATGCGCGCCCGGGTGTATTCGACGAAATAATGCAGGCCGGGGCGGCCGGAGAAATCGACCACCACCCGCGACAGCGCCTCGTCGAGCGGCACGTAGGCATGGCCGTAGCGGCGGATGCCCTTCTTGTCGCCCAGCGCCTTGGCAAAGGCCTGGCCCAGGGTGATGCCGACATCCTCGACGGTGTGATGGTCGTCGATGTGCGTGTCGCCCTCGCAGGTGATGGCCAGATCGATCACGCCGTGGCGGGCGATCTGGTCGAGCATGTGATCGAGAAAGGGCACGCCGGTGTTCAGCTCGGCGGCGCCGGTGCCGTCGAGATCGATGCGCACCGAGATCTTGGTTTCGAGGGTGTTCCGGGTAACGTCCGCTTGCCGCATGGTGATGGCCTCCGGACGCTTGCGCACCCGGCCAATACTGATGGTTGAGGCGGCCATGATACCATCGCCCACGCCGAGTTTGTCTCTTTCACTGCCCGCCAAAACCCACGCCATGAGCCGATTCTGGAGCGACACCGCCCGCCGCCTGACCCCCTATGTCCCGGGCGAACAGCCCCGCATGGACAAGCTGGTCAAACTCAACACCAACGAGAGCCCCTACGGCCCCTCGCCACGCGCCATCGAGGCCATTGCACGGGCGGCCAGCGAAGATCTGCGCCGCTATCCGGACCCCAATTCCGAGGCGCTCAAGGCAGCGCTGGCCCGCTACCACAGCGTGACGCCGGCACAGATTTTCGTCGGCAACGGCTCGGACGAGGTGCTGGCCCACGCCTTCATGGCCCTGCTCAAGCACGATGCGCCGCTGCGCTACCCGGACATCACCTACAGCTTCTACCCGGTGTATTGCGGGCTGTTCGGCATCGAGGCCGCGCCGATCCCGCTCACCGACGCGCTCGAGATCGACCCGGCGGACTATGTCGGCGGCGCCGGCCCGATCATCTTCCCCAACCCCAACGCACCCACCGGCCGGCTGCTGCCGATCGCGGCCATCGAGCAGATCCTGGCCGCCAATCCGGACGTGCCGGTGGTGATTGACGAAGCCTACATCGACTACGGTGGCGAAGCGGCCATCCCGCTGATCGACACGCACCCCAACCTGCTGGTCACCCGTACCTTTTCCAAGTCGCGCGCACTGGCCGGGCTGCGGGTCGGCTACGCGGTGGGCAGCGCCGAACTGGTCGAAGGCCTGGAGCGGGTCAAGAACAGCTTCAACTCCTACCCGCTGGGCCGCCCGGCGCAGGCCGGCGCGATTGCCTCGGTCGAAGATGAACCGCACTTCCGCGACAGCTGCGCGCGCGTCATCGCCAGCCGCGAGTGGCTCGGCCGCGCGCTGACCGAACTGGGCTTCGAGGTGCTGCCCTCCGGCGCCAACTTCGTCTTCGCCCGCCACCCCAACCATACCGGCGTGGCGCTGGCGGCGGCCCTGCGCGAACGGGCGATCATCGTGCGCCACTTCAAGCTGCCGCGCATCGACGACTACCTGCGCATCACGGTCGGCACCGACGAGGAATGCGCGGCGCTGGTCGAGGCCCTCAAAGAGCTGGTGTAAACCCGCCGGCGTTAACGGACAACAGGCCGCATGCAGCGGCCTGTTGGATGATCGGGGCACGCCGAATCAGCGCGTCGTAGCCCGGATGCAGGCCGAAGGCCGGAATCCGGGAACAGCGGCTGAGCCGGCAAAGCGCCCTGGGTTCGACGGGCGCAGGCGAATCAGCCGCTGTTCCCGGATTTCGCTGCGCTGCATTCGGGCTACGCTTTCACCCGATATCGCGCCGACGCCGCGTGCGCCTGCAGGCCCTCACCGTCGGCGAGCGTTGCCGCGATCGGGCCGAGCGTCTGCGCGCCGGCCTCGGACACCTGGATCAGGCTGGTGCGTTTCTGAAAGTCATAGACGCCCAGCGGCGATGAGAAGCGTGCGCTGCGCATGGTCGGCAGCACATGGTTGGGCCCGGCGCAGTAGTCGCCCAGCGCCTCGACCGACCAGTGGCCGACGAAGATCGCGCCGGCATGGCGGATCTTGCCGATCCAGGCCTCGGCGTCTTCCATCGACAACTCGAGGTGCTCGGGCGCGATGCGGTTGGCGATGGCACAGGCTTCGTCCAGATCGCTCACCTTGATCAACGCACCGCGATTGGCCAGCGAGGTGGCGATGGTGTCGCGACGCGGCATGTCCGGCAGCAGCTTGGCGATGGACGCGGCCACCGCGTCGATGAAACCGGCGTCGGTGCACAGCAGGATCGACTGCGCCAGCTCGTCATGCTCGGCCTGGGCGAAGAGATCCATGGCCACCCAGTCCGGGTTGCCGCTGCCGTCGGAGATGACCAGCACTTCGGACGGCCCGGCCACCATGTCGATGCCTACGGTGCCGAAGACACGCCGCTTGGCCGAGGCCACATAGGCGTTGCCCGGCCCGACGATCTTGTCCACCTGCGGAATCGTCTGCGTGCCATAGGCCAGCGCGGCCACGGCCTGGGCGCCGCCGATGGTGAACACCCGGTCCACCCCGGTGATCGCCGCGGCCGCCAGCACCAGCGGATTGCGCTCGCCGTCGGGTGTGGGCACCACCATGATCAGCTCGCCGACCCCGGCCACCTTGGCAGGGATCGCGTTCATCAGCACCGAACTGGGGTAGGACGCGCGCCCGCCGGGCACATACAGACCGACGCGGTCGAGCGGCGTGACGATCTGGCCCAGCCGCGTGCCGTCGGCCTCGGTGTAGTCCCAGGATTCGACGATCTGGCGGCGGTGATAGGCCTCGACCCGCTCGGCCGCCGTCTTGAGAGCGGCGCGCTGCGCCTCGGGCAAGCCGTCGAGCGCCGCCTGCAGCGCCGCTTCCGGCAGCTCCAGCGCCGCCATGTGGTCGACGTCCAGCCGGTCGAAGCGGCGGGTGTACTCGATGACAGCCGTGTCGCCGGTGTTGCGCACCGCGGCGAGGATGTCGGTGACAGCGTTCTCGATGCGCGAGTCGGTCCCGCTCTCGAAGGCCAGCAAGGCATCGAGGGTGGACAGGAACTCCGGCTCGCGGGCATCGAGGCGGCGAATCTGTGGCGAGTTCATGGTTTCACGGCTCCGGCAAAAGCATCGATCACCGGCTGCAACAGTTCGCGCTTGACCTTGAGCGCCGCCTGATTGACCACCAGCCGCGAGCTGATGTCCATGATGTCCTCGACGGCTTCGAGGTGGTTGGCACGCAAGGTGTTGCCGGTGGAGACGAGATCGACGATGGCATCCGACAGGCCAACCAGCGGCGCCAGCTCCATCGATCCGTAGAGTTTGATCAGATCCACATGCACGCCCTTGGCGGCGAAATGCTCGCGCGCCGACTTGACGTACTTGGTGGCCACACGGATCCGGCTGCCCGGCCGGGACGCGGCCGCGTAGTCGAAGCCCTCGGGCACCGCCACGCACAAGCGGCAGCGGGCGATGTTCAGATCCAGCGGCTGGTACAGGCCGGCGCCGCCATGCTCGATCAGCACGTCGCGCCCGGCGATACCCATGTCGGCAGCGCCGTATTGCACATAGGTCGGCGTATCGCTGGCACGCACGATGACCAGCCGCACCTCGGGCCGGTTGGTGCCGATGATCAGCTTGCGCGACTTCTCGGGGTCGTCGGTCGGCGTGATACCCGCGGCTGCCAGCAGCGGCAGCGTCTCTTCGAAGATGCGTCCCTTGGACAGGGCGATCGTGATGCCGGACACAGGGATTCCTTGAATTCGTCCAAAAACCGGATGTTACCGGAGCCTCAGGCCACTCGCCTGACCTGCGCGCCGAGCGCGGAGAGTTTCTGCTCCAGGTGCTCGTAGCCACGGTCGAGGTGGTAGATGCGCTCGATCAGGGTCTCGCCCCCGGCCACCAGGCCGGCCACCACCAGGCTGGCCGAGGCGCGGAGGTCGGTGGCCATCACGGTGGCGCCGTCGAGGCGCGCCACGCCGGTGACCACCGCGGTGTTGCCGTCGATGCGGATGTCGGCGCCCAGGCGCTGCAACTCCACCGCGTGCATGAAGCGGTTCTCGAAAATCGTCTCGCGGATCACCGCCGTGCCCTCGGCCACGCAGTTGATGGCCATGAACTGGGCCTGCATGTCGGTAGGGAAGGCGGGGTACGGCGCGGTGCGCAGGCTCACGGCCTTGAGCCGCTCGGGCGCGCGCAGGCGGATCTCGTCGCGCTCGACATCGATCTCGCAGCCGGCGTCGAGCAGCTTGTCGACCACGATGTCGAGGTAGGCCGAAGAGGTGCCGGTGAGGCGGATGTCGCCGCCGGTGGCTGCCGCGGCACACAGGTAGGTGCCGGTCTCGATGCGGTCGGGCATGATCTGGTGGGTCGCGCCATGCAGCGCGTCGACGCCCTGCACCCGGATCACGTCGGTGCCGGCGCCGGAGATGCGCGCGCCCATGGCCATCAGGCACTTGGCCAGATCCACCACCTCGGGCTCGCGCGCGGCGTTTTCGATCACCGTCTCGCCCTCGGCCAGGCAGGCGGCCATCATCAGGTTTTCGGTGCCGGTCACGGTGACCATGTCGGTGAACAGGCGCGCGCCTTTCAGGCGGGTGGCTTCGGCATGGATGTCGCCATGCTCCACCTTGATCTGCGCGCCCATCGCCTGCAGACCCTTGATGTGCTGGTCCACCGGCCGCGCGCCAATGGCGCAACCGCCGGGCAGGCTGACCCGCGCCTCGCCGCTGCGCGCGACCAGCGGGCCGAGCACCAGGATGGAGGCGCGCATGGTCTTGACCCGCTCGTAGGGGGCGACCGGGTTGCTCAGAGCGCTGGCGTCGAGCGTGACGGTGCCGGCAGCCTCGTCGCGGTCGACCTTGACGCCCATCTGGGCGATCAACGCCAGCAGGGTGCGGATGTCCTGCAGCTGCGGCACATTGGTGAAGCTCACCGGCTCGCGGGTGAGCAGTGCGGCACAGAGAATCGGCAGCGCGGCGTTCTTGGCGCCGGAGATGCGCGCTTCACCGGTCAGGCGGGTGCCGCCGGTAATCAGCAGTTTGTCCATGCGCGCTTACAGCCCCAGTTCCTGACGCACCGTCGCCCATTGCTCGGGCGTGTAGGTCTGCAGCTGCAGGGCGTGGATCTCGTTGCCCATCAGCGAGCCGAGCGTGGCATACACAGCTTGGTGCTGGCGCACCTTGGGCTTGCCGGCGAACTCGGCGCTGACCACCACGCCGGAGAAATGGACGCCGTCGTCGCCTTGGATTTCGACGAAGTCGCAAGGCAGGCCTTGCTGGATCAGGCGGGAGATTTCGGAGGCTTCAAACATGTGTGTACTTCCTGCGGCGGTCGATCAGACCGCGAATGGTAAGGCATCGCGCGCTCAGGCGCGCAACTTGTAGCCGCGCGCGAGCATCGACAGGGTGAGGACGGCCAGGACCACGAAACAGGCCGACACCACCGCCAGACTGATCCACGGCGACACGTCGGACTGGCCGAAGAAGCCGTAGCGGAAACCGTCGATCATGTAGAAAAACGGGTTCAGATGCGACACCGTCTGCCACACGGGCGGCAGGGAATGGATCGAGTAGAACACGCCCGAGAGCATGGTCAGCGGCATGATCAGGAAGTTCTGAAAGGCCGACAGCTGGTCGAACTTGTCGGCCCAGATACCGGCGATCATGCCGAAGGAGGCCAGGATGGCGCCGCCCATCAGCGCGAAGGCGATGATCCAGCCCGGCGCCACCACCGGCAGCGAAACCATCAGCAGCGACACCGCGATCACCCCCACGCCGACGAAGGCGCCGCGCACGATGGCGGCCAGCACATAGGCGGCGAAGAACTCGCGATAGCTGATCGGCGGCAGCAGCATGAACACGATGTTGCCGGTGATCTTGCTCTGGATCAGCGAGGAGGAGGTGTTGGCGAAGGCATTCTGCAGCACCGACATCATCACCAGCCCCGGCACCAGGAACACGGTGTAGGGCACATCGCCATAGACCGTGACATGGCGGTCGAGCACATGCGAGAAGATCAACAGATACAGCACCGCGGTGAGCACCGGCGCGCCCACGGTCTGGAAGGACACCTTCCAGAAACGCAGGATCTCCTTGTACAGCAGGGTGCGGAAGCCGGCGAAGCGAACGGTCTCAGGCGTCATGCATCACCCCCATGAACACCTTTTCGAGATCGGGCTCGCCCAGCACCATCTCCTCGACCCGGCCGCCAGTGAGGCGGATACGCGAGAGCATGTCCTCGACTTCGCCATAGGCTTCGAAGGGAATCTCCACCCAGCCATCGCCGGTATCGCGCGCACCGGGCAGGAAGTCCAAGCCGATCGGCTCGGCCAGTCGCACACGCAGCGCGTGCGAGCTGAAACGTTTGAGCAGGTTGTCGGTGGTATCCAGCGCCACCACCCGCCCCGCCTTGAGCATGGCGATGCGGTTGCACAGGGTCTGCGCCTCTTCGAGGTAGTGGGTGGTCAGCACGATGGTGTGGCCGTCGGTATTGAGCCGGCGAATGAACTGCCACAGCCCCTGACGCAACTCTACGTCCACACCGGCAGTCGGCTCGTCGAGCACGATCACCGGCGGGCGGTGCACCAGCGCCTGCGCCACCAGCACCCGCCGCTTCATGCCGCCCGAGAGCATGCGCATGTTGGCGTTGGCCTTGTGGGTCAGATCCAGGCTGGCGAGGATCTCATCGATCCAGGTGTCGTTGCGGCGGATGCCGAAATAGCCGGACTGCAGGCGCAGCGCCTCGCGTACGGTGAAGAAGGGGTCGAACACCAGCTCCTGCGGCACCACGCCGAGCTTGCGCCGCGCCTGGCGGTAGTCGGCCACCACGTCATGCCCCATCACCGCCAGCTCGCCCTCGTCGACCCGGGTGAGGCCGGCCAGCGCGGAGATCAGCGTGGTCTTGCCGGCGCCATTGGGGCCGAGCAGGCCGAAGAACTCGCCCTGGCGCACCTCCAGGTCCACACCGTCGAGCGCCTTCAGCGCGCCGTAGCGCTTGTGCACGCCGGCAATGCGGATGGCCGGCGAGCTCATGCGGAGGCGCTGTCGGCGAGCGGGAGCAGATCGCTCACCCCATAGAGGTCGGCCAGGCTGGTGAGCCCGTCGGGCAGGCCGACGATGTCGATAGACTGCTTCTGCCGCTTGGCCTCGCGGCACACGTCGAGCAGCAGGGCCAGACCTGCCGAGTCGGCCTGCGGCACCTCGGACAGGTCGATCCGGCGCGCCCCCTCGGCCACGGCGCGGCGCGCGGCATCGCGCATCTCGCCCGCGGTTTCGAAGGTCAGCTGCGTCGTCGGGCGCCAGCTGCGCGGCGCGTCCTGGCTCACTTGGCGCCACCTGCCAGGGCCGCGTTCTTGGCCTCCAGCGCCTTGATCAGGCCGTCGATGCCGTTGCTGCGGATCTCGCTGGCAAAGGAGCTGCGGTAGTTGGTCACCAGCGATACGCCGGCGACGACCACGTCGTAGACCTTCCAGTTGTCGCCCTGCTTCTCCAGCGCGTAATCGATATCGATCGGCTTGGCACCGGCCTGGCGCACTTCGGTGCGCACCGTCACATCGGTATCGCTGGGCTTGGCCCGCAGCGGCTTGAAGTCGATCTGCTGGTCGCGGTACTGCGTCAAGGCATTGGAGTAGGTGCGCACCAGCAGGGTGCGGAAGGCACTGGTCAGCCGGTCGCGCTGGGCCGGCGTGGCCTGGCGCCAGTCGCGGCCGACGGCCAGCGAGGTCATGATGCGGAAATCGAAATGCGGCAACACCTTCTCGTCGACCAGCGCCACTGCGCGCGAGGCATCGCCCGACTGGATGGCCTCGTCCTTGCGCACGATCTCGAGCACCTCGTCCATTACCGTGCGCACCAGGGCATCGGGCGACGGCGCCGCCCAGACACTCATACTTGCCAGCCACACCAGACCAGCCACCAACACGTTACGTCCAAACATCGTCATTCTTTTTCAACTCTCTGTAGCATCGATCAGTGGCGGGGCTCGGTCAGCCCCGCCAGTTCCAGGCGCATTGCCCCTTCGGCCACGCCGTCGGCCTGGGTGGCGTAAATCGCAGGGCGCTCCATTGCCGGCGCGCGCGCATCGTCGAAACGCTCCCGCGGCGGCTGGCCGTCGTAGATTTCGTAGCGTCGCTGCTGAAGATAGAAGTCGCGGATATAGGCGTACTTGTCGAGGCTGCCCTGCGTCGCGGCACGGTCGGCGCCGAGCAGGCTGGCGCGGGCATGCACCATCTTCAGGCCGGTCGTGGTGTTGCGCGCGGCGATGTCGGCCGGCTGGACCCAGCTGTTGCCATACAGGTCGGCAGGCAATGCGACGGCATCGCGCAGGGTGCGCGGGCCGAAGAAGGGCACCACGAAATAAGGCCCGTCGCTCACGCCCCACACGGCCAGGGTCTGGCCGAAGTCTTCGTCGCGCTTTTCCATGCCCATCTCGGTGGCGACATCGAAGACGCCCAGGATGCCGACCGTGGTGTTGATCAGCACCCGCCCGATGTCGGCGGCGCCATCGCCGCCCTTGCCCTGGAGCAGGTTGTTCAGGCCGGTCCACAGATCTTCGATATTGCCGAAGAAGTTGCCCACGGCGGCCTTGACCGGCAGCGGTGCCACTTCGTCGTAGCCGATCGCCAGCGGCTTGAACACGGCCTTGTCCACCCCTTCGTTGAAGGAATACATGGCACGGTTGTAGCCTTCCCACGGATCGCGCGGATCACCCGCCGTGGCACAGCCGGCCACGGCCACGGTGGCCAGCAGCGCCGCCAGCGCCCGGCGCATTGGTGTCTTACCCATCGTTTTCGCTCCCATTACGGCTGCGGCGCCTCGGCGGCCTTGTTGAACAGGAATTGACCGATCAGTTTTTCCAGAACGACCGCCGACTGGGTAATCTTGAGCACATCGCCCGCTTTCAGCATGCGTTCGTCGCCGCCCGGCTCGAGCCCGACATACTGCTCGCCGAGCAGACCCGAGGTGAGGATGGCGCCGATGGTGTCGCGCGGGAACTCATAACGGCTTTCCACCGCCATGCTCACCACCGCCTCGAAGCGCTCGTTGTCGTAGCGGATGTCGGCCACGCGGCCGACCACCACGCCGGCCACCTTGACCGGCGCCCGCACCTTGAGGCCGCCGATGTTGGCGAAACGGGCCTCGATCGTATAGCTCTCGGTAAAACTGGCGGCCGACAGGTTGCCGACCTTGAGCGCGAGAAACAACAGGGCGGCACCGCCCATCAGGACAAACAGACCAACCCACAGGTCAATGGTCGAGCGGCTCATGACTAGCCTCGGAACATGAAAGATGTCAGTACGAAATCCAGCGCCAGGATGGCCAGCGCCGAACTCACCACGGTGCGGGTGATGGCCCGCGAAACCCCTTCGGCGGTGGGCTCGCAATCGTAGCCCTCGAAAACGGCGATCAAGGAGACCGCCACGCCGAACACGAAACTCTTGATGACACCATTGACGATGTCATAGCGGATGTCCACCGCCGCCTGCATTTGCGACCAGAAGGCGCCGTCGTCCACCCCGATGAAGGCCACGCCGATCAGCCAGCCGCCCAGGATGCCCATCGCGGAAAACAGCGCAGCCAGCAGCGGCATGGAGATGACGCCGCCCCAGAAGCGCGGCGCCGCCACGCGGGCGATGGGATTCACCGCCATCATGTCCATCGCCTTGAGCTGCTCGGTGGTCTTCATGAGGCCGATCTCGGCGGTCACTGCCGAACCGGCCCGGCTGGCGAACAGCAGCCCGGCCACCACCGGCCCCAGCTCGCGTGTCAGCGACAAGGCCACCAGCACACCGAGCGCCTCGCTCGAACCATAGCGCTGCAGCGTCTCGTAGCCCTGTAGGCCGAGCACCAGGCCGACGAACAGGCCCGACACCAGAATGATCAGCAGCGACAGCACGCCGCTGAAATAGATCTCGCGCAGCGTCAGGTGCAGGCGCAGGAAAGACTGCCCCGAATAGCGCAGCAGCAGGAACAGGAAGCGCGAGGCGAAGCCCAGCCGCCAGACGCCGTCGATGACCCTCGCGCCGATATTGCGAATCATTGCCCGCCCTCGCCCATCAACAGCTCGCCGATCGGCGCCGCCTTCATGTGGAAGGGCACCGGCCCGTCCGGCTCGGCGTGCACGAACTGGTGCACGAATTCGTCCTTCGACTCGCGGATCTCGTCCGGCGTGCCCTTGGCCACGATGCGCCCGTCGGACACGAAATACACGTAATCGACGATCGACAGCGACTCCACCACATCATGGGTGACCATGATCGAAGCCGCACCCAGCGCATCGTTGAGGCGGCGGATCAACTGGCCGACCACCCCGAGCGAGATCGGATCCAGGCCGGCAAACGGCTCGTCGTACATGATCAGCATCGGGTCGAGCGCAATCGCCCGCGCCAGCGCCACCCGCCGCGCCATGCCGCCGGACAGCTCCGACGGCATCAAGGCATGGCCGCCGAGCAGGCCGACCGCCTGCAGTTTCATCAATACCAGATCGCGCAACATCGACTCGGGCAGATCGGTGTGTTCGCGCAGCGGAAAGGCCACGTTTTCGAACACCGACATGTCGGTGAACAACGCGCCGAACTGGAACAGCATGCCCATGCGGCGGCGCAAGGCGTACAGCGCCTCGGTGCCGAGCTGGCCCATGTCCTGGCCGTCCACCGTCACGCTGCCGGCCGAGGCCTTGAGCTGGCCGCCGATCAGGCGCAGCAGCGTGGTTTTGCCACAACCGCTGCCGCCCATGATCGCCACCAGCTGGCCCCGATGGACGGTCAAATCGATGCCCGACAGGATTTCGCGCTTGCCGTAGGCGAAATGCACCTGCCGCAGATCCACCAGCGCTTTTTCTTCGCGATGTGCCACGAAACGCTCTGATATCGTTGAAAAAGCGGCATTCTACCAGAGCCTCCGAAACATGCCGTCAAGATGCGGCAGTGCATCACGACGGCACTGTGTCGATTCCGCTACACTGAGCCGTCGGCCGCCTTCGCTCCGGAACCCCTTTGCCCATGTCCCAGCTGCCCGCCCTGCTGATCGTCGACGACGATGCGCTGATCGTCGAAACCCTCGGCGCGCTGCTCGACGCGGAGTTCGACATCTATGCCGCCCCCACGCGCCGGCAAGCCATTGACCTGGTGCGTGCGCTACCCGCCGCCCCGCCGCTGGCACTGGTCGACCTCGGCCTGCCGCCGGTGCCGCATCGCGCCGACGAAGGCTTCGCCCTGATCGGCGACCTGCTGGCCCATGCGCCGCACATGCAGATCATCGTCCTCTCGGGCCAGAGCGACGAGGGCAACGCCCGCCACGCGCGCACCCTCGGCGCGCTGGAGTTCGTCGCCAAACCGGCCGACCCGGCCTATCTGCGCAAGATCCTGCATGACGCGCTCGATGCCGGCAGCGCCCCCGAGGCCCCCGCCGCCACGGAAGGCCTGATCGGCCAAAGCCCGGCCATCCAGATGGTGCGCGACCGCATCGGGCAATTCGCCGACGCCCCCTTCCCGATCCTCATCGAAGGCGAATCCGGCGCCGGCAAGGAACGCGTGGCCCGGCAGCTGCATGCCGCCAGCGCCCGCCGCCAGCGCCCCTTCCTGACCCTCAACTGTGCCGCCATCGCCCCGACGCTGATCGAAGCGGCGCTGTTCGGCCATGCCCGCGGCGCCTTCACCGGCGCCGCCGGCCAGCGCGCCGGCTATTTCGAAGAGGCCGGCGACGGCAGCCTGCTGCTCGACGAGATCGGCGAGTTGCCGCTCGAACTGCAACCCAAGCTGCTGCGCGTGCTCGAGAACGGCGAGTTCCAGCGCGTCGGCGAAACCCAGACCCGCTTCAGCCGCGCCCGCGTCCTGGCCGCCACCAACCGCGACCTGCGGGCCGAAGTCCATGCCGGCCGCTTCCGGGCCGACCTCTATCACCGCCTCAGCGTGTTTACGCTCACCGTGCCGCCGCTGCGCGACACCGGCGACGACCGCCTGCGCCTGCTCGACCACTTCCGCGCCCACTTCGCCGCGCAGACCGGCCAGCCGGCCTTCGCCCTCGACCCGGCGGCCGGCGAGCAGTGGTTGTGCTACGACTTCCCCGGCAACGTGCGCGAGCTCAAGAACATCGTCATCCGCCTGCAGACCAAGCACCCCGGCGCCGTCGTCACGGCCTCGCAGCTGGCCGACGAGCTCGACCGGGACCATCGCGACAGCCGCGCCGGCAGCCCACCGCCGGCCACCGAGAGCCGTTTCGACACCATCATCGCCGACGCCATGCGGCGCCTGCGCGAACCGGCCGGCTTCAGCCTCGACGACGCCCTGAAGGAACAGGAACGCGGCTATGTCGAAGCCGCGCTGCGCATGGCCGACGGCAACGTCAGCAAGGCCGCGCGCCTGCTCGGCATCAACCGCACCACGCTTTACAACCGGATGGACTCTCTCGGCCTGCCACGGCCGCAGGGCAGCGCCGTCCAGTAGATAGACCGCCATGTATCTCGATCACTACGGCCTGCGCGAAGCCCCCTTCCGCCTCACCCCGCTCACCGACTTCTTTTTCTCCGGTGCCCAGCGCGGCGCCACGGTCGACGCGCTGATCTACGCCGTGCTGCACGACGAAGGCATCGTCAAGGTCAGCGGCGAAGTCGGCGCCGGCAAGACCATGCTGTGCCGGGTGCTGATCGAACGTCTGCCGGCCACGGTCGACAGCGTCTATCTGGCCAATCCCTGCCTGGCGCCGGACGATCTGCTGCAGGCGGTCGCCGCCGAACTGGGCCTGTCGGTCACGCACGAGCGCGCCGGCGCGATCCTCGGCGCGATCCAGGACGACCTGATCCGCCGGCATGGCGCAGGGCGCCGCGTGGTGGTGCTGATCGACGAAGCCCATGCCATGCCGCCGGCCTCGCTGGAGCAGATCCGCCTGCTCTCCAACCTCGAAACGGGGCGCCACAAGCTGCTGCAACTGGTGCTCTTCGGCCAGCCCGAGCTCGACACCCTGCTCGCCGGCCGCGACATGCGCCAGCTCAAGGACCGCATCACCCATCACTTCCGCCTCAGCCCGCTCACCCCGGACGAAGTGGCCGCCTACCTCGAGTTCCGCATGCATGCCGCCGGCTATCGCGGCCCGGCGGTGTTCAGCCCGGCCGCAACCCGCCACATTGCGCGGATCGCCGAAGGCCTGAGCCGACGCATCAACGTGCTGGCCGACAAGGCCCTGCTTGCCGCCTACAGCCAGAATCGCCATGTCATCGCCCCGGCCCATGTCACCGCCGCCGCCCGCGACGCCGAATACCAGAAGCCGCGCCCCCGCCACCGCCTGTGGCCGCTGATCGCCGCGGCCGCCGCCGGAGCGGCGGCGGCCGTCGTCATCCCGCGCTGGCTGGACGAGGCCGCGCCGGACGCCCCGACGATCGCCGCCGCACCGGCCGCCCCCCTCGACGCCCCGACCGCCCCCGAAGCCCCGGCGACCGCCCCCGAAGCCCCGGCGACCGCCCCCGAAGCCCCGGCTGCCGCGGCCGCCGCAGCCGATACACCGCCCGCTCCGCCCCCCCAGGTCGCCCAGGCAGCGCCACCGGCGCCCCCCACGGCGGCCCAGCCGCGCCGGGCCGCAACCCCGTCGCCGCCGCAGCCGCCAGCCACCACCACGCTCACCGAGACTCCGGCCGACACACCCGCCGCGCTGGCCACCGTGGGCGAGCAGCCGGCCCCGGCCACCGTGGTCGCCGCAGCCACCTCGTCGGCAAACGCATCGGCAACCCCCGGCTCGGCCTTCGGCCCGCTGGCGCTGGACGCGCTGGCGGCCCAGCGCACCTGGATGGCCGCCACCCCCGACAGCCACTGGTTCATCCAGCTGCACACCAACACCGACCTCGACTACACCGATCTCGAGCGCCAGATCGACGCCGCCCATCGCGCGCTACCGGCCGAGACCATCCGCATCTACAGCACCCGGCTCGGCGACCGCCACCGGGTCGGCGTCATCATCGGCAGTTACGCCAGCGAGCAGGACGCCCTCGACGCCCTCGGCACGCTGCCGCCGGGCTATCGAAAAAACGCCTACATCCGTCAGGTCGCCCGTCTGCGCTGACGGTGCCGCATGCCAAACGCGTGCCACGGCCGCGCACGAAGGGATTGAAGTTCAAGCACAAACGTTTAACATGGCCTGGATCTCCCTGACGGCACCTGAATGAACACTCGCCCCGCGCTGGCCCTGATCCTGCCCCTCCTGCTCGCCGCATGTGCACAGGCCCCCCGGCCAGCGGCGCCCCGGGGGCATCTGCAGGCCGACGATGCCAAAGCGTCGACCACGCCGATCACGGCGCCCATTCCCGCACCGGTCCAGCACAGCTTCTCCCTGCCGCCGCCCAAGCCCGCCCCCAAGGCAGCCACCTATTCGGTGGTGGTGCGCGATGTCGATGTGCGCGAACTGCTCTTCGCCCTGGCACGCGATGCCGGGCTCAATGTTGACGTCCACGCCGGGCTGAGCGGCCGCGTCACGCTCAACGCCATCAACCAGACCCTGCCGCAGCTGCTCGATCGCATCGCCCACCAGGTGGACATGCGTTACGAACAGAACGGCCCCAACCTCGTCGTCATGCCCGACGCGCCGCTCCTGCGCGCCTACAAGATCGACTATGTCAATCTGAGCCGCGCGGTCACCGGCACGGTCGCCACCAACACGCAGATCGCCACCCAGTCCGCCGCCACCGCCAGCGGCGCCCCGCAGGGTGGCGGCAACATCTCCAGCATCCGCATCGAAAACACCTCGCAGAACCAGTTCTGGGCCTCGATTGAAAAGAACATCCAGGACCTCCTCAAGGAAACCGACAAGGTCCTGCCCGCCACCACCGCCACCGACACCCCGACCGGCGGCTTCCGCGAGGCCGCCTCGGTGATCATCAACCGCGAGACCGGGGTCATCAACGTACGCGCCACCGGCCGCCAGCATGCCCGGGTGCGGGACTTCATCGACCGCGTGGTCGCCTCGGCCCGCCGCCAGGTGATGATCGAAGCGACCATCGTCGAGGTCGCCCTCAACGACGGCTACCAGCAAGGCATCGACTGGTCGCGCCTGGGCGGCAAGACCTGGGGCATCGGCGCGCCCAGCCTGGGCACCAACGTCGGCAGCTCGCAAACGCCATTCTCCATCACCTACCTGAGCGGCAACCTGTCGATCGACATCGATCTGCTCGAAGCCTTCGGCACCGTCAAGGTGCTCTCCAGCCCGCGCCTGGCGGTGCTCAACAACCAGACCGCGATGCTCAAGGTGGTCGACGAGTTCGTCTACTTCAACGTCAAGGCCGAAACCGTGTCGACCGCCAATGTCGACAGCCGAACCACCTTCACCACCACGCCGCAGTCGGTGTCGGTCGGCCTGGTCATGTCGATCACCCCGCAGGTGGCCGAGTCCGGCGAAATCACCCTCAACGTGCGGCCGACCATCTCCAGCATCTCCGACCTCAAGGAAGACCCCAACCCCAACCTGGCCGCCGCCAACATCAAGAACCTCGTGCCGCAGATCCGCACCCGCGAGATCGAATCCGTGCTGCGCCTGCGCAGCGGCCAGGTGGCCGTACTCGGCGGGCTGATGGAAGACCGTATCGACTACAAGACCGGGCGCATTCCGCTGGTCGGCGCCGTGCCGCTGCTGGGCGAAGCCTTCACCTCGCGCGACAACACGGTGCAGAAGACCGAGCTGGTGATCTTCCTGCGCCCCATCATGGTCGGCGACAGCCCGCTGCCCGCGGCACTGGCCGAGCATCTGCCCGATGCCGGCTTCTTCGCCCGCAACCCGGTGCCCGGCGGCCGCAATTTCGACGGCGACCCCATCGCCGTGCCCGCCGTCCGGCCATGAGCGCGCACGCACGGCCGCCCACGCGGCGCAGCGTCCTCCCCCCGGGAGGGGGGTGCCGGGGTTTGACCGAACACCATGCCGCGCCGGCGGAACGGGCCGGCGGCGTCACGCCGCGCCATTGCCCCGGGAGGAACTTCCGGTGAGCCTGTTGATCGACGCCCTGCGCAAGGCCGAGCAAGACCGCGCCCAGAGCCGCGACGCCAAGGCCGGCCCGTCGCTCGACGAGCTCAGCCTGGAGCCCCTCGACCCCGTCGTGGCCCCCGTGGCCGGGCCCCTCTCCGCACCGTCGGCCGACCAGGCCGCCGCGGCCAACCTGTTCGCTGCCAAACAGTCCGATGGCACCCACGACCGGCTGCGCACGATCGTCATCCTCGGTCTGCTCGGCGCCTGTGCCGTCGCCGCCTACCTGTGGTGGCAATGGCCCGCCCAACGGCCGGCCATCACCCCGCCGCCGCTGAGCCTGCCCGCCACCCCGCCGCCGAGCGCGCCCCTGGCAAGCGCCGACAGCCCTCAGGCCACGCCAGCCGCACCGGTCGAGACCCCTGCCGCCGCACGCCGCGACGACCCGCCGCCCCCTCCGCCGCTGGCGCAGCGTGGCGCACTGGGCCAGCGCGCCGCCCCAGTCGCACCGACCGACCCCGCCGACGCCGAACGCACGCCGCACTTCCAGCGCACCCAGGCACCTGAACCTACCGTCCCCACCGCCCTGGCCGCGGCCTACCGGGCCTACAGCGCCGGCGATCTGGCCACGGCGCACCGGCACTACCTGGCCCATCTGCACGCCGACCCCAACAACACCGATGCGCTCAATGGCCTGGGGGCCATCGCCCTGCACACGGGCCAGTCGGAGCAAGCCGCGCAGTGGTTCCGGCAGGCGCTCGCCGCCGACCCCGACAACACCAGCGCCATCGCCGGTCTGGCCGCGCTCGGCAACCGCCCGGCCGACGAGCGCGAGGCCGTTCTGCGCCGGGCCCTGGCCCAACAGCCCGAGGCGCCCGGCGCGGCCTTTTCGCTGGGCAATGTGCTGGCCGGGCAAGGCCGCTGGGCCGAAGCGCAGCAGGCCTATTTCCAGGCGCATCTGCAAGATCCGCAAAACCCCGACTACCTGTTCAATCTCGGCGTCAGCCTCGATCAGCTCGGCGAACGCCGGCTGGCGCACGACTACTACAGCCGGGCGCTGGCGGCGGCCGATCAGCGCCCGGCCGAGTTCGATCCGGCCCCGGTGCGGGCCCGGCGCGATGCGCTGGCGGAGGCGCTGCCATGAACGCCCCCAAGTCGCTCGCCCATACCCCGCTGGGCCAGACCCTGCTCGGCACCGGCCTGATCAGCGAGGACCAACTGCGCATCGCGCTGCAGGAGCAGGGCCGGGTCGACCGGCCGCTCGGCCGCCTGCTGATCGAGCTCGGTTTCGTCTCCGAAGCCGCCCTGCGCGACGCCCTCTCCGAGAGCCTGGGCAAGCAGAGCGTGGATCTGTCGAGCACCATCGCCGACGCCGACGCGCTGGCCCTGGTGCCGCAGGAGCTGGCCAAGCGCCACCGGCTGCTGCCGCTGCATTTCGACGGCAACGAAAACCGGCTGACCGTGGCCATCGGCGACATCAACGACGTGGTCGCGCTGGACGCCTTGCGCGGCCTGCTGGCCGAAGACATCATCATCGAGACGCTGCTGGCCGGCGACTCGGAAATCGTCCGCGCGATTGACCAGTACTACGGCCACAAGCTGTCGATCGACGGCATCCTGCACGAGATCGAAACCGGCGAGATCGACGTGCGCTCGCTGGCCGCCACCACCGACGAATACAGCCAGCCGGTGGTGCGCCTGATCGACGCGCTGCTGGCCAACGCGGTCAAGCGTGACGCCTCGGACATCCACTTCGAGCCGGAGGCGGCGTTTCTGCGCATCCGCTACCGCATCGACGGCATCCTGCGTCAGGTGCGCTCGCTGCATAAATCCTACTGGGCGGCGATGGCGGTACGGGTCAAGGTCATGGCCGGGCTCAACATCGCCGAGACCCGCGCGCCGCAGGACGGGCGCATCTCGCTCAACATCAGCGGCCGGCCGGTCGACTTCCGGGTCTCGGTGCAGCCGACCATCCATGGCGAGAACATCGTGCTGCGCGTGCTCGACCGGCAAAAGGGCATCGTCGATCTCGACGATCTCGGCCTGTCGGAGGCCCAGCTCGACCTGCTCAAGCTGATGATCGCCCGCCCCGAAGGGCTGATCCTGGTCACCGGCCCGACCGGCAGCGGCAAGACCACCACCCTGTACTCGATCCTCAGCCACATCAACGCCGAGGGGGTCAACATCATGACCCTCGAAGACCCGGTCGAGTACCCCATGAGCATGATCCGCCAGACCTCCGTGTCCGAAGCCGTCAAGCTCGACTTCGCCGACGGCGTGCGCGCCATGCTGCGCCAGGACCCGGACATCATCCTGGTCGGCGAGATCCGCGACAGCGAAACCGCCCGCATGGCCTTTCGCGCCGCCATGACCGGCCACCAGGTGTATTCCACCCTGCACACCCACTCGGCCATCGGCGCCATCGCCCGCCTGCTCGACATCGGCATCTCGCCCGAACTGCTGGCCGGCAACATCATCGGCATCGTCGCCCAGCGCCTGGTGCGCAAGCTGTGCGTGCACTGCCGCGAGCCCTATACGCCCGAAGCCTGGGAGGTGCGCCTGATCGGCCTGCCGCAGGAGCGCGGCGCCCCGATGCTGCATCGCGCCAAGGGCTGCCCGCGCTGCGAGTTCCAGGGCTATCGCGGCCGCACCGCGCTGATGGAGCTGGTGCGCATGGACAGCGACATGGACGAGCTGGTGGCACGCCGCGCCAGCGTGCGCGAGATCCGCAACGCGGCGCGCGCCAAGGGTTTTCGCGCGCTGGCCGAAGACGGCATCCGGCAGGTGCTCGACGGCGTCACCTCACTGGACGAACTTGCCCGCGTGGTCGACCTGACCGAGCGGATGGCCTGAGCCGGCACGACCGATGGTGATGTTCGCCTACAAAGCGGTCTCCCCGGACGGGCGCCAGGTGCGCGGCGAGATGGACGCGGCCAACGAGGTGGACCTCGAAATGCGCCTCAAGCGCATGGATCTGGACTTCATCAACGGCCGGGCGCTCAAGGGCGCGCGCGCCTGGCACAACGCGCGCATCCCGCGGCGCGAGCTGATCAACTTCTGCTTCCACCTCGAACAGCTGACCCGCGCGGGCGTACCGATTCTCGAGGGCCTGTCCGACCTGCGCGACTCCACCGAGCATGCACGCTTTCGCGAGGTGGTCGCCGGGCTGGTCGAGAGCATCGAAGGCGGGCGCAACCTGTCGGAGGCGGCCGAAGACTATCCGCAGGTCTTCGATCCGGTGTTCTGCGCCCTGCTGCGCGCCGGCGAAACCTCCGGCCAACTGCCGCGGGTGCTGCGCGAGATCATGGAGAGCATCAAGCGCGAGGACGAGCTGGCCGCCTTCGGCCGCCGCGTGGTGATCTACCCGATCATCGTCACCTGCATCATCCTCGCCGCGCTGGCCGTGGCCCTGCTGTTCCTGGTGCCTCAGCTGGGCAGCCTGTTCCGCCTCGCCGGCCAGCAGCTGCCGCTGCAGACCCGCCTGCTGATCGGCGCCTCCGAATTGCTCGCCGACTGGTGGTGGCTGCTCCTCCTGCTGGTCGCCGCCGCCGTCACCACCGCCCGCCTGATGATCCTCGGCAGCCCCTCGGCCCGACGCAGCTGGGACGGCCTGATGCTCGCCGTGCCGCTCATCGGGCCGATCCGCGGCAAGATCATCCTGGCCCGCTTCGCCGGCCTGTTCGCCATGATGTACGGCGCCGGCATCCCCATCGTCACCGCCCTCCAGTCGGCCGAAACCGTGGCCGGCAACACGCTGGTGGCCGACGCCCTGAGCCGCGTGCGCGAACGCATCGCCGAAGGCCACAGCGTCTCCGGCGCCTTCGCCGCCACCCCGCTGTTCCCGCCCCTGGTGGTGCGCATGCTGCGGGTCGGCGAGAACACCGGCGCGCTCGACGCCGCCCTGGCCAACGTCCACTACTTCTACGACCGCGACGTGCGCGAGGCGGTCGAACGGCTGCAGGCGATCATCGAACCCTTGCTGATGATCATTCTCGGTGCGATCCTGCTGGGCATCATGATGGCCGTGCTGGGCCCCGTCTACGACATCATCACCCGGCTACCGATCTAGCGCATGCCGACACGCCACCTGCTCTATCTCGATGCCAACGCCCTGTCCAGCTTCCGCTGGCAGCAGGGCCACATCGTGCCAACCGGCCACTACACGGCCGACGAAGCCGGCATCAAAGCCTTCGCCGACGCCGTCCGGCGGACGAGCGGCGGCCTCTACACGCTGCTGGTCGACGTGGTCGACGAAGGTTTTCACGCCGACACCCTGCCCAGCGTGCACGGCCCCGACCGCGCCGCCATGCTCCAACGCAAGCGCAGCCAGACCTTTTTCGGCACGCCCCTGAGCGGCGCGCTGTCCATCGGCCACGACCGCAGCGGCCGCCGCCATGACGAACACTTCCTGTTCCTCGCCCTGACCCGACCCGCCATCGTCGAACCCTGGCTGCAGGTGCTGCGTGTCGCGCACGCCCCGCTCACCGGCATCCACACCGTCGCCCTGCTGCTCGATCGCCTGGTCCAGCGCCTGGCCGCGCCCGCCGAACGTTGCCTGCTGGTCACTCTCACGCCGGCCGGCATGCGCCAGACCTTCATCGACCAGGGCCATCTGCGCTTCAGCCGCCTGGCCCCCGGCCTGCACGACATCGATGCCGATACCGCCAGTCGATGCGCCGGCGAGATCCTCAAGACCCACTCCTACCTGGTCAGCCAGCGCATGCTGCCGCGCAACAGTCCGCTGCCGGTGTATCTGCTGTGCGATGCAACCGCTTACCGGCACCTTGCACCGACCCTGGACCGCGCCGACGAGCGGCGTTACCTGCATGTCGAACTGGCCCCCCTGGCGCAGCGCATCGGCCTGCAATCGCCGCTCAAGGGCAGCGATGCCCTGCCCCTGCTGCTGCACTGGATGGCACGCGAGAGCGGCCTGCTGCAACTGGCGCCCGCCATCGAGCGCCGTGCCTTCCGCCTGTGGCAGACCCGCCAGGCGATCGTCGGCACCGGCGTCGCCGTGTTTGCGGCAGCGCTGCTGTTCGCCGGCAAACTGTGGTACGAGACGGCCTCCGTCAAGGCCGACACCATGCAGCTGCGCATCAACACCGTGACCCTGCAGGCCCACCTGTCACGGCTGCAGGCCGAACAGCCGCCGCTGCCGGTCTCCCTCGACGACTTGCGCCGCGCCCTCGAGGGTTTCGACCAGCTGCACAGCCACTCCGCCTCGCCGCGGCCCTGGTTGGCGCACCTGTCGGCGGCCCTCGATGCGCAACCCGATCTGACCCTGACCCGCATCCACTGGCAGTCTGAAGAAGGCCGCCGCAGCGGCGACGCCCAGCTCAGCCTGCCCGTGGCCATGGCCAGCGATCGCCGCGCCATGGTCGACCTCGCCGAGCGCTTCCTCGCCGATCTGGCCCGCCCACCGGCCACGACCGCCCGCGTCACCCGCATGCCGGTCGAGCTTCAGTCCGACCGCGCCTTTCGCAGCAGCACCACGGCCGACACGTCGGCACCGGTGCTCGAAGTCAGCTACAGCCTGCAGGCCGAGCCATGATCCGCACCCAGGACCTGCGCCTGCTGCGCTGGCCCCTGCTGCTGGCGGCGATCCTGATCGCCACCGGCGCCACGGCCGTATGGCTGGCCCAGGTCCGCGCCGAGGCGGCCGAGCGCGCGCATGCCGGCGCCCGGCAACACTACACCGCCGCCAACACCCGCCTGCTGCAGGCCCGCACCGACGAGCACACCCTGCGCGACGCCCTCGCCCGCTACGACGCCCTGGCCCGACAAGGGGTGATCGGCCCGGAGCGGCGTCTCGACTGGGTCGAAACCCTCGACGCAGCGCGCCGGCGCCAGGGCATCGACACCATCAGCTACGAAATCCTGCCCCAGCAACCGGTCGACAAGGACGCGGGTGAGCGCCTGCGCTGGATGGAAAGCCGCATGCGCCTGACGCTGCAAGTGCGCCACGCCGGCGTACTGCTGGGCCTGCTCGATGCCCTGCGCGAGGTCGACAGCGCGCTGGTGCTGCCGCACGCCTGCCGGCTGGCGCGGCGCGCCGATGGCGCCGGCCTGGACGGCGAATGCGAACTGCGCTGGCTGACGCTGCAGGCGGGAGCCCCCTCATGAGCGCCCGCCGCGGGCCGATGCTGGCCGCCCTGCTCCTCGCCGCCTCGACCGCCCCCGCCTTGGGCGCCGAGGCGCCGCTCGGCCGCCTGTTCTTCACACCGGAAGAGCGCGCCGCGCTGGATCGCAACGAGTCGCCGACCGAGGCACGCACGCTGCCGCGGGTCGACGGCATCGTCCAGCGCAAGGGCGCGCCGGCCACGGTGTGGATCGACGGCCAGCCGCGGCGCGACGTGCCGGCCGGCACCCGTCGCGCCCGGGTCGTCGGCCCCGACGGCCAACCGGTCTGGCGCACGGTCGGCGAGCCGGCCGACGCCACAGACGGGCCGACCCTGCACATCCAGCGGCACGACCGATGACGCCCCGCCAACACGGCCTGATCCTGCCCGCCCTGCTGGTGCTGCTGCTGATCGGCAGCCTCGCCGCCGTGCTCGGCAGCGGCACGCTGGCCCGCAACGTCGAAACCCGCCGGCAGGCTCACACCATGGCCGCGCTGGCCCAGGCCCGCGCCGCCCTGATCGGCTACGCGCAGAGCTATCACCTGACACATGCCGGCCAGAGCGTCGGCTATCTGCCGTGCCCGGACACGGACTCAAGCAGCGGCGACGGCAACGCCGCGCCGGTGTGCGGCAGCCAGGACAATTTCGCCATCGGCCGCCTGCCCTATCGCACCCTCGGCCTGCCGCCGCTGCGCGACGGCGAGGGCGAATGCCTGTGGTACGCCGTGGCCGGCGCCTTCAAGAACAACCCCAAGTCCGACCGCCTCGACTGGGACAGCGCGGGCCAGTTTCAGATCCGGGACGGCCAGCGCAACCTCATCGCGGTCGCCTTTCCGGACCAATGGGCTGCGGCGGTCGTCTTTGCCCCCAGCCGACCGCTGGCCGGGCAACTGCGCAGCAGTTCGGCCCGTCGCTGCAGCGGTGACGCCGACGCAGCCGCCGCCTTGCAAGCCTATCTCGAAGGCGCCACTACTGCACCGAGCGCCCTGACGCCTGTCCTCCTGATGCGCGGCCAACCCGATGGGACGGCCAACAACGACCGGCTGGCCTGGATCTCGGCCGACGACATCTTCGACGCCCACCTCGTCGCGCGCAGCGACTTCGCCAGCCTGATCGACGGCATCAACACCGGCCTGAGAACCACCTTCACCCAGATGGCGACCAGCCCCGTTCCGCACCTCGCCCCGGCCCCGTCCGATGCCAGCGCTACCGGCGTGGTCGACATCGGCGGCTTGCCCGCGCCCTACAGCGCCGCCGCGCTGGAGCGGCCGCTGACCCCCGACGAATCGGCCGTCAACGGCGCACTCGCCGCTGCCGCCCCCTGGCGCGACCAGTACCGCTACCTGCGCTGCGGCGACGGCAGCGCCTGCCTCGACTGGGACGACGGTTCCGGCATCACCAAACCTTGCTCCGCCATCATTGCCTTTGCCGGCCACCGGCTACCGGACCAGAATCGGGCCGATGGCATCGCCGCCGACCCGGCCGCCTTTTTCGAGGGGCCGAATGTCCAGGCGCTCGCGCTGGCCGCGCCCTTTACCGGACTGGCCAGCTACGCCGGCAGCCAGCCCACCGTCGACGTGATCCAATGCGTACCATGAGCGCCAATCCATCGCACCGTCAGCACGGCTTCACCCTCGCCGAACTGGCCATCGTCCTGCTGATCCTCACCGTGCTGGCCGCCGCCCTGGTAGTACCCTTCCGCGCGCGTCTGGAAGCGGACCGCCGCGAGCAGACCCGCCGCATGCTCGACGACATCCACGCTGCCCTGATCGGCTTCGCCATCGTCCACGGCCGCTTGCCTTGTCCCACCACCCGGCGCAATCCGCTCGATACGCGCTATGGCGAGGAGGAGATCGACGGCGCCACCAACAAGTGCGTGGTCGGCAGCGAAGGCATGCTGCCGTGGCGCACGCTGGGCCTGCCTGGCTTCGATGCCTGGGGCCATGCGCGCAGCGTCGAAGCCGATCCGTGGGCGGGTCAGTTCCGCTACCGGGTGGACCTCGACTTCAGCAGCGCCCAGCCCGGCGTGAAGATCAAGGCCGATACGGACTACGCGAGCACGATCAAAGTCATTGACCATGACGGCAACGAGATCACCGTGTCGTCATACAGCGGCACCGAGTCCCTCAAGAACACCTTGGCCGTCGCTCTCGTCTATTCCACCGGCCCCGACCTCACCCCCAACGGCGCCAACGCCAGCTACGAAGCCGTTGGCGATGCCACCTACGAAACCGGCGAGCCGACCACCGCCTTTGATGATATGGTTGTCTGGATCGCCCGCCCGCTCTTGATCGCCCGCATGGCGCAGGCCGGCGCCTTGTAGCCCAGACCTTGGCAACGCCCATGGATTCCACGGACGAGTTGTCCTACTACGCTCAAAGCTTCGCGACGCGCCTGCGCAATGCCGGCGTGCGCCCGGGCGACGACGAGCAGACCCGCCTGGGCAAGTCCTTGCTGGTTTTCGCCACCGGCCTGATGAGCATCGCCTCGGGGCTGTGGCTGCTGCTGTACTGGCTGAGCGGGCCGAAGCTCTCCTCGACCCTGCCCTTCCTGTTCCAGGTCCTGCTGGCGGCCAATCTCGCCTACTACATCCACAGCGGCAACTTCACCTGGTTTCGCTTCAGCCAGTTCGCCTTGTTCCTGTTCTTCCCCTTCGTGGCGCAGTGGAGCATGGGCAACTTCATCACCGGTTCGGGCGTCATCCTGTGGGGGCTGATCGCGCCGATCGGCGCGGTCTTCGTGATGGGCTTGCGCGAGTCGATGCCCTGGTTCTTCGCCTACGTGTTCTTCACCGCACTCACCGGCCTCTTCGACTACCTGCTGGTGGATGTCAGCGGGCCGCTCGATGCTGCCGCCGCCGCGGTGTCGCTACGCACCTCGGTGCTGTTCTTCGCGCTCAACTTCATCGCCATCTCGGGCATCGTCTATGCGCTGGTGCGCTTTGCCCTCGAAGAGAAGCGCAAGCTGCAGACACGCCTGGAAGAGGCCATGAGCCTGCTGCGCTCCGAGCAGGAACGCTCCGAACGGCTGCTGCTCAACGTGCTGCCCGGCGCCGTGGCCGAGCGCCTCAAGATGAGCGACGAAACGGTGGCCGACGACTTCTCCAGCGTCTCGGTGATGTTCGCCGACATCGTCAACTTCACCCAGATCGCCAGCGGCCTGAGCGCGCCGCAGGTGTTCGCCATGCTCAACGAAGTGTTCTGCTGTTTCGATGCGCTGGCCGAGCAACGCGGGCTCGAGAAGATCAAGACCATCGGCGACGCCTACATGGTCGCCGGCGGCCTGGACGGGCGTTGCAAGGATCCGTGTGCTGCCATCGCCGAGCTGGCGCTCGACATGCGCGACAATCTGCCCCGGCTGTCCGCCAAGGTCGGCGTACCGCTGGCGCTGCGCATCGGCATCGGCACCGGTCCGGTGGTGGCCGGCGTGGTCGGCCGCAAGAAGTTCATCTACGACCTGTGGGGCGACACGGTCAACGTGGCCAGCCGTCTGAGCGGCGATGGCGCGCCGGACACCATCCATTGCGACCGCCGCACCCACATGCACCTGTCACAGCGCTTTGCCTTCGACGAGCGCAGCATCCTGCGCATCAAGGGCAAGGGCGAGGTCATCACCTACCGCCTGCTCGGGCACATGCCGCAGGGCAGCCACCCCCCGCATCACTCCGCCGCCGCCTGATCGAGGCGGAAGCGCACGCTGCCATCCCGGTTGCTGTCCAGGCGCAGCGCGTAGCCAGCCTCCTCGGCCAGGCGTGCCACCTGATACAAACCCATCCCCAACCCGCTGTGCGAGGCCACCGGCGCGCGCGTCAGCTGCCCGGCCAGCGGCGACGGGATCTGCGGCCCGTCGTCCTCGACCTCCAGCACCGGCAGCCCTGCCGGCACACGCAGGCGTACCGTGATGTTCAGCGCCGGATTGAGCAGGCGCTTGTCCAGCGCGTTCTGGATGAGGTTGTCCGCCACGCTGTTGAACACCGGCAACGACACCCGCAGGGCACCGGCATCGTCGCTGAGCACGAAGCGGATGTCGCTCGTCGCATGGCGCGCGCAGCATTCCTGCCACCACTGCGCCGCCGGCACGGTTTCGCCGGGCAGCGAGTCCGGATGGCGCAGCTTCTCGAGCGTCTGCGCCAGGCGTCGGGTAATCAGCGGCAACTGGCGCGACACCAGCGCCCGCAGCGCCGCCTCGTCCACCGTCGGCCGGGACGCGGTGTAGCACAGCGTGTTGAGCGATTGCAGCAGGTTCTTGACGTCATGGGTCAGGCGGGCGCCGGTCTCGTGGATGGCCCGCAGGTAGGACAGCGTCTCGAGCTGGCGCGCATGGCGCTTCTCGCGGCAGAACTCGGCCAGCATGCGCACCATCAGGTTGAAATGCCAGCTCAGGGCCGGGCTCGGCGCACGTCGCAGGTAGAGCGTGACGGTCAGCCCTTCCTGCGTGATCTGGCGCGCCACGGCGGCGGTGACGCCGAAGTCGCCCTCGCCTTCGGCCAACCGCCAGTGCCCGCCGCACACGCCGGGGACTCGCAGCATCCGCTGACAGGCCTGCTCGGCCAGCGCGTCGGGCGTCTCGACCACCAGCGACACGCTCGCCAGCTCGTGCAACCACTCCTCGAAGGACAGGCCGACCGACAGGATGCGCCGGGCAAACACCATGCCCAGCTGCGGACCGCCGCCGCCCGGCTGCCACGCCCAGGCCAGCACGAACAACACCACGGCCATCGCAAACAGCGCCGACACCAGCGCCACCAGATAGGGCAGATGCTGCAGCCACATGAAGGCAAAGCCGCCCAGCGTCGACAAGGCCAGCACCATGAACAGCAGGATGGTCGACAGGAAATCGATGGCCTCCGCCCGCCGCCCGCTGCCGGGCGGCGCCGGCAGCCACATCACCACCATGATCAGCACCGGCAGGACACTCAAGGCCAGCGCGTCGAAGAGCGGGCGCTCCGCCACCGCCACCGGCACCATCCGGGGCAGAACGATGATGAACAGGCTGCACACCAGGTAGGCCACCGCCAACTGATAGGGCAGCCGCCCACGCGCGGAGATCTCGACAAACGCCCCGCCGCCGACCACCCCCGCCAGCACCATCAGCCACACCGCCAGCACGCCCCATGACATGCCCACCAGGAACAGCGCGATCACCACCATCATGACCAGCAGGTCCCGCCAGGCCAGGCGGTGGGCGCCGCGCACCACCGGTTGCCAGATCAGGAACACGCCGAGGTGTGCCAGCAGCAGCGTCCGCCCGACCAGCGACTCGACCCCTTGCAACATGCCCAGATGCAGCACCGCCAGCGAGGCCGCGAGCAGGCGATTGGGGGCATGGCCGAGCCAACGCCACGGCGCCCGCCAAGCTGTCATCGTTGCCGCCTTGTGAGTGCTCATGCGCGCCATTGTAGTGAATGTGCGCCGAGGCGACAGATCGGGCCGGCCCCGGCCCGCCAGGTGACGACTTCGTGACACTACGTGTCGAGATATTGACACCTTCCGTCAACATCTGGTCAACCGCCGCCGGCAAAACCGTCGTCCCCCGCCCCCGATCCGGCCCAACGCCAAGGCACGCAACTTGCTTGAAATTCAACGGGATTTTGGAGACCCTCATGAAACAACGCAGCCTCAGACGCACCCAACGCGGCTTCACCCTGGTCGAGATCGCCGTCGTCCTCGTCATCATCGGCCTGCTGCTCGGCGGCGTGTTGAAGGGGCAGGAGCTGATCAACAGCGCCAAGGTGAAGAGCCTGGTCCAGGAATTCAACAGCGTGTCGACGATGGTTTACGGCTACCAGGACCGCTTCCGCTTTCTGCCTGGGGATGATCCGCAGGTGGCCGCTCACGTGGGCGGCACCCCGGCAACCACACCGGCCAACAGTACGGGCAACAGCCGCATCGACGGCGCATGGAACTCTTCCACGTCGACCGATGAGTCCTTCCTGTTCTGGCAACATGTCCGACTCGCCGGTCTGGCGTCCGGCTCCACCGTCGTGGCCGACGCCAACTACCGGGAACTCAACGTCGAGAATGGTCCCATCGGGGTCAGTAGCCAGAATCCAACGTCGAACGGCGCCGCCTTCCCCGGTCAGTTCTACATCTGCTCGGGCGGCCTCTCCACCCGCTTCGCCCGCCAGATCGACACCACCATGGATGACGGCGTCACCAACACGGGCGCCGTGCGCACGCTCCAGGCCGACGGCACCTTCATCAACCTGACGGCGGCCAACGAAGGCGACGGCAACTTCTACACCGTCTGCGCCGCCTACTAAGCCCCCCGCATCAACCGCTGCTCGGCCAGTTCCAGATTCCCCGGCACGCCGAGCAGCACCACCACATCACCGGCCTGGATCTCGGTTTCCGGCCCTGGGCTGAGGCCGCGGATATTGCGCCGGCGCACAGCCGAGACGGTGACGTTGAGCACCGCCAGATCCAGCTCACCGATGGTCCGTCCCACCGATCCGGCCCCGGGCGGAATGGCCACCGAATGCAGCCGCATCTGCTGCGACTCCGGTCCGTCGAAGGCATCGTCGGCACCATGGAAAAGGCCTTGCATCAAGGCATAGCGCTGGCTGCGGATCTCGCGGATGCGGCGCAGCACACGATTGATCGGCACCCCGATCAGCGCCAGCGCATGCGAGGCGAGCATGATGCTGCCCTCGAAGGCCTCGGTCACCACCTCGGCCGCCCCCGCGTCCGACAGCTTGGCCATCTCGGCCTCGTCCACCGCCCGCGCCACCACCGGCAAGCCGGGCCGGATCGCCTGCACATGGTGGATCACCCGCAGCGCCGCATCGACACCTGAAAACGACACCACCACCGCGCTGGCGCGCATCACGCCGGCCGCCTGCAAGGTCTCGTGGCGGGCCGCATCGCCATAGACCACCGTGTCGCCCGCGGCCCCCGCCTCGCGCACCCGCTCCGGGTCCAGGTCGAGCGCCACATAGGCCACGCCCTCCTGCTCGAAGAAGCGCGCCAGATGCTGGCCGCTGCGCCCGTAGCCGCAGATCACGATATGGCCGGTGGTGTTCAGGCTCTGTGCGGCGACCCGGGTCAGCTCCATCGAGCGCATCAGCCATTCGGACGCCACGAAGCGCATCACCAGCTTGTCGCTCACCTGCACGATCAAGGGCGCCACCAGCATCGACAGCACCAGCGCCGCCACCGTCACCTGCAACAACACCGGCGAGAACAGCGCCAGGCCATCGATCTGCGAAATCAGCACGAAACCGAACTCGCCGCCGGCGCACAGCCACAGGCCGGTGCGCATGGCGGTGCCGGGCGAGGCGCCGAAAGCCCGCGAAGCGCCGGCCGCCACCGCCAGCTTGAGCAGCAGCAGCGCGACGACCATCCCGAGCACCAGCGGCAGGTGCACCAGGATCTCGCCCACGTCGAGAAACATGCCGACGGTGACGAAAAACAGGCCGAGCAGCACATCGCGGAAGGGCTTGATGTCCTCCTCCACTTGATAGCGATACTCGGTTTCCGAGATCAGCATGCCGGCCAGGAAGGCCCCCAGCGCCAGCGACAGCCCGACCAGCTCACTCAGCCAGGCCAGGCCGAGGGTGATCAGCAGCACGTTGAGCATGAACAGCTCGCCCGAGCGCCGCCGCGCCACCAGCGTGAACCAGGCGCGCATCAGGCGCTGGCCGAAGACCAGCACCAGCGCCAGCATGGCGGCCGCCTTGAGCGCCGCCACCGACAGCGTCGCCACCAACGCCTCGCCCGGCTGCGACAGCGCCGGGATCAGGATCAACAGCGGCACCACGGCGATATCCTGGAACAGCAACACGCCGATCACCTCGCGCCCGTGGCGCGATTCGAGCTCCATGCGATCGGTGAGCAGCTTGGAGAGGATGGCGGTGGACGACATGGTCAGGATGCTGCCCAGCGCGAAGCTCGCCAGCAGACCGATGCCGAAGGCCCAGCCCAACAAGGTGGCCAGCGCGATCGAGCCGGCCACCTGGGCCGCCCCCAGGCCGAACACGATGCGCTTCATCGCCACCAGGCGCGGCAGCGAGAACTCCAGGCCGATCGAGAACATCAGGAAGACGACGCCGAACTCCGCCAGATGGCGCGCGCCATCGGCGTCTTCCATAAGATTCAGCGCATGCGGGCCAAGCGCGGCGCCGACCAGCAGATAGCCCAGCACCGGCGGCAGGTTGATGCTGCGAAACACGCCCACCACGAGCACCGCGGCCGCCAGCAACAACAAAACCAATTCCAGGGTATTGACCATGCGTCTCCAGCCGCTCGTTCTCGATCCTCGGGGCATCCGGCCGGAAGGGCGCCGACGGCCTTCTGATATACTTTTCGCCCAAGTTTAACCGCATTCCCCGACCCGCCCAATGTCCCGTCCCGTCCCGTTTTCGCCGGAAGACTGCCTGACGCAGGCCCGCCGCGTGCTCGCCATCGAAGCCGCCGCGGTGGCGGCCTTGGCCGGGCGTCTCGACGCGAGCTTTCCGCGCGCGATCGAGCTCATCCTGGCCGCCCAGGGGCGCGTCATCGTCACCGGCATCGGCAAGACCGGCCACATCGGCCGCAAGCTGGCCGCCACCCTGGCGAGCACCGGCACCCCGGCCTATTTCGTCCATGCCGCCGAGGCGGCCCACGGCGATCTGGGCATGATCACCTCGGCCGACGTGGTCATCGCACTGTCGCACTCGGGCAGCAGCAGCGAACTGCTCACCATCGTGCCGCTGGTCAAGCGCCAGGGCGCGCGGCTGATCGCCATGACCGGCCATCCGGACTCCCCGCTGGCGCGCGAGGCCGACGTCCATCTCGACGCCGGTGTCAGCGAAGAGGCCTGCCCGCTCAATCTGGCGCCGACCGCCAGCACCACCGCGGCCCTCGCCCTGGGCGACGCGCTGGCCGTGGTGTTGCTCGACGCACGCGGCTTCGGCGAAGCCGACTTCGCCCGCAGCCACCCCGGCGGCGCCCTCGGCCGGCGCCTGCTCACCCATGTGCGCGACGTCATGCGCAGCGGCGCCGCGCTGCCGCTGGTGAGCCCCGAGGCCAGCGTCTCCGAGGCCTTGCTGGTGATGTCGCGCGGCGGCATGGGCATGGCCATCATTGCCGACGCCGCGGCCCACCCCGAGGGCATCTTCACCGACGGCGACCTGCGCCGCGCCCTGGCCGGCACCGGCGACATCCGCCACACCCCGCTCACCGAGCTGATGACCCGCCATCCGCGCAGCATCGGCCCCGACGCCCTGGCCGCCGAGGCCGCCGCCTTGATGGAGCAGCACCGCATCAACCAGCTGCTCGTGGTCGCCCCCGACGGCGCCCTGGTCGGCGCCCTCAACATGCACGACCTGATGCAGGCCAAGGTCATCTGAGCCAACGCATGCGCCTGAGCCCCCAGCACCTCTACCCGATCATCGCGCTCACCGTCCTGGCCGGCGGCAGCCTGTGGCTCGACCGTGTCAGCCAGGATCCGGCCCAGCCGTCCGATCCGGCCGCCCGGCGCGGCCCGGACGTGATCGTCGACACCATGTCCCTGACCCGCTTCGACCTCACCGGCAAACCGCAATACACCATCGATGCGCGGCAAATGACCCACTACCCGGCCCTGGCGCAATCGCATCTGGACGAACCGGTGGTGCACTACCGGCGCGATGACGCCCGCCTGCGCCTGACCGCCGACAGCGGCATCGCCCGCGACGATGGCGAGCGGGTCGACCTCAGCGGCCAGGTCCGCGCCGCGCGCACCCTGCCGAACAAACCGGTCGCGACCTTCGCCTCCCAATCCCTGGTGCTGTGGCCGAACACCGAACAGGCCAAGTCGATCGACCCGGTGGTGCTGACCCAGGACGGCGCCGAGGTCCACGGCAACGGCATGACCGCCAACAATCTGTTCGGCGACATCACCCTCACCGGCGGCGTCGTCGCCAACCTGCCCATCAAGCGGAAGCAACCATGAACGCTCGCCTCTGTCTGCTCGCCCTCACCGCCAGCCTGTGGGCCGGCCACGCCCTGGCCGAACGCGCCGACCGCAACAAGCCGGTCAATATCGAGGCCGACAAGGTCACGGTGGACGAGCGTAAGAAGGTCCATCTGTTCGAAGGCAAGGTCGTCCTCACCCAGGGCACGCTGGAGATCCGCGGCGACACCCTCACCGTCACCCAGGACGACGAAGGCTTCCAGAAGGGCGTGGCCACCAGCCAAGGCGACGGCCTGGCACGCTTCAAGCAAAAACGCGACGGCAGCGGCGACTATGTGCATGGCCGGGCCGAGCGCATCGAGTACGATGGCCGTACCCAGATGACGCATCTGTATGTCCGCGCCCATGTCACCAGCGGCAAGGACGAAGTCCAGGGCGAGTTCATCGAGTACGACGGCTACACCGGCCAGTATGTCGTCACCAACAGCAGTTCGAAGTCGGCCAACGGCTCTGGCCGGGTACGGGCCGTCATCCAGCCGAAGACCCCCGCGCCGGAGTAACCCGCGGCAACCACAACACGGGGCCGATGCCCCGATGACGACAAGGAGATGTGCAGTGAGTTACGAGAACATCCTGGTGGAGACGCGCGGTCGCGTCGGCCTGATCACCCTGAACCGCCCCAAGGCACTCAACGCCTTGAACGACACGCTGGTCGATGAAATCAGCGCGGCGCTCGACGCCTTCGAAGCGGACGACGGTATCGGCGCCATCGTCGTCACCGGGTCCGAAAAGGCCTTCGCCGCCGGCGCCGACATCGGCGCGATGGCCAAGTTCTCCTACATGGATGCCTACCTGACCGACTACATCACCCGCAACTGGGAACGCATCAAGACCTGCCGCAAGCCGATCATCGCCGCCGTCGCCGGCTACGCGCTGGGCGGCGGCTGCGAAATGGCCATGGCCTGCGACGTCATCATCGCCGCCGACACCGCCAAGTTCGGCCAGCCGGAAATCAAGCTCGGCATCCTGCCCGGCGCCGGCGGCACCCAGCGCCTGCCGCGCGCCGTCAGCAAGGCCAAGGCCATGGACATGTGCCTGACCGCCCGCATGATGGATGCCACCGAAGCCGAGCGCGCCGGGCTGGTCTCGCGCATCGTGCCGGCCGACAAGCTGCTCGACGAAGCCCTGGCCGCCGCCGAGACCATCGCCGGCTTCTCACTGCCGGTGGTCATGATGATCAAGGAATCGGTCAATCGCGCCTACGAGTCCGGGCTGTCCGAAGGGCTGCTGTTCGAGCGCCGGGTGTTCCACTCCGCCTTTGCCCTCGACGACCAGAAAGAAGGCATGGCCGCCTTCGTCGAAAAACGCGCCCCGCAGTTCAAGCACCGCTAAGTCCCCTCGGGGCGGCCATCGGTCGCCCCGCCTCTCCGGCGCGCCCGCGCCCGTCACATCGCTGTCACAACCGGCTGACACACTGCAACGGCCGCTAACCGTGCACGCCCGTATCGGCTAACGGCGCGTTCTCCCGCCTTGCGGAGCGCCCGGATGTCACGAATCGCCAAATCCATGTTTTGTAACAACATCTATCCGACAGCCGGCGTTGTGCGTCGCAACAATTCAGTTGACATCGGAATCTCACCCCCTATAATTCGAACCATGACGCATTGCAACAAATCGCTGTGTCCCATTTAACTCAGGAGAAACACATGTTCGCTACCCCCGAGCAATTCGCCGCCACCAACAAGGCCAACATCGAATCCGTGCTGACGCTGGCCAACGCCGCCTTCGCCAGTGCCGAGCGTCTGGCCGCACTGAACCTGAACACCGCCCGCGTCTTCCT
Organism: Denitromonas iodatirespirans; assembly: GCF_018524365.1. Classification (GTDB taxonomy): domain Bacteria; phylum Pseudomonadota; class Gammaproteobacteria; order Burkholderiales; family Rhodocyclaceae; genus Nitrogeniibacter; species Nitrogeniibacter iodatirespirans. The sequence continues at coordinate 52,702 of NZ_JAEKFT010000019.1, forward strand.
GGAAGACGGCGTGGCCAACACCAAGGCCCTGATGGGCGTCAAGGATGTGCAGGAGTTCGTGACCCTGCAGAGCACCCTGGCCCAGCCGGCTGTCGAAAAGATGGTCGCCTACGCCCGCAGCGTGTACGAGATCGCCACCCAGAGCCAGGACGAAGTGTCCAAGCTGGTCGAAGGTCAGATCGCTGAAGTGAACAAGGGTGTTGCCGACGCGCTGGACAAGGCTGCCAAATCCGCCCCCGCCGGTTCCGACGTGGCCGTGGCCGCCGTCAAGTCCGCCATCGCTGCTGCCAACTCCGCCTACGACAGCATGAACAAGGCTGCCAAGCAGGTTGCCGAGATCGCTGAAGCCAACGTTGCCGCTGCCACCAGCGCCACCGTCAAGGCTGTGGGCACCGCCCAGAAAGCCGGCACCAAGAAAGCTGCCTAATCGGCTGACTTGATGTCGAGAAGACCCCGCCGCGGCGGGGTCTTTTTTTGCCTGTCCGCCCCCGGATCTCAGGCACCCAGGCCACACCCGCGGGCGGCCGCGAAGCCGTGACCGGGGCGCTCACCCCGCGCGCTGCAGGCGGCAGCGGCGGACAACCCCCTTTGCTCGCGCCATCCAGGAAACAAGAAGGAATACGCCAAGCCCACCGGGTCGCGGCTGAGATTGCCGCTCGGTGCGCGCCAAGCCCGGAGCACCTCAACCGAACGCCGGCGACGCGCACTTACCGGAACAGCCGGATGCGTCGACGCGTCCGGCTGCAGGCGAAGGCGGCACTCAGGCCGTCCCCTGAACCGCCTCGTCAGGATAGTGCGACGGGAACAGGCGCCGCATTTCCCCCTCGATCCAGGCCTCTGCACGACGATTGACCTCGTCCGGCGCCAGACCGGTCGGGTCGATGGCCGGCCCGATGCTGACCACGATCTCGCCCGGTTGTTTGACGAAGGCGTTGCGACGCCAGCAATCGCCCGCGTTGTGGGCGATCGGCAGCACCGGCACACCGGCCTTGATGCTCAGCCAGGCGCCGCCCGGCTTGTAGCGCCGCGTGGTGCCCGGGGCGACGCGCGTGCCTTCCGGGAACACCACCACGTAGAACCCTTCGCTCAAGCGCGCCTTGCCCTGCTCCGTCACCTGGGTCAGCGCGTCCTTGCCGGCAGCGCGATCGATGGCGATGTTCGGCATCTTGCCCAGCCCCCAGCCGAAGAACGGCAGGCGCAGCAGCTCGCGTTTGAGCACGAAGCAGATCGGCGGCAGGATGCGCTGCAGCGCGATGGTTTCCCAGGCCGACTGGTGCTTGCACAGCACCACGCAGGGCGATTCGGGAATATTCTCGGCGCCGATCACCCGATGGCGGATCCCCAGCAGATAGCGAATGAACCACATGGCGATGGTGGTCCAGCCGCCGATCAGGCGGTAGCGCAGCTGCGGCGGCAGCGGCGTGCTGAGCATGCCGACCAGCGCGAACACCGGCGTGATGAAGACCAGCACGATGGCAAACAGGGTTGAGCGAATCAGGGGCATGGCCAGGTCAGTCCAGCAAGGCATCCGCGACGGCGGACAGGTCGGGGAAGATCAGAGTGTCGGGTGGCAGATCGGGGTCTTCGCGGGTCCGCTGGCCCTTGCCAGTGAGCACCAGATAGGTCTTGCAACCGGCGGCCTGCCCGGCCTGCAGGTCGCGCAGGCTGTCGCCCACCATCGGCACGCCGGTCAGGTCGACGTTGAAACGCGATTCGATCTGCCGGAACAGGCCCGGCTTGGGCTTGCGACAGTCGCAGGTGGAATCGGCGGCATGCGGGCAGAAAAAGATCGCGTCGAGTCGGCCGCCGACCTGGGCCAGCGCCTCGACCATCTTGGCGTGAATGGCGTTGAGCGTATCCATGCCGAACAGGCCGCGACCGACGCCGGACTGGTTGGAGGCCAGCACCACGCGCCAGCCCGACTGGTTGAGGCGCGCGATGGCCTCGAGCGAGCCGGCGATCGGCACCCACTCGTCGGGCGACTTGATGAACTGGTCGGAGTCCTGGTTGATGACGCCGTCCCGGTCGAGAATGATCATGTTCATGCCACCGCCTCCCGGCGAACGAAACGCCTCACACCGACAACCGCGACAGGTCGGCGACCCGGTTCATCTGGCGCGCCAGCGCGGCCAGCAGCGCCAGCCGGTTGGCGCGGATCAGCGGCTCCTCGGCCATCACCATGACGTCTTCGAAGAAGCGGTCCACCGCCGCGCGCAGGCCGGCCAGCAGCCGCAGCGCCTCGGTATCGTCTTCGTTGTCATAGCAGGCGGCCAGTTGCGGCGACAGCGCATTGAGCTGCTCGAACAAGGCCTTCTCGGCCGGCTCCTGCAGCAAGGTGACGTCCGGCGCGCCCGGCGGCGTGTCGGTTTTCTTGAGGATGTTGACGATGCGCTTGTTGGCCGCGGCCAGCGCTTCGGCCTCGGGCAGCGCACGGAAAGCGGCCACCGCGGCCAGCCGTGCCGGCACCCGGTCGATGCGCATCGGGTTGAGCGCCAGCACCGCGTCGATCTCTTCGCCGGCGTGGCCGGCTTCGCGCAGCAGATGGCGCAGGCGGTCCTGCATGAAGACGAGCAACGGCTCGGCCACCGGTTCGGTGAGCGTGTGCGCGTCGAAGCCCTGGACAGCGTCAGCGACAAGGGCCGAGAGGTCGAGCGGCAGCGGCGTTTCCATCAGGATGCGCAGCACGCCGAGCGCCGCGCGGCGCAGACCGAACGGGTCCTTGTCGCCGGTCGGCACCTGGCCGATGCCGAAGAAGCCGACCAGCGCGTCGAGCTTGTCGGCCAGCGCCACGGCGGCGGCCACATTGCCCTGCGGCAAGGCATCGCCGGCAAAGCGCGGACGATAATGCGCCTCGATGGCATCGGCCACCATGTCGCCTTCGCCGTCGTTGAGCGCGTAGTAGCGGCCCATCACCCCTTGCAGTTCGGGAAACTCGCCGACCATGTCGGTCACCAGATCGGCCTTGGCCAGCCGAGCAGCACGCCGCGCGGCCGTCTCGTCGGCGCCGAGACGGGCGGTGATCTTGCCGGCCAGCGCTTCGAGGCGCCCGACCCGGCCGAGCACGCTGCCCAGCTTGTTGTGATAGACCACGCTGCCAAGACGCTCGATGCGATCGGCCAGCGGCTGCTTGCGGTCGGTGTCGAAGAAGAAGCGCGCATCGGCCAGGCGCGGGCGCACCACGCGCTGGTTGCCGGTGATGATGTTCGACGGATCCTGCGGCGCCATGTTCGAGACGATCAGGAAGCGGTTGAGCAGCTTGCCCTCGGCGTCGAACAGCGGAAAGTATTTCTGGTTGGCCCGCATGGTGAGGATCAGGCATTCCTGCGGCACGGCCAGGAAGTCGGCCTCGAATTCGCCCACATACACCGTCGGATGCTCGACCAGCGCGGCCACCTCATCGAGCAGATCGGCGTACTCGTCGAGGCTGGCGCTCTGCCGGGCCGCCTCGGCGGTGAGCTGCGCCTCGATCTCGGCACGGCGCTCGTCGAAATTGGGGATCACCTTGCCTTCGGCCAGCAAGGTGGTTTCGTAGGCATCGGCGTTGGCCACGGCCAGTTCGCCACGGCTCATGAAGCGGTGCCCCATGGTGACGTTGCCGGCGTCCAGATCCAGCACCCGCCCCGGCACGACGCGTTCGCCATGCATCAGGATGAGCTTGTGCACCGGACGCACGAACTGCGCCTCGCCGGCGCCCCAGCGCATCACCTTGGGAATCGGCAGTGCCTTGACGGCGATGCCGACCACCTCGGCCAGCACGGCGTCGAGCGAGGCGCCCGGCACCTGGCTGGTGTAGAACAGCGCCTCGGCCTTGCCGTCCATGCGGCGTTCGAACTTCGGAATCTCGGCCGGATCGATGCCCTTGGCTTCGAGCTTCTTGAGCAGCGGTGCCTTGGGCGTGCCGTCGGCCTCCAGCGCCACGGCCACCGGCATCAGCTTCTCGGTGACTTCACGCGCGGCGGCGGACTCGCGCACGGCGGCGATGGTTACCGCCAGGCGGCGCGGCGAGGCGTAGGGGCGGCACACGGCGTCGGCATCGGCCAGATCGCGCGCCACCAGTTCTTCATGAATGCGGCGGGCAAAGGCTTCGCCCAGGCGCGGCAGGGCCTTGGGCGGCAGTTCTTCGGTGAGCAGTTCGACGAGCAGGGTCGCGTTGGGCATCACGCGGCCTCCTTGGAATTCGGTTGAGCCTCGCCCAGCATGGGGAAGCCGAGGGCCTCGCGCGAGGCGAAATAAGCGGCCGCCACGCTGCGCGACAGGTTGCGGATGCGGCCGATGTAGGCGGCGCGCTCGGTCACCGAAATGGCGCCGCGCGCATCGAGCAGGTTGAACGAGTGACCGGCCTTGAGCACCATCTCGTAGGCGGGCAACGCCAGATTGGCCTCGATCAGCCGCTTGGCTTCAGACTCGTAGCCGGAGAACAGCGAGAACAGGAAGTCGACGTTGGCATGCTCGAAGTTGTAGGTCGACTGCTCGACCTCGTTCTGGTGATACACGTCGCCGTAGCTCACCGGGCGGCCGTCGGGGGCGACCGACCACACCAGGTCGTACACGTTCTCGACGCCCTGCAGATACATGGCCAGGCGCTCGAGACCGTAGGTGATCTCGCCCAGCACCGGTTTGCAGTCGATGCCGCCGACCTGCTGGAAGTAGGTGAACTGCGTCACCTCCATGCCGTCGAGCCACACCTCCCAGCCCAGGCCCCAGGCGCCCAGCGTGGGGTTCTCCCAGTCGTCCTCGACGAAGCGGATGTCGTGCACATGGGTGTCGATGCCCAGCGCGCGCAGCGAATCCAGGTACAGCTCCTGGATGTTCAGCGGCGACGGCTTCATCACCACCTGAAACTGGTAGTAGTGCTGCAGACGGTTGGGGTTCTCGCCATAGCGGCCGTCCTTGGGACGGCGCGAGGGCTGCACATAGGCCGCATGCCAGGGCTCCGGGCCGATGGCGCGCAGGAAGGTGGCGGTGTGCGAAGTGCCGGCGCCGACTTCCAGATCGTAGGGCTGGAGCAGCACGCAGCCGCGCTCGCCCCAGAAATTCTGCAGGCGGAGGATGATTTCTTGAAACGTCGGTTTTTTCACGGACATGGGCGCAGCGGCCGGGTGAGGGCCGCGAGAGAAGCAAAACGCCGATTTTACTGGCTATTGGCCCGATGTCGAAGCGGCATCATGCCTTTTGTCATGTCGACGGCCATCGGCAGCGCCGATTGCCCCCCGACTCAACGCCGCCAGCGACGCCACATCGCCGGCAACAGGGCCAATCCCGCCAGCGCCAAGGCCAGCGCATCGCCCCAGCGCAGGTAGGGCGTGAGGCCGGTCATGCCTTGCACCGAGAGCGTGAGCACGTCGCGGGTGAACGGTGGCAACATGCCGACGACACTGCCGTCGGGCCCGATGGCGGCGGTCATGCCGGTGTTGGTGGCGCGCAGCATCGGCCGGCCGGTCTCCAGCGCTCGCACACGGGCGATCTGCAGGTGCTGCGGCTGGGCGAAGGAATCGCCATACCAGGCCAGGTTCGACAGATTGACCAGGATGCCCGCCTCGCCGGCGCGGTGGCGGATCTCCTCGCCGAAGGCATCTTCGTAGCAGATGTTGAGCGCGAGGCGCTGGCCGGCCAGCTCGATCAGCGGCTGATCGGCGCTGCCGCCGGTCTGGTCCGACATGGGAATCTTGGCCAGGCGGTAGAACCAGTCGAAGGTCGGCGGCGAATACTCGCCGAAAGGCACCAGATGCTGCTTGGCATAGGTCTGCACCGCCCCGTCGCCGACCGTGCGGGCGGCGTTGTAGATGCGCCCCTCGGCATCGCGCATGAAGACCCCGACGATCGCCTCGCCGCCCCCCTTGGCAGCGCTGGCGCCCATCGCGGCCAAGTAGCCGACGGGCAGATGGTCGGCCAGCATCGGCAGCGTCGACTCGGGTAGCACCACGATCTGCGCCGGATGGTTGCGCACCAGCTCCAGGTTCAGCGCCAGCCACTGCTGCAGCCGCTCGGGCTGCCATTTGAGATCCTGCTCGATATTGGTCTGCACCAGGGCCACGCGCACCGGTTCGCCGTCGGGCACGGTCCACGTCACCGAGCGCAGGCTCTGGCCCAATCCCAGCAACAGCACGGCCGATACGCCCCACGGCAGCAATCGCCCCGGACCGCGCTGGATCATGATGCCCAGCCCGGCGGCCAGCATGGCCACCAACGCGCTGACGCCGTAGACGCCGAGCACCGGAAAAAATCCGGCCAGCGGGCTGGGCGGCGTCTGCGAATAGCCGATGGCCAGCCATGGGAAACCGGTCAGCACCCAGCCGCGCAGCCACTCGCTGAGCGCCCACAGGCCGCCGGCCAGCAAGGCATCGCGCGCCGAGCGCCCGCTGCGCCAGCGCACGAACAGCGCGCTGGCCAGCGCCGGCCACAGCGCCAGGTAGGTGCAGAACAGGAAAATGCAGAACCCGGCCAGGACCGAGGGCATGCCGCCGAAGCGGTGCAAGGCCACGTACAGCCAGGAGACGCCGCCGAGGAATGCACCCAGCCCCCAGGCCAGGCCGATGGCGAAGCCGAAACCGGCCCGCCGCTGGCGCGCCAGCAGACCGAAGAGCACGGCCAGGCTGACGACAGCGGCAGGAAACAGCTGAAACGGAGCAAAACCGAGGACCGAGGCGATGCCGGCGAGCATCGCCACCAGCGGCAGGCGAAGGCGCATCAGGACTCCGCGGGCGCGGGTTTGGGGCCGAGCTCGACCAGCAGGGTGTGCACCCGCCGGCTGTCGGCGCGCAGCACCGTGATGCGAAGGCCGTCGAGCAAGATCGTCTCGCCGCGCTTGGGCAGGCGGCCGAGGTGGCGGATCACCAGGCCGCCGATGGTGTCGCAGTCTTCTTCGCTGAAATCGCGGGCGAAGGCCTCGTTGAAGTCTTCGATTTCGGTGGTGGCCTTGACCCGGTAGCGGCCTTGCTGGTCGATGCGGATGTTGTCTTCGACCTCGTCGAAGTCGAACTCGTCCTCGATGTCGCCGACGATCTGTTCGAGCACATCCTCGATGGTCACCAGGCCGGCCACGCCGCCGTATTCGTCCACCACGATGGCCATGTGATTGCGGCTGACGCGAAACTCGCGCAGCAGCACGTTGAGACGCTTGGACTCGGGCACGAACACCGCCGGTCGCAGCATGTCGCGCAGGTCGAATTCGCGCCCGGCAAAGTAGCGCAGCAAGTCCTTGGCCATCAGGATGCCGATCACGTCGTCGCGGTTTTCACCCACCACCGGGAAGCGCGAATGGGCGGTGTCGATGACCGTGTCGGCGATGGCCTCCATCGGCGCGTCAAGCTGGATGACGTCCATCTGGGCACGCGGCACCATCACTTCGCGCACCTGCATGTCGGACACCTGCAAGGCGCCTTCGATGATCGACAGCGCATCGGCATCGAGCAGATTGCGCTCGAAGGCGGAATTGAGCAGCGCCATCAGCTCGTCGCGATCTTCCGGCTCGGGGGACAGCAAGGCCGACAGGCGGTCCAGCAGACTAGGTCGACTCGGGGGGTTATCCATTCAGCGGGTCAGGCTCACAGCGGAAAAATCGGTCATCGGGGGTAAATCATTGCGCATACGGATCAGGATAGCCGAGGCTGGCCAGAATCTCCCGCTCCATCGCTTCCATGGCGTCGGCATCGGCGTCGTTTTCATGGTCCATCCCCTGCAGGTGAAGCATGCCGTGCACCACCAGGTGCGCCAGATGGGCGCTCAGCGATTTGCCCTGCGCCTCGGCCTCGCGCACCACCACGGGCAGGCAGATCACCAGGTCCCCGGTCAGCGCGCCGTCCGATTCATCGTAGACAAAGGTCAGCACATTGGTGGCGGTGTCCTTGCCCCGGTAGGTTTCGTTCAGATGGCGCCCTTCGGCCTCGCCGACCCAGCGCAGCGTCACGCGGGCGTCGCGCAGCAAGGCGGCACGGGCCCACTGGCGGATCTGCTTCTTGCGCGGGCGCAGGCGCTTGCCCTCTTCGTCGGCCGGCACCGCGTTCTGCACGCTCAAAGTCAGCGTCGGCTCGGCGTCGAGCTCGGAGCCGCCGGGCAAGGCCTCGACCTGCAGCATCAGCAGATTGCAGGCGGCCGGTTTCAGGCTGATGACAGGCACGCCGTCGGCGGTTTCGGCCTGCAGCTCGACATCGCCCTCGTCGGCGAAGGGCAGGCCCAGCGTCAGCGTGCGTCCATCCGGCCAGCGCAGCTCGATGGCCTCGGCCTTGAGCGCCCGGCTACGGCCCTGGCTGTCGATGGCATGAAAGCCCGGCCGCTCATTCGTCTTCGTCATGCGTGCGCTCCTTGTTGCGCTCCCGCTCCGCCTTCTCGCGGCGCTTGTTCATCAGTTCGTAGGCCTCGACGATGCGCGCCACCAGCGGGTGACGCACCACGTCTTCCTTGAGAAATTCGGTAAAGGCAATGCCGCGCACGTTGGACAGGATCTCGCAGGCTTCGCGCAGGCCGCTGCGCGTGCCGCGCGGCAGGTCGACCTGGGTGAGGTCGCCGGTCACCACCGCCTTGGCGCCGATGCCGACGCGGGTGAGGAACATCTTCATCTGCTCGGGCGTAGTGTTCTGCGCCTCGTCGAGGATGATGAAGGCGCGGTTGAGCGTGCGCCCGCGCATGAAGGCCAGCGGCGCGATCTCGATGATGCCGCGCTCGAACAACTTGCCCACGCGCTCGTAGCCGAGCAGGTCGTTGAGCGCGTCGTAGAGCGGGCGCAGGTAGGGGTCGACCTTCTGGCTCAGGTCGCCGGGCAGGAAGCCGAGCCGCTCGCCGGCCTCGACCGCCGGTCGGGTCAGGATGATGCGCTCGACATGCTCGCGCTCGAGCGCATCGACCGCGCTGGCCACGGCGAGAAAGGTCTTGCCCGTGCCCGCCGGCCCGATGCCGAAGGTGATGTCGTATTCCTGGATCTGCTTGAGGTATTGCACCTGGCGCGGCGTGCGCCCGTGCAGATCGGGCTTGCGCGTGAGCAGGGCCGGTGCGTCGTCATGCAGCTCGCCCTCGTTGGCCAGCTCGATCAGCCCGAGCTGGATGTCGTCCACGCTCAGATGTTCGTTCGACTGCGCGTAGAAATGCTTGAGCGCATGCACTGCCCGCTGCGCCTTGGCCGGCTGGCCGAGCAGCGTGAAATGCTCGCCGCGCCGCGCGATGGCGATGTCGTAGGCCGCCTCGATCTGGCGCAGGTTCTCGTCCAGGGTGCCGCACAAATTGACGAGCCGGCTGTTATCCAGCGGCTCGAGGACCAACTCCAGGGTTTTCGCCACTCAGTGTTCCCGCGTCACGATGTCGCCGCGCAAACTGTGCGGCAGTGCCGAGGTGATGGTGACATCGACGAACTGGCCGATCAAGCGGGCGTTGCCGGTGAAGTTGACCACCCGGTTGTTGTCGGTGCGCGCCGCCAGCTCGTCGGCCGACTTCTTCGACGGCCCTTCGACCAGCACCCGCTGCACCGTGCCGACCATCGCCTGGCTGATCGCCTGGGCCTGCTCGTCGATGCGCTTTTGCAGCCGCGCCAGCCAAGCCAGCTTCTCGGTCTGCGGCACCGGATCGGCCAGATCGGCCGCCGGCGTGCCCGGCCGCGCGCTGTACACGAAGCTGAAGGAGGCATCGAAGCCGACCTCGTCGATCAGCTTCATGGTTTTCTCGAAATCCGCCTCGGTCTCGCCGGGGAAGCCGACGATGAAGTCCGAGGACAGCGACAGATCCGGCCGCGCGGCGCGCAGCTTGCGCACCACCGACTTGAACTCCAGCACCGAATAGCCGCGCTTCATGGCTGCCAGGATGCGGTCGGAACCCGACTGCACCGGCAGATGCAGATGCGACACCAGTTGCGGCAGCTTCTCGTACACCTCGAACATGCGCGGCGTCATCTCGCGCGGGTGCGAGGTGGTGTAGCGCAGGCGCTCGATGCCGGGGATGCCCGCCACGCATTCGAGCAGGAAGGCAAAATCGCCTGTATCCGTGCCGGTCTTGGTCAGCGTACCGCGCCAGGCGTTCACGTTCTGCCCCAGCAAGGTCACTTCCTTGACGCCCTGTGCCGCCAGCGTCGCCACCTCGGTCAGCACGTCGTCCAGCGGGCGCGACACTTCCTCGCCGCGGGTATAGGGCACCACGCAGAAGGTGCAGTATTTCGAACAGCCTTCCATGATCGACACGAAGGCACTCGCCCCCTCGACGCGGGCCGGCGGCATGGCGTCGAACTTTTCGATCTCGGGGAAGGAGATGTCCACCTGCGAGCGGCCCGAGCGGCGGCGCTCGGCGATCATCTGCGGCAGGCGATGCAGGGTCTGCGGGCCGAACACCAGGTCGACATACGGCGCACGCTTGACGATGGCCTCGCCCTCCTGGCTGGCCACGCAGCCGCCCACGCCGATGATCAGGTTAGGATTTTGCTGTTTGAGCAGGCGCACCCGGCCCAGGTCGTGGAACACCCGCTCCTGCGCCTTCTCGCGCACCGAACAGGTGTTGAACAGGATCACATCGGCGTCTTCCGGCGTGTCAGTCTTGACCAGACCTTCTTCGGCGCCGAGCACATCGACCATCTTGTCCGAGTCGTACTCGTTCATCTGGCACCCGAAGGTGCGGACGAAAACTTTCTTCATGCCCGCCCCCTCACTGCTTCTTGCGCGCAGCCAGTGCCGCCCGTTCGTCGGCCGAGAGGATCCAGATGCGGTTCACCAGCCCCTGGAAATCCGTCTTCACCGCAACGGCGTACTTGCCGTACAGATTGGCCGGCAGCACGATCATGTTGTCGGCATTGCGCACCTGCGCCGCCGGCGACAGCAACACCTTGTGCTCGCCCAGCATCACCGATGCCCCACCCTGCGCCACCATGGTGGTCAGCACGGCATCTTCGGGCAATTGGCGCAAACTCTGCGCCCCGCCGACAGACGGCAGACAAAACACCGCGAGCGCGGCACACAACACAGCAAGACGTGAAATCAAAGCAGAACCCGAACCGTTTCGCCCATGGCGAAACCCTTAAGCGGCAAGGCGAAGATGTTCGCCGAAGCCCCTCGAAAAGTCAATGCAAGCGCCTGATTCGACACACCAAATCCAGCACACGGCAGCCCCCGGAGCCCCTGTATTTTCATCACGAAGCGCTTGACAACCCCGCCCGCCTCTCCTAGCATGCCGGGCTCGGCGGTGATGTAGCTCAGACGGTTAGAGCGATGGATTCATAACCCATAGGTCGGCAGTTCGATTCTGCCCATCACCACCAATCGAATTCGAAAGCCGTTGATCCCACCGGGTCAGCGGCTTTTTTGCGTCCGCCGCCGCGACCGTCACATTTCCGACACCTCGGCTTAACAAAAACTTCCTTTGCCCGCACACCGGCCAGCTTCTTAGACTCCCCGCTTCTCTTCAGACAGGGTGAGCCTCCGCCGATGGCCTTTCCGCGTGCAGTTTCCCTGATCGTTGCACTCACGGCGGCCTGTCTGACCGGAGCCTGTTCGGTGCAACGACTTGCCGTCGACCGACTCGGCGACGCGCTCGCCGCGTCCGGAACGCAGTTCGCCGCCGACGACGACCCGGCCCTGATCCGCGATGCGGCGCCCTTCTCGCTCAAGTTGATGGAAAGCCTGCTGGCCGAGCGGCCCGGGCACGCTGGCCTGGCGCTGGCGGCGGCACGGGGTTTCACCCAGTACGCCTACGCCTTCGTCCAGCAAGGCGCGGACGAGATCGAAGCGACGGATGTGGGCGAGGCCTTCGCCCGGCGTGAGCGCGCACGGCGCCTCTACTTGCGCGCGCAGGGTTACGGTCTGCAGGCACTGGCCTCGGCACATCCGAGCCTCGATACCCGACTTCGCACCGACCCGGCGCAAGCGCTCGCACCGACCACCCAGGCGGACGTGCCCGCGTTGTACTGGACGGGCGCTGCCTGGGCGGCGGCCATCGCGCTGTCCAAGGACGACCCAGACGCCGTTGCCGACCTGCCGCTGGTGGGCGCCATGATGGACCGGGCGCTGGCGCTCGATCCGGCCTTCGACGACGGCGCGCTGCACACCTTCATGATCACCTTCTCGATGGCGCGCGCCGGCGAAGCCGCGCCGGCAGCCACGGCGCGCCGGCATTTCGACGCCGCGGTTGCGCTGTCGCAAGGCCGCCAGGCCGGGCCGTATCTGGCCCTGGCCGAGGCGGTCTCGGTGAGCGAGCAGAACCGCGCCGAGTTCCTCGCCTTGCTGGACACCGCGCTGGCCATCGACGCCGACGCCACGCCCGCCCATCGCCTGGCAAACCTGATTCTTCAACGGCGCGCCCGCTGGCTGCAGGGGCGTGTCGACGAGCTCTTCCTGGAGTAATACATGCCCGACCGGATTCGCCGCCTCTTCCTGATCCTGCTCGTTCTCGCCACCGGCCCGGCCCTGGCCGAGAAGGTCACGCTGCGCCTGGGCACACTGGCGCCGAAGAATTCGCTCTACCACCGCGCCCTGCTCGAAATGGGCGAGACCTGGAAGGCGGCGCAGGGCGACGGCTCGAAGCTGATCGTATTCACTGACGGCGCCCAGGGCGGCGAGTCCGACACCGTCAAGCGCATGCGCATCGGCCAGCTCAACGGCGGCCTGCTGTCGGTGGTCGGGCTGCGCGAGATCGATCCGAGCGTGTCGGCGCTGCAGACCATTCCGCTGATGTTCCGCAGTTGGGAAGAGGTCGACTACGTGCGCGAGCAGCTGCGCCCGGCGATGGAGAAGCGTTTCTTCGACAAGGGCTACGTGGTCTTGTCCTGGGGTGACGCGGGCTGGGTCCGCTTCTTTTCGCAGCGGCCGGCCGCCGCGCCGGACGACTTCAAGTCGATGAAGATGTTCACCTGGGCCGGCGAGCCGGAGCAGATGGAAGTGATGAAGGCGCTCGGCTACCAGCCGGTGTCGCTCGAAACCGCCGACATCCTCCCCGCCCTGCAGACCGGGCTGATCGAAGTCGTACCGGCCACGCCCTACTACGCGCTGGCCGCGCAGTTCAACGGCCCGGCGCCGCACATGCTCGAACTGAACTGGGCCCCCATCGTCGGCGCGCTGGTGGTCACCCGCAAGGCCTGGGAGGGCATGAGCCCGGCCGGCCAGACGGCGCTGCGCGAGGCGGCCCGCGCAGCCGGTGAGAAGATGCGCGCACAGGCCCGCACCGAAGTGGATGAGGCGGTGGCGGCGATGGTCAAGCGCGGGCTCAAGGTCACCCGGCCGAGTGCCGAGCAGATGGCCGCCTGGCAGGCGCTGGCCGAGTCGGTCTATCCGCAGATCCGCGGCCGGCTGGTGCCCGCCGAGACCTTCGACGAGGTCACCCGCCTGCTCGCCGAGTTCCGCGCACGCAACAAGTAAGCCCCTTTCCGCCCACCCCGGGTGCCGCGCCAGGCACCCCGCCGGATTCATTCATGCCCCTGCCTGCCGAAACCACGCCGATCTACGACGCCCCCTCGGAACGCGCCGGCCCATGGTGGAAGCTGCACCGCGTCGAAGACACCGTGCTGTCGCTGGTACTGGCGACGATGGTGCTGTTGCCGGTGCTCGAGATCGCCTTGCGCAGCACGCTGTCGGTGGGCGTGGCCAACGCCGCCGCGCTGGTGCAGCACGGCGTGCTGCTGGTCGGCATGCTCGGCGCGGCGGTGGCCGCGCGCGAGGGGCGGCTGCTGAGCATCGCCGGTCTGGGCCGCTGGCTGCCCGAGCGTTTCCACTGGGTACACCGCGCCGCGGCCGGCGGTCTGGCGATGGCGGTGACCGGCGTGCTCGCCCACGCGGCATGGAACTTCGTCGCCGTCGAGCGCGAGGGCGGCAACCTGCTCGCCTACGGCGTGCCGGTGTGGTGGGTGGAGGCGGTGATGCCGGCCGGCTTTGCACTGATCGCGCTGCGGCTGTGGATCCGCTCGGGCGAGCGCGTCGCCGACCGGGCGCTGAGCCTGGCGGTGGCGGCCGGCCTGCTCGGCGTGGCAACCCTCAGCGCCACCGCCACGCCGGTGGTCGCGCTGCTGGCGCTGGCCGTGCTGCTGGGTGCGCCGGTGTTCGTGGTGCTCGGCGGCATCGCGCTGTTGCTCTTCGCTGGCGACGATCTGCCGCTGGCGGCGATCCCGCTCAACCACTACCAGCTCACCGTCAATCCCTCTCTGCCGGCGATCCCGCTGTTCACGCTGGCCGGCTATTTCCTCGCCGAGGGCGGTGCGCCGGCGCGGCTGATCCGTGTCTTCCGCGCGCTGTTCGGCCGCTTTCGCGGCGGGGCCGCGCTGGTCACGGTGCTGCTGACCGCCTTCTTTACCTCCTTCACCGGTGCCTCGGGCGTCACCATCCTGGCGCTCGGCGGTCTGCTCATGCCGCTGCTGCAAGGCGTGCGCTACCCGGAGCGCTCGGGCATTGGCCTGATCACCAGCGGCTGTTCGCTCGGGGTGCTGATCCCGCCCGCGCTGCCGCTGATCCTCTACGCCATCATCGCCCGCCAGCCGATCGAAACCATGCTGCTCGCCGCGGTGGTGCCGGCCGCGGTGATGACCACGATGCTGGTGCTGCTGGGCATCTGGCGCCAGCCCAGGGACACGGCGCCCACACCCTTCGACCCGGCCGAAGCGCTCGCCGCGATCAAGGCCGCCAAGTGGGAGCTGGCGATTCCGCTGGTGACCTTCGGCGGGCTGGCCAGCGGCCTGGTCACACCGACCGAGACTGCCGCGCTGACCGCGCTGTACGCCTTCATCGTCGAGGTGTTGATCTACCGCGACCTGTCGATCACCCGCGACCTGCCGCGGGTGATGGCTGAGTGCGGCCTGCTGGTCGGCGGCATCATCCTGATCCTGGGCATGGCGCTGGGCTTCACCAATTACCTGATCGACGCGCAGATCGCCGACCAGGTGTCCGAGTGGGTGCAGACCAGCATCGCCTCGCTCTGGGTGTTCCTGCTCGCGCTCAACGGCTTGCTGCTGCTGGTCGGCGCCTTCATGGACATCTACTCGGCGATCATCGTGGTAACGCCGCTGATCGTGCCCATCGGCCTGGCCTTCGGCGTGCACCCGGTGCACCTGGGGGTGATCTTCCTGGCCAACATGGAGCTCGGCTTCCTGACCCCGCCGGTGGGCATGAACCTGTTCTTCGCCTCCTACCGCTTCGGCACGCCGATCGGCGAGGTCGCCCGCGCCGTGCTACCGGCGCTGGCCGTGTTGGCCGTCGGCGTGCTGCTGATCACCTACATCCCGGCCTTCTCGATGTGGCTGCCGAATGTGCTGCTGCGCTGAATCGACCTACTGCACCGCCCCGCCGGCCACCGGCTCGGTCGCTTCGCGCACCTTGTCGCGATAGGTTTCGAGGAGGTTCTCCAGACGCACCCGGCCGATACCGGTGAAGGGCTCGCCCTCGCCGAGCGCATCGAACACGCCCTTGTTCTGGTAGGCGTCGAGCAAGTCGTCCACCGCGCCCACCAACTGTGCGTTGTGGTTCCGGCAAATGCTCAGCGCCGCATCGGTGTCGCGCAGCCCGGCCTCGGCCTGGCGCCGTCCGGCCACCTGCGCGTTCAGCTCGGCGCGTACCTGGTCGAGCAGCGCTTGCGTTTCGGCCTGCGTGCGCGTCCGCTCGGCCAGTTCGACCTCCAGCGCGCGCTTGTCTTCACTCAGCCGCGAGGCCGACGCCGCCGCTGCATCGCGCCGGCCGGCCGCCTCCCCGAGCTTGGCTTGCAGATCGGCATTTTCCGCCCGCGCGGCCTCGGCATCAGCCTTGGCCGCCTCGGCCGCCTGTTGAGCGTCTCGCGCCGCCTGCATGGCCTGACGCACCTGCAAGCGAAGCTGGCGCAACTGGGCGTCAGCAGAACTCTGCGCCAATGCGGGCGGCATCAACACCCCGATGCACACGGCCAGGAGAGCATGTCGCAACATGGTCAGTCTCCTCAGAACTTGACGGCGAGGTCGAGCTGGAGGGTGTCGACGCCGAACTGCTCGCCGCGCAGCAGCGTCGGGCTGTCCACGGTCTTGGCCGAGCTGTACTTCAGGCCGAGCGACGTCCGGTTGTCGAGTCCGTAGGCGAAGCTGAGCGTGTAGCCCTTCATGTTGGTGCCGCCAAGGCCGAAGTCGGAATCCGTGAAGGCGTCCAGCACCGAGTCCGAGCCGACATTGCGGTAGGTGATCGACGCATTCCAGTCGCCGACTTCCTTGATCGACGGCATGCCGACGGCCAGCCGCAGCAGATAGGCGCGATCACTGCCATCGCTCATGCGCAAGCCTGTCCGGCGAAATATCTCGTCGCGGTCGAACGCCAGGTTCTTGACGTATTCGGCCGACACCATCACATGCACGGGGTCGAAGCTCGCCAGATCCGCCGTGGCGGTCAGGACCAACGGCTTGAATTTGGCGGCCAGGCCCCAGATCGGATTGCTACCGGATTGCGCCGGAAAGGCGGTACCGTCGAGGCTGCTGTTGGTGGTGAACAAGGTATTGCCCTTGGCGCGCAAGCCCGTTTCGTAGCCATACTGGCCGTAGGACGCGCCGGCGCCGACCCCCAGGGTGTAGGCGTTGTCGACGCGTCCTTCGATGTTCTTGTAGTCGTACTGGGCCACGCCGAAGCGGAAGCGCACGTCCTCCGCCGCCCGCAGGTTCAGGCCCAGCTGCACGCCCTGCAACGAACGGTCCTCGCGCTGTCCCGGCGTTTCGGGCCTGAGCGGGAACCAGCCCGCCGTCACGAAGGGGCTGATGCACCCGCCCTTGAACGGATAGCTGGCGGTGGCCGCCACGCCCTCGAAGTTCAGGTCGTCGTCCCACACCAGATCCGTGGCAAACCACGGGTTGGGGATCCGCCCACCCGACAGCTTGAGCCACTCGAAGGGCGCATAGTTGATGTAGGCCCGGTCGAGCACGAAGGTGTATTTGTTGAGATTCTGGCCCAAGGTCTGGTTGGTGGACACGCGGTCGCCGGTGTTGCCGGTCGCCATTCGCACACCGGCGCTCACGCTGTTCGACAGCCGCGCCAGCACGCCCAGCCGCGCCCGAACCCGCCAGCGATTGACGTCGTCGGTCACGTTGCCGATGGCCGTGCCGTTGTCCGACACCTCCGCCGCACCCGCGTTTCGGGTGACGTACGGTGCGCCGCTGCCGGACACCGCCGGCACGCCGGTGCCCGGCGTCACACCGAGCGCATTGGCGTAGTTGGCGGCCGGCGTGTTGTCGTCGGCATAGCGATCCGACTGGAAGCGCAGCCGCACATCGCCTTCCCACTGGATACGCGACACCCATTCCGGAATGGCGTTCGGTGCGGCCCAGCGGTCTTCCTTGGCCTCGGCCAGCACTTCCTGCTTGATCTCGTCGCGGATCTGGTCGCGGACGATCTGCGGCACATAGGGAATCCGCACCGCTCCCGCCGCCGGCGCCTCGGCCGCCTTTTGCGCCACCGCCTGAGCGGCGCGGCGCTCGGCTTCCTGCACCATGGCATCGGCCTGCTCGCGCTTGAGCACGCCGTTTTCGACCAGCACTTCGATCAAGCTCATGGTCGTGTGCTGCAGCGCTTCGAGCGATTGGCGCTCATCGGCGAACGCGGTCGAGCAGCCCAGAGCCAGGGCGATCGCGAGGGGGAGGGATTTCATCTGGGTCATGGCTATCGTCGTCAGGCCTTAACCGGTCACCCGATTGGTGATCCGGACGGAAATGGGTTGGGGGAGTTTTTCCGGTGGCAGCTCGGACACCGGCGGCAAGTCCGTCAGGGCCGTGCGCAGCTTCGTATCCATCTCGGCGCTGCCGGTGCTGTCGATGAGTTCGGCGCGGCGGATCGAGCCGTCACCCGCCAGCCACACACGCAGCTTGACGCGATAGTCCATCCGCTTGATCTCGGATCGACGCGCCAGCGCCTGCTGTAGATGGCGCTGCAGCATCCGGGTGTAGAAGGCGAACTGCATGGCGTTGCCGCCACCGATCTCGCCGCCGATGTAGTCCTGCGACACGTCACCCGCGGCAAACGGGCTCGGCCCGTCGCCGGCCTCGCCTTCCATCTTGATCTGCTCGGCGTCCTGCGGCTTGGGCACGTCCTGCGGCTTGGGCGCATCCAGCTTGACCTGCTTGGGCGCCTCCTTCGGCTCGGGCTTGGGTTGCTCCTTGGGCGGCGGCGGGGGAGGCGGCGGAGTATCGGGAATGATCGTGATCTTCGTCACCTGGCGCGCCGGGCGCTGCGCCTCGCCGCCGAGACTCTGCACGAGCAGCACCGCCCCACCGATCATCGCGGCCACCACCACCGCCAGACCGAACTGACGCGCACGGCGACGCCACGGCGCCTCGAAGAGCTCTTCTTCGGCCAGACCGCTCATGTGCCGATCCGCGCCGTGATCAGGCCAAGACCGTCGATCTGCAGGCGATTGACCAGATCCACCACCTCGATCACCTTGGCGTACTGGGTCGCCGGGTCGCCCTTGACCATCACCGCCAGCTTGGGGTCGCGCGCCTTGGCGGCGAGCAGCTGCCTTTCCAGCTCGGCCGGCGTCACCCCCACGCCGTTGATCATGAAGCGCCCCTCGGGCGAGATCTGCACGATCTTGGTCTCGTGCTTTTCCTCGCTCGGCGTGTTGCTCGGCTTGGGCAGGTTCATGGTCAGCCCCTGCACCGAGGCGGTGGTCATGATGATGAACACCACCAGCAGCACGTAGGCCAGATCGAGCATCGGCGTGACGTTGATCGAGTCGTAGGGTTGGGTGTCGTTCTGGATCTGCATCACTGTGCCCGCTTGGTAACCAGGCCGATCTCGGTGATGCCCAGCCGCTTGCAGACCTCCAGTGCCAGCATCACCTTCTCGTACTGCGCACTGGCATCGCCCTTGAGCACCACCGGCAGCGCCGGGTTGAGCGCCTTCATCTGCGCCAGGCGGGTCTCAAGCTGAGCCATGTCGACCGGGTAGGCGTCGAGAAACACATCGCCGTCGCGGGTGATGGTGATGGCGCGGGTCTGCGGCTTGGCCAGATTCTCGGCCGCCGTGGTCTGCGGCGATTCGACCTTGATGCCCTGTACCGAGGCAGTGGTCAGGATGATGAACACTACCAGCAGCACGTACGCCAGATCGAGCATCGGCGTGACGTTGATGTCGTCGTAGGGCTGGTTGTCCTCGCGGATGTCGGCGGACATGGCTTAACGGTCGTAGACTTCGGCGATGCGGGTAATGAACTCATCGACGAAGATGTGCATGTCCGCCGAGATGTTCTTGATCCGCCCGGCCAGGTAGTTGTAGCCGAACAGTGCCGGAATCGCCACGGCCAGGCCGGCCACCGTGGCCAGCAGCGCCGCAGCGATACCCGGCGCGATGGCATTGACGTTCACATCACCGGCCGCCGCGATCGCCGCAAAGGTGATCATCACCCCCACCACGGTACCGAGCAGACCGAGAAAAGGACCGCCCGAGATGGCGATGGTCAGCAGCACCATCTTGTCGTTGAGGCGGTGCGACTCGCGCACTAGATCGGCATCGACCGAGGCCTTGATGGCATTGAGCGAGGCGCCGGTCAGGTGCTCGCGGCCATCCGCCACCCGCTTTCCGACCTCGCGCACCCCGGCCGAATACAGCCGGAACAGCGACGAATGCGCATGCGCCCTGCCCTGCGCGATCGACAGAAAATCGTCCTTCGCCTCGCGGAAGTGCTGCAGGAAGGCCCGATTGTGGCGATCCACCCGGGCCACGAACTGCGCCTTGGCCACCATCACCAGCAACGCAATGGCGAACATCACCATCAGGATGATGATCACCACCCAGGCATCGACCGTCAGGTTGTCGACCAGCACACCAAAGTAGGAATGCCCGCCCTCGTCGGCCGCCTCGCCAGCATCTTCGACCACCCGCAGCAGGCGGCCTTCGGGCCCCTGCGCCGCCACCGCCAGCTTCACCCAGTCGCCGCTGCGCACGGTGTTGCTGATCTGCAACTCGTCGAGCAGGCCGACAAAGCCCTCGCCGATGCGCACCGGCGCCTGCAGCAAGGGCAGCTGCACCTCGCCGGCCGCCACCTGATCGCCATCGACATAGAACACCACCTTGCCGCCGCCCACGCTCACCGCCACGTGATGCCAGGCCCCGGCGCCCACGCCGCCGCCGGTGACATCCCCGGCCGGCGTGCGCAGCACCAGCGTGCCGCCGACCAGGTCGAGGCGCACCCCGTCCTGTTGGTAAAGCGTGCCCTCGGTCACCCCGTCGTCGGGACGCAGCCACATCGACAACGTCAGCCCGCGCGACCCGTCCAGCGCCAGCGCGGCCGACGGCGCAATCTCCATCGCCTGCGTGCCGTCGAAACGTGCGCTGGCGCCGAGCAACCCGGCCGTCTCGATCGCCACCGGCGCTGTCGCCACGTTGGCATGTTTGCTCGAATCCACCGGCGGTGCATCGCCCTGCGCAAAGTGGAAGACCGCCGCGGTGCTGGCGTCATAGCTGCCGGCCGCATCCTGCTCGGCCGCCGCGCCGACATTGCCGACATAGACGAACACCTTTTGGTCGGCCATCTGCGGCGCCACCTGCGGCACCTGCACCCAGGCCAGCGCCAGCTCGTCGGTGCTGTTATAGCGTTCGATATGGAATTTGAGCGGCGTGAGGTCGTCCGCCGCCATGAAGCGCAGATCGCTGCCGTCGAGCTTGGCACCCAGAAAATCGAAGTTGCCGCTGTGCAGGCGCACCGGCACCGTCACCATCGACGCCGCCGGTACCGCCACGCCGGTCTCGGCGGTGGTGTCGATGACCACCGCGCGGCGCGCGGTCCAGGCTTCGTTCCACCAGGCATGCGCGCTCACCGGCAGGGCCAGCGCAAGGACGAGGGCAAACAGTTTCTTCATGGCAACTCGGGCTCCGGACTCAGCCCGTCATGATGGCCATGGCGTGTTAAGCGGGCGGGCGTCCAGCACGCCCCGGCGGTAGTCCGAAAGAACTACCGCCCCCTGCTTACTCTTGGCACTCGCCCCGCTTGCGCGCCGCCTCGTCGCAGCCCTCGCCCATCGCCAGGACCTCGACCGTCAGCAAGGACGAGTCCCCGGACGGCCCGGCGGCCGGCGGATCGTTCTCGAGCGCGGCATTGGCAGCCTCCACGGCATCGGTCGGATTCGATGAGGCCGGCGATACGGCTGGCGCGGCGGGCGGCGGAGCAGATGCCGAGCTGGACAGGCTGCCGCCCACCGAAATATTGTCGGCGCCGATGATCTGCTGCGCGCCGATTTCGAGATCGCCGCTGACCCGGATCCCCGCATCGCCCGCATCGACGACGCCGTTGGGGGCATACAGCCTGACCGGCGCATTGCGGACCGTGGGCAGCTTCTTGAGCGTGGCGATCCCCCCGCCCGACACGCTGGCCGAGACATCGAGCTCGAAACTGTCGCCCTTGGGTCGCAGCGTGGGTTGCGGCGTCGCGGCCGCCGTCTTCGGCGAACTGCCGCCATCGATGTCTGCCAGCGAGCTCCAGGCCTGAATGGCGCCGCCGCCGAGGGTGAAGATGCGCGACGGCCCCACCTCCACGCTGTCGCGCGCCACGATGTCGACATTGCCCTTGCCGATCGCCACCACGCCGGTACGCGTCGGGTCGCCCGCGACACCGCCCGGCACACCCACGTTCACCGCGCCATAGGGCGCGATCAAGGCAATCGCGGAGGCATGCTCCTGATGATCGGGGGGCAGTCCGGCCGAGGCGAGCGAATCGGCGCTCTCGACGTCCTGCACCGTCTTGAACTGGCTGAGGAAGCCCTCGATATTCCCTTCGCCGCCCGCGGGGAAGGCCGACGCCAGCACCTGGAAGCCCGCGGCATAGCCACCGGCCCCGGCTGCCAGCGCATCTCCCATCCGGCCGGCATAGCGCAGCGACGCGAAAAGGATTTCGTTCAGCACCGGGCGCTGCTGTTGGAAGAACGCCTCGCGCTCGGCACCGGGCAAGGCGGCAAACGCGGCCTCGGCGGCGGCCCGATCCAGACCGGCGTTGCCGGTCTTTGCCCGCATGTGGCTCAACAAGGCGTCGTCATAGCGGCCAAACCACACCTGCAGCTCAGCCCGGCTGGTCTCGCGGCGCGTGTTCAGCGTGGCATTGTCCGGATCTCCCAACAAGGCCTCGAGCGAACCACCGCCGAGAATGCCCAGCATCGTGCGATCGAACACATCGGTGCCGGCCGCATCGCCCGGGCGGGTGGCGGCAAGGAGTGCCGCATAGTCCGCGCCGCGCGTGCCTGCCAGTACATCGATCGCCGCCGACAGCTCTGGCAGATAGGCGTTGTCGACATTGCCGCGCGACACGATGCCCAGACTGTTGCCCAGGTCCACATCGCCGCCTGCCGTGACGGCCAGGCGGCCCGGACCATGGACGATCATACCCACGGTCGAGGTGTTCTCCAGCGCACCGGTGGAGGGATTGAGCTTGGGCGCAAAGACCACATCGCCCAGTGCGGTCACCGTCGACACCTGGTCCAGCCGGCCGTGCGTGGCAACAAAGCCGAAGTCTTTCACATCGCCGCCCGAATACACCGCCACCGGCAGGGAGGACACCAGCGCCGGAGTAGCACCGCCGGTGCGATGATCCGGGCCGATGACATCGCCCTGCGCAGACACCACCGTCACCGCGCGGGTGCTAGTCAGCGCCACTGGGCGGGCCGCCGGCGCCCCCACGAGGAAGGACGCGTTGTTGCTCACCGGCCGTGCCGGACGGGCAATGCTGTCAGGATCCAGGCCGGACAGGGTCAAGGTGCCGGAAAACACGACATCCTCCTGCGCCAGCAGGCTGACGACGGTGTGCTCGCTCGGTAGCAAGGTGCCGCCGGCGATCTCGATGTCGCCGGCCGGTGCCGACAACCACAGCTGCGCCGGGCCGAAGGCGAAGCTGCCGAGTGCAATCCGGCCGGCCAGCGCGTCGACACGCAGGGCCGATGCCGCACCGTAGGTGGAAAAATACGTCCCGGTCGCGCTGCCTTCGAGCGTCGGGTTGAAGACATCCTTCAGGATCACATCACCCCGCGCCGACACCCGAAAGCGCGTATCCCCCAGCGCGACACGAACCGCATCGCTCGCGGAGGTCGACCCGACATTGCGTCCCGCCGCCAACCGCGCATCACCCGCCCCCGCGTACAAGGTGCTACCGGTCACATCCCGCCCGGCCACCACCGTCAGATCGCCACCACCGGTCACGCGCAGGTTTGCAGCACTCGCCGGGTCGCCGATCCCGCCCTCGATACGCCCGGCGGTGGCTGTCGCCAGGACCACGTTGCGCACGTCCTGGCCGACGCTCACGATCAGGTCGCCGCCGCCCAGCGTGGCCACGCCTTGCCCGAAATTCTCCGGCTGGACGAACCAGGTCGGGTTGCTCGCCGTCGGCCCGTCGGCGTAGATACGGCCATCGCCATCCACGCTGCCCTGGCGCTTGAGCCAGGCGGAAACGTCCTGCACCGCGCGGCCCACGGCCGTCAGGCTGCCGCCCGCGCGAATCCGGATATCGCCGCCATCGCGGCCGAAGTTGTCGCGCGCCCGGCTCAGGCGCGCGTCGTCGCGAAAATCGGTCGCGCCCGCATCGATCGTGCCGACGGTGAACACCGCCGCCGTGCTACCGCCGAGCACCACATCGCCCTGCGCGGCCAGGTCGATCTGCGCGGTGCCAGTGCGCATCACGGCATCCCGGGCCACGGTCACACGCCCGCGGCCGAAAGCATCCGCCGGCATCGTGCCCATCGGGTCCGCGGCCGTGCCATCGGCGCCGGCCACCACCCGCAACGCCCATGACGGCGTCCCGGCCAGCGCGAATTCGCTCTGGCTATCGGGCCGGAAGGCACCGGTGGACGCCGACGAGACATAGCGGCGGGTCTTGCCATCCAGCACGCTCTTGTTGATGTTCACGTTGCCGGCGGCGACCAGGGTCAGCATGCCGGCGTGATTGCCCGACTGCCACACCGGCAGGATGCCCGTGCCGATGTTGCCGAACGGGCTGCTCGACACCGCCACATTGCCGAAGTCGAGCACGTCGTCCACCCGCAGGTCGCCGCTGCTGCGCACCTGAATCTCGGCGCGAGCGCCCACGTTGGCAACACCCGCCAAACCCAGCGAGGCGATCATCGCGTCGGCATGGCCGATGAAGCGCTGGGTCGACGCGAACACGCGATAGCGCCCCGCATCCGGATTACCCAGCGACCACACCTGGTTCGCCAGCGCGGTGGCCTGAGCGCTCGTCAATGCCCGGTTGGCGCCGTAGCTGCGCTGCGTGCCGAACGCGCTGACCGCCAGTTTGACGGCCGATTCGGGGGTCGCCGCCAGCCCCGCCGCGCTGGCCGCCTGGGACACCACCCGGGTCGCGTCGACCAGATCGGTCGTCGCGCCACTCAGGAAACTGTCGGCGGCCGATCCCGCGCCCAGACCATGCTGCGCCAGCACCGCACGCGCAGACGCCAGCGCCGCGGCATCGCTGCTGCCGGCGATCAGCGTGCTTTCCAGATCGCTGCGCACGGCGGCGGCCACCGCAGCGGGGGTGCCGAGTTGTTCGAGCCCGGCCGCCAGCACCGCCGCCACACTCCGCTCCGTCCTATGGGCACCACCGGCCACCCCGCGGAACGCCTGATCAATGGCCCGGCCTGCCGCCACCTGGAGGTCGACATTGCCCGCCGCGTCCCCCACCAGATCCCCCAGCAAGGCCCCCAGCCAGCTGCCGCCATCGGCCCGGGCCAGGGCTTCGAAATCGTCACCGGCGGTCGCGCCCAACAGCGCCCGCCCGAACACCACGACCGCCTCCCGGCCGACGACCCGCGCGGTGGTCGGCACGCCGGCACCAGAGATCGCGTCGTTGACCAGTTCGAACAAACCCCCCAGATTGAGCGTGCTGCCGCTGTTGTTGCCGCTGGTCACGATGCGGCGCGCACTCTCGCGCGCATAGCCGACCACATCCACCGCACCGGCACCGACGATCTCCATGACGCGGGTGTCGATGGCGTCCATTGCCATGCTCGTGCCATCCGCGCCGCGTGGCGCCGACAACACCACGTCGCCGCCGGCGCCGTTCACGCTGCTCACATCGACCCGCCCGCGCTGGAGGATCAGGCGCGGCGAGGCCGCACTGCCGTCGCTGGCCGACACGCCCAGTTCGATGCGCCCGCCATCGCCGGCCGTGCCGGCTCCGCCTGCGCCCTGCCCCATGGCCAGCAGCCGGGCGCCATCGACGTTCAGCACGCCACTGCCGGCGCGGTTGCCGCCATTGGCATAGACACGGATGGCTCCGCCCTTGTCGCCCGAGGCGTCGAGCACGCCGTGCAGATCGATCCGGCCGTCGTCGGCAAACAGCCCGATGTCTTCGGACGCGATGCGATCCGTCGCGCCCAGCACCATGTCGCCGGAGCGCACCCGCACATTGACCGCACGGGTGAAGTCGGCCGACGCTCTGGCCAACGCAGCCAGGCTACCGGCGGCATCCCCGAGCTGCGCCACATCGACCGCCAGCGCGCCGCCCGATGGTGTCAGGTCCGCCGCGGGCGATGTCGTGGCCTTCAATGCGCCGTCGAGCACCAGCTTGCCCTGGGTTGCAATCAAGGACACCTCGCCCGCGTCGGCGCCGCCCGGTGCCGACACATCGACGAGGCCGCCGGCGCCGACCACCACGTCGCCCGCATCGGCCTGCAACCGGACCTGCCCGGCCGAGAAGGCGGCCGTCTGAGGCCCCAGTGCAACCTCGACACCGGCCGCCGACACGAGGCCCGGCCGGAGCGGGTCGGCGCTGTCGATCACCACGTCGCCGGAGCGCGCGGTCAACATCACTTCACCCGCGCGGGCTTCGACACGACTGCTCACGGCGATCTGCTCGGCATTCAGGGCCAGCCGGCCACCGACACCGGCCGCCGTGCCAGGCGCCGAGCCGCTCGACGTCACGGTCAAGGTCTGACCGACATCGAGCGTGGTATCCGCCCCGGTGGCGACCGTCATCCGGCCGGTCGTCACGGCCAGATCACCGTCCACGACATGGCGGCCCTCGCCCTGCCCGATCACCTCGGCGCTGGCGGACCACGTGGTCTGCGCCGCGCCGGTCGAGCGGAAGGCGCCCGCCGCCGGGGTTTCGCCAAGCACGATCCGTTCGGCACTGATGTTCAGCTGGCTGCCCGCATCGGCATTCACCGAGGCGGCCACCGCCGTGCCGGTGTGCGTCAAGGTCACGGACTTCG
The DNA here is from genome assembly GCF_018524365.1 of Denitromonas iodatirespirans. GTDB lineage: Bacteria > Pseudomonadota > Gammaproteobacteria > Burkholderiales > Rhodocyclaceae > Nitrogeniibacter > Nitrogeniibacter iodatirespirans. The sequence continues at coordinate 78,779 of NZ_JAEKFT010000019.1, forward strand.
CCACGATGTTCTGCTGGGCCCCGGCCGCATCACGCGTCACGATGCCGGCCGCGTCGATCACCAATGCGTCCAGCGTGCTCGCACCGATCGTCGTCGCGCCGTAGAGGTCGACCGTCGAATAGCTGCGCAGGGCCAGCACCGCGGCATCGCCCAGTTCGGCCAGCGCCGAGGCGTCGAGCACCAGACCGGTGGTGCCGGCGGACACCTGGCCGAATCCCAGGCGGCTGGCCGAGAAGGTCACCGTGCCGCCGGTCTCGGTCAGGTCGAACTGCCGGTTGCCGGCATCGACCCCGTCCAGGCGAACGCTGCCCGTCGCATCGCTGGTGATGCTGCGCCCGGCGAGAGTCGCGTTCCGGCCGATGACCAGTGACCCCGAACTGCCGCTCGGCGTGTCGCGCTGCACCGTCACGCCGCCGCCGGACGAGACATGCAGCAGCGCGCCATCGGCCGCCGTGCCGCTACCCGCCACCACCAGGGTCTGGGGCGCCTGCGTGGCGCCGGCCGTAGCCTCGATGCGCGAGCCGCTCTCGACGCTCAGCGTGTCCCGCGCCGCCAAGATGATCTCCGGCGCCTTGAGCGCATCGCCATCCCGCGTATCGACCCGCACACTGTTCGCGCCACCGCTTGGCGCGTCGGAGGCGATCAGCCAGGTCGGCGTGGCACCGTCGCCGAGCACGCGCTCGCGGGTCGCCCCGAGCAGCAGGCTCTCGGCATTCAATCGTGCCAATAGCTCCGGGCTGAGCACCACCTCCCCGGCCTGCGCCGGCCGACCGTCGGCGAGCACGGCCAGGCGGTCGGCGGTCAGATCGATCTGGCTGCCGCGCCCGCCCGCGCCCTTGTTGGCCCGCACGATGCCGGTCACGTCCAGTTGGCTGCCGGCCCGCAAGGCGAGCCGGCCGGCGTCCGCCACCGAGCCCCCGGCGGCGGGAAAGAAGGTGCTGGCGGCGCTCTCCAGATACTCCGAGCGCAGGCGGACATCCCGCCCGCTGAGCACTTCGAGCCCCACCGTGCGGCTGTCGAACACCGCGCCGCCGGCAAGCTTCTCGCCAAATCGCGCCGCCACCACCGCGATGCCGTCGGTGCCGACGAACCCGCCGGTCGGCGACAGGTCCGCCATGTCGTCGCGGATACGGATGGTGTAGGCCCCGTCGACCAGGCCGTAACGTGCGGGCAGCAAGGTATAGTCGCCCGCCGGCAATCCGTTGGCGCCACTCAGGATGCGCACGATCTGACCGACCTGGACCGGGCTGTCCGACCAGGTGTCGGCCGCATACGGCGCTGCGCCGCTGCCGATCGCCGGCACCAGGGCATAGGTGCCCGCGCTGCCGGCCAGCAGATCGGTCGAGCCGCCCCGCCCGGCGATGAACTCCCAGGCCTGCAGGTCGCCCCCGCCAGACACATCGACCAGGGCGCCCTGCCCGATGTCGATCCGGTCGCCCGACAGCGCGATGCGCTTGTCCGGCGCCGTCTCGAGCGGTTTGAGCGAGGTGCCGGTATCGAACACCCACTCCCGCCCCGCGACCTGCGTCTGCCCGTAGGGGAGCGTCATGCCATCCGCACTCACCGAGGTCACGCTGCCATCGACCAGCTCGACCCGCCCGCCCACCACGGGCGTGCTCGTCCGGTCACCCAGCGTGGTGCCACTGTCGGTCAGCAGGCCGCTGCTCAGGCTCAGTTCGCCAAACGGCGCCCGCAGGCGGCCGCCCTGCACGATGTTCGGCGCGATCAGGCTCAGGCGACCGAGCGCCGACCACGGCGTACGGTCGGCGCCGATTGCCGCGATGCTCAGCGTCCCCAACGGGTTGTTGCGCAGCTCGACCGAGAAGTCCGCGCCGGAGGTCGGGTAGATCACGCCCGCCGCCAGCGTGAGATCGCCATTGGTCACCAGGCGGCCGACAAGCTCCCCGCCCGCGTCCTGCCCCGACAGGCGCATTTCGTTCAGCGCGGCCAGCCGCGTACTGGCAAAACCGCTCACCGCCACACGGCCCCGCACATCGATTTCATTGGCCTGCAGCACCAGGGCACCGCTGCCGGTCGCGCCGGTCGGCGCGTTCGGGCGCTTGCGCAGGGCGCTGTTGTCGCTCTGGGTCAGCGCGATCGACGCGGCGCTCAACGTCACGTTGGCGGCCGCATCGCCCGTCAGGTTCGGCGCTTCGAGGCGCAAACGCCCAGGCAGCGCCAGCGTCGTATCCCCCTCGAAGGCAATGGTGTCGGTACTGGCCAGGCGCACGTCCTGGAACCCACCGGCAGTCAGCTTGGCGCTGTCGATGCGCGCACGTCCCAGATGGGACGCGCTGGGCACCACGCTGCCGGCCGCAATGGCGTCTGCGCCGGCGCTGCCGCCGGTGGCCACAACCAGCGTCCGCGCCGGGTTCAGATTGCCGCCGAAGGTCTCGCCGACCACGCCGAACCACTGTCCCTGGGACGACAGCGCCAGCGACAGCTCGCCACCGGCCACCCCGGGGCGGCCGGCATGCGCGCTCAGCATGCCGTCGAGTAACATGCCCTCGCGCGCCGACACGGCAATGGTCCCACCCGCGCTGGCCACCACCTGATTGCGCGCCACACCGCCAAACGGCGAGACGATGTCCAGCATGCCGACGGCGCCATCGGCCACCAACGCGGCGCCCGACTGCATCACCACATAGCCGCGGCCGGCGTCGATCGCAATATTGCCACCGTCGAGCACCTGCCCCTCGTTCCAGGGGGCGCCTGGTGTCGCCACCGTCGCGCCGGACACATCGATGCGCACCTGCTGCCCGAGGTGGATGTTGTCGGCCGGGTTCAGGCGGTCGCGGTTGGTCAGGTCGGGCACCACCGGCGCCGTGCTCAGGGACACCTCCCCGCCGCGCGCCTGCAAAACGCCGTCCACCGCCATACGCGCCGCCGCATCAAGCGTAATGCGCCCGCCGGGCGACATCGCGATCCGGCTGCCCTGCGCCATGACGATCGTGCCGACCGCCGACGCGTCCGAGGCGATCGTCATCGACCCCGGGCCGCCAACGAACGCACTGTCGCGGCGCAGGCTCGCCGCGCTCAGCGTGCGGGCGCTGGCAGCCAGTTGCTGCTGCGGTGAAATCGCCTGCACCCAGGGAACCGGCGCGATGCTGGCGCCGGCGGCGATGTCCACCCGCGTCTTGCCGGTGAGCAGGAAATCGCTGAAACCGCCCTGGCCGAAGAAGGTATCGTCCAGCCGCAGCGTCCCGGCGCTCGTGCCGCCGGCCGGCAGCGACGCCGGCGCCAGCAGCAACGCCGACGCATCGACCGCCAGGGTGCCGCCGTGGCCGCTGTCGGCGCCGTCGAAGCTTGCGCTCGCGTAGGCCGTCAGCGACGACTGCGGCCCCAGGACCAGGGCGCGGCTGGGCGTTGCACCATCGCCGAAACTGCCGGTCGCCAGCGCGATGCGCCCGCCGTCGCCGGTCTTGACCGACCCGTTCGCCACGCGCCAGGCGCCGGCGGAGGCATCGAGCGCCCCGTTGACCGTCAGATCGGCGTTTGAATCGAGCCGGATCGTGCCGCCATCGACCGCCACCGCGGCCGGCGACAGGGCCGCCGGCGGGCTCAGCCGGTCATTGGTCCACACCCCCGCGGTCGACAGCCGGGCACCCGAGCCCACCGAGATCCCGTTGTCCTCCGGGCGCTGGCTCTGCTCGGCGACCGGGTTCACAGTACTCAGCAGGATCTCGCCGCCAGGCAGATGGACCTGCGCCCCCGCGACACCGCCCTGCGCGCCCTCCACACGGACCTCTCGCGCCGTGACGCTCAGGCGGCTGCCCACCATCCCATCGATGACCGTGCCCGCCGCCAGGGTGAACGCCCCCCGCCCGGCCAGCAGCAGCTGATTGAAGCCGCCGCCGTGCAGCAGGCTGGACGACAGATACAAGGTATCGGCGGCCCGCACGCCCGCTGCCGGTACGGCGCCGGTCAGCACGATGTCACCCACGGCGGCGCTGGCCGCAGCATCATCCAGGTTGGCGCGCAATTCCAGCGTGCCGCCCTGCGGCGCCGCCGAGCCGGTCCAGCCGAGTCGGCCGGTCTGCACCAGGTTCGCCCGCGTCAGCGGATTGCCAACGAATTGCTCGATGCGGGTGCGCACGCGCTCGCGCTCGAGCACCTGACTTTCGATCCGCTCGACGAAGGCACTGGCCGCAGACGCCTCGCCGGCGTAGGACCAGTCGAACCAGCGGCGGCTGGTGGCGGTGGACGTGCGCTGATCGATGCCGCGGACCGTGCTGGCCCGCAGCTGGCCGTCCAGCGTCACCGACTGACCGCTGACGACCACCCGGCCGGCATCGTTGCCGATCACGCGATCCGCCGTCTGTTGCAGCACCGTGCGGGTCTCGCCGGTATAGCGCACATCCGCGCGCGCGTTCTCCACCGCAACCCAGGGCCCGGCCTGGGTCTTCAAGTAGGTCTTGGGCGTCAGCTGCGCGCCATCCGAGGTGTAGGTGACGCTGCCGCCCGACACGTCGAGCGAGGCATCCTGTGCCAACGTGACACGGCCCTCCGACTGCAGCGCGATCGTCCCGCCGACCGTCGACAGCTCGGCCACGCTACGCTCGATACCCTTGCGATAGCCGGAGATGTCCGCCAACGGCGCGGCGCCGTCGTCCACCTCGAAGCCCTTGACGACATCGATCGACACCTTCTTGCCATACAGCGGGCGGCCCTCGGCCGTATCGCGCTGCAGGGGCGAGTCCTTCAGCTCATCGCCGCGCAGTTCGACGTCGACCACGTCCCGATTGCCGGCCACCTTTACGTCGCGCAGGCCGGACACATCGATGCTGGCCTGGTCGCCAACCCGAATGGCGGCGGTCTTGGCGTCCTCGGGATCAACCACACCGCCCGCGCCACGGTCGGCCACGGCGGTGAGGGTCACGCTGCCGGCCGTGGCGGAAATGCGCGCCTGCCCCTGCAGATCGATGGTCTTGCCGACCAGATCCACCTCACTGCGATTGAAGGCCGCATCATCGCGCAAGGTATCGGCGGCCGTGGATTCCGGATCGATCGTGGTCGTGCTGGCCGCGCCGAGCACCACCGCACCGCTGTCGTATTGTGCCGTGAGCCCCCCGTTGGCGCCCTCGACACTGCTCCGGGCCTGCAGGTAGATCGAGCCGTTCAGCGTGGCCGAGGTGGTCGCCCGCGCGGCGCCCTGCTGCGACACATTGAGGCCGGCCAGCGTGATGTTGCCGCGTTCGGCCAGCAGCGCACCGGCCGCCTCGTTGGTCACCGAGCCACCGCCGGACACTTCGACCAGCACCCCGCGCAGGCGGCTGTCGATGGAATCGGCGATGTAGAGCTTTTCACCCGCAGCCAGGAGGGTCTGGCCCTCCGGCGTCGAGATCTCGCCGGCGTTGGTCACATTCGGCGCGGCAATCAGGACCCGGCCGTTCTTCGCGGCGACGATACGCGCGCCCTGCTCGACCCGGATATCGCCGGCCGCCCCGTCGCGAGCCAGCGCCGCTTCACCGTAGGTGTAGGTACGCGCCACCGCGTCGTAGCCCGACAGGGCCGACAAGGACTGCTCGATCAGCTTGTCGTTCAGCTTCAGCGTGGACGCCACCAGCCCGCCCACATCCACCCGCGCCCCCGGCCCGAACAGGATGCCCGCCTGGTTGAACAGGTACACCTGCCCGTTGGCCTGCAGGTTGCCGTAGATGTCGCTACGCGTCCCGCCCGGCAACACCACGTTGATCGCGCGGGACTGTGCCGTCGGCTGCACGAAGCGCACCGTGTGCCCCTGCCCAATGTCGAAGTTCTGCCACTGCATGACCACCGGCGCCTGCGAGGTCTGCTGGATGGTCATGGTCGTGCCGTTGACGGTCGGCAGGTTGGCCGTGCCCGGCGACCCGGCGCGCACGAAAACCGATGCCGGCGTGGGCAAATTGGCCCCCGCCAAGGCGCTCCCCCCGAGCAGGGCCAGGGCGCCGGCCACGGCCACACGCACGCCCGTCGCGCCCTTGGGGCAGGACGACAGATGCTCGGCCACCGGAATGCGGAAACCCAGACGACGGCTGAAGACCAGACGATATCGATTGCGATTCATGACTTTCTCCCGGTCGCGGGCGCGCAGTACGCGGCGCCCACGCACCCTGCTCAGAATTCGTACTTCACCCGCACCAGCGCCTGGCCATCGCCATCGCGGGTCCGCTTCGGGCCATCCGCCCCCGCGTGGAACACCTGCGCCCAGGCCAGTTCCGCCTTGAGGCCGCGCCCCTCGCCAACACGCAGACCAACCCCCGCGCTGGCCAGCACCGCGGAGGCGTCCTGCCCCGGCAGGGTGTTTTGGGTTTCCAGATGGGCCCAGTCATAGAAGGAGAACGCCGTCACCGGATAACGCTCGGCAATCACCCACAGGGCCGGCGTCGCCAGCTCCGACGACCACTTGAGCCCGTCATCGCCCTGGCGCTCGCCTTCCAGATAGCCGCGCACGGAGTCCATGCCGCCGGCCGAGAACTGCTCGGTATTGACCAGCGGTCCGCTCGCCCGCTGAACGTCGAGCCGCGACTTGGCGATCCAGCCCTTGCCGAACGGTCGTGTGTACTCCAGGTCGAGGCGCAACACGCTGAAGGTCGGCTCGGCGTCGGGCCGCCGGCACTCGAACTGGTCCACCGTCACCCCGTTGCAGTCGATGTCCTTGCGATTGAGCCCGTCGAGGCCGAACGAAAAGCCCGCCCCCAGGCGCCACGTCCCCGGCCCGCGCTGCCAGCCGGCGTTGTACTGCGCCACCAGCGTCCAGTACTTGATCGGCTGGCTCAGCGCGAATCCGCCACCGAGTTCGGTGCGCTGCGCGTTGTCCTTGTAGTCGGCCCCCAGGCTCAGGGAATGGAAAAAGCCCTGCAGCGCCGGCAGGGGCCGGATCCAGCGAAAGCCCATGGTGTCGCCGTTGCCGATCGACTGCGTGTCGAAGGCGGTCGGCACGTCGCTGGTCGAGCGCGCAAAGAAGCCGGCCAGGGTCGCTTTGCCGAGCGGGGCGGCATAGTTCACACCCCACACCTCGACGTCGTCCCGGTTGGCCGGCGACACGAAATAGTTGATGCCGATCGAGTGGCGGCGCTGCCACAGGTTGTCATAGCGCACCGCGCCCTCGAGGCGGCCGGCATCGGTATCGGCGCTTTTCTTGTTATTCAGCTCGAGGCTGCCGTGCAGCGGCGACTGGTCGTCCATCGCCAGTTCCACCTCGATCGATCCCGGCCGCGCCGACGGGCGCAACAAGGGATTGATGCGCAGGTCCGGATTGCGCCCCAGGCGGGTCAAATCCTCCTGCACGTCGTTGAAATTCGGCACCTCACCCTTGGCCATCGAGGGCGTCTGCTCACGCACCCGGCTTGGCAGCGTGTATTGCGCACCGCTGACCTTCAGCCGCTCGACGCGCCCTTCCACCACCTGCAACCGCACCAGGCCGCCATCGACCTTCTGCTGCGGCACCTCGACGGTCACCGTCAGGTAGCCCGCGTCATGGTAGGCGCGCTCCAGCGCATCGCGCGCGGCATTTACCGCCGCCACGCCACCGCCCGGCCCGAGCTGCGGATACACCGCCCGCTCGATCGCCAGCACCGGCAGCGCCGTGTTGCCTTCGACGGCAAATTCCAGCACGTCGAAGCCGCCCTCCTGCGCAGAGGCCAGCGACGCGCCGAGCGCACACACGGCCACGCACAGACAACGCAAACAAGTACGAAACATGTCGAGAAAAAGTGTCATCGGTCGGTTCGGGCAATGCATCAGGGGCGCCATAAAGGAAATCAGCCCCCTACACGACAAAATGCCGCGAGCCCGTTGCCGGGCCCGCGGACCATCGAACAGCCCGGCTTCCGCCGGGCCGGCCGCTTGCAAGGCTTAGAACTTCTGCAGCGGGGCGCAGGAGTTGGCCAGGCGGGTGTGGCTGGCAACCAGGGTCGGCTGGGCCACGGCATCGCCGATCTGCGGCAGGGTGGCGAAGGCGTTCGGCACCGTGGTGAACACGCCGGTGGTGTCGCCGGTGTAGGTGGTCGAACCGGCACGGCGGACCATCTCGTTGAACACCGCCTTCTTCACACCGGTCAGGCCGGCATGCTGCATCGACAGCTCGAGCACGAAGTCATACGCGCCCGACACCAGGTTGGCCTTGCTCGGGGCCACACCGGTGGCACCGGCCGAAGCCGTCTGGGTGGCGAGGTTGTAGGTGCCCGCGCCGTCCAGCATGCGGAAGGCCCAGCCCGACTCCTTGCCGTAGCTGTCGGTCGACAGTACGCCGATCGCGCGGTAGGGCTTGGCACCGTTCTGGAACTTCACGGTGTACCAGAAGCCGTCGGCGCCCAGCGCCTTGTGCTCGGTGCGGCCGTTGGCGGCCTTCAAGCAGTTGCGCACATCGCCCGAACCGGAGTTCTCGATCACGATCTTGCCGGTCGCCAGGCTCGGGTCGATCTCGAAGGGGCTGGCTTCGGAACCGTCGCCGTTGCCGTTGAAGGCAGCGAAATCGCTATCGAACACACCGGCGATAGGCGTCGTGGCGTTGCTGGCGCTGCCGCACGGGAAGTTGTTGAAGTACATGTTGTACGAGGCCTGGGTGCCCGAGCCCGGCACACGACGGCAGACCACCACGTTGTCTTCGGCGGCGCCGTCGTTCAGCGCGGCGGAGAACTGGCTCCAGGTCTCGTACTTGCCCGACAGCAGGTTGCCGTAGCTGACGCGCGAGAAATGGGTGTTGGCCGGGATCGAGTTGGTGGCCACGATGCCGAACATCAGCTGGTTCACCGGCTGCACTTCGGCGAACAGGTTGGCCGGGGTCTCGGCACCATCGCTCGGCACGTTGACGCCGAGGCCGACGAACATCGCCGGCTCGACGTCGGACACGCCCATGTCGGGCACCAAGCCGCCCACGCCGGCTTGATCGTCGCCCATCAGCTTGCAGGTCCTGGCGGTCAGGTCGCAGTCATTGAGGTCCATGGTGCGGATGTTGAGCTGCTGGCCGACCGGGCCCACGCCGCGCTCGGAGCCCCCCTCGGAGCGCTTGATGATGGCCAGCTTGGTGCCGTTGGCCACGCCCGGGATGTTGTTGGCTTCGCCAACGAAGGCGTTGTAGTTGCCGTTGATGCTGTTGTCGGCATTGACACCACGGTACTGCACGGCGCCGGTCAGGATCGAGGTGGAGATGTCGGCCATGAACTTGTCCGGGGCCGAGGCGCCGGAGAAGAAGATGACGGTGTGGCCGTTGATGGCCGAGGCGGCCTGGGCGCCGATGGCGGCGGCGGCGAGGGCGCAACCGAGTGCGATGTGCTTGATCTTCATGAGTCGGAATCCTTTATGTCTGAGAAATGATCAGATGGAACGACGACGGGCGATGGCACCGACCAGGCCCAGACCGGCCAGCAGCATGGCGTAGGTCTCGGGCTCCGGCACGGCCGGCACGGCGGCGATCTGCAGGTGATAGCCGTCCTGGGCGAGATAGGTCGAGGCCTGCAGAGCCCCGCCATTCAGCGTGAAGGCCTTGGCTTCGGCGGCGACCGTGTTGTTGCCGTAGAGCACAGCCAGTGCGATGGCTTCGCCCAGGCCGGCATTGAAGCTCAGACCCGGGTAGAGCGTGGCGTTGCCCCAGGCGGCCGAACCGGCGTAGGCCACGCCATCAGCCGAAGTAGTCACCACAGCATCGTCGGTGACGTTGGTGCCGGTCATCTTGCCGTTCACCGCATTGACGTAGCTGACGAACGTGTTGCCGACGTTGTCGAAGATGCCACCCGACAACGCACCCAGCGGGCTGCTGAAAGAGGCCAGGTGCACATCCAGCCCCACCGAGTTGCCGGCGAAGAGGTTGAACTTGACATCGTTGGCGCCGCCGGCGGCGCTCAGGAAGGCGTCAAAGCCAGTGATCTTCATGTCGAAGACCACGCCATTGACACCGGCCACTTTCGACTCGATCGAGGCCGGGCCGGTCAGAGAGGCGGCCTGCTTGGGGTTGGCGTCGATGATGTTGAGCAGCTTGGCATCGCTCACGGCCGACAGGAAACCGCTGTGCTCGACATCCCAGGTGAAGCCGACCTGAGCGCTGTCGCTCCAGGCGGAGAACACGAGCTCGGACTGAGCGCTGGCAATCGGCGTGGCGCCAATGTTTGCGTTCTGAATATCGGCGTGTGCCGCACCGGCCATGGCGACGGCGGCAGCGGCCACCAGCGCTTTCATTTTGAAGTTCATGCTCTAACACTCCTTGCGTTGAATCGGGTTTGGTCGGGAGGGGGTCCCGGCTCCATGTCGAAGCCGGATGCATTGTCTCGGTCGCGTTTTACGTCCCGGTACCGCGCCGAAGCGGCGTTGGTAGGCTGAACGAACTAGCGCCATGCGCCGGGTGACCGACCGACGCATTCTGGGCAGCCGAGGTGTCGGGCGTGCTGCGCCAAATGACGGGAGATATCGTCCGAACGGACTATGGCAATGGTCTGGCGGACCACTGCCGGCAGCTCAGTGGCTGCGCGCCTCGCGGCCCTGGCTGTTGCCGAGCAGGCCGATCGACACGGCCTTGGCCACCGCTTGGGCGCGGTTGCTCACGTCGAGCTTGCGCAGGATCTTCTGCACATGGTTTTTGACGGTGAGCGGGCTGATATCGAGGATCTGGCCGATTTCGGCGTTGGTCTTGCCGTCGCGCACCCAGCCGAGCACCTGGACCTCGCGCTCGGAGAGCACCGAGGCCGGGCAGTCGGTGCCGGAGGTTTCGCCCTCCAGCATGCGCATGGTGGCCATGTAGAGGTGCGGCATGAGCAGGTCGGCAAAATAGCGCTCGCGCGCGCCGACCGGGCGGTCGAGGCCGAGGAAGGCGAAGAAGGCGCCGCGTGCGCCACGCACCTCGCGCGCGCCGTGGCACAGGTTGTGGCGGTAGTTCATGCGATGCAGCATGGGGTGCAGGCTGCCGGCACTGCCTTCGCACTCGCCGACGGCGATGGGGCCGCGGTCGAGCGCGTTCCAGTGCGACAGCAGCGGCGCGACGAAGCCGCGCACCGGATCCTGAGCCAGCGGCTCGAAATCGTCGGGCAAGGTGGCGCGGGAGAAGACATCGTTGCGCAGCTGCAAGGTGCCCAGATCGCCGGTGGCGCAGATCAGGGTCTCGTGCGGAATGAAGCTCTGCAAGGTGCCCTGCGCCCACAGGAAGAACTGGAAGCGCTTGTTGATCTTGATCGAGGTGTCGATCAGGAACAGCAGGCGCTCGCGGTCTTCACTCGTCAAGTTGACGACTTCGGTCACTCGACAGTCTCCCTGCGGGGTTGGCGTGTGTAGCTTAACGGCGACATGTGACAGGCCGATGCCATTCGAATCGACCGGCGTCAAGCCGTGTCATTTGACGCGCACGGTGGCGGCGGCATCGGCGCCGGCGGCGAGCAACACCTCGCGCACCGCCGCCCGGGAATACAGCCCGGCCCAGAAGAAGGCGGTTCGGCCTTCGCCGTCGCGGGCGTCCACCTCCATGCCAAGGTCGAGCAGACGGCGAACCAGCATCACATCGCCGCGCGCGGCCGCCATGCTGAGCGTGTGGTGACCGAGCCTGTCGGCCCGCGTGGGGTCGGCGCCGGCATCGAGCAGCGCCTCGACCACGGCCGCATGCCCCATGCGCGCGGCGTTGACCAGCGGCGGCGCGCCGTCGGCGCTCTTGCGGTCGGGGTCCGCCTCATGGCGCAGCAACAGCCTGACCACCGGTGCGTGCCCGCGCAACGCGGCGGCACCCAGCGGGGTGAAACCCTGCTCGCCGCGCTGGTCGGGATCGGCACCGGCGGCGAGCAGCTTGCGCACCACCTCGGTCTGCCCGGCCCCTGCCGCCCGCGCCAGCACACCGCCGCGCCACTCGGCGTCGACCACGTTGGGATTGGCGCCCGCCTTGAGCTGCGCGAGCACCGCCGGCCAGTCGTCGGCTCGCGCGGCGCGCAGCAAGGCCAGCGAGGCGGCCTCGGCGGTGGTCGGCAGCCAGGTATTGCCGGTCTGGCGCACGGCGTCGAAGGCCTGCCGGGGCGGCAGCGGCCGGCCGCGCACTTCGTCCGGCGGGGCCAGAAAACCGGCAAACTCTTGCGGCGTGTCGTAGGCGTGGGCGCCGAGGCTGGTCAGGGCCGCCGCGATACACATCAAGTGGCGCATGATCACCCTGTCGCACGTCATGAAAAAACGTAGACCATAAGCGCCGCGTCTTTCAGGGCGACGCGCGTGTCATGCGCCGAACGGACTATGCGCGGCGTGTCAGTCGTCGTGCACCGTGGGCCGCGGGCCGCGCGTATAGCCCGGATCGACCGGGCCGCGCAGCCCGGCACCGGCATCGACACCCGCGTTGCCGCCGAGGCCGCCCGGCCGCGGCGCGGCCTCGCCCGCCGCCGGGCGGAACACCCACTCGCGCACGGTCTTGGCTTCGGCGGCGCCGTCCCCCAGCTCCGGCGGCAGCCGGTCGCGGCGGAACGGCGCCTTGTCGCTGAGGCTGTGGATGCCGACGATACGCCCCCCTTCGCGTTCGAGCCCCCACTCGGCCAGGCCGGTCATCGGGTCGCGATAGATGCGCCGCAGATGGCGCGCCGGTTCGGGAAAGCGGCGGTCTTCGAGCAGCACCGCCAGATCGGGCGGCCAGGTTTTGGCGGCCTCGGGCGAGGCGTCATGGTAGTGGCGCAGCGCGCGTGCCATCTCGGCTCCGACGGCCAGCAGCTCGGCCTCCTTCTCGCGCTGGGCGCGTGCCTGCCAGGTCTGGCCGACGCCGGCCATCAAGAGGCCGATGCCGGCCACCAGAAACAGCACCAGCAGATAGGTATAGCCGCCCTCGTGCTGCCGCATGCCGTCACCAGTTGCCGTAGGGCTCGCCCGCGCCGCTGCGGACGTTCCACACGCCGGCGAGCGGATCGTCGGGCGGCGGCTCGACCACCCAGGTGGCCACGCTCTCGGTGATCGGGTCTTCGGGAATCGCGCGCAGGTAGCGCTTGTCGACCAGCACGTCGAGCGTCTCGGGGAAATGGCCAGTGTCGGCGGCGTATTTGTCGATGGCGTCGCGCATCACCGCCAGCGTCTGGCGCAGGCTGTTCTCGCGCGTACGGTCGAGGTGGTCGAAATAACGCGGCGCGGCGATCGACAGCAAGGTAGCGATGATCGCCATCACTACCAACAGCTCGATCAGGGTGAAGCCGCGGGCGCGGCGCAGGGCGGCACGCATCACCACTCCCGGTACGGCAGGCCGTTGAGGCCGGTCTTCTCGCTCAGCGAGTAGACGTCGAACACATCGTCGCCCGGCGCCGGCGCATCGGGCGGGCTCTCGTAGCTGCGCAGGCCCCAGGTTTCGTCGGCCGGCGTATCCACATCGCCGAAGAAGGGGTCGCGCGGCACCCGGCGCAGGAAGTAGATCAGGCGCGGCTCGGCCGACTTGATGTCGGGCACGCCGCTGGCCAGCACCCGCAAGGACGGCGGATAGCCCGACCCGTCGGCCTTGCGCTCGATCTGACCGGCATCGCCGGCCGCCTTGTAGGCATCGATGGCATCACGGATCTGGCGCAGCGACACCCGCAGCTCCGACTCCTTGGCACGCTGCGCGCTGATCTGCGCCAACGGCAACACGGTCGCCGCCAGGATGCCGACGATGGCCACGGTGACCACCAGCTCGATCAGCGTGAAGCCGCGGCAGAGTGCGTTTCGCCCCGCCAATCCCCCATCCCGCCCGTCGCGCGTAGGGCCGGCTTTCGCCGACCATGGCGGGTTGAAACCCGCCCTACAGGGGAGACGCGGATCGCGACACCTAGCCCCCTCGGGCAGCAGCGAACGCGTGCGAGCGAGGGGATCGGCCGGGCCCCGCATCGGGCCGACCGCGCACCGGACAGCCCGCCCGCCCGCAGGGCCGCCCCAAGGGCGGGCGCCGCCCCCCCGGGGGGCAGCGAACGCAGTGAGCGTGGGGGCAAAAGCCTCCCCGCCGGGCCGCCCCAAGCTTTGCCCAGCCCCCTCCGAGGCAGCGGGCACGGCGAGCGTGGGGGGCGTCCCGCCCTCCTGCAGGGCCGCCCCAAAGGCGGGCGCAGCCCCCTCGGGGGGCAGCGAGCACAGCGAGCGTGGGGGCCCACCCCTCATGGTTTGACACTCAGATTCACCGCCCCGCTCGGCGTCACGGTCTGGCTGGCGCCGTCGCGATCGATGCGGGCCGACACCGGGGCGATGCGCACGGTGCCGATGCTGCCGGCCCGGGTGGTGAAGCTCGCGCTGGTGCTGACGCTGTCCTGCCCGCCGGGCAGCGGCACGGTCACGCTGCCGGGGATGACGGCGCCGGCCGCCTCGACGCGGCCCGGGTCGTATTGCAGCGTGACTTCGCCGCCGCCGATGGCGCCACCGCCGCTGACAGCGATGGTCACATCCACCGATTCGCCGGCGCGCGCTTCGGTCGGGCCGCTGATGCTGACCAGCAGCGGCCCGGCCGGCGGCGCCGGGGCTTCTTCTTCGGCGTCGAGTTCGCCTTCGTCCGGCGCCGCATCGCCGGGGGTGACGGCCTCGGGGGGGAAGGCGCGGCGGGCTTCGAGGGCCTGCTGGCGGCGTGCGGCCAGGCGCTCGGCCAGGCCGGTCGGGCCGCTGCCGCCGAGCACCGGCGAGTTGTCGCCCGACAGCGCCAGGCTGCCCGGCGCGGTCGGCTTGAGCGACAGCGGCTCGGCGCCGATGTTGAGCTCGGTGCCGGCCGGCATCTGGGCGCGCGCCACGCTCGGCACCAGCACGTTGCGGATCACGCGCGGGGTGATCAGCAGCACGATCTCGGTGCGGTTGTTGGTGTCTCGCTGGCTGGAGAACAGGCGGCCGATGAGCGGGATGTCGCCCACGCCCGGCACCCGGTTGCCGACCATGCGATCTTCTTCCTGCAGCAGGCCGGCCAGCACCTGGGTCTCGCCGTCCTGCAGGCGCAGCACGGTGGCCGCGGTGCGCGTGCCCACCTGGTAGGCGAGCGAGGCCGACGGGCCGGAGACTTCCTTGACGATGTTGCTCACCTCCAGGCCGACCTTGATCTCCACCTCTCCGGAGAGCATCACCTGCGGCTTCACGTCGAGCTTGAGGCCGACATCGAGGTAGGTGACCGAAGCCGACACGCCGACGTTGGCGGTGGCAGTGGTGGTGAACACCGGCAGCTTGTCGCCGATGTGGATCTTGGCCTCTTCGTTGTTCTTGACCCGGATGCGCGGGTTGGCGAGCAGGCTGGTGTCGCTGTCCTCCTGGCGCAGGTTGAGCAGCAGCGCGGGGTTGGCCACGTAGGGCCGCAAATCGCCGCGGCTGCGCAGATCGACCACGCCGCTGGCCAGGGTGCGCGCCACGCCGGTGCCCTCGAGCGCGCCGAGACCGATCTGGTCGGGGAAGTCGAGGCCCAGCTCGACCAGCTTGTTGCGGCTGACCTCCAGCACCTCCACCTCCAGCATCACCTCGGGCTCGGCCACGTCCAGCGAGGTGAGCAGGCGCTCGGCCAGCGCCACCACCTCGGGCGTGTCCTTGATCACCAGCAGGCGCAGCTTGTCGTCGGCAAACACGTCGCGGCTCTTGGTGAGCGTGCGCACCAGCGCCTGCGCCTGCTTCACGTCGGCATTGGCGAGGTAGAAGCTGCGGGTGACCAGCTCGCGGTATTCCTTGGTCTTGGCCGGGGTGGACGGGTAGATCAGCACCGAATTGGCGTTGAGGATCTTGCGCTCGATCTTCTGCGTGGCGGTGAGCAGGTTGAGCACCTCGTCCACCGTGCTGTTGCGCACGAACAGCGTGACCTTGGCCTCGGGCCGCACATCGCGGTCGAAGACGAAGTTCAGCCCGGCAGCGCGCGACAGTGCCTCGAACACGATGCGCAGCGGCGCATCGCGAAATTCCAGCGTCACCGGCTTGGCAAACGGGCCCTGCAGTGCCGTGGCCGGCGGCGGGTTGGCCGCCGCCAGCGCCGTCTGGATGCGGCCGTCGAGCGCGCGCGCCTGGGCATGGCCGGGGTCTTCGGCCAGCACCTGTGCCACCGCGTCGCGGGCGGCCGCGGCGTCGCCGGCCTTGAGTGCCTGCTCGGCGCGGGCCAGCATCCCGGCATGGCGCGCCTGGCGCTCGAGCCGCACCAGGCCGGCCTGGGCGCGCGGGTCGCCCGGCGCGAAGCGCTCGATCTCGTGGTACAGCCGCGCCGCCTCCTCGGCTTGCCCGGCCTGCCCGGCGCGCTCGGCCGCGGCCAGGCGCTGCAGCACCAGCCGCTCGCGCTGGCGCAGGTAGTAGGTGCGCAGCTCGCGGTTGGCCGGCTCGGCGGCCACCTTCGCCTCCAGCCGCGCCAGCGCCGCCACCGCGTCGCCGGTGGCCAGGTCGGCGCGCGCCTGATCGACGGCCGGGTTGCTCGCGCAGCCGGCCAGCAGCAGGAACGACACCAGAACAAGCAGACGGGGCATACGGACGGACAGAGTCATGGGGCGGTCGCCAATGAGATGCGTTGAGTTTCTTTGAGCGGCAGATAGGTGAGGCTGAGGCCGTGCTCGTCGATGGTGTCGAGCCGGTAGCGGCCGGCGATCACCTCGCCGACGCGCGCGGTCACCAGCCGGTCGCCGTCGAGCAGGAAAACGGTACGCTGGCCGTCGGCCTCGGTCAGCGCGCCAACATAGCTAAAGGGCATGGCCGGGGCGCGCGGGCGCACCGGCGCCGCATCCGCCGCGCGGCGTGCGCTTGGCGGCGGCGGGGGCGGCACGCCGAACACCGGCGGTGCCGTGTCGGCAAAGGCCGGGCGGGCTGCCGCCAGCGGGGCGAGGTCGACACCCTGGGCCGGCGCACGGCTCGCGCGCGCCGGGGCGGCGCGCAGCTCGGTCGCCGGCTCGGCGGGCTCTTCGGAGGGCACCGTCGACGCCCACCAGGTGGCCGCCAGCGTCGCCGCCAGCGCGCCCCACAAACCGATCTGGCGTTTGTTCATACGCCCCCCCGCACGAACACCGAGAGGCGCACATCGGCACTGATCTGCCGCGCGTCGGCCCGCTCGCGCTTGATCGACAGCTGCTCGAGCGCCGCGCCGGGCTGCTCGGCGAGCACCTGCGCCAGCCAGGCATACACCGCGTCGAAATCGCCCTGCATCGGCAAGGTGGCGGTGATGCGCACCAGCGGCGTGCCGGCCACCAGCGCACTGCGGTAGTCGCCGCGCTCGGGCAGCAAGCCGTGATCGGCCGCCGCGGTGTGGATGTGCGCCAGCACGGCCGACAGTTCCGAGGCCGGCGCAAAGCGCGCGTAGAAGGCCGAGAGCTGATCGCGCGGGCTCAGCACGGGCGCCACCGGCGCGGCCGCCACCTTGAGCAATGCCGCCCGCTCCGCCGCCAGCGCCTCGCCGCGCGCCACCTGCTCGCCGCCGGCCGACAGGCCGAAGGCGAGCGCAAAGGCGAGCAGCGCCACGCCCACGGCGCCGGCCCAGCCGGCGCGCATCACGGCGCGCATGAACTGCTCGCGGCGGCGATCGAGCCAGATCGGGTCGATGCGCCTCATGGGCGCCCCCACTGACCATTGAGCTTGAACACGACACGCCCGCCCGCGCGCTCGTAGCCCACCAGCTCGACACCGCCGAGCGCATCGCTGGCTTCGAGTCGGCCGAGAAAGCCGAACATGCCTTCCAGGCTGCCCGCCTCGGCCGACAGGCTGAATGCGCCGCGCAGGCCGTCCGGCGCCACCGCCAGCACGCCCACCTCGCTGCCCGCGGCCTTCGCCACATCGGCGAACAGGGCCGGCCAGTCGCGCCCGAGCTGGGTCGCCAGCTTGAGCGCCGGCGCGGCGTCTTCGGCGCGCAGCGGCGCCTCGGGGGTGGCCACCATGCTGCGCCGCTCGCGTTCGAGCTGGTGACGCAGGCGCTCGACGATCTGCTCGCGCTCGGCCAGATCGGCACGGCGCTCGACGAACTGGCTGACCTCCAGCGCGGCCATGGCAAGGCCGAGCGCCAGCAGCACCCAACCGAACAAGCCGGGCAGGCGGCGCTGGCGGACGAAATCGAGGGCGATCGGCGCCGGGCTCATTGGAGCGTCCTCATGCCGCCGCCTCCAGCGCCACCAGTTGCCAGCCCTCGGGCAGCGCCGGGCGGGCGCCGACGGCGTAGGCCACGCCGGCCGGAGCGGCCTCACCGGTCACGCGCCATTGCGCCAGCACGCGGCGCGCGGCCTCGGCATCGCCGTCGGCCACCCGCTGCGAGCGCAGCGCGCCCCATTGCCCGTCGCGCCACACGCCGAGCGTCATGCGCCCACCGGCCTGCACCAGCAAGGCGCCGTCGCGCGCCGCGCACTGGCGGCGCACGCGGTTGAATTCGGCCACGAAGGCGCCGGTCAGGCTCGTCAGCCGCGCCTTGCGCGGCGCCAGCCGGGCGTGCAGACCGGCGATCAGCGCGGCGGGCGCGGCGCACACCAGGCGCGCGTCGTCGACCGGGTCGGCATCCATCGCCACGGTCCACTCGGCCGGGTCGATGCCGTGCACCGTCTTGAACTGATGCGCCAGCCAGGCCTCGCGCTCGCGCTTGCCGCGCACCGCCGCCGGCCAGCGCACCACCAGGTAGCGCAGCCAGTGGTCGGCCAGACAGGCGCGCACTTTGGCCCGCGGCGGCAGATGCTCGGTCAGCGCCGCCGGCCAGGGCTGGGCGCCGGCATCGAGCGGCAGCCGTTGGCCCAGCAGCTCGCAGGCGTCGGCATGCAGGTGCAGGCGCACCGGTTCAGCCCAGAAGCGTGACACGGTTCAACTCCTGCAAGGTGGTGTCGCCGGCGGCGACCAGCGCGGTGGCCGCGTCGCGCAGGCTGAGGAAGCCGCGCGCCTGGGCCGCCGCCTTGAGCGCGCGCACCGGGGCGCGGGTGACGATCAGCTCGCGGATCTCGTCATCGAGGATCAGCACCTCGGCAATCGCCCGCCGCCCCTTGTAGCCCGAGCCGCGGCACTGGCCGCAGCCATGGCTGGCACGGAAGCGGAAGGCGGACACATCGCCCAGGCGCGATTCGGCCACTTGCGCGGGGTCGGGGGTGACGTCATCGGCGCAGTGCGGGCAGTTGATGCGGATCAGCCGCTGCGCCACCACGCCGTTGAGCGCGGCCACCAGGTTGTGCGGGTCGATGCCCATGTGGGTGAAGCGGCCGATGACGTCGAACACATTGTTGGCATGCACGGTGGTGAACACCAGGTGGCCGGTGAGCGCGGCCTGCACGGCGATTTCGGCGGTCTCGCCATCGCGGATCTCGCCGACCATGATCTTGTCCGGGTCGTGGCGCAGGATCGAGCGCAGGCCGCGGGCGAAGGTCAGGCCCTTCTTTTCGTTGACCGGGATCTGCAGCACGCCGGGCAGCTGGTATTCCACCGGGTCTTCGATGGTGATGATCTTGTCCAACCCGCGGTTGGTCTCGGCCAGCGTGGCGTAGAGCGAGGTGGTCTTGCCCGAGCCGGTCGGGCCGGTCACCAGCAGCATGCCGTAGGGCTCGCTGGCGAGGCGCCGCAAGGTGGCACGCACGGCGTCGTCGAAGCCCAGGCTTTCGAGCGACAGGCCGGTCATCTCCTGCGTCAGATGCTCCTTGTCGAGCACGCGCAGCACGGCGTCTTCACCATGGATGCTGGGCATGATCGACACGCGGAAGTCGATCTCCCGCCCCGCCGCCTGCGCTTTGAAGCGCCCGTCCTGCGGCACGCGGCGCTCGGCGATGTCGAGCTCGGCCATCACCTTGATGCGCGAAATCGCCTGCTCGGCCAGCTCGGTGCCCTGCACGCTGCCCACGCGCGAGAGCACGCCGTCGATGCGGTACTGGATCACCAGCCCGGCCGGCACGCATTCGAGGTGGATGTCGCTGGCGCCTTGCTTGAGCGCGTCGTAGAGCGTGGAGTTGACCAGCTTGACCACCGGGCTGGCGTCTTCGCTGATGCGCTTGAGCGAGAGGTCTTCGGCGCCGCCGTTGCCCTTGGCGCCGCCGCGCGTCTCCGACAGGCCGGCGGCGCGGCGCACTTCGTCTTCGTGCCGCGCCAGGCAGGCGGCGATGTCGTCATGGTCGGCCAGCACCACGGCGAAGGCTTCGTCCAGCCGGGCGCCGAGGCCGTCGACCAGCGCGCGGTCGAAGGGGTCGGCCAGCACCAGCAGCAGCGCGCCGCCGGCTTCGCGCAGGGCGATGCACTCGCGGCGCAGCGCCTGCTCGAAGGACACCACGGCAAAGTCGGGCGCGAGCAGCATCAGCTCGGCATGGCCCATCAGCGGCAGCCCAAAGGTGCGCGCCAATCGCGCCAGACGCGGCGCGGCTTCGGTTTCGATGGCGGCCAGCGCGTCGAGCATGCGCCCGCCGGCGGCACGTGCGGCGGCCAACTCGTCGGGCGAAAAGGGCTGGATCTGCGGCGCGTTCATCCCACACTCTCCGCCAGCTGGAAGATCGGCAGATACATGAGCACCACGATACCGCCGATGGCCACGCCGATGAACAGCATCAGCAACGGGCCGATCAGGCGGGTCAGCCACTCCACCTGCCGGGCGGTGTCTTCTTCATGGAATTCGGCCGCGCGGGTGAGCATTTCGCCGAGGTTCCCAGCGCGCTCGCCGACCCGCAGCATGCGCAGCGCCACCGGCGTGGCCAGCCCCTGCGCGGCCAGCGTGTTGGCAAAGCCGGCGCCCTCGCGCACCCGGGCAATCGCCTGCTCCAGCGCCATGCGCAGCGTCGGCGTGAGCAGCCCGGCGACCATGCCCAACGCGGTCACCACCGGAATGCCGCCCGACAGCAGCATGCCTAGCGTGCGGTAGAAGCGCGCCAGCTGAAACACCCGCAGCCGCTCGCCGATCATCGGCAAGCGCCACATCAGCCGCCCCACCGCCGCGGCCGTGGCCGGCTGGCGCGCCAGCGCCACGATGCCGATGACCGCCGCCAGCAGCGCGCCGGCCACGATCAGCGCATTGGCTTCGACGAACCGCCCCCACTCCATCAACAGGCGCGACATGAAGGGCAGATCGCCGCCCACGTCTTCATAGATATGCGAAAAGCGCGGCACCACGTAGCCGAGCAAAAACAGCACCACCAGCCCACCCACGCCGAGCAGCAGCACCGGGTAGATGGCCGCGCTCACCAGCTTGCTGCGCAGCGCCTCCACCTGCTGGCGATAGGCAATGAAGCGCGCCACCGCCGGCACCAGATCGCTGGTGCGCTCGGCCGCGCGGATCATTGCCACATACAGGTCGGGAAAGGCATGCGGCGCCGCCTCCAGCGCGGCCGACAGCGGCCGCCCCTCGCGCAGCGCCTTGCGGATGTCGTCGAGCACGCCGCGCACCGCGGGGCGGGTTTCCTTTTCGGCCAGGGCGTCCACCGCCTCGGCCAGCGGAATGCCCGCGCCCAACAGCGCCAGCATCTCCTGGTTGAACAGCAGCAGCGGAAAGCGCGCGCGCCGGCCGCCCTGGCGCTCGGCCCGCAGCGACAACACCGTCAGCCCGCGCGCGCCGGCCAACTGGCGTGCCTCGGCCTCGGTGGACGCCTCGAAGGCCGTCTCGACGACGTCCGCCCCCTGCCCGACAGCCTTGACCCGGTAACGCATCTACCAGTTCACGATATCGGCGGCCTCGCCCTCGCCACCGGGCTGGCCATCCTTGCCGAAGGAAAACAGGTCGAACTCGCCATGCTCGCCCGGCGAACGGTACTGGTAGGGCTTCTCCCACGGATCGTCCGGCACCGCCTTGCGCAGGTAAGGCCCCTGCCACTTGCGCTCGCCGGCCGGCGCCGTATTGAGCGCCGCCAACCCCTCCTCGGTGAGCGGGTAGCGACCCACATCGAGCCGGAACTGGTCGAGCGCCTTCTCCAGCGCATTGATCTGCGCCCGCGCCGTCTGCACCTCCGACTTGCCGATCTGCGAAAAGAAGCGCGGCCCCACATAACCCGCCAGCAAACCGATGATCACCATCACCACCAGCAGTTCGAGCAGCGTGAAACCGCCCTGGCGGCCACTCTCGCGCAGGAAGGATGCGGCACTTGCCGCCGGCGGCGCGGCGCGCAGGGCCGAGGCCTCGTCCATCGCCAGGCGAGTTGAAACCCGCCCGACCTCATCCGGTACGCAGGCGCCCTCCTGTAGGGCGGGTTTCAACCCGCCGCCGCCACGCCGAAAACGCGCACGCGTGGCATGGGCCGCCGCAAACAAACCACGCATGGAAAAACACATAAACCCGATCGGCAAGAAACGCATGGACTCGAACACTCCCGGGCAGCCAGGCTGCTCCACAAAGGCGAACAGGGTAGGTGCGCAATGTGACACCGCGTTGACCTGCCAAACGGTACATCAAACCCCAGCCGGGGTGAAACGCTGCCGTCATCTGCCAGCGTCACGATGGCAAGCCCGCCCCACCACCGGAAGCCCGCTCATGATCGACGATCTCGACCTCGACTTCGCCCTCACCGGCACGCGCCGCGCTTGGGTCAGCAGCGAAGTATCCTCTACCATCCTTCCCGATACCGATTGGGACATGCCCTATGACGATGCCAACCTCGACCCGCTCGACGACGAAGGCCCCGTCTCATGCGAATGGGTTAGCTAGAAACACTCTCGCCATCGCCCTGGCCGCCCTGCTGTGCGCGCCGCCCGGCGCATCGGCCGACACGCTCTACAGCTTCGTCGACGAACACGGCGTCATGCACTTTTCGGACAGCCCCGCCAGCGACCCCCGCTACCGCCGCATCGCCGGCGCGCCTCAAGCCGCCGCCTCCGCGGGTAAACCCCAGCCCCGCCCCGCCCCCACCGCGCTACGCCCCCACATCGAACACGCCGCCCGCCAGACCGGCCTCGACCCGGCACTGATCCAGGCCGTCGCCCAGGTCGAAAGCGCCTTCAACCCCAACGCCCAATCCCCCAAAGGCGCCCTCGGCCTCATGCAGCTCATGCCCGCCACCGCCGAACGCTACGGCGTCACCAACCCCCTCGACCCCGCCACCAACCTCCTCGGCGGCGCCCGCTACCTGAGCGACCTGCTCCGCCTGTTCAACGACGACCTCGAACTGGCGCTGGCCGCGTACAACGCCGGGGAGAACGCTGTCATGAAGTACGACAAGCAGATTCCGCCGTATCGGGAGACGCGGGCGTATGTGCCTAGGGTGTTAGCGAGGTATGCGGTGGAGCGGGATGGGCGGTAGGCGACGAACGAGAAAGCACAGATAAACCATTTATTTGTCATTTAAACGGCGCTTCGAACTGATACAATCCAACCATCTAGGGTTGGCCTTGATTGCAAAATAGGCATGCAATCCGCCTAGAGACCGCCCTAAAATATTGATTACGCATTGTTGACACTTTTCCCTTGATGCGATTAAGCAGAAATCCATGAAACCAAAAAAAATAAAGAAATTTTTTGCATACCTCTTGATGGCATCGGCCTTGCTGGGGTTCTCTGTTTCAGGATTTGCGCAGACTACCATTTCAAACCGAGTTATCGTCAAGTCTGGTGTATGCGCCGATCTGGCATGGCTGATCAGGCGGCGCGTCGCTGCTGCTGCTCCTTCTCTTTGTCTTTGACGGGTTCACCGTCTTTGAAGAGGACGCCGTCCATCAGTTCGGCAATGCGCTCGTGACCGCGAATCCGGCGCCAGGACTTCTCGGCCTCCTGCACGAGCTTGAAGGCCAGTCCGAGGAAGGTTGCGCGCGACACGCAGTTCTTCGTGCGAGTGGTGCGGTGGCGTACGGTGGCGAAGGTCGATTCGATCGGGTTGGTCGTGCGCAGGTGAATCCAGTGCTCGGCCGGCAAGTCGTAGAAGGCAAGCAAGGCGTCGCGGTCGGTGACGAGCTTGTCGGCGGCCTTCGGGTACTTGGCCTGGTAGGTCTGCACGAAATGGTTGAAGGCATCGATCGCCTCGGCCCGCGTCGGCGCCATCCAGATATCATGAAGCTGCGCCTTTGCCTTGGCCTGCAGACATTTGGGCAGCGCGTTGAGCACATTGGCCGTCTTGTGGACCCAGCAGCGCTGCCGGCCGGTCTCGGGATAGATCTCGTCGAGTGCCGCCCAGAAACCGAGCGCCCCGTCGCCCACCGCCAGGCGCGGACCGACTTCGAGCCCGCGGGCCTTCAGGTCGCGCAACAGATCGAGCCAGGACTGCTTGGATTCACGGTGCCCGTCACAGATCGAGACCAGTTCCTTGGTGCCATCGAGCTTCACGCCGATGATCACCAGCAGGCACTGGCGGGCGTCGTCCTCGCCGCGCAAGCTGGCGTGGACGCCGTCTGCCCACCAGTAGACGTAGCGATTGCCGGCCACAGTCCGCTTCATCCAGCTCGCGTACTCGGTGGCCCATTCGGCTTTCAGGCGGCTGACCACGTTGGGCGAGAGCCCTCGGGCCTGCTCACCGAGCAGCACCGTGAGCGCTTCGCGCATGTCGCCCGTCGAGATGCCCTTCAGGTACAGCCACGGCAGCGCCGCCGACACCCGGGCCGAGCGGCGCACATATGGCGGCACCAGCGCGGAGTTGAACTTCACCCCGCCGCCCGAGCGGTCGCGCACCTTGGGCACGCGAACCTCGACGTTGCCGACCGCCGTGAGCACCTCGCGCGCCGGCAGGTGCCCGTTGCGCACCACCGCCCGCTGCCCGCCCAGCATCCGCACGTTCTCGTACTCCGCCAACAACTGCTGCACCTCCACTTCAATCGCCTTCTGGATCAGATCCCGCGCGCCGCGCCGGATCAACTCCTCCAGCGACTGCCCCACTTGCGATTGCTCGAACGACTGCTCACTCGTATCCTTCTTCAAGGCGTGTCTCCTTGTTTGCTGAAAATTTGGTCTCGACAACTCAATTCTCAGCAGAGGCACGCCGCCTCATCAAGTCTTCATATCAGGATTCAGTCATACACCAGTTCTGACTATATCTCTTTCAAACCCCCAGTGCAGGCAGTCTGGAAACCCAGCCGCGTGGTTTGACTGCCTCGCTCCAGAGTACTCATCATGGAGATGCGATCAATACTATTCATCAAAACCGCGATTTGACGCAGGCACAAGCAACTACCCCGATCTTGTCGGATGCGCTTCAAAGCTGATCGACTGGAAAATGTCTAGGAGGTACGACAGCAACTGGGAGTATCAGATAAAGTCATACCCATCGGAGCTAGACTTTCGAGCCATGTCGCCAATCAGTAGCCCTCAGTTTATCTATGGTCGGGGCGAAGGAGTTGGCCTATACAAAGGCATTGAAAGCAGCGTCTCCCGGTTTACAATCGAGTATGAGCGCCGCTTTTCATGCGACAAGCCGGGCCGAATTTCAGTCCACCGATATGCAATAAAGGATGACAACAAGTACCCCTCGGATGACCCACCTTATGTTGGCTATTACTGCAGGTATTACATAAATCCGCATGAGGCTGGTGAGTTGCTTGCAGGACAGTGCCCCGCTTCGAAACACCCGGTCTCCTATGTCAACGGCAACAAGTACTTGCCGGAAACCGATCTCGAGTCGAACGCTCTAGCTGGGCTGCCGATTAGCCGGCACTACAACTCTCTAGGCGTCAATGGTCGCGTCAGTATTGGCGCCAGATGGCGGTTGAGCATTGATCGCCAACTTACCATTGACTCCCCCAACATGATCACGGCCTACCGTGGGAGCGGGAAATACCTGAACATGGTTCGGAGCGGAGTTGGATTCCTCCCCAGCGCAGGCGGTAGTGAACGAGTTCAGGAGGTCATGGATGAAAACGTAGTCGCCGGCTGGCTACTGTTTGACTCCAACGGCGAGATTGATCGATACGACGCTCAAGGGAACCTTACATCGATCCACAATACTTTCGGCATGAAGTGGGAAATCATTCGCAATGATGCCGGACGCATCATTGCCATTGCCAACGATTTTGGCGTTGAAGCCAAGCTCCAATACGATGACCTCCACCACGTGGCCTCCATTAACCTGCCCGATGGTAGTCGTATTGGCTATACGTATGACTCCGGTGGCAATCTTTCCTCTGTACAGTACCCCGACGGCTCTTCCCGTACCTATCATTACAACGAAGCCAGCTTCAATGGGGGCAAAAACCAACCGCACTCGTTGACGGGAATTGACGATGAAAGCGGTAACCGCTACGTCAGCTACTGGTATGACATGAGTTTGCGTGCAATAGCCGAAGAACTGACCGGGGGAGTTGACCGCGCCGGTCTGAAGTTCTCGACAGGCAAAACCACTGTCACCGATGCGCTGGGCACTGTGCGGGACTATCATTTTGAACCGGTCAACCGTGTAGCTCGCTACAAAAGCCAATCCCAACCCGCCGGCGCCGGCTGCAACGCCTCCACCGCTGCCCTCACCTACGACCCCAACGGCAACGTCGCCACCCGCACCTCTTTCGACGGCACCGTCACCACCTACACGCACGACCTCACCCGCAACCTCGAAACGCGGCGCATCGAGGCCTCCGGCACGGCCGACGCTCGCACCATCAGCACCGAATGGCACCCCGACTGGCATCTGCGCAGCGCGCAGGCCGAGCCGAAGCTGATCACCCGCTGGATCTACAACGGCCAGTCCGACCCGGTCTCCGGCGGCACGGCGTCTTGCGCGCCCTCGGATGCCGAGGTGATCGAGGGCATGCCCATCGCCGTGGTGTGCAAGAAGGTCGAGCAGCCCACCACCGATGCCAACGGCGCCGCCGGCTTTGCCGCCACGGCCGACGGCCCGGCGCGCGTCTGGTCCTACACCTACAACCGCTACGGCAAAGTCCTCACCGCCGACGGGCCACGCGCCGATGTGGCCGACCTGTGGACCTACGAGTACTACGCCGCCGACGCCACCTGCCCCGGCGCGGGCGAAGGCACGGGCATGGACAAGGGCTGCCGGGGCGAGCTGCTGCGCGCCACCGACCCGGCCGGGCTGGTGACCGACTACCTCAAGTACAACGCCCACGGCCAGTTGCTGCAGATGCGCGCGCCCAATGGCGTGATCACCAGTTACGCCTACGACCTGCGCCAGCGCCTCACTGCGCAGGAGGTGGGCGGGCTGCTCACCAGCTTCGACTACGACCCGCGCGGCCTGCTCGAACGCCTCACCCTGCCCGACGGCACGGCCATCGACTACACCTACGATGCCGCCCACCGCCTCACCGACATCACCCACGCCGCCACCGGCGAGCGCATCCACTACACGCTCGACGCGGCCGGCAATCGCACCGCCGAGACGGTGTTCGACGCCACCGGCACCGCCGTGCGCAGCCTCGCGCGCAACTTCGACGCTCTCGGCCGGCTGTGGAAAGAGGTGCGCAGCGTCAACGGCCAGGCGGCCGAAACCGTCTACCTGCACGACGCCGAAGACCGCCTCACCCACGCCACCGATCCGCTCACCCACACCAGCCAGTGGCAATACAACCGCCTCGGCCAGCTCAAGGCCGAGATCGACGCCCTGAACCACACCACCGCCCTCACCCCCGACGCGGCCGGCAACACCACCGCCGTGCAGGCAGCTAACGGCGCCACCACGCAGTACACCGTCAATGGGCTGGGGGAAGTCATCCAGGAAGTCAGCCCCGACAGAGGTACCAGAACATATCACTATGATGCGGCGGGAAACCTCACCGCCATCACCAAAGGGACGGGCTACAACCTCCCTCCCGAGCAGTACATCGAATCTGACCCGCGAGGCGGCTACATTCTCACGGCCTTCGATGCGCTCAACCGCCCAACGGCAACGCGCTTCGTCACGCCGCTCGGCGCAGAAGAGGCCAGGATTTCCACCACCTGGGACACCGCCCCCAACGGCGCAGGCCAGATCGCCCGCCTCGCCGGCCCCGACGCCACGCTCGACTGGGCCTACGACAGCCTCGGGCGCGTCAGCAGCCAAACACAAACCCTCGGCGCCGTCGCCCTCACGCTCGGCACCGCCTACGATGCCGACGGCCGCCTCCAAAGCCTCACCTACCCTTCCGGCCGCGTCCTGCAACTGAGCTACGACAGCGCCGGGCGCGTGAGCGGCCTCGCCTTCACCCCCTACCAGATCGCCAGCAACATTGCCTACCACCCCTTCGGCGGCATCAAAGCCATCACCCTGCTCAACGGCATCGTCCACCACCGCGGCCAAGACACCAACGGCTGGCCCCAGGGCTACACCCTGGGCGAGCAGCCGCTCGACTTCGGCTACGACCTGGCCGGGCGCGTCACCGGCCTCGACCAGAACGGCACCGCCTACGACCAGGGCTTCGGCTACGACGCCGCCGATCGCCTCACCAGCTACACCGGCTACCCGGCGCTGCGCGCCTACACCTACGACGCCAATGGCAACCGCACACGACTCACCGCGGGTAGCGCAAGCATCGACACGCAATACAACAGCGGCACCAACAAGATGTTCATGGAATCTGGCCTGGCTGCACTGCCTGGCGGCGTTTTCAGCGCCTTCCAGACTCAGCATTGGAACAGCTACGACTCGGCGGGCAACTTTGTTGGCCAGTCCCACACACTGCACTACAACATCGCCGGGCAGCTGGCCTCCGTGACCAGCGGAGGCAATGCCGTCACCTACCAGTACGACGGCCTCGGCCGGCGCGTCTCAAAGTCCGGCCCCACCATGCTCGTGCCCGGCGGTTTCGTGCGCTACGTGTACGACGCCGCCCACCACCTCGTCGGCGAATACAAAGCCGACGGCACGCCGATCAAGGAATACGTGTGGATCGGCGATCTGCCGGTGGCGATGATCGAAACCCACCCCGACAGCACCACCACCGCCTACGCCATCGAAACCGACCACCTCGGCACCCCGCGCCTCCTCACCGACGCCACCCGCGCCCCCCGCTGGCGCTGGACCAGCCCGCCGTTTGGCGAGGTGTTGCCCGAGGACGATCCGTCGGGGCTGGGCGCCGTCACCTTCAACCTGCGGTTCCCGGGGCAGTACTACGACAAGGAGACGGGGCTGCATTACAACTGGAATCGGTATTACGATCCGGGGACGGGGCGGTATGTGCAGTCGGATCCCATCGGGCTACAAGGCGGGTGGAATACTTACGGCTATGTCGGGGGGAATCCGGTCTCGCGGATAGACCCTTTCGGATTGGCGGAGGAAGGATTCCTCGGAGGGGAATCGGGCAACCCTCCAGTCGGACTCCCGAATCCTTCGGTGGAAGCGCAGCGCCAACTTGCGCGGCACCTGACACGAATGCTCAGCGAGATTCGAGACAGATTCTGCCCCCCTGATGGGCAGTGCCCTCCTTGCAGGACTGTGAGCGGGAGAATCGTTCCCGTCGGCACTATCGCGTACCGACCTCTGGATGTCATTCCGGACGACGTGATGCAACACGGCGTGTACGGATCTCACCACAACATCTTCGTAGCGAAACAGAATCCTAACAATTGCCAGTGCTTTTGGCAGAAACAGAAGTACGTTCTCAAACCAGGAGAGCTGCCGCCCAAAGCAATTCCGATCGAGCCGTTCGTTAATTGAGGAGATGGCGAATGCAATACGCTGACGGGCAAGAAGTGCGCATAGGAGACAGAGTGAAGCTCGGGGCTGACGACAACGGAGTCGTCGTGTGTTCGATTGACACCAACGAGTATTCCGACGACTACCCGCTGGAGAAATGGTCCTACCTTGAGAGGGGCGTAATGATTGAATTCCCGGAATATGGACTCATTCATTATGAGGAAACCGATCCGGACTTGGAGCTCATTTCACGGAGCAACCAATCACCGCAAGGTGCGTAGGGCGGATGAGCGAAGCGTCATCCGCCTTTGGTTCCGCTTCACCGCGCACGGCGCAGCCGAAGACCAATGCCGGGGGACACAGCAAGCGTAGCCCGGCCGAGGGCCATAGGCCCGACGCCGGGGACATCGTGCCGGGCTGGCGATGCTGATCCCGGCGTCGCTGCGCTCGGCCGGGCTACGGGTACTGCGCTCGGCCGGGCTACGGGGACTTGCCACATGTAAATAGAGATGCAGCGCATACCGGTGGAATTCAAACAGTTCGAGCAATTCCTCGGATTCAATAGATGCACACATATGGCGAGCCAAATAGATGGATGACAAAATTGTGGCTCTCTTGAAAAACGAGTGGGTTACGCGGCATGCTGATTGAGTTTTCCGAAGTCCAGCTTGCCGGCGAGCAGGAACACGACGGCACGGATGGTGGAGAAGCTCGCGTAGCCACGCGCCTTGCGCT
>NZ_JAEKFT010000189.1 GCF_018524365.1 Denitromonas iodatirespirans
CCTGGCAGTCGCGCCCGCTCGAGCCGATGTACCCGGTGGTGTTCTTCGATGCGCTGCGGGTCAAGATCCGCGAGGACGCGGTGGTACGCAACAAGGCGATCTACCTGGCGCTGGGCGTGCTGCCCGATGGCACGCGCGACATCCTGGGCTTGTGGATCGAGGGCACCGAAGGGGCCAAGTTCTGGATGAAGGTGTTCAACGACCTCAAGACGCGTGGGGTAGCCGACATTC
>NZ_JAEKFT010000190.1 GCF_018524365.1 Denitromonas iodatirespirans
CCTGGCAGTCGCGCCCGCTCGAGCCGATGTACCCGGTGGTGTTCTTCGATGCGCTGCGGGTCAAGATCCGCGAGGACGCGGTGGTACGCAACAAGGCGATCTACCTGGCGCTGGGCGTGCTGCCCGACGGCACGCGCGACATCCTGGGCTTGTGGATCGAGGGCACCGAAGGGGCCAAGTTCTGGATGAAGGTGTTCAACGACCTCAAGACGCGTGGGGTAGCCGACATTC
>NZ_JAEKFT010000191.1 GCF_018524365.1 Denitromonas iodatirespirans
CCTGGCAGTCGCGCCCGCTCGAGCCGATGTACCCGGTGGTGTTCTTCGATGCGCTGCGGGTCAAGATCCGCGAGGACGCGGTGGTACGCAACAAGGCGATCTATCTGGCGCTGGGCGTGCTGCCCGATGGCACGCGCGACATCCTGGGCTTGTGGATCGAGGGCACCGAAGGGGCCAAGTTCTGGATGAAGGTGTTCAACGACCTCAAGACGCGTGGGGTAGCCGACATTC
>NZ_JAEKFT010000192.1 GCF_018524365.1 Denitromonas iodatirespirans
CCTGGCAGTCGCGCCCGCTCGAGCCGATGTACCCGGTGGTGTTCTTCGATGCGCTGCGGGTCAAGATCCGCGAGGACGCGGTGGTACGCAACAAGGCGATCTATCTGGCGCTGGGCGTGCTGCCCGACGGCACGCGCGACATCCTGGGCTTGTGGATCGAGGGCACCGAAGGGGCCAAGTTCTGGATGAAGGTGTTCAACGACCTGAAGACGCGCGGGGTAGCCGACATTC
>NZ_JAEKFT010000193.1 GCF_018524365.1 Denitromonas iodatirespirans
CACCAACCGGTCCCGGTGGGCGTGGCCGGCGAGCTGTACATCGGCGGCGAGGGCGTCGCGCGCGGCTACCTCAACCAAGCCGAACTCACCGCCGAGCGCTTCCTGTCCGACCCCTTCGTCGAAGGCGGGCGCATGTACAAGAGCGGCGACCTGGGCCGGTGGCTGCCCGACGGCACCATCGAATACCTGGGCCGCAACGACTTCCAGGTCAAGATCCGCGGCTT
>NZ_JAEKFT010000194.1 GCF_018524365.1 Denitromonas iodatirespirans
GGCACCACCCCGGTCAGCATCAACACCGGCGAGGGCACGCTCGTGCTCACCGGCTTCAACCCGGCCACCGGCGCGGTCAGCTACACCTACGACCCGAACGTGCAAAGCAGCAACGCCCCGGTGCTCGACGCCATCGCCGTGGTCGTCACCGATGACCTGGGCATCGCCGCCACCGGCAGCCTCGACATCCAGATCACCGACTCCGTGCCGGTGGCGATCAA
>NZ_JAEKFT010000195.1 GCF_018524365.1 Denitromonas iodatirespirans
GGCGCCCCGGCCGGGCTGCAAAGCCTCACGGTCGGCGGCACCGTGGTCAGCGAAGCCGAACTGGGCAACCTGGGCACCACCCCGGTCAGCATCGACACCGGCGAGGGCACGCTCGTGCTCACCGGCTTCAACCCGGCCACCGGTCTGGTCAGCTACACCTACGACCCGAACGTGCAAAGCAGCAACGCCCCGGTGCTCGACGCCATCGCCGTGGTGGTCAC
>NZ_JAEKFT010000196.1 GCF_018524365.1 Denitromonas iodatirespirans
GCGGTGAGTTCGGCTTGGTTGAGGTAGCCGCGCGCGACGCCCTCGCCGCCGATGTACAGCTCGCCGGCCACGCCCACCGGGACCGGTTGGTGATGGGCGTCGAGGATGTAGATGCGCGTGTTGGCGATCGGGCGGCCGATGTGGCGCACGAAGCCGTCTTGCCGATCCATGGATACCCAGGTGGAGTAGGTGGTGGTCTCCGAGGGGCCGTAGAGGTTGC
>NZ_JAEKFT010000197.1 GCF_018524365.1 Denitromonas iodatirespirans
GCCCCTGAAACTGCCGCGGTAGTTGTCGGCCTGGTGGATGAGGTGGCCGAGGTTGAGCTGCGAGGCGTATTGGGTGCTGTGCAAGGCGGCGCGCTGCTGGTTGTCGGTGTCGTCGAAGACGAGTTGGTTGTGGCCGGCGAAGCGGCCGTGGGCGCCGAATTCCTTGGTGCGGATGCCACTGAGGGCGGCGCTGTGGCGGTGTTCATTGGCGGCGGC
>NZ_JAEKFT010000198.1 GCF_018524365.1 Denitromonas iodatirespirans
GGAAACGCTGATTATTTCGTTTGCATATCGCCCCACGGGCGGCTCTGTTTGAGACAATACGCATAGTTCCTTCACGACGGTGACGATTCCGATGCAATCGAGCTTCTCCGACCTTGAGTACGCGGCCAAGAAGAAGATGACGCGCCGCGACCGGTTCCTTGCCCAGATCGAAGCGGTGACACCGTGGGCGGCGCTCGAAGCGCTGATCGAGCCGC
>NZ_JAEKFT010000002.1 GCF_018524365.1 Denitromonas iodatirespirans
GGCACGCGCGACATCCTGGGCTTGTGGATCGAGGGCACCGAAGGGGCCAAGTTCTGGATGAAGGTGTTCAACGACCTCAAGACGCGTGGGGTAGCCGACATTCTGATCGCGGTCACCGATGGTTTGAAGGGCATGCCTGAAGCGCTTGAGGCGGTGTTTCCGGCCACCACGCTACAGACGTGCATCGTGCATCTGATCCGCAACAGCCTCGACTACGCCAGCTGGAAATATCGCAAGGCGCTGGCAGGGGCGATCAAGCCGATCTACACGGCGCCCAGCGCCGAGGCCGCTCAGGCCGAATTGGATGCGTTTGAGCAAGGGCCGTGGGGTCAGAAATTCCCGACCGTGGTCGCTGCCTGGCGCCGAGCGTGGGATCGGGTGATTCCGTTCTTCGCCTTTCCCTCACCGATCCGCCGTGTGATCTACACCACCAACGCGATCGAGAGCATCAACGCCCGGCTGCGCAAGATCATCAAGACTCGCGGGCACTTTCCGAGCGATGAGGCGGCCACCAAGCTCATCTGGCTGGCCCTGCGCAACATCACGGCCGACTGGGGGCGGGCGGCCAAGGACTGGAAGGCGGCAATGAATCAGTTCGCGATCCTCTACGAGGACCGCTTCACGGATCATCGCCTAAAATGAAAACCGCGTTTCCAACTCAGGAAGCGATTCAGAGCGCCTCACACACAGAAATTCTGACACTCCCGATTTGGCCGTCTGCTTCGAGTCGTTTCGGGTCAGTAACCCCCTCTACCGTCATCTGTTCCCTTGCGACACCTCGCACTCCGTCGCACTTCTCTGTTACGTCTCATCTCACCAGGTGTCCCCCAACGACAGCGCCCACCGCCACTCACGCCGGCCTCGATTACCGTATAGAACTGGAATGAATAAACAGATAACCGTTTATTCATTCCAGTTCTATACGCCGCAGGCTATCGTCGCAGCCGTCCCCACTCCTTTCACGAAGACCGCCACATCATGGCTCTGCCCGAATCCCTTCATGCCCTGACCGTCGGCGCGATCCTGGTCGTCCTGTTCGTGGGCTTCGTGCGCGAGTGGATCAAGCCCGATGTGGCGGTGATGGCGGCGGTGGCCTTGTTGATGGCGCTGGGGCTGCTCGATGCCAAGCAGGTGCTTGGCGTGTTCGGCAACAGCGCGCCGATCACCATCGCCTGCCTGTTCATCATCAGCGGAGCGCTGAGCAAAACGGGTTGCGTGGACCGGCTCGGTGAGTGGCTGGGGCGCATGGCCGGGCATAGCGAGCGGCGCTTGCTGGTGGCGATGCTGCTTGTCGGCATGGGGGTGTCGCCTTTCATCAACAACACGCCGTTGGTGATGGTGATGATCCCGGCGGTGATCACCATGACCGGGCGTTATGGCGTGGCGCCGTCGCGGCTGCTGATTCCGCTGTCGTACGCGACGATCCTCGGCGGCATGGTCACCATGGTCGGCACCTCGACCAATATTTTGGTCGACGGCGTGGCGCGCGAGATGGGGCTCGCGCCTTTCGGCATGTTCGAGATCAGCGCACCGGCGCTGATCCTGGGCGCGCTCGGCTGCGGCTTCATGCTGGTGTTCGCACGGCGCCTGCTGCCGGTGCGCGAGACGCTGACGCAGCAGTTCACCGGCGCTGGCGACCGCTTGTTCATGACCGAGCTGTTCGTACCCGAGGATTCGCGCCTGGCCGGCCGCACGTTGCAGGAGGCGCGCCTGGCCAATGGCGGCGTGCAGGTGCTCAAGCTGTTTCGCGGCGACGAGGCGTGGTCCACGCCGGGCGCCGACACCCGGCTGGCGGCCGGCGACCGGCTGGTGGTGCATAGCCGCAGCCACGACATGCTCAACCTGCACAGCACCGATCTGGTCGGCCTGCACAGCCGCAGCGACGAGGCGCACGACCTGGAAACTCTGCGCCGGCGCGACGTGGTGGTGGTCGAGACCATCGTCGGCCAGACGTCGCGCTATGTGCAGCGCCCGATCCGCGACCTCGACCTGACGGCGCGCTACGGCATCCACCTGGTGGCGGTGCATCGGCGCAATGCCTCGATTCTGGCCATCGGCGACGATTTTCAGCTGCAGTTCGGCGATGTGCTGCTGGTCGAGGGCACGCCCGC
Source organism: Denitromonas iodatirespirans (assembly GCF_018524365.1). Classification (GTDB taxonomy): domain Bacteria; phylum Pseudomonadota; class Gammaproteobacteria; order Burkholderiales; family Rhodocyclaceae; genus Nitrogeniibacter; species Nitrogeniibacter iodatirespirans. The sequence continues at coordinate 2,112 of NZ_JAEKFT010000002.1, forward strand.
GCAGATCAAGCGCTTTTGCGACAACGGCGATCTGTTCGCCCTGACCGAGGGGCGCAGCGAGGCGCACCGCCGCGCCAAGGCGCCGATCGCGCTGGCGACCATCGTCGGCGTGATGCTGCTGGCCGCGCTCAAGGTAATGCCGATCGAGACGCTGGCCATCATCGGCGCGGCGGTGGTGATGCTCACCGGTTGCATCCGCAGCGACGAAGCCTACAAGGCCATCGAGTGGCCGATCCTGGTGCTGATCTTCGGCATGCTGGCGATCAGCATCGCCATGCGCGACTCCGGCCTGGCCGCGATGATGGCCGGTGCGCTGGTGCAGGTGGGGGCCGACCTGTCGCCGTGGATGATGCTGTCGCTGGTGATCCTGATCACCTCGATCGCCACCGAGTTCCTCAGCAACAACGCGGTGGCGGTGCTGTTCACCCCGGTGGTGATCGGCGTGGCGCAGCAGCTGGGTGTGGATCCGCGGCCTTTCGTGGTGGGCGTGATGTTCGCCGCCAGTTGCAGCTTCGCCACGCCCATCGGCTACCAGACCAACACCCTGGTGTATTCGGCCGGCAACTACCGCTTTGCCGACTTCGCCCGCCTCGGCGTGCCGATGAACCTCCTCCTCTGGCTGGCCGCCAGCGTGCTGATCCCGGTGTTCTGGCCGTTGTAGGGGCGGACATCCATGTAGCCCGGATGGAGCGAAGCGGAATCCGGGAACGGTGGCGCCGGCGCGCGACGATGACCCCGGATTCCGCTGCGCTGCATCCGGGCTACGTGTTTGGTCGTCGGTGATCTTCGATGTCGTCCGCACGCTCGTTGGCGTAGCCCGGCCGAGGGCCAAAGGCCCGACGCCGGGGACGGGGTGCGGATGCGGGATGGTGTTCCCGGATTCCGCTGCGCTGCATCCGGGCTACGTGTTTGGTCGTCGGTGATCTTCGATTTCGTCCGCCCGGTCGTTGGCGTAGCCCGGCCGAGGGCCAAAGGCCCGACGCCGGGGGCGGGGAATCACGGCGTTCACCGTGCCACGCGGCGGGCCGCCCTCCCCCTCAGCGTTTGCCCACGTCGAGCGCCGCGGTGGCTTGCTTGATGGCCTGTGCGGTGGCTTTTTGCTGCTCTTTGAGCGCGGCGGCGCGCGCGTCGAGTGCCTTGCTGGCTTGCTCGACCACGGGCTGCCAGGCCGGTGCGTCGGCCAGCGCCTTGCGCAGCGCGGCGCTCTTGAGCGTGGCTTGCTGGGTCTTGATGGCGGCTTCGTCGGCCTTGGTGCGCTCGGCCAGGCGGTCGCCGTAGGCCGACAGCGTGTCGGCCAGTTCGCGGGCGATCTGGGCGTCGGGGTTTTCCAGGCTGCGGGTGGTTTTGGCGCGCAGCTCGGGCAGGTTGGGCACGCGCAGCACGGTGCCTTCACGCACCTTGGCGATCTCGCGCAGTTGCGGGTTTTCCTTGAGCAGGGCGGCCTCGGCCTTTTCGCGCTGCCTGGGGGTGAGTTTGACGAAGAGCTTGTCGGCGATCTCGGCCACCGATTTTTCGCCGCGGAAGGTTGCGATGGGCATGGCGGGGCTCCTCACAGTCCGATGATGTTGGTCAGGTTGATGTCGGCCGGCACCGGCGAGCCGCCCTGCACGCGGATGTTGCCGGTGCTGGTGTTGCCCATGACGATGGCCAGCTCCTGCTGCGGATGCAGGTGCAGGGTGTCCTGGTCGCTGGGCGCGATGAGCCGGTTGTGGTTGGCATCGAGGGTGCGCGCGCGAAGGTCGCCGAGCAGCGGCTCGCGGGCGACATCGCCCGCCACCTGGCAGTGATTGTCGGCAAACAGGCAGCTATCGACGCCGACACACCGGTTGAGCGGCACGTTGGTCGCGCGCCCGTGCAGCTGGTTGCCGCGGATCGACACCGCCGCCGGCCGCACGGCCACGGCAAAGGCCCGGTTGAGGGTGAGCAGCCAGGCGGTGTCGGCAGCGGCAAAAAAGCCGGCGGCGGCGAAGCCCGGCACCGCGCCGGCCGGCTCGGGGCCGATGTGCACGGCGCGCCATTCGATGATGATGGGTTGCTGGCCGGCGTCGCCGATGCGCTCGATGCTGTTGTCGTCGATGGCGCAGCGGTCGAAGGGCGGCAGCACGCGCACGGCGGCCACCGGCGCGCTGAGGCGGTCCGGCCCGATGCCGTAGAAGCGGTTGCCGGCGATGCGCAGCTGGCCGACGGCGGCGCAGCGCAGTGCGTCGATGCCGGGGCTGGTGAGCGCCGAGCGGGCCACCTGGGCGATCACGTTGTCGAGCACGTCGCCGCGTTCGACACGGATCAGCTGCACCGCGACGAAGGCGCTGTTGTCGTTGCTCAGCACCTGGCCGAGGTTCAGGCACTGGTTGCCGGCAAAGCGCAGCCGGCCGGCGCCGCCGCCTTCGGCCATGACCAACGCGCCGAGGCCGATGCCGTCGATCAGGTTGTCGGTGACGATGGCCTCGTCGAGCGCGTGGGTCACCAGCATGGCGTGGCCGCGCAGGCCGAGCAGACGGTTGGCGCTGATGCGCACGGCGTCGATGGCGACCGGGTCGAGCCCTTCTTCGAGCACGATGCCGTGGCCGCTGCGCTCGCCCACGCCGGTGATCTCGTTGCGCTCGATGGCCAGGCCGTCGACCCCGGCGCGGATGCCGTCGCCGGTGGTGTAGATCACGTTGTCGGCCACCGCGAAGTTGGAGCCGGGCAGCACGGCGCCGGTGGCCACCACGGCCGCCTGGGTGCCGTTGAGCATGAAGTTGCCGTCGATGCGGCTGGTGCCGTAGTGCAGGCTGGTGCCATCGAAGCTGAGCGCGCGCTGGCTGCAGAAGAACAGGTTGCGCAGCAGGCGCATCTCGGCGGTGAGCACATAGTTGCTGTTGCCGCCGGCCACCGCGGCCACACCGCGCTCGGCCACCAGGGCGCAGTCGCTCACGCTGAGGCCGAGCAGATTGCCGGCGAGGCCGAGCGCCACGCTGGTGCCGTCGGCCACCGCCAGGCCGAGCACGTTGAGGTGTTCGAGGCGCAGGTCCACCACGCCGCGCGCGGCGATCATGGCCGTGTCGCCCGAGGTGGCGGCCGAGCCGATCACGGTGAGGTTTTCCAGCGCCACGCCGGTGCTGCCCTGGATGTCGATGATGCCGCCCGGCTCGGCGCCGACCAGCATCGTGGCCCAGCCCTGGCCGCGCAGGCGCAGCGAGCGGGCGCCGTCGATGCTCAGCGGGGCGTCGATGGTGTAGGTGCCGATGCCGAGGCAGATGGTGCCGCCCACGTCCTTGATGCTGTCGATGGCTTGCTGGAGCGTGGCGGTGCCGTTGTTGTGGTTCTCGGCGCTCACGCACACCGTGCAGTCGCAGCCCTCGCCTTCGGCGATCGGCGGCCACAGCACGCGGCAGTCGGTCTCGTCGTCGGGGAAGTTGACGATGGCCAGGCGCGCGTAGTGGTGGTGGATGCCCAGCGGCGGCGCATCGGTGAGGATCTCGATGCTGGCGTCGGCACTACGCGCGGCGAACACCCAGTAGTCGCCGACATGAAACTCGCCGCCGGCCGGGTCGAGGCTGAAATCGACCAGGATGCCGTGCTCCAGAAACAGCCGCGTGGCCCCGCCGGGGATGAGGATCTCGCCGGTGGTGCTGGTGTCGAGGTTGGTGGCCACGGTGCCGTTCTCGCGCCGCACCTGGCCGGACTGGTCCCAGCGGCGCACGCGGGTGTTGCGCGACGGCGTGGTGGCCTGCTGCGCATCGGTGGGAAACAGGCCGGGCGACAGCGCGATGTCGAAGCTCAGCGTGCGCGCGGTGTCGTCCACCCCGCCGGCCACCTGGATGCGGCGCAGCTCGCCGGGCAGGCCGTGCAGCTCGCGGTGGTCGTCGGTCACCTCCACCCAGTCGCCGTCATGAAAGCGCAGCACATCGTCGCGGCCGATCGACTCGACCGTGATGCGGTCGCGCGCCGGGTTGATGTGGGTCACCCGCGAGGCCACCGTGGCGTTGTCGCGCGACCACTTGAAGGTGGCCGTGCCGATCGGCCCGCCGGTGTGCACCTCGACGCGGTAGAGCTGGTTCTCCAGCCCGCGGTAGCCGGCAACCGGGGGCACCTGGCAGGGGTTGGGCTCGAAGGCGGGGTCGCCGGTGTCGGTGCTCAGGCGCCCGGCCGAGGGGGCGGTTTCGGCCAGCCAGCCGTCGACATCTTCGTCGTCGCTGGCGCAGGTGGCGTTGCCCACGTTGGGCAGTACCTTGACCTGCCACACCGTCTGGCGCCGGCCGGTGGTGTCCACGCCCACGGCGGGCTCGATCAGCCCGGGGTCTTCGATGGCGGTGATGTCGCGCTGCCACACGTCCAAAAACACCAGGTGCGGGCCGCCGTCCGGCAGCGCGGGCGGGTCGGGGTAGTAGGGCTGGGCGGTGTAGGCCAGCGGCGCGGTGCCGGCCAGCTCGGCCAGGCGCGGCTCCCAGGCGTCGGGCGTGCCGCCGTGGTTCTCGGCCAGCAGGCCGTCCACATAGATGCGCCCGGGGCCGATGGTCAAATCGCCGCCGGCCGCCTCGATGCGGAAACCGTCGGGCGTGATGCGCGGCACCACGTTGCCGCCGAAGGTGTCCAGCGTGCCGGCCTGCAGGCGGCGGGCCAGCTCGGCGACCCATTCGTTCCAGTCCGCGTCCAGCTGGACCCGGCCCTGCTGCATGACGACGCCGAAGAAATCCCGGCGGGCGTCGAAGCGGATGCGGCTCAGATCGAAACTCATGATGTGGACTCCCTCAAGATTCGTAGAAAACGCCGGCGCGCAGCCCGACCCGCAGGTATTCCGCGAGCCGGATGCGCAGGTTGGTCTCGCGCTGCGCGCCGTACAGGTGATGGAAGACGCCCATCTCGCTCTCGTCGTCCGCACCGCGCCGGATCTCGACCGGCGTGGCGGTGGTGAGCTGGCCGTAGGGCGGCGTGCCGTAGTGCAGCGACGTGAAGCGCGGGGCGATGTGGCCGGCGGCCTGTGCCGAATCGGGCTGGCAGCGGTGGCGCGCCGGCACGATGGCGTCGAAGGGCAGCCACGAGAAGCGCACGCAGCCGACCTGCTTGCGCACCGCGCGCACCGGCACGGCCCAGGTATCGGCGGCGGCCAGCGCGGCGAACAGGATGCTGTTGGAGATCAGCCCGACCTCGGCGGTGTGCACCTTACCCACCACGGTGCAGGCAATCAGCGACAGCGCCGCGCCGGGGCCGGCGTCGTCCAGTGCGGCATAGGCCACGCCGTCGCGCGCGGTGGCGTCGATCAGGCTGTCGATGGCGAGCAGCTCGCTGCGTTCATGGCTGCGAATGGCGCCGACGATGCAGCGGTCGATGTCGGTCTCCAGCCCGGCGATGGCCAGTTGCAGGCTGGGCGCGGTCGGCTGGGTGGGGCTGCCGTCGGCGTTTAGTGCGATGCCGGGCACCAGCGTGCAGTGGATCAGCTTGAGCTGCGCCAGTGCGTTGCCGCCGGCGTCGGGCACTTCCAGCGGCGCGCCGGCGATGAGCAGGCCGTTGAGCGTGCAGGCGCTGTTGGCGGCGCCGGTGACGGTGAGCCCGCCCAGTTCGAGCACCGGCCGGCGGCCGTTGATGGCGCGGATCTCGACGCTGCCGTCGGCGATCACGTCGATGGCGAGCGTCTCGCTGTAGCGCGCGCTGTCGGTGATCTCGATCACCCCGTCGCCGGCAATCGCGGTGAGCGCGGCGGCCAGCGTGGCATGGTCGTCGGGCACGCGCACCACGGTCGCGCCAGCCGGCGGCTGCGGCAGGGTGTTGCCGCGCTCGTACTCGCCCCCGCCGATGTCGGCCGAAAAACCTTCGTGCCAGGTGAGCTGCACCTCGGCCGGGTCGGCGGCGTCGGCCGGCAGGGCGATGCGGCCGAGCACCGGGTCGATGGCGTAGATGCCGTTGGGCGGCGGGGTGTGCGCCCAGCTGCCGGCATCGTCGGAGAGGTTGCACACATGGATCTGGTCGCGCTCGATGACGGTGCCATCCACCCGCAGAATCAGCGCCGGCTCGGGGTTGTCGAGCGGCGCGCCGGCCGTGGCGCGCTCGCCGTAGTGGCGCGCCAGGTGGGTGTCGAGGCGGCGGCGCGACAGCGGCCAGGGCACGTTGTCCGGCTCGGCCAGGTGGGTGATGTCGTCCTCGGCGCGCGGCCGGTTGTAGAGCGGCAGGTCGTGGCCCAGGGGGCTGGCGCGGTAGCGGCGCACGCCGGCGCGGGTGGTCGGCGCCTCGCGCCTCGGGTAGGCCTGGATGCGCCACAGGTGCAGGCCGATGTTGGGGATGTTGTGGCGCCCGCGGCCCGATTCGATGCGCCGCACATCCACCGTGCGGCTGGCGCCCTCGAAGGCGGTGCCGATCCATTCGAGCGGCTCGGCCTGGCGCAGATCGGGCGACTGCAGGCTGGCCGGGCGCGTATGGTTCATGTACTGCGTGGTGCACAGGCGCTGGAAGTATTCGACCGCGCGGGCGTCCCAGCCGGTGACATCGCGCGCCAGCTGTTCGAGCACCAGCGCCGTGCCCTTGCGCCGGCGCAGGGCGATGGTGTGGGCCACCTCGGCGCGGGCGCTGGCCATGCCGGGCGCCACGTCATGCAGGCTGCGGTAGCCGATCAGGTCGCCGATGTAGGGCACCACCCAGTCGGCGCAGGTTTCGATGAACAGGTCGTCGTAGAGTTGTTCCAGGCTCTCGTCGGCCACCGCCAGCTGCTCGGCCAGCACGCCGATCAGCTCTTCGAGCGGGCCGCGCGCCAGCCCCTCGGCGGCGGCCTGCTCGGCATCGCGGATGCGGTGGATGGCCGGCAGCAGGTCGAACAGTTTTTGCGCGTCGATACTCACGGCAGCACCTCCAGTTCGATCGGGTCGTCGGCCAGCGTGAGCAGCTCGGCGGCCTGCGGCACGGCGGTGAGCGAGGCCACCGGCAACGCGGCGAACAGGCGCGGCACCACCACGTTGGGGTTCTGGCCGACCCGGTGCAGGCGGGTCACATGCACCGCCACCACGCCGGCCACGCCCTGCGCCACCGCTGCCACCTCGTCGACCGACACGGTCTGGCCGAAGGCGCGGCGGGCAAAGCCGAAGGCCTCGCGCAGCGCCGCCTCGACGGCGAGCAGCACGGCGTCGGTCTCGAAGGCGGCGTCCACCTTGACCGACAGCCGACAGCGGAAGCGCGCGTCGCGGTAGTTGACCAGGCGCAGCGGCACCAGTGGGTCGCCATAGGTGGCCAGCGCGCCGCGCAGATTCTTGTAGGGATCGCTGTCCTCGGGCACCGGCGCGCCATCGACGCCGGCAATGGTGAGGAACACGCCTTGCGCCGGCCCGGCGGGCAGCCACAGCGCATGCGCCTTGTCGAAGCCGGCGAAGGCGCGGGCGAAGTTGGCGTAGTCGTCGATGGACACCGCGCGCTCCAGCGTGAGCACGGTGAGCGGCGCGTTGTCGCGGGCGCGGGCCAGGGGCTCGGCATCCTCGCCGCCGGTGGCCGGCGCCGGATTGCTGGCGCCAGTCACGCCGAGCGGCCGGCTGAGCAAGGTGGTGAGCTTGCCGGCGGCCACGTTGCCGGCCACCCCCAGGCCCTTGCGGTAGCGCACCCGCAGGTTGGTCGAGCCGCTGGGCAGGCGCGCGCCTTCGCGGCCGTCGCCGAACTGCACGGTGGTGGCGCCTTCGTCGTCCTGCACCGTTTCGTACACCCGGGCGTCGGGCGCGGCGCCATACAGGCTGGGCACCTCGGTCCACAACACGTCATTCACCCGCAGGGCCAGCGTCGAGGCGCGGCCGCTGGGGGTGCTGGCGCTCACGAAGGTGAGCGGCGACTGGCCGAGGGCGAAGCGCTGGTTGGCCACGCTGCCGTCGCCGCTGCCGAGGATCGCCTCGACCGTTTCGCCATGGGTGGCCGGCGCCACGTTGGCGTTGATGCGCAGCCCGGCGCGCGCATACACCTGCGCCAGCGGCGCGGCGAGCTTGAGATGGCTGCGGTCGCGGTCGTGCACGATCGGGTCGTTGGCGGTGGCGATGAAGGCGATCTCGGCCACCTCCGGGTCGTCCTTGCGGCTGTCGGCGAGGCGCAGCTGATTGCCCTTGGCCACCAGCGTGCCGCGCTGCCCGTCGCGATCTTCCAGCGCCAGGCGCAGGGTGACGCTGCTCTTGCCGAGCTGGGCGGCGAAGGTCTCGGCGCTCAGCGCCACCGGGGTGCTGCCGAACAGGCGCACCGCCGGGGCGGTCATGAACAACTCGTCGCCCTCGGTCAGCGCGGCGCTGCCGCCGGCATCGAGCAGTAGCGACAGGCCGGTGGCACGCGGCGCGATGGCAATGCGCTGGCGCGGGCCGGACAGGGCCAGCGGCTGGCCGGGCAGCAGCTCGGGCACGCGGCGGCCGAGGCTCAGGGCGTCGCCATACACCGGGTGGAAGATGGGCGTGTCGACCGTGGCCAGGCGTTCGCTGTGCGCCAGCACCAGCGTGCGGCGCAGCGGAAAGCGGCTGCTGGTGAGGTTTTCGTCGGTGTCGGGGGTGACGCGGGTGATCTTGCCGGAGATGCCGAAGGCGTTGCGGCTGCGGTGGATGACGCGGCTCACCCGGTACAGCTCGGTGTAGCCGGGCAGCGCGGCGCTGCCGATGCCGGGCTGGTTGGAGACCAGCGCGATCCAGCTGCCGGCGGTGATCTTGGCGTTGTCGGTGTCGAGGTCGATGGCCTCGGGGTCGACCGCGAAGTTGTTCCACTGCCAGTTGTTGGTGTTGTTCTTGTTGATCAGCTTGTCGACATTGGAATCGTCGTTGCCCATCAGGTTGGGGTCGGGGGCGTTGTGGCCGAACAGCGCGGTGCGCTGGCGGAAGGCATGCACCTGGGCGCCGATGCTGGCCGGGTCCATGTGCGGGAACACGCTGCCCAGCGGATGGCTCCAGCGCACCCGGGTGCGGCCGTTGGCGTTGTCGGGCTCGACCGCGTCGAGCACGCGCACGTCCCAGTGCTCGCTGCCCGGTGTGGTCATGCGGTCGGCGCCGACGACGAGGATCGCGTCGCCCGGCTGCAGCTGCGTGGCCACGCCCTCGAGCCACAGCTCGGTGTCGCCGAATTCGGGGCGCCAGGGCACGGTGGTCTGGACTGGAATGGCGTTCCACTCGGCGCGCGCCGGCACCGGCGCCACGGTCTCGAAGCTCTGCGCCTGTTCGTCCTGCCCCGGCACGCTTTGCACCCGCGTGCCGACCGGGATGGTGATCGGCTCGGCCGGCACGCCGGGAATCGCCTGCAGGGTGAAGGCCAGGTGCGTGCCGGCGGCCACGCCGGGGGCCAGCTCGTAGCCGATGAGGCGTGCCATTTCGCGCACCGACAGGCGCTCGGTGGCGGTGCGCAGGTAGTGCTCGTTGGCGAAGCGCTCGGTGTAGAAGGCCAGCACGTCGAGCGAGCAGGCCAGCGCGTCGGTCAGCGCCAGGGTGAAGTCGCTGGCCTCGCGGGTGGTGAGCGCGGCCAGCGCGGGGGTGTCGGCGCTCGACAGGCGGGCGCGCATCGATTCGACGAAATCGCCATGGCGGCCGATGCGGTAGCCGATCTGCGACAGGCCGGGCGGGTTGTCGACACGTGCCGGCGTGACGGCATCGATGCCGGCGCAGCAGCCGCAGGTGGCAGGGGTGGCGGACGGGGTGGGCATCATTTGCCTCCGTGCAGGGTCAGGCGCAGCACGCCGTGCTCGGGGAAGTTCGGATCGTTGTCGAGCCGGGCGATCTCCAGCGCACCGAGCGGCATGAAGCCGTCGGCCAGCGGCGTCGGGTCGCTCTGGCCCTGGCGCTGGAAGCGCGTGACCTGCACCGAGGCCACGCCGGCCACGGTGCGCGCGGCGGCATACAGCGGGCTGAGGAACACCGTCTGGCCGAAGCTGAAGTTGTCGGGGTGGAACAGGCCGCGGGTGCCGTCGGGCCGCAGCCGGCTGCCGAGCACCTCGAGCAGGCCGCGGCGCACATTGCTGCGGAAGGCGTCGGCCTCGACACACACCAGCAGGTCGATCTCCAGCGAGACATGGATCGGGTCGCGCACGCGCAGGTCGTGGCCGGCCATGCGGTAGCGGTCGAGGTGGGCCACGGCGGTGGCGGCGAAGGCCTCATCCACCGGCGCGCCGCCGTCGCGGTCGACGGTGACGAACACGGTGTGCCAGCTGCCGGTCCAGCGCAGGGCGGCAGCGGCGCGCTGCACGCCGGCCAGGCGCTCGGTGACCTCGGCATAGTCGGCCGGCGTGACGGCGCGCTCCTGGGTGCGGAAGGCCTGCGGTGCATGGCGGCGCAGCTCGGCGGCGGTTTCGGGGGCCACGCCGCCAGTGGCCGGCAGCGGGTTGGTGACGGCCACGATGCGCCCTTCGGTCGTCACCACATGGGCGATGGCGCCGGCGCCGACATTGCCCTCCGGCCCGTTGCCGACGCGGTAGCTGGCGGTGAAGGCGGTGCCGCTGTCGGGGCGGCGGCCGTGGCGGTCGTCGCCGAAGCGCGGCCAGGCGCTGCCGTCGTCCTCGGTGTCGAGCACGAAATGGGTATCGGTGGCGCGGCTCACCAGCAGGTCGCGCCGCGCGCGCCAGGGCTCGACGCTGCTGCCCAGCGTGCTCTCCAGGGTGATGGCGGGGACCGCCTCGGCGGTGCGCCAGACGAGCGCCGCGGCGGCCGGGGCTTCGGGGTCGAAGGTGAGCCGCTCGCTGCTGTGCAGGCCGTGCGCCACGGTGGTCTTGAGCACCGTGCCCTGGCGCGTCACCGGCCCCTCGGCCAGGCGCGGCGCAAAGCGCGGCGGCAGCGGCTCGGGCGCGGCGCGATCGCAGGGGTCGCCGGCCAGCGCGGGGTATTGCAGGCGCGCGGCGGGCACGCTGCCGAGCGCTTCGTCGACGATGCTGCGGCCGTGGTCGACCAGGATGTTGTTGCCCAGCGCGATGCTCACATCCTCGATCAGCACGCTGCCGTGGGCTTCGTCGGTCTCGGCCGACAGGCACAGGGCGAAGGGCAGGGCATCGTCGGCATGCCAGCGGATCTCGGTGATCGGGCTGTCGTCGAGCGGGTCGACCAGCGGGTCGGTGCCGTCGAAGGCGCGCACCGCAGTCAGGCGCACCGCGTGGCGATGGGCCGGGTCGGCATCTTCGGGGGCGCCGCTCAGCGGGCCGAGCACCTCCTGGAAGATCAGCACGTCGCCCACCGCCAGGTCGGGCCAGTGGCCGCGCAGCGTGGCGGCGGTGGCGCCCACCGGCAGGCAGCAGCGCGCATCGCCCCAGGTGTAGAAGTCGAAGTCGTTGTGCTCGATGCGCACCGTGGCGCCGTGCATTGGCTCGAACACCAGCGGACCGGCCTGCCGCGCGGCGCGCTCGTCGGGCGAGGCGGGCACGATGCGCGCCGGCACGCCGGGCACGCGGGTGAGAAAGCGCAGGTCGGCCGGCAGCGCGAAGGCGGCGCCGCTGACCTCCAGATGCAGCCAGGCGCGCGCATTGCAGCCCTCGTGCATGGCGTAGTCCACCAGCAGGGCATGGCGGCGCAGGCTGCTGCGCCGGCGCGCGGTGTGCAGATAGGCCTCGGTGGCGACGGCGTCGAGCTGGTAGTGCTGCTGGTCGCCGACATAGGCGATCAGCTCGGCCAGGGTGGTGGCCAGATCAGCCGGGCTGCGGTCGCGCCAGCCGGGCATCTGGCGACTGAGGCGGTCGATGAGCAGGCGGCGCAGGCTGGCGTAGTCGCGCGCCAGGTAGTGGATGTCGGGCGGCGGCGGCGGCTCCTGCGGGCAGTCGTGGCGCGGCGCGCAATCGAAATCGCTGGGGCATTCGACCTTGAAGGCGAAGTCGATGGCCGACAGGCGCGGGTCGAAGTCGGGCAGCGGCGCGTCGTTGCCGGCGCCCTGCACCAAGTGCAGGCGGTAGGTGGAGAAGTCGCCGGCGGTGTCGGTGCGCACCAGCAGCACATGGTCGGCCTCGGGCAGGGCGGTGAAAAAGGCCGCCTCGGCCGCCGTGGCCTGGGCCGGCGGCGCACTGGCGATGCCGACCCACTCGATGCCGACCCGGCGGATGCGCTCGCCGCCGTCGATGCGCACATTGTCGACCGTGAGCCCGGCCGGCACCGGCTTGAGCAGGCGCAGCATCAGCGTGCGCTGGCGCGGGCTGCCGGCCGGGGCGTCGAGATCGAGCACCTCCAGGTAGTCGATGCCGTTGAGCGTGGGGTGCAGCTCCACCGCGGCGCGGCGGTTTTCTTCGCAGCAGGTATATATAGCGCTCACTGGACTACCCTCCTGTCGCGATGGCGACAGTGGGTCGGCTTTGCACCGCCGACCCGTTCCGCAAGCGCGGAGCAATGCTCCGCGAAACCCTTGCTCCACCCTCCCCGAGGGAGGTTCGCGCGCCCTTCGGGCGGCCGGGCGGGCGCGCTCATGCTGCCCCCCCTTGCACGAAGGACTCGCGCTGACGGGTTTCGGTGCGGCGGATGCGGTATTGCACCGTCACCGACAGGCGCGCATCGACCGCCTCGACCTCGACCGCCTCGACGGTGATCAGCTCGGCCAGCCATTGCTGCAAGGCGCCCTGCACCAGAAACTGCGTGGTCGCCGCAAGCTCCGGGCTGTTGGGCGCGAACACCAGCTCGCGCAGGCCGCTGCCGAAGTCGGGGCGCATCACGCGCTCGCCCGGCGCGGTGAACAACACCTGCTCGATCAGGCCGCGAATCCACGCCGCCTCGTCGTCCTCGCGCGTGCGGCCGCGGCCGTCGAACTGGTAGGGAAAGTGGAGTCGGGTGGTCATGGGGAAATCTCCGTGATCCGTCGTAGGGCGGATACGCCGCAGGCGTCATCCGCCGGATACGTGCCCCGCCGATGGCGGATGACGCCGCCTTGCGGCTTATCCGCCCTACGAGGTGTCGTCGTCGCGCGCATCATCAGCTCCCGATCACCCGTGTCTGCGCCGCCACCGGCAAGAGCGGCGTGCCGTTGGGCGCACATACGGCCTGGCTGTCCATCAACACCAGCGGCTGGCCGTTGGACATCACCCGCGTGGCGGCCACCACCCACTGCCCGGTCACGCAGGGCACCGGAGAGCCGGAGACATTGAACGGGCAACCGGCCACCACATAGGGCGCGGTCATCAGCACCGTCGGCTGGCCACTGACCAGCACCCGCGGATTGGGCGCAGTCGGCGTCGCGCTGCCGCCGTGGGCGCACAGCACCGTGGCACCGAGATGGAGGAGGGGGCCGGGCATGGTCAAGGGCCCCCACGCTCACTTCGTTCGCTGCCCCCCGAGGGGGCCGCGCCCGCCCTTGGGGCGGCCCGGCGGGCGGGCGGGCGCGCGAGCAATGTAGGTTGGGCTGACGCAGGAAGCCCAACATCTGGCGTATCGGACTGGCACATCGTTTGTTGGGCTTCGCTGCGCTCGACCCAACCTGCGCGGCTGCACTTCATCGGGCCGGTTTCAACCGGCCAGAACCGTTGCGGCGGGATGAATCCCGCCCTACGCCGAATCGCGGCATTGACGCAGCCAGAAGTCGAAGCGTCCGCTCGCGGAGTCGCCGATGCCGACCGCAGAAGCGCCGCCCTTCCGCCGGGCCGCCCCAAGGAAGGGCAGCCCCCTTGGGGGGCAGCGAGCAAAGCGAGCGTGGGGGCCCAAATCCTCATCAGATCACCGTCAGCGCGCCGTTGTTGATCGTCACGGTCGGGCCGACCAGCGTGATCATCGCGCCCTTGCCGTTCTGGATGTAGATGCCGGTGTCGTTCACGATCAGCGTGGCGCCGGTGGCGCTCTTGAGCATGATGCCGCCGGTCGGGCCGGGCAGATCGGAGATGGTGACGCCGTTCTGCAGCGGGGTCTGGAAGGTGATGGCCGGCAGCCCCGGCGGAGTCGCCAGCGCCAGCGCCGGCACTTCGGCCGCGCTGCCCCAGAAGCAGCCGACCCAGATCGGATGGTCGGGGTTGCCTTGCTCGAACTCGATCCACACCCCCGAGCCGATCACCGGCAACGCCATCATGCCGTTCTGCAGGCCGGCGATCGGCACGCAGGGCATGGCCCAGCTGGCCGGCGCCAGGCCGGCCACGTCGGGCACCTGCACCTGGAGCCGGCCCTGCTGCATGGGGTCGATGTTGTTGAGCACCATGCCGCGGTACTTGCCGTAGTACTTCTGGGTCATCGTTCCTCCCTCGCATGTCGCCCGAAGGCCAGCCCCATCGCCACACCGCTCCCGGATGTCGGCCTGCGGCCTCTATCCGGGCTACGCGAAAACGGGCGTCGCGCGTATCTCAAACCGGCCAGGCCGAGCGCCACCCGTAGCCCGGATGCAGCGAAGCGGAATCCGGGATCACCGACCCGATCGGGCACACCGCCCCGCATCGAAAATCCCTTCCCGATCGCCACACCGATCCCGGATTCCGGCCTTCGGCCTGCATCCGGGCTACGCGAAAAGGGGCGGTCGCATCTCATGCCGGCACCGTTGGTGTGATCGAGATCAGGCCGTTGCGGGTGAGCGTGAAGCTCTGCTTGAACTCGCCGCGCTTGAGCGTGCTGGTGACGCTGCTCACGTAGTACAGCCCGTCGTAGGCGACGCCCGCGCCGCGCACGCCGACCAGCCGGCGCGCCTTGAGGATGCGGCCGTAGCGCAGCACGTCGAGCGAGCCGTTGCCGCTGACCGAGTCCTGCGATTTCTTGGCCTCGGCCAACCCCGCCGAGATCGCCTGCATGGGGTTCATCTTGGCGGTGTCCTTCATCATCTTGATGTTGGCCAGCGGCGTGCTGAGCACCCCCAGCGGCGGTTGCAGCGGGTTGAGGTTGGGAATCGGGATCGGGATCGGCACCCGCGTGAGCTGGTTCTGGATGAAGACGATGGGCAGCACGCCCTTGGTCGGATCGAAGCTGAAGCTGAGCGACTCGACATTGGTGTGGGCGTCCATGTCGAGGTTGAGCGCCGGCTGCGGCGGGCCGACCTTGATCTCGGGGCCGAAGTAGGCAATGTTGGTCAGCGGCGCTTCGCCGGGCTCGATGTAGAACACATGGCCGATCTCCTCGGCCAGTTGCTGGATGTAGGCCAGGTCGGTGCCCTGCTGGGCGGGGATGCGCTCGATGGGGATCGGCACATCGGGGAAGAAGGCCGGGATCGGCAGCGGAATGATGCCGAAGGCGGCATATTTGGCGCAGATGAGCGCAAATCGCGCCTCGATCGGCATGGCCGGGTAGGGCAGGCCGGAGAAGTCGATCATGTCCATCACACGGGTGAGGTCCTCGCCGGTGACGGTGATGCTGCCCGGCTGGCCCTGGCCGCCGGCCTGGACCTCCACATTGGTGACCACGCCGTCGAACAGCGGCTGCGGCCGCCCGCCGAGGGTGACGATCAGCACCACGCGCAGCGGCGGCGTGCCGGCCGAGGTGTTCTGCCCCACGGCGATGAGGAAGATGGTGTTCAGCTCCGACTTGCTGTTGACCTTGAAGCGCAGCTGGAAGCCGCTGGCCGCGCCGGCCGCGGTGGTGGCGGTGACCGATTCGAGCGCGTCGATCATCATCGCCGGCACCGGGATCGGGATCACCGGGCCGATCAGCAAGGAGAGATGTACGGCACCGCTAGTCATCGCGCCCTCCGGGCACGCCTTCGGGCAGGGTGATGCGCAGGCGGCCGCCGACGGTGTCGGTCAGGTCGGCCGGGCGCATGGCGCCGTTGCCGTCGCACAGGCGCCAGTATTGCTGCGGGTCGCCGAGGTATTTGGCGGCCAGGTTGTCGAGCCGGTCGCCGCTCTCGACGCGATGCTCCTGCAAGGTAGCGAAGTTTTCCGGCGGCGGGATGAAGCGCCGGCGCACATAGGTGATCTGCGCGCCGTCGGGCCGCGTCCACTGGGCGGTGTCGAGGCCGTGATAGCGGCTGTCCGGCGCGAAGGCCGGGGCGGTGAGGGCGTTGGCCTGCATGAAGGCCTTGAGCGGATCGGTCATTTGGGCTCCCTCGCGCGATGCGCGGTCCCTCCGAGAGGGACATCGTGTTTTTTCGGGCGGCCGTGCAAAACACTCATGGGATGCCTCCAATACCCAAGGCGTCGAAGCCGAAAGTCGCGGCCTTCGACGCCAGTTTTTCGCGCGATTGCAGATAGGCCATGAACAGCCCGCCGCCCTTGTGATCGAAGCCCAGGTCGTCGATCGACAGCACCCGCAGGCTCAGGCTGACGGTGGCGTTGATCGGGTTGAGCGCGGGGTCGAAGGCCTCTTCGGTGATCGAGAACTCGGTGACCCGCACCGGCGCGATGCGCGCGGCACCCCACACGAAGAGCGCCAGCGCCGACTCCATCGGGGCGATCTCCAGCGTGCCCGAGTCGGCCAGCGCCTTGCCGGCGAGCAGGTCGGCGGCGCTCGGATTGACCAGCGATTCGAGCACCGCCAGCTGCGGCGCGATGCCGGCCGCCACCACGTTGGCGTGCTGGTCGGGGAATTCGAGCTGGTCGGCAGCGTCGATGTCGGCCTCCAGGCGGAAGGTCTCGATCGCCGGGCCGGTCAGGCGCAGCGCCTCGGAGCGATCGGCGCCCTCGCCCGCGCCCTTGACCTGCAGGCTGCGGGTCAGCTTCTCGGGGTTGTATTGCAGGGCGATCACCCGGCGCACCTGGGCCGAGGCCGGATCGACCAGCACGATGCCGCCTTTGACGATACGGGGGGACTGGCTGTAGCCGCTCATGGTGCCTCCCTATTTGGCCTTGGCCTTGGCGCGCTTCGGCTTGGCGGCCTTGGCACGGGCGGTGCTCGCCTTGGCCGGCGCCTTGGCCTTGGCGGCTTTCTTCTTCGGCTTCGCCGTGGCCGGCACCGCCGCCTGCAGGGCGATGTCGAGCGACCAGCGATTGAGCTTGCCGACGTCCCGCGCGGCCAGGTCCTGCACCTGCAGCGTCCAGTCGCCCTGGCAGGGCTCGCCGACCAGCGCCGCCAGCACGGCGACATCTGCCGAGGCATAGGTGGCGCGCAGGTTGTCGGTGCTGCCGCCGCTGCGGCTGTGCAGCACCACCGCAGTGCCGGCCGGCGAGCGCAAGGTCACGCGCAGATCGCCGATATAGGTGTGGGTGATGTCGAGCGCCACCGAGATGTCGGCGATCTGCCCGGCCTCGGCCACCGCCAGCGTGCGCGCGATGCCGGCCACGCGGTTGTCGGGGATCGCCATGCCCGGCGCGTCTTCGACGAAGACCGTACGCGGCGGCACGATCACGCCAAGTTCCAGCGACCATTCCACCAGCCGGCCGGTGTCGAAGGCCGCCTCGTCGCGCACCGACAGGGTCCACGGCCCGGCCGCCTCCTCGCCCGAAAAGCTGCGCAGCGCCGGCAGCGTGTCCGCCTCCCAGGTGACGGCCAGATCGTTGCGGCTGCCGCCGGCGCGCTCGTGCAGAACCACCTCATGGCCCGAAGGCGCGCTAAGCGTCACCACCAGGTCGCCGATGTAGGAGTGGCGGATGTCCACCGCCACGCGCACGAAGCTCACTTGGCCGGCAGCGGAGACCGTCAGCGTGTCGACGATGCCGCCCGGCTGGTTGTCGGGGATCTCGATCCCGGGGCGCGACACCCAGCGGTTCTCCGGTGCCGGCGCGGGCGCCTCGCCGCCGCCGCGCAGCTGCAGCGCCAGCGCCACCGCCTGTTCGGCATCGACCCGGCCATGGCCGAACCACGGGCTCCAGCTGCCATCGGCATGGCCGATGTCGCGGAAGTCGCCGCTGTCGAAGGGTGCGATGGGCGACACGTCCCAGCTCGGGTCCGGGTCGAAATTGGCCGCCGGGGTGCGCACGTAGGGCGTGGTGTCGAGGTCCTTGGCGGCCGTGCGGCGCAGCACCGAGCCGAGTTCGAACGCGCTCAACTCGGGGTGGGCCGACAGCACCAGCGCGGCGATGCCGGCCACCAGCGGCGTCGCGCTGGAGGTGCCGCCGAACTCGTGCGTCAGCAAACCGCTGTCGCCGGTGGTGGTGGTGATGCCCTGCCCGGCCACCGCCATGCGGAAGTAGGCATGGCTGTTGCTCGACGGCGCGCACAGCTCGATGCCGGTGCCGTAATTCGAGTAGTGGCTGCGCTGCGCGGTGCTGGCCAGCGCGGCCACATGCAGCAAGCCCGGCACATCGGCCAGGTTGTTGACGAAGCGCCGCGCGGTCTGCGGCCCCTGCCAGCGCCAGGCGCCGTTCTCGAACACCCAGCCGTGGGTGTAGGGCACGTCCACATCGGTCTCGTGCAGGATCGGGCAGTTCTCGTTGCCGGCCGCCCACAAGAGCAGGATGCCGCGCCCGCGCCGCCCGCCGCTGGCCGCCAGGGCGGTGAGGCGGTTGATGACCGCGGTGGCGAACAGGAAGCGCGGCACGCTGCCCCAGGAGTTGGACAGCACATCCACCTTGTCGGCGACGAAGTTCAGCGCGGTGACCATCTTCGAGTCGTTCACCAGCAATGACGCGCCCTGCGACTCCCACTTGATCGGCAACAGCCGGCAGCCCGGCGCCGCGCCGACGGTGAGCACGCCGTCGGTTTCGCCGGCAATCACCCCGGCGCAGGAGGTGCCGTGGTTGGCGCCGGTCTGGTACATGCCGGCGGGCTGGGCATCAATGTCGCGGCTGGTGACCAGCCGGGTGCCGGCGAAATAGCCCCAGGCGGCGAACTTGCCGGGCGAATCGAAATCCGGGTGGTCGAGCTTGCAGCCGTCGTCGGTGACGCCGACCACCACCTCGGGGCTGCCGAAACTGTCGAGCAGCCGCCAGGCCGGCTCGCAGCGCGCGTTGGCGCGCGGGTCGACCTCGGGGTGGAAGAAGTGGCCATGCAGATGCCACTGGCTGGCGTAGTCCGGGTCGCTCGGCGGCGCCAGTTCGTACTTGGTGACCACGTAGTTGAGGTCGTTCTCGGCCAGCGCCACCAGCGGCTCGTTTTCCGACAGCGCGACCACCAGCTTCACCGGGTTCATGCCGGTGTGCTCGGTGAGCTGGAACAGGTAGTCGCGATCCGAATAGCGCTCGCGCAGGAGCAGGCCGTAGCGCCCGGCGAAGGCGCCCACCGCCTCGGCCGATAGCGGCTCGCGGAAGGTGACGAAGATGCGGTCGGTGATGAGGAAGTCCTCGCCCGTATCCGCCAGGGTGTAGGCATGGTGGGTCGGCCCCAGCGCCCGCGAGCGCGCCATCAACGCGTCCACATCCTGCGGCCGCGCCCGCACCCGCGAGGAGCCCGAGGACACCTGCTCGGCATCGTCGGCGATGCCGGCGCGCTCCAGGGCTCCGGGCAGCGCCCGCGCCACGAAGGCGTCGGGGCGCTTGGCCAGTTCCAGTTTCTTACCGCCGCGATAGGTGTAGATCATCGCGATCTCCTAGAAATGAAGGCGTAACGAACCGCCGATGAAGCTGGCCGGCGGCAGCGTGCCTGGCGTGGGCGGGGTATCGGGGGCGGTCAGCTGGCCCTGGGCGCCGAATTCGAATTCGGCCACCGGCACCTCGCGGCAGGGCGCGCTGACCCGCTCGATTTCGGAATGCACGTTGGCCACCGCAGCCACCACCTCGGCCAAGCGCGCCTGTGGCGCAAAGGTGCGCGACAGCTCGCTGGCCTCGGGGTCGGGCGCAGGCGGCGTCTGCACGGCCTGGATCGCGTCGCGCAGCCGGGTGCCGGCGGCCTCCAGTGCCGAGCGCGCCGCGGCAGGTTCGACGGCGCGGCACACGGTGCGCGTGGTTTGCACCGTCAGCCCGGCGGCGCCGCGCCCCTCGGTGGTCATGCTGGCGCGGGCGATGATGCGCACATGCGGCACGGCATTGACGGTGACGCTGAAGGAGAACTCGCTCGGGCTGGCGTTGAGCGCGAACACCACCCGCTCGGCGCCCTGGAAAGGCACCGGCAGGCGCACCGCCAGCGAGGCCGGCAGATCGATGGTGACGGCCGCCGGCCCGAGACCGAAGGCGATGGTGGTCGAGGGCAGCGACAGCCCGCCGCCCGCGGCCGGCGCCGGAGCCCCGCCCGCCGCTGGCTGGGGACCGTGCATGGTGCTGCGCGGGCCGGCGGCTTGGGGTCGCGCCGGCAGACCGAAGTTGGGCGTCAGGCAGGGGTTGCCGGCCACCAGACTGGTGAGGCTCACGCCCGGATGGCAGGCGCGATAGATCTGCAACAGCCGTGTGCGGCTGACCGCCTCCGGCGCGCGCAGACTGAGCCGGCACAGCGTGCCGATGTCGCAGGTGGCCTCGGCCATCGAGGCCTGAAACGACGCGTCGTCCTCGGCGCCGGGCACCGGGTCGCGCGAGATCGCCGGGCGAGCCGCGCTGATCGCCGGCATCGCCGCCCCGGTGGCCAGGCTACGCGCGGCCTGCCGGGCCTCGCCCTCGCGCTGCGCGGTGCTCAGATCCGCCCCGCCGGGCCGGCGCTGCTGGAGCGCATGGGTCAACTCGTGCGCCAGGCGCTGCCGCCCGGCCGGCGCCTGCGGCGAATACCCTTCCGGCCCGAACACGATGTGTCGGCCGACGGTGTAAGCACGCGCCGACAAGGCGTCGGCCGACTGCGCCGCAGCGGCATCGGTGTGCAGGCGGATATCGCCGAGGTCTTCGCCGAAACGGTGCTCCATGAGTGCTCGCGTGCCCGAGTCCAGCGGGCGGCCGGGGCTGCGCAGCACGGACGCGGTCAGTGACGGCACAGTCACACCGCACGGTGTGCTGGCGCAACGGCGACTGGTGCGGATCGGTTCGCTCATCGTCCCCTCCTTCGACCCCGCCCACCGCGACCGGCGGGCACCTGAATGACCACGGCAGGCAGGCCACCGGCAATCGCGGTCTCCCAGGCCGACTGCGCGCCGGCATTGCAGCCGTGCCGGGTCTGGCTGTCGTAGCGGCGCTGCTGGCGCGAGAGCGAGGTCCGCGCGGCGCGTAGCAAGGCGTCGAAGTTCGGGGCCGTGGCAAGCATGGTGTTGGCCTTGCGGGCCATGGCGCAGGTCAGATTGAAGTGACCCTGCTCATGGGCCAGCAGGCGCGCCGACTCGGCCGTGGCGCGATCGGTGCAATCGGTCGCCACGA
Organism: Denitromonas iodatirespirans; assembly: GCF_018524365.1. Classification (GTDB taxonomy): domain Bacteria; phylum Pseudomonadota; class Gammaproteobacteria; order Burkholderiales; family Rhodocyclaceae; genus Nitrogeniibacter; species Nitrogeniibacter iodatirespirans. The sequence goes on from NZ_JAEKFT010000002.1 coordinate 23,026, forward strand.
CGGAGGCGCATTCGGCCCGCGACGTGGCCAGATCGCCGCGCGCCCGCGCGCTGGCCGGGCAGCGCCTGCTGGCCGCGCTGCTCATGCCGAACGTGCCGCCGGCGCGGCCTGCCCGAGCCTCCCGGTCGAAAAAGGCCTGGCAACTGGCCACCGTCCGGCGGCACCCGTTGCGCGCGGGGTCGGCGGCGTTGGCGAATTCCGGTTTGACCCACGAACGGGCCGGCGTGAAGACGGCCTGGACGCCACGCGTGTTCGGCCGGGTATAGGGCGCGCAGCGCGCCAGCGCGGTGTTGATGGCGCGCTCGGCCAGCCTCGAATGGGTCATGGCGCCGAAGCGGCTCCGCGGCCGCGGCGCGCCGCTGAAATCTGCCCACGTCAGCGCCCGGGCTGGATCGCATTCCGCCGGATCGGGCGCAGCGGTGGCCAGGCAGACGCGCTCGGCCTCGACCGCATCGCGCTCCACACCGACTGGCAAGGGCGCGCCTTCGAGCGAACTGTCGATGGGCGCGGCAAAGCGCTCGCTGATGGGGCCGCCGAAGCCGCCGACACCCCCCGCGCCGTCGGCCTCGTCCGCTTCCTCGTCCATGGGTTCGGGCATGCGCGGCGCTTCGTCATCCGGGCGGTTGGTGCGCGTTTCCGGTTCAGGTGCAGCAGCGCTGCGCTGCAGCGCACCGCTTTGCTGCACCACATGCGCCAGTTCATGCGCCAGCAAACCACGGCCGGTGGCGCTCTCCGGCGCATAGCGCCCGGTGGCAAACACCAGATGGTGACCGACGGTGTAGGCCTGGGCCGAGACCTCGCGCGCCGAGGCGGCCGCCGCGGCGTCGCGATGCACGCGCACGCGGCTGAAATCATGGCCGAAGCGTGGCTCGAAGAAGGCACGGAGGCTCGGCGCCAGCGGCTCGCCGCCCCGGCCGAGCGTGCGTTGGACGCTGTCGGGCGCCGCGCCTTGCCGATCCACCGCCCCACTGCCGCGCCGCGACAGCCGCGGCACCGCGTCCGGCGCGGCGGCGACATCGGCGCTGCCCATGCGCATCACCTGCGCGGCGGCACGGTCCGCTTCGTGTTCGAGCGGATCGTTGCTGGCGCCGATGGCCAGGCGCGCCTGCAAGCCCACGGCTTCGCGCCGCTTGCAGGCCTCGCATTCGCCCTCGGCACTGCTCGCGGTGTTGCCACAGGCGCATTTGCGCTGGAGAAACGGCGCCGAGGTCGTCGTCGACACGGGCCGGGCAGTCTGAATGGCGGCAAGCAACGCGCTCATAGCTTTCCCATGCCTCCTCGTGTTTTTGCCAGGTCGAGCACGAAGGCGTCGAGCCCGGCGATGGCCGGCTCTTCCCGGAGCAGCGCGCCGAGCAGGATGGGCAGTTGCGCCCCGGGCGACAGCTTCCTGAAGGCGCGCCAGTCGGGAATCGCGACCTCGATGCGCTTGTCCGGCTTGTCTTGCAGGAAGCGACGCCCGAGGACAACTTTCTTGCTGCCGATGGCCGCGCTCAAGCGCGTGAAGGCGTCGACGATGGTCTGCAGCCGTGCCAGCGCCGCCGCGTCCGGCTGGCCGAAGTCGGTCTCCTTGCCGAGCGTCGTGAGCGAGGTGACGAGCTGCTGCGAGAGCGTGGGAAACAGCGTCCACTGGCTCGAGCCGCCTTGTACCGACTGGATTTCGGACAGCAGCACGGTCAGGCGCTCTTCGGCCTGGGCGATCGCCTCTTCGGCCAGCGACACGCTGAGGCGCGCCCGGCGCCGCCCCAGCAGCGGCCGCACCGAGAGCTTGCCGGAGAGCTTTTCGGAATGCGCCATGGCCTCCTCGGCGCCGGGCAAGGCACCGGCGCCCGCGTCGCTGACAAAGCCTCGAAAAGCGAACAGCACCAGGCTATCGGGGTTTTGCAGCGCCAGCGGGGAGAGATCGACATCGAGCTTTTTCGAGCCTGCCCCGAGAAACTGGAACAGGCGCTCGTTGGTGTAGACATCGACCACGCCCGGCTGCACGACATGATGGATCGCCTCGTGCGCCATCACCGCGGTGACACGGGTGGCGAAAGCGGCGTCCGACGCGGCCTGGCTGGCCTGGGTGGCCCCGGCGTCGGGCACCTGCCGAATGCCTTCGGGGCTGCCCATTTCGCCTTCGGTGCGATAGACCGGGGCGACCTTCGGCGGGTTGAGCATCTGGGCGGACGCCGGGTTCCCACTGCACACGACGATATGGCCCTGACCATAGTGGGCCGACGCGCCGGTCTTGCACAAGTTGGTGCTGTTCGTCGGATCGCAATGCACATTGCCCGATCCGGGCGGGTTGGACACCGTGCTCTGCCCCAGGAACTGCGCCGCCGCGCGGTAGCGGTCGGCGGTCTCGGTCAGGCGCTTGGCGTCGTTGCTGCCCGGCCCGAAGGTGTCCTCGAACTGCCGCTCGATGGCCTTGGTCGGGGCCGCCAGCAGCGTCGCGGCGGTATCGAGCACGGCCTTGGCCTTGAGGCGGCCGGCATCGATGCGCGACGCGTGCTCGGTGGAGCATGCGCAGGCCGGGCACACGGCACTGGCGGTGGCCGTGGCCGGTGTTGGCGCGGCGGTCGCCGGAACATGGCTGGCGCCTGGCGGTAGGGCGGGCGCGAGGGCCCCGCCGGGCGCGCCCGGCACACCCCCCGGCACACCGCCCGGCACCGGACTTTGCGCCGGCGCGCGGCGCAGCATGCCGGTGCGCGCATCGCCGCCCTGCTGAACGACATGGGCCAGCTCATGGGCGAGCAGGCGTTGCCCCACCGAGGTGCCGGGGGCGTACTGCCCGCCGGCAAAGGCGACATGGCGGCCGACCGTGTAGGCACGCGCACCGACGGCCTGTGCCGAGGCGTCGGCCCGCGCATCGGTGTGAATCCGGACGTCGCCGAAGTCGCGACCGAAGCGCGGCTCGAAAAAGCGCCGCAGCGATGGATCGAGCGGTCGGCCCGATGCGCTCAGGACCTCGTGCACACCCGGCGGAACGCCCTCGGTGTCGCCCCCGCCCGTCGCGCGCCGCTGCACGCGCGGCGGGCGGGCCGGGGCGCCGATGCCGTGCCGGTGCACCGGCCCGCGCATGACCGCCTCCGCCAGCCGATCGGCTTCGTTTTCGAGCGGGTCGTCGGGGCGGCCGATGCGCAGTTTGGGCTGCAGGCCGAGGCCGGTCAGGCGCTGGCAGTCTTCGCAGGTCTCGCCCGTCGCCGAGGCGGGGTTGCCGCAGGCGCATTTGCGCTGGAGCACACCGTCGACGGTGTCGGGGGTGGCCGCGGCCACGGGGGAGAGCACGGCACTGTGGCTCATGACTTGCCCCCCGGGACGATGCCGGCGGCCACCGCGTGGCCGATGCCCCGGGCGCCCGAGCCCGGCGCCACCGGGACCGCGCCGGCGCGGATCCGGTGGCGATCGCCGCCTTCGGCCAGCGACACCGCCGCACCGGGCAGCGCGAGCCGGCGCTGCAGCTCGGCCTGCACGCCGGCGGAGACGGCCGCGGCGTCATGCCGGTCGATACCGGTGAGGACCAGGGTGTCGATGTGCACCACCACGCGTGTCATAGCCACCCCCGGGTTTCCGCGTCGGTGGGCGATTTTTCGCGCTTGGCGGCTTCGAGATGGGTGGCCCGCAGCAGGTGGGCCATGCTCACCGGCGTGCCGGCCTCGGCGGCGAGGAAGGCGGCCGACAGCGCGATGTTGCGGATGTTGCCGCCGGTGGCGTTGAGGCGGGCGAGCTTGGCATAGTCGAGCTCGCCCAGCGGCGTGGCGGCAGGGAAGATGCAACGCCAGATGGCCTCGCGCTGGACCGCATCGGGGTAGGGGAAATGCACCACGAAGCGCAGCCGGCGCTGGAAGGCGGCGTCGAGCGCGGCCTTGTGGTTGGTGGTGAGAATCGCCAGCCCGCGGTAGGCCTCCATGCGCTGCAGCAGGTAGCTGACCTCGATGTTGGCGTAGCGGTCGTGGCTGTCCTTGACCTCGCTGCGCTTGCCGAACAGCGCGTCGGCCTCGTCGAAGAGCAGCAGCGCGCCGATGTCTTCGGCGGCATCGAAGACCTTGCGCAGGTTCTTTTCGGTCTCGCCGATGTATTTGCTGATGACCGCCGACAGGTCGATGCGATACAGCGCCAGCCCGAGTTCGCCGGCCAGCACTTCGGCGGCCAGCGTCTTGCCGGTGCCGCTGTCGCCGCTGAACAGCGTGGCAATGCCAAGCCCGCGCGTGCCTTTGCCGGCAAAGCCCCAGTCGTGATGCACGGTGATGCGGTGGCGCGCGTGCACGGCGATCTGCTGCAAGGTGCGGCGCGGCGCCTCGGGCAGCATCAGGTCGTCCCAGGTGGCGCGCGGCACGATGGGCTGCGCCATGTCGCTCAAGGCCGAGCCGTCCCCCCGGCTGAGGCGGTGCAGCATGGCCGCCGCCGCGGCGGGATCGGCGGGATCGGCGGGGTCGATGCGGCGGGCCGTGGCGGCGATGTGCCGGGCGCCCAGGCGGTATTGGCTGGCCAGGCTGTCGACCGTGCTGGCGAGCGCGTCGGCCGCCTCGCCGAGCGCGGCTTGCCAGAGCCGGCGCTGGCCGGGCGCATCGCACTTGTCGACCGTGAAGTGCAGGCTCGCGCCGTCGATGCGCGGCGCGCATGCCCCGCTGACGATGACCAACCCGTCGATCTGCGCGACGAAACGGGCGAGCGGCGCCGCTGCCGCGTCGTCCTGCGCGACCAGCAAGCCCGCGCCCAGCAGGGCCGCCTCGCGCTGCCACAGGCTGAGCAGCGACGCCTGTTCGTGCGCGGCGGCGGGAATCTCGGCGGCACGCAGCCGGAACAGCACGACGCCGAGTGTCTGCGCCAGGGTCGCGGCCACGTCGCGCTGGCCGTCGGGGTCGTCGCCCGAGAGCATCACGACCGGCAGGCGGCCGGACTGCTCGGCGAGTTGGTCGGCGGCCTGTTCGGCAATGTCCTGGTGGGCGTCGGCCATCAGGCCGGCCGGCGGCAGGGCTTCGAGCAGGGCGGCCAGGCGGTGGTCGAGATAGTTGAGACCGGCGATGAAATGCAGCACCCGTTCGTCGAGCCGCAGACGGCCGGCGGTGAGGCCGGCGGCCTCGTCCACCTCGATCAGACGCCACCGCCGCAAGGGGGCAACGGGCGTGAGCGCGCTCCAGTGGGGCTCCGGCAGAACGGCCAGCGCGAGGCCGAAGCTGGCCCATGGCCGCTGGGGCTGGCCCGCCGCCTCGCCGCACAGGGCCGCCAGACGGGCATCCATGTCGACACCGGCCACCAGCAGGAGCAGATCGCGCTCGAAGTCGCTGAGCTCGAACAGTGTGGCCAGGGTGTCGATGGCCGCGGGGCTGGGCAGGCATTGCGCCGCCTGCGCGCACTGTTGCTCGGCCTCGGCGAGCTCGCCCTCTCCCAGCCGTGCGCGCAGGCGGGCGAACTCGGCCACCAGCAGGCGCTGGTTGGCGGTGGTCCAGTCGAGGTCGAGCGGGGCGTTCATGTGATGGTGATGCGGTGGTTGAAGAAGGTCGGCGGCGTGGTGCTGCGGTCGGCCACCGGGCTTTCGATGCCGTCGATGCGCAGGCGCGCCAGCGGGGCACCGGGGTCGGCGTCTTCGACGATGAAGTCGAGCGTGGTGGTGGGCGCGACGAAGGTCTCGGGGCCCACTTCGACCTGGCCGACGAGCAGCGACACCGTCTGCCCGGGGCGCAGCGCCGGGGTGAAATTGAGGGTGATGTGCGCGTCGCCGTTGCCGTCGCGCACCACCGCCTGCGGCAGGTTGGTGATGTTGGGGGCGACGATGGCGGCGAGCCGGTTGGTTTCGCGCGCGGCGGTGTCGCCCGGGCGCACCACGCGGCCGGTGACGTCGTACACGCCGACCGGGAAATCGGCCGCGCGCGAGGCGGGGATCACCAGTCCCATGCGGTCGGCGGCGTTGGGCCCGGTGGCGGCGATCAGCTCATCGACGGCGAAGCGCTCGTTGCGCAGATGCACCTCGCGCGCCGTGCCGTCGAGGTGATGGCCTTCGAGCGTGACCGACTCGCCCAGGCGCACCACCGGCTGGTTGCCGGCCGGCACCACGGCTTCGAGGGTGGGCAGCGGCGGGATCAGGCTGGGGGTGACGACCACGCCGCGCTCGCGGCCGGACACCGGGTCCACCTCGCCGCGGCTGAGCACCGGCAGGGTCGGGCGGGTCGGGCGCGTGGCCTCGATCAGCACCACCGAGACCTGGAAGGCCGCGCTCGGCCGGTAGTTGGACTGGGTGGCGGTCCACAGCCGGGACATCTCCTCGGTGTTGAGATACTGCGGCGTGATCTTGATCTGCTCGACCTGGTCGGCCAGACCGCACTCGGCCAATGCACGCAAGGCCGGCGGCAGGTCGAGGCCGACATCGGGCGATGGGTTGAGCGCGGCGCGGATCATCTCGCGCGTGAGCACCGGGAACTCGTGCAGCAGCTGCATGGCGTAGCCGAGCAGGATCTCGGCATGCAACTCGCCGCCACTGTAGGCCGACACCAGGTAGTGCAGATCGAGTGCCAACGGGGCGTTGCTGAGCCGGTGGCGGCCGGAGGGGTCGCGCGAGGGCAGGCCTTCGTTGCGCCAGCCGGTGTTGGGGGTGAGCTGGTAGAGGAACAGGTTGATGCCGCTGGCCTCGTTGCTGCCGGCGGCCACCACGCGGTCGGGCGGCATCACGGTAACGGTGACGGTGCTGCCGGTGACGCCGGCCACGTTGTGATTGACCATGCCGTCGTTGAGCCGGTCGCGCAGCACGGCAGTCACGCCGGCAATGGCCAGGGCCGTACTCATGAGGACCTCCGCTGGCGCTTGGCCAGGTAATCGTCGAGCGAGAGCGGCGCCGGGCCGGCCTTGCGGGGGCGCTTGGGCGCCGGCGCCTCGGGCACGGCGGTCACTTCGATGCGACCGATGTGGATGTGGATGTAGGCCGGCTCGGCGGCGCTGGATTCGACCCTGGCCGGGTTTTGCGGCGCGGCGGTGGCGCGCGTCGGCCGGCGCTCGGCGACGACGACCGCCGACGACGGCGCATCTGCGGGCAGCAGGGGCGCGGGCAATGGCTCGGCCATGGCGCGTACGGGCGGTGTCGCGCGGCGCGGGGCGACGGGCACATCGCCAGCGACCGGCGGGCGGGCGCTCTCGGGCGTGGGGTCGGTCGGCCGGCGCCCCGAGGACACGTGCCCGGGCGGAGGCGCTGGCGCCTCGCCGGGGCGCGCACGGCCGGTGTCGGTGTCGGCAGCGACGATCTCGGGCCGCGGCGACGGGGCGATCGGCGCCGGGGCAACCGGCGTGGGTGACACCTCCGTCGGCGCCAGCGTGGCGTCCCGCGGCGCTTGGCGCATGCCGGGGGATGGCACGCCGTCCGCGGCCGGCGGCGGTGTGCCGCGGTGGAGGGCCGGCGCCGCGGCCGTCTGCGGATCGGCGCGGGACGGCCCCTGGGCGACCGGGGCGCCGGGCGCGGTGTCGACGCTCTCGTCGGCCTCGCGCCACGCGGGCGGCATCTGGTAGGGCAGGCGCGCCATCGAGTGCAGGGTCGGCTGCGGCTGGCCGGTGGCCTGCCGGGCGAGGCGTCGGAACAGACCGGTCATGGGACGACCCTCCTGTCGCTGGCGCGACATCCTCCCCGAGGGAGGGTCGCGTACCCTTCGGACGGCCGGGCGGGCGCGATCAGGACAGCCCTCCTGTCGCTGACGCGACATCCTCCCCGCGGGAGGCTCGCGCGCCCTTCGGGCGGCCGGGCGGGCGCGCTCACGGGGACGACCCTCCTGTCGCTGGCGCGACATCCTCCCCAGGGGAGGGTCGCGTGCCCTTCGGACGGCCGGGCGGGCGCGCTCATGGCGCCACCCGTTCGAGATAGGCGGCGCGGCGGGCGTCGGAGAGGGCCAGGATCTCGGGCTCGGTCCAGCCGTAGGCGCGTGCCAGGGTGTGGATGTCGTCGAGCAGGGCGCGGGCGTGCGCGTCGATGTCGTCCCACAGCAGGCCGGCGATGTCGAGGCTGGCCTCGCTGGCTTCGCCGCAGGCCGGGCATTGCAGGTCGAGCGCCAGGTCGGCCCACGGGTCGGCGGCATCGAGGGCGGCCTCGACGGCGTCGAGCAGCGCGCCCAGCACCGCCGCATCGGTGGGCAGATCGGCCGCCGCCACGGCGCTGGCACGCAGCAACTGGCGGGCGGCGGTTTCCGGGTCGCCGGCTGCGACCACCTGGGCCAGGTGCCGACTGGTGGGCGGCTGGAAGCGGATGCCGGCCACCTCGACCGGCGCGGGCGCTGCGCTGGGCAAGGGCGGCAGATCGGCGGCGTCGAGGGTGAATTCCAGGCGCTCGCCGCAGGCCGGGCAATCCACCCAGGCCGCCAGCTGGCGGCCGAAGCTGGCCTGGCGCAAGGCCATCAGCGCGGCGTTGCGCAGGCCCAGCGGCGCATCGGCCAGTTGGTCGACGGGCAACTCGGGCGCTGCGAGGGCGTAGAGCAGCAAGGCGCGATCGATCGGATGGCGTCGTGCGCCCTGCTCCCAGACCGACAGGAGGCGTTCCGGGCGGATGGCGGCCATGGTCTCAGGCCGGTTCGGTGTAGCTCGGCTCGGTCGGCTCGGTCACGTCGTAGTCGCGCTCCCAGCCCTCGTTCTCGAGCTTGAGCGTCTGGATGGCGACGGCGTTGGCGTTGGCGTCCAGATCGGGCAGGGCCTGGTACTCCGACACCCAGCAGCGATACACCTTGTAGGCCAGCACCAGCTGGCCGGCCTCGTTGTAGACCTCGATGATGAGGTCTTTGCGGAAGTCCTTGAGCGAGACCTCCGCGCCCAGGCCGGAACCGAAATTCCACACCTTGTTGGCCCACTGCTCGAACTCGACGTCATGGGTCACGCCGCGCTCCAGCGTGATGGCCTCGAACTTGGTGCGCCCGGGCGACTTGCGCGAGGTGCTCGGATCGCCCCCCTCGCGGTGCTCGACCAGCTCGGTGCTGCGCTTGAGCGCGCCCACCTTGCTGATCCCGGCCACATAACGGCCATCCCATTTGACCCGGAATTTGAAGTTCTTGTACGGATCGAAGCGCTGTGCATTGACGCTGAACTGTGCCATGTCTATGTCTCCTTACACGTCAACTTGGCCGGCCATCTGCTGGATTTTCAGGACCACGAACTCGGCCGGCTTGAGCGGCGCGAAGCCGACCAGGATGTTCACCACGCCGCGGTCGATATCGTTCTGCGTGGTGGTCTCGCGGTCGCACTTGACGAAGTAGGCCTCGCGCGGGCTGCTGCCCTGGAAGGCGCCCTGGCGGAACAGGGTCTGCATGAAGGCGCCGATGTTGAGGCGGATCTGCGCCCACAGCGGTTCGTCGTTGGGCTCGAACACCACCCACTGGGTGCCGCGGAACAGGCTCTCTTCGAGGAACAGGGCGAGGCGGCGCACCGGCACGTACTTCCACTCGGAGGCCAGCAGGTCGGCGCCGGCCAGGGTGCGCGAGCCCCACACCAGATGCCCGGCGACGGGGAAGCTGCGCAGGCAGTTGAGGCCGATCGGGTTGAGGATGCCGTTCTGGCCGTCGGTCATGGTGTAGGTCAGCCCCTGCACGCCGGAGAAGCTGGCAGCCAGCCCGGCCGGCGCTTTCCACACCCCGCGCTGCACGTCGGTGCGCGAGATGATGCCGGCCACCGCGCCGCAGGGCGCGAAGTCGGCCAGCCGGTTCTCGGCCAGCGGGTCAGGCATGCGCAGGCGCGGGAAATAGGCCATGGCGTTGATCGCGTCGTCGTTGCCGACCGCGCCGCGCAAGGTGTTGATGCCCGTGGTGGCGGTGGCGATGGCGGTGGTCGGGTTGGATGTCCACGCGGCCGGCGCGTCGATGATCAGCATCGCGCGGCGGGTCTGGCAGTAGGCGGCGGCGGCCGCCCAGGTGGCGTTGGCCAGGTCGTTGGTGGGCGTGCGCGGCGGGATGCACAACAGGTTGAACAGGTCGGCCGACTCCAGCGCGAAGATGCCGGTGCGGGCGTTCTGGTCGCCGGTGATCTGACCGTCGGCGATCGGGTTGCCGTCGCTGCCCAGGGTGCCGTCGGCGGTGGCGGTGCCGTCCGGATTGGCGACCGACACGGTGGCGTCGGTCGGGCTCTCGGTGGCCGGCGCCGAGCTGCGCACATTGACCAGGGCCGACTGCTCGTTCAGCACGGTATCGACGAAGCGCGGGCTGAGCGGGTCGACCGACACGTTGCGGAACTGCTCGGAAGCGATGGCGCGCGTGCCGCCGGGGCGGTCGAGCTCTTCGATGAGCAGGTTGAACAGCAGGGTGTCGGCGGTGTCGCGGGTCAGGTGGTCGACCGTGGCGCGCAGCGCGCTGCCCCAGGTGCCGGGGCTGGCCGCTTCGAGCACCAGCGCGCCGCCGGCGGTATCGAGGGTGATGGTGGCGGTGCTGGTCGATACCGTGCCGTTGAACACGCGCACGATCAGCGCGTCGCTGCCGCCATGTTGGAAGAACTGGCTGACCGCATAGCTCAGGGTGCTGGGCTGCCACAGCCCGCCGAACAGGCGCGAATACTCGGCGAAGCTCTGTACCCGCACCGGGGTGTTGACCGGGCCGCGCAGGGCGCGCCCGATGAAGGCGGTAATGGAGGTGGCAACCCCGGTGATGGTGCGCACCCCGCTGGGGACTTCCTCGATGTAAACGCCGGGATAGGTCAAGGCAGACGGCATGGTCGTGACTCCTCAGTGCTGAGACGCCGGCACACGCCGCCAAGGCAAGGTACCGGCCCGGTTCTCTGTCAGCCCGGCGGGCCCGCGCTTCAGGCCGCGCGATGCCCGTCGGACGGTTTCCCAAACGAAGCAGACGACAACGGTTGCCCGCGACGGCACGTGGATCGACACGACCTGAGCACGGTGACGTCCTGCCCCGAAACGCCAGCGCCCTTGTGCGTCGCTGGTGTGGGCCGAACGGGTGATTCAATGCCTTTTCAATCTAGAAACGATGCCATTCGAATGCAACCGACGCTTGCGCGAAAGCGGCGCCGGCGCCGGACGGCCCCGCCCTGCCGGCGCGGATCGATGTCATCGAGATAGCGCCGGCAGCCGGCTTGCGGATCACTGAATTCGTCGACAAATCCGCCAGATAGCGTGTGCGATGGCGGTAGCGCTCATGCCTCTCGGCTAGCGGAATTCACAGCGCGGCGCGCCGGATTTTGTTTGCAACAAGATGTTTTCCCGGTCTCGGGCAAAAAAAAGGGCGCCCCTGATCGCCAGGGACGCCCGCCGGTCCGGCATGGGCCGCCGCTAGCCGGGCGGCTCCGCCGCCACCCGCCGGTCGGCGTCGGCGTCGAGCTGATTCACCAGCGCGCGCAGCGCCTCGGGGCCGTCGTCGGTGAAGCGCACGCACTTTTCGTAGTCCGCCAGGTAGACGCACAACGTGGTGACGGGACGATCGGCGAGCCGCAGCAGGCTGGTGCCGATGCTGCCGTCGTCCTTGAGAAACACCGAGGGGCGCCGGGTCAGATCCGGCGGCAGGGCAAAGAAGTGCAGGCGGTAGAGGCCGTTGAGCGCACTGAGCAGCGCGTCGGCCGGGTAGGCGAAGGTGTGCGCCGCCTCGCCCACGACGAGGCGGGCGGGGCCGCCGCCCGACAGCGCCAGCCGCCGGGCCGGCGCACCGGCCACCCGCCCCGGCGCGTGCGCCACCACGAGACGGACGCTGTCCAGCCGATAGCTCACGGGCGGGCCGCCGGGGCCGACGGTGGCTTCAGCAGCCATCGCCGACCCGGCCAGCATCGCCCAGCCGACCCACAGGCCGGCCAGCCAAGGCCGGGCGTTCGCCATCGCGTGGTGACATGCCATCAAACGCGGCGACGACGCACTTGCCAGCCGACCATCCCCAGCCCGGCCAACAGCATGGCGTAGGTTTCGGGCTCCGGCACGGGCGTGACGGCGGTGAAGCCCAGATCGGTCAGCACGCCGACTTCGATGGCCGAGAACACGCGCGGCGACGGACCGTCGGGGCCAGCGTGGGTCATCATCATGGCCTCCAGGGCGGGGTTGTCGGTGTCGAGGTGGGAGACGCTCGAGCCGCCTTCCCAGGTGGTCGGGCTGTACAGCCCCACCGGGTTGCCGCCGTTGGCCGCCATGGCGTTGGCGCCGTAGAAGAACATGCCCTCGGCCGGGCTGGCACCGCCGACGCTGGCGGCATCCCAGGCGCCCTGGTTGAGGGTGAAGTCCGGGTTGATCATCATCGTGCCGTTCTTGTCGCCCAGGAAGCGGTCGAACTCGCTCCACGCCAAGTTGCCGGCGCCGAAGGCCGGTTCGCCGTTCTGGCCGATGCTCGACGAAAAGCCGATGGCATGGGTGAATTCGTGGAACACGGTGGAGTAGAAATCGTATTGGCCGAAGGGGGCGTCGCTGCTCAGGTCGAGATGCCAGGCCTGGCCCCAGTTGACGTCCACCGAGCCGTCGGCCGCACTGCCGTTGAGGTCGGTGCCATTGATGAGTTTGTTGCGCACCACTTCCTGGTAGGTGAAGCCTTCGGTGACACCGTCCCAGGTCGCTTCGGAGCCGGCGGAGGCCAGCGTGAGCGAGTTCGGGTCGTCGGAGGAGGTCACCGACAGCACGATGTTCGCCGAGTTGCTGAAGTACTGGCCGAACAGCGAGGAGAAGGCGTTGCCGGCGGCGGTCAGCGCGTTCTGGCGGTCGGTGCCGAAGGTGGGATCGAGGAAGCCGGCCCCGGGAGTGTTGGTCGAGTAGTCGAAGGTGAAGCTGAGCGCGGCGTAGGCGTTGGCGCCGACGCTCAGGCCGCCGGCGACCAGACCGCTGCCGATCAGCAAACGGGTGAGCCGCGACAGGCGCCGGCACGGAGTTGATGCGTGATTCATGCGGATGTCCTTTTGAATGGCGTTAAGGAGTGGGATACAGGTGGCAAAAATGGCCCAAACGCAAGGCGCCGGGCGGCCCGACTGTCACAAGCGTGACATACGCTTGTCATCGCCCATCCGGCATGAAAAGACGGCGAAAATGCCGATGGCGTGACTGCCAAGCAAGGCTACCATGCAATCCGCATTGGTTTGCAAGCGTCGTTTTGTTAAAAGGTGACATTCACTCTCCCGGCAGCGGTCGCTGTCGGGTGGCCCGCGTGAGGCCTGGCTCAGGCGCTGGGCGCGTCCGGCGCCGGGTCGTCGTCGGGCGCCGGCGCCGTGTCGTCGCCGGCCTCGTCCTGGGCTGGCGCGGCATCGTCGGCAGCGGCCAGTGCATCCGCCGCCCGGGCCCGGTCGCGCTCGGCGAGCGTCTCGGACGGCGTCGGGTCGAGCACCGCGCGGGCATGGCGGAGCAGGCCGCGATCGGCGTCGTTCAGGTCGGGGACCAGGTTGTAGTCGTCCATGTAGACGTCGAGCCCGTCCACCTGATTGAAATGGGCCTGCGAAAACAGCTGCGTCAGCGCCTGACGCTTGAGGGCGGCCGGCACCTTGGGGCGCAGGAAGCCGCGGAAATCGTCGGCCAGGGTGAGGCCGGCGGGGTCGGGCAACGGCGGCGTCTCGCGCTCGTCGGCGGGCGGCGGCGGCACCGGGGCGGCCACCGGCTCGGGCAGCGTGTCGCCGCGCGCCGCGGCCTGCTTGCGCTGCGACCAGCGGCGCAGGAAGCCGCCCTCTTCCGTGCCTGCCGCCGTCGGGCGGACCGGCTCAGTGTCCGAGGCGCTCATGCATGTCTCCGCTGCTGGCATAGCGGCGCTTGCCGCGCTTTTTCTCCGGCTCGCGCCAGTGGGCGCGGGCGAAGTCTTCGATGATCTCGCGCCAGCCATCGGGCAGCGGCAGGCGCTCGACGGTCTCGCCGGCGTCCATCCAGCGCGCGGCCTCGTAGAAGTTGGCGCTCACCGCGGCCACCGTGGGCGGGCCGTCGGGCTGTGCCTCGTCGGCCGGGCGCAGCATGAAGAACAGCGAGGGTTCATCGGCGCAGACGTTCATGTGATAGCCCTCGGCCTCTTCGCCATGCAGCTCGAGGCTGAGACCGGAGACCACCGCGCGGTCGGGCCCGTCGGCCGGTGGCACCGCGCCGAAGGCCAGGCCGACCAGCGCCCAGCGATGGTCGATCCACGGGTTGTCGGTCACCGCCTGGCGGGCGAAGCAGACGGCGAGCCGGTCGGCGCCGGCCAGCGCGGCGGCGCCGGGGTGCGATGTGACGGTCATGATGGTGCCCCCAAAAACCTGTTCACCTTGAAGTGGTCCTAGAATGCAGCTTCAACCATAAACCGGGAGCGAGCGGCCCGCCAGGGCGACAGCGGATATGACCGAGCCTGCCCGCGTCGACGACGACGCCCCCATCGAGATTCCCCTCGGCGATGCGCCCGACGCGCCGCGTCTGTCGATCACCCGCGCGCGCCGTCCGGCCACGGCCACGGCGCAGGTGGTGGACCATGAAGGCCTGCCGCGCGAAGTCGAGGTGCCGGGCGAGCATGCGCTGACCGTGTATCTCGACAAGCACGAGGTGGTCACCCTGATGACGCTGGGCCAGGCGCCCGAGGCGCTGATCATGGGCTATCTGCGCAACCAGGGGCTGGTCGAGTCGCTCACCGATCTCAAATCGGTGCATGTGGACTGGAGCACCGGCGCCTGCGCGGTGACGACCCACAGCGCGCGCGCGCCGCTCGAACGCATGGCCAAGCGCACCGTCACCACCGGCTGCGGCCAGGGCACCATGTTCGGCGACTGGCTCGACGCGCTGCAGCCACTGGCCACCGACGCCACGCTGGCGGTGGCCACGCTCGACGCGGCGCTGGCCCGCATCCTGGCGCTCGACACCATCTACAAGCGCTCCGGCTCGGTGCACGGCTGCGCGCTGCTGCACAACACACCCGAGGCGCCGCTGCTCTATCACGTCGAGGACGTGGGCCGGCACAACGCGGTCGACGCCATCACCGGCTTCATGTGGCTGGACGAGGAGACCGGCGCGGGCAAGATCTTCTACACCACCGGCCGGCTGACTTCCGAGATGGTGATGAAGGCGGTGCAGATGGGCGTGCCCTTCCTGGTGTCGCGCTCCGGCCTCACCCAGATGGCGCTGAAGCTGGCCGAGGACATGGGCGTGACCCTGATCTGCCGGGCACGGGTCGGTCGTCATCTGGTCTACACTCATCCGCATCGCATCACGAGAACCCCTGAATGAGTCACACACGCGTTACCGGCCTGGTGTTGGCCGGCGGTCTGGGCCGTCGCATGGGCGGCGCCGACAAGGGCCTGATCATGCTCGACGGCCGCCCGATGATCGATCATGTGCTGGCCCGCCTGCAGCCGCAGGTGGATGAACTGCTGATCAACGCCAACCGCAACACCGACACCTATGCCCGTTTCGGCATTCCGGTGCTGGCCGACCGGCACAGCGGCTTCGTCGGCCCGCTGGCCGGGCTGGATGCCGGCCTGGCGCATCTGGGCGAGGCCGACGGCTGGGTGGTCACCTGCCCCTGCGACTCGCCCTTCGTGCCGCCCGATCTGGTCGCCCGGCTGATGGCCGCCGCGCACGAGGCCGAGGCCGACGTGGCCATCGCCCGCGCCGAGGGGCAGTTGCAGCCGGTGTTCCTGCTGGCCCACACGCGCACCGCCGGCGCGCTTCGTGCCTACCTGGCGGCCGGCGAACGCAAGATCGACCGCTGGGTATTCACCCAGGCGCATGCCATCGCCGATTTCGACGACTGCCCCGAGGCCTTCGCCAACATCAACACGATCGACGAGCTGGCCCGCCACGGCCAGCCGCCGGCCTGATCCCGCCTCGGGCGCTCAGTGCGCCCCTGACGGCCGCGCGCCGGTGGGGGCCGCCGGTGCCGCGCCCGTGGCGCCCTTGGCTTCGCGATACCAGTACTCGTGGTGCTCCTTGGCCCAGGTTTCGTCCACATAGCCGGTCTTCATCGACTCCAGCGCGCCTTCCATGCCGACGCTGCCGATGTAGATGTGCCCCAGCGACAAGGCCATGAAGATCAGCGCGCCGCTGGCATGGAGGATGTGCGCCAGCTGCATGTCCTGCCGGATCTGACCGTAGCCCGGGAAGTCGAGCACCAGGCCGGTGATGCCCACCAGCAGGCCGAGGCCGGTCACGCCGAGCCAGAACCAGGTCTTTTCGCCGAAATTGAAGCGCCATGAGGGCACATGCTCGCCGCTGAGCAGGCCGCCGGCCTTGCGGATCCACAGCGCGTCGATGGACTGCCATAGGTTGTCGCGGACGAACAGCGCGATCATCACCAGGGTGGCGGCGAAGAATAGCGGGCCGATGAAGTTGTGCACGTTCTTGGCCAGCGCGGCCAGCCAGGAGAAGGCGCTGTAGCCGATCAGCGGAATCACCACATGCTTGCCGAAGAGCAGCGTGAGGCCGGTGAGCGCGAGCAGCACGAAGGTGCCGGCCACCGTCCAGTGGGTCATCCGCTCGACCGTGGTGAAGCGCTGTATCAACCGCCCGGTGGGCGGCCCCTCCAGCTTGATCTTGCCGCGGATCAGGCGGAACAGCACCAGCGCGATGAACACGCCGGCCAGCACCCAGCCACCGATCTGGGTGATCGGCCCGTTGCGCCACTGCCGCCAGGTCTGCCCTTCGGACTGGATCAGCATTTGATCGGCCGGCGCGGTGAAGGTGATCGACTGGGCCGAGCCCTCGCGCACGGCGCGGTAGACGTCGGCGTTGTTGTCCGGCGGCGCGGACACGGCCGGCGCGGCGATCCAGCCCAGGCCAAGAACGGCCGCCAGCAGCGCGGTTCGCAACATCACGATGAGGTGTGCGCACATGGGGGTCTCCTCAGCTCGGCGGCATGCGGCCGATTTCGGTCTGCTTGCGGGCGCGGGCGCGCATGTCGCTCTCCCACTTGGCCTTGTCGCCGCCATAGGCGGCCGACTCCCAGGGGCGGGTGTCGGGCTTGCCCGAGTAGGTGCCGGCCTCGTAGTGGGTCACCTGAGGCGCCTCGCTACAGGCGGCCAGGGCGAGGGCGGCGCCGATCAGGATGACGGTTCGGGTCGCGTTCATTTGTCACCTCCACGGGTCTGTTCCCGCTTCTGCTCGCCGCCGCCGTAGGCGGTGTTCCAGCCGATCAGTTCGGCGCCGGTGCCGCCACGGCGCACCACGCGCTCGCGGAAGATGTCGGCCAGCGCCGTGCCGTCGCCGCCGAGCAGCGCCTTGGTCGAGCACATCTCGGCGCACAGCGGCAGCTTGCCCTCGGCCAGGCGGTTCCTGCCGTACTTTTCGAACTCGGCATCCGAGCCGTCGGCTTCCGGCCCGCCGGCGCAGAAGGTGCATTTGTCCATCTTGCCGCGCTGGCCGAAGGCGCCTTCCTGCGGGAACTGCGGGGCGCCGAAGGGGCAGGCGTAGAAGCAGTAGCCACAGCCGATGCAGGCGTCCTTGTCATGCAGCACCACGCCGTCTTCGGTGCGGTAGAACACGTCGACCGGGCACACCGCCATGCAGGGGGCGTCGGAGCAGTGCATGCAGGCGACCGACATGGATTTCTCCTGCCCGACGACGCCGTCGTTGATGGTCACCACGCGGCGCCGCTGGATACCCCAGGGCACTTCGTGCTCGTTCTTGCAGGCGGTCACGCAACCGTTGCATTCGATGCAGCGCTCGGTGTCGCACAGGAATTTCATTCGTGCCATGTTCGTCTCCCTTTAAGCCTTCATGACCTGACACACCGTGCTCTTGGTTTCCTGCATCATCGTCACCACGTCGTAGCCGTAGGTGGTGGCGGTGTTGACCGCCTCGCCACGCACGATCGGGGCCGCGCCCTCCGGGTAGTACTTGAGCATGTCCTCGCCCATCCAGCGGCCGGAGAAGTGGAAGGGCAGGAACACCGTGTCGGCGCCGACGCGCGGCGTGACCAGGGCGCGCACCTTGATCTGCGCGCCGGTCGGCGACTTGACCCACACCCAGTCCAGATCGACGATGCCGCGGTCGGCCGCGGTGCGCGGGTTGAGCTCGACGAACATGTCCTGCTGCAACTCGGCCAGCCAGGGGTTGGAGCGGGTCTCCTCGCCGCCGCCCTCGTACTCGACCAGCCGGCCCGAGGTCATGATCAGCGGGAAGTCCTTGGCCACATCGCGGTATTTCTCCTGCACCGTCTTGTAGAGCGTGGGCAGGCGCCAGAACTTGCTCTTGTCCTCGTGCGTGGGGTACTTGTCGACCAGGTCCGGGCGGGTCGAGTAGAGCGGTTCGCGATGCTTGGGCACCGGGTCGGGGAAGTTCCACACCACCGCGCGCGCCTTGGCGTTGCCGAAGGGCATGCAGCCGTGGTTCTTCATCACCACGCGGATGATTCCGCCGGAGAGGTCGGTCTTCCAGTTCTTGCCCTCGGCCGCGGTCTTTTCGGCGTCGGTCAGTTCATCCCACCAGCCGAGCTTCTTCATCAGCACATGGTCGAACTCGGGGTAGCCCATCTGCAGGTCGGCGCCCTTCGAGGCCGAGCCTTCGCCGGCCAGCAGGTTGACGCCATCCTTCTCGACGCCGAAGCGGGCGCGGAAGTTGCCGCCGCCGTCCATCACGTGGCGGGTGGTGTCGTAGAGGTTGGGTGAGCCCGGGTGCTTGAGCTCGGGGTTGCCCCAGCACGGCCACGGCAGGCCGAAGTATTCGCCGTCGCAGGGGCCGCCTTCGGCCTTCAGCGTGCGCGGGTTGAAGGTGCTCATGTGCTGCATGTGCAGCTTGAGCCGCTCGGGCGACTGGCCGCTGTAGCCGATAGTCCAGGTGCCGTGGTTGATCTCGCGCAGGGTGTCCTCGACATCCGGCTCGTCCCAGCCCTTGGCGTCCTTGGTGAGCTTGATGTTCTTCACGAACTCGTCGCCGAAGCCGAACTTCTTGGCGAAGGCGTACATGATGGTGTGGTCGGGCTTGGACTCGAACAGCGGCTCGATGACCTTCTCGCGCCACTGCAGCGAGCGGTTGGAGGCGGTCACCGAGCCGACGGTCTCGAACTGCGTCGCCGCCGGTAGCAGGTACACGCCCTCGCTGCGCACCGAGGCGGCCATCGCCGCCGTGGCCGAGGGGTAGGGATCGACCACCAGCAGCAGCTCCAGCGCCTTCATGGCCTCGAGCATGTCCTTGCCGCGGCTTTGCGAGTTGGGCGCCATGCCCCAGAACACCTGGGCCTTGATGTTGGTCGGCTGGTCCATCAGCTCGGGGTTCTCGGTCACGCCGTCGATCCAGCGCGACACGGTGATGCCCGGCTTCTCCATCATCGCCTGGCTGGCGAAACGGCCCTTGAGCCATTCGTAATCGACGCCCCACACCGCCGCCCAGTGCTTCCACGAGCCGGTGGCGATGCCGTAGTAGCCGGGCAGCGAGTCGGGGTTGGGGCCGACATCGGTGGCGCCCTGCACGTTGTCATGCCCGCGGAAGATGTTGGTGCCGCCGCCGGCGATGCCGACGTTGCCCAGCACCAGCTGCAGCACGCACATCATGCGGGTGATGGCGTTGCCGACGGTGTGCTGGGTCTGGCCCATGCACCACACCACGGTGGAGGGCCGGTTCATGGCCATGGTTTCGGCGATCTGGCGCACTTCGGCATCGGGCACGCCGGTGACTTCGAAGACCTTGTCGGCGGTCCATTCGGCCGCCTCGGCGCGGATCTGGTCCATGCCATAGACACGGTCGTCGATGTACTGCTTGTCTTCCCAGCCGTTCTCGAAGATGTGACGGATGATGCCGTAGATGAGCGGGATGTCGGAGCCCGAACGCAGGCGCACGTACTGGTCGGCCTTGGCCGCGGTGCGGGTGTAGCGCGGGTCGGCGACGATGACCTTGGCGCCGCCTTCCTTGGAATGCAGGATGTGCAGCATCGACACCGGGTGCGCTTCGGCAGCGTTGGAGCCGATGAAGAAGATCGCCTTTGAGTGCTGCATGTCGTTGTAGGAGTTGGTCATCGCCCCATAGCCCCAGGTGTTCGCCACACCGGCCACCGTGGTGGAGTGGCAGATGCGCGCCTGGTGGTCCATGTTGTTGGTGCCGAACATGCTGACGAACTTGCGGAACAGGTAGCTCTGCTCGTTCGAGTGCTTGGACGAGCCGATCCAGTGCGTGGCGTCGGGGCCGTGCTTTTCGCGGATGGCCAGCAGCTTGTCGCCGATCTCGGTGATCGCGTCTTCCCAGCTCATGCGCACCCACTTGCCGCCGGTCAGCTTCATCGGCGTGCGCAGGCGGTGCTCGCCATGGCCGTGCTCGCGCACCGAGGCGCCCTTGGCGCAGTGCGCGCCGAGGTTGATCGGGCTGTCGAAGACCGGCTCCTGGCCGACCCACACGCCGTTCTTCACCTCGGCATCGATGGCACAGCCGACCGAACAGTGGGTGCACACCGTGCGCTTGACCTCGATGTCGCCGGCACCGGCGGCCTTGGCCGCCTGCGAGGGCTTGACCATGGCGAAAGGCAGGCTGGCACCGATGGCGCCGGCACCGGCGGTCAGGCCGGAGCGCTTGAGAAAGCTGCGCCGGTCGAGGCGCTGCGGCGCGGCCCGGCCGCTGAGGGCTTCGGTCAGCCCGCTGTGGGCGGGCGTGGCGGCCCGGTTGGATTTTTTCACCAGCATGGTCGTCTCCCTTACAGGCGGGTGGAACGGTAGTAGCGGCTCACATGCGCGGTCTCGCGGTAGCCCGCGCCGCGGCCATCGGGCTCGCTCAGGGCTTCTTCGGGCGCGTTGCCGGTCGGCGTCACCCCGGCGACCACGGCCACCCCGGCCGCGCCGGTGCCGGCAGCGGCCAGCAGAAAGCTTCGACGACCAAGGCTGGAAGGTGCGCCGGCGTTCGCGCCGGTGCGTGGCTGGCGTGTCTCACTCATGGTTGTGTCTCCCCGATTGGCACTGCAGTGCACTTGTGTTCATGGTCAGGCCTCGAAACTCAGCGCCCGCGCCTCGACGGCGAAGAACGCTTGGGCAAAGTCGCCGACGGCGCGGTAGAAGCGCGCGTCGGTCGCCCCCCTCAGGTCGGCGCAGCAGCGGCCGATCCAGCGCTGAAGGTGGCGGTGGAAAAACTGGTGCTGCACGTCGATGCCATGGACGCCGTCACCGATCAGCGCGCGCATGGCATCGCACAGCGCGGCCAGGTGGTCTTCCGGCTCGCCGCAATCGCCCTCGCGCGCCAGGCCCAGCGCGGCGAGGTCGTCGCGCACCCGGGCCAGCGGCTTTTCCATCAGGAAACCGGTCTCGTAGTAGGACGCGTAGGGCAGCACCGGCGGCCGGCCGGTGCCGCAGAACAGGGCGTTCCACTCAGCGTGCACGGCGGCCGTGTCGGACTCGCCGGCAGCAGCGCGCAGGCCGTCCCAGGCGGCGGCCAGCGCCAGTCCCTCGGGCACGCCCGGGTCGACCGCCAGCGGCCCGGCGGTGGCCAGGGCATCGAGCAGCGCGCCGCTCGGCGGCGTCGCCAGCAGGTTGGACAGCACGCCGTAGAAACCGGCGCGGTCGGCATCTTCCGGCGCGATGGCCGGGTCGGCAGCGAGAGGGGCGGTGGCAGGCGTCATGACAGGTCGTGGATGGT
Source organism: Denitromonas iodatirespirans (assembly GCF_018524365.1). Taxonomy (GTDB): domain Bacteria; phylum Pseudomonadota; class Gammaproteobacteria; order Burkholderiales; family Rhodocyclaceae; genus Nitrogeniibacter; species Nitrogeniibacter iodatirespirans. The sequence goes on from NZ_JAEKFT010000002.1 coordinate 44,426, forward strand.
GGTTTCGCGCTGCCCGGGGGCCGGCGACATCATGTCGATGACGCGGCAGTCGCCGCACATCTGCAGGCGGCGGCGTTGCTCGGGCGAGGCGAAGTGGGGGTTGCCGACCAGACGGTCGATGAGGGTGCGCACGGTGGCGGTCGAGCCGAAGGCCTTGCCGCAGCGCAGGCAGGTACAGGGCGTGTCTTCATGCAGCACGGCCGGCTGCTTGGCACTGGCCGCCAGGTTGAGGCGCGGCACCAGGGTGATGGCGTCTTCCGGACAGGTGGCCACGCACAGCCCGCATTGCACACAGCTGGCCTCGCGGATGCGCAGGCGCGGCGCTTCGGTATCGTCCATCAAGGCCTGCGCCGGACAGGCGCTGGCACAGGACAGGCACAGCGTGCATTTGTCGCCGGCCACGGCGACCGTGCCGTAGGCGCTGCCGGCCGGCACGGCCAGCGGTTCGGCCAGGCGCTCGGGCGCGGCCAGTGAGGCCAGATGGACGAAGCACAGGTCGAGCGTGGCGCGCTTGTCGCGTTGCGGATGGAAGCGCGCCGCCGCGCCGACCGCAGCCGGCGCGGCGCTGGTACAGCTGGCGAGCAGGGTGTCGACATCGCCGCACACGGCGGCGAAGCGCGCGTCGGCGGCGGGCAGGCCGAGCCCGTCGACCACCGCCTCGGCAAAGCGCACGGCACGACCGGCCGAGGCTTGGTAGGTGGCCGGCGCGGCCGCGTCCTGCCACACCAGCACCCGGCCGGCGCCGGCACACAGGGCATAGAGCAGCAGGTCGGGGCCGACGCTGGCCGCGTCATGCACCGCCAGCGGCAAGAGGTGGGCGGGCAAGGCGTCGGTCTCGGCCCAGGCCTTGAGCTGGGCGGCCTGCGACTGGCCATGCAGCAACAGGGTCGGCGCCGCGCCGCCGGCCTCGGTCCAGGCGGCGAGCGCGATGCGCAGCTGCTGGCCGATGTCGGGCACCGCCGGGTAGTTGTAGCGCATGGCGCCGCTCGGGCAGACGCTGGCACAGGCGCCGCAGCCCATGCACAGGTGCGGCTCGACATACACGCCGTTGCCATCGGCGCGGATGGCCGAGGTGGAACAGGTGTCGATACAGCGCGAACAGGCGTCGATGCGGTTGCGCGAATGAGCGCATTTGGCACGGTCGTAGTCGAAGAAGCGCGGTTTGTCGAACTCGCCGACCAGCTCGGTGAGCGCCAGCGCGGCCTCGGCCTGGGCCAGCGGGTCGCTGCCGGGCGCGAAGTAGCCCTGCGGCGGATGCGGCATGGTCAGGCGCGGGGTGTCGGACAGGTCGAGCACCAGATCGAAGCGCGCGCTGCGCGGGGTGAAACTGAAGTCGATGGCGCCGACCTCGCACACCTCGATGCAACGGCGCTTGTCGTTGCAGCGCGCCGGGTCGACATAGGCCGCCACGCCGTCGCGCACGATGGCGTCGGAGCTACAGGCGGTGATACAGGCGCCGCAGCCGGTGCATACCGAGGCGTCGACCGCGTTGGCCGGCGTCCAGGCGATATCGAAGGCGCCCAGCCAGCCCTCGACGCCGATCTGCTGCGCGCGGTGCACCGGCACCTGGCGCGGGCTGGCGGCGGGCAGCGGCTGCTCGTCCTCGGCGAAGACGGTGACCTGCAATTGGCCGTCGGCCTTGCCGTGCAGGCGCTGTGCCCAGGCCATGGCCAGCGGGCCGTCGCCCAGAATCGCCAGGCGGCCGGCGCTGCTGTAGCTCACCGCATCGACCGGCGGCGGCTCGGGCAGCCGGGCCATGGCGATCAGCGCCGCCAGGCGCGGGCCGTCGGCGGCGCCGCCGCTGGCGTATTCACGGGCCGGGAAGAAGCGCAGCGCGCGTTCGCCGGCCGCCGCTTCGAGCAACGGCGCTTCGCGGGTACAGCCAATCTGCTGGACGGATGCGGGCAGGGCGTCGACCGTGCCGTGGCGGCACAGCCCATCGGTAATGGCGACCTGCGGATCGACACCGGCGGCCTCGATGGCGGCATCGGCCACCCGGCCCTGGCAACGGCACAGCACGGTGTCGCAGTCGGGCGCATCGGGCGCGCCCCGTCGTGGCGGAAAGCTCACCTTGTCTCCTCTCGTTATGCAGCTTGGCGGATAACGCTCGATGTGCGTCAGGCCGACCCTTGCGCCGCTTTATGAGTTCATTCAAGGCAGCTTTCGTGCCAAAGGCAAGATTCCTTTCGGGCCAGCGGCTTAGGCGATCCCGCCGGGGCGGGCGGCGGGACATTCTGTCGCGCACCCTCGCCCAGACGGGACAAAATGTCTCACTCGGCCGCGCGGAACCAGCGCGCCCGGAAGCCCGGTGCGTTGGGGCTGTCGTCGTACACCGGGGTGCTGCGCAGCCAGATGCTGAAGACGGTGCCGCGCCCCGGTGTGCTGTCGACGGTGATGCGCCCGCCGTAGCGCTGCACCAGGGTCTGGCTGATCGACAGGCCGAGGCCGGTGCCGCGGCCTTTCTTGGTGGTGAAGAAGGGGTCGAAGATGTGCGGCAGGTCATCCGCGCGAATGCCGGCGCCGGTATCGGCCACACGCAGGCACACGCCGATACAGGCATCGCCGTCGAGCCAGTCGTCGCAGCCCAGGGTCAGCACGCCGCCTTCGTCCATGGCCTGCACGGCATTGACGATGAGGTTGATCAGCACCTGTTGCAGCTCGCTGCGGTTGATCTCGACATCCGCCGTCGCCGCCTCCTGGCGCTCGACGGCGATGCCGCGCTGGTCGACCGTGTGGCGCGCCAGCACCAGGCAGTCGGCGATCAGGGCGTGCATGTCCACCCGTTCGGTATAGCCGGCGAATTCGCCCGGCCGGGCGAACTGCAGCAGCTTGGTGACAATCTGGCGGATGCGGTCGGTCTGCTGGTGGATCAGGCGGATCTCTTCGCGTACCGGCGCGGCGGCGGCGCCGAGGCTATCGGCCAACACGTCGAGATTGCCCTGGATGACGGCCACCGGATTGTTGATCTCGTGTGCCACGCCGGCGGTCAGCTCGCCCACCGCGGCCAGCTTCTCGCTCATCACCAGTTGCTCCTGCGCACGGCGCAGGATGGCGTTGGCCTCGGCCAGCTCGGCGGTGCGCTCGGCCACTTTGCGGTCCAGCTCGTCGGCCCAGCGCTGCAGCTCTTCGCGCTTGCTGGCCAGGGTGTCGAGCAGGTGGTCGAAGGCCTGCGCCAGCCGGCCCAGTTCGTCGCGGCTGGCCAGCGGCCCGACCCGCGCGCCGGCATCGCCCTGCTCGACCCGCCGGATGACCGTGTGGATCCGCTCGATGGGGCGGAAGATGCTGCGCGCCCAGCGCAGCGAGAGCAGGCTGCCGATGACCGAGATCAGCACGAAGAGGGCGAACAGCCCGCCCATCACCGCCAACTTGGCCTGGCGGAAGGGGGTTTCGAGAAAGCCCACGTACAGCATGCCGATGCGCTCGCCCTGGCTGTCGACGAAGGGCTCGTAGCCCGACACGTAGAAGTCGTTGACCACGAAGGCGGAGTCGAGCCATACGCGGCCGGTGTCGAGCACCTGGGTGCGCACCGCGTCGGACACCCGGGTGCCGAGCGCGCGGACGCCTTCGAACAGATGCACATTGGTGGCCACGCGGGTGTCGCCGAGAAACAGCGTGGCGGTGCCGCGGCTGTCGAGCGGCAAGGATCCGTCGCGATAGACGATGGCGTTGATGCGATCGACCATGCCGAGGTTGCGGTTGAGCAGCGCCCCGCCTTCGAGCACGCCGATGAAATTGCCGGCCGTATCGTAGATCGGCGCGGCGGCATGGATCATCAGCCCGCGCTCTTCGCTGTCGCGGCTGTCCGGCCGGGCGGCCGCGGTGGGCACCAGCGGAATATGCGCGCGCCGCCGCAATGCCGGGTCGATGGCGTCGAGTTCGTCGGGGCCGAACACCTCGATGCTGGTGCGTGCGGCCCCCGACGTTGCCGCCGCCACCGCGGCCCAGCGGGTGCGTTCGCGCAGCGGACCGAGCGGCCCGCGCGCCGAGGCCACCGGCCGGCCGCGGGTGTCGAGCAGATGCAGGAAATCCAAGCCGTAGCGCACGCTCATGCTGTCGAGCAGGGCGGTCATGGCCTGCGGCGTACCGGCCGGGAAATCGACTGCCAGCCGGCTCGAGCCGGCCAGCGCCTGCAGGTCGCGGCCGACGCCCTGCTGCACGCGGTCGAAGTATTCGTGGGCGATCACCAGATCGGCCTGGACCTTGGCCCGCAGCAGGCGGTCGTAGGTGGTGTTGCCCCAGGTCCACACCAGCGCCAGCAGCACCGGCACGCCGATCAGCAGCGGCGCCAGCACCAGCGCCAGCAGCTTGGCCCGGACCGAGGCCGAAAAACGCGCCCGCAGCCGTGCCAGCGACGTCATCGCACGGCCGGGTCGGCGCCCCACTCGGCGCACTTGCGCTCCAGTGTCTTGCGCGAGACGCCGAGCAGCTCGGCCGCCCGGCTCTTGTTGCCATCGCACTGGCGCAGCACCGCTTCGATATGCCGCCGCGCCACGTCGGCCAGACTCAGGGGCAGGGGCTCGCTACCGAGGGCGGCGACCGGCGCCTCGACCGGGAAGTGGCCGAGGATCAGCGCCCGTTCGATGAAGTTGCGCAGCTCGCGGGCGTTGCCCGGCCAGGCGTAGCCGACCAGCCGCGCCGCCACCTCGGCGGTGATCGGCAGCGGCGGCAGGCCGAGACGCGCCGCCAGCTGAGTGTTGAAGTGCTCGGCCAGCGGCACGATGTCGTCGGTGCGCTGGCGCAGCGGCGGCAGGGTGACGGTGAGCACCTCGAGGCGGTAGTACAGATCCTGGCGGAAGCGCCCGGCGGCCACTTCGGCGCGCAGATCGCGGTTGGTGGCGGCGATCACGCGCACGTCGACCGGCATCTCCTTGGTCGAGCCCACCGGCCGCACCCGTTGCTCTTCGAGCGCCCGCAGCAGCTTGGTCTGCAGGGCCAGCGGCAACTCGCCGATCTCGTCGAGAAACAGCGTGCCGCCATTGGCATAGGTGAACAGCCCGCTGCGGTTCTCGGTGGCGCCGGTGAAGGCGCCTTTGACATGGCCGAACAGCTCGCTTTCGATCAGCTCGGCCGACACCGCGGCGCAATTGACCGGCACAAAGGGACGCTCGGCGCGCAGGCTCATCTGATGCAGCGCGCGTGCCGCCAGCTCCTTGCCGACGCCGGATTCGCCCTGGATCAGCACCGTGCTGGGCGTCGGCGCCACCCGCCGGATCAGGTTGCACACCTGGCGCAGCGCCAGCGAGTGGCCGACCAGCCCCTCGGTGCCGCCGGCCAGATCGGCCACTTCGCGGCGCAGCACGTAGTTCTCGCGGGTCAGCCGGGCGCGCTCGAAACAGCGCGCCAGCGAATTGACGATCTGATCCACCCGGAAGGGCTTGAGGATGAAATCGGCCGCACCGGCGCGCAGGGCGTCGATGGCGGTTTCCATGTCGGCGAAGGCGGTGATCAGGATCACGTCGCCGGCAAAGGCACCGGCGCGCAGCTCGCGCAGCCAGGCGATGCCGGCCTTGCCGGGCAGGGCGATGTCGAGCACGATCACGTCGAAATGGGCGTCCGCCAGCAGCGCCGCGGCCGCCTCGGCACTGTCGGCCACCTCGACCGCACAGCCGCGCGCACTCAGCGCACGTTGCAGGAAGCTGCGCATACCGGCCTCGTCGTCGACCACCAGCACCGCGTAGTCCGACCACTGCGGCCGTGCGTCGACCGATCGATCGATCTTGTCCTCAGCCCCCATGCGCAGCACCCTCGTGTTGGATCAGCCCGATTAGAGCATGCGGGCGAGACAAAAAAAATGCGCCCGCTGCCGCGGACGCATTCGCCGGTACGGCACCGGCCGCCGCGCTCAGCGCATGGCGCGCAAGCGGGCGATGCGCTCCTCGGTGGCCGGGTGGGTCGAGAACAGGCCTTTCAGCCCGCCGCCGGAGAGCGGGTTCATGATCATCATCTGCGCGGTCTCGGGGTGCTCGTCCGCCGTGTGCATGGGGATGCCGCGGGCGTAGGCGTCGATCTTGGCCAACGCATCGGCCAGCGCCGCCGGGTCGCCGGAAATCTCCGCGCCGCCCTTGTCGGCCCCGAACTCGCGGGTACGCGAGATGGCCATCTGGATCAGCATGCCGGCGATCGGCGCGAGGATCATGATGATGATCGAGACGATCGGGTTCGGCCGGTCTTCGCCGCGCCCGCCGAAGAACATGCCGAACTGCGCCAGCGCCGAGATGGCACCGGCGACCGAGGCCGAGATGGTCGAGATGAGGATGTCGCGGTGCTTCACATGCGCCAGCTCATGCGCCATCACGCCACGCAGTTCGCGCTCGGACAGCATGCGGATGATGCCGGTGGTGGCCGCCACCGCGGCATGCTCCGGGTTGCGCCCGGTGGCGAAGGCATTGGGCTGAGCTTCGTCGATGAGGTATACCTTGGGCATCGGCAACTCGGCCCGGCCGGCCAGTTCGCGCACCATGTTGTACAAGTAGGGCGACGTGCTCGCGTCGACCTCGCGCGCCTTGTACATGCGCAGCACCATCTTGTCCGAGAACCAATAGGCCCACAGGTTCATGCCGCCGCCGAACAGCAGTGCGATGAGCATGCCCTGCTGGCCGCCGATCAGGCCGCCGATCACCCCGAACAAGGCCACGATCCCCGCCATCAGGATGGAGGTCTTGATCCAGTTTCCGAACATTGTGTTTCCTCGTCGTCAGATGCGGGCAAAACGGCCCGCGCTCCGCTTAGATGGGGGGTGCTGCAAAAGATTCAATCGGCCGTCGGCAACGCCAGTTGCTGCCCCGACGTCAGCGCAAAGCCCTGCAGGAAGGCCGCGGCCGGCACCCGGCGCCCGCCCGGTTGCTGCAGCTGCGTGACGTTCAGCGCACCGGCGCCGCAGGCGATGAGGAGGCCGTCGGCATCGGCCCGCAGAATCGTGCCCGGCGTGCCCGTGGCGTCGACCGCCGTTGCCTGCCACAGCTTGAAGGTGCGCCCGTCGAACTCGGCCACCGCGCCGGGAAAGGGATCGAAGGCGCGCACCTGGCGGGCCAGTTCGACCGCCGGCCGACGCCAGTCGAGCCGCGCCTCGGCCTTGTCGATCTTGTGCGCGTAGGTCACGCCCTCGGCCGGCTGCGGCTCGGCCTCGAGCGACTTGATGGCGAGCCGGCAGATGGCATCGACGATCATCTCGCCGCCCAGCGCGGCCAGCGTGTCGTGCAGCGTCGCGGTGGTGGCGTCGGGCGGAATCGGCACCGCCTGGCGCAGCAGCATGTCGCCGGTGTCGAGGCCGGCGTCCATCTTCATGATGGTGATGCCGGTCTCGGCATCACCCGCCTCGATGGCGCGGTGGATCGGCGCCGCCCCGCGCCAGCGCGGCAACAACGACGCATGGATGTTGAGGCAGCCGATGCGCGGGATGTCGAGCACCGCTTGCGGCAGGATCAGGCCGTAGGCCGCCACCACCAGCACATCGGGCGCGGCGGCGCGCAGCGCGGCCTGCTGCTCGGACGTGCGCAGCTTCTCCGGCTGATCGACCGGGATGCCGTGCGCCAGCGCCACCTGCTTGACGGCGCTGGGCTGCAGCTTCATGCCGCGCCCGGCCGGGCGGTCCGGCTGGGTCAGCACCAGCACCACTTCGAAGCCGCCGTCGATCAGCGCGCGCAGCGCCGTGGCAGCAAACTCGGGCGTCCCCGCAAAGGCAATTCTCATCGGCGCCGCCCGGGTTCAGGCGGTGATGCGCGCGCGCTTGGCCAGCTTGCTCTTGATGCGGCCTTGCTTGAGTGTCGACAGGTATTCGACGAACACCTTGCCGTCGAGGTGGTCCAGTTCGTGCTGGATGCACACCGCGAGCAGGCCCTCGGCTTCCAGCTCGAAGGGCTCGCCCTGGGTGTTGAGCGCACGCACCTTGACGCGTTCGGCGCGCACCACCTTGTCGTAGATGCCGGGCACCGACAGGCAGCCCTCTTCGCCGACCTGTTCGCCGGAACGCTCGAGGATTTCCGGATTGATCAGCGCCAGCAGACCGGACTTGTCTTCGGTGACGTCGATGACCACCACGCGCTCGTGTACGTCGACCTGCGTGGCGGCCAGACCGATGCCGGGCGCCTCGTACATGGTCTCGGCCATATCGCGGATCAGGGTGCGGATGCGATCGTCCACCCGGGCGACTGGCGCCGCCTTGGTGTGAAGCCGCGGATCAGGGAAATGCAGGATTGGGAGTAGTGCCATAAAAGCTTGCCGCGTTATGGGATTACGTGCAGAATTTCAAGTAATTTGCCATGCCCGACGATTGCACGTTTGTCATCGGGACGCTCAACTTCCGGGTATTTTGACCGTCATAGATGGAACAGATTCCCGGCAGGGCGTCGGAATGCCGCCCGCATCGACACGGAAGCGAGTGATGATCCGCATTATATTCTCTCTAGTCATCGGCGTCGCCGCCCTCGTCCAACCGGCCGTGGCGGCTTCGCCGGTCGAGCTGGCGCAAAACGCACCCGACAGCCACACGGTGCGCAAGGGCGACACCTTGTGGGGCATTTCGGGCAAGTTCCTGCGCGAGCCGTGGCGCTGGCCCGAAGTGTGGCAGCTCAACAAAGAGCAGATCCACAACCCCCATCTGATCTACCCCGGCCAAGTCATCGTGCTCGACCGCAGCGGCCCCTACCTGCGCCTCGGGCGCCGGGTCGGCGACGGCAAGCTGCAGCCGCAGATCTACACCGAACCGACCGACCAGGCGATCCCCAGCATTCCGCAGAACGAGATCGCGCCCTTCCTGACCCATCCGCTGGTGGTCGACGAAAAGCGCATCGCCCAGTCCGCCACCATCGTCGCCACCCAGGAAAACCGCCTCTACACCGGCCAGGGCGACACCGTCTTCGCCAAGAACGTGACCGCTGGCGTGGGCACCTGGCACATCTATCGCCCGGCCAAGCCGCTGATCGACCCGTTGAACGACAAGATCCTCGGCTATGAAGCCGTGCATCTGGGCACCGCCGACGTGACCCAGCCCGGCGAGCCGGCGGCACTGGAGATCTCCATGGCGCGCCAGGAGATCGGCACCGGCGAACTGATGCTGCCGGCCGACCGCCCCGAGTTGCTGTCTTATGTGCCGCATGCCCCGACCAACAGCGTCGAAGGCCGCGTCATCGCCATCTACGGTGGCGTGAGCGAAACCGGCCGCCAGGGCGTGATCACCCTCGGCGTCGGCCAGCAGGACGGCGTCGAAGTCGGCCATGTGCTGGCGCTGTACCGCCATCGTGGCTCGGTGGTGTACAAGGACGAGGACACCAACAAGAAGGAAAACTTCCAGCTGCCGGAGCATCGCTACGGCCTGGTCTTCCTGTTCCGCGTCTTCGACCGGGTGTCGTATGGCCTGGTGGTCGACGCCACCGCTCCGGTCAAGGTCAGCGACACGGTCCGCACGCCCTGACCGAAACCCTCGACACCGCCGGTCTCGCCGACTGGCTGCGCCTGACGCTCGTCCCCGGCATCGGCGGCGAGCGTCAGCGCCGATTGCTCAGCGCCTTCGGGCTGCCCGGGCACATCTTCCAGGCCGGCCCCGCCGCCCTCGCCCCCCTCATCGGCGACAAGGCCGCCCGGCAATTGCGCGAACACGACAGCCGCGAGGCGGTCGCCGCCGCCCTCGACTGGGTCGCCCAGCCCGGCAATCACATCCTCACCCTGGCCGACGCCGCCTATCCGCAGCGCTTGCTGGAGCTCCCCGATCCGCCCACGCTGCTCTATGTCAAGGGCGACCCCGACCTGCTCAACCGGCCCGCACTGGCCATCGTCGGCGCGCGCAGCGCCACGGCCCAGGGCGAGGCCAACGCCGCCGCCTTTGCCGGCGCGCTGGCACGCGCGGGGCTGTCGATCGTCAGCGGCCTGGCGCTGGGCATCGACGCCGCCGCCCATGCCGGGGCGCTGGACGCTGGGGGAACCACCATTGCCGTCATCGGTACCGGCGCCGACCGCATGTACCCGGCACGCAACCAGGCGCTGGCCCGGCGCATCGTCGAACATGGCGCCATCGTCACCGAGTTTCCACTGGGCACCCAGGTGGCGGCGCACAACTTTCCGCGGCGCAACCGCATCATCTCCGGCCTGGCGCAGGGCGTGCTGGTGGTCGAGGCAGCGCTCGGCAGCGGGTCGCTGATTACCGCTCGTCTGGCCAACGAGCAGGGCCGCGAGGTGTTCGCCATCCCCGGCTCGATCCATTCGCCGCAATCGAAAGGTTGCCACCGCCTGATCCGCGACGGCGCCAAGCTGGTCGAAACCGCCGAGGACATCCTTGAGGAAAGCGCCTTTTCAGGCCATGCCGACACGGCACCGGCACCCGCCGAGCGTCACCCCGACGCCGCGGCCGAGCCCCCTGTCGACGACGCCGGGGTGCTGGCCGCCCTGGGCCACGACCCGGTGAGCCTTGATACACTCGCGACCCGCACCGGCTTGACGGCCGATGCGCTGTACGCCATTCTGCTTTCACTGGAACTGGACGGTCATCTGGCGCGACTGCCTGGGGGCCGTTTCCAGCGACTTATCTAGAGCCCCGCAATGTTCGACGTTCTTGTCTATCTCTTCGAAACCTATATCCACGCCGAGGCCTGCCCGGCGCCGGAGCAGCTGGCACGCCGGCTGACGGCTGCAGGCTTCGAGGAAGACGAGATCAGCGACGCGCTCGACTGGCTGTCGGAGCTGAACCAGACGGCCAGCGACTACACCGCCTTCGGCGAACCATCTGCCGGTGCCGTGCGTCTGTACTCGGGCGAGGAAACGGCCAAGCTCGGCCTCGAGGGCATCGGTTTCCTGTTGTTTCTCCAGGATTCCGGCGTGCTCAACGGTGCCACCCGCGAGTTGATCCTCGATCGCCTGATGGCGCTGCCGGACCCGCAGGTCTCGGTGTCGCGGCTGAAGGTGATCGTGCTGATCGTGTTGTGGAAGCAGGCCTACCCGATGGATTCGCTGGTGCTCGACGAACTGCTGAGCGAGGACGACGAGGTCTCGCCGCTGCTCCACTAAGGCGTGCAACGGCTCAGGCCACTTGCGCGTGCCGCTGCGGCTTCCTTATGATGCCGCGCTTAACCACCTGATTTACCGGGAACCTTGACCGGCGAATGCCGGTTCTTCCGCATGCCATGAGCAAACAACTGATCATCGCCGAGAAACCGTCCGTCGCGCAGGACATCGCCCGTTCGCTGGGCGGCTTCACCCGCCAGAAGGACTATTTCGAGTCGGACGACTACGTCCTGGCATCGGCGGTCGGCCACCTGCTCGAACTCACCGTGCCGCCCGACGAAGAGGTCAAGCGCGGCAAGTGGTCTTTCGCCAACCTGCCGGTGATCCCCTCCAGCTTCGCGCTGCAGCCGATCGCCAAGAGCGAGGACCGGCTCAAGCTGCTCACCCGGCTGATCAAACGCAAGGATGTCGACGGCCTGATCAACGCCTGCGACGCCGGGCGTGAGGGCGAGTTGATCTTCAACTTCATCGCCGAACACGCCAAGACCAAGAAGCCGGTGCAGCGCCTGTGGCTGCAGTCGATGACGGCTGGCGCGATCCGCGACGGCTTTGCCCACCTGCGCTCGGCCGACGAGGTCGACGGCCTGCGCCAAGCCGCAGTCTGTCGCGCCGAGAGCGACTGGCTGATCGGCATCAACGGCACGCGGGCAATGACCGCCTTCAACTCCAAGACCGGCGGCTTCCACCTGACCACGGTCGGCCGGGTGCAGACTCCGACGCTCACCCTGGTGGTCGAGCGCGAACGGCGCATCCGCGAGTTCAAGGCGCGCGACTACTGGGAGCTGCATGCCCGCTTCGGCTGCGCCGAAGGCAGCTACGCCGGGCGCTGGTTCGACGAGGGCTTCAAGAAAAGCGACGACGAGCACGCTCGCGCCGAACGGCTGTGGGACAAGGCGCGTGCCGAGGCGATCCGCACCAAGTGCGCGGGCAAGCCGGGCTCGGTCGAGGAAGAATCCAAGCCGTCGACCCAGCAATCGCCGCTGCTCTTCGACCTCACCAGCCTGCAGCGCGAGGCCAACGGCCGCTTCGGTTTCTCGGCGCGCGCCACCTTGCAGGTCGCCCAGGCGCTGTACGAGCGCCACAAGGTGCTGACCTACCCGCGGACCGACGCCCGCGCCCTGCCCGAAGACTATGTCGACACGGTCAAGGAGGTGCTCGGCAACCTGCCGGCCGAATACGCCAAGTTCGCCAACGAGATCAAGCGCGAAGGCTGGGCCGGCCCCAACAAGCGCATCTACAACAACGCCAAGATCTCCGACCACTTCGCGATCATCCCCACCGGGACCGCGCCCAAGTCGCTGTCGGAGCCGGAACAGAAGATCTACGACCTGGTCACCCGTCGTTTCTTGTCGGTGTTCTACCCGGCCGCCGAATTCCGTGTCACCACCCGTATCACCCGTGTCGAGGGCGAAGCCTTCAAGACCGAGGGCAAGGTGCTGGTCAAGCCGGGCTGGCTGGTGGTGGTCGGCCGCGACAAGCCGAGCGACGACGCCGAAACCCTGGCGCTGGTCGCCAGCGGCGAAACCGTGAGCACTGACGAGATCGAGGTCAAGGCGCAGCAGACCCGCCCGCCGGCGCGCTTCAACGAAGCCACCCTGCTGTCGGCCATGGAAGGCGCCGGCAAGATGGTCGACGACGAAGAGCTGCGCGCCGCCATGGCCGGCCGCGGCCTCGGCACCCCGGCCACCCGCGCGCAGATCATCGAGAACCTGATCGGCGAGCAATACATGCATCGCGACGGCAAGGAGCTGATCCCCACCGCCAAGGCTTTCTCGCTGATCACCCTGCTCAAGGGCCTGGGCGTATCGTCGCTGACCTCGCCCGAGCTGACCGGCGAATGGGAATACAAGCTGTCGCAGATGGAGCAGGGCGGGCTGACGCGCAATGCCTTCATGGACGAGATCGCCCAGATGGCGCGCGACATGGTCGAGCGCGCCAAGCAATACGAATCCGACACCGTGCCGGGCGATTTCACCACGCTCAAGACGCCGTGCCCGAAATGCGGCGGGGTGGTGAAGGAGAACTACAAGAAGTTCGCCTGTCAGGCCTGCGACTGGAGCACCTGGAAGATCGTCGCCGGCCGCCAGTTCGAGATCGACGAGATCGAAGCCCTGCTGCGCGACGGCAAGGTCGGCCCGCTGATGGGCTTCCGCAACAAGATGGGCCGGCTGTTCAACGCCGACATCAAGCTCAACGACGAACTGGTGCCGACCTTCGATTTCGGCCAGCCGCGCGAGGACGAAAACGCCGAACCGGTCGACTTCTCCGACCAGACACCGCTCGGCGCCTGCCCGAAGTGCCAGGCCAATGTCTACGAACACGGCATGGCCTATGTCTGCGAGAAATCGGTCGGGCCCGACAAGTCCTGCGACTTCCGCTCCGGCAAGATCATCCTGCAGCAGCCGATCGAGCGCGAGCAGATGAGCAAGCTGCTCACCGACGGCAAGACCGACCTGCTCAAGGCCTTCGTCTCCAACAAGACCAAGCGCAAGTTCTCGGCCTTCCTGGTGCGCAAGCCGGACGGCGGCGTGGGCTTCGAGTTCGAGCCGCGCGCACCGAAGAAACCGGCCGCCAAAAAACCGGCCAAGAAGGCCGCCAAGGGCGACGAATAGGCCCCGGCCGATGGCCCCCCTGCCCGACACCGCCCGCGAGATCCTCGACTTCTGGTTCGGCGCGCCCGGCAGCGCCGAGCATGGCCAGCAACGGGCGCTGTGGTTCGAGAAACGTGACAGCACCGATGCCGCCATCCGCAGCCGCTTCGCGGCAGTCGTCGAACAGGCGCTGGCCGGCGGCCTCGCCGACTGGGACGCCAGCGCGCACGGTGCCCTGGCCCGCATCCTGTTGCTCGACCAATTCACCCGCAACATCTTCCGCAACACGCCGCGCGCCTTCGCCGGCGATGCCTTGGCGCTGGCCGCGGCCGACGCTCTGATCGCCCGCGGCGGCGACAACACGCTCATGCCGGTCGAGCGCATCTTCGCCTACCTGCCCTTCGAGCACGCCGAAGACATCGCCGCGCAGGATCGCGCCGTGGCGCTGTTCGACGCCCTCAAGGCCGCGCATCCCGGCTTCGAGACCACCTACGACTACGCGCTGCGCCACCAGGCGGTGATCGCCCGCTTCGGCCGCTTTCCGCATCGCAACGCGATCCTCGGGCGGGCGGACACCGACGCCGAGCGCACCTTTCTCGCCACGCCCGGTTCCGGCTTTTAGGGCAGACGTAAAAACGGCCGGGTCGCCCCGGCCGTTTTTCGTTGCGCCTCGCCCGATCAGCTGGCGAGCAGGCTGCGCAGCATCCAGGCGGTCTTTTCATGCACCTGCATGCGCTGGGTCAGCAAGTCGCAGGTCGGCTCGTCGTCGGCCTCGTCGGCCAGCGGCATGATCTCGCGCGCGGTGCGCACCACCGCTTCCTGCCCCTTCACCAGCTGGCGGATCATCTCCTCGGCGCCGGGCACGCCCTGAGGCTCCTCGAGGCGGGTCAGCTCGGCAAAGGCACGGTAGGTGCCCGGCGCCGGCTCGCCCAGTGCGCGGATCCGCTCGGCAATGGCGTCGACCGCCAGCGCCAGCTCGGTGTACTGCAGTTCGAACATCTGGTGCAGGGTGTTGAACATCGGCCCGGTGACGTTCCAGTGGAAGTTGTGCGTCGTCAGATACAGCGTGTAGCTGTCGGCGAGCAGGCGCGACAAGCCCTGCGCGATCGCCGTGCGGTCTTTCTTGCTGATGCCGATATCGATATCCATGGTGACTCTCCTTCGTGCTTGAAAACGTCGCCGCGCCAGCCGGCCGGCATCTTGGTTGAAGGCTACAGCGGCGCCGGGGTGGAATCCAATCGATTGTCCGTATCCACCCCATTGGGCCCGTCTATGCCGTGACGTCCTGGCTGGCGGCCTCGAGCGGGAGTATCCCGGGCAGGGCACAGGCCAGGATCGCCTTGCGGATCACGTCGATGGCGCCGCTGCGCGGGTAGGTCACGCGCCAGGCCAGGGCCACGGTGCGCGAGGGCTCCGGCGCCTCGAAGGGCCGGGTGGCGAGCAGCGGATTACGTTCCGGCAGGGCGTCGGCCGCGGTGGCCGGCAGCACGGTGACGCCGATGCCGCTGGCCACCATCAGGCGGATGGTCTCCAGCGAACTGCCCTGCAAGGTGCGCTGCAGACCGCCGACGCCATTGCACTCGGGGCACACCTCGAGCACCTGGTCGCGGAAGCAGTTGCCGGCGCCGAGCAGCAGCAACTGGTCGTCGGCCAGCTGGCCGGCGCTGACGGTCTTCTGCCGGGCCCATGGATGCGTGCTGGGCATGAGCACCCGGAAGGGCTCGCGGTAGATCGGCTGCACCACCAGGCCGGGCTGCTCGAAAGGCAGCGCCAATATGGCCACGTCGAGGTCGCCGCGCTTGAGCGACTCGGCCAGATGGGTGGTGAAATTCTCCTCGATGATCAGCGGCATGCGCGGCGCCAGCGCCTTGACCTGCGGGATCAGCCGCGGCAGCAGGTAGGGGCCGATGGTGTAGATCGCCCCGACCCGCAGCGGTCCGCCCAGCGGATCCTTGCCGGCCTGGGCGATCTCCTTGATCTGGCTGGCCTCGACCAGCACGCGCTGCGCCTGGTCGACGATGCGCTGGCCGAGCTGGGTCACTTTGACGTCGCTGGTGCCGCGCTCGAAGAGCATCACGCCGAGCTGCTCCTCGACCTTCTTGATCGCCACCGACAGCGTCGGCTGGCTCACATGGCAGCGCTCCGCCGCCCGCCCGAAGTGGCATTCGCGCGCCAGCGCCACGATGTATTTCAGATCCGTCAGCGTCATTGCCTCACCTCGTCAGGAACAGTCCGCCGTTTTCATGGTCAGCGTCAACATGATTATCACAGGCTATGACGCAAGCGCACAGCCCGGGTTCCGACAGGAGAGAAGATTCCGGCACCACCGTGCCCTTGAATCCCCCCGGCGGCAACCACACCTATGCCAAGATACCCCTTGCACGCGCGCGGCCGTCGCCCGGCCGGCGTGGAGACCGACGACTCAGGAGGACGCATGAAACGCCCCATTCCCCGCCTCAAGACGCTGGCCGGCACCGCGCTGGCGCTGGCCCTGGCCGCCGGGCTGAACCTGTCCGCCGGCCTGGGCTCCGCCCATGCCGTGGCCGCCGCCCCGGTCGCCGCCCTGCCCGCCACCCGCCAGACCTTGCCGGATTTCGCCGAACTGGTGACACGGGTCGGCCCGGCCGTGGTCAACATCAGCGTCGTACAGCAAGTCAGCGGCCCGATGGCCGGCGCCGACGATCCGTTCTACGACTTCCTGCGCCGCTTCGGCGTCCCGATCCCGGGGATGCCGGGCAGCCCCGAGATGCCCGGCATGCCCGGCCATGGCGGTCGGCAGATCGCCCGCGGCGTGGGCTCGGGCTTCATCGTCAGCGCCGACGGCTATGTGCTGACCAACGCCCATGTGGTCGACGACGCCACCGAGGTCACCGTGCGCCTGACCGACAAGCGCGAATTCAAGGCCAAGGTCGAGGGCGTCGACAAGCGCACCGACGTGGCCCTGCTCAAGATCGACGCCAAAGGCCTGCCGACGGTGCGCATCGGCGATCCCGAAGCGACCCGGGTCGGCGAATGGGTGGTGGCCGTCGGCTCGCCCTTCGGCTTCGACAACACCGTCACCGCCGGCATCATCTCGGCCAAGGCGCGTCGCCTGCCCGACGAAACCTACGTGCCCTTCCTCCAGACCGACGTGGCCATCAACCCCGGCAACTCGGGCGGCCCGCTGTTCAACCTGGACGGCGAAGTGGTCGGCATCAACTCTCAGATCTACTCGCGCTCCGGCGGCTTCATGGGCATCTCCTTCGCCATCCCGATCGACGTGGCGATGAAGGTCAAGGAGCAGTTGCAGGCCTATGGCGTAGTGCAGCGCGGCCGGCTGGGAGTGGTCATCCAGGGGCTGGACAAGGAGCTGGCCGACTCCTTCGGCCTCGACACGCCCAAGGGCGCCCTGATTTCCCGTGTCGAGCCGGACTCCGGCGCCGCCAAGGCCAAGCTGCAGGCCGGCGACGTGATCCTTGGGGTGAACGGCAACCCGGTCGAGGACTCGGCCGATCTGCCACGCATCATCGGCGAGATGCGACCGGGCACCGAGATCACGCTCGAGATCTGGCGCGATCGCAAGCAGCGCATCATCAAGGCCACGCTCGGCGGGCAGGACAACGAACGTCTGCAGGCGCGCGGCGCCGGTCAGCAGAGCGCCGGCGGCAAGCTCGGCCTGTCGGCCCGGCCGCTGACCAGCGCCGAGACCGAACGGCTCGGTGTGCCGGGCGGACTGGTGGTCGAGGATGTCGACGGGCCGGCGCAGCGGGCCGGCCTCCAGAAAGGCGACGTGATCCTCGCCCTCAACAACACCCCGGTCACCGACGTGGCCGGCTTCCGCAAGCTGCTGGAGGCTGCCGGCAACCGCTTTGCACTGCTGGTCCAACGCGGTGAAGGGCGCATCTACCTGGCGGTGCGCCTCAAGTAGCGCCACGCGCCGACGCTGTGCGATCGCCTGGCGCCGGCGCGCTTTCTGCCCAGTCTCCGGGAATGCGCCGGCGGGTTGCCGCCACGCCCGGCGGCAACCCTCCGCTGGTCCGAAAATGGCGCCCACTGGCCGTTTCCGCCCAACGGCGAAACGTGTTTTCAGCGCCCGTACGGTATAGTCTCGGGGTTTGTCCGTTCCCTGCGCTTACTATGGGTCTTGCGACGTCTCTCCGCTCTGGAGCACGTATCCGGCAACGCCTTGCCGGCACCGCGGTGCTGTGCCTGGGCCTGCCCGCGCTCGCTCACGCGGAGCCGCCGACCGACGACATCGAGAGCGCCTATTTCGAACAACTGCCGATCGTGCTCACCGCCGCGCGGCTGCCACAGTCCCTGCAGGACGCCCCGGGCGCGATCACCGTCATCGACCGCAAGCTGATCGAACGCAGCGGCTACCGCGATCTGGCGCGGCTGCTGCGGCTGGTGCCGGGCATGCAGGTCGGCCAGGAGCGCGGCAACGCCAGCTGGGTGAGCTACCACGGCCTGGGGCAGTCCTTCCCGGGCGAGTTGCAGGTGCTGATCGATGGCGCCGCGGCCTACGTGCCGGTCAGCTTCGGCACCGCCGCGTGGACCGGCCTGCCGGTCTTCCTGAGCGAGATCGAACGCATCGAAGTGGTGCGCGGCGCCAGCGGCAACAGCTACGGCGCCAGCGCGCTGCTCGGCGCAGTCAACCTGATCACCCGTCCCGCCGCCGAAGACCCCGGCACGCATGCCCGCCTGGTGCTGGGCGACCCATCGGTACGCGATGTCGAAGTCGGCTGGTCCGGTGCGTCGGCACCGCTGGCGCTGCGCCTGACCGCCGGCGAACAGTCCGACGATGGCTTTCGCGGCCTGCACGACCACCGCATGACGCAGCGCTTCAGCCTGCGCGGCGACACCCAGTGGAGTGCGCAAGACACCCTCAGCTTCCGCCTTGGCAGCAGCCGCGAGGTGACCGGCCGCGGTTACCCGGATTCGCCCTTCGGCAACAACGCCCTGCGCGACGGCACCGACACCGCCCACCTGTTCCATGTGCGCTGGCAGCATATCGACGACATCGACCGCGAGTGGTCGCTCAGCGCCTACCATCACCAGCTGGACTACCAGGATGCCTGGCTGGGCGGCGCCCCTCCCACCTTCCCCGACATCCCGCTGTCGCGCGACCGGCGCGACCTGCGCACCAGCATCGAGTTCCAGAAGAACGATCGCTGGGCCGAGCGGGTGCGCGGCATCTGGGGCGTCGAGGCCACGCTGACCCAGACCCGTTCGCCCTTCAGCTTCCACAGCTCGGAGGCACTGCGCGAAGAGACCTATCGCCTGTTCAGCAACGCCGAATGGCAACCGACCGAGAAGACCAAGGTGAACCTCGGCCTGGCCGCCGAGCGCTCGGGCCATGACGGCTGGCGCATCAGCCCACGCCTGTTCGCCAACCATCGCCTGAGCCCGGCCGACACCGTGCGTGTCGGCGTCGCCCGCGCCTGGCGCAGCACCAGCCCCTTCGAGTTGCATGGCGACACCCGCGTTTTCGATCCGACCACCGGCCTGCTGCTGGCCCGGCCTTTCGTCCCCAACCCCGACCTGCGCCAGACCCGCGCCGACACCGTCGAGCTGGGCTATATCCGCCAGATGCACTGGGCGCGCAGCACCGCCGAGGTCCGCCTGTTCCAGGAACGCCTGCGCGATCTGGTGGTGCGCGAGCGCGTCACCTCGCCCCCGCCGGTGCCGCTGCTGGCGGCGCAGATCCCCACCACCCGCGCCGCCAACTATGACGGCGAACTGACGGTACGCGGCATCGAACTGCAGCTGGAGTCGCATCCCTGGCAGGGCGGCGAGCTGCGTCTGGCCTGGAGCCTGATCGACCGCCGGGCGGCGGATTCGCAGATCGAGGCAGCCATTGCGCCCTACACCGCCAGCCTGCTGTGGATGCAGCAGTGGCCGCAGCAATGGAGCAGCCTGGTGCACCTCACACGCATCGGGCCGGTGGCCAGCGGCGACAGCTACCTGGCCGGCGACCCCTACGTGGTGCGCGCCTACACCTCGCTCGACCTGGCGCTGTCGCGGCCGGTGACGCTGGCCGGCCAGAACGCCCGCCTGACACTGGCCGCGCTCAACCTCGGCCCGCGCCACCAGGAAGTGGCCGACCGGGCGGTCCAGGCGCAGCATGGCAATACCCCGGCCAACCGGGTCTCGCGCCAGGTCTACCTGCGGCTCGACATGCGCTTCTGAACGCCCGGCCGCTTCAGGCGGAAGGCCGGGTCAGCACCCAGACGCCGACCACGCTGCAAAAGCCCGCCGGCACCCAATGCCAGGGCGGCGACAGCAGATACCAGCCGCCCAGCGAACTGATCAGCATCATCAACACCGCCAGCCGCTTGCCATGGGCCGGGATCGCCCCGCGCTCGCGCCAGGCCAGGATCGACGGGCCGAAACGCGGGTCATCCAGCAGCCGCGCTTCCCAGGCCGGGTTGCCACGGGCGAAGCAGAACGCCGCCAGCAGCACGAAGGGGGTGGTCGGCAGCAGCGGCAGAAACACGCCGGCGAAGCCCAGCACCAGCGACACCGCGCCGGCGGTCAGGTAGAGCGGTCGGCGCATGCGTCCGTCTCCCTCATGCCGGCACCTCGGCGCGCATGCGGCGCTGGCGCAGGAAGTTGCCGAGCAATCGCGCGGTATGTCCCTTGCCGGCCGCCAGCACCGCCTCGACCGGCCCGCAGCCGACGATCGTGCCGCCGCCCTCGCCGCCCTCGGGCCCCAGATCGACCAGCCAGTCGGCCTCGGCCATCACGTCCAGGTCGTGCTCGATCACCACCACCGTGTTGCCGGCCTCGACCAGGCGGTGCAGCACATGGATCAGCTTTTCCACATCCGCCATGTGCAGGCCGACCGTCGGCTCGTCGAGCACATACAGCGTGTTGGCGCCGCCACCGCCGCGCCCCGGCCGGGTCGGCGTGCGTGCCTTGGCCAGCTCGGTGACCAGCTTGATGCGCTGCGCCTCGCCGCCGGACAGCGTCGGGCTGGCCTGGCCGAGCGTGAGGTAGCCGAGGCCGACATCCTGCAGCAGCGCCAGCGTGTGATGGATGCGCGGATGGGCGGCGAAGAAGTCCACCGCCTCGTCCACGCTCATCGCCAGCACCTCGCCGATGCTCTTCTCGCGCCAGCGCACCGACAGGGTCTCGCGGTTGAAGCGCGCCCCGCCGCAGGTCTCGCAGGGCACTTTCACATCCGGCAAAAAGCTCATCTCGATGCGCTGCTGGCCCTGGCCCTCGCAGGTCGGGCAGCGGCCAGCACCGGTGTTGAAGGAAAAGCGCGCCGCCGTCCAGCCGCGCATGCGCGCCTCGGTGGTGTCGGCGAAGCACTTGCGGATCAGGTCCCAGAAGCCGACATAGGTGGCCGGGCAGGAACGCGGCGTCTTGCCGATGGGGGTCTGGTCCACCTCCAGCACGCGGCCGATCTGCTCCCAGCCCTCGATGCGTTCGCAACCCACCGGCGCACCGCCGGCCACCAGCTGCTTGAGGCTGTCGAGCAGCACGTCGCGCGCCAGCGTGGATTTGCCGGAGCCGGAGACGCCGGTGATCACGCTCAGGCGCGCCAACGGCACGCGCACGTCCACCGCCTTCAGGTTGTGCAGACTCGCCCCACGCAGCCACAGGCTGTCGGAGTCGGGCTTGACCGCCCGCGGCGGCGCCAGCGGATGCTGCAGCGGCGTGCGCAGGTGTTTGCCAGTCACCGACTCGGGCGCGGCCATCAGCGCGGCGGCATTGCCCTCGGCGACGATGCGCCCGCCGCGGCTGCCGGCGCCGGGGCCGAGGTCGATGACATGGTCGGCGCGGCGAATCGTGTCTTCGTCATGCTCGACCACCACCAGCGTGTTGCCCTTGGCCTCCAGCCGCGCCAGGGTGTCGAGCAACACCTGGTTGTCGCGCGGATGCAGGCCGATGGTCGGCTCGTCGAGGATGTAGCACACGCCGGTCAGGCTGGAGCCGAGCTGCGCGGCCAGGCGGATGCGCTGCGCCTCGCCGCCGGAGAGCGTCGGTGCGGCGCGGTCCAGCGCCAGATAGCCCAGACCCACCTGCTGCAGAAAACCGAGCCGGCTGCCGAGTTCGGCGACGATGTCGCGCGCGATCTCGGCCTCGCGGCCGGCCAGCGGCAGGTCGCTGAAGAACTCGGCGACCGCATCCACCGAACCGGCGGTCAGCGCCGAGATCGGCTGCTCGCGGTAGCGCACGTTGCGCGCGATCGGGTTCAGGCGCGTGCCTTCGCAGCTCGGGCAGGGCAGGGTCGGCTCTTCATCGAAGCTGGCGAAATCGAGCGCATGCACCTCCTCGGCCTTGACCTTGCCCACCACCAGCCCGGTACCGTAGCAGGCGGTGCACCAGCCATGCTTGCTGTTGAAGGAGAACAGGCGCGGGTCCAGCTCCGGAAAGCTCTTGCCGCAGCAGGAGCAGGCGCGGTGGATGGAGAAGGTCTCCGGCGTCGCGCCCAGCGTGCCCAGGCGCAAGACCCGCAGCACGCCCTTGCCCACCTCCAACGCCTCGCGCACCTGCGCGCGCAGCAGGGCTTCATGCTCGGGGCCGACCTTGACCATGCCGACCGGCAGCTCCAGCGTGTGTTCCTTGTAGCGGTCGAGGCGCGGCCACTTGCGCGTCGGCAGATACTCGCCATCGACCCGCAACTGCTCGTAGCCCTTGCCGCGCGCCCACTTGGCCAGATCGGTGTACAAACCCTTGCGGTTGTTCACCAGCGGCGCCAGCAACTCCACCGACTGGCCGCGATGCTCGCTGCTGATGCGCGCGACGATGGCCTCGAAGCTTTGCGGCGCCACCGGCACCTGGCAGTCCGGGCAGTACTGGGTGCCCAGCTTCACGTACAGCAGGCGCAGGAAGTGATACAGCTCGGTGAGCGTTGCCACCGTGCTCTTGCGCCCGCCGCGGCTGGTGCGCTGCTCGATGGCGACGGTGGGCGGAATGCCGTAGATGGCGTCCACCTCGGGCCGCGCCGCCGGCTGCACGAACTGGCGCGCATAGGCGTTGAGCGATTCGAGATAGCGGCGCTGGCCCTCACCGAACAGGATGTCGAAGGCCAGCGTGGACTTGCCCGAGCCGGACACCCCGGTGATGACGGTAAAGCCGCTGCGCGGGATCTTCACGTCCACATTCTTCAGGTTGTGCTCGCGCGCATGATGGATGCTGATGCTGCCGGCGCCGCGCGGCCGATAGACCACGGCCGGCTCGGCGGCGCGGCGCGCCGGCGGGGCCGACAGCGCGGCTTCGTACTCGGCCAAGGCGCGGCCGGTGTGCGAGGTCTTGTGCTTCGCTACGTCCGCCGGCGTACCCTCGGCCACCAGCTGGCCGCCGCCTTCGCCGCCCTCGGGGCCGAGATCGACCAGCCAGTCGGCGGCACGGATCACGTCCAGGTTGTGCTCGATCACCAGCAGCGAATGGCCGGCGTCGACCAGCTTGCGGAAGGCGCCGAGCAGGCGGGCGGTGTCGTCGAAATGCAGGCCGGTGGTGGGCTCATCGAACAAAAACAGCGTGCCACCGGCCGTGCTCGGCTCCGACGATTTCTTGCGCTTGCCTGCCTTGGCGGCAAACTGCGCCAGATGCCCGGCCAGCTTGAGGCGCTGCGCCTCGCCGCCGGACAGGGTGGGCACCGGCTGGCCGAGGCGTACATAGTCGAGGCCGACATCGATGATCGGCTGCAGCGCGGTAGCCACGGCCTTGTCGCCGTCGAAAAAGGCCAGGGCTTCGGAGACGGTCATCTCCAGCACGTCGGCCACATTGCGCCCGTCGATCTCCAGCTCCAGCACCTCGGGACGATAACGCTTGCCGTCGCAGTCCGGGCAGCGCAGATAGACGTCGGACAGGAACTGCATCTCGACATGCTCGAAGCCCGAGCCGGTGCAGGTCGGGCAACGGCCCTGGCCGGCGTTGAAGCTGAAGGTGCCCGGCGTGTAGCCGCGCTGTTTGGCGGCGGGCAGGGCAGCGAAGCGGGCACGGATGGCGTCCCAGGCGCCGACATAGCTCACTGGATTCGAGCGCGAACTCTTGCCGATGGGCGACTGGTCGACCATCACCACATCCGTGATGTGTTCGATGCCGTCGATGCCGGCATGCGCGCCGGGGGTCTCGGTGGGCTGGCCGAAAGATTTAAGCAGTGCCGGGTAGAGCACGTCCTGCACCAGGGTCGACTTGCCCGAGCCGGACACGCCGGTGATCACCACCATGCGGTTCAGCGGCAGCGCGACGTCGATGCCTTGCAGGTTGTGGTCGCGCGCCTCGCGAATGGTGAGGCGCGGTGTGTCGGCGTCGACCGGGCGCTGCGCCGTGCCCGGGTCGACATGCTTGCGGCCGGACAGGTAGTCGGCGGTCAGCGTGGTGCCTTCGGCGCGCAGCGCGGCCGGCGTGCCGGAAAAGACGATCTGCCCGCCGCGCTCGCCAGGGCCGGGGCCGATGTCGAAGATGTGGTCGGCGGCCAGCATCACCGCCGGGTCATGCTCGACCACCACCAGCGAATTGCCGGCGTCGCGCAGCCGACGCATGACCTGCACGATGCGGTCCATGTCGCGCGGATGCAGGCCGATGGACGGCTCGTCGAGCACGAACAAGGTGTTCACCAGCGAGGTGCCCAGCGCCGTGGTGAGGTTGATGCGCTGCACCTCGCCGCCCGACAGCGTTCGGCTCTGCCGGTCCAGCGTGAGATAGCCGAGGCCGACCTCGGTGAGGTAGCGCAGCCGCGCACGGATCTCCTCGCAGACCATGCGCGTGGCTTCGTCCTCGGCGGAAGTGCCGGTGGCCTCGATGCGATCGACGAAGCCGGCCAGCCGGTCGATGGACAGCTGCATCAGGTCGTGCAGTGTCAGGCCCGGCAGCGTGGCGAGGCGCTCGCGCTCGCGCCCGCCATTCAGGCCGGGCGGCAGGAAGCGCGCCGGGGCCGGCATCACCGCGTCGGCGGCCGCGGCATCACCGACCCGCCAGAGCAGCGACTCCGGCTTCAATCGCGAGCCCTGACACGCCGGGCACTCCGTGTAGCTGCGGTATTTCGACAGCAGCACGCGGATGTGCATCTTGTAGGCCTTGCTCTCCAGCCAGTCGAAGAAGCGCCGCACGCCGTACCACACGCCGGGCCAGGAGCGGCTCCAATTCTTCCACTGCGGCTCGCCTTCGAGCACCCAGTGGCGCTGTTCGTCAGTCAGATCGCGCCAGGGCACGCCGAGCGGAATGCCGGCCTTGGCGGCCATCTTCTCCATGTCGTCCTGGCATTCGGAATAGCTCGCCGTCTGCCAGGGCTTGACCGCGCCCTGAGCCAGTGTCTTGCTCTCGTCCGGCACCACCAGGCCGTGGTCGATGCCGATCACGCGGCCGAAGCCGCGGCAGGTTTCGCAGGCGCCGAGCGGCGAGTTGAAGGAGAACAGGCTGGGCAGCGGCTCGCCGTAGTGGATGTCGCAGTCGGCGCAGTGGAAGTCGTCCGAGAAGCGCCACACCGCGCTCTCGGCACCCTCGTCATCGACGGCCCGCACCGCCAGCCGGCCCTGGCCGGTGCGCAGCGCGGCCTCGATGGCCTCGCCGACACGCGCCGGCTCGGCGCTGCCGAAGCGGAAGCGGTCCTGCACCACCCACAGCCGATCGCCCTCGCGGCCGTGGATACGGGTGTAGCCCTGCTGCTCGAGATAGCCGCGGATCTCGTCCTCGGTGAAATTGGCCGGTACCTCGACCGGAAAGGTCACCAGCAGGCGCGGATCGCCGGCCGCCGCCGTGCGCTCGGCCAGCGCAGCGGCGATGCTCTGCGGGGTGTCGCGCTGCACCGCCGCGCCACAGCCGCGGCAATGCAGATGCGCGGTGCGGGCGAAGAGCAGCTTGAAGTGGTCGGTCAGCTCGGTCATGGTGCCGACCGTCGAGCGCGAGGTGCGCACCGGGTTGGTCTGGTCGATGGCAATCGCCGGCGGCACGCCTTCGATGCGCGTCACATGCGGCTTGTCCATGCGGTCGAGAAACTGCCGCGCATAGGGCGAGAAAGTCTCGACATAGCGGCGCTGGCCCTCGGCATACAAGGTATCGAAGACCAGCGAGGACTTGCCCGAACCCGACGGCCCGGTGAACACCACGAGCTGCCCGAGCGGGATCTCCAGGTCGAGGTTTTTCAGGTTGTTCTGGGTGGCACCGACGATGCGGATGGTGTCGGTGGCGGCGGGGTCGGGCATGGAGATCTCGGTGGGCGGGGTGAACCTCAAGAGAATACCCAATTGGCGGAAAAGTTCTCAGGTGCACCACCCTCGCCCAGCCCGGTGCGCCCGCCCGGCGGCCGGCAAGATTGACTTTTCATGGCCGCCTCCTTATATAAGACCCTGAATCCAGTCGTTTTTTGCGGAGGCCCCATGAAAGCCCACACCAGCGAGAAGATGCGTCGCCTGCTGGCCCAGCCGGGCAGTGCGCAGTTCGTGCGCGAGGCCATCGTCCGCTCGATGACCTCGCCCGACCTCCAACCCGTGCGCATCGAGAACGAAGAAGACGGTCGCAGCTACGAGTTCCAGGTGATCCCCACGCACAAGGTCACTGAGTGAACGTTGCCCTGCCGGCGGTCATCCTCTTCCTCCTCGCCCTGCCCGGCTACCTGCTCCGACGCCAGTTCTCCCGCCCCGAACGCACCGCCCCCGACGCCACGCCCTTCGGCCGGGTGTTGGCCACCTCCGTGTTGCTGGCCCTGCCGCTCAACGCCCTGTGGGTGTGGCTGGCCGGGCGAGTCTCGGCCTATGTGATCGACTGGCAGGCCTTCCTGATGCTGCTGGCCGGCACCCGCAGCCCCTCCGACACCCTGTTCGCCCGCGCCGTGGCGGCCCCCGAGGGGCCGTTCTTCTATCTGATGTCGCTGTGTGTGTTCGCCTGGTTCGCCGGCTATCTGGCCCGCGAGGCGATCCAGCGTTTCGACCTCGATCGCCGCCACGCCGGCCTGCGCATGGATGCGCCCTGGTACTACCTGTTTTCCTGCCGCCTCGACGATGCCCCCGAGCCGGATGCGGTGATCGTCTCGGCAGTGGTCGAGATCGGCCCCGAGGCCTACATCTACATGGGCCGGCTCGACAGCTACTTCTTCACCCCCGAAGGCCAGCCCGACCGGCTGGTGCTATCCAGCGTGTCGCGCCGCAAGCTGAGCGACGACCGCGCCCCCGGCAGCGGCCAGCCGGAGCGCTTCTACGCCATCGACGGCGACTATTTCGTGCTGCGCTACGCCGAGACCAAGACTCTCAACGTCTTCTACTGGCGCCACCACGAAGCCCCCGCCATGGCGGCGCCAGTGCCGCCACCGCCAGCACCGCGGCCACGCCTGCGGGCCCGAAGGGTTGATCCAGCACCAGCGCCAGCGCAAACCCCACCACATACGCCGTCAGCCCCATCGCCATCGCCCGCCACAGCGCCGAGCGCCACGACGGCGCCGTAGCAAACGCCCGCCAGGCCGGCACGAAGGCCAGCGCGAAGCTGGCCATCACCCCCAGCGAGAGGATCGCCACCCCCACGCTGGCGCCGGCCACCAGGTCGAAGGCCAGGCGGGTGGCCGCACCCGGTGGCCCCAGCGCCGGATGCACGCGTGCGCGCAACATCGCGCGATGAGCGCGCACCAGCACCAGCACGCCGATGCCCAATACCGCCGCCGACGCGGCCAGATGCCCGCCGCCGGTGAAATACAGTTGCCCGTCGAACACCGCCCCGGCGGCTTGCTCGGCCAGCGGGTGGTTGCTCATCACCGCCACCGCAGCCGCCCAGCCGAGCAGCAGCATCGCCGCATAGGCGCTGTCGCTCGGCCGCTTCAGGCCCCACTTGGCCAGCGCCGCGAGCAGCCCGGCACCCGCCCCGCCTACCACCGCCGGCAAGCCCAGCACCGCCCCGCCGAGTGCACCGGCCGAGGCCAGTTGCGCCATGCCGAGTACCGCCAGCCATTCGCCGCGCAGGCGCAGGTAGAGACCCAGCACCGGCAGCCAGACGGCCAGCAGCAGGCCGGTGAGGAAGGGCAGGCGGAACAGCGGGTCGAAGATCAGATCGATATTCATGAGGGAATCCGGATCACGCTCTGGCGCGCGGCGTCGACCAGGCTGTCGTCATGCGTCACCAGCACCACCGCCTGTCCGGCCGGCGGTGTGTGCAGCCAGGCGCGCAGCGCCGCCAGCCCGCGCGCGTCGAGATTGTTGCCGGGCTCGTCGAGGCACAGCACATCGAAGGGCGCGGCGGCGATCGACCAGAAGCGCAGGTATTGCAGCTGACCGCCCGAGAGGCGGTCGAGCCGGGCGTCCAGACAGTCGGCCAACCAGGGCGGCAGGCCGTCGGCGGACGCGCCGGTGAGCGCCAGCAGCTCGCGACCGCACAGCGGCAGCTCGGCCTGGCCCTCGGCGGCCTGCGCCAGATGGCCGAGGCGCAGGCCGGGCGCCTGCCACAGCTGCCCGGCCAGGCGCAGCCGCGGCTCGGTCAGTGCGCGCAGCACGGTGCTCTTGCCGGCACCGTTGGGCCCGAGCAGCGTGGTCACGCGGCCGGCCACCAGCTGCAGGTCCAGGCCCTGCAGCAGTGGCCGGTCATAGCCGACGCTCAGGCCCTGCGCCCGCAGCAGCACGGTGCCGGTCGGCATCATCCTTGGGTCGCCAGCAGCGCGTCGATCATGCCATCGAACCAGGCGGTCAGCCCGGCTTCGTCCGCCGACTGCTCGACGCTGACCGGCAGGCGCAGCAACGGGATGTTGCTGTGCTCGGCCAGCCACTGGCCCGGCCCCTCCGGCGCATAGGGCGGGCGCACGATGGCCAGCACCCGCTGGCCGGCGAGCGCATCGCGCAGCGCCGCCAGATGCGCCGAACCCGGCGCCACGCCGGGCTTGGGCTCCAGCGTGCCGGCCCGGGTCAACCCCAGCCAATGGGTGAAGTAGGGATAGGCGGTGTGATGCACCACGATGGCCTGGCCGCGCAGCGGCGCGGCGCGTGCCTGCCAGCGGTCGATGGCCGCCTGCCAGCGCGTGCGGAAGGCCGACCAGTTGGCGTCATACACCGCCGCCTGCGCCGGATCGAGCGCCGCCATGCGCGCCTGCAGCGCCGCGCCGACCGTCAGCAACAGGCGCGGGTCGAGGCCGATATGCGGATTGCCGGCCGGGTGCACATCGCCGTCGGCACGGTCCACCCGCACCGGCACCTCGAGCAGCGCCACCTGCGTGGCTGCCTCGAAGTAGCCCGGCAGGCCGGGCTGGATGGCGCGATTGCCGGCGGCCGAGAGCACCGCCGGCAGCCAGCCGATCTCCAGTTCGGCGCCGTTGGCCACCACCAGGTCGGCCTGCCGCGCGCGGGCGATCAGCGAGGGCCGGGCCTCGATGTGGTGCGGGTCCTGCCGCGCATGGGTGGCGACGAACACCGTCACCGCGTCGCCGCCGATGACGCGCGCCAGCGCGCCCCACTCGGGGAGCGTGGCGAAGACGTTGAGCCCGGCGCGGGCCGGGCCGGCCAGGCCCAGGCACAGCAGGGAGAGAAGAAGCGTCCGTATCATCGTCGGCCCCTCAGAAGCTGTGTGCGCCATGCGCACCCAGACTCATCACGTATTGCAGCCACAGCTGGTTGTCGGTCTCGCCGGCCATCGACTGGTCGCGGGCCAGCTGCAGGCGCAGGCGGGAGAACTCGCTCGGGCTCCAGTCCACCATCACGCTGTTGCGCTTGGGCGTGTGGTCCTCGCGCGCGATGTTGGCGTTGTTGTCGCCATAGTCGCGGGTACCCGGATCGAGCCGGTCGTGACGCAGGCCGACACGCCATTGCGGATGGAATTTGTACACCGCCTGGGCATACCAGCCGCGCTGGCGGGTGCGGTAGTCGCTGTCGACCGCCACCGCGCAGGCGCTGCCGGCCTCGCCCTCGCAGCTCAGGTCGCCGTCTTCGCGGCGCTGGAAGAATTCGGCCTGCAGGGTCAGCGCGCGTACGCCGGAATTGCCGTCGGGTGCCCATTTCCACACCGCGTCTGCGATCCACAGCCGGCTGCGGCCGGTGAATTCGCCCGTCACCTCCTCGTCGCCGACATCCTCGAAGTGCGCATGCCGGTCGGCGGCGCGCGCATTCAGGTAAGAGAGCCCGGCGCGCCAGCTGTGGCTGGTGCCGACGTCGCCGCCCAGGTGGGCGAAGATGGCACTGCTGCCGATGCCGTTCACATCGCGGTCGGTGCCGGGAAACTTGGCGCCGCGGCCGATCTCGACGCCGACTTCGGCGAACAGGTCGGTGGGCAGCACCCACTTGAGCTGCAGGCCGTCGTTGCCGTAGTTGCCATGCTCGCCGAACAGCGCGGTGTACATCAGCGGCGCGTCGGCGAAGTCCCAGGCATGGGCATGCTGGGCGTTGAGGTAGCCGATGCTGGACAGGAAGCGGCCGCCGCGCAGCGTCAGGCCGTGGCCGAGGCCGGTGGTCTGGAACCAGGCTTCCTCCACCTCGACCTCGCCGTCGGCGATGCCGAAGTTCACCAGACCACGGTAGTGGCTGTCGATGTTGGCGGCCAGCACCAGTTCGGTGTGGTCGAGCGAGAAGCCGCGCTCGCCGCCGTGGTCGTGGTCGTGATCGTCATGCTCGGCGGGGCCGACGAAGCCGCTGATGTGGCGCTCGTCGATGTCCTTCATGCGGCGATACTGGCCTTGCAGGGTCAGCGAGACCTCGGGGTTGAAGCCGCGCGGGCCGTCAGCGACAGGCGCCGCAGCCGCTGCCGCGGCTGGGGCCGGGGCCGTCTGGCGCGCGAGCCGGCTTTCGAGCTCGGCCAGGCGTGCTTCGTAGCTGTCGCGCAGGGCGCGCACCTGGGCGCGCAGTTCGTCGAGTTCAGCGTCGCTGGCCGAGAAGGCGGGCGAGGCGGCAAGGGCAAGTGCGAGCGCCACGGGGGCGCTCGGTAGGCGTTTGAAAACCATCGGGATCTGACTCCAATCGGGATACCGTGTGCCGGTTTGCGGGCGCACGGCGAATCACCCGACGCGCTCGTGCGCGCCGGGCAGTGGGGTGCCATCGGCGAGGGGGAGGTCAGAAACGGGGCGGGGAGCGGTTGCGCTGGCGTTCGCGCGTGCGGCGCGCAGCATTGCGCCACAGGCGGCCGGCCAGGGTGCCGCCGCCGGCCGCCACGGGCAGGCCGGCGGCCGGGGTGGACAACACATCGGCCGTCGCAGCGGCGGCGACACAGTCGAGACAAAGCAGATCTTCGGCATGCTGCGGTCCGTCCTCGACGGCGTCGCCGATGCCGGTGGACGCGGCATGGACCGCGAGATGGCTGAGCGGGTGCACCCGGCCCTCGAACAGGGCCAGGCACAGGCACAACGCCAGCAGGGCGGCGAAGGCCGGCGAAAGGCGGCGGATGCGGCGCATCGGCGAGCGTTCAGTCGCCGGTATAGGGCTCGACCTTGACCGCCGCGAGGCGGTAGCCGGCGTCGCCCAGGTCGGTCTTGGACGCGGCCAGACTGAGCGTGCCGCTGACCCACACCGCGCCCATGTCGGGGCCGACCGGCACCGGTTTGTCGGGGATCACATGCACCACCTGGTTGGACGGCGGCGGCGGCACATGGATACAGGCGCCGAAGTAAGGCACCAGCAGGAACTCGCGGATGTGCTTGTCGTCGCCTTCGAGGCGCACCAGGAAGCCGGCCATGCGGATCTTCTGGCCGTTCAGCGCCGGCACCACCGGCGCCTGCTCCCAGGCCTGCTTGATCTTGGCCATGATCTCCATGGCGCGCGGATCGTTGTCCTTCAGGCTCGCCATGTCGAGCTGCTTGAACACCGCGTTGGGGTCCCAGTCGAGCGGCATCAGGTCATCGAAGGTGATGGTGCGAAAGCCGCCGGCCTGGGGGGCCGCCGGCTTGGCCAGGCGGTCGCCAACCTCGTAGCCGGACTTGGCCGTGCCCTGGGCCTCGACCGGTCGGATGCCCTGCAGCGCGGGCACGGCCAACAACGCGGCAAGAGCGGGAATCAGCAACAGGCGTTTCTTCATGACGGTCTCACAGGCGCACGGTCATGCCGTCCGCCAGGGAATAGCGATACGCCCGCAGCGCGGGCACCAGGCTGGCCAGCACGGCGGCACCGAGCACCGCGGCCAGCCACATCAGTTCATTTGGCGTGATGAGGCGCGGCACAAGTTGCACGCCATGCTGCGCCATCAGCCAGGGCGACAGGCCGGCGCTGAGCGCCCACAGCACGAGCACGCCGAGGCCGCTGCCGGCCAGCGCCAGCAACACGCTCTCGAGCAGCAGCAGCATGAACACGTCACCCGGCCCGGCGCCCAGCGCGCGCAGGATGGCCAGCTCGCGCCGCCGTGCCGACAGGCTGCTGACCACCGTCGCCACCAGCCCGGCCAGCCCCACCGCCACGACGAAGGCCGATACCGCCAGCAGCGCGCGTTCGACGCCACCGACGATGCGCCACAGCTCGTCCAGTGTGACGCCGGGCAGGATCGCCATCAGCGGCTCGCCGGGCGAGGTATTGATCTCGCGCTGCAGGCGGAACACCGCCGAGCGCCGCTCCAGGCCGATCAGCGCGGCGGTGACACGCTTGGGGCTGAGGTCGAACTTCTGCACGAACTGCGGCGGAATCTCGACACCCGGAATGCGGCTGCCACCCTGCCAGTCGAGATGGATTGCCTCGATCGCGGCCAGGCTGACCAGCACCGAGCGGTCGATCGGCGTGCCGGTGCGCGCCAGCACGCCGGTCACGGTGAAGGGCTTGTCGGCATGCTCGGCGGCGGCGAAGTCGCCAGCGCCATGGCTGAGCACGATCTTCGCACCCGGCGCGTAGCCCAGCGCGTCGGCCACCTCGGCGCCGATCACCGCCTCGAACACGCCGTCGAAGGCCCGGCCGGCGGTAAAGCGCAGCGGCTGCCGATCGCCGGTCTGCACATGGGCGAAGAAATCGGCGGTGGTGCCCACCACGCGGTAGCCGCGGTGCGAGTCGCCCAGCGACAGCGGCACCAGCCAGGCCACGTCCTTGTGCGTGCGCAGCGCCTCGATGCGCGCGGCGCTCACGTCCTGGGTCGCATCGCCAATGTGGAAGACCGAATACAGCAGCAGCGAGACCGGCCCGCCGCGCGCGCCGACGATCAGGTCGGTGCCCGACACGCTGTTAGCAAAGCTGGCGCGCGCATCATTGCGCAGGCGCTCGACGCCGAGCAGCAGCGCCACGCTCAGCGCGATGGCGATCACCGTCAGCACGGTGGCCAGGCCGCGGTTGCGGATGCTGGCGAGGGTCAGGTGCCACAGCGGCAGCCTCATGCCGTCACCTCGGCGGCACGATTTAGCTCGGCCAACTCGGCACAGCGGTCGAAGCGCCCGGCCAGGCGCAGGTCATGACTGACGAACAGCAGGCTGGCGCCGACCGAGGTGCATTCGGCCAGCAGCAAGGCCAGGAAGGCGTCCTGGCGGGCGGCATCGAGCGAGGAGGTGGGTTCGTCGGCGATCACCAGC
Organism: Denitromonas iodatirespirans; assembly: GCF_018524365.1. Lineage (GTDB taxonomy): Bacteria > Pseudomonadota > Gammaproteobacteria > Burkholderiales > Rhodocyclaceae > Nitrogeniibacter > Nitrogeniibacter iodatirespirans. Next base: position 77,375 of record NZ_JAEKFT010000002.1, read on the forward strand.
GCCGGTGCGCCGATCAGCGCCCGGGCGGCGGCCACGCGCTGCTGCTGGCCGACGCTGAGTTCGGCCGCCGGCCGCGCCAGCAACTCGCTTGAGAGATCCAGATGCCCGGCCAGGCGCCGCACCGCCGCCGCCACATCGCCGGCCCGTTGCGCCCGCGCCGGCGAAAAGCGACAGGGCAGCGCGATGTTGTCGGCCGCCGACAGGTAGGGAATCAGGTTGAACTGCTGGAAGACGATGCCGATATGCTCGGCGCGGAAGCGGTCCCGGCGCCGGCCGGAGAGCGTGCCCAGGTCGGTGTCGAGCACCTGCACCCGGCCCGCGGACGGGCTCAGCACGCCGGCGATCAGCGACAGCAGTGTGGTCTTGCCGCTGCCGCTCGGCCCGTGCAGGAACAGGCGTTCGCCGGCCGCCAGACGGAAATCCGGCACCTCGAGACAAGGCTGCGCCGCACCCGGCCAAGCGAAACGCAGCGCCGACAGGGTAACGGCCGACGATGTCATCGTTTGGCCGGCAAGGACCACACCGGGTGCGCCGCGTCGAGCACCGCCTTGCCCTGCCCGGCGGCGGTCGCCGCTTCGGCGTCGATATGGTGCAGGCGCGGGAAGCGGGCGAAGGCCTTGACCGTCACGCGGTCCAGCTTGTCCGGCTGGGCGCAGGCAAAGGTGTAGCTGGCCGTCACGTCGGCATGGCCGTCGTGATCGTCGTGGCCGGCATGCGCATGGCCATGGTCTACGTCGGCTGCCATGAACGGCAGATCGATGTCCGAGTCGGTCAGACGGCAAGCAGCCGCGGCCGGCAACTGCACCAAGGCGTCGGGGCCTTTCAGGGCTGCGGCGGCCTCGGTGAGCGCAGCTTTCTGCTCCGCGGTTTTCGGGGCATGTTCGAAACCGACGATGGCTTCGAGCGGGCTGTCGAGCGCCACCGTGACCGCGCCGCCCTCCTGCACCAAACTCAGATGCGCGGCGCCGTGGACATGGGCGCCGCCTTGCGCCGGCGCCGCGGCCGGCAGCCACATGGCCAGCCACAGTGCAGCGATATATCCTTGTTTCATCACGGAAAATCTCCTGAATCCGGAAGGTTTTGGGGTGGCAAAGAATGGCGAAAATGCTACTATGTTGCACAATCATCTGCAACCGACTTGCACCGTCATGCCCCAAACCCATCCTGCCACCCCCGCCGAATCATTGATCGCCGCCCAGGGCGGGCGCATCACCCGCACCCGGGTGGCCGTGCTCGAGGTGCTGCTGGCGGCCGAGCAGTCGCTGACCCATGACGAGATCGGCGCCGCGCTCGACGACAAGGGGATCAAGCACGACCGCGTGACGCTCTATCGCACGCTCGACTGGCTGGTCGAGTCCGGCGTGGCACACAAGATGGCCGGCGACGACCGGGCACGCCGCTTCGGCGTGGCGGCCAGTGGGCCGCATGAGCATGCACACTTCCATTGCGACCGCTGCGGCAAGGTGGTGTGCCTGGAAGGCCTGCAGCCGGCGGTGGCGGTGAACCTGCCCGGCGGCTACCAGCTCGACCGCGCCGAGTTGGTGTTGCACGGCGCCTGTCCGACCTGCGGCAAAGGCGCGTAGGGCGGATTTCAATCCGCCGACATGGCTTGCTTTAAACGCAACAATGTTGCACTATAAACCCCGTTTTGATGGAAACAGTTGCATCCATGCCTGAGCACTCCCGCCCCTTTCATTCCCTGCTGACCTTCGGTGTCGGCGCCCGCCTGGCGATTGCAGCCGCGGCCGCCGCCGTGCTGTGGGCGGCCATGGGCTGGGCGCTGCTGTGAGCGCCTCGGCCCTGACCCTCACCGACGTCAGCGCCGGTTACGGCGGCCACATCACGGTCGCTGATGTCTCGCTGGCCGTTCCGGCCGGCGCGCGCGTGGCGGTGATCGGTGCCAACGGCGCCGGCAAGTCGACCCTGTTGCGCACCATTGCCGGCGAACTGCCGTTGCTGGCGGGCGAGATGCGCCGTTGCGAGACCTGCGCGCGCATGGGTTATCTGCCGCAGACGGCGACGGTGGATCGGCGCTTTCCGATCAGCGTGTACGAATTCGTCGCCATGGGTGCCTGGCAGCGCATGGGCGTGTTCCGCCGCCTGAGCCCGGCGGTGCGCCAGTCGATCGACTCGGCGCTGGCGCGCACTGGTCTCACCGCGGTATCGCGCCGACCGATCGCCACCCTCTCCGGCGGCCAGCTGCAACGCGCCCGCTTTGCCCGCCTGATCTTGCAGGACGCGGCCATGCTGCTGCTCGACGAGCCCTTCGCCGGCGTCGACCGCCCCACCCGCGATGCGCTGATGCAGCTGATCGACGGCTGGCATGCCCAGCGCCGCACCACCTTGGTGGTGCTGCACGACCTAGAGCTGGTACGCCAACGCTTCGAGCTGTGCCTGACGGTCGACGACGGCCATGCCCAGCTCACCCCCACCGCCGAACTGCTGACCGTGCGCCCGACCCCGGCCGACGGCAGCATTGCGCGTCACGATTTCCTGCGGAACGCCCTGCGCGCATGAACTGGCTGATCCAACCCTTCGAGTTCGAGTTCATGCGCGGTGCGCTGGCCGCCTGCGTGGCGCTGTCGCTGGGCGCGGCGCCGATCGGCGTGTTCATGCTGCTGCGGCGGATGAGCCTGATGGGCGATGCGATTTCGCATGCCATCCTCCCCGGCGCGGCCATCGGCTATCTGGTGGCCGGCATGTCGCTGGGTGCCATGACGCTGGGCGGCATTGCCGCCGGTGTGACGGTGGCACTGGCCGCCGGCGCCGTGGCACGCCGCTCGGCGCTGCGCGAGGATGCCAGCCTGGCCGCCTTCTACCTGATCTCGCTGGCCATCGGCGTGCTGCTGGTGTCGCTACGCAGCCGCAATGTCGACCTGCTGCATGTGCTGTTCGGCTCGGTGTTGTCGCTCGACCCGGACACCTTGCTGCTGATCGGCGGCATCGCCACGGTGTCGCTGTTCGGCCTGGCCGTGCTGTACCGGCCGCTGGTCATCGAATGCGCCGATCCGGCCTTCCTGCGCCAGGCGGGCGGCCCCGGCAGTCTGGCGCACATGGGCTTCCTGCTGCTGGCAGTGCTCAACCTGGTGGCCGGCTTCCATGCGCTGGGCACGCTGATGGCGGTCGGCATCATGGTGCTGCCGGCGGCCGGCGCCCGGCTGATCTCCGACCGGCTCGACACCATGCTGGCGCTGTCGGTGAGCTTTGCGCTGGCGGGCAGCATCGGCGGCCTGCTGCTGAGCTATCACCTCGACGTGCCGGCCGGGCCGGCGGTGGTAATGTCGCTCGGTACCCTCTATCTCCTGGTGCTGGCCATCACGGCCGCCCGCCCTCACCGTCACTTCTCGACCGGCGAAGCTACCGTATGATCCGTCACTTTCTGTTGGCAGGCCTGTGCTGCCTGATGACCACGGCCGCCCAGGCCGCCGAACCGGCCGTGAAGGTGCTCACCACCTTCAGCGTATTGGCGGATTTCACGCGTCAGATCGGCGGCGAGCGGGTGCTCGTCACCAGCCTGGTCGGCCCCGATGAGGACGCACACGGCTTCGATCCGCGCGCCTCCGACATCCGCCGCATTCGCGAAGCGACGCTGGTGATCGCCAACGGCCTGGGCTTCGACCCGTGGATCGATCGCATGCTGGCCTCGGCCCGCTACACCGGCCGCCGCCTGGTGGCCTCGGACGGCATCGTGCCGCTGGCCGCTGACGCGGCACACGAAGCCGACGAAGCCCATGACGACGACCACCACCATGACGACCACGCGGTCGATCCGCACGCCTGGCTGGATGTGGCAAATGCGCGCCACTACGTGCGCGCCATCGCCGATGCCCTGACGGCGGCCGACCCGGCCGGCAGCGCGGTCTATGCCGAGCGCAGCCGCGCCTATCTGGCCGAACTCGAAACCCTCGACGCCGATCTGAAGCAGGCCTTTACCCACCTGCCGCCGAACCGGCGCACGGTGGTCACGCCGCATGATGCCTTCGGCTACTTCGCCCACGCGTATGACCTGACCTTCGTGGCGCCGGCCGGCCTGTCGAACGAGGCCTCGCCCTCGGCCGCCAGCCTGGCCGCACTGATCGCCCAGTTGCGCACCCTGAAAGTGCCGGTGGTGTTTCTCGAGTCCTTCGCCGACGAACGCCTGATCAAGCGCATCCAGCAGGCCACCGGCGCCACGCGCGGCGGCGTGCTGTATGCCGACGCACTGGCCAAGCGCGGCCCGGCCAGCACCTATGTCGGGATGATGCGCCACAACGCCGACACCCTGATGGCCGGCCTCGGCGCCCCCTAAGCCAGAATGGCGCGCTCCAGCGCCTCGCGCGCGTCGGGTGCGCACATCACCACCAGCACGTGACCGGCTGCGAGCGAGAAGTCCGGCGCGGGGTTGAAATGGAAGTGGCGGTTTTCGCGCACGCCGAGCAGGACTACGTCATGGCCGGGCAGATCCAGTGCCGCCACCGTCCGGGCGTCGAAGCCGCCCGGCAGCGGAATCTCCTCCAGGCGGTGGGCCGTCTCCGAGCGCACCATGTCGTCCATGAAACTGAGCACGCCCGGGCGCAACATGGCGGCGGCAATGCGCAGCCCGCCGGTGAAATCCGGTGAGATCACCACGTCGGCTCCGGCCTTGCGCAGCTTGGGACTGTTGCGTACCTCCATGCAGCGCGCCACCACCCGCGTGGCGCGGTTCAGCTGCTTGGCGGTGAGGGCGATCATCATGTTGCGGCTGTCGTCATCGGTCACCGCGAACACGCCGGCAGCGTCGGTGATGTTGGCCGCCAGCATCAGGTCGTCGTCGCTGGCATCGCCGGCCAGATAGAGCAGATCAGGCTGGCGCTCACGCGCGGCGGCGAGGCGCTCCTCGTCGGTGTCGATGGCCACGTAGGGGCGATGCGTGGCGTCGAGCTCCTCGGCGATGTTGCGCCCGACCCGGCCGAAACCGCAGATCAGGTAGTGGCCCCGGAGCTTGCCGATGTGCTTCTCCATGCGTCGTCTCCGCAAGGTGTCGTCAAGGTCGCCTTCGAGGAAGAAGACCGACAAGGTAGTGAACATGAAGGTGACCGCACCGAAGCCGACCAGGGAGATCACACCGGTGAACAGGCGGTCCCACACGCCGACGATCGGCACCACCTCGGCGTAGCCGACGGTCGATAGCGTGATCAGGGTCATGTAGAGCGCGTCGGACCAGGTGGTGGCCTCGCCGCCGATGGCGAGAAACCCCAGGGTGCCGATCAGCACCATCGACAGCAATACCAGCCCGGCCGCCATGATGCGCCGCAGGATGCGATCGAGTTGGCGACTGCGTGCGGCATGCGGCCGCTTTGCCCGCGACGCGGCATGGCTTCGCCGTATGAGCCCGATCAGAGACACGCGGGGGGGTTCCTCGGCAAGGATCGAAGGCCACAGCATAGTCGCCGCCCGGGGCGGGAACAATCACCGCCGCACGCGTCGCGCCCGAACGATCAGCAGCGCCAGACCGACGCCCAGGGCGTCGGCCAGCCAGTCGGCCGCGTCCCCGGTGCGCCAGGCGGTGAAGGACTGAGCGACTTCGATCAGCGCCCCATAGGCGAGCAGGCCGATCGCCACCCATCGGCCGTGCCGCGCCCAGGCGAATTGCCCGAGCAGTCCGAGGGCCAGGAAGGCCGTGGCATGCTCGAGCTTGTCCTGCCAGCTGAACACCTGCAGCCCGGCCGGCACCGGCAGCAAGGACAGCACCAGCACCGCCGCCAGGGCGGCCCCGAAGGCAGCACGTGCGGCGGCCGGAAGCATGGTCGGGGCGATCAGACGGCCGGGGTGGCCAGCTCGCCGCCGAGGATGCCGACCACGGCCGGAATCAGCTGGCGCAGCTCGCCGGTCATCAGCGCGAAATGCGCATCGAACAGCTCGGCCGCATCGTCGCTGCCGGCGCTGGCCTCTTCCTGTACCACGTCGAGGAACTGCAGGCGCTTGATCTCGCCCTTGTCGGTGAGCAGGAAGGACACGCGGTCGTTCCAGGTGAGCGCCAGCTTGGTAGGCAGCTTGCCTTCCTGCAGATGGGTCTTGATCTCGTCGCCGTCGAGGCTGTGGCGCACATAGCGCACCGCGGCCTTCTCTTCGGTCACCGACTTGAGCTCGCAGTCCATGTCGATGGTGAAGTTGCCCGGCACGTCGCCACCGGCCAGCCAGTCGCTCATCGCGGCGACCGGCGAGGTCTCGGTGCGCACCAGGGTCAGCGGGAAGCTGTCGAGGCTCTGGCGCAGCGCTTCGAGGATGTCCTCGGCACGGCTCACGCTGGCCACGTCGACCGCCAGCCAGCCGTCCTGCGGGTCGATCCAGGCATACACCTTGCGCCGACGCGTGAAGGCGCGCGGCATGAACTCGCGGGTGACTTCATCGCGCAGGTCCTTCATCTGCTTGCGCCCGGGCTTGAAGCCTTGTTCCAGCTCGATGCGCGCGGCGCGCTCCTCGGCCTCCTGCTTGACCACCGAGGAGGGCAGCAGGCGGTTCTCGATGCCCAGCGCGATCAGCCACTGGCCGCCGACGGCATGCACCAGCGGGCCATCGGCCACGGGCGGCAGCCAGCCACGGGACTCCGGATCCTGCGTGCCGCAGGGCATGAAGCGGCGGCGCGCGAGCTGGTCTTCGAGTTGGTCGATGCGCATATCCCAGCGCACCGGCAGGCGATACAACTGCAGGTTACGAAACCACATGGGGGAAAACTCTCTTCTGAAACTATTCGGTACGGGTCGATTCGGCGATCATGCGCACCACCCGGACCGTGTCCACGTCGGACTGGTGATAGGCGGAGCGCACATAGTCGGCGTATTTGGCATCCTCGCCGACGGTTTCCGACAGGGTGGTGCGATAGGCGAAGCGCAGGAACAGCGCCGCCCCTTCGGGTTCGGGCTGCTCGATCGTGATGGTCAGCCGGCCGCCGGGGTGATCGGCCGTGGCCGCGGATTCGAAACAGATCCAGTCCATCGCCTGCCAGCGCACCGCGTCATGGATCTGCACCTTGCCGAAGCTGAGCCGACGCGTCACGGCGGTTTCGCTACGGGTGAGGATCTCGCAGCGATCCAGCCCCGGCAGAAAGGGGCGCGGATCTTCGGCCCGGCACAGCAGGCCGAACCACACTTCGTCACGGGTCAGATCCGGCACGGCAGGATCGTCGAGGTCATTGACCTCGACCAGATGTTCGAACTCCAAGACACCAGCTCCAGTCGGTTGAGGCGGGAGTGTAGCGTAAAGCGCCAGGCCTTTCGGTAAACTGTGCCCATGCAAATCGCTCGCCTCCTCCAAAGCCAGGGTTTCGGCAGTCGCAAGGACTGCCGGCTGCTGGTCAGCGCCGGCCTGGTCACCGTCCATGGTTCGGTCATCGACAATCCCACCGCCGAGGTCGATCCGGCCGGCCTGGTATTCACCGTGGAGGGCGAAGAATGGGCCTACCACGAGAAAGCCTACCTGATGCTCTACAAGCCCGAAGGCTTCGAGTGCAGCCGGGCCCCCAAGCACCACCCCTCGGTGTTCAACCTGCTGCCGCCGCAGCTGGGCGAGCGCGGCGTGCAGACCATCGGCCGGCTCGACCATGACACCACCGGACTGATCCTGCTGTCCGACGACGGTCAGTTCATCCATGTGTGGAGCTCCGGCAAGAAGCAGACGCCCAAGCGCTACCGGGTCACGCTCAAGCATGGCCACACCCCGGAGATGCTCGCTGCCCTGCGTGCCGGGGTGGAGCTGGTCGACGAACCCGGCGAGCTGGTCGCGGCGATGTCGGTCGAGCTGATCGATACTCACACGATCTGGATGACCATCACCCAGGGCAAGTACCACCAGGTCAAGCGCATGGTCGCCGCGGCGGGGAATCGGGTCGAGGCGCTGCACCGCGACCGCATCGGTGGCCTCAATCTGCCGGCGGTGCTCGAACCGGGCGATTGGGCCTGGCTCACCGAGACCCATGTGGCCGCCCTGGCCGATTTCCCCAGCGCCGATTGATCTGCCGCGCCCCCGGTCAGCCCGACCGGGGCATTGTCCTTCCCGACCCGCTTTCCTGAAGCGACGATCGACCCGCCCGGGCACGTCGCTTCGATCCCCCCTGTTCATCCTGCAAGTCATCCCCTGTATCCGCCGGCACACGGCATCGATGCAGGCACCGTGCTGTGAATCATTCCGCTTCTTGGGGAGCCTGTTGGGCTTCTCGTGTCGTGCCTGCTGTCGTCGGAGACCGTGAAATCGCAGGGATCGGTTGGTGCTCGATGAAGCGTGTTTTGCGGGCACTCTGGTTTGTCTACAGGGGTGTTAACTGTTTTATTTATATAAATAACAATAATGTTTACGCTCCGGCGTTTTCTGTGGAAAGGCTGTTTTTCGTGTTGTATTTCAATGGTTTGTCTCAATGATAAGTCTGGTGGTAAGCCGTCCCCTGAGGTGTGGACGGATTGTCGATGGTTTTTGAGCCCGGTCGATTTCGGGCGCTTGTCCACAATTCGCCCCAAGGAAAGCCGGGCAGTTGTTTACATTTTTCGTCCTGGCGGGTGAGGTGAGCGATGACGTGGGATATTTTCTGCCGAGTTGTGGATAACTTTGGGGATATCGGCGTGTCGTGGCGTCTGGCCCGTTCGCTGGCGGTCGATCACAGGCAGCAGGTGCGCTTGTTCGTGGACGATTGGGACGCGCTGCGTCGCCTGCTGCCGATGGCGCCGACAGCGGCCGTGCCGTGGTCGGCATCGGGCGTGACGGTGTTGCCCTGGTCGCAGGCCGAGTGTGCGCCGCAAGTGGCCGAGGTGGTGATCGAAGCCTTCGGCTGTCATCTGCCGCCGGCCTACCTGGCTGCCATGCGCTCGGCTGCACCGCCGCCGCGCTGGATCAATCTCGAGTACCTGAGCGCCGAGGACTGGATCGAAGACTGCCACGGCCTGCCCTCGCCCGATCCGGCCACCGGTCTGGCCAAGTTTTTTTTCTTCCCCGGCTTCACGGCGCGCACCGGCGGTCTGATCCGCGAACCGCAGGTGCTGGCGCGCCGCGACGCGGCACAAGCGCCGCACGGGCGAACGGCCTGGCTGGCCGACCATCCGATGCCGGACGATGTCCTGGCGGCACGGTGGATATCGCTGTTCGCCTATGACAATCCCGCGCTGCCGCGCCGGCTGGCGGACTGGTCCGAGGGGGCGTCGCCGGTGGCGCTATGGGTGCCCGAGGGCCGCGCCCTGCGCAGCGTTTCGGCCTGGCTGGGCGGTGCGCCGCTGGCGGTGGGGCAGTCGCGTCGGGCTGGTGCGCTGACGGTGTGCGCGCTGCCCTTTCTGTCGATGGACGAGTACGACCGTCTGCTGGCGGTGTGCGAGGTTAACTTCGTGCGCGGCGAGGATTCCTTCGTGCGCGCCCAGTGGGCGGCGCGGCCCTTCGTGTGGCAGGCCTATCCGCAGGCCGAGGGGGCGCACCTGGTCAAGCTGGAGGCCTTTCTGGCGCGCTACTGCAAGGGCTTGGACAGCGAGGCGGCCGGTGCGCTGCGGCGGCTGTGGGCCGACTGGAACGGGGCGGCGACGCATGCCGTGCCCTGGGCCGACTTCCACGCCGCCCTGCCGGCGCTGGAGCGCCATGCCCGTCGCTGGTGCGACCGTCTTTCGGCGACGGACGGTCTGGTGGAGAGGCTGGTGAAAAGTAGCGAACACGAAGTAAAATAACCGGTTTTTAAATGACGAGCAGCGCCGCTGCTGTCCGACAGACCCTCAGGTATATCCGATGAAAACAGCTCAGGAACTGCGCTCCGGTAACGTGATCATGGTGGGCGACAACGCGCTCGTCGTGCAGAAGACCGAATACAACAAGTCCGGCCGCAACGCTGCGGTCGTCAAGATGAAACTCAAGAACCTGCTGACGGCCGCGCCGTCGGAGTCGGTGTACAAGGCCGACGACAAGTTCGAAGTCGTGCAGCTCGAGCGCAAGGAAGTGACCTACTCCTACTTCGCCGACCCGATGTACGTGTTCATGGACGCCGACTACGAGCAGTACGAAGTCGAAGCCGACAACATGACCGACGCGCTCAAGTACCTCGAAGACGGCCTGGCCTGCGAAGTGGTGTTCTACAACGGCAAGGCAATCTCGGTCGAGTTGCCCAACTCGGTGGTGCGCGAAGTGACCTACACCGAGCCGGCCGTCAAGGGCGATACTTCCGGCAAGGTGCTCAAGCCGGCCAAGATCGCCACCGGCTTCGAGCTGATGGTGCCGGCCTTCGTCGAGATCGGCGACAAGATCGAGATCGACACCCGTACCGACGAATACAAGAACCGCGTCAAGTAAGCGGTTTTTGGCATAGCGACACGAGGCCCGACAGGGCCTCGTGTCGTTTTCGGGCGCCGGTCGTGGCAATCGGTGTCGGGCGGGCGCTGTTGCCGGTCGCCGGACGGCGAGCTATGGGACAATCCGGTGTGGATTCCTGTGACTCAAATCATTTCGCTGGAGGCGTGTGATGGGCCGTGTGCCCCTGTGGTCGGTGTTGCTGGTGAGTGGGATGTTGGCCGGGTGCGAACCCGATCCGGCGCCGGAGTCGGTCGATGTGCCGAAGGAAACCCCCGAGGAGAACCTGCGCGATGCCGGCGTGGCCGCGCGCGAAGCCCTCGAAAAGGCCGGCGATGCCCTGAAGAAGCTCGGTGAGGCGGCCACCGGCAAGGCGCAGGAAGTGATGCCCGATACCCCCGCAAGCGAGGCGCCCGAAGCCCCGGTCGAAGAGCGGCAGCTGGTGCCGATCGACCCGGCCGACGATGCACCCGAGAGCGAGATCCGTGATTCCGGCGCCGCCACGGCAGAAGCGGCGGCGCGCATTCTCGACGCGACCCGCAAGGCGGCAGCCAAGGTCAAGGAAGCCGGCAAGGACGTGGTCGAGGCGATCCGCGAAGAGCCCCAGCCGCCGGAATCGGCGAAATGACCGAACAGGCAGTGGCGCAGCGCGGGGCGGATGTCGAGGCGCCGGTGGGCTGGCGCCAGTCCCTGGCAATCTATCTTCATCCCCGGCCGCTGATCCTGCTGCTGTTCGGTTTTTCCTCCGGGCTGCCCTTGCTGCTGGTGTTCGGCACCCTGTCGTTCTGGCTGCGTGAGGCCGGCGTCGAGCGTTCGACCATCGGCTTCGTCAGCTGGGTGGCGCTGGCCTACGGCTTCAAGTGGGTGTGGGCGCCCGTCGTCGATCGCGTGCCGGTGCCCGGCCTGTCGCGCTGGCTGGGGCGACGGCGCGGCTGGTTGCTGGCCGCGCAGCTGGCAGTGGCCGGCGGCCTGGCGGGCATGGCGGTCACCGACCCGGCGCTCGGGCTGGAGCGGCTGGTGTGGCTGGCGGTGCTGGTCGCCTTCGCCTCGGCGACCCAGGACATCGTCGTCGATGCCTTCCGCATCGAGAGTGGCGGTGCGCGGCTGCAGGCCGCGATGGCGGCCACCTACATGATCGGCTACCGGCTGGCGATGATCACCGCCGGCGCCGGCGTCCTGTGGCTGGCGGCCTGGGTGGATCCGGACGAGGCCAGCTATCAGCACGGCCCCTGGCAGTTCGCTTATCTGGTGATGGCCGGCCTGATGTCGGTGGGCATCCTCACCACGCTCTTCGTCAGCGAACCGAGCCCGCCCGCCCGCCCGCCCGCCGACAGCACCCGCGAGCCGGCCGCCATCGCCCGTCTGCCCGGCGCCTTGCGGCCGCTGGCGCACTGGCTGTGGTCGGCGGTGCTCAGCCCCTTCATCGATTTCTTCGGCCGCTACCGCTGGCTGGCCTTTCTGGTGCTGGCGCTGATCGCCAGCTACCGTGTCTCGGACATCGTGCTCGGCGTGATCGCCAACGTGTTCTATGTCGACATGGGCTTCACCAAGACCGAGGTGGCGAACGTGACCAAGGTCTTCGGCGTGGTGATGACGCTGGTGGGGGCCGTGGTCGGCGGTGTGCTGGTCAACCGGCTGGGCGTGATGCGCATCCTGTTTGCCGGTGCGCTGTTGGCGGCGGCGACCAACCTGCTGTTCGCGGTATTGGCCGCCAGCGGCGCGTCCCTGCCGCTGCTGATCGGGGTGGTGGCGATGGACAACCTGTCCGGCGGCCTGGCCTCGGCGGCCTTCGTCGCCTATCTGTCGGCGCTCACCAATGTGCAGTATTCGGCGACCCAGTACGCCCTGTTCAGTTCGGTGATGCTGCTGATGCCGAAATTTCTCGGCGGTTTCTCCGGCGTGCTGGTGGACCGCCTGGGCTATGAGGGCTTCTTCACGCTGACCGCGGTGATGGGGGTGCCGGTGCTGGTGCTGGTGTGGCTGGCCGCGCGCTATACCGAATTGAACAATGGAAACGGCGAGGCCGAAACCTGAGGAGGAAGGCATGACGGCTGAACGGCTGATCGACGCGGCGCGGACATTGTCGGCGGATCTGGCGGGCTTGCGCTTCTCGGCGCCGGTATCGCATGTGTACAACCCGCTCGACTACGCCTGGCCGGTGCACGAGGCCTATCTGCGCCGCTTCGGCAGCGGCCGCAAGCAGGTGGTGCTGGTGGGCATGAACCCCGGCCCCTTCGGCATGGTGCAGACCGGCGTGCCCTTCGGCGAGATTGCCGTGGTGCGCGATTGGATGGGCCTGACCGGTGCAGTCGGCCGGCCGGCGCAGGAGAACCCCAAGCGGCCGGTCGAGGGTTTTGACTGCGCCCGCTCGGAAGTCAGCGGCCGGCGCCTGTGGGGCCTGTTCCAGGAACGCTTCGGTACGGCCGAGGCCTTCTTTGCCGATCACTTCGTCGCCAATTACTGCCCACTGGCCTTCTTCGACGGCGGGCGCAACCTCACGCCGGACAAGCTGCCGGTGGCCGAAGCCGCGCCGCTGCTGGCTGCCTGCGACGCGCATCTGCGCCGCCTGATCGAAGCCCTGGCGCCCGAGTGGGTGATCGGTGTCGGCGCCTGGGCCGAGCAGCGCGCCGCCACCGTCGCCGCCGGCCTGCCGGTGAAGATCGGCCGGGTCTTGCACCCCAGCCCGGCCAGCCCGGCGGCCAACCGCGGCTGGAGCGAGGCGGCCACGCGCCAGCTGGTGGCGCTCGGGGTGTGGCAGGGCTGAGATGGTACGCATCGGCATCGATCTGGGCGGCACCAAGATCGAAGCGGTCGCACTCGACGCTAGCGGCCGGGTGCTGGCACGCGAGCGTATCGCTACGCCGCAGAACGACTACCGGGCCACGGTGATGGCCATCGGCGCGCTGGTCGAGCGTATCGAGCAGGGCCTCGGTTGCCGTGCCCGTGTCGGCATCGGCACGCCGGGGGCGCCGTCGGCGGTGGATGGCCGCATGAAGAACGCCAATTCCACCTGCCTCAACGGCCAGCCGCTGCACGCGGATCTCGAGGCGGCGCTGGGGCGGCCGGTCCGGCTGGCCAATGATGCCAACTGCTTTGCCGTGTCCGAAGCCACCGACGGCGCGGCACGCGGCGCGCGCGTGGTTTTCGGCGTGATCCTCGGCACCGGCGTGGGGGGCGGGGTCGTGGTCGACGGCCGGCCGCTCGCCGGCGCCAATGCCATTGCCGGCGAATGGGGCCACAATCCGCTCGCCGATGCGGCCCCTGGCATCCCCTGCTACTGCGGCCGCGTCGGCTGCGTCGAAACCTGGCTATCCGGCCCGGGCATGGCGGCCGACCATGTGCGACACGGCGGCGCGGCGCTCGATGCGGCCACCATCGCAGCACGCGCCGAGGCCGGCGACGCGGCCTGCGAGGCCACACTGCAGCGCTACGAGGCAAGGCTGGGCCGCGCGCTGGCCACCGTCATCAACATCGTCGATCCGGACGTGATCGTGCTCGGTGGCGGCCTGTCGAAACTGAGCCGCTTGTATGAGAATGTGCCTCGACGGTGGGCGGCGCATGTCTTTTCCGACACCATCGCCACCCGGCTCGTCCCGCCCATGCACGGTGACAGTTCCGGCGTACGCGGCGCGGCCTGGTTGTGGCCTTTGGAGGGCAGTGAATGAACGAAGCGCTGGGCGGGCCGGTGACGCTATTTGCCGGTGGCTTGCGGCCGCTGCCGCCCGAGGGGCAGATGACCGGCATGTTCAAGACGCGGCAGGCGGCACCCGTGAGGGTGAGCCGCGAGGGGCTGGCCGGCGATGCCCAGGGCGACCGGCGCTACCACGGCGGGCCGGACAAGGCGGTGCATCTGTACCCGGCCGATCACTACGCGCGGCTGGTTGCGGCCTTTCCGGCGCTGGCCGGCGAGATTGGGCCGGGCACGCTGGGCGAGAACCTGTCGGTGGCCGGCGTGGACGAGGCCATGGTGTGCCTGGGCGATGTCTTTGCGCTGGGCGAGTGCCGGCTGCAGATCACTCAGCCGCGCCGCCCCTGCTGGAAGATCGACCATCGTCTGGGCGTCGGCGGCGCCTCGCGTCATGTTGCCGACGCGGGCATCACCGGCTGGTATTTCCGGGTGTTGGCCGAGGGCTTGATCGCCCCGGAAACCCGGATGCAGCTGATCGAGCGGCCCAATCCCGAGGTCTCGATCGCACGGTTGTGGGCGGTGGAAACCGCGCATCGGCCGGCGGTGGATGAAGTGCGGCGCTTGTCGCGTGCGGAAGGTTTGTCGGCAGGTTGGGCGAAGAAGCTGGGCCAGCGCGCCGACTGGCTCGAACGGCATGGGGACGAACGGAGGTCCGAATGATCGAGATCAAACGCCTGCCCGATGGCAGCCATCAATGCGCCTCGGAGCTGCCGGCACCGGTGGAGGCGGTCAAGAAGCCGATTCCGCTCAAGGTGCGGCGCATGCCCGAGGCCTTCGTCGTCGAGACCATGGAGGGCCGGATGCAGGGCAAGGCCGGCGACTGGCTGATCACCGGCATCGACGGCGAGATGTATCCCTGCGATGCCGACATCTTCGCGCGCAGCTACGAGCTGGTCGACGGCGAGTCCGACTAGACGTCGAGCGGGTCCACGTCGATGCGCCAGCGCAACTCGCGGCCGGCCGGCAGGCGATACAGGCGCGGCATCCAGCGGCCGAGAAACTGTTGCAGCGCGGCGCGTTCGGTCGATTCGATCAGCAGCTGGGCGCGCTCGCGCCGGGCCAGGCGGTGCATGCGCATCGGCACCGCGTCATAGAGCATCAGCGCGGCGGGCAGATCGCTGAGCGCATCGTCGCGGGCGCGCTGCAAAAAGGCGATGGCCTCTTCAAGCTGCGGCGCGTCGGCCCCCAGCATGGCTTGGAAGGTGAAGGGCGGAAAGCCCGCCTGACGGCGCTCGTCGAGGGCCAGGCGGGCGTAGCCGTCGGCGTCCTGGCGCTTGAGGCACTGGAACAGCGGATGGTCGGCGAACTCGGTCTGGATCAGCACCTCGCCGGGCAGATGGCTGCGCCCGGCGCGCCCGCCGACCTGCATCAGCTGCTGGAACAGGCGCTCGGGGGCGCGAAAATCAGAGGCATACAGCGCCGCGTCGGCACCGACCACGCCGACCAGGGTCAGGCGTTCGAAGTCGTGCCCCTTGGCCATCATCTGCGTGCCCACCAGGATGTCGGCTTCGCCAGCATGGATCTTTGCCAGTAGCGCCAGCCAGTCGCTGCGCGAGCGGGCCACGTCACGGTCGACCCGCAGCACCCGGGCCTCGGGAAAGCGCTCGGCCAGATGGGTTTCGAGCTTCTGCGTGCCACGGCCGAGCGGCTGCAGGTCTTGCTCGCCGCATTCCGGGCAGGCGATGGGAATCGGGCTGTCGAAGCCGCAGTGATGGCAGCGCAGCCGCCGGTCGGTCAGATGCACCACACGGTTGGCCGCGCAATGCGGGCAGGCGCTGACCCAGTCGCAGGAGGGGCAGGCCAGCACCGGGGCGAAACCGCGTCGGTTGAGGAAGATCAGGCTCTGTTCGCGGCGCGCCAGGCGCTGGGCGATGGCCTCGACCAAGGGCTTGGACAGGCCGTTGTCGAGCCGCGCGCGGCGGGTGTCGATGAGGCGCACGGTGGGCAGCGCGGTGGCCACCGCGCGGCGGGTCAGGCGCAGGTGGCGGTAGCGACCCTCGGCGGCATGGCGCCAGCTCTCCAGCGAGGGTGTGGCGGTACCGAGCACGATCGGTACGCCCTGGTGGTGGGCGCGCCACACGGCGACATCGCGCGCCGAGTAGCGCACGCCTTCCTGCTGTTTGTAGGAGGGGTCGTGTTCTTCATCGACGATGATCAGGCCGAGCCGCGGCAGCGGGGTGAACACCGCCAGCCGGGTGCCGAGCACGATGTCGGCGTCGCCTTCGAGGGCGCGCAAAAAGCCGCGCGAGCGCGCCATGTCGCCGGCGCCGGAGTGCAGCGCGACGATGCGGGCGTGGGGAAAACGCTCGGTGACGCGGGTTTCCAGCTGCGGGGTGAGCGCGATCTCGGGCACCAGCAGCAGCACCGTGCGGCCGGCGGCCAGGGCGCGCTCGGCCAGGCGCAGATAGACCTCGGTCTTGCCGGCGCCGGTGACGCCTTGCAGCAGCACCGGCAGGAAACCGGCGTCGGCGCTGTCGATGGCCTCGAGCACGACGGCCTGTTCGTCGGTGAGCGTTGGCAGCGGGGTCGGCGTCAGGGCGGGGTTGCTCGGTGCGGCGGGATAGACCCAGCGGCGGCGCAGCAGATCGGCGGTGGCGCTGCCGTCGGGCCACTGGCGGGCCACCGACTTGCGCGTCGGGCCGGCCTCGGCCAGCGCGGCCAGCTGGCGGCGTGCGCGCGAGGGGCGGCCGGCTTCGGCCAGGGCGGTGTGGCCGGCCGGCGTGAGGGCCAGCAGCGGGTCGTCGTCGCGGATGTCGACGGTGGTGGCGCGG
Source organism: Denitromonas iodatirespirans (assembly GCF_018524365.1). GTDB lineage: Bacteria > Pseudomonadota > Gammaproteobacteria > Burkholderiales > Rhodocyclaceae > Nitrogeniibacter > Nitrogeniibacter iodatirespirans. The sequence continues at coordinate 94,100 of NZ_JAEKFT010000002.1, forward strand.
CGCAGTTCGGGCGGCAGGGCGAGGGCCATCACTTCGCCGATGGGGGCGTGGTAGTAGCGGGCGACGAAGCGGGTCAGATCCAGCCAGTCGGCGCTCATGGCCGGGGTGTCGCGCAGGATTTGCTCGACCGGCCGCAGGCGGCTGTCGGCGATGTCGCTGCTGGCCGGCAGATCGACGATGACGCCGGTCTCGATACGGCTACCGAAGCGTACGCGCACGCAGCGACCGAGGTCTGTCGCGACGGCATGATCACTTGTGTAATCAAAGAGTTGCGGTATCGGGACAGGGATCGCAACGCGAACGATGCTCATCTGATGCGGCATCCGTTTGAAACTATATTATTAAAAACAATAAGTTAGCCAACTTATTGAAGAGAAACTCTCGGAAATTCGACTAACTCGTTGCCGTGAAACCGCATTCAAGTTTTGTCCACAAATTCTGTGGATAACTTTGTGGGCAAGCGGGAATACCCTGGGCGGATCGACGGTTCTGGCGGACGGCCGGCACACAGGATTTCGCGTATTTTTGATAAAAATTCTTTTTAAACAACGGGTTGCGTTGTAATGCAAATGCCATCTACGAACATGGCCCGGAAACCGGCGTGTTTTGGTTCTTGTGCATAAGTCAACCCGGAAAACACGATTATTCTTGTTGACGCCCCGTGTTTTTTCCGGCCCGTTCTGCGCCCCACCCGACCCCGTCCGGATCGGGTGGGGGCGGGTGTCAGGCCGAGGCGCGCAAAGCGCGGCTGTGCTGGTGCACGGTGTCGACCAGCACGGTGACGTTGTCGGGCGGGGTGAACTGCGAGATGCCGTGGCCGAGGTTGAACACATGGCCGGCATGCGGGCCGAAGGCGTCGAGTACGCGGCGGGCCTCGGCGGCGATGGTGTCGGGGGTGCCGAAGAGGATCGACGGATCGAGGTTGCCCTGCAGCGCCACCTTGTCGCCGACGCGCGCGCGCGCCTCGCCGATGTCGATGGTCCAGTCCAGGCCGACGCCGTCGCAGCCGATGGCAGCGATGGATTCGAGCCACAGCCCGCCGCCCTTGGTGAACACGATGTTGGGCACGCGGCGGCCGTCGGCTTCCTTGGTCAGGCCGGCGACGATGCGTTCCATGTATTGCAGCGAGAACTCGCGGTAGGCGGCATGCGACAGTACCCCGCCCCAGGAGTCGAACACCATCACGGCCTGGGCGCCGGCGGCGATCTGGGCGTTGAGGTAGGCGATGACCGCCTCGGTGGTGACGTCGAGGATGTGGTGCAGCAGATCGGGGCGGCTGTAGGCCAGGGTCTTGATCTGGCGGTAGTCGCTGGAGGAGCCGCCTTCGACCATGTAGCAGGCGAGCGTCCAGGGGCTGCCGGAGAAGCCGATCAGCGGCACCCGGCCGTCGAGGGCACGGCGGATCTCGGCCACGGCGTCGACCACGTAGCGCAGCTCGGCGTGCGGATCGGGCACCTGCAGCGCGCGGATCGCCGCTTCGTCGCGCAGCGGGCGCTCGAAGCGCGGGCCTTCGCCTTCGGCGAAGTACAGGCCGAGGCCCATGGCGTCGGGCACGGTGAGGATGTCGGAGAACAGGATGGCGGCGTCGAGCGGATAGCGCTCGAGCGGCTGCAGGGTGACTTCGCAGGCCATGGCCGGGCTCTTGCACAGCTGCAGGAAGCTGCCGGCGCGCTTGCGCGTTTCGCAGTACTCGGGCAGGTAGCGGCCGGCCTGGCGCATCAGCCAGAGCGGGGTGTAGTCGGTGGGCTGGCGCAGCAGGGCGCGCAGGAAGGTGTCGTTGCGCAAGGGGCTCACGAAGGTGTCCTTGTTCGTCTTGATTCGGTCAAGGGGCGATTATCCGGCTTTTGGCACGCGACCGACACCGATCGCGTCAAATTCGTGTGGATTACTTGCGCCAGAAGGCCGGGGTGAGGACCACCAGCAGGGTGAACACTTCGAGCCGGCCGATGATCATGGCGAAGGAACACACCCAGGTCTGGAAGTCGGTGAGGCCGGCATAGTTGCCGGCCGGCCCGAGGCTGTTGAGGCCGGGGCCGGTGTTGTTGATGCAGGCGATGACCGCCGAAAAGGCGGTGACCATCTCCAGCCCGCTGCCGCCGAGCAGCAGGGTCAGGATGATGATGCTGACCATGTAGATGAAGCCGAATGCGAGCACCGCATGCAGGATGGGGTTGGGCACCACCGCGCGGCCGAACTTGACCGGCCGCACGGCCGCCGGATGCAGGGCCAGGGTGATCTCGCGGAAGACCTGCTTGTAGAGAATGATGGCGCGCACCATCTTGATGCCGCCGCCGGTCGAGCCGGAGCAGGAGACGAAGCTGCACAGGAACAGCAGCCACAGCTGGCTGAACATCGGCCACACGCCGTAGTCGGTGCTGGCCAGCCCGAGCGAGGTGGACAGCGATACCACCTGGAAGGCGACATGGCGCAGCGTGGTGGGCAGCGTCATCGGGTCTGGCTGGGCCATCAGGAAGGCGGTGAGCATGGCGATGCTGGCGATCAGCACCAGGGCGAAGAAGCCGACCTCGGTGTCGCTGCGGTAGGGCCTCAGGGTACGGGTGTGCAGCGCGCGGTAGTGGGTGGCAAAGTTCATCCCGGCGGCGCAGGCGAAGGCGATGATGACGCCCTCGATGAGCGGGCTGTCGTAGTGGGCGATGGAGTTGTCCCAGGACGAGAAGCCGCCCAGGCCCATCACCGACAAGGCGTGGATCAGCGACTCCCAGCCGGGCATGCCGGCCAGCCACAGGGCGATGGCGCAGGCGATGGTGAGCAGCAGGTAGGTGACCCACAAGGCCTTGGCGGTCTCGGTGATGCGTGGGGTGAGGCTCGATTCCTTCATTGGCCCCGGTGCCTCGGCGCTGAACATCTGCCGGCCGCCGATGCCCAACAGCGGCAGAATGGCGACCACCAGCACGATCACCCCCATGCCGCCGATCCAGTGCAGGAAGCAGCGCCACAGGTTGATCGAGACCGGCAGGCGGTCGAGACCGGCGAGCACCGTGGCACCGGTGGTGGTGAGGCCCGAGGCGGCTTCGAAGTAGCCGTCGGTGAAGGACATGTCGGGCAGATAGAGGATCAGCGGCAGCATGGCGAACACCGGCAGGATCAGCCAGGTGGCCGACACCAGCAGAAAACCGTCGCGGATGCGCAGATCGTGGCGGGTATTGCGGGCGGCATACCACAGCGCCATGCCGGCGCCGAAGGTGATGAGAATCGCTTCGTCGTAGGCAGCGGTGGCGCCGTCGTGCAGGAAGAAGGAGACCGCCAGCGGGAAGCCCATGAGCAGGCCGAAGATCATGGTGATCAGGCCGAAGGCGCCGATGACCGGGGCGTAGCTGCGGGTGTTCATGAAAACCGGCCGGCGATCACTTGCGCCAGAAGGTGGGGGTGAGCACGACGATCAGGGTGAACAGCTCAAGGCGGCCGAGCAGCATGGCGAAGGCGCATACCCAGGTCTGGAAGTCGTTGAGGACCGAATAGTTGCTGGCGGGGCCGACCGCGTTGAGGCCCGGACCGGTGTTGTTGAGGCAGGCGATGACCGCCGAGAAAGCGGTGATCAGCTCCAGACCGGTGGCCGACAGCAGCAGCGTCAGGCTGACGATGGTGACCATGTAGATGAAGCTGAAGGCCAGTACGGCATGCAGGATCTTGTCCGTGACCTGAGTGTGGCCCAGGCGTACCGGCTTGATGGCGTTGGGATGGATGGCGCGCACCACTTCGCGGAACACCTGCTTGTAGAGGATGATCGCGCGCATCAGCTTGATGCCGCCGCCGGTCGAACCCGAGCAGGCGATGAAGCTGCCGAGGAAGAGGATCCACAGCTGTCCGAACATCGGCCAGAAGGTGTAGTCGGAGGTGGCGAAACCCAGCGAGGTGGCCAGCGAAATGCTGTGGAAGGCGACGTAGCGCAGGGTATTGACGAAGCTGTCGTACACATTGAACGCGCTCAGGTACAGGCTCAGCGCGAGGATGCTGACGGTGAGCACGCCGAAGTAGAAGGGCAGCTCCGGGTCCTTGAGATAGGCCTTGGGCGAGCGCTGGCGCAGGGCCATGAAATGGGTGGCGAAGTTGATGCCAGAGAGCAGGGCGAAGCCCATCGCCACCAGCTCGATCGGCACGCTGTTGAAATGGCCGAGGCTGGCGTCCTTCGTCGAAAAACCGCCCAGGCCCATGATCGAGAAGGCGTGCATCAGGGCGTCCCAGAACTCCATGCCGACAGCGTAGAGGCTGGTGGTGCAGGCGATGGTGAGCAGCAGATACACCACCCACAGCCCCTTGGCCGTCTCGGCGATGCGCGGCGTGAGGCTGGACTCCTTCATCGGGGTCGGTGTTTCAGCCTTGAACATCTGCCGGCCGCCGATGCCCAGCAGCGGCAGAATCGCCACGGCCAACACGATCACGCCCATGCCGCCGATCCAGTGCAGGAAGGTGCGCCAGAAGTTGATCGAGATGGGCAGGCTGTCGAGGCCCGACATGACCGTGGCGCCCGTGGCGGTGAGCCCCGAGGTGGCCTCGAAATAGGCATCGGTGAAGGACATGTCCGGCAGATAGCGCCACAGCGGCAGCGCGGCGAAGAGCGGCAGCATGACCCAGGTCAGCACCACCAGCAGGAAGCCGTCGCGCACGCGCAGGTCGCGCTTGTGGCTGCGGGTGCTGATCCACAGCAGCAGGCCGGCGGCGAAGGTGATGACGATCGATTCGTCGTAGGCGGTGATGGCGTTGTCGGCATGCCACCATGACACTGCCAGCGGAATGCCCATCAGCAGGCCGAAGATAAGGATGATCAACCCGAGCGGGTTGAGGACCGGAAAGTAGCGCTGCATGTCAGCGGCCGGTCACCGGACGGCGGAGGCTCGCAACGGTGACGATCGGGCGGGTCGAGGGCCGGGTCGCGATCATGGTCGATGCCTTGGCAGGGCGCATGGCGCTCAGAAGAAGGAAAAATCCACCTGGAACAGCTTCTCGACCTGCCGCACCAGTTTTTTCGAAGTACAGAAGACGATCAGGTGGTCATCGGGCTCGATCACCGTGTCGTGGTGGGCCATCAGCACGTTGGGGCGGCCTGGCGAGTCCTCGGTGACCCCTTCCATGCGCACCAGAGCACCGATGGTGGCGCCGCGCGGCAGGCGGATGTCTTCGATCGCGCGGCCGACCACCTTGGAGTTCTTTTCGTCGCCGTGGGCGATGATCTCCAGCGCCTCGGCCGCCCCACGGCGCAGGCTGTGCACCGCCACCACGTCACCGCGGCGCACATGCGCCAGCAGTGAGCCGATCGAGGTCTGTGCCGGCGAGATGGCGATATCGATATGGCCGCCCTGCACCAGGTCGACATAGGACTTGCGGTTGATCAGTGCCAGCGTGCGGCGCGCGCCCATGCGCTTGGCCAGCGAGGCGGACATGATGTTGTCTTCTTCGTCGTTGGTCAGCGCGACGAACATGTCCATCTCGTCGATGTTCTCGTTCTCGAGCAGGTTCTCGTCGGTCGAGTCGCCGCGCAGCACCAGGGTGCGGTGCAGTTCGACGGCGATGGTCTCGGCCCGGCGCTTGTCGAATTCGAGGATCTTGACCTCGTAGTCCTTCTCGATCGAGCGGGCCAGGCGCAGGCCGATGTTGCCGCCGCCGGCGATCATGATGCGGCGCATCGGGCGGTCGATACGGGTCAGCTCGCGCATCACGCGGCGGATATGCACCGAGGCGGCCAGGCAGAACACCTCGTCGCCGGGCTGGATGAAGGTGTCGCCCTCGGGGATGATCGGCTCGCCCTGGCGGTAGATGGCCGAGACGCGCACCTCGACGTTGGGCATGTGATAGCGCAGCGCCTTGATCGGGTGGCCGACCAGCGGGCCGCCCTCGAAGGCGCGCACGGCGATCAGGCTCAGCGCGCCGTCGGCGAAATCGACCACCTGCAGCGCCTCGGGGAATTCGATCAGGCGGCGGATGTAGTCGGTGACGATCTGCTCGGGGCAGATCGAGAAGTCGACCGCGAAGTTGTCCAGGTCGAGCAGCTCGGGGTGGTCGACGAAGTCGGAGGAGCGCAGACGGGCGATGCGGGTGGGCAGGTTGAACAGCGTGCGCGCGATGCGGCAGGCGCACAGATTGGTCTGGTCGGACTGGGTCACGGCGATCAGCAGGTCGGCGTCTTCGGCGCCGGCCTCCTTGAGCACAGAGGGCGAGGCGGCGTTGCCGCAGACGGTTCGCAGATCGAGCCGGTCGCGCAGGGTGGCCAGGTGGTCGGCGTCGGTGTCGACCATGGTGATGTCGTTGGCTTCGGAGACCAGGTTTTCGGCGACCGAAGCGCCGACCTGGCCGGCGCCGAGAAGGATGATTTTCACGTGTCGAGTACTCGAACCGGTGTGAAAGTGGGGGCGATTCTACGCCCGTTTCCGGACAGCGTGCCAGCGTTTTGTGCAGCGCACAACCCGCCTCGGCTCATGCCCCCTCGCCTCGCCGCCCGGTCGGGATGCCGAGTTGCTTGAGCTTGCGGTAGAGGTGGGTGCGCTCCAGCCCGGTCTTTTCGGCAAGCCGCGTCATGTTGCCGTTCTCGAGGCGCAGGTGGTAGTCGAAGTAGACACGCTCGAAAGCCTCGCGCGCTTCGCGCAGCGGCTGGTCGAGATGCAGCCCGTGCGCGGCCGGCTGAGGTTCGAGCAGGCGGTGGGCGTCCTGGTGGTCGATCTCCTCCTCCAGCGTGCCCAGGGCCAGCGAGCGCACGGCGGCGCGCAACTCGCCGTAGCCGCCCGGCCAGGGATGGGTGCGCAGGATGTTGAGCGCGGCGGTGCTCAGCTTGCGGTTGGGCACCTCGCCGGCTTCGACCAGATGCAGCAGCAACTGGCGGGCGAGTTCGGGGATGTCGTCGCGCACGTCTGCGACGGAGGGCACCGGCAGGCTGATCTCGAACAGGCGGTGGAGCTGGGCCGGATCCCAGCCCTGGGCCTCGAGCGTTTCGGGGGTCTGGTCGGTGACGGCGGCCAGGCGCAGGTCGTAGCGCTCCAGGCGGTCGAGCGCAAAGATCAGGTTCTTCTGCTGGGGCTTGGACAGGCGCGCCAGTTCGGGCACATACACCGTGCCGCCGTGCTGCTTTTGCAGCAAGTCGACATCCAGCGGGCCGCTGATGGTGCTCAGGTCGAGCCAAGCGCCCTGGCGCCGGCCGGGCAGGCTGCGCGCGGCCAGCTCGGCCAGCGAGCCGGTGCCGACGCGCAGCAGCAGGTGGCGCGAGCGGGCACAGATCTGTTCGAGCTGTTTGCGCAGGTCGCGCAGGGGCACGGAGCGGGGAAAGGCGTCGAGCGTCGGGGCGGCGGCGGTCTTGGCGTTGCCGTCGGGTTGAGCGGTGAGGGCGCGCTTGACGGCGGCCAGCAGCTTTTGGAGGCCGATCGGCTTTTCGAGGTAGTCGATGGCGCCGATGCGGGTGGCTTCGACGGCGGTGTCGATGGTGCCGTGGCCGGACATCATGATCACCGGCATGTTGAGCTGCCCGTTGGCCGACCATTCCTTGAGCAAGGATATGCCGTCGGCATCCGGCATCCAGATGTCCAGCAGCACCAGATCCGGCCGCGCGGCATGGCGTGCGGCGCGTGCGGCCGCGGCGTTTTCGGCCAGGCGGATGGTGTAGCCCTCGTCGCCGAGGATTTCCGAGAGCAGTTCGCGAATGCCGACTTCGTCGTCGACGATCAGGAGGGATGGCATGGTGTCAGCTTGCTTCCGTACGGGCGGCGCGCAGGTGGATGCGCACGTCGGCGCCGCCGTCTTCGTGGTTGATCAGGCGGATCTCGCCGCCGTGTTCGTCGATGATCTTCTTGACGATGGCCAGACCCAGGCCGGTGCCGCGGGCCTTGGTGGTGAAATAGGGTTCGAAGGCGCGGCCGAGCATGTCGGCGGGGAAACCATGACCATTATCGCGCACGCTCAGCCGGATGCGGTCCTTGTCACGCTCGGTGGTGGCGATGAGGATGCGCCCGTCGGCCTGATCGGCCAGCGCGTCTTCGGCATTTTGCAGCAGATTGTGGATCACCTGGCGCAGCTGGGCGGCATCGCCGAGTACCCTCGGCAGCGCGGGGGCGAGCTCGCAGTCGATGCGCACGCGGGCGCCGTCGTAGAGGCCGAGCACCTCGTGCACCAGGTGGTTGAGGTCGAGCGGCGCGAGCACCGGCGCGGGCAGCCGGGCGTAGTCGCGGAAGGCGTTGACCAGGTTCTTCATGGCTTCGACCTGGGTCACGATGGTGCCGGTGGCGCGTTCGAGCATGGCGCGCCCGTCGTCGTCCAGGCGCGGGGCGAGCTTCATCGCCAGGCGTTCGGCCGACAGCTGGATGGGCGTCAGCGGGTTCTTGATTTCATGGGCCAGGCGGCGCGCCACTTCGGCCCAGGCGGCGGTGCGCTCGGCGGCGATCAGGTGGGAGATGTCGTCGAACACCACCACCGTGCCGCCGCCGGCCGCCTGCGGCAGCGTCGCGCCATGGATCAGCAGGGTCTGCTCGCCGCCGTCGGGCGAGCGCACTTCGACCTGTTGATGCCAGTCGGACTGGTTGTCGGCCAGCGCGGCCACCAGCGCGTCGCGCAGGTCGGGGTGGGCCGGCCAGTCGGCCAGGGTGATGTCTTCATAGCCGTCGAGCGGGTCGTCAAGGATTTCGGTGGCGCCGCGGTTGGCGGCGCGCAGGGTGCCGTCGGCCGAGAAGGCGAGCACGCCGGCCGACAGGTTGGCCAGCACGCTCTCGAGGTAGCTGCGCGCGGCCTCGACGGCGGCGCGGTTGCGCTCGGCCAGTGCGCGGGCCTCGTCGAGCTGGCGTGTCATCTGGTTGAAGGACTGGGTCAGCACACCGAGTTCGTCATGCGCGGGCAGCGCGCGGCGCGGGCTGAAGTCGCCCTGGGCGACCGCTTCGGTACCCTGCGCCAGGATGATCAGCGGTTTGGTCAGCTTGCGCGCCAGCACGAAGGCGACCGCGGTGGCCGCCAGCAAGGCGAGCAGCAGGGAGAGGGTCAGGGTCAGGCTGTAGATGCGCTTGAGGCCGTCACGCCCGAGCGACAGCTGCTGGTAGTCGCGGTAGGCGGACTGCACCGCGTTGGCATGGCGGCTCATCGATTCGGGCACCGGCTGGATCAGCTGCAGGTAGGTCGCCTCGTCGGCGATGCTGCGATGCGGCACCGGGACGATGACGCGCAACTCGATGCGCCCGTCCGGATCGGCATCGATGAACAGGCTGCGCTGGCCATTGCGCGCCTGGCGGAGCTGATCGTTGCTCGGCAGATTGGGCAGGAAGCTGCTGACCGAGTTGGAGGCCGTGGCATGGATGCGGCCGCCGGCGGAGAACAGGGTGGCGCTGTCGACACCGGCTTGCTCTCGCAGCCGGTTCAGGCGCGAGGCGGCCAGCGCCGGAGATTCGGACAGGCTCAGGGCCATGTCGTCGGCGTGGTCCTGCAGCTGGCGGCCGAGGTAGTCGAGCGAGGTCTGGCCGAGGGCGATACCGCCTTCGAGGGCAGCGTCGACCCGCACGTCGAACCAGGTCTCGATGCTGCGCACGACGAACTGCAGCGACACGGTGTAGATGAGCACGCCGGGCACGATGGCCATCAGAGCGAAGAAGGTGAGCAGGCGGAACTTGAGCCGCGAGCCGAACACCTTGCGGCGACGGTCGGACAACAGGCGGCGCACCTGGACGCCGACCACCCCGGCGAGCGCCACCGCGATGAAGCCGTTGAGCGCCAGCAGGTAGGGGTAGCTGTCGGCGAACATGTCGGCGTTCGAGGTGGCGCTGGCCAGCAGGAACAGCGAGATCGCGGCCGCCGCCGCGGCGACGATGAAGGCGATGCGCTTCATTGGGCGGGGTTCCTGCCCGCGAGGAAGGTCCAGCTCATCCAGCCGGTGTCGATCGACCAGTCGCGGCTGCCGAGGGCGGAGACCTTGAAGGGGCGCGGCAGCAAGTCGGTGTCGAGGCGAAAGCGCAGGGCCACGTTGTAGGACTGGCCGCCTTGAAGGGTGTCGGCGTCGGCGACACGCCAGTGGCGGATGCGCGACATGGTGCGGACTGCTGCGTCCAGGGTGTCGAAGTTCTGATGAAAGGTGCCGATGGCCAGCCGGTAGCTGCGGGTCAGGGCGTGATAGCTGAGGCGGTAGCTGAGCGACTCGTCGACGAGGGTTTCGTCGATCCAGTACCAGCGGGGCGATTCGATCGTGGCGTCGAGTACGAAATAGACGGCGATGCCATGGCGGATGGCGTCTTCGACGCGCGGGTTGAGCTCGATGTCGACGTCGGCGTTGATGACGTAGTCGTTGCCGTCGAGCTGGATCTCACCGTAGCGGACGCGTGCCGGGTCGGCGGCGGCCGGCAGCGCCACCAGCGCGATGAGCATGGCGAGGGCGCGCAGCAGGCGCCACGGCAGGTCAGCGCGTTTTTTCGAGCAGCGCGTAGTAAAAGCCGTCGTGTTCAGCATCGGGCAGCAGCTGGTGCTCCATTCGGCCTTGGATGGCGATCCGTCGGGCGTCGGCGTGACGGGCGCAGAAGTGGGCGATCTGGTCGCGGTTTTCGGCATCGAAGACCGAACAGGTCACGTAGAGCATTGTGCCACCGGGCGCCAGGGTGTGCCACAGGGCATCCAGGATGGCGGATTGCTGGGCGGCGAAGCCGGCGATGTCGGTGGCGCGGCGTAGCCACTTGATGTCGGGATGGCGCCGCGCCACGCCGGAGGCGGAGCAGGGTACGTCGGCCAGGATTCGGTCGAAGGGCTGTCCGTCCCACCAGTGTTCCGGATGGCGGGCGTCGCCGATGCGCACGTCGGCGCTCAGGCCGAGGCGTGCCAGGGTGTCGCCGATGCGTCGGGCGCGTGTCGGGTCGAGTTCGAGGGCGGTGAGCGCGATGTCGGCGCTCTCGAGCAGGTGCGCGCTCTTGCCGCCGGGCGCCGCGCAGGCGTCGAGCACCCGCTCGCCGGTGCGCGGTGCGAGCCACTGGGCAGCCCATTGGGCGCCGGCGTCCTGGACCGAGAAGCGGCCTTCGGCGAAGCCGGGAATGCGGTCGACCGGCACCGGGGTGTCGAGCAGGAGTGCGCCGTTGTCGAGAATGCGATGGCTCAGCCCGGCCTCGGTGAGTTGCGCCGAGGCGTCGGCCAGCGACAGCTGCCGGAGGTTGGCGCGCAAGGCCATCGGCGGGTGCTGGTTGCCGGCGGCGAGAACGGCCTGCCAGTGCTCGGGCTGGGCCGTTTCCAGCAAGCGGATCCACCAGTTCGGATGGCGGTGGTGGCTTTGCGCATCCTTCTCCAGCATCTGCTCGAACATGGCGCGTTCCCGGCCGACCTTGCGCAATACACCGTTGGCGACGGCTTTGAGACCGGGGGCATGGGCGCCGACCGCGGTCACCGCCTGGTCGACGATGGTGTGGGCGGTGTCGGGTCGAGCCTCCAGGCGGTGCAAGGCGACCAGCAGGATGGCGTGAAGATGCAGCGGCAGCGGCTTGCTGAGACAGTGCGCGAGGACGCGATCGCCGCGGGCGTAATCGCGCAAGCTGCCGTAGGTCAGATCGAGCACCGCGCCGCGCACCGGCGCTGGCAACTCTGTGATGCGCTCGAGATGGATCATTTCGGTGAGCGCCTTGCCACCGACGACCGCTTCGACCAATGCCGCGGCGCGGTCGATGGTGTAGGCCAGGCTGTCGGCCGGCAAGCGGGGGGTCGGCTGGACGCGGGCACGGCGGCGAGGGTGGTCGGTCATCGTTGGGGGTTGAGGCATTGACGGAGGTAGTTGGGCTGGGCAAAGGCGGCCCGATGGGTGTCGCCGTTGTAGTACTGCAACTGGCGGAGCTGACGCTCGGCAATGCGGCGCTCGATTTCGTCGGCACTGAGGGCGAGCGGATCGATATGGTCGGACGCGCAGGCCATGCCCCACAGGCTGCCGTAGAGCGGGATGTAATGGAAGTGCGGGCGGACGATCGTGAATACGGCGAGCAGGCGATCCATCAGATCGGCGACGCGCTCGGGCTGGAAAATCGGGGCGCCTAGATGGAGTGAGAGCGCACCCTGGTGGCTCAGCAGGCGTTTGCAATCCGTGAAGAAGGCCTCGGTATACAAGGCTTCGGCCGGGCCGATGGGGTCGGTGAGATCGAGCACGATGAGGTCGAAGCGCTCACCGGCAGCCGGGGCGGTCTCGCGCACATAGCGCAGCCCATCGGCAATGTGCAGATCGAGGCGGGGGTCGTCGAGCGCGCCGTTATGGACCGCGGGTAGATGTTGGCGGGCGATGTCGACGACTTTCTCGTCGAGTTCGACCAGCGCGACTCGCGTCATGCTCGGATGCTTGAACAATTCGTCGGCCGAGCCGCCGTCTCCGCCGCCGATGATCAGCGCACGGGCCGGGGCATCCTGGGTGATGCACGGCACGTGAATGAGGTTCTCGTGGTAGAAAAACTCGTCGCCTTCGGAGGTCATGAAGTAGCCGTCCAGCCGGAAGAGGCGGCCGAACTGGGGCGTGTCCCAGACCTCGTAGGACTGATACGGCGTTTCGCCCTTCTCGATCAGGCGGCCGGCCGACAGGTAGTGGCCGGCGTGCGCATTGAGGGCTTCGGTGAGTCGGGGGCCGGATTCGACGCTGTCGCTCATGATCGCCTCACGCGCTTTCGGGCAGTTCGCCGCGGATGATGTCCTTCTCGATTACTTCTTCCGGCTTCAGGAGCTGTTGCAGCTGCGCGTAGACATGGCGGGCGCGATCGCTGTTGTCGCGGGAAAAGTTGCAGACATAAACATCGAGCGTGACCGCGCGGGTCTCGGGCCAGGTGTGAATGGCGACATGGGACTCGGCGAGCACGACGGTACCGGTGACGCCGGCCGGGTCGCCATCGTCGTAGCAGAATTGATAGAAGTACGCGCCGAGTGGCGTCAGGCCCGCGTCTTTGCAGAAGTCGACGCAGCGCGATTCGAGCACATTCCGATCAAGCAGGACGGCGGGATCACAGTCGCAACGATAAAGATCGGCAATGAGATGAAGACCTTGCATGGCATCCCCATCCAAAGGATTGAAAAACGGTCGATTTTACCATCCGACGGGAGGTGCCTGTTCCACGTGGAACACCGGAGGCGCTCGTGGTTAGGCGACGATGTCCCAGGCCATCTTGGCGATAAGGGCAGTGACCACGATGAGGAAGAATTTACGGACGAAGCGCGTGCCATGTTTGAGCGCAAGCGTGCTACCGGTCAGTGCGCCGGCGAGATTGCAGGCGGCCATCATCAGGCCGATCTTCCACAGGATGGCACCGGTGCCGGCGAAGAAACTGATGGCTGCCAGGTTGGTGGAAAAATTCAGCACCTTTGCGCTGGCCGAGGCATGCAAGAAGTCCATGTGCAGCGCGCGGATGAACAGGAAGATGAAAAAGCTGCCGGTGCCCGGTCCGAAGAAGCCATCGTAGAAACCGATGCCTGCGCCGATGATCACGATGCGCCGGCGGGTGACGGAGAGTTCCAGCGGGGTGCCGGCCTCGGTGCCGAAGTCCGGCCGCAGGAAGGTATAGACGGCGACGAGAATTAGCAGGGTGAGGACCACCGGGCGGACGAACTCCGGGTCCAGGTAGGCCACGGATTTGGCGCCGAGCCAGGCACCGACCAATGCTGCCGCGGCGCCGGGGATGACGATGCGCCAATCGATGCGCACCCGTCGCGCGTACTGAACTGCCGCGCTGGCGGTGCCGATGATGCTGGCGATCTTGTTGGTGCCGAAGAGCGTGGCCGGTGCATGTTGCGGCAGGCTGGAAAAGAGCAAGGGGATCTGGATCAGGCCGCCGCCGCCGACGACAGCATCGACGAAGCCGGCGAAGAAGGCACCGATTCCCAACAGAATCCAAAGCGCGTCAGTCATGTTCTAGTTTCACGTGAAACACCGCGACCCGATCCAGGTCGTGGTGCGAAAGGTTGGAACTCGCCGGGTGAGGGCTGGGCATCTACTTGCCGATGCAGAAGCGGGAGAAGATCTCACCCAATAGGTCGTCGGGGGTGAATTCGCCGGTGATCTCGCTCAAGGCTTCATGGCCGAGCCGCAACTCTTCGGCCATCAGTTCAAGTGCCGTCGTTCGTGCCTGCGCCTCGCGCACATGGGCCAAGGCGTTAGCGAGCGCCGTCAGATGGCGCTTGCGGGCGAGAAACACGTCTTCGCCATGCGGGTGCCAGCCAGCCAGTTTCAGGAGATGCTCACGCAACAGCGCAACACCATTGCCGGTCTTGGCCGACAGGCGGATGCGGGTGGCGCCATCGGTGTCGGTGCGCTGGGGGGGCAGATCGGCGAGATCGCACTTGTTCTCGACCGTGATGCGCGGTACGCCGGGCGGCAGGCGGGCATCGATCGCGCGGTCCTCAGCCGTCAAGCCGCTGCGTGCATCGACCAGCCGAACGATGACATCGGCATTGTCGATCTCGCGCCAGGTGCGCTCGATACCGATCTTTTCGACGGTGTCGCCGGTGTCGCGCAGGCCTGCGGTGTCGATGACGTGCAGGGGGATGCCGGCCAGCTGGATGGTCTCTTTGAGCGCGTCGCGCGTGGTGCCGGCAATGTCGGTGACGATCGCCCGTTCGTGGCCTGCGAGCTGGTTGAGCAGGCTCGACTTGCCGACGTTGGGCTGGCCGACCAGTACCACATGCAGCCCCTGACGCAGCAGCGCGCCCTGCTCGGCGCGATCGAGCACATCGGCGAGTGCGCGTTCGATGCCCTGCATGCGCTCGACGGCGCGCGCAGCGGCCAGGAAGTCGATTTCCTCCTCGGGGAAATCGAGCGTCGCCTCGACCAGCATGCGCAAGTCGATGAGCTGATCGCGCACCCGGCCGATCGCGTCGGAGAAGGCGCCGCTGAGCGAGCGCACGGCCGAGCGGGCGGCGGCAACGGTCGAGGCCTCGATCAGGTCGGCGACGGCCTCGGCCTGGGCCAGGTCGAGCTTGTTGTTGAGAAAGGCGCGGCGGGTGAACTCGCCCGGCTCGGCAAGGCGGGCGCCGAGGGACAGGGCGCGGTCGAGCAGCAATTGCATGACGACCGGGCCGCCATGGCCATGCAGTTCGATGACGTCTTCGCCGGTGAAAGAGTGGGGGGCCGGAAAATACAGCAACAGCCCTTCGTCGATGAGCCGCCCGTCGCCATCATGGAAGGCGCAGAAGCTGGCGTGACGCGGGGTCGGTGGGTGGCCGTTGCCGAGGGTGGCGGCCAGTGCGCCAAGGTCGGTCCCCGACAGGCGCACGATGCCAACGCCACCGCGCCCGGGCGCGGTGGCGATGGCCGTGATGAGATCAGGTCTTCTTCCCACCGCTCTCGATCATCTTGGTGATCTGCCACTGCTGGGCGATCGACAGGGTGTTGTTGACCACCCAGTACAGCACCAGACCGGCGGGGAAGAACAGGAACATGAAGGTGAACACGATCGGCATGGCCATCATCACCTTGGCCTGCATCGGGTCCGGCGGCGTCGGGTTGAGGCGCATCTGGATCAGCATGGTGGCGCCCATGATGATCGGCAGGATGAAGTACGGATCCTTGACCGACAGATCGGTGATCCAGCCCAGCCACGGCGCCTGGCGCATCTCGACGCTGCCCAGCAGCACCCAGTACAAGGCGATGAAGACCGGGATCTGCACCAGGATCGGCAGGCAGCCGCCGAGCGGGTTGATCTTCTCCTTCTTGTAGATCTCCATCATCTCCTTCTGCATGCGCGCCTTGTCGTCGCCGTACTGCTCTTTCATGCGTTGCAGGCGCGGGCCGAGGGTGCGCATCTTGGCCATCGACTTGTACGAGGCGGCAGACAGCGGGAAGAAGATGATCTTCAGGCAGATGGTGACCAAGATGATGGCCCAGCCCCAGTTGCCGGTGAGGTTGTGGAACCACTGCAGCACCCAGAACAGCGGTGCGGCGATGACCGTCAGCCAGCCGTAGTCGACCACCAGATCGAGGCCCGGGGCGATGGCTTCGAGGTGCTCTTGCTCCTGGGGGCCCGAATAGAGGCGGGCACCGACGCTTGCGGTGGCGCCCGGGGCGATCTCGTCGACCGGCAGGATGGTGCCGGCCGTATAGAACTTGTCGTTGATCTTGCGGGCGAAGTACTCGCGCTGCACGCCCTGTTCGGGCAGGTAGGCGCTCACGAAATAGTGTTGCACCATCGCCACCCAGCCGTTGTCGTCCTTTTTGACGAACTTGGCACTACCGTCGGCGATGTCGTCGAAGCTCACCTTCTGGAACTTGTTGGCATCGGTGTAGAAGGCCGGGCCGGTGAAGGTGCTCACGCCCATCGCCTCGGTCGTCTCGGCAGCCTCGCCGTCGCGCAGGAACTGGAAGTAGGCGTCGGTGCGCACCGGTGTGTCGCTGCCGTTGCGGATCTCGTAGGCCACGTCGATGACATAGCTGTCGCGATGGAAGGTCAGCAGTTTGTCGACCGCAACGCCGTTGGCCGCCGGGGCGCTGAGGCGGACGGTCAGGCTGTCGGCGCCATCGGCCAGGACCTGCTCGCCTTCGGGCAGAGTGAAGCGTGTCTTGTGGTTGGGCAGCCCGGGGCCGGTCAGGCCGGACTGCGCGGCATAGATGTGTCGCGTACCGTTGTCGAGCAACACATAGTTCTTGCTCTTGTCGGCCGTGGCTTTATGGTGCGTCAGTTCGAGGCGGATGATGTCGCCGCCGTCGGCCGAAATCAGCGCAACCACGGAATCGGTGCGTACCGTCAGGGTCGGCGCCGAGTCGGCTGCGGCGGTGGTTTCGGTCGGCACGCTGGCATCGCCGCCGAGCTGAGTACTCGCCTGCGGAATGCTGGTGTCGCTACCGGGGGTTGTCGCGGTTGCGCTGCGGGCCACTTCGGCGACCGGCGGGTTGGTGTATTTGCCCCAGCCCTCCCACAGCATGAAGATGGAAAAGGCGAAGATCGTAAGCAGGATGAGGCGACGATTGTCCATCGAAACGAGACCGTAGTTAGCAGGTTAGGGAACCGGGTCGTGGCCGCCGTCACACCAGGGGTGACAGCGAGAAACCCGCTTGGTCGCCAGCCAGCTACCGCGCAGCGCGCCGTAACGGTGAATGGCTTCGACCGCGTATTCCGAGCAACTGGGGACGAACCGGCAATTGCTGCCCAGCATCGGGCTGATCGCGTAGCGATAGACCTTGAGCAGGGCAAGCAAGAGTGATTTCATCCCGGTAGTCGCCTCAGCAGGCCCGACAAGTCCTCACGCAGGCTGGTGCGCGTGGCCCCTGTCAGTGGCCGATGTAGCCGGACGATCATGTCCAGCGCCGGTAGTGTGCCACGTTGCAGCCGAAAACCTTCGCGGACGACGCGTTTGATGCGATTGCGCTCGACGGCGCGACGCGCCAGCTTCTTCGCGACCACGACCCCCAGGCGGGCGGTATCGCTGCCGTTGGGGCGAAAATGCACGATCAGGTAGCGCCCTTTTATCGCCCGCTTAAATGCAAAAACGGATGAGTACTCATCCGTTTTTCGCAATCGGTAAGCGTCGCGGAAATGCAGATCGGGCTGATCGGCATCCGGCGACCGGTCGTCCACCTCAGACGGCGAGGCGGTGACGGCCTTTGGCCCGACGGGCACGGATCACGGCGCGACCACCGCGGGAACGCATGCGGACGAGAAAACCATGGGTGCGCTTGCGCTTGATAACGGAGGGTTGGTAGGTACGTTTCATGTTGACTAGCCAAGTGTTAAGTCAAACCGGGGATTTCAACCTAATCACCTTGTTTTGTCAACGATTCTTTTTAGACGGGCTTGTGGATAAGTCGGGCATGGCGGGGTAGAATCCCCCTTTGCCCGCCGAGCCTTCAGCGCGACCGGTTCATGAGAAACCGGAGGCGGCATTTCCGTGAGACAGAGAGCGGTCGTGGCCACGCGGCATTGCCGGTGCCTGATCGCCACCCTGCTTCCACTTCGATGTGACCCGCCAAAGCTCGTGACGCAAGATTTCTGGACCTTCTGCCTGACCCGCCTTCAGGGCGAGTTGCCGCCTCAGCAATTCACCACCTGGATCAAGGCCCTGCGCACCGATGACCACGACGACGCCGATGCCGCGTCGCCGGCCGTGCGTCTGGTGGCGCCGAACCGCTTCGTGCTGCAATGGGTGCGCGAGCGCTATGTGCGCCGCATCGGCGAGCTGGGCGAAGAATTCTTCGGTGCACCCACCGAGGTGGCGTTGACGCTGCCGGTCAATGGCGAAGCCGTGCGCCGGCCGGTGCGCGCCGCCAGCCCGATGCCGACGCCGACGTCAAAACCCGCGCCGGTGGCCGCCGTCAGCGCGGCCGTGGCGCCAGCGCCGGTGACCGAGCCGCCCAAGGCGGAAGCCTCCCGGCGTGCCGCGCCCGCCGCGGCGACCAGCGCCTACGACAAGACCCGGCTGAACCCCGACTTCACCTTCGACACCCTGGTCACCGGCCGCGCCAACGACCTGGCCCGCGCCGCCGCCATGCAGGTGGCCGACAACCCCGGCGTGTCCTACAACCCGCTGTTCGTCTATGGCGGCGTCGGCCTCGGCAAGACCCACCTGATCCACGCCCTCGGCAACGAGGTGTTCCGGCGCAATCCCAAGGCGGTGATCCGCTATGTGCACGCCGAGGACTACTACGCCGACGTGGTGCGCGCCTATCAGCAGAAGAGCTTCGACGTCTTCAAGCGCTACTACCGCTCGCTCGACGTGCTGATGATCGACGACATCCAGTTCTTCAACAACAAGAACCGGACGCAGGAAGAGTTCTTCCATGCCTTCAACGCCCTCACCGAGGCCAAGAAGCAGATCATCATCACCTGCGACACCTACCCCAAGGATATCCAGGGCCTGGAAGACCGGCTCATCTCGCGCTTCGACTGGGGCCTCACCGTGCAGATCGAGCCGCCCGAGCTCGAAATGCGCGTGGCCATTCTCAAAAAGAAGGCCGAGAGCCACGCCGTGGCGCTGTGCGACGACGTGGCCTTCCTGATCGCCAAGAACCTGCGCGCCAACGTGCGCGAGCTCGAAGGTGCGCTCACCAAGGTGGTGGCCTTCGCCCGCTTCCACAGCCGCGAGATCACCCTCGACGTGGCCAAGGAAGCGCTCAAGGACCTGCTCAACGCCCACAACCGGCAGCTGACCATCGAGCACATCCAGAAGACCGTGGCCGACTACTTCAAGATCAAGGTGGCCGACATGCACTCGAAGAAGCGCACCCGGGTCATCGCCCGGCCGCGCCAGGTGGCCATGGCCCTGGCCAAGGACCTCACCCCGATGAGCCTGCCGGCCATCGGCGACGCCTTCGGCGGGCGCGACCACACCACGGTGTTGCATGCTTGCCGCACCATCGCCGAGCTGCGCCGCAACGACACCCAGCTCAACCACGACCTGCATGTGCTCACGCAGGTCTTGCGCGGTTAACGCCCGATTCAGCCACTGGCTCTAGAATGCCGATGCAATACAAAAGAACCCGATTCACGGAGATTGAACGACGATGCAACTGCTGACCACCACCCGGGACGCTCTGCTTGGCCCACTCCAGTCGGTGTCCGGCATTGTGGAGAAGCGCCACACCTTGCCGATCCTGTCCAACGTGCTGATCGAAAAGCACGGTGACCGCCTCACCCTGCTGGCCACCGACATCGAGATCCAGATCCGCACCACCGCCATCGTCTCCGGCGGGCCGGACGACCTCAACATCACCGTGGCCGCGCGCAAGCTGCAGGACATCCTGCGCGCCCTGCCCGGCGAAACCGACATCGCCCTCTCGCTCGACGACAGCCGCATGACCGTCAAGGCCGGTCGCAGCCGTTTCCAGCTGCAGACCCTGCCGGCGGCCGACTACCCGCGCCTCACCGTGGCCGAAGACGAAGGCGTGCGCTTCAGCATCCCGCAGCGCGCCTTCAAGAAGCAGCTGGCGCTGGTGCAGTACGCCATGGCCCAGCAGGACATCCGCTACTACCTCAACGGCCTGCTCACCATGGTCGACGGCAGCACCCTGCGCATGGTCGCCACCGACGGCCACCGCCTGGCCTACATCGAGAGCGAGATCGACGGCAACTTCCCGCGCACCGACGTCATCCTGCCGCGCAAGACCGTGCTCGAGCTGGCGCGCCAGCTGGCCGACTCCGACGAGCCGCTGGAAGTCATCATCGCCGGCAACCAGATCGTCTTCCGCTTCGGCGACATCGAGCTCATCTCCAAGCTGGTCGACGGCAAGTTCCCCGACTACGAGCGCGTGATCCCGCAAAACCACCCCAAGGAACTGCGCCTGGCCCGCCAGCCGCTGCATGCCGCCCTGTCGCGCGTGGCCATTCTCACCAACGAGAAGTTCCGCGGCGTGCGCATTGTCCTGTCGCCGGGCAGCCTCAAGATCGTCAGCTCCAACGCCGAGCAGGAAGAGGCCCAGGAAGAGCTCGAGATCGACTATGACGGCGACGGCCTCGACATCGGCTTCAACGTCACCTACCTGCTCGACGTGCTCAACAACGTGTCGACCGACGACGTGCTGGTGCGCCTCAACGACGGCAACTCCAGCGCCCTGATCACCCTGCCCGGCAACGACGCCTTCAAATACGTCGTGATGCCGATGCGGATCTGACGATCGCCGGCGCGTCGGCACCCGCCGCGCGCCGGTCGGTCTGTTCGCCATTGCGGGGCCGCCGGCCCCGCCCGATGGCCTCGCGCCCCCTCGGGCGCACCTAGCAGTCTGATATGTATTGAGGGGCGCCCGCGGTGCCCCGGAGTGAAGAGAATCCTATGTCCGAATCGCAGAACACGCCGCAGGGCGGCTACGACGAATCCAGCATCCAGCAGCTCGAAGGTCTGGAGGCGGTGCGCAAGCGCCCCGGCATGTACATCGGCGACACCTCCGACGGCACCGGCCTGCACCACATGGTGTTCGAGGTGGTCGACAACGCCATCGACGAAGCCCTGGCCGGCTACTGCGACGACATCCTCGTCACCATCCACACCGACAACTCCATCTCCGTCACCGACAACGGCCGCGGCATCCCGGTCGGCGTCAAGCTCGACGACAAGCACGAGCCCAAGCGCTCGGCGGCTGAAATCGTCATGTGCGTGCTGCACGCCGGCGGCAAGTTCAACCAGAACAGCTACAAGGTGTCCGGCGGTCTGCACGGCGTCGGCGTCTCCTGCGTCAATGCGCTGTCCAAGTGGCTGCGCCTGACCATCCGCCGCGACGGCAAAAAGCACTTCATGGAATTCCAGCGCGGCAAGGCCGCCGACCGCATCGTCGAAGTGGTCAATGGCATTGAAGTGTCGCCGCTCAAGGTCATCGGCGAATCCACCAAGAGCGGCACCGAGCTGCACTTTCTGGCCGACGAAGAAATCTTCGGCGCCGTCGAATTCCACTACGAAATCCTCGCCAAGCGCCTGCGCGAGCTGTCCTTCCTCAACAACGGCGTGCGCATCCGCCTCATCGACCAGCGCGCCAACAAAGAAGAAGATTTCGCCTTCGCCGGCGGCGTGCGCGGCTTCGTCGACTACATCAACCGCTCCAAGACCGTCCTGCACCCCACGGTGTTCTACTCCGAAGGCACGGCCAAGACCTCCAACGGCACCGACCACGACATCGAAGTGTCGGTCGAAGTCGCCATGCAGTGGAACGACAGCTACGCCGAACAGGTGCTGTGCTTCACCAACAACATCCCGCAGTCCGACGGCGGCACCCACCTCACCGGCCTGCGCGCGGCCATGACCCGCGTCATCAACAAGTACATCGAAGAAAACGAGATCGCCAAGAAGGCCAAGGTCGTCATCTCCGGCGACGACATGCGCGAGGGCCTCGCCTGCGTGCTGTCGGTCAAGATGCCCGACCCCAAGTTCGCCTCGCAGACCAAGATGAAGCTGGTCTCCTCCGAAGCGCGCCCGGCGGTCGAAGAAGTGGTGGCCGCCAAGCTCGCCGACTACCTGCTCGAAAACCCCATCGACGCCAAAACCATCTGCGGCAAGATCGTCGAAGCCGCCCGTGCCCGTGACGCCGCCCGCAAGGCCCGCGAAATGACCCGCCGCAAAGGCCTGCTCGACGGCGTCGGCATGCCCGGCAAGCTCGCCGATTGCCAGGAAAAAGACCCCGCCAAGTGCGAGATCTACATCGTCGAGGGTGACTCCGCCGGCGGCTCCGCCAAGCAGGGCCGCGACCGTAAATTCCAGGCCATCCTGCCGCTGCGCGGCAAGGTGCTCAACGTCGAAAAGGCCCGCTTCGACAAGCTCATCTCCTCCGAACAGATCGCCACGCTCATCACCGCGCTCGGCACCGGCATCGGCAAGGAAGAGTTCAAGCCCGAGAAGCTGCGCTACCACCGCATCATCATCATGACCGACGCCGACGTCGACGGCGCCCACATCCGCACCCTGCTGCTCACCTTCTTCTACCGCCAGATGCCCGAGCTGGTCGAGCGCGGCCACATCTACATCGCCCAGCCGCCGCTCTACAAGATCAAGCACGGCAAGTCCGAGCGCTACATCAAGGACGATACCGAGCTCAACGCCCACCTGCTCAAGCTCGCCCTCGACGGCGCCGCGCTCATCCCGGCCGAAGGCGCCGACCCGATCACCGGCAACGCCCTGGCCGAACTGGCGCGCAACTACCTGCTCGCCGAAGCCGTCATCAACCGCCTCGCCGGCTACATCGAGCCCGACGTGCTGCACGCCATGCTCGAACGCAACGTCGCCGTCAGCCTCGAAGACGAAACCGCCGCCCGCGCCAGCGCCACCGCCCTCGCCCCGCACCTCGCGGGCAACGTCACCGTGCGCGCCGAATTCAACGAAGAGACCGAAGCCTGGCGCCTCGCCATTGAGCGCATGTACCACGGCAACCTCAAGCACGCCACGCTCGAAGAAGACTTCCTCGTCTCCGGCGACTACGCCCAGATCCGCACCGCCGCCGAAGCCATCGCCGGCCTCATCACCGTTGGCGCTGTCATCCAGCGCGGCGACAAACAACAACCCGCCACCAGCTTCGGCAACGCCATCCGCTGGCTGCTCTCCGAAGTCGAACGCAACCTCGGCAAGCAGCGCTACAAAGGCCTCGGCGAAATGAACCCCGAGCAGCTGTGGGAAACCACCATGGACCCGACGGTGCGCCGCCTGCTCAAGGTGCAGATCGAAGACGCCATCGCCGCCGACGAAATCTTTACCACCCTCATGGGCGACCAGGTCGAACCTCGCCGCCAGTTCATCGAAAACAACGCGCTGTATGCGCGGAATATCGATGTGTGATTTTGTCGGGTGCCACCAAAGATGAGATCTGTGCCGAATAGGTGAGATGTTGTTGTCACAGATGATGAGAAGAAACGCCAAAGCTCCCTCGGGAGCTTTGGCGTTTCTGTCTCTGTTGTTGGCAGAAATCCGGCCTTTGCCGTCATCCGCCCTCGCTGTCCCGACCGGTAGCTCGCGGTCTGCAGGTAGCCGACACTCGGTTCTACCAAACTCAGCCCCCACGCCTATCGAGCGCGCCGGGTACCTGCCCGGATGATACGATCCGGTCACTTCACCGGGCCTGGTGCCGTGCGACGTCAGCCGCGTGAGACGGTGAGCCCGATCAGCAAAGGAACACGATGGCGAAAGCGAATGGAAACACCCCAGGGGGCGATCTCGGCTTCGAAGCCGAATTGTTCAAAACCGCCGACAAACTGCGCGGCAACATGGAGCCCTCCGACTACAAGCACGTCGCCCTCGGCCTGATCTTTCTCAAATACATCTCCGACGCCTTCGAAGCCCGCCACGCCGAACTGCTGGCCGAAGACCCCCGGGCGGCCGAAGACAAGGACGAATACCTCGCCGACAACATCTTCTGGGTGCCCAAGGACGCGCGCTGGTCGCACCTCAAGGCCGCCGCGAAGCGCCCCGAGATCGGCACCCTCATCGACGAGGCCATGCGCGCCATCGAGAAGGACAACGACTCCCTCAAGGGCGTGCTGCCCAAGGACTACGCCCGCCCGGCGCTCAACAAGGTCATGCTCGGCGAGCTGATCGACCTCATCTCCGGCATCGCCCTGGGCAAGGGCGGCGGCAAGTCAAAGGACGTGCTCGGCCGCGTCTATGAATACTTCCTCAGCCAGTTCGCCGGGGCCGAAGGCAAGCGCGGCGGCGAGTTCTACACCCCGCGCTCGGTGGTGCAGGTGCTGGTGCAGATGCTCGAACCCTACAGGGGCCGGGTCTACGACCCCTGCTGCGGCTCGGGCGGCATGTTCGTGCAATCCGAAAAGTTCGTGCTCGAACACGGCGGGCGCATCGGCGACATCGCCATCTACGGCCAGGAGAGCAACTACACCACCTGGCGCCTGGCCAAGATGAACCTCGCCGTGCGCGGTATCGACAGCGACATCCGCTGGAACAACGAAGGCAGCTTCCACAAGGACGAACTGCGCGACCTGCGCTTCGACCACATCCTCGCCAACCCGCCCTTCAACATCTCCGACTGGGGCGGCGACCGCCTGCGCGACGACCCGCGCTGGACCTTCGGCGTGCCGCCGGTGGGCAACGCCAACACCGCCTGGCTGCAGCACATCCACTGGCACTTGGCACCCTTCGGCACCGCCGGCGTGGTGCTCGCCAACGGCTCCATGAGCTCCAACCAGAGCGGCGAAGGCGAGATCCGCAAGGCCATGGTCGAGGCCGACGCGGTGGACTGCATGGTCGCCCTGCCCGGCCAGCTCTTCTACTCCACCCAGATCCCCGCCTGCCTGTGGTTCCTCGCCCGTGATCGTAGGGGCGGGCCTGGTGCCCGCCCGTTGCGCGACCGCCGCGGCGAGGTCCTGTTCATCGACGCCCGCAAGCTGGGCACGCTGGTGGACCGCACGCGGCGCGAGCTGACCGACGCCGACATCCAGAAGATTGCCGACACCTACCACGCCTGGCGCGGCGAAACCGTAGGGGCAGGCCTTGTGCCTGCCCGGGAATCGGGCGACCACGAGGGTCGCCCCTACGCCGACGAGCCCGGTTTCTGCAAGTCCGCCACGCTGGAGGAAATTCGCCAGCACGGCCATGTGCTCACCCCCGGCCGCTACGTGGGCGCCGAAGCCGCCGAGGACGACGGCGAACCCTTCGCCGAGAAGATGGCCCGGCTCAGCGCGCAGTGGCGGGATCAGCAGCAGGAAGCGGCGCGGCTGGACGCGGCGATCGAGGCGAATCTGCGGGAGCTTGGGTATGGGGGGTGAGTGGGTTGCAGCGACACTCGGTGAAGTTACTGACCTCTTGACCGGCTTTCCATTCAAGAGTGATCGCTATGTTGATGACTTTTCTGCTCCTCGTTTGCTGCGGGGCGACAACATCGCCCAAGGCGTCCTTCGGTGGGATGGAGTAAAGCGCTGGCCAGAAGTCGACACAGAGGAACTTGCACGGTACTCGCTGCGAGAGGGCGATGTCGTTCTCGCCATGGACCGGCCTTGGATCGAAGCAGGATTGAAATACGCAGCCGTCAGGGAAGTCGATTTACCTGCATTCCTTGTTCAACGTGTCGCGCGGTTCCGCGGAATAAATGGGTTGGACTCCAGGTTCTTGAAGTATGTGATCGGAAGTCCGGCGTTTACTACCCACATTCTCGCAATCCAGACGGGCACCGCGGTACCGCATATCAGTGGGAATCAGATCAAAGGGTTTGAGTTCTTGCTGCCTCCGCCCGAAGAACAACGCGCCATCGCTCACATCCTCGGCACGCTGGACGACAAGATCGAACTCAACCGCCGCCGCAACCAGACCCTGGAGGCCATGGCCCGCGCCCTGTTCCAGGACTGGTTCATCGATTTCGGCCCCGTCCGCGCCAAGATGGCAGGCCACGAACCGTACCTGCCCGCCGAGCTCTGGCGGCTTTTTCCTGAACGGCTTGATGAGGCGGGGAAGCCGGAGGGGTGGGAAATGGTGCCGGCGAGCGAGTTGATCGAGTTCAATCCAAGCGAACCACTGCGCAAAGGGACGCACGCACCGTACCTCGACATGGCGTCTCTGCCGACGACCGGGAGCAGCTCCAGACCGCCGATAACGCGGTCGTTCGGTAGTGGAATGCGGTTTCGCAATGGCGATACCTTGATGGCACGGATTACGCCCTGTCTGGAAAACGGCAAGACAGCATTCGTGCAGTGTTTGCCTGACGATGCCGTCGGATGGGGCTCGACAGAATTCATTGTGATGCGATCGAGGACGCCGGTGCCGGCCGAGTACACCTACCTTCTCGCAAGGGACACGGCGTTTCGCGACCACGCGATCCGAAGCATGACGGGCACATCTGGCCGCCAGCGCGCGCAGGCCGACTCCGTCGCTGCGTTCAAACTGGCGTCGCCATCAGATGACGCAATCTGGCATGCGTTCTCGAAGCTCATCGCGCCAATGTTTGAAAGCATCAAGGTGAACGCTGCGGAGTCTGACGCCCTCGCCCAACTGCGCGACACCCTGCTCCCCAAACTCATCTCCGGCGAGCTGTGGGTTGCCGATGCCGAGAAATTCGTCGAGCATGTCAGCCCATGACACCGGCACCCACGGGCGGACACGAGGCTTGAGCCATGACTGACATCATGATCTTCGCGGCGGACGATCAGCCGGTGGAGGTGCGGCTGCAGGGCGACACCGTCTGGCTGACCCAGCGCCAGATGTCGGAGGTGTTCGGCACCACGCCCGAGAACGTGTTGATGCACCTGAAGAAGATCTTTGCCGAAGGTGAGTTGGACGAAGCGGCAACAGCTAAGGATTTCTTAGCAGTTCGGCAAGAAGGGACCCGGCAGGTCAAGCGGCGGCTCAAGCACTACAACCTGGATGCCATCATCTCGGTGGGGTATCGCGTGAGTTCGGCGCGGGCGACGCAGTTCCGCATCCGGGCGACCGGCGTGCTGCGCCAGCATCTGGTCGAGGGCTACACCCTCAACGAGCGTCGCCTGCAGGCGCGTGGCATCGAGTTCGAGCAGGCGGTGAGCCTGCTGGCACGCACGCTGGACAGCCGGCAGTTGGTCAATGACGAGGGGCGGGCGGTGTTGCAGGTGATCGGCGACTACGCCCGCAGTTGGAGCCTGCTGCAAGGCTATGACGAGCAGAGCCTGACCGGGCAGCGCGCCACCCAGCGGGAGATGCGCGCGCTGTCGCTGGACGAGGTGCTGGCCGCCATCGCCCAGCTCAAGGCGGAGCTGATCGCCAAGGGCGAAGCGACCGAGCTGTTCGGGCAGTTGCGCGGCGACGGGCTGGCCTCGAGCATCGCCACCATCGAGCAGGGCTTTGGCGAGGAACTGTTCTACCCCAACGTGGCGAGCCGGGCGGCGCATCTGCTGTATTTCGTGATCAAGAACCATCCGCTGGCCGACGGTAACAAGCGCACCGGCGCGTTCCTGTTTCTGTGGTACCTGCGCCTGAACCAGCATCTGCTGGCCCGCCCGGTGGCGCGCCTGATCAACGACAACACCCTGGTGGCGCTGGCGCTGCTGGTGGCCGAAAGCCTGCCTGAGCAGAAGGAATTGATGGTGAAGCTGGTGGAGCATTTCGTGTTGTTGAACGAGGCCGGCGCATGACATCCGGCGCTGATCGCCAACACCGTCGCAGTTTGCGACTGCAAGGCTACGATTACGCGCAGGCCGGGGCCTATTTCGTGACCATCTGCACCCAGGAACAGGCGTGTTTATTCGGGGAAATTGTCGATGGGCAGATGCGGTTGAACCCGGCGGGGGAAATGATTCGCCGGGTGTGGACGGAAATTCCGGCGCATGTCCCCGATGTGGATATCGATACATTTGTTGTGATGCCAAACCACATTCACGGCATCATCGTATTGACCGGTTTCACCCCCGTAGGGGCAGGCCTTGTGCCTGCCCGTGATGATTCCCCGAATGGTGGCAAGGCACCCACAAGGGGTGCCCCTACGGTATTGGGGAATGTCGTAGGCGCCTTCAAATCACGGGTAACGGTTGAATATATCCGTGGCGTGAAAGACAGGGCATGGGCGTCATTTCGTGGTCGTCTCTGGCAACGCAATTACTACGAGCACATCATTCGCGACGAGGCCTCGTTGCAGGGTATTCGGGAATACATCGTGAACAACCCGTTGCAGTGGACGCTGGATCGAGAAAATCCCACGAACGTGGTGGTAGGGGCAGGCCTTGTGCCTGCCTCTGGCGATGCCAGCGATGGCGACGAGTGGGCAACCACAAGGGTTGCCCCTACGACATGGGTGGGCACCTGATGGCCTTTCTCTCCGAAGCCCAACTCGAATCTGCGCTGCTGGCGCAACTGGCCGACCTGGGCTACGCCACGGCGTCGGACGAGTTGATCGGCCCGGATGGCGCGGCCCCCGAGCGGGCCGCGTATGACGAGGTGGTGCTGTCGGGCCGACTGCAGGCGGCGGTGGCCCGCCTGAACCCGAGCCTGCCGGCGGAAGCGCGCACCGATGCCATCCGCCGTTTGACCCAATCGGAACTGCCGAACCTACTGGAGGAGAACCGCCGCATCCACCGTCTGCTGGCCGAGGGCGCGGACGTGGAGTACTACGGCGAGGATGGCGTGCTGACCGCCGGCAAGCTGCAGTTGATCGATTTCGAACGGCCGGGTGAGAACGACTGGCTGGCGGTGCAGCAGTTCACCGTAGTGGCCGCCCAGGCCAAGCGCCGGCCGGATGTGGTGCTGTTCGTCAATGGCCTGCCGCTGGCGGTGATCGAGCTCAAGGCGCCGGGAGGCGAGAGTGCCACGCTGGCCGGTGCCTTCAACCAGTTGCAGACCTACAAGCAGCAGATCCCGGCGTTGTTCCGCAGCAATGCGCTGCTGGTGACCTCGGACGGCCTGTCGGCACGAGCGGGCTCGCTGTCGGCGGATCTGGAGCGCTTCATGCCCTGGCGCACCACCGACGGGGCGCGCATCGAGCCCAAGGGCGCGCCGGAGATGGCAACGCTGATCGAAGGCGTTTTCGAGCCGGGGCGCTTTCTGGATCTGCTGCGCCATTTCACCGTGTTTGGCGAAACCGGTGGCGGACTGGTCAAGATCATCGCCGGCTACCACCAGTTTCATGCCGTGAAGAAAGCGGTGATCTCGACGCTGCGCGCCAGCCAGCATGCCGTGGCCGAAGAGCCGGCCGTGTATGGGCTGCCCAGCGTCAAGGACCAACCCGCGGGCGACCACAAGGCGGGGGTGATCTGGCACACCCAGGGCTCCGGCAAGAGTTTGCTGATGGCCTTCTATGCGGGCCTGCTGGTGTTCGAGCCACGCATGGCCAACCCCACGCTGGTGGTGCTGACCGACCGCAACGATCTGGACGATCAGCTGTTCGCGACCTTTGCCATGTGCCGCGACCTGCTGCGACAGACGCCGGTGCAGGCGCAGGATCGCGAACACCTGCGGACCCTGCTCAACCGCGCCTCCGGCGGCGTGATCTTCACCACCTTGCAGAAATTCGCCCCCGTAGGGGCAGGCCTTGTGCCTGCCCATGATGGGGCAACCACAGGGGTTGCCCCTACGGCGCTGACCGACCGCGCCAACGTGGTGGTGATCGCGGATGAAGCGCACCGCAGCCAGTACGGCTTCAAGGCCAAAGTGGCGAGCAAGACCGGCGAGATCGCCTACGGCTTTGCCAAGTACCTGCGCGACGCGCTGCCCAATGCCTCGTTCATCGGCTTTACCGGCACGCCCATCGAGGCCACCGACGTGAACACCCCGGCGGTGTTCGGCCACTACATCGACATCTACGACATCAGCCGCGCCGTGGAAGACGGCGCCACGGTGCCCATCTACTACGAATCGCGGCTGGCGCGCATCGAGCTGGATGAAGACGAGAAGCCGCGCATCGATGCCGAGATCGAGGCGCTGCTGGAGGATGAGATTGAGGCCAGCGCCGAGCGCACCAAGCAGAAATGGAGCACGGTGGAGTCGCTGGTGGGCAGCGAAAAGCGCCTCGCACTAGTGGCGGCGGATCTGGTGGCGCATTTCGAGGACCGCGTGGCGGCGCTCCATGGCAAGGCGATGGTGGTGTGCATGAGCCGTCGCATCTGCGTGGCGCTCTACGACGAAATCATCAAGCTGCGGCCCGACTGGCACAGCAAGGACGACACCGCCGGCAGCATCAAGATCGTGATGACCGGCGCGGCCTCCGACCCGCTCGCGTGGCAGCAGCACATCGGCAGCAAGGCGCGGCGTGATCTGCTGGCCAAGCGGGCTCGCGATCCGCAGGACCCGCTGCGTCTGGTGCTCGTGCGCGACATGTGGCTGACCGGCTTCGACGCGCCGAGCATGCACACCATGTACATCGACAAGCCGATGCGCGGCCACGGCCTGATGCAGGCCATCGCCCGGGTGAACCGCGTGTTCCGCGACAAGCCGGCCGGCCTGATCGTGGACTACATCGGCGTCGCCCAGAACCTCAAGTCCGCACTCGCTCAGTACGCCAAGCCCGACCAGGACAAGACCGGCATCGACGAAGCCGAGGCGGTGGCGGTGCTGCTGGAAAAGGTCGAGATCGTGCGCGACATGTTCCACGGCTTCGACTACCGCACCGGCCTTGGCGGCACACCGGGCGACCGACTGGCCATGATGGCGGGCGCCATCGAATGGATTCTCGACAAGCAGCAACAATGGGCCGCGGCGGAAACGACGCCAGACGCCAAGAAGCAGGCGCAGCGGCGCTTTGCCGATGGCGTGCTGGCCTTGTCGAAAGCCTTTGCGCTGGCTGCGAGTTCGGATGAAGCGCGGGGCATCCGCGAGGAGGTCGGCTTCTTTCAGGCGATTCGCGCGGCACTGGTCAAGACGGCGGGGGGTGTCGGCGCTGCCCGCCAGGATCGGGAGCTTGCCATCGCTCAGATCGTCAGCCGGGCTGTGGTCTCGACCGAGATTGTCGACATCCTGGCCGCCGCCGGCATCCAGAGCCCGGACATCTCCATCCTGTCGGATGAGTTCCTGCTCGAAGTGCAGCAGATGGAGAAAAAGAACCTTGGGCTGGAAGCACTGCGCAAGCTACTGAACGACAGCATCCGCTCGCGCACCCGCACTAACGTGGTCGAGACTCGTGCCTTTACCGAACGGCTGGAGGATGCCATCGCGCGCTATCACGCCAATGCCATCACCACGGCCGAGGTGCTGCAGGAGTTGATCAAACTCGCCCAGGACATCCGCGCGGCACGAAACCGTGGCGAGGAACAGGGCCTGTCCGACGAGGAGATCGCCTTCTATGACGCACTGGCGGAAAACGAATCTGCCGTGCAGGTGATGGGGGACGACAATCTGCGCGTGATCGCGCATGAACTGCTGGTCAGCCTGCGGGAGAACATTGCCGTCGATTGGGCGCATCGTGAATCGGCCCGTGCCCGCCTGCGGGTGTTGGTCAAGCGGATACTGCGCAAGTATGGCTATCCGCCCGACCTGCAGGACGCGGCCGTGCAGACAGTACTTCAACAGGCGGAGGTCCTTTCGGCGTCATGGCGTGTAGGTAGCCACTGAGCAGATCTGGACGCCACCTTCCAGCGCCTGCAGGCGCTGGATGCGGAGATCGTCCAGGAGCCGACCGACCAGCCCTACGGAGTGCGCGATCCGGCCGGCAACATGATCCGGATCCAGCAGATGGCATGAGGCCCGATCGTCAGCGCATGCCCAGCCGCTGGCTGCGTTGCTGCATGACTTCGTCGTAGAGGCCGTAGTCCCTGAGCTTTTGGTAGAGGGTGCTCTTGGCGATGGCCAGTTGCCGGGCGGCGCGGGTGAGGTTGCCGCCGGTGTCGGCGATGGTGCGGCGGATGAGGTCGGCCTCGACATCGCTGATGCGCTGCCCGCTTGCGATGGCAGACAGGGGCGGTGCCGTTTCGGGATCCAGCGCGTCGAGTTCAGGCGGCAGCATGTCGATGTCGAGGCGGTCGCCGTCGCTCACCAGCAGCATGCTCTCGACCACGTTGCGCAGCTCGCGCACATTGCCCGGCCAGGCATAGCGGGCCAGCCGGGCGGTGACCGCGTCGTCGACCGCGGGGATCGGCATGTGGTGGCGCTCGGCGAAGTGGGCGAGGAAATGGCGCAGCAGCAGCGGGATGTCGCCGACGCGGTCGCGCAGCGCGGGGATGCGGATCGAGGTGACCGCGACCCGGTAGTAGAGGTCCATGCGAAAGCGCCCGTCGGCAACCTCCTGGCGCAGGTCGCGGTGGGTGGCGGCCACCAGGCGGAAGTTGGTCTGGCGCGGCACGTTTTCGCCGAGGCGGTAGATCTCGCCCTGCTCCAGCACCCGCAACAGGTGGGGTTGCAGGTCCATGGGCATTTCGCCGATTTCGTCGAGAAACAAGGTGCCGCCGTTGGCCGCTTCGATCTTGCCGATCACGCCGCCGCGCCGCGCGCCGGTGAAGGCGCCGTCCACATAGCCGAACAGCTCGCTGGCCAGCAGCTCGCGTGACAGCCCGCCGCAGTTGAGCGCGACGAAGGGGCCGTCGCCGAAGGGGCTGGCTTGGTGGATGCCCTGGGCGAACTCCTCTTTGCCGACGCCGGTCTCGCCGAGCAGCAGCACCGGTACCTTGGAGCGGGCCAGCTGGCCGGCCTTGCGCACCGCGGTTTGCAGGCCGCGGTCGGCGGTGACGATGTTGCCGAAGCCGGCCGGCAGGCTGTCGACCGCCTCCGCCGGTTTGTCGCGCAGGCGCCCGAGTGCGGGCAGTGGCAGGACGAGCAGCGTGCCGATGCGGGCGCCACGGTCGGTGACGGGGGCGAGCCACTCGGGCCGTAGCCACGGCGGCAGGTCCGACAAGTCGCCCTCCAGGGCGAGGGCGGGGATGCGACGTGGCCGGCTCAGGTCGAGGTCGGCGCCGAGCGCGGTGAGCACCGCCTGGGCATTGCCGTTGGCCTTGACCGGATAACCGCGCCGGTCGAAGAGCACCACGCTGTCGGTGCCGGACGACCAGTGCGGCAGGGCGGCTTCGAGCAGGCGCAGGCGCAGCTCGGTCTCGCGCATGGTGAGCCGGCTTTCGATGCGGTTGGCGGTGGTCACCACCAGCGCCAAGCTTT
This sequence comes from Denitromonas iodatirespirans, assembly GCF_018524365.1. Taxonomy (GTDB): domain Bacteria; phylum Pseudomonadota; class Gammaproteobacteria; order Burkholderiales; family Rhodocyclaceae; genus Nitrogeniibacter; species Nitrogeniibacter iodatirespirans. Next base: position 126,962 of record NZ_JAEKFT010000002.1, read on the forward strand.
GGCGGTTGTAGGTTTCGGACAGGCCCGAGACGTCCACCACGCCGAGGATTTCGCCATCGATGGGGTGGCGGACCACCATCGCCGAACAGGTCCAGCGCTTGATGCCGGCACAGTAGTGTTCCGCCGAGTGGATCTGCACCGGCTCGCCCACCGCCAGGGCGGTGCCGATGGCGTTGGTGCCGCAGATGCGTTCGCTCCAGGACACGCCGGGCAGCAGGTGGATGTTTTCGGCCGCGCCCACGGTGCGGGTGTCGCCCTCCATGCTGAGGATGGTGCAGCGCGTGTCGGCCAGCGCCATGACGGTGCCGGTTTCGGCCAGGAAGTCGCGCGCGCAGGCCATCACCGGCGCGCTGGCTTCGAGCAGTTCGGTGTGGGTGTGGCGCAGGGATTCGAGCCGGGATTCGGTCAGCGGCGGCGGGGCGCTGCGCTTGTCGGGGTCTACGTTGTGTTCGCGACAGCGCCGCCATGAGCCTTCCACCAGGCTGCGCAGCGCGTCGGCCGGTCGGCCGCTGCCGTCCAGAAAGTGCTCCCACGCGGCCATCACCGCGGCGTCGTTGCCGGGCTCCGAGAAACGTTGCCCGTCGGCTGTCTCCGCCATCCGTTCGATCTCCTCCTCGTTGCAAGTCAGCGCCCGGCTGCTCGTCTGGCAGGTGGAGATCGTCGCGGCGTCTCCTCCGTCGTGCTGGCTTGGTGTGTTGCGTCCGTGCTGTCAGCTTAGCTCAAGCGGGCCGGGTGTCACCTCCGGGCGACCGCTGGTGCTAATCCACGAGCAAGCTTGGTGCCACCTGCCGTGTGGCGGGAGAATGCGCGCGTGGGCGGGCGATTGCCCGCCGGTGGGGTGCCTCGTCGCCGACGCGAAGCAGCGCTGACAGCGTTCGATTTCCGAACGTTCGTCGTCCGAACGGCCGGAAATCGAACGCTTCGGCGCTCAGGCGATGGCTTCGCCGGCCGCGCGGCAATTGGCCAGGGCGTCGAGCGCGGCCGGGTTTTCGAGGGCGCTCAGGTCGCCCGGGTCGGTGTCGAGCCACACCGCCCGCACCACGCGCCGCAGGATCTTGCCGTTGCGGGTGCGCGGCAGCGCGGCCACCCGGTGCACCCGCGCCGGCGCCAGCGGCTTGCCGAGCAGGGCCGCCACATGGCGGATCAGCTCGGCCTCGACCCCGGGCCAGTCGTCCGCGACCGCCCCACCGGCGACGGTGACGAAGCAGGTGGCCACTTCGCCCTTGACCGGGTCCGGCACGCCGATGGCCACCGCTTCGGCCACCATGGGATGGGCCACCAGGGCGGACTCGTACTCGGCCGGGCCGACGCGCTTGCCGGCGATCTTGAGGGTGTCGTCGCTGCGCCCCTGGATGAACCAGTGGCCGTCGGCGTCCACCCGTGCCCAGTCGCCGTGCACCCACAGGTCGGGGAAGCGCGACCAGTAGGTGTCCAGGTAACGCGCCGCGTCATGCCAGAAGCCGTGGGCCATGCCGGGCCAAGGGGCGCGCAGTACCAGCTCGCCGATCTCCTCGCCGGTGCCTTGGTCGAGCAGCGAGGCGCCGTCGATGTCGACCACATCGGCCTGCATGCCGGGGATCGGGCCGGCGAAGGCGCAGGGCTTCTGCGGCAGGCCGGCAAAGCAGGCGAGGATGCCGCCGCCGATCTCGGTGCCGCCGGAATAGTTGATGATCGGGCAGCGGCCCTGGCCCACGGCGTCGAACAGCCAGTGCCAGGGCGCGTCGTTCCAGGGCTCGCCGGTGGACCCGAACACCCGCAGGCTGTCGAGCTGGCCCGGTTGCGGCAGACCGGCGTCGCCGGCGGCCATGAGCAGACGTGCGAGGGTGGGCGACAGGCCCAGGTGAGTGAGGCGGTGGCGGGCCACCAGTTGCCAGATGCGGTTCGGCGTAGGGTGGTCGGGCGTGCCTTCGAAGAACACCAGCGTGGCGCCGCGCAGCAGGCCGCCGAAGACCAGCCAGGGGCCCATCATCCAGCCCATGTCGGTGATCCAGGCGAGGCGGTCGCCGGGCTTGAGATCGAAGGCCATGAGCAGATCCTGCGCCGCCTTGAGCGGGAAGCCGGCATGGGTGTGGACCACGCCCTTGGGGCGGCCGGTGGTGCCCGAGGTGTAGAGAATCATCAGCGGCGTCGAGGTGCCGTGGATGGCCGGGCCGGTGTCCGGATCGCTGGCCGCCACCAGGCTGCGGTAGTCCCACTCACGCCACTGCCCGCTCGCCTGCGGCGCCCAGGGCGTGCCCAGGCGCGGCACCACCAGCAGATGGGCCAGGGCCGGGGCGGCTGCGGCGGCGGTGCGGGCCTCGCCGAGCATGTCCACCCGCTTGCCGCGGCGCAGGTAGCCGTCGGCGCAGACCATCACCATCGCTTCGCTGTCGATCAGGCGGCTGGCCACGGCGTCGGCGCCGTAGCCGGAAAACAGGGGCAGCACGATGGCGCCGAGGCGGGCGGCGGCGAGGAACACCACCGCGGTCTCTGGCACCATGGGCAGGTACATGGCGATGCGCTCGCCCGGGCACACGCCCAGCCGCGCCAGCGCGGTGGTGAGGCGCCGGGCCGCATCGTCCAGCTCGCGCCAGGTGAAGCGGCGCAGGTCGCCGTCGTCGCCCTCCCAGATCAGCGCGGGCTGGTCGGGGGTGGCCCGGGCGCGGCGGCCGACGAGGTTCTCGAACAGGTCGAGCTCGCCGCCGACGAACCAGCGCGGCCACTCGGGCCCGTGGGACCGGTCGCACACGGTGTGGTAGCGCCGGTGCCAGGTGAGTCCGACGGCGTCTTCGACTTCTGCCCAGAAGCGGGTCGGTTCTTCGCGGGCGCACAGGTGCAGGGCGCCCAGGTCGGCATGGCCGTAGTCGTGCAGGAATCGGCACAGCGCGGTGTCTTCGAAGCGCGTGCCGTGCGCCAGATAAGTCGTCATGGGGGCGAGCTCCTCCATCGTCAATGCCGCTCAGGCTTCGAGGATCACTTTCATTGCCTTTTCGCGTGCGGCGTTGCCGAACACGCGATAGGCCGCCTCGATGTCGTCGAGGGCGAAGCGGTGGGTCACCAGCGAACCGGGCGACAGCGTGCCGGCCTGCACCGTTTGCAGCAGCATCGGCGTGGTGTGGGTGCTGACCAGGCCGGTGGTGAGGGTGATGTTGCGGATCCAGAGCTTGTCCAGATGCAGGCTCACGGGGGTGCCATGCACGCCGACGTTGGCGATGTGGCCGCCGGCGGCGACGATCTCTTGGCACAGGTCGAAGGTGGCGGGAATGCCCACCGCCTCGATCGCCACGTCGGCGCCGCGCCCGTCGGTGAGCGCCATGAGGCGGTCGGCGATGTCGCCCTCGGCGGCGTTGAAGGTGTGGGTGGCGCCGAGCTGGCGGGCGGTGTCGAGGCGATTGGTGTCCATGTCGACCATCACCAGCCGGGCCGGCGAGTAGAACTGCGCGGTGAGCAGCGCGGCCATGCCGACCGGGCCGGCGCCGACGATGACCACGGTGTCGCCGGGCTTGACCTGGCCGTTGAGCACGCCGATCTCCAGGCCCGTGGGCAGGATGTCGCTGAGCATCACCAGCGCTTCCTCGTCGGCCCCGTCGGGGATCGGATGCAGGCTGTTGTCGGCATGGGGGATGCGCACATACTCGGCCTGGGTGCCGTCGATGAGGTGGCCGAGGATCCAGCCGCCGTCTTCGCAATGCGCATAGAGCTGGCGCTTGCAGTTGAGGCAGCGACCGCAGGCGCTGATGCAGGAGATGAGGACATGGTCGCCGGGCTTGAAACGGCTCACGCCCTCGCCCACCGATTCGACGATGCCCACGCCCTCGTGGCCGAGGGTGCGCCCCGGCGTGACGGTGGGCACATCGCCCTTGAGGATGTGCAGATCGGTGCCGCAGATGGTGGTGCGGGTGATGCGGACGATGGCATCCGTCGGTTTGTCGATGACGGGTTTGGCCTTGTCCTGCCAGGCCATCTTGCCGGGCTCTTGATAGACGAGCGCTTTCATGGGGACTCCAAAAACGAAGCCGACGCGGCCCGGTTGCGCCGCGCCGGCGGGAGAGAACGGGTGATGCGCACGCCCCGACCGGCGGGGCGTGGCGATGCAAGTGCGGTCAGGCGGCCTTTTCGGGCACCGGCAGGCCGACCCACTCCTCGTAGAAGGCTTCGATGTCGGGCTCGAAGTCGTGGATCACCGGGTACCAGGGCGTCGGCGCTTCGACGTCGTGCATGGTTCCGCAGCTGGGGCAGTAGTACTCGCGATAGACCTGCCAGGCGGTGTCGGGGGCCATCAGCTTCGGATAGACCTCGGTCATCGCCTCTTCGGTGTCGCGCACGTACACCACGGCGTTGAGCTTCCAGTTCTCGCGGTAATCGCCGAACTCGTGGCCGCAGTCGCACTTGGTCACCCATTGTTTGCTCTTGGCGTTCTGGGCGATGTAGAGGTGCGGGCCGAGCGGCAGGACAATTTTGTCGCGCCAGCTCACCTTCTTCTGCAGGGCCTCGACATAGAGGGCGAAGCGTTCGTTGTCCTTGGGCATGGCGAGCATGCGCATGGTGGTGTCCCAGTCGAGCTTGCCGTCAGCCAGCTTGGCCACCTGTTCCTTGGTATAGCGACTCATGATGTGTCTCCTGATGTTCTGCGGGCCGCCGGCCGGGGCCGGCGGCGATCGGGGTCAGTGGGTGGTCATTCCTCGACCAGGGTCACGGTGCGCACGTCGGGCATCTTGGCCAGGTCCATGCGGTACTTGCTGCCGTAGGAGGGCACGTCCAGTTCGTCCTCGGTGAGGGTCCAGTCGGCGGGCAGGTTCCAGAAGGTCTTGAACTGGTTCAGGAACTTCTCCGACAGGCCGAAGCTGGTGGCGAACATGTGCTTGACCTGGGCGCTGGCATGCTTGGTGACGATCCGCTCGCGCTCCTCGTGCATCCATTCGCGGGTGGGCACGGCGCGGGCGAGCCGCTCCTTGCGCACCTCGGCGCGACGCTTCGCTGTGGCCTCGGCATCGACGCTCCACACCCCCTTGGCGTCCTGACGGATGGCCGCGCCATAGACCTTCTGCGCGTACTCCGGCAGCAGCCAGGCGTTGTTGAGGTCGCGGGCGATGGCCTCGGGTTCGCGGTCGAGCGGGTCGCCGTAGCCGGGGCCGCCGCGCAGGTAGTTGAGGTACAGGTCGTAGTTCTCGTAGCAGTCCTCGGTGGTCATGCACTGGTGGTCGCGCTTGACGCGGGCGCCGGCATCGATGTGGCGCTCGTAGTCCGGCGCGTCCGGATTCACGTCGGCGCCCAGCGGCAGGCTGTCGCCGACCACGATGCGCTGCTCCAGACCCGTCTTGTGGGCTTCGAAGCGGTAGCCGGTGGCCGACGGGTAGCCGCCCATCAGGCCCCAGTCGCTGTTCATGAAGCCGTTGCCCATGAAGAACATGGTCCAGTCCTGCGCCTTCCACACCATGCGCAGGGTCTCGAAGCCGCAGCCGCCGCGATACTTGCCGTAGCCGCCGGAGTTGCACTTGGCGTTGCGGCCGAGGTAGAGCAGCGGTTCGGCCATCTCCCAGATCTCGATGTCGCCCATGTCGCCTTCCGGGTTCCAGATGGCGGCGGCATGGTTGAGGCCGTCCTTGATCGCCGAGGCGCCGGTGCCGCAGGAGGAGGCTTCGAAGGAGTTGACCGCGTGGATCTCGCCGTCCTGGTTGATGCCGCCGCCCTGCAGCCAGTTGGAGGTGTTGGCGTTGCCGGCGTTGACCTCTTCCAGGTAGCCGCGGCTGAAGTAGGCCTGCGAGAGGCCGCGCCACATGGTGGTCCACGCCGAGACCAGGAAGTGCCAGGCGTAGGCGTGGCCGGTGCGGCGGTCGTCCGGGTTGTTCCAGCCGCCCTTGGGCATGTGGAACTCGGTGCCGTAGTAGGCGCCGTCGTTGATGCGCTGGGTGGGCACCAGGGTCTGCGTCATCATCACCCAGATGCCGCTGGTGAAGGCCACCTGGTGGGCGTTGTAGCTGTGCCAGCCCCAGCGGCTGGCGCCCTCGAAATCGAGCCGCCAAGTGCCGTCCTTGCGGATCTCCATCTCCACCGGGGCGTGCATGATGGTGTCGAGCTTGGCGAAGGCGTTGGAGGTCTGCACGTCCTCGTGGGCGTAGGGCACGTCCACGAAGGCCACCTTGCGGTATTTGCCCGGCAGGGTCATGGCCTTGAGGCGCGTCGAGAGGCCGCGCCGGCCTTCCTCGATGACCTCGAAGGCGAACTGCTCGTAGGCCTCCAGGCCTTCCTCCTCGATCACTTCCTCGACCAGGTCGCGGATCATGTGGCAACCGGCGATGCGGGTCTTCTCGTCGAGAATCCAGTACTTGGGCGTGCGCACCGAGCGCTGGGACTCATGCAGCCAGTCGCGCAGCGGCGTGTCGTTCACCCCGGTCTTGCGGCAGGTGATCATGTAGCCGTCGCCGAAGCGCTGGGTCTGGCCGGTGGACATCGAGCCCGGGGTCACCGCGCCGGTGTCGATCACATGGGTGACGCCGCCGACCCAGCCGATCAGCTTGCCCTGGACGAAGATCGGCACGATGGTGGCGATGTCGCAGGGGTGCACATTGCCGATCGAGCAGTCGTTGTTGGTGAACATGTCACCGGGGTTGATGCCGGGGTTGGCCTCCCAGTTGTTCTCGATCATGTACTTGATCGCGGCGCCCATGGTGCCGACATGGATGATGATGCCGGTGGAGGTGAGCACGCAGTCGCCGGCGGCGTTGTAGAGGGTGAAGCACAGCTCGCCCTCCTGCTCGACGATCGGGCTGGCGGCGATCTTCTTGGCCGTCTCGCGCGCATGCACCAGGCCGCCGCGCAGCTTGGAAAACAGCTTCTCGTAGCGGATCGGGTCGGCCTCGCGCAGCGCTAGCGTCTCGAGCCCGTTGTAGTGGCCGCTCTCCTTCGTGCGTTCGAGGATCGCGTCCCGGTATTGCTTCAGAGTCTGGCCGGTGCCAAGCAGGTTGGCGAAGCCGGTTTCCTTGTGGGTCATCATGTTCATGGTTGTCTCCTCACTTGCCTTGAATTTCGCGCAGGTGGAACAGGCGATGCTTGTCGAGCCGGGTGGCGAAACCGTTGGGCACGACGAAGGTGGTGGCGTCGGATTCGATGATGGCCGGGCCGGTGATCTCGTTGCCGGGCTTGAGCGCTTCCATCTTCCACAGCACCGCATCGACCCATTGCTTGTTGCGGTAGAACGGGCGGGTGCCCAGATGCGCTTCCGGCGGCGGGGTCGGGCCGGCTTCCTCGTCCTCGGGCAGGGAGGGCTTCTGCACCGTGACCAGGCCGCGCATGATGGCGCCGGTGACCGAGAAGCCCAGCTCCGGCGAGCGTGCCGAGCTGGCATAGACGCGCGAGTAGGTCTCCTCGTAGGCCTCGACCATCTTGTCCCAGTCGGCGGCGGTGGCCGCGCCGGTGATCGGCGAGTCGATCTCCAGGTCGTTGAGTTGGCCCATGTACTGCATGCGGTAACCGGGGCGCAGGATCACGTCTTCGGGCTTGAAGCCGTTGATGACGAATTCCTCGATGACCTTGGCCGCCAGTTCCTCCCAGGCGGCCTGGATGGTCTGGCTGGCGGCGACTTTCTCGTCGTCGCTGCCATGCTGCGGCACGGCCACGTCCACGCTCTTGTCGTAGCGGTATTCGAAGTCGGCGCAGGCGCAGCCGAAGGCCGAGAAGCCCGCCGCCCAGGCCGGCACGATCACATCCTTGAAGCCGGCGCCCTCGGTGTAGCCGTAGGTGTGCACCGGGCCGGCGCCGCCGTAGGAGAAGCACACGAAGTCGGCCGCGTTGTAGCCCTTGGCGCTGATGTTGGCGCGCAGGTAGTCACGCAGCTGCAGGTCGAGCAGCTCGATCACGCCGGCGGCAGCATCTTCCACCGACAGGCCGAGCGGGTCGGCGATCTGCGCCTTGATGTGTTGGCGGGCGCGCTCCACGTCCAGCGTGATGGCGCCGCCGAGGAAGTTGTCCGGGTTCAGGTAGCCGAGCACCACATGGCAGTCGGACACCGACACCGTGTCCAGCCCGCTCTCCGGCCAGCAGGTGCCGACCCGGTAGCCGGCCGAATCCGGCCCCAGCTTGATGCCGCCGCTGTAGGGGTCGATGCGCACGAAGCTGCCGGCGCCGGCACCCACCGAGTCCATCGCCACCAGCGGCAGGGAGAGCACCAGGCGCGCCATATCCGGGTCGGACATGATCGAGAACTTGCCCTTGGTGATCAGCGCCATGTCGAAGGAGGTGCCGCCGATGTCGGAGCAGGCGATGTTCTCGTAGCCCAGGGTCTCGCCCAGTAGCTTGGAGCCGATCACCCCGCCGATGGGGCCTGAGACGATGGTGCGCGCCAGCTCCTTGGCCTTCCACGAGATCGTGCCGCCATGGGTGGCCATGACCCGCAGGTCGAACTTGGCGCCGTGTTTCTTGAAGCGGTCGCTCACCTTCTTGAGCGTCTGGCGCGAGGGCTCGGCCGCATAGGCCTCGAGCACCGTGGTGTTCATGCGGTGGCTCTCCTTGCGCGAGGGGTAGTAGTCCACCGAGGCGAACACCGGGAGGTCCACGCCCAGCGCCTTGAGTTCTTCGCGGCACACATCGCGGGCGCGCTTCTCGCTCGCTTCGTTCTTGTGGGATTGCAGCAGGCAGATGACGATCGCCTGGGCGCCGGCTTCCACCAGCTCGCGCGTGGCTTGGCGGACCTCGTGCTCGCGCAGCGGAATCACCACCTCGCCCTGCACGTCGGTGCGCTCGGTCACGCCGCGGGTGCGCGACAGCGGCACCAGCGGATCGTCATAGCGGTGGGTGTTGAGGTGGATGCGGTCTTCGAGGGCATAGCCGAGATAGCTCTGGATCGCCCGGCCCATCGAGTGCACCTGCTCGAAGCCCTTGTTGCAGATCAGGCCCACGTCCAGGCCCTTGCGCTGCACCACCCGGTTGAGCATGGCGGTGCCCGAATACACGCAGGTGACCAACTCCGGATAGACCTGATCGACGTTGCGCGCCCAGTGGGCCAGCGCGTCCTCGGACGAGTTGAAGATGGCGAGCGATTCGTCCGCCGGGTTGCTTTGCGCCTTGCCGACCACGAAGCGGCCGTCTTCGCGCACGAAGAAGGTATCGGTCATCGTGCCGCCGGCATCGATCCCCATCACCTCCACGCGAGATGCAGTCTGGACTTCCATGTTTGTCTCCATTCCGTTTTTTTCGATGGCGGTGCGCAGATGGCGCCGCACCGACTTCTCCTTCGCAATGGCTGTGCCCGGGCGCGCATGCTGCCGCGCAGCATCGGCGCCCAGGCGCGGCTGACGGCGGCCTGCGCCTTGGCACCCACTGCAGCGCAGCACGATGCCGCGGCGCGCGGCGGCGATCAGAAAGACGATGAACGGACGGAAATCGAACGTACGATGGCGCGGGCGCCGGGCATGGGCGGCCGGCGTTGTGGCGATGACCGGTATCGGGATGCAAGACGCACGGGCGCGGGTTGAGAATTGCACGGTGTCGTTGCGGGGCCGCCACCGCGGCCGGCGACAGGCAAGCGCCGGCATGCGGAAACGGCGGCGCCTGTGCGAAGATCCGGGCTGCCCCATGATGAACGACGCGCCACCATGATCCGCTCACTGCTCAAATTCGCCGCCATCCTGATCGTCATCGCCGCCGCCGGCGTTTTGCTCAACCCCTCGCCGGAAAAGCATCGCGACACCATCCGCGACGAGCTGGCCGCGCGCAGCGAGGTGGCGAAGCTGCTGCAACTCGGCCGCGTCGCCGCCTTCTTCTCCGAGTACCACGCCTTCGGCGTCGGCTCCTACACCACCGTCAACGACAAGGTGGTGTCCATCGGCGCCTTCGGCATGGTGTTCGTACGCGAGAACGCGGCGCTGAAGAAAGAATTCTGACTCTGGGCATGCCGCCCGAGGCGGCGTGCCCAGGTCGTGCTTTGCGGGGGATCGGCGCGATCGATCGGCGGACCTTGCGTGCGCCGTTTGCCGACCGGTAGCGGCCTCAGGTGCTGCCGTCGCCGTGGTCGAGCGCCCTCAGAAACCGCGCCCGCGCCGCCGCCAGCGCCATCCGTCCCGACTCGTCCACCAGCCGCATCGCCGTGCCGTGATAGGCCTCGAAGGCGGCCAGCACCGCATCGGCGTCCACCGACCGCGCGGCCTTGGGCGGCGGCGGGGCTTCGCCGTCGACGGCTTTGAGCACGGCGAACTTGGGGATGAACACCGAGCCGCCTTTTTCGGTGGCGCCGGTCATGGGGCCGGTCTTGGTGAGGATCTTGCCCTGGTATTCGAAGCGGGCGCCGAGGGGGAGCTGGTTGAGTTTCATGGCGGTCAGCGGTACTTGGCCGCCGTGATGAACTGGCCGAAGGTTTCGCACCAGACGATGGCGGTGGTGTATTGCGCCGGGTCGATGTCGGGGGGCACGTCGACCACGAAGTTGTCGAAGGTGCGCACATGGCCGACATGCACCAGCGTGGGTTTGAGCCGCTTGAACTCGGCTTCGGTCTCGATGAAGGTGGGCGAGAGGTAGAGCCGGTAGTCGGGCCCCGGCGCGACCCGGCCTTCCAGGGCGATGGCGTGCGCGCTCACCTGCAGTGTGCCCTCGCCCCAGTGCAGGGCGTCGCTGTCCTTGAGGTCGCGGCTGAAGCGGCCGGTGAACATGGCGTTGCCGACACGCTGGCGTGCCTGCTCGGCGCTGGGGGCGTCGGGGGCGGTGAGGATGGGCAGCACATAGATGCCGGCGGCGAAGCCCGCGAACAGGGCGAGGCCGTGGCTGGCGAGGAGCAGGATCAGGCGTTTCATGGGGAGCCCCCGTCGATTCCGGTGAGTTCGGTGCTGTCGTTACGCCGCCGGCCCGGGCCGGCGGTCGAGTCGGCATGCGCCAGGGCGCAGTGCTGCCGAGCTTATCAAATCGTGTGCCCTTCGCGGGGGCTGCCGCGGCGGCCCTACGCCTTTTCGCTGAAGTCGGCCTGGCCGATCCGCCAGTAGGACGACACCCGCATGGCTTCGCGCGGCAGTTGCCATTGCCGGGTGAGCACGTCGCGCAGCCGGGCCATGGCGGACGCTTCGCCGGCGCCCCAGGCGAAGCCGTCGCCTTCGGGCCGGGCGAGGGCTTGCACGGCGTCGATGAGGGCGTCGGCGTCGGCAACCCATAGCAGCGTCAGCGCAGCGGCGCTGTGGAGGTGGCGGCGGTCGGCGGTCGGGGCCTGGATCACGGCGAGCACCCGGCTGTGCGCGGGCATCTCCTCGATGCGCCGGTGGATGGCCGGCAGGGCGCTGGCGTCGCCGACCAGCAGGTGCCAGTCGTAGTCGGTGGGCACGCACATCGAGCCCTTGGGACCGGCGATGGTCACCGTCTGGCCGGCCTGCGCGCGGCGGGCCCAGCGGCCGGCCGGGCCGTCGTCGTGCAGGGCGAATTCGAGGGTCAGTTCGCCGCGCGCGGCATCGTAGTGGCGCGGGGTGTAGTCGCGCCGCACACGGGTGCCGTCTTCGTCGTCAAAGACGAACTTCACATGGTCGTCGAAGCCGTCGGAGCGAAAGTCCGCCAGCGACGTGCCCGAGAAGGTCACGCGGGCGAAGCCGGGGGTCGGTCGTTCGACGCGGTCGACGACGACCTCACGGAAACGCAGTTCGTGACGGATGCGCTGGATGCGTCGGGGTGGCGCGGACGAGGCCGATGGGGATTGGGGGTGCATGGCAAGGCCTTTTTGTTGATAATGTCAAGCAATATCTGCGATGTAATTGATAATGTCAACCAATTCTCCTGTCGAACCGTCCCCCGATCACGTGATGGATGCCGTCCATGAGGTCATGCACCTGTTTCGCGCGATGCAGTACCGGGTCTTGCGCGAGACGCCGCATGAGCTCTCCCACATGGAGTTCAAGGTGCTTGCCTACTTCGCCCGTCATCCGGGCGCGACGCTGAGCGACCTGGTGCTCCATGCCTCGCGCGACAAGGCCCAGATCGCCCGTCTGATCGCCGGTTTGCGCACCAAGGCGCTGCTCGAGGCCGAGGCCGACCCGAAGGATCGGCGCACCTCCCGCGTGCGGGTGACCGCCGCGGGCGCGCGGGTTCACGCGCTGCTGGAGGCGCAAAGCCACGCGCTGGCGGTGCGCGCCGTGGCGGGGCTGGACGATGCGGAGGCGCGCAGGCTGCTGGCCCTGCTCGACCGCGTGCGGCGCAATCTTCTCGACGCCGGTTAGCGCCGCGTATCCCGCCTGCGCCATTGGATGGCGTGCCGAGGGTGCTCTGGCGGGCGCAGAGACGCGGATCGCCGTATTCTGCCCGCCAGATTGGCAGAACATTGCGTGGCGTGCGCCATACACTGTGAGCATCTGCCGCAAGAGCAGAACACCCCACAGGAGGAGACATGGCCATCGCGCCCCATGCAGTGCCCACCCCGCCACCGGCCGGCGCGCCGGTGTCGCGTTCGCGCGTCTGCCGGCCCGGTCAATGCCGTTGCGGCTGCTGTGCGTCGCGCCTGCTGTCCTGCGTGCTGACCCTCACCGCCCGCCTGCGTGGCTCGGCCGGCGCCTCGCAACGGCGCACCGCCTTGTGCCGGGGCGAGCACCTGGCGCGCAGCGTGCGCGGCCTGCCGGGGGCACCTCCGGCGGCCTGATCGATCCAACCCCTTATCACCGCATGCGCGGTCCCCGGATCTATCAGGAGTTTTTGACATGGCTGACCTTTTCGACAATCCGATGGGCTTGATGGGCTTCGAGTTCGTCGAGTTCGCCTCGCCCACCCCGAACGTGCTCGAGCCGCTGTTCGAGCAGCTGGGCTTCACCAAGGTGGCGACCCACCGCTCCAAGCAGGTGGCGCTCTACCGCCAGGGCGAGATCAACTTCATCATCAACAGCGAGCCGCGCAGCGTGGCCTCGTACTTTGCCGCCGAGCATGGGCCCTCGGCCTGCGGGCTGGCCTTCCGGGTGCGCGATGCGCACGCCGCCTACACGCGCGCGATGGAACTGGGCGCGCAGCCGGTGGACATCCCCACCGGGCCGATGGAGCTGCGCCTGCCGGCGATCCGCGGCATCGGCGGCGCGCCCTTGTACCTGATCGACCGCTTCGAAGACGGCGCCTCGATCTACGACATCGACTTCCACTTCATCGAGGGCGTCGAGCGCCGGCCGGTGGGCCACGGGCTGAAGTTGGTCGACCACCTCACGCACAACGTGTACCGCGGCCGCATGAACCACTGGGCGGCGTTCTACGAACGCATCTTCAACTTCCGCGAGATCCGCTACTTCGACATCAAGGGCGAGTACACCGGCCTCACCTCCAAGGCGATGACCGCGCCGGACGGCAAGATCCGCATCCCGCTCAACGAGGAGTCGTCCAAGGGCAGCGGGCAGATCGAGGAGTTCCTGATGAAGTTCAACGGCGAGGGCATCCAGCATGTGGCCTTGCTGTCGGACGACCTGCCGGCCACGGTGGACCGCCTGCGCGCTGCCGGCGTGCCGCTGATGACGGCGCCGCCGGCCACCTATTACGAGATGCTCGACGAGCGGGTGCCGGGCCACGGCGAGTCGGCCGAGGCGCTGCAAAGCCGCGGCATCCTGCTCGACGGCTCGACCGAGGGCGGCCAGCCGCGCCTGTTGCTGCAGATCTTCTCCGAGTGCCTGCTCGGGCCGGTGTTCTTCGAGTTCATCCAGCGCAAGGGCGACGACGGCTTCGGCGAGGGCAACTTCAAGGCGCTGTTCGAATCGATGGAGCGCGACCAGCTGCGTCGCGGGGTGTTGCAGGCCGAGTAAGGCGAGCCAAAGCAGACGGCCCGGACACCGGTTGTGCCGGTGGTCGGGCCGTTTTGCGTGGACCGCCGTGCTTCAGCGGCGACGGCGGGCGATCAGCCCCACCAGACCGAGGCCGGCCAGCAGCATGGCGTAGGACTCGGGCTCCGGCACGGCGCTGACCGTGAGCAGGCCGTCGAACTGCGCCGCGGCGCCGGTCAGCCACGGCTCGCCGGCGGTGTAGGCCTGGGCGCTGCCGGTCTGGGTGGTTTCGAGATGCAGCGACAGCGTGAGGTCGAGCACCTGGCCGACGGCCGAGGCAAAGCTGAGCCCCACCGGCGCGCTGGCATCGCCCGACCACGACAGCGACAGCAGGGCGTCGGGGTGGCCGGCCTGGCGGATGTCGAGATCGAGGCCGATCAGATGGTCGGCGCTCAGGCCGCGGTCGAGCAGCACGTCGGCCATGCCGCTGAGGCTGACATTGACCGGTGTGCCGTCGGCCTCGCCGGCATCGCCCACGATGCGTAGCTGCAGTCCGGACACGGCCACGTCCTGGGTGGCGAAGTAATCGCCCACGGTGCCGTCGGCGCTGGCGGCAAAGCCCAGCGAGTGGGCGGTGCCGAGGTAGAGCGCGGTGGTGGCGCTGTCGCCCAGGGTATCGACGAGCAACGTGTGGGCATAGCCGGTGTCGGCCGCGCCGCCGGGCAGCGTGAGGCTGCCGAGGTCGGCACCGGTGAGGCTGGCGTAGCCGGGCCCGGCGTCGAGGTCGGTGAAGCCATCGGCCGCGACGATGTCGCCGCCGATGTTGGCGCTCAGGCTGCTGAAACCGAAGCCGGTGCCGGCATCGACCAGCGACCAGCGGGCGGCCTGGGCCGGGGCGGTGGCCGCGAGGGCGAGTGCGGCGATGAACAGGGTCTTGTGGAACATGGGTCAGGCTCCTTGGGTGTCCGTCACGCTCAGGGCAGGCGGGTGATGCGGTTCTGCGGGCCCGGGGCGACGCCGGCCGGGTTGGCCTGCAGGTAGGCTTCGAAGGCGTCGAGGTCCACCGCGCCGCCGAGGCGGCTGGTGCCTTCGGTGAGCACCGCGAAGGCGTCGCCGCCGTCGGCCAGGAAGCTGTTGACCGTGACGCGGTAGGCGGCGCTCGGGTCGACCGGCACGCCGCCGAGGGTCATCGCCGTGATGCGGGCGTTGCAGGTGGCGCCGGCCGAGTAGCTATAGGCGAAGCCGGCGGACACTTGCAGCATGCGGGTGCTGCTCTGGCCGTTGCAGCCGGCGAACTGGGTTTCGAGCAGGGTCTTGAGCTGCGCGCCGTTGAGCGTCATGGTCACCAGCGAGTTGCCGAAGGGCTGCACGGTGAAGGCGTCGCCGAAGGTGACCTTGCCGTCGGGGGCGTTGAAGGGCAGGTCGGCGCGGATGCCGCCCGGGTTCATGAAGGCCACCACGGCCTCGCCGAAGCCGGCGTCGTCGGTGGCGTCGAGCTGGGCGTCGGCGATCACGTCGCCCAGCGCCGACTCGCCGGCGGCATTCTGGCTGCGGCTGATGGCCTCGGTGATGGTGCCGATCACGCGCGATTTGGGTACGGCGGAGAGCGCGTCGTAGTGGGCGACCAGGTCGGTCATGTAGGGGGCTTCGGCGGTGGTGTTGCCGGTGCCGGTGGCGACGTTGGTGGCGGCCACCGAGATGACGTCACGCGTTTGGGTGTCGATGGTCAGGTCGATGTCGGTCAGCATGCGGGCGTACTGACCGGCGGAGGTCACGCGCACCGGCTGGCCGGCTTTGTTGGGGATGAGGCAGTTGTAGGCGCGGTGGGTGTGGCCGGAGATGACCAGGTCGACCGCCGCATCGAGCCGGTTGACGATATCGACGATCGGCCCGGAGACGCCGTCGCAGCCGTTGTCGCCGCCGGCCGCGAAGCCGCCTTCATGGATCAGCACCACGATGCTCTCGATGCCCTTGGCCTTGAGCTGGGGCACCAGCGCATTGACCGTGTCGGCCTCGTCGCCGAACTGCAGCCCGGCCACGCCGGCGGGCGAGACGATGGTCGGCGTGCCCTTGAGCGTCATGCCGACGAACGCCACCTTGTTGCCGAGGAAGTCCTTCACGCCATAGGCCGGCAGCACGGTCTGGCCGGTGGTGGTGTCGTGCACGTTGGCGGCGAGAAAGCCGAAGGCCGCGCCGGCGAACTGGCCGTCGCCGCGCACATCCTGCGGCAGGCCGAGGCCGGAGAACGCGTCGCTGGGGTGGTTGCCGCCATGCTGCATGCGGTGGAGCTCGGTCTTGCCTTCGTCGAACTCATGGTTGCCGACAGCGTTGAAGTCGATGCCGATGCGGTTCATCGCCTCGATGGTCGGCTCGTCTTTGAACAACGCCGAGGTCAGCGGGCTGGCGCCGATCATGTCGCCGGCCGAGACCACCGCGTTGAGCGGGTTCTGCGCGCGCAGCGCATCGATGCGGGTGGCGAAGCGGGCCACGCCGGGGTTGCTGCTCGAACCCTCGCCGGCCTTGATGGTGCCGTGGAAGTCGTTGAAGCCGATCAGCTTGACCGTCAGCGTGCGACCGATGTCCGAGGCCTTGGCGGCGGCGATCAACTGGATGCGCTCGCGCGCCGAAATCTGGCGCTCGCGCATCAGCTCGAAGCTCACCCGCGACACATGGGCGAGAAAGCTCGAGGTATTGCCCCAGGCCTGTTCATCGTCGAAGCGGTCGTCGAGGGTGCAGCCCGCGAGGGCGCGGTTGGGCACACCGCTATCGACGGTGCCGAAGGTGACGTTGGCGGCCGGGTCGGGGCTGGTGCAGGTGGCAGCAAAGGCCGCCGTCGGCACGAAGGCGGCGGCGACGGCGGTGGCGAGCAGGTGTTTCACGCGCATGGCGAGGTCCTCGGCAAATGAGTTTGGGGGGCGCAGGGGGAAGCGTCCGGCGTGCCTACGTTAAGCCCCGTCGATGACAGGCGATGGCCCGTCTCGGGCGCCAGGACTGGTCCGTTTGGCGGATGGCGCGCCGATGCTGCCGCCACCGTTGGTTCCGTCGCGCACTGCGGCTAAACTTTCGCCTTCATGATGAACAGCTAGCGCCCGGCCGGCCGGGCGCGAGGGGCGACAGGCAATGCTGATCGGGATCGATCTGGGGACCACCAACAGTCTGGTCGGGGTGTTTCGCGATGGCGAGGTGACGCTGATCCCCAACGCGCTGGGCCATCTGCTGACGCCCTCGGCGGTGAGCGTGGACCCCAACGGCGACGTGCTGGTGGGCCTGCCTGCACGCGAGCGCCTGAGCACCCACCCGGAGCACACCGCCACCGCCTTCAAGCGCTGGATGGGCTCGGACAAGGTGATCCGCCTCGGCCGCAAGCTGTTCCGCGCCGAAGAGCTGTCGGCGCTGGTGCTCGGCGCGCTCAAGCAAGACGCCGAAGCCTTTCTCGGCGCGCCGGTGAGCGAGGCGGTGATCAGCGTGCCGGCCTACTTCAACGAAGCCCAGCGCAAGGCCACCAAGACCGCCGCCGAGCTGGCCGGGCTCAAGGTCGAGCGCCTGCTCAACGAGCCGACCGCCGCCGGGCTGGCCTATGGCCTGGCCGAGCGCCGCGAGATGAGCACCTTCCTGGTCTTCGACCTGGGCGGCGGCACCTTCGATGTCTCGGTGCTCGAATACTTCGAGGGCGTGGTCGAGGTGCGCGCCAGCGCCGGTGACACCCGCCTGGGCGGCGAAGATTTCGTGCAGGCGCTGATCCGCCTGTTCCTGGCGCGCTGCACCGCGCTCAGCGAGCATGACCGCCAGCGCATCGAGCACAGCAAGGTGCTGTGGCGCATCGCCGAGCAGGCCAAACGCGACCTGGGCGAGCACGAACAGGTGCTGATGCGCCTCAACGACGGCGGCCAGACCCACGAGCACACCTTCTCCCGCAGCGATTTCGAGACCGCCTGCGCCGAGCTGCTGCAGCGCCTGCGCCACCCCATCGAGCGGGCGCTGCGCGATGCGCAGATCGATGCCGCCGCGCTCGACGAGGTGGTGCTGGTCGGCGGCGCCAGCCGCATGCCGGTGGTGCGCCAGATGGTGACTCGGCTGTTCGGCCGCCTGCCGCTGCGGCACATCAACCCCGACGAAACCATTGCCCGCGGCGCCGCCATCCAGGCCGCGCTCAAGGCCCGTGACGCCGCGCTCGACGAAGTGGTGCTCACCGACGTGATGCCCTTCTCGCTGGGCATCGTGATCAGCCAGGAGGTCGACGGCCGGCGCATCGGCAACCGCTTCTCGCCGCTGATCGAGCGCAACACCCCGGTGCCCGTCTCGCGCGTCGGCAACTACTGCACCGTCACCGACCAGCAGAGCGCCATCCTGCTCGACATTCGCCAGGGCGAATCGCCGGTGGGCACCGACAACCTCAAGCTCGGCGAGTTGGAGATGAAGGTCAAGCCGCTGCCGGCCGGCGAGGCGAACGTGGACGTGCGCTTCACCTACGACGTGAACGGCCTGCTCGATATCGAAGTCACCGACCAGATCAGCGGTGAGAAGATCGGCACGGTGATCCGCCAGTCCGGCAACGTGATGAGCGACGAGGCGGTCAAGGCTGCGCTGGCCAAGCTCGATGCGCTCAAGATCCACCCGCGCGACCAGCAGGAAAACCTCTACCTGGTCAATCGCGCCAAGCGCCTCTACGAAGACCACCTCGGCCATGCCCGCGAGCAGATCACCGAATGGCTGAACCGCTTCGAGCTGCTGCTCGACTCGCAGGACGAGCGGCGCATCCGCCAGGCGCGCAAGGACTTTGCCGAAGCGCTCGACAGCGTCGACCGCGGCTTCGTGCTCTGAGGCTGCTGTGAACGCCTACTGGCACTGCCTCGGCCTGGCGCCCACCGACGACCTGGTCGCCATCAAGCGCGCCTATGCGGCCCGCCTCAAACACACCCGCCCCGACGACGACGCCGAGGCCTACCAGCGCCTGCGCGAGGCCTACGACTGGGCGCAGGGCTATGCGCGCTGGTGCCGGGCGCATCCGGAGGCCGTCGAGCCGGCCGACGACGAGGCGCCGACGGACGAGGTGCCGGCACCGACCGACGCCGATGTCGCCGAGCCGCCGCCGCGCTGGTGGCGCGCCGATCCGCTCGCCGCCTGGGTACCGGCCGGCATCGCGACGATGGGGCGCGACGCCGCCCGGCCGCTGGCGGCGATGTCGGTGCTGGCCGACGCCGAGCCCCTGGTCTCGGCGCGCTGGTGGCGCCATCGCGTGACCGAATACGAGGCCGACAGCGCCAGCCCCTCGGCCGTGCCGACCCTGCCCGAACTCACGGCCGAGGCGGTGATCGACACCCTGCGTGACTGGGCCGAGACGCACGGCGCCGCCGAGCTGGGCGCCGCCATGCCGCAGCTTCGCGCCCAACTCGACGCCCTGCCCTTCGCCGAGCAGGACGCCGTCAACGCCGGCCTGGCCGAGTTCGTCCTCGCCCACGCGGAGGCGCCGCCGGAACTTGTCTGCACGCTGGCCGAGCGCTTCGGCTGGGGGCAAGACTTCCGCCTCGAAAGCCTCGTCGGCGAGCGTACCGCGCTGCGGCTGTACGAGCGGATCGAGGCCGCCCAGGCGGCGCGCCCGGTGCCCGCACCGCCGCGTGCCGAGGTGGTCCGCGCCCGCTACGCCCACCTGCTGCAGACCGCCCGCTGCCATGACACCGGCCGCATGGTCCGCTTCTGGCTGCGCGTGCTGCTCAGCCCGCTGGCGCTGTTCGACGATGCGCGTGCGCCTGCCGCCCAGGCCCTGCTCGATGCCGACGCGATCGCTTGGCGCCGCATCAAGCGGCTCATCGACCGCAGTTTCGTCCTGACTCTGCTGGCGCTGGCGGTCGGCCTGTCGCTGCTGCAAGGGCCCGACAGCCGGTTGATGGTGGTCCCCGTGTGGGCCTTGCCGGCGCTGCTGCTGGCTGCTGGCGGGGCCGGTTTCGCGCTGCTCTCGCGCCTGCCCGGCGCGGCGATGGAAGCGCTGCATGCGCGCCTGCGCCCCGGTCGGCTGGGCGGCTGGCTGGCGCGTGTCCGCGACCGTAAATCGCTTTACTGGACGGTGTTCGGGCTGATGGTCGCGCTGGCTGCCGCCGCCTTTGCCGCGGCCGACGTCTGCCTCAGCGCCGGCCTGACCGGGCCGCTGCCCGAGCTGGCGCTGGCCGTCACGGTGGGCCTGCTGATCCTGGTCTTGCTGGCGCTGGTGTGGCCGCTGGGCGAGGCCTGGGGCCCCTTGCTGCTGCCGGCCGGCCTCATCGTGGCCGCCTTCATCGCCCGGGCGCAAAGCGTGCCCTTCGCCTGGGCGATGGCCTTGCCGCTGGGCTTCGCGTGGATCGTCGCGGCCAACAACCTGGCGCTGCGCCTGCCGGAGCTGGCCGAGCGCATCTACCTGTCGCCGTTCTCGCTGATGCGGCCGAAGAACGTGTGGGGCTGGATCGCTTTTGCGGTGTTCATCAAGGGCGTGGCCGCCTTCTATGCGGCGGCGTTCGCGCTCGGCGCCCCGGTGGCGCTGTTCGCCCATGCGCGGCTGTCGGGCTGGCCGCGCGCCTATCTGGCGCTGTTCGGCGCGGGCGTGCTGTTCTTCTCCGGCTGGCTGCCGCTGACCGCCTGGGCGGCCTTGCTGTGGCTGGTCGGCGTGCTGTTCGTCGTCTCGCGCCTGGGCAAGCTGGCCGACTGGCTGCTGGCCCGGCCCATGCTCGCGCTGCCGGGGTAAACGCGCCAGGCCCCGACACGCGGGGCCTGGCGGTGGCGGCGTGGGCGGCGGATCAGGCCATCGTGTCCAGCGCCTCGGCCAGCCGTGCGACGGTGCGCTCGACGTTGTGCAGCTTGTCGAGCCCGAACAGGCCGATGCGGAAGCTGCAGTAGTCGGCCGGCTCGTCGCATTGCAGCGGCACGCCGGCGGCGCTTTGCAGGCCGGCGGCGATGAACTTCTTGCCGTTGTGGATCTCGGCGTCGTCGGTGTAGCTGACGACCACGCCCGGCGCCTGGAAGCCCGGTGCGGCGACGCTCTTGAAACCCTTCGATTCGAGCAGGGCGCGCGCCTGGCGGCCGAGTTCGAGTTGCTCCTCGCGCACCTTGTCGAAGCCGTAGGCCTCGGTCTCGAGCATGATGTCGCGCATGCGGGTGAGCGCGTCGGTGGGCATGGTGGCGTGGTAGGCGTGGCCGCCGCCCTCGTAGGCCTGCATGATCTGCAGCCATTTCTTGAGGTCGGCCGCGAAGCTGGTGCTGATGGTGGTGTCGAGCACCCTGAGGGCGCGCGAGTTCATCATCACCATGGCGCAGCAGGGCGAGCCGCTCCAGCCTTTTTGCGGCGCGCTGATCAGCACGTCCACGCCGGTGGCGGCCATGTTGACCCACACCGTGCCGGAGGCGATGCAGTCGAGCACGAACAGGCCGCCGACCTCGTGCACGGCGTCGGCCACGGCGCCCAGGTAGTCGTTGGGCAGCATCATGCCGGAGGCGGTTTCCACGTGCGGGGCGAAGACCACGGCCGGCTTTTCGGCGCGGATCGTGGCGACCACTTCGTCGATCGGGGCCGGGGCGAAGGCGGCCAGCGGGCCGGGCTCGACCGGGAGGGCCTTGAGCACGGTGTGCGATGCGGGGATGTGGCCCATTTCGAAGATCTGCGTCCAGCGGTAGCTGAACCAGCCGTTGCGGAGCACCAGGCACTTCTTGCCGGTGGCGAACTGGCGGGCCACGGCCTCCATGCCGAAGGTGCCGCTGCCGGGGACGATGGCGACGGCTTCGGCGCTATAGACGGTCTTGAGCACGCGCGAGATGTCGCGCATCACGCCCTGGAAGCGGGCGGACATGTGGTTGAGTGCGCGGTCGGTATAGACCACGGAGTATTCCAGCAACCCCTCGGGGTCGATCTCGGGTATCAGGCCTGGCACGGTGAGCTCCGGTGGGATGTTCGGGACGGGGTGGCCGCGGCGGCCACCGGCAAATCCAGAGGATGCCACTGTTCGGGTCGTGACTCCAAGCGGGCAACGGGGCGTGAATGGCCTAATTGTTGCGAAATGGTGAACAGTCATTCACCAATCTTGCGGATTGTCTTCGCGTTTAATCGCCCCCATCATGCATGCATCGCAACCGCTTCAGGAGAACTGCCATGAGCATGACGATCCGCAAGGCCGACGACCGTGGCCACGCCCGCTTCGGCTGGCTGAACGCCCGCCATACCTTTTCCTTTGGCGAGTACTACGATCCGGCGCACATGGGCTTCGGCCCGCTGCGGGTGATCAACGACGACCGCATCGCCCCCGGCGGCGGCTTCCCGACGCATCCGCATGCCGACATGGAGATCCTCACCTATGTCATCGACGGCGCGCTGGCGCACAAGGACAGCCTGGGCAACGGCTCGACCATCCGCCCCGGCGAGATCCAGTACATGCGCGCCGGCACCGGCATTCGCCACAGCGAGTTCAACCCGTCGAGCAGCGAGCCGCTGCGCCTGCTGCAGATCTGGGTTCTGCCGGCCGAGCGCGGCACGCCGCCGGGCTATGGCCAGCAGCGCATCGATGTCTTGCCGGTGAAGAACGGCCTGCGCCTGATCGCCAGCGGCGACGGACGCGATGGCTCGGTGCGCATCGGCCAGGATGTCGACCTCTACGCCGCCACGCTCGATGGCGCCGATACCGCCGAACTGACGCCGGCACCGGGCCGGCTCGGCTGGGTGCAGGTGGCGCGCGGGTCGGTGACGCTCAACGGCGAGCGGCTGGCCGAGGGCGATGGCGCGGCATTGAGCGGCGAGACGCTGCTGCGTCTGAGCGACGGGGACGGCGCCGAGCTGCTGGTGTTCGACATGGCGCCGTAAGGGGGCTTGGGGTCGGCGTCAGCCGACCCTGGCGGGCTGAAGCCCGCCTTACACGAAGCTCGGTTCGGCCTCGAGCGCGATGCCGAAACGGGCCTGCACATCGGCGGCAACGGCCTCGGCCAGCCGCTTCACATCCGTGCCGGTGGCGCCACCATGATTGACGATCACCAGCGCTTGGCGCGCATGGCAACCCACCGGACCGAGGCGGCGGCCCTTCCAGCCGCACTGGTCGATCAGCCAGCCGGCGGCCAGCTTGATGCGACCGTCGGCCTGCGGGTAGTGCGGTGCGCCGGGGTGGGCGGCGAGCAGGCGCTCGGCCTCGGGCGCGCTGACGATGGGGTTCTTGAAGAAGCTGCCGGCATTGCCGAGCACGGCCGGGTCGGGCAGTTTGGCCTGGCGCACGGCGATCACCGCGTCGGAGATCTGCCGTGCGGTGGGCGTGGCGATGCCTTGCTCGGCCAGGTGGCGCTGCAGGTCGGCATAGCCGGTGAGCGGCGGCCAGGGCCGCGGCAGGCGGAAGATCACGCGGGTGATCAGCCAGCGGCCAGCCTCGGCCTGCTTGAACACGCTATCGCGGTAGCCGAAGCGGCAGTCGGCGGCGGTGAATTGGCGCACATCGCCGGTGTCGAGATCCACCGCGTCGAGCGACTCGAAGCGTTCGGCCATCTCCAGGCCGTAGGCGCCGATGTTCTGGATCGGCGCGGCGCCGACGGTGCCGGGAATCAGCGAGAGGTTCTCCAGCCCGGGCAGCTCTTGGTCCAGCGTCCAGCGCACGAAGTCATGCCAGGGCTCGCCACCGGCGGCGGCTACGCGCCAGGCGTCGTCTACGTCGGTCAGGCGTTCGCGGCCGCGCAGCGCCACATGCAGCACCAGGGCGTCCACATCGCCGGTGAATACCAGGTTGCTGCCGCCGCCGAGCACCAGGCGCGGGCCGCGCAGCGCGCCGGCGCGGGCCAGCGCGATGAGGTTGCCGACATCGTCGATGCGCTGGTAGCGCGCGGCGGTGGCCGGCAGGCCGAAGGTGTTGCAGTCGTCGAGCGGGACGCGGATCTGTTCGGGGCTCATTCGGGGGCGCGCTCGCGGATCGGGAAGAGCCGATCGTAGGCCAGATTGAAGACGAAGGCGTACACCGTGTAGGCCACCGCCAGGGCCAGGTCGGCGATCAGCGCGGTGAGCCAGTCCATGCCGGTCCAGGCCATCACCACCGGCAGGGTCATGATCAGCAGGCCGGTCTCGAAGCCGAAGGCATGCAATACCCGCAGCGGCCACGGGCGGCGGTCGGCGGTGCGGCCGGTGAGGCGCCCTTCGATCTTGTCGAAGCCAATGTTGTAGGCGGCGTTCCACAGCGCGGCGATGAGTGCGATCAGCGCCAGCAGGCCGAGCGAGTCGGCGAGCGGCACGCCGCTGGCCCAGGCGAAGGGCGGGGTGATGAGCAGCAGCCCGCCGGCCTCGAAGAGGGCGATCTGGCGGGCGCGATCCCAGAAGCGGCGCAGGGGTGGGGCCGTGTGCGACACGTCGGCAACCGGTGGTGAAAACCGGGACGATAGTCAGGCGCGGCGCCGGATGCAAATCGGCGTGGCGGATGTGTGGTTCAATCGAGGCTCCCTGCTTCCGTCCTGACCGCACCATGGCCCGCATTCACATCGACCTGCCCGAGCGCTTCGACTTCTCCACCGACATCACGCTGTATCTGAGCCACATCAACTACGGCAACCATCTGGACAACGCCATGTTGCTGACGGTGGTGTCCGAGGCGCGACTGCGCTTTTTCAAATCGATGGGCTATACCGAACTGGACGTCGAGGGCGTGGGCATCATCGTCGCCGACGCGGCGCTGCAGTACCGCTCGGAGGCGCACCACGGCGAAGTGATGCGGGTGGCCATGGCCGCCTGTGATTTCAACAAGTATGGATGCGACCTGATGTGGCAGATGACCGAGGCCGGCAGTGGCCGCGAGGTGGCGCGCGGCAAGACCGGCATCCTCTTCTTCGACTACGCCCGCAGCAAGGTCACGACCGTGCCGCCGGCCTTCGCCGCGCGCTTTGCCGAGCAGGCACCGGCCGGATGACCGCCTGGCCGGCCGCCCTCGCGCTGTGCGTCTGCGCGACCGCCTGGGCCGGCGAGGCCGAGGTGGTGGACGCGGTGGCCGACTGCGACACGGCGCGCGTGTGCCGCTTCACGGTGACGGTGCGCCATGCCGACGCGGGCTGGGAGCACTACGCCGATGCCTGGGAAGTGCAGGCGCCCGACGGCACGGTGCTCGGCCGGCGGGTGCTGCTGCATCCGCATGACACCGAACAGCCCTTCACCCGTTCGCTCGACGGGGTGCGGATTCCGGCCGGCGTCGATACGGTGCGCGTGCGGGCCCATGATTCGGTGCATGGCTGGGGCGACGCCCCGGTGACGGTGCCGATCCGCTGAGCGTCGCGCGCGCGGCCTCGCGGCGATGTCACAGCTGCAGCAGGTTGCGCACCTGCAGGCCACGCTCGGTGAGGTCGGCGATCAGTTCGTGCTGGTGCGCGAAGTCGCGGGTTTCCATCTGCAGGATCACTTCGGTCATGCCGACCGGCACATGCAGCTCGCCGCGGCGGTGTTCCACATGGCGGATGTTGATGCCCAGTGCGGCGACCCGCTGGATCATCGCCAGCAGCTGGCCGGGGGCGTCGGAGATGGTCACCGCCACGCTCATCAGCCGGCCGCTGGAGGCCAGGCCGTAGTCGATGGAGCGGCCGACCAGGGTCATGTCCACATTGCCGCCGGAGATCACGCACACCGCGCGGTCGTCGGGCTTCAGGCGGATCTTGCCCTGCATCAGCGCCGCCAGACCGACCACGCCGGCGCCCTCGCCCATGGTGCGGGTGCGCTCGACCAGGGTGACGATGGCCTCGGCGATGGCGTTGTCGTCCACGGTCACGATCTCGTCCACCCAGTGGGCGATGACCTGCCGGTTGCGCTCGCCGGGGCGCTTGACCTTGATGCCGTCGGCAATGGTGTGGGCGCCGGGCGGCACCGCCTCGAGCGTGCCGTCGACCAGGAAATTGCGATAGGGCGCGACCGCCTCGGTCTGCACACCGATGATGCGGATGTCGGGCCGCTGCAGCTTGAGCGCCAGCGCGATGCCGGCGATCAGCCCGCCGCCGCCCAGCGGCACCACGGCCACCGTCATGTCAGGCGCGTCGTCGAGCATCTCCAGCCCGCAGCTGGCCTGGCCGGCGATCACGTCCCAGTCGTCGTAGGGATGGAGAAAGGCCAGACGCTCGGCGGTGGCACGGCGGCGGGCCTCGTCGGCAGCCTGCTCCAGGGTGTCGCCCTCCAGCACCACTTCGGCGCCGAGCGCGCGGCAGGCCTGGATCTTGGTCAGCGGTGCGGTGGTGGGCATCACCACCACGGCGCGCAGGCCGGCCAGCGCGGCGGCACGCGCCACGCCCTGGGCATGGTTGCCGGCCGAGGCGGCGATCACGCCGGCCGGGCGCTCTTCGCCGGCCAGCAGGCGGTCGATCTTGTGCGTGGCGCCCCGCAGCTTGAAGGAACCGGTACGCTGCAGGTTTTCGAGTTTCAGTTGCAGCGGCGCGCCGACCGCTTCGGATAAGGGGTCGTTCTGCCACTGGGCGGTGCGAATGATGGCGTCGGCAATGCGGGCCTGGGCAGCACGCAGGGCGCTCAGGTCGAGCGGCACGGTAGAAGGCATGCGGGATCTCCGGAATCGGGCGCGGGGGCTTGTGGCCGGGGCGCCGGGCAGGGTCGATTGTGGTGGGCGCCGATGCCACTGGCAAGCTGCGATGCAACAGGGGGCCAAGCCGCTCGGGGTCTGGCCGTTGACCGGATGAGTGCGCGCGCGGGAGAGCGGACATGTTGTGGCTGGCGGGGGTGAGTGTCGTGGCGCTGCTGGCGCTGGCCGGGACGGCATGGCGGGCGCGCGCGCTGCGCGCGGCGCTGGATCGCCAGGCCACGCTGGCGCGTTTTGCCTCCGACTGGGTGTGGGAGCAGGACGCACAGTTCCGCTTCACGCATTTCGAGGGTCACATGCTGGAGCGCCACCATCTGGTGTTCGACGCGCTCTACGGCAAATGCCGCTGGGAGTTGCCCGACCTGGAGGTGTCGCCCGAGGCGATGGCCGCGCACCGGGCCTGTTGCGAGCGGCACGAGCCGTTCTACGGTTTCGAATACGGCGTGCCGGTGCCGGGCCGGGGCCAGCGCTGGATCGTGGTCAGTGGTTACCCGCTGTTCGATGCGGCGGGGCGCTTCACCGGCTATCGCGGCCTGTCGCGTGACGACACCCAACGCCATGCGGCCGAAGTCGCCCTGAAGGCCAGTGAGCAGCGGCTGGCGGCGATCCTCGCCGGCAGCCCGGTGCCGGTGTTCGCCATCGATCTGGACGGTCGAGTGGTGGCCTGGAACCGCGGCTGCGAACTGGTGCTCGGCCACTCGGCCGACGAGATGATCGGCAGCACCGCGCCGGGCCGGGTGTTCTACGGTGAGGAGCGCCCGGTGCTGGCGCACTACGTGGCCGGGCTGCGGCCGATGTCGGACCTGGCATCGCAATACGGCACGGCGGTGGCGGCGGTGGACACGGTGCCCGGCGCGCTGGCGGCCGAGCGCTTTTTTCCGGACCTCGGTGGCCAGGACCGCTGGCTATATTTTCTGGCCGCGCCGATGCATGACGCCGAGGGCCGGGTGATCGGTGCCATCGAAACCCTGCAGGACGTGACCGAACGCCGGCGTACCGAGCGCCTGGTCGAAGCGCAGCGCATCGAGCTGGAGGAGGCGCAGCGCATTGCCCATATCGGCAGCTGGCACTGGGCGGCCGGAGCCGGCGGTGTCGAGGTGTCGGCCGAGATGGCGCGTTTCGTCGGCGGTTCGCGGCCGAGCTGGCGCGGCTGGCTGCGGCGGGTGCGCGCCAAGGACCGGCCGCGGCTGATCCGCGCGCTGCGCGCGGCGCTGCACGACGACGCGGCGCTGGAGTTGTTGTGCGAGGTGCGGGGTCCCGGCGGCGGCTGGCGCGAGCTGCACCTGCTCGGGCGGGTCGAACGGAACGCCGCGGGACAGCCGACCGGCCTGATCGGCACGGCGCAGGACGTGACCGAACGGCGCCGCGCCGAGCGGGCGCTGTCGGAAAGCGAGCAGAAGTTCCAGGCCATCTTCAACCAGACCTTCCAGTTCATCGGCCTGCTCTCGCCCGAGGGCCTCCTGCTGGAGGCCAATCAGACCGCGCTCGACTTCGCCGGCATCCGGGCCGAGGAGGTGATCGGACTGCCCTTCGTCGACACCCCGTGGTGGAAAGGCGTGGCAGGCAGCCGCGAGCGCCTGACCGAGGCGATTGCGCGCGCCGCCGAGGGGCGTTTCGTGCGCTTCGAGACCGAACACCCGGCGGCCGATGGCCGTGTCCACTATGTGGATTTCTCGATCAAGCCGGTGTTCGACGATGCCGGCAAGGTGAGTCTGCTGATCCCCGAGGGGCGGGACATCACGGCGATCAAGGAGACCCAGGCCGAACTGGCCGCCGGGCGCGAAATGTTCGCCACCATCTTCGACCAGAACCCAGTGGTGCTGGCCTTGCTCGATCTGGCCGACGGCAAGATCCTGCGCGTCAATGCGGCCTGGGAGCGCGAGCTGTTGTATACGGCGGCGCGCTCGGTCGGTCATGACACCCTCGAACTGGGGCTGTGGTTCGACGTGTCGGAGCGCCAGCGTTTTCTCACGGTGATGCACACCGCCGGCCGGGTCGAGGCGTTCGAAGCCCGGTTGCGCCGCGGCGACGGTTCGCCGGCGACCTTCGAGATCTCCAGCCGGGTGGTGGTGCTGGACGAGCGGCGCTTGCTGCTCAGCAGTCTGGTCGACGTCACCGAGCGGCAGCGCATCCAGGGCGAGATCCGCGCACTCAACACCCATCTGGAAGAGCGCGTGAGGCAGCGCACCGAGGAGTTGCAACTGGCCAAGGACCGGCTCGAACAGGCCATGGGCCAGCTGGTGCAGTCGGAGAAGATGGCCTCGCTGGGCGCCGTGGTGGCCGGCGTGGCGCACGAGCTGAACACGCCGCTGGGCAATGCCTTGACGGTGGCCTCGGCGCTGCAGGATCAGGTGCGCGAATGCCAGCGCGCCGCTGCCGGGGGGGCGCTCACGCAGCGCCGCTTCGACGAGTTCATGGGCACCTGCGATACCGCCGCCGATCTGCTCCAGCGCAACATCGACCGCGCCGCGCGGCAGATCAACACCTTCAAGCAGGTGGCGGTGGACCAGACCAGCGAGCGGCGGCGCAGCTTCGACTTGCGCGAGATCGTCGACGAGGCGCTGTCCACCTTCCAGCCCAAGCTGGCCCGCTTGCCGCAGGCGCTGACGGTCGACATCCCCGAAGGCATCGTCATGGACAGCTACCCGGGGCCGCTCGAACAGGTGCTGGCCAATTTCGTCGCCAATGCGCTGACGCATGCCTTTGCCGAGGATGCCACCGACGGGCGGATGGCGCTGGTCGCCTCGGTCGAGGCGCCGGAAACGGTGCAGCTGGTGTTCACCGATGACGGGTGCGGCATGGGGCCGGAGGTGGCTGCGCATGTGTTCGACCCCTTCTTCACCACCCGCCTCGGCCAGGGCGGCAGCGGGCTGGGGCTATACATCGCCTACAACTTCGTCACCGGGGTGCTGGGCGGGCAGATCACGCTGGACACCGCGCCCGGCGAAGGCGCGCGCTTCACCCTGTACTTGCCGCGCGTGGCGCCGGAGCGCCAGGAGGCGGTGCGCATCCCGCCCAATCTGCTCGACGCCGGTACCGACACGCTGTGACCGGGGCGCTCAGTCGTCCTCGCCGAGGGCGTCGAGCGCTTCGTGCACTTCCAGCCAGCGCAGCTCGGCGGCCTCGATGTCGTCCGTGAGGCGCGCCTGGCGCTTGAGCAGGTCCTGCAGCAGCGCGGTGTCCTGCCCGGTGTAGAGGCCGGGGTCGGTCAGCCGTGTGTCGAGCTGCGACTTTTCGTTCTGCCAGCCGGCGAGCCGGCGTTCGAGCTGCTCGGCTTCCTTGACCAGTGGCCGGCGCGCGGCGAGACGGGCCTTGCGCGCTTCGGCCGACTGCACGCGCTCGGCCTTGCGCGCCGCCTTGTCGGCGGCCTGGTCGGGGCAGGCCAGCGCGGCCTGCTCGGCGGCACGCTGGGCGGCCAGCCAGTCGCGGTAGTCGTCCAGGTCGCCATCGAAGGGCTGCAGCCGGCCGCCGTCGACCAGCACGAAGCGGTCGCAGGTGGCGGCCAGCAGGGCGCGGTCGTGCGAGACCAGCACCATGCCGCCGTCGAAGTCCTGCAGCGCCAGGGTGAGGGCATGGCGCATTTCCAGGTCGAGATGGTTGGTCGGCTCGTCGAGCAGCAGCAGGTTGGGCTGGCGCCAGATCAGCAAGGCCAGCGCCAGGCGCGACTTCTCGCCGCCCGAGAAGGGCCCGCAGGCGCTGGTGACGCTGGCGCCGCTGGCCACGCCGTCGCGCTCGCCGCGGAAGTCGAAGCCGCCCAGGTAGTTGCGCAGATCCTGCTCGCGCGCGGCGGGGTCGAGGCGGGTCATGTGCTGCAGCGGCGATTCGTCCAGGCGCAGGGTGTCGAGCTGGTGCTGGGCGAAGTAGCCGATGGCCAGGCCCTTGCCGTCGGTGCGCCGGCCGGCCTGCAGGGCGAGCTGGCCGGCGAGCAGCTTGATGAGGGTGGACTTGCCGGCGCCGTTGCGCCCGAGCAGGCCGATGCGCTCGCCGGGGCGCAGGGTGAGATTCAGCGCGCCGAGTACCGGTGTGCCGCCATAGCCGACCGCGCCGTCCTCGACATCGAGCAGCGGGTCGGGCGCCGGTGGTGCGGGGCGGAAGCCGAAGTGGAAGGGGGTGTCCACATGCGCGGCCGAGACCAGCTCCATGCGCTCCAGTGCCTTGATGCGGCTTTGCGCCTGGCGCGCCTTGGTGGCCTTGGCGCGGAAGCGGTCGACGAACTTGTGCAGATGGGCGCGCTCGCGCTGCTGCTTTTCAAACAACGCCTGCTGCTGGGCCAGGCGCTCGGCGCGCTGGCGCTCGAACTCGCTGTAGCCGCCGCTGTAGAGCGTGAGCTGTTGCTGCTCGATGTGGGCGATATGGCCGACCACGGCGTCGAGGAAGACTCGGTCGTGGGAGATGAGCAGCAGCGTGCCGCGGTAGTCGCGCAGCCATTGCTCGAGCCAGATCACGGCGTCGAGGTCGAGGTGGTTGGTGGGCTCGTCGAGCAGCAACAGGTCGGAGCGGCACATCAGCGCCTGCGCCAGGTTGAGGCGCATGCGCCAGCCACCGGAGAAGTCGGACACCGGGCGCGCCAGGTCGGTGCGCGCAAAGCCCAGGCCGTCGAGCAGTGTGGCGGCGCGGGCCGCGGCGCTGTAGCCGTCGATCTCCTGCAGCCGGCCATGTAGCAGGCCGATGCGCTCGCCCTCGTGCGCCGCTTCGGCCGCGGCCAGCTCGGCCTCGACACGGCGTAGCTCGATGTCGCCGTCGAGGGCGTAGTCGAGCGCGCTGCGTGCCAGCGCTGGGGTCTCTTGCGCCACATGGGCGATCACCCAGCCGGGCGGGATCTCGCAGTCGCCCTGGTCGGGGTGGAGCTGGCCGCGCAGCAGCGCGAAGAGGCTGGATTTGCCGCAGCCGTTGGCGCCGGTGAGGCCGACCTTCCAGCCCGGATGGAGCTGAACGGTGGCGCCTTCGACGAGGACTTTGGCGCCCCGGTTGAGGCGCAGCTGGCGGAACTGGATCACGTGGGCAATCGGGGCGAAAAACCGGTATTGTACGGGCTCGTTCGCTACCTGCCCGCCCATACGCCATGATCCGCCCGCTTCGCCCGTCCGTGCTGCTGTTCGCTTGTCTGATGTCGCTGGCCGGTGGGGTGCTGGCGCTGGATGCCGAGGCGGTGGACGATGGCGAAGGCAGCGACAGCCTGCGCGCGCAGGCCACGGCGATCCGCAAGGCGGCCGAGCGCGAGTTCAAGCACACCGAGGCGGCCTGCTATGACCGCTTCCGGGTCAATGCCTGCCTCGATGATGCACGCGAGGCGCGCACCGTGCAGCTGCAGGCGGCGCGCAAGCTTGAGGCGCGGGCCAACCGTATCGACCGCGGCGAACGCATCAAGGCCATGGAGGCGCGCCTCAAGGAGGCCGAAGAACGCCGCGCCCGTCCGATGCCGGTGCCGCTGCTGCCGGCGCCGGCCAAACCCTGAGCGGATTCAGTCGGCCGGCGCGCCGATCTGCCCGGCCGGCCGGTTGAAGGACACGGCCGGCGCCCAGCGGCTGGCATGCATCACCGGCGCGCGGTCGCGCAGCACCAGCGCCGGATTGCTGAAGGGCGCCAGGCGCTCGAGAAAATCCACCATCTCCATCAGCGGTGAGTTGCGAAAGAAGCTCGCCTCGGGCGTTTCCATCCAGATGCGGTCGGCGAACACGTAGAGTTCGTGCGGCTGGTCGCCGATGCCGTCCTGGTCGAGATCGAAGCCCTGGTAGTCGTCCCAGTAGTTGCCATGCCAGTACTCGGCATCGAGCTGGCCGGCGTTGGTGGCGGTGACCTGCCACAGGTTGTGCTCGAAGCGGTTGTCGATGAGGATGCGCCCGCCCCGCTCGCCGTAAAAGTTGATGGCGGTGACGTTGTGGGCGAGGCGGTTGTTCGACAGCACCAGCCGGCTGAGCGGGTCGGAGGACGAATCGGCCATCAGTCCCACCGCGCAGTGGATCAGCTCGTTGCCCTCGACCAGCACCGCGGTGCTCTCCTTGATGGCGATGCCGGCGCCCGACACATGCATGGCATGCATCACGCGGTTGTTGCGCAGGATGAAGCCGTTGGAGTTGATCACCACGATGCCGGTGGCGTTGCCGGTGGCCAGATTGGCCTCGACCAGGCTGCGGGTCGAGAACAGGAAGTTCATGGCGCGCCGGCTGTCGCGGATGGTGTTGCCGATGATGCGGTTGCGCGGCGAGTTGGTGATGGTCAGGTCGCGCATGTGCTCGAAGACATTGTCTTCGATGCGGTTGTCCATGGCGTACCACAGGCGCAGGCCGTCGCCGCGGTCGGCGGTGTCCTCGCCGCGTGAGCGCACCTGGTTGCCGCGCACCAGGTTGCGGTTGGCCTTTTGCAGGACGATGCCGAACAGCACGTCGTCGAGCCGGTTGTCTTCGATGCGGTTGTCGTGGCCCTCGACATAGATGCCGGAGTGGATCTGGTCGTGCGAGTCGCCGCTGCCGCGCACGATCAGGCCGCGCAGCACCGAGCCGCTGGCCTTGAGGGTGATGACCGAGCTGCGATGGTCGCCCTCGATGACGGCCTGTCCGCCGCCGTCGAGGATCAGCCGGCCGTCGATGCGCACCGGGCCGGCGTAGGTGCCCGGTGCCAGGCGCAGGATGCCGGTGCCGGCCAGCGCGGCGTCGATCAAGGGCTGCAGCGGGGTCGCCGGCCGGCCGATGGACGGCAGCAGCGCGAGCAGCACGGCGAAGAGGGCGGAGCGCAGGAAGGCGGGCATGGGCAAGGCGCGATGATGAACCCGCGATGCTACGACCGCAACCGAACGGCGGCTGCGACCAAGATCAAGAAAAAGGGCGGCGCTGCCGGTCGTGCGCGGATCGCCCCCGGCCGTCGCTAAGCGGGTTCATGTCATTGAATTTCTGATAGAATTCCGCCCGTTTGTGCGTCGGCCCGTTGCCGGCGCTTTGCTTTTTACGGATTCGGGATTCGCGCAGTGCTCATCGCCAACAACATCACCATGCAGTTCGGGGCCAAGCCCCTGTTCGACAACGTCTCCGTCAAGTTCGGCGACGGCAACCGCTACGGCCTGATCGGCGCCAACGGGGCGGGCAAGTCCACGTTCATGAAGATCCTGTGCGGCGAGCTGGAGCCCTCGGCCGGCAACGTCACCAAGGAAGCCAACGAGCGCATGGCCTACCTGCGCCAGGATCAGTTCGGCTATGAAGACCAGCGGGTGCTGGACGTGGTGATGATGGGCCACACCGAGATGTGGGCCTGCATGAGCGAGAAGGACGCGATCTACGCCAACCCCGAAGCGACCGAAGACGACTACATGCGCGCCGCCGAGCTCGAAGGCGTGTTTGCCGAATACGACGGCTACACCGCCGAGGCGCGTGCCGGCGAGCTGCTGCTGGGCGTGGGCATTCCCACCGAACAGCACAACGGCCCGATGAGCCAGGTGGCGCCGGGCTGGAAACTGCGTGTGCTGCTGTGTCAGGCGCTGTTCGCCAACCCCGAGATCCTGCTGCTGGATGAACCGACCAACAACCTCGACATCAACACCATCCGCTGGCTCGAAGACACGCTCAACCAGCGCGATTCGACCATGGTCATCATCTCGCACGACCGGCACTTCCTGAACCAGGTGTGCACCCACATGGCCGACCTCGACTACGGCACCATCAAGGTCTACCCGGGCACCTACGACGACTACATGGAAGCGTCCACCCTGGCCCGTCAGCGCCAGGCCCAGGCCAATGCCCGCGCCAAGGACAAGATCGCCGAGCTGCAGCAGTTCGTGCGCCGCTTCTCGGCCAACAAGTCCAAGGCCAAGCAGGCGACCAGCCGCATGAAGCTGATCGACAAGCTCAAGCCCGAGGATGTGAAACCCTCCAGCCGCCAATACCCGTGGATCCGCTTCGAGGTCGATGCCAAGGACAAGCTGCACCGCCAGGCGGTGGAGGTGGAAAACCTGTCCTTCGCCTACGAGGGCATGGAGAAGCCGCTGATCGACAAGTTCTCGATCGCCATCGATGCCGGCGACAAGGTCGGTATCATCGGCGAGAACGGCGTCGGCAAGACCACCCTGATGCGCCTGCTGATGGGCGAACTGACGCCGCAGAAGGGCCACATCAAGTGGGCCGAGAAGGCCAAGCTGGGCTACTACGCGCAGGACCACTCGGCCGAGTTCGATTCCGACGTGTCGCTGACCGACTGGATCTCCGAGCATGTGCGCGACGGCGGTTTCGAGGGCGAGGACATGGAGACCCTGATCCGCGGCACCCTCGGCCGGTTGCTGTTCTCGGGCGACGAGGTGAAGAAGCCGGTGCGCGTGATCTCCGGCGGCGAACAGGGCCGCATGCTGTTCGGCAAGCTGATGCTGCAGAGCAAGAACGTGCTGCTGATGGACGAGCCGACCAACCACCTCGACATGGAATCGATCGAATCGCTCAACTCCGGGCTGGAGAAGTACACCGGCACCTTCCTGTTCATCTCGCATGACCGCGAGTTCGTCTCCTCGCTGGCCACGCGCATCATCGACATGCGCCCGGACGGCGACATCATCGACTACCGCGGCACCTACGAGGAATACCTCGCCAGCCAGGGCATCGAATAAACGAACACCGCCATTTCCGTATTACCCGCCGGCGCCGCGTCACCCGAGGCGCCGGTTCCCGCATCGGGGCAGGCTCGCCATCCGTGAGACCCTGTCGACGCTGCGGAACCTGAGAACATCGTCATGATCAGTGTGATTCTCCCCGTCTCCAGCCTGTTGCTGGGCATGGCCATTCTATTGGCCGGCTCCGGCCTGGTCGGTACCCTGCTCGGCCTGCGCGCCAGCGTCGAAGGCTTTTCCGGCCTGACCATCGGCCTGATCATGTCGGGCTTTTTCGGCGGCTACATCGTCGGCGCCTTCGTCTGCCCGCCCTTGATCCGCCGCATCGGACATATCCGCGCCTTCACCGCCATGGCCGCGCTGTCGGCCGCCGTGTCGCTGCTCTACGGCATGGTTGTCGATCCCTGGGTATGGTGGGCGCTGCGCGTGGCTCACGGTGTGGCCATGGTGGCCATCTACATGGTCATCGAGAGCTGGCTCAACGAGCAGATGCATGACAAGCGCGGCAAGATCTTCGCCGCCTACATGATGGTCAGCTTCGTCGCACTTGGCCTGGGCCAGTTCATGATCGCCATCTATGGCGCCGAGCACATGGGCTCCTTCGCGCTGGTGGCGATCTTCTACTGCATCGGCCTGATCCCCATCGCCCTGACACCGGTCGACCAGCCGACACCGATCCAGACGCCCAGCCTGCCCTTGGTCCGGCTCTATCGGGTGTCGCCGGTGGGCTTCATGGGCGGGCTGGTGTCGGGCCTGGTGTCGGGGGCCTTCTGGGGGCTGTCGGCGCCCTTTGCCGCGGCACAGCAGCTGGACGACTTCCATGTGGCGATTTTCACCGCCGCGGCGATCTTCGGCGGCGCCTTCATGCAGTGGCCGGTCGGCTATGCCGCCGAGCGGCGCGACCGCCGCGTGGTGCTCACCGGCGTGTGCCTGCTGGCGGCGCTCAGCGCGCTCGGCATGTTCATCGTCGGCCAGACCTCGACCCTGGCCCTGGTGGCCTGCGCCGGCTTCTTCGGCGGCTTCGCCTTCACCCTCTACAGCCTGGCGGTGGCGCAGACCCATGACCGTTTCCATTCCTCCGAAGCGCTGGAGGCCACCAAGGCCTTGCTGGTGCTGCATGGTGCCGGCGCGGTGATCGGTCCGGTGGCGGCCGGTGGCGTGATGTCGGCGCTCGGCGCGCGCAGCTTTCCGCTGGTGCTGGTGGGCATGTTGGTGGTGCTGGCGCTGTTCACGCTGTGGTGCATCCGACGCGATGCGCCGGTGCCCGAAGCCGACCGGACCGCGTTCCTGCCGGTGAACCGCACCTCGGCGATGGCCATGGAAATGGATCCGCGCACCCCCGATTCGTCGAGTGCGGCCGCCGACTGAGCGCCGCTGAAGCATCACCGTCATGACGGCGCGATGATGCCGCCGTCGTGGCGGCGATGCGCTCCCACGCCGATGGCATGGCCGGCGGGTGCCGATGATGCGGTGCGTCGGGAAATGCCCGCCTTTTTGCGCCACAATGCCCCGTCTTTCAGACTCCGGGCCTGGTCTTGACGTCACCGCTTCCCTTTCCGGTATCGCCGCGGCGCTGGGCCGCGTTCCTGCTCAAATGCCTCGGCTGGCGTGTCGACATGGCGCCGCCGCCCGGGCCGAAGATGGTCGTGGTGGTCTATCCGCACACCTCCAACTGGGATTTCATCCTCGGCCTGCTCGGGCGCTTCGCCTGCGGCTGGCCGTTTCGCTGGATCGGCAAGCACACCATCTTCCGCGCGCCCTTCGGCGGCTTGTTTCGCCGGCTGGGCGGCATTCCCATCGACCGGGCACGCCCCGGCGCCTTCATCGACGACACCGCGGCCTTCTGCCGTGCGGCCGAGCATGCCTTGATCGTGATCGCCCCGGAAGGCACGCGCGGCTATGTGCCGGGGTGGAAGAGCGGCTTTCATCGCATTGCCCGTGCGGCCGGGGTGCCGATCGCGCTCGGCTACATCGACTGGTCGCGCCGCTGCGTGGGCATCTCGGGCTATGTCGAGACCAGCGACGACATCGAGGCCGATCTGCAGGCGATCGGCCGCCACTACGACGCCGCCATGGCCCGGGACCCGGCCAAGGCCGGACGCATCGCCATTCGCTGACGCCCGGCACCGGCACACGATTGTTTTGTACAAAACTATCGTGTGCTAAAATAGCCCGTCATTCATTTCCCCATCAATCTCCCATGTCGGGCGGCCCGGCCGCATTGTCGAGGGTATCGATCCCCAGCGTCGGGTAGTCATTCCGTCATCTTCGGCCATGCGCGGCCCATCGTCCGACACGCGGATTGTTCCAAGGACGCATGTCGGAAAAACTCGTCGTCAAGAACCTCTACAAGGTCTTCGGAGACCGCCCCCACGAGGCGATGAAACTCGTCGAAGAGGGGCAGGACAAGGCCACCATCTTCGCCCGCACCGGGCAGACCCTCGGCGTCATCGACGCCAGCTTCAGTGTCAACGAGGGCGAAATCTTCGTCATCATGGGCTTGTCGGGCTCGGGCAAATCGACCCTGGTGCGCCTGCTCAACCGGCTGATCGAGCCAACCGCCGGCCAGGTGCTGATCAACGGCCGCGACATTGCCAAGATGAACGACATCGAGCTGCGCGAGCTGCGCCGCAGCGAAGTCAGCATGGTGTTCCAGTCCTTCGCGCTGATGCCGCACATGAGCGTGGTGGACAACACCGCCTTCGGCCTGGAGCTGGCCGGCATGCCCGAGGCCGAGCGTCGCGCCCGGGCCATGGCGGCGCTCGAGCAGGTCGGCCTGGAGGCCTGGGCCAACAGCTATCCGGACGAGCTCTCGGGCGGCATGCAGCAGCGCGTGGGCCTGGCCCGGGCACTGGCCAACGACCCGCAGGTGCTGCTCATGGACGAGGCCTTCTCGGCGCTCGACCCGCTGATCCGCACCGAGATGCAGGACGAGCTGGTCAAGCTGCAGGCGGCGCACCAGCGCACCATCATCTTCATCTCGCATGACCTCGACGAGGCGATCCGCATCGGCGACCGCATCGCCATCATGGAAGGCGGCGTGGTGGTGCAGGTGGGCACGGCCGAAGAGATCCTGCGCAATCCGGCCAACGCCTACGTCAAATCCTTCTTCAAGGGCGTGGACGCCACCACCATC
Source organism: Denitromonas iodatirespirans (assembly GCF_018524365.1). Taxonomy (GTDB): domain Bacteria; phylum Pseudomonadota; class Gammaproteobacteria; order Burkholderiales; family Rhodocyclaceae; genus Nitrogeniibacter; species Nitrogeniibacter iodatirespirans. The sequence goes on from NZ_JAEKFT010000002.1 coordinate 164,894, forward strand.
CTGTCGGCCGCCGACCTGGCGCGCAAGACACAGGTCAACATCATCGAGCACCAGGGCATGGGCGTGCGCAGCGCCATCGAACGCCTGCGTGCGCATGATCGCGAGTTCGGCTACGTGGTCAGCCCCGACCAGAAGCTGATGGGCGTGGTCTCGCTCGACAGCCTGCAGCAGGCCGCCAAGGCGGGCGCCGACGCCAAGCTGCGTGACGCCTTCCTGCCCGAGCCGTTGATGCTCACCCCCGACACGCCGATCAGCGCGCTCTACGAGCCGCTCACCCAGCATCCCTACGGCTTGCCGGTGGTGGACGAAAACGGCCGCTACCGCGGGGCCATCACCCGCAACACGATGCTCGAATTCCTGCATCTACAGCATTCGGAGGACGCGGCATGAGCGAGCAGACCACGAGCAATCCCTGGGCCGCCGCGCCCGCGCCCGACGCCACCCCTGCCGCCGCTGCGGCAGCGCCCGACGCCGCCGCCAATCCCTGGGGCGGTGCCGCCCCGGCGGCCCCCGACGCACCCGCAGCCCCTGCCGGCGGCGACTGGCTGGGCGCGCCGCCCGAGGCGCCGGTCGACACCCCCTTCGACTGGGTGCACCCCTTCAGCGACGCGGTGGTGCCGCTCGACACCTGGGTCGACCACGGGCTGGACTGGGTGGTCGAGCACTTCCGCCCCTTCTTCCAGGCGGTGCGCCTGCCCATCGACGCCACGCTCACCGGCATCGAGCACGCGCTGCTGGCGGTGCCGGCTTTCCTGATGATCGTGCTCTTCGGCCTCATCGCCTGGCAGGTCAGCGGCCGGCGTCTGGCCATCGGCGCGGTGCTGTCGCTGATCGGCATCGGCCTGATCGGCGCCTGGGACGAAGCCATGGTGACGCTGTCGCTGGTGCTCACCTCGGTGTTCTTCTGCCTGGCCATCGGCCTGCCGCTGGGCATCGTGATGGCGCGCAACGACCGCATCGAAGGCTCGGTGAGGCCGCTGCTCGACGCCATGCAGACCACCCCGGCCTTCGTTTATCTGGTGCCGGTGGTGATGCTCTTCGGCATCGGCAACGTGCCCGGCGTGGTGGTGACCATCGTCTTCGCCCTGCCGCCGCTGATCCGCCTCACCAACCTCGGCATCCGCCAGGTGCGGCCCGACCTCATCGAAGCCTCGCGCGCCTTCGGCGCCTCGCCCTGGCAACTGCTCAGCCGGGTGCAGCTGCCGCTGGCCATGCCGACCATCATGGCCGGCATCAACCAGACGCTGATGCTCAGCCTGTCGATGGTGGTCATCGCCTCGATGATCGCCGTCGGCGGCCTCGGCCAGATGGTGTTGCGCGGCATCGGCCGGCTCGACATGGGCCTGGCCACCGTCGGCGGCCTGGGCATCGTGATCCTGGCGATCATGCTCGACCGCATCACCCAATCCATGGCCGGCGGCAAGGCCCGACCCGGTCGCTGGTACGAGAGCGGACCGGTGGGCGCCCTGCGGCGCCTGCTGGGCAGATCTTCCGCTGCCTGACGACATTCCACGAACAAGGAGAACCCAAACCATGCGAATGACCGACCTTCCCCGATACCTGCGCGGCGCCGCCCTGGCGCTGACCGCCGCCTTCTCGCTCGGCGCCTTCGCCGCCGAGATGCCCGGCAAGGGCGTCACGGTGCAGCCGCTGAAAAGCTCCATCGCCGAGGAGACCTTCCAGACCGAACTGGTGATGCAGGGCCTCAAGGACCTGGGCTACACCGTCCAGCCGATCAAGGAGATCGAATACGCTGCCGGCCATGTGGCGCTGGCCAACGGCGATGCCACCTTCATGGCCGATCACTGGGATCCGCTGCATGTGGATTTCTACGAACGGGCCGGCGGCGACGAGAAGCTGTTCCGCCAGGGCGTGTACTCGCCCGGCGCCCTGCAGGGCTACCTGATCGACAAGAAGACCGCCGAGAAGTACGGCATCAAGTCGATAGACCAGCTCAAGGATCCGAAGCTGGCCAAGCTCTTCGACGCCGACGGCGACGGCAAGGCCGACCTGGCCGGCTGCAACCCGGGCTGGGGCTGCGAGAAGGTGATCGAGCACCATCTCGACGCCTACGGCCTGCGCGACACCATCACCCACAAGCAGGGCGCCTACGCGGCGATCATTGCCGACACCATCGCCCGCTACAAGCAAGGCCAGCCGATCTTCTACTACACCTGGACGCCCTACTGGGTGAGCGGCGTGCTGGTGCCGGGCAAGGATGTGGTATGGCTGCAGGTGCCCTTCTCCTCGCTGCCCGGTGAGCGCAAGGATGTCGATACCGCGCTGCCCGACGGCTCCAACTACGGCTTCCAGGCCAACAGCCAGCGCATCGTCGCCAACCGCGCCTTCGTCGAAGCCCACCCGTCGGCGGGCAAGCTGTTCGCGGAGATGAAGCTGTCGGCCAACGACATCTCGGCGCAGAACCTGCGCATGCGTGACGGCGAGAACAAGCCGGCCGACATCGCCCGCCATGTGGCCGCCTGGATCAAGGGCCACCGCGCCACTTACGACGCCTGGCTGGCGGCAGCGCGCGCCGCGGCGAAGTAAGCCCCCGGCGTTTCCGCTGCAGCGAACGGCCGCCTCACGGGCGGCCGTTTTTCATGGGCGCGCCGGACGCCGCGCCGGGTCCAGCCAGCGGCGCAGCACGGCATACAGCTGCTCGGGTTCGAAGGGCTTGCCGAGGTAGTCGTCCATGCCCGCCGCGGTGCAGCGCTGACGGTCTTCGGGATAGGCATTGGCGGTCATGGCGAGGATCGGTACCTCGGCACCGCCGGCCAGGGCGCGGATGGCGCGGGTGGCCGCCAGGCCGTCCATCACCGGCATCTGCATGTCCATCAGCACCAGGTCGTAGGCCTGCTGGGCGAACATCGCCACGGCTTGCCGACCGTCGCCGGCCACCTCGGCCGTCAGACCGGCGTCGGCCAGCAGCTCCTGCGCCACATATTGGTTCACCTCGTTGTCTTCGACCAGCAGCAGGCGCGCCTGGCCGAAGTCGCGGGCGAGGATCGCCGCGTCGCTGCCGTCGCCGGCGGCGCGGGTGCGCGCTGCCGCGGTCGAGAGGCCGAAGGCGGCGGTGAACCAGAAGGTGCTGCCCTGGCCCGGCGTGCTGCGCACGCCGACGCTGCCGCCCATCAGCTCGGCCAGCCGGCGGCTGATCGCCAGCCCCAGGCCGGTGCCGCCGTAGCGTCGCGTGGTGCTCGGGTCGCCCTGTTCGAAGGCGTGGAACAGGCGCGGCTGGACGGCGGGGTCGATGCCGATGCCGGTATCGGTGACTTCGAAGCGCAGGGTGACGCGGTCGGCGTCCTGCTCGAGCAGGCTCACCCGCAGATCGATCCGGCCGTGCTCGGTGAATTTCACCGCATTGCCGACGAAGTTGAACAGAATCTGGCCGACGCGCATGGCGTCGCCGGCAAGGCGGGCGGGAATGCGCGGGTCGATCTCGCCGTGCACCGTCAGGCCCTTGGCGCGCGCGTCATGCCCGATCAGGTCGAGCGCGTCGCCCACCACCGGCGCCAGGTCGAAGGGGGCGATGTCGAGCGGCAGCCGGTCGGCCTCGATCTTCGAGATGTCGAGCAGGTCGTTGATGATGGCCAGCAGATGCCGGCCGGCGGTCACCACCTTGCTCAGGCGTTCGGCGTCCTCCGGCAGCGGGCTATTGCGCTGCATCAGCTGGGTGAGGCCGATGATGGCGTTGAGCGGCGTGCGGATTTCGTGGCTCATGTTGGCCAGGAAGGTGCTCTTGGCCCGGCTGGCCGCCTCCAGGTCGGCGGTGCGCTCGGCCACCAGCTCTTCGAGGTGGTGGCGGTGGCGCGCCAGCTCGTCGGCGGCCTGACGCCTGTCGGTGATGTCGCGGGCGAAGCCGACCGTGCCGATGATCGTGCCATCGACGGTGATCGGCGACTTGTAGGTTTCGTACCAGCGTTGCTCGCCGTCGAGCTCGATGAGTTCCTCGTTGCTGTGACCCTGCCCGCTGGCCAGCACCGCCCGGTCTTCGGCCCGGTAGTGCTCGGCCAGATCGCGCGGCCATACGTCCAGATCGGTCTTGCCGGCCAGCGCATTGGCCGAGGACGCACCGCAGGCGCGGGCGAAGGGCTCGTTGACCGCCAGGAAGCGGCTGTCGGCGTCCTTCAGCCACACCAGGAAGGGGAAGTTGTCGAGCAGGGCGCGCTGGTAGCGGTCGCGCCGGGCCAGTTCGGCGGCGGCCTGTTCGGCGTCGGTCACGTCGGTGATGTAGGCCAGGATCTGCGGCTGGCCGTCGAGCTGGATGATCTCGGCCGACAGGCTGCAGCGGCGCGCCTCGCCGCGGCGGGTGAGCAGCGTGGTGCGGTAGTCGAGCACGCGGCCGCTGCCGGCCAGCAGCACGCGTGTCCAGGCGTCGCGTTCGGCCCGGTCGGGCCACAGGCCGATTTCCAGCGAGGTGCGTCCCTTGATCGCGTTGGGGGCGTAGCCGAAAACGCTGCGGAAGCGCTCGTTGGCGTCCAGGTAGCGGCCGGTGGCGACGTCGGAGATCGAGATCGCCAGTGGGCTGGCGCGAAAGGCGACGGCGAACTGCTCCTGCAGTTTTTCCTGCGCCTGCCGGGCGGTGTGCTCGGCGGTGATGTCGCGGGCGATGCCGAGCACGCCGATCAGATGGCCGTCCTCGGCATGCATCGGCGTCTTGACGGTGTTGAGCAGTGCGCGGCGACCGTCCGCGGCGAAGGTGACCCATTCCTGGTTGGTGCGCGGGATGCCGGCGGCCATTGCGGCGCGATCATGGGCGCGGAAGAAATCGGCCTGTTCGCGGTCGACGAAGTCGTAGTCGGTCTTGCCGACGATGTCGGCTTCCGGCGCGCCGAACAGGTCGGAGAAGCGGCGGTTGGCGCTCAGATAGACGCCGTCGGGGTCCTTCAGCCATACCGGGTCGGGCAGGGAGTCGAGCAGGGTGCGCAGGTGGCTGCGCTCGCGCTGCAAGGCGTCCTGCGTCTGCTGCGCGGCCGAGGCGTCCATCACCACGCCGCGGGTGTGCTGCGCGCGGCCGGCGGCGTCGCGGGCCGAGACGCTGCCGCGATAGCGCACCCAGCACCAGTGGCCGTCGCCGTGGCGCACGCGGCAGGTGAGCTCCATCGGGGCATCCTGGCGGTAGGCCGCCAGGGTGATGCGTGCCGCCGCGGCGCGGTCGTCCGGGTGCAGCGCGGCCAGCCATGCGGGGCCATCGGCCGGCAGGGCGTCGGGCGGGGTGTTCAGCATGGTGGCGACGAAGGCGCTCCAGCTGAAGCGGTCGGCAAGGCAGTCGTAGGTCCACAGGCCGATGCCGGCTTCGTTCAGTACCGACAGGTCGTCATCCGTTGTCATCGGCCCTTCCGTTGGGTTCGATCGTGTGCCCCCGGCCATGATCGGGTGCGGGGGCTCTTCAGGATTAACGAACGCGCTCAGGTGATCTTTACAACGATATCGTGCAGGGTGTTGGCGCAGGCGGCCATGCGGTCGGCGGCGTTGGACAGGTGCCGGTAGATCTCGCGGCGCTTGAACATGTTGAGGTAGTCGTCGCCGACGAACAGCGCCGCGAGCGCCTTGCGGTAGCGCTTCTCGACCCGGCGCTCGGCCTTGCGCCCGGCATCGGCGTCGATCTCGGCCGTGGCGGGCGCCAGGGCCAGCTTGCCGTAGCCTTCGATCAGCGCCTTGGCGCCAGCGTCGATCTGCACCGCCATGTCGTGCATGAAGACGTCGGGCGCGACGCCCAGCACATGCATCTCGCTGACCGTGGTCTTGCAGTAATTGACCACGTCGTCGAGGGTCATGATGGCGCGGTAGATGTCCTCGCGGTCGCAGGGGGTCGAAAAGGCCTCGTTGAGGGTGTGCAGGTTGCGGATCTTGAGGGTGTCGGCGGTGTGCTCGTCGCGCCGGATCTCGGTGGCCAGCGCCTCGTCGCCGCACTTCATGAAGCGCACCAGCAGATGCGTGGTGTGCTGCACATGGATCGCCTGCTCGTGCAGCAGGGCGTAGAAATCCGGCGCCTTGGGGATCAGGCGGTCGAGGATGCGGCGGAACAAGGCGTCGGGTAAAAAGCGGCGGGGCGGGACGGCATCCATGGTCAAGGCTCAGGACAAGAAGGGGAACATCGCCAGCAGGGCCAGCGCGCCGGCGGCGGCCGCGGCGGGCAGAGTCAGCAGCCAGGTCTGGCCGATCTCGCGCGCCTTGCCCCAGCGCACCGCCTTGGGCCGCTCGGCCGCGCCGATGCCCATGATCGAGCTGGCCACCACATGGCTGGTCGACACCGGCGCGCCGATCAGCGCGGCGGTGAAGATCACCGAGGCCGAGGTCAGCTGCGAATCGAAGGCATGGAGCGGGCGCACCCTGTAGACGGAAAAACCGAGCGTACGCACGATGCGCCAGCCGCCGGTGAGGATGCCCAGCGTGAGCGCCGTGGCGCAGGCCAGCATCACCCAGAAGGGCACGGCAAAGTCCGCCAGATGGCCGCCCAGCACCAGCAGCAGGGTGATGATGCCCATGCTCTTCTGCGCGTCGTTGGCGCCGTGGGCGAAGGCCAGCGCGGCGGTGGTGAGGAACTGCAGGCGGCGCAGGCGGGTGTTGATGCGCGGATGCGCGGCGCGCAGCAGCAGGCGGGCGAAGCGGTGGATGGCGTAGCCGGCGACCAGGCCGATCAGCGGCGAGAGCACCAGCGCGGCGACCACCTTGAGCACGCCGGTCAGCTGGCCGCCGTTGCGCCAGGCATCCATGCCCCACACCACATGCTCGGCACCGGCGGCCAGCACCGTGGCGCCGATCAGCCCACCGACCAGCGCATGTGAGGACGAAGACGGCAGGCCGCGCCACCAGGTCAGCAGGTTCCAGGCAATCGCGCCGAGCAGGCCGGCCAGCACCACGGCGATGGCATGGCCGGTGGCCAGCGCGCTCAGGTCGACGAAACCGCCGATGGTGTTGGCCACCGCCGTGCCGCCGAGCAGCGGACCGAGGAATTCGAAGACACCGACCACCACCACCGCCTGCCCCGGCTTCATGGCGCGCGAGGCGATCACGGTGGCCACCACGTTGGCCGCGTCATGGAAGCCATTGGTGTAGTCGAACACCAGCACGATGGCGACGGCGATGAAGGTCAGGGCAAGCAGGCCGTCCACGCGGCGGATCCTTGTCGGGAGGTGTTTCCCGCATGCTAACCCTGCCGCCAGCCGGGTGAAAGGCGCTCAGTGCGCGCGACGGTGGGCGCGCGGTGCGTCGTCCACATGCTGCGCCCACACCCGCCGGAAATCGCGTGCCGAAGCAAAGCCGCACTGCTCGGCGACACGCTCCATCGACAGCGTCGGGTCGGCCAGCAGCTGGCGCGCGCGGGCGATGCGCAGCGCCTGCTGGTAGGCCACCACGCCGATGCCGGCATGGCGGGTGAACAGGCGGGTCAGGTGGCGCGGGCCGACATGCGCCAGTGCGGCCAGCGCGTCGAGCGTCCAGCGGCGCGCCGGATCGCGGGTGATGGCATCCTGCACCTTGTGCACCGCCGGGTGCACATGGTTGCGATGGGCCAGCCAGGGCGACAGCTGCGGATCGTTCGGTCCGCGCCGGGCATACATCACCAGCCGCCGCGCCACGCGCGCCGCCAGCTCGGGGCCGAAGCGATGCTCGATCAGGTACAGCGCCAGATCGATGCCGGTGGTGATGCCGGCGCTGGTCACCACCTGGCCGTCGTCGACGAAGACACGGTCGTCCATCACGCGGGCGGTCGGTGCGCTCTGGCGCAACAGCGCGAGCACGCCGTGGTGGGTGGTGCACGCACGGCCGTCGAGCCAGCCGGCGCGGGCCAGCAGCAAGGCGCCGGAGCAGATGCTGGCCAGGCGGACATTGCGCCCGCGTAGCGCGGCCAGCCAGTCGACCACCGCCTGCGCCTCGGGGCGGGCGTAGTCGAGTTCTTCCTGGGCGTTGCCGGCAACGATCACCAGCGCATCGTCCGGCAGCGGCTCGGGCAGCGGCGCCAGGCCCGACAGCGAGACGCCCATCGAGGTGGCCAGCGTCGGCACTGGCGCGCAGGTGGTGATGCTCAGGTCGGCGCCGGCCTCGGTGGCCATGCGCATCGCCTCGGCCGGCCCGGCATAGTCGAGCAGCAAGACATTGGGGGTGACGACGAAGATCACCGCCAGCGTCATGCAGCGCTCCGCAGGCGGGCCATCAGGCGTGTGCCGAACAGGTTCACGCCAAGGCCCAGCATCAGCAGCGCGCCGCCGACCCAATGCACCGGCTGCAGCGCCTCGCCATACACCAGCCAGCCGGCGCTCAGCCCGACCAACGGCACCAGCAGCGGAAAGGCCGCCACCTGGTTGGCCGGGTAGCGCGACATCAGCCGCGCCCACAGGCCGTAACCGAGGAGCGTCGCGCCCCAGCCCAGGTACATCACCGCCCCGGCCGAGCGCAGGCTGAAGTGGCCGAGCGCGCTGGCGATGGCGGCCGGCCCCTCGATCAGCAGCGACATGGCCAGGAAGGGCAGCGGCGGCACCAGACTAGCCCACACCACGAAGGCCAGCAGGTTGACCGGGCCGTTGCGGTTGAGGGTGCGGCTGACCACGTTGCCCGCCGCCCAGCTGCAGGCGGCCGCCACGGTGAGCAGGAAGCCGGCCAGCGGCATGCTCACCCCGTGGGCGGTGCCGATCAGCCCCAGCCCGCCGGCCGCCAGCACCAGCCCGGCCAGCTGGCTGGGGCGCCAGCTCTCCTTGAGCCACACGGCGGCAAACAGCATGGTGAAGAAGGCCTGCGACTGCAGCACCAGCGAGGCCAGCCCCGAGGGCATGCCGACATGGATGGCGGTGAACAGGAAAGCGAACTGGCCGAAGGCGATGGTCAGGCCGTAGGCCAGATAGACGCGCAGCGGCAGCCGCGGCGCGCGGAAGAAGAACACCGCCGGCAGCGCCGCGGCCAGAAAGCGCAGCGCGCCGAGCAAGAGCGGCGGCACCTCGGCCACGCCGGCCTTGATGACCACGAAGTTCACGCCCCACACCAGCACCACCAGCAGCGCCAGGGCGATGTCGGCGGGGGTCATGCGCACGGTCATGACTTGGCCGCGAGGAAGGCGCCGGCGCCGACCATGATCGAACCGGCGCTGCGGTTCAGCCCGCGCATGGCGGCGGGCGAGCGGAAATAGCGCCGCGCCCGCGAGGCCATGCCGGCGACCAGCATCAGGCCGAGCATCAGCGCGGCGAGCGTGAGCACCGCGGCCAGCGCGATGTCCTGCACGCTGAGCACGGTCAGGTCCATGAAGGTGGGCAGGAAGGCGATGTAGAACAGGATCACCTTGGGGTTCGAGGCCGAGATCAGAAAGCCCTGCAGGAAGCTCGCCGCCGGGCTCATGCGCTTGACCACCTGCGGCGTGAAGCCGTCGCCGACCGGCGTGCGCCACATGGTGACGCCCAGGTAGATCAGGTAGGCCGCGCCGGCAAAGCGGATCACGGTGAACACCTCGCCCCAGTTCTTGGCGATCGCCGCCAGGCCGAGGCAGGCGAAGATCAGGTAGAGGATGTCGCTGATCGTCATGCCCAGCGCCAGCGCGATGCAGTCGCGCGCGCCGCTGACCAGCGCGCGGGCGAGCAGGGCGAAGATGCCCGGCCCCGGCGTGATGGCGAAGATGAAGATGGCGACAAAGAAGGTCAGTGCGCTTTCGAAGGTCATGGTCTCACTCCGTGGCGGTCTCGCCGCCCTCCGGCCCGTAGAAAAACACCCAGGTGGCAAAATCGTCGCTGAACGCCTCGAAGCGATGGGGCACGCCCGCCGGCACGAACAGCACCTCGCCCGCCTCGAAGGGCGCGCGACTGTCGCCATTGACGAACATGCCGCTCCCCCGCGCTACCACGTAAATCTCGTCGCGGCGGTGCGGCTGCTGGTGGTCGGCGCCGACCGGCTGGTAGAACTCGACCTGCAGCGAACCATGGCGGAACAGTTCGACGAAGGGGGTCGGCTGGTGAGCCAGGGCTGCGGCGGCGTTGGCGAGGGTCAGACGGTTCATCACGAGGGCTCCGCTGGGCTGTCCCGCCAGTGATAGTCCATCTGTCGCGCGGTCGCCATGGCCAGTTCGGTGCCCATCCACCGGGCCACCAGATGCAGGCTCATGTCGATGCCGGCCGAAATGCCGGCCGAGCTCACGATGTTGCCGTCGTCGATCCAGCGGCCGGTGTCTGCCACCGTCAGGGCGGGAAAGGCCGCGGCCAGCTCGGCCACGTCTTCCCAGTGCGTGGTGACGGTGCGCCCGTCGAGCAGGCCGGCGCCGGCCAGCAGGAAGGCGCCGGTGCACACCGAGGCCAGCACCTCGACCTGCGCGGCCTGCGTGCGCAGCCAGTGCCGCAGATCGGCCTGCCCGCGCTCGGCGCGCTCGTCGCCGCCGGGCACGATCAGCGCGTCGAGCGGCGGGTGATCGGCCAGCGTGGTCTCGGGCAGCACCGGCAGGCCGGCGCGGGCGCGCACCGGTGCCCGGTGGCGCGCGATCGTCACCACCCGGAAGGGCGCCGCTGCGTCGGGCCGGCGCCGCAGGGCGACCCGGCTGGCGGTGGAGAACACCTCGAAGGGGCCGGCGAAATCCAGGACTTCGACATCGTCATAGAGGTAGAGGCCGATGGTGCGCATGGCTCACTCCAGCGCGGCAAGCGCATCGGTGGCGCTGACGATGCGCGCAAAGCGCCCGGCCAGCACCAGCTCGGTGTGGGCCTTGATCTCGTCGGCCGAGTAGCTGCGCCCGCTGCCGGCGTGGGTCATGGGGAAGGTCAGCGTGGCCTCGGTGACGAAATCGACCGAGTAGCCGATGTCGGCACCGACCCGGGCGGTGGTCTCGCAGCATTGCTCGGTGCGGATGCCGGCGATGATCAGGTGGTCGATGCCGCGCCGGCGCAGCCACAGGTCGAGCCCGGTGTCGGTAAAGGCGTTGTGGGTGTGCTTGTGGAAGGTGGCGGCCGGCGCGCCGGGCAGCCAGTCCATGGCGTGGACATGGCCCGAGGCCTCGGTGAAGGGGCCGGCGGCGCCGACATGGAAGATGTGCACCACCGGTATGTCGCGTGCGCGGCAGCCGGCGTCGAGGGCGAGCACGGCCTGGCGGAAGGCGGGCAGGTCGGCCTCGGACCAGAAGGGCATGTGGCGGAAGGAGTCCTGGATATCAATCAGGATCAGGGCGCTGCGGCGGGCGGGGTGGGACATGGCGGGGCTCCGGCGGGTCGGGATGAAGACATTCTGCACCGCGGCCGATGACCGGCGTAATGGCAGAAGCGGACCCGGTGCGGACATATGTGGACATCGATGCCGGCGTGCGCCCGGATCCGGCTGGCGCCGCCGCCGCGGCGGCGGGGGCGTGACCGGCATCACAGGCGCGCATCAAATGACGCACAAGGCTTCAACCGGCTGATGCAACCGTCGTACACTGTTTATAACTTTCGATCTATGTCGGGCGGACTGCATGCCATCGGTGGACATCCGGACCTTGATCCTGCTGCTGGGGCTGGGCAACTTGTTGCTCTTCCTGGCGCTGGCGAGTTTCCGCTTCGTGCAGGCGGATGCCCGCTCCAGCGTCACGCGCACGTGGACGCTGTCCAAGCTGCTGCAGGGCCTGGCCTGGGGCCTGCTGTGGCTGCGCGGCGAGATTCCGCCCTTCTGGAGCATCGAAGTCGGCAACACCCTGCTGCTCGGCGGCGTGGCGCTGGAAGCGCTGGCCGCCTGGCGTTTCGCCACCGGACGCACGCCGCGCTGGCTGGTGGTGTTGGTGGCGGCGGCCGTGCTGGCGCGCTATCCGCTCAATGGCCTCGGGAACGCCGATGCCGCTCAGCGGGTGGTGGTGGCCTCCCTGCTGGTGGCCGGCCTGTTCGGCGTGACCGGCTGGGCCGTGTTGTGGAAGCGGGTCGAGCGCACACCGTTGCAGTTCGTCGTCGGCGGCTGCACGCTGTTGCTGGCAGGGGTGGTGATGCTGCGCGGGTTGGTGGCGGCCTGGCCCGGCCAGGGCTTTGCGCTGTTCGACGCCAACTTCATCCAGGTGGCGACCTTCCTCGCGTTGTTCCTGCTCATGCTCGTCAACGGCGTCGGTGTGGTGCTGCTCGACACCGAGCGCAGCGGCGAGCGGCTCAACACCTTGGCCACGCGCGATAGCCTGACCGGCGTCAGCAATCACCGCGATTTTCAGCGGCGCCTGCGGGTGATGCTCGCCTCGGCCAGCCGCAACCGCTACCCGCTGACGCTGATGGCGGTGGATCTGGATCACTTCAAGCAGGTCAACGACACCTACGGCCATCCGGTTGGCGACGCGGTGCTGCACAGCTTTGCCCAGTGGTGCGAGGCCGCGGTGCGCGAATCCGATGTCGTCGGTCGGGTCGGCGGCGAAGAGTTCATGGTCGGCATGAACGGCGCCAGCCTGGAAGAGGCGACGGCCATCGCCGAGCGGCTGCGCGCCGCGGTGGCGGCCAGTCGTGTCGCCGTGAATCCGCGCGAATCGGTGGAGGTCACCGTCAGCATCGGGCTGGCGACCCTGACCGACAGCGACGACGTGGCCACCTTGGTGGCCCGTGCCGATGCGGCGCTCTACCGCGCCAAGCGCAACGGCCGCAATCGGGTGGAAATCGACGGCCAGGTCTCCTTGCCGACCGGCCAACGCTGGCGCGAGCCGATGAGCGAGCTGCCCGTCGATCCGGTGGCACGACCGGCGGCAGGCCCTTGACGCCGGCCCCCGGGCCGACGCCTACTACAAGGCAGCAAGGCCGGCGAGTGGGGCCGACGGATCGACCGTGAGCACGCCCCGGCCTGTGTCTGCCGTGTCGCCCGGCGCCCGTGCCGGCCTGGACTTTGGGGGAAAACGATGGCCTCGATCGATCTGAAAACCGACATCCCGGGCCCCGCCAGCCGGGCCATCGTGGCCCGCCGCGACGCGGCCGTCTCGCGCGGTGCGCCGCGCCTCACCGGCATCGCCGTGGTGCGTGGCGACGGCGCCACGGTGACCGATGCGGACGGCAACACCCTGCTCGACTTTGCCGGCGGCATCGGCACGCTGGCGGTCGGCCACACCCCGCCCGCGGTGGTGGCGGCGATCCGCGCGCAGGCCGGCGAGCTGCTGCACATGTGCAGCATCGTCGCCACCTACGAGCCCTACGTGGCGGTGTGCGAGCGGCTCAATGCCCTCACCCCCGGCGATTTCGCCAAGAAGACCACCCTGCTCAACAGCGGTGCCGAGGCGGTCGAGGCGGCGGTCAAGATCGCCCGCGCCCACACCCGGCGGCAGGCGCTCATCGTCTTCGAGGGCGCCTATCACGGGCGCACCAACATGACCATGGGCATGACCAGCAAGTACGCGCTGTTTAAGGCCGGCTTCGGCCCCTTCCCCTCCGAAATCTACCGCCTGCCCTTCCCCAACCCCTACCGGCGGCCGGCCGGCATGAGCGAGGACGCCTACATCGACCACTGCATCGCCCAGTTCGACCATGCGCTGATCGCCCAGGTGGCGCCCGAGGCGGTGGCCGCCGTGGTGGTCGAGACGGTGCAGGGCGAGGGCGGCTTCCTGCCGCTGCCGCCACGCTTCGCCGCCCACCTGCAGGCGCGCTGCCGCGAGCACGGCATGCTCTATGTGGCCGACGAAGTGCAGGCCGGCATGGGCCGCACCGGGCGGCTGTTCGCGGTCGAGCACTACGGCCTGGTGCCGGACTTGCTGGTGAGCGGCAAATCCATCGCCGCCGGCATGCCGCTGGCCGCCGTCACCGGCCGCGCCGAGATCATGGACGCCCCGCATCCGGGCGGGCTGGGCGGCACCTTCAGCGGCAACCCGGTGGCCTGTGCGGCGGCGCTGACGGTGCTCGACCAGCTCACCGCGCCGGGTTTCATGGCCCGTGCCGAGGTGGTCGGCCAGCGCCTGCGCACCCATCTGGAGGCCTTGCAGGCCGCCTATCCCGAAGCCATCGGCGAGGTGCGCGGCCTGGGGCCGATGCTGACCCTCGACCTGGTGGAGGACGCAGCCAGCCGCACGCCCGACGCCGCGCTCACCAACGCGCTCACCGCCGAGACCCTCAAGCGCGGGCTGATCACCCTGCGCGCCGGGCTCTACGGCAACTGCCTGCGCCTGCTGCCGCCGCTGACCCTCAGCGATGCGCAGATCGACGAAGCCATGGCGGTGCTGGCCGAGGCCGTGCCGGCCGCCATCGCGGCGACGCGCGATGCCGTGCGTGAGGTGGCAACGACATGAGCGCGCCCGCTCGGCTGCCCGAAAGATGTCGCGGCTGCGACAAGCGGGTCGTGCCATGAGCCAGCCGCGTGTCCTCTCGCTGACCGGCACGCCGCGCGACATGGGCCGGGTACATGGCGCGGCCTTCGCCGACGAGATCCGGCGCTACACCGCCGAACGCGTCGCGCTGGCCGGCAGCGCGGTCTGGACCGGCCATGCGATGGAGCGCGACGCCGTGCTGGCGCTGGCCGAGGCCTGCCTCGACGCGCACGCCGCCTACGCGCCCGGGTTGATGCTGGAGCTCGAAGGCCTGGCCGAGGCCAGCGGCCTGAGCCTGGCCGAGCTGATCATCACCAACGGCTTCACCGATTTCATCGATCTGGTCTACGCCCGCGGTGCGGCCGGCGGCGCCACCGCGCAGGTCGAGGACGACTGCACCGCCTTCCTGATCCCCGATGCGCTCAGCGTCGACGGCCACGGCTATCTGGGCCAGACCTGGGACATGCATGCCGGATCGCGCCCCTATGTGCTGCTGCTGCAGGGCCGGCCCGACGATGGGCCACGCTTCATGGCCTTCAGCCTCACCGGCTGCGTCGGCATGATCGGCATGAACGCGGCGGGCATCGCCGTGGGTATCAACAACCTGCTCGGCGCCGAGGGGCAGATCGGGGTGAGCTGGCCCTTCGTGGTGCGCAAGGCGCTGCAGCAGACCGACATCGAGGCCGCGCTCGCCTGCATCACCGACGCGCCGCTGATGGGCGCGCACAACTTCCTGCTCGCCGACCGCCACGGCACCGGCATCAACATCGAAGCTATGCCCGGCCACTGCCACATCACGCGCCGCGGCGGCGCCGCGCTGGTGCATAGCAACCACTGTCTCGATGCCGCGACGCTGCGTCGCTGCCGGCCGCGCGCGCCGGCCTCGCAGGCCTCCAGCGAGGCCCGGCTGGCCCGTGCGCAGACCCTGCTCGATGCCGGCGGGCTGAGCGCGCCGGCACTGATGGCGCTGACCCGCGACCCGGTCATCTGCGTGCGTGCCACCCCGCCGCTGGAGATGGAAACCTGCGGCGCCGCGCTCATGCAGCCGGCCACCGGCCAGTTCTGGGCGGTGCAGGGCCTGCCGACCGAGAACGACTACGCACGCTTCACGGTTTAGGCGCCGCGCCGGCTACTCGACCAGATCCTTGTAGGCATGCCACGAGGCATGGCCGATCAGCGGCAGCAGCAGCACCATGCCCACCATCAGCGTGGCAAAGCCCAGCGCCATTGCGCCGACCAGGATCGCCGCCCACAGCGCCGTCGTCGCCGGATTGAGGGCGACGGCCCGCGCGCTGGTCATCATGGCGGTGGCGATGTCGGTGTCGCGGTCCATCAGCATCGGTACCGACACCACCGACAGCGCAAACACCACCGCGGCCAGAATGCCGCCCAGAACCAGGTAGGCCGCGACGAACTGCAGGTGCTCGCCCGACAGGAAGATGTCGCCCAGCAGGTTGCCCACGCTCGGTGCCGAGGCGTTGTAGAACAGCGCGAACAGGATGACCGAGGTGCGCTCCCACAGGATCAGCGTGACGGCCAGAAAGAGGCCGAAGTAGAACAGCGAATCCCCATGGCGGCGCAGCCCGACGAGCGATTCGTACAGACCGCAGACTTCGCCCTTGGTCCGCCGGCGCGAAATCTCGTACAGGCCCGCGGCGGCCACCGGCCCGATCAGCATGAAGCCCGAGATCGCCGCGGTGAACAGATACGGCATGTCGACCGCGTAGGCCAGGATCAGGTAGCCCATCAGGGCGTAGAACGCACCGTAGAACAGGCTGGCGCCGGGGCTGGCGGAGAGGTCCTGCCAGCCGAGTTTCAGCCATCGCCAGGGGCGGGCAGTGTCGACTTGGCGCACGTGGGGCAGATCGAAATGGCGGTCGAGATGACCGAGCGGCTTGTCCATGACGTCCTCCTTTGCTCAAAAAATCGTGCAGAACGTAGACTCGCGGGCTGGTCGGCAGTTCGCATCGCCCGCGTCAGGGGCCGCGGTGTTCGCGGCGCCAGGCCGACCAGGTCCACAACACGCTGACGCTGTCCGACACCGCGAAGAACAGTGCCAGCGTCCCCGGGATGAGGCCGAAGGCCCATAGCGCCGCCATGATGAAGGGCACCAGCGGGCGGTCGAGCATCGAGGCGAAGACGAAGCCCTGCGCATCGAGCCGGCCGCTCACCACATACAACATGCCCAGCCCGCCGATCAGCAGGCCCACCAGGCGGAAGTAGTTCGCCGCCTGCACACCCAGCTCAGGCAAGTGCAACACCTCGGCCACCCAGTGCGGCGCCAGCAGCACCAGCGGCGCCTCGGCCAGCAGGATCCAGCCGAAGACCTCGACGGTTTTCGCCGATCGGGATTGCCCGACCGGGCGGATCAGGCGTGCGAACAGTGGCGAACTCATGGCGTCGTCTCCGGGTGGGGGATCGGGCCGGCCGCCATGGACGGCGCCCGCTT
Organism: Denitromonas iodatirespirans; assembly: GCF_018524365.1. Lineage (GTDB taxonomy): Bacteria > Pseudomonadota > Gammaproteobacteria > Burkholderiales > Rhodocyclaceae > Nitrogeniibacter > Nitrogeniibacter iodatirespirans. The sequence goes on from NZ_JAEKFT010000002.1 coordinate 181,534, forward strand.
TCATCATGGGTGGCGGGCGCCGATGTCGCCAGCGGGTTTTCCGGGAATCCGGCCGGTTCCGCCGAGCGGGGTCGCCTGGCCGGCGGAAAGCGGACGATTTGCGCTTGCGATTAAATAGTGCGCGATATAAACTGCCGGGCATGGACGCCACGACACCACCCGCACCGGACCATCCGCCCACGCTGCGGCTCGACGACCAACTGTGCTTCGCCCTGTATGCCGCCAGCCTGGCCATGAACAAGGCCTACCGCAAGACGCTCGCGCCACTGGGCCTCACCTACCCGCAATATCTGGTGATGATGGTGCTGTGGGAGCAGGACAGCCGCAACGTCTCCGAGATCGGCGAACGTCTGTCGCTCGACTCGGCCACCCTCACCCCGCTGCTCAAGCGCATGGAAGCCGCGGGCCTGGTGCAGCGCACCCGCGCCGTCACCGACGAGCGTCAGGTGGTGGTCACCCTGAGCGCTGCCGGTAAGGACCTCAAGCGCCAGGCGGAGGGCATTCCCGCCACCATGCTGTGCGCCACCGGCTGTACGCCAGCGCGTCTCGTGGCGCTCAAGGGCGAGCTGGACACGCTGCGCCAAAACCTTTCCCAAGCGGTTTGACCGTGTGCGGCACGACCGGGAGGTTCTCTTTCTCTGTCTAATAAATCGCACACGATGAAATCGTACGCTATCGCTTCGGCGCCGCGACACCCGAAGCGCCCTATGCCCTACCGTCGCATCCCAACAGGAGAAGCCCCATGCTAGAAAAAGCCCTCTACCAAGCCCATGCCAAAGCCACCGGCGGTCGTGACGGCCGCGCCGTCAGTTCCGATGGCGTCCTCGACGTCAAGCTGACCACGCCGAAGGAACTCGGCGGTGCCGGCGGCGACGGCACCAACCCGGAGCAGCTCTTTGCCGCCGGCTACTCGGCCTGCTTCATGGGTGCGATGAAATTCGTGGCCGGCAAGGAAAAGATTGCCCTGCCCAGCGACCTGGGCATCGAAGGCATCGTCGGCATCGGCCCCATCCCGACCGGTTTCGGTATTGAGGTCGAACTGCGCATTTCCGCGCCCGGCATGGACAAGGACACCCTGCGCGACCTGGTCGACAAGGCCCATATCGTCTGCCCCTACTCCAACGCGACCCGTGGCAACATCAATGTGACGCTGACGCTGGTCTGACGCCGTCGTGACGCCAACGGCAACGGGGCCGCCATCGTGCGGCCCCGTTGCCGTTCGGGGTGCGAAGATGAGACCGAGCAGCACTCACGCCTTGGCGCCCGTCCGCTGCGGCGCCACCGCTCCGGCACCCGGTGCGGCGTCGCCGGCCAGCCAATGGCGCACCTGCTCGGCCACCCAGGGGGCGTCGTCGAGCGGCAGATCGTGGCCGGCGCGCGGATGCTCGCGCAGCGGGCACTGCCAAGCCGCGGCCAGTGCCTGCGAGCAGCCCGGGTGCACCAGGGCGTCGCCGGCGCCGGCGAGCAGCAAGGTGGCGGTGGGCCTGGCGGCCGGGGCGCGGTAGCGGGCGGCGGCGAGCAGCTGGCACAAGGCGTTGCGTGCCGAGACGGGATGCGCTTCGCGCAGCGCCGTCCACGCGTCGACCACGGCGGGGTCGTCGATATGCAAACGGCTGGTGAGGCGCAGCACGGTGCGCTCGCGCCGCCGGGCGTCGGTGCCGGCAATCAGCTGCAGCAAGGGCAGGTAGCTGCCCGGGCGCAGCCGGCGGTAAAAGGGGCTGAACGGGCGCAGGCTGGTGCTGATGAGCACGCAGCGGTCCACCTCCTGCGGTCGCGCGGCCGCCCAGGCGACGGCCACCATGGCGCCCAGCGACATCGCCAGCAGCGTGTAGGGCGGGGCCAGGCCGCGGCGGCGCGCCGTCGCGATGCCATGCGCGGCCATGGCCTCGACACGGCAGGGGCTGGGCTCCTGAAACAGGTCGCCGTTGCCGGGCAGGTCGAGGGTGACGACTCGCGCCTCGGGCAGGGCGTTGCGCAGGTGCTCGGGGAAATCGCCCCAGTGGCCGCTCTCCCGCGTGAGCCCGCGCAGCAGGATCCAGGTCGTCATCGGCTCACCGGTACCAGGCGTCGAGCGCACGCGCATGGTGCGCCACCCGGGCCCCGTCACGCGGCAGCCAGCCGGCGTAGCTGCAGGTGGCACGGCACAGGAAATCGAGCAGCGGCAGGTGGCGGCGCAGCACCCGCTGCTGGCGGTGCGCGATCAGCGGGTTGAACAGGCCGTCGCGCGAGAACAGCTGGCGCGGGTTTTTCTTGACCCACAGCCAGGAGCCCATCTCCAGCGTCAGCGGCAGGAAGACGCGCTCGGGCGTGGCGCATGCCCGCAGGTGCAGGAAGTCCCACAGATCGCCATGGGCGAGGTATTGGCGGCTCTGCGGCTCGAACAGATAGGGGTGGTGATGGTGGCAACCGGTGAACACCTCCTGGAGCGCGTGCATCTCGGCCAGGTGGGCGAAGGGCGCGCGCGTATGGGCATAGGGAAACCAGATGCGGTCGCGGGCGCCGAAGCCGGAATGGCAGTCGAGCGCGAGGCTGAAGGGGCGGGCCAGCAGCTCGGCGGCGGCGAGGTCGCACACTGCCCGGCTTTCCAGCTCCATGGCCGCCTGCGCCACGCCGCGGTACCAGGGCAGGCGGGCGCTCACCCGCTGGCCGCCGACCAGCGGTGCCACCGCCTCCACGGCGTCGACCGGGGCATTGCGCATCAGGTCCACACCGCGCGGATTGGCGCGCGTGCCCTGCCACATGCCACCCGGATTGACCACCGGCATGAAGACCAGGCGCAGGTGTTCGAGCTGGCGGTGCAGCATGGCGTCCCACGACAGGCGCATCACCAGATGGTGGAGGAAGGCGATCACCACGTCGGCGCCGATCCGTTCGAGACCGTGAACCCCGCCGAAGAAGCCGATGGCCGGCGTCTCGGGCGCCGGATTGCCCAGCGCGATCACGTATAGCGGAAAGGTCTGCCCGCCCGGCAGGCGCACCTCGGCCGCCACGCGGGCGTCGACATGGGGCGAGCGCGCCTCGAGGAGGCGTTCCAGTTGGACCAGTTCCGGCAGTGTGGGCGGCTTCACGGCGGCGTGTCGGTGTTGAACGCTTTGAGCATAGTCCAGCGCTCGGCGGCCCGCGCGTGCGGCACCGGCCGCTCGGAGAGTGCAGTGCAACGTGGCTGTCATCCGGTCTTGCTAGGCTGGGGCCCACCAAGCGGACATTCATGCCGCGGGAGACAGATCATGCGTTGGATCGGCGTGCGCCTGCAGCGAATCATCGACGAGCTCTTCGACTACGGTGGGTTCTGCGCCTGCTGCTTCGACGAGCTCGCCCCGCCAGTCGCCGGCGACCCGCCGCTGCCGGACGGGAGCGCGCTCCACCCGGCCCGCGCCTAGCCGCGCCACATCACCCAGGTCTTCTGCCGCCAGCGCAGCGAGCGCCACCAGCGCTCGCCTTCGTCATGCAGCGCGACGCCCTTGGCGCTGAGCGTGTAGTAGCACGCTTGCAGACCGCGCTGCGCGACGGGAACGATGTAGCCGTTGCGTTCAAGAAAATCGAAGTAATGCACCGCCAGCGGAACGCCCTCGAGATGCATCGAAAAGGCGGTGTCCCACAGCCGGATGAAGGGATGACCGTGCCGCATCGCGCGCAGAACCTGCAGCACATGCCAGCGGTGCGGCACGGGCTCGTCATGTTGAGGATCGATCGCCGTCGCTGCCATGCGGGCCTCCCCGATCGGCAAACGGTGGCCGCGGCCACCCGATGCACGCGCCCCTCGACCGGCATGGCGCCCGGTCTGCCGAGGGTGCGTTCTCCCTGGGTTCGAGCTCGGGCGGGCGCACAAGTTTCAGGTCGCGACGCTGCCTGGTGTGGTCAGCCGGCGAACGCTTCGTGCCGCACCGGCACTGGGGCGGGGAGGAGGTCTTCGTGCTGCATGGCGAATTCACCGACGAGCATGGCCGCTCCCCGGTCGGCACCTGGCTGCGCAGCCCGCATCTGAGCGCGCACCACCCGTTCGCCCATGTGCGCTACCGTGTGGGCGCGCTGCAGTTGCGTCGCTGAAAACGCATCACCGGAGATTTGCCATGCTGTATCTGATCCTGCTCTCGTACCGCGTGCCGCTGACCGAGGTGGACGCCCACCTGGGGGCGCACCGCGCCTACCTTGAACGCCACTACCGTGCCGGCCATTTCCTGCTCTCCGGACGGCGCGAGCCGCGCAGCGGCGGGGTCATTCTGGCGCAGGCCGACGACCGCGCCACGGTCGAGGCCTGGGTGGCCGAGGACCCCTTCCACCAGGCCGGCGTGGCCACCAGCGAGATCATCGCCTGGGCGCCGAGCCTGCGCGCCGAGGCGGATCTGGCCGAGGTGGCACCGCAGGCGGCGCCGGTGGCCGGGCGGCCCTAGTCCACCGCGCTCAAGGCGCCGGTCGGTGCCGCCTCCGCGGCCTCGCGCGTCATGCCATCGACGGCCTCGATGAAGGCTTCGCCCCAGTGCTGCACCGTGTTGTGGCAGACGATGCCGAACTGCTCGCGGATCGGGCCGCGCGGGTCGGCGGCGGTGCCGCCGATGGTCAGGCCGAGGTAGATCTTCTCTTCCATGTCGGACGGATCGTGCGGGTTGGTGAGCAAGGTGCCGTGCAGCTCGGCGGCGACGCCGGCGAACTCGGACAGCACCAGCACGCCATGGCCCTGGGTCAGGCCCTGGGTGGCCACATATTCCTTGGCCACCAGGTTGAGGCCGTCACGCAGCGGGGTGATCCACATCACGTCGGCCATGGCGTAGTAGCTCACCACCTCGTCGAAGGGCAGCGGGCGGAAGAAGAACTGCAGCGGCGTCCAGCCCACGGTGGAGAAGCGCCCGTTGATGCGCCCGACGGCCTGCTCGATCTGCGACTGCAGGTCGCGGTAGATGGTCATCTCGCGCGCTGCCGGCACGCACACCGTGACCAGCGTGACCTTGCCGTGGAATTCCGGATGGTTGTCGAGCAGGCGTTCGAAGGCTTCGAGCTTCTGCAGCGTGCCCTTGGTGTAGTCGAGCCGCTCGACCGACAGCACCATGCGCTTGCCGGCCAGTTCCTCGCGCAGCCGGGCCATGCGCTCGTGGGTCGCTTTCTCGGCGAGGATCTTTTCGATGCGGCCCACGTCGAGCCCGACCGGATGGGCGCCGAGGCCGATGCGGCGGTGGTGTACTTCGATCTCGGTGGCGTAGTCTTCCACCCCCACCGCGCAGCCATAGGTGCGAAAGCGCGGTGCGCTGGCCTGGCGCTTGAGCACCTTGACCGGGGCCACGCCCTGCGCGGCATCGAGGAAGTTCTCCACCTGGCGCGGGATGTGGAAGCCGATGTAGTCGCACTGCATCAGGCTGCCGATGATCTCGCGCCGCCACGGCAGCACGTTGAACACGTCGGCGGACGGGAAGTAGGTGTGATGGAAGAAGGCGATGCGCAGATCCGGGCGCAACTCGCGCAGGAAGCCCGGCACCATCCACAGGTTGTAGTCATGCAGCCATACCAGCGCGCCCTCGGCGGCCTCGGCGGCGGTGCGCTCGGCAAACAGGCGGTTGACCTTGAGATAGACCTCCCAGTCGTCCTCGCGGAACTCGGCGCGTTCCCAGAAGGTGTGCAGGGTCGGCCAGAAGGCTTCCTTGGAGAAGCGCTTGTAGAACACGTCCACATCGTTCTTGGTCAGCGCCACGCGGGCCGCCACCAGGCCGGGATAGGCCTTGCGGTCGACCACCGTGTGGGTCTCGAAGGGGCGGCCGTTCTCGGGGTCATGAATCGCCCAGGCGACCCAGGCGCCGCGCTGCCCGCCTTTGAAGAAGGACATCAGCGTGGGCATGATGCCGTTGGGCGAGGTCGGTCGGCGGCGCACCAGCTCACCGTCCTCCCAGCTCTCTTCATAGGGCAGGCGGTGATACACCATGACCAGCTCGGAGCGGCCGGGCTTGGCCATCGCCGCCACCTCGGCATCGACCGCGCCCGGGCCGAGAAAGCCGAAGTGCGACAGTGCTTCGAGAATGCCGCCGCAGCCGGTGTACTTGGCATGCAGCACCTTGGAGCGATCGCGCGTGGCCTGGATCAGCCCATGCTCCGACTCGCCCACCGCCACGCCGAAGAACCCCGCTTCGAACATCGACAGGTCGTTGAGCGTGTCGCCGGCCACCAGCACCTCGTCATGCGGCACCTCGAGCAGGTCGACCAGACGGGTCAGGGTGCTGCCCTTGTTGATGCCGCGCGGCAGCACGTCGAGATACTTGTCGGCCGAGAACAGCAGGTCGCAGCCGAGCGACTCGACCCGCGCCACCAGGTCGGAGGTGACCGCGTCGGCATCGCAGAAGTAAGAGCAGCGGCGCTGCTGCGGCACGGTCTGGCGATGGATGCCGGGGATGTCGCCGATGCGGTCGCGCACCACATGCTCGCCCGGCCAGAGCGCGTCGATCGACGACTGGATGGGCTCGACCGGCCGCAGATCGGTGCCTTCGACCACGGTGGCGCCGACGTCGCAGATGACGAAGTCCGGCTGCGGAATGGTCGGGTCGTCGAGCAGCGGCATCACCACCTCCAGCCCGCGCCCGGTGACGAACACCAGCGTGATTTCGGGGTGGGCGGCGATCAGTTGGTAGAGGCGGCTGCGGTTGTCCGGGTTGCCGCCCAGAAAGGTGCCGTCGAGATCGGTGGCGAGAATCATGGGATTGTCCTTATGAGGTGTGGGGATGGGGTGTGGGTGCGTGGGCGGCCTGTTCGGCCGACATCATGTCCATCGCCCCCGGCGAGGTGCGCACCATCGGGACGAAGATGGCCGGGGCATCGACGATCACGTCGTCGCGACGGCGGGTGTGCCAGAAGGCGAGGGCCGAGAGCAGCAGCGTCATCAGCATGAAGTGGAGGGGCAGGGCTGCCGGCCCGAACCGGGCCATGGCGGCGCCGGCCAGCATCGGGCCGATGGCGGCCCCTGCCCCGTGAAACAGCAGCAAGGCGGCATTGCCGCCGAGAATCTCGTCCGTATGCAGGTGGTCCACCAGGTGGGCCACCGCGATCGGGTAGAGCGAAAAGGCCACGCCGCCGAAGGCGAAGGCCGCGCCCATCAGCGGCCAGTAGCGCGCACCGGCCACGAGCAGCGCCAGCGCCGCCAGGGCGGTGAGCAGGGCCACCACCATCAGCGTGCGCCGCCGGTCGTTGCCGTCGGAGAAATGGCCGATTGGCCATTGCAGTGCCACCCCGCCGAGGATGGTGGCGGTCATGAAATCGGCAGCCACCGTCGCGTCGGCGCCGAGCCGGCCCACCCAGACGGCGCCCAGGCTCCAGAAGGCGCCCATCGCCAGGCCCGACAGCACGCCGGCCAGCACCGCCACCGGCGCCGTGCGAAAGCAGCCACGCAAGGCCATGCGTGTGCCGTCCGCTGGTGTCGGCGGCGTCAGCCGGGTGGCCGACACCGGCATCGCCGCCAGGCACACGAAGGCCGCCGAAATCGCGAACAGCAGGTAGCCGGCCGGCGAATCGATGGCCAGCAACTGCTGTGCGGCGGCCAGCGCGCCCAGGTTGCACACCATGTAGACGGCGAACACCCGGCCGCGCAGGGCCGCGCCGGCATGGGTGCTCAGCCAGCTTTCGATGACGATGTACAAGCCCACCACCGCCGCGCCGGCGATCACCCGCAGCACGATCCAGGCGATGGGGTCGATCCATATCAGGTGTGCCAGCACGCTGACCGTGACGGCCGCGGTGAAGAAGGCGAAGGCGCGGATATGCCCCATGCGCCGGATCAGCCCCGGGCCGAGCAGCGTGCCGAGCAGGAAGCCGACGAAGTAGCTCGAGCCCATCAGGCCGAGCACGCCGTCGGAAAAGCCCTCGTGCGCGCCGCGCAGCACGAGGAGGGTATTGAGCAGTCCGACACCGAGCAGCAAGAGCACGGTGCCCGAGAGCAGCGCAAAAATCCGCGCGACAACTGGAAACATGGCGTCGGTACGCCAGCGCCGGCCGGCGGGAATCTACCGCCGTGAATCGACCGAAGGGCACGCAAGGGCTTGCGGCACGGTCCGGCACCTGCGGTGCCGACCCATCAAGGCCCCCGAGGGTCGGGGGCGGGCGCGCGTTCCGTTCCGGTCGAATCGGGGTGCCGGGGTCACCGGCAGGCACTGGAACGCAAATTATTATCGTACAAACATTTTACCGACATTGATGCAATGCACAACCCGAGCGGCCGAACGGCCGGCCGGGCGCCGCCAGGTGAGGACAGGACGGGTCGACGCGGTGTCGAGGCCGCGCAAAACGCAGGCCCTCGGCACCTGGGGCGCTATCGGGCGCGGCGCTTCAGGTCGCGTGGCGGCCGGTTGGCCAGGAAGATGCCGGTACCGACCGTCGCCATGGCGCCCATCACCGCCGGGGTGAGCGGCTCGTCGAGGAGGATCACGCCGGCGAGCACGCCCATGACCGGCGTGAGAAAAGAGAAAGCCGACAGCCGCGTGGCCGGGTAGTGGCGGACGAGCCAGAACCAGCAGGCATAGCTGAAGGCGGCGACCACCACGATCTGGAAGGCGAGGCTGCCGACCAGTGTCGGCGTGATCGCACCGACACGCGTCTCGCCCATCAGGACGGCAACCAGGGACAACACCAGCGCCGAGACGGCGATCTGGTAGAGCAAGGTCTTCTCCGGCGCGGCGGCGGCCAGGCGCGAAAACTTGACGGTCAGCGTGGTGGCGGCCCACATCACTGCCGCGCCGAGCATCATCATGTCGCCGATCCAGGCGGTGCCGGCGGGCTTGAGCAGGCCCTCGCCGAACAAGGCCACCACTCCGGCGAAGGCCAGCGCCAGCCCTGCCCACTGGATCGGCTGCATGTGTTCGCCCGGCAGGCGCCACACCACCCCCAGCGACACCATGAATGGCGCGGTGTAGACGAAGATCACGGCGCGCGAGGCGGAGGTGAACTGCAGCCCCCAGTACAGCAGCGCGAATTCGCCGGCAAACAGCAGGCCGGCCAGCAGCCCCGGCGCCAATGTGCCGTCGTCCAGGCGCAGGTCGACACGCCGGTGCCGCGCCCACAGCCACACCAGCCCCATCGCCCCGAGCGAGCGCAGCGCCGACTGCAGCAGCGGCGCCATGTCCGGCGCGGCAAGCTTGATGGCCACCTGCTGCAGGCCCCAGATGGCGCACAGAAACACCATCAGCAGGGCGGCGCGGGGGTCGAGATGGGTATGGGTCATGGTGTCCGGTCCGGAGCGGAGGGAGGATTCAATCGGAGGCCGGGTCGGCGCGCAAGTTGACGCTGCGGCAGGGCGCGTGTCGAAGGGCTTTACAGTGGCCAGCCCGGCGGGCCAGATGCCGCGCATGAAACGTCAATAAATCAATACGATGCGCTATCTGGCGCCGCATATGCTTGCCTGTGCACGAGACCCGCCTGCGCCGCAGGCGGCGGATGTCGACGAGGTGGCCGCGATGAAGCGCTTTGCCCGGCAACTGATGTGGCTCTTGGGGTTGTGCGTCAGCACGGCCTGGGCCGACCCGGTGATGTATTCGACCAGCCTGAGCGGCGCCAACGAGGTCCCGGCCAACCTGTCGCCGGCCACCGGCACGCTCAGCGTCGGCTTCGATGCCGCCGCCAATACCCTGTCGGTGGACCTTAATTTCGCCGATCTGACCGGCTCCACCGTGGTCGCCCATCTGCATTGCTGCGCCGGCCCCGGCGTCAATGCCGGCGTGGCGGTCGGGCTCACCGGCTTTGTCAGCGGCGTGACGGCGGCGACCTACAACCGGCTGTTCGATCTCACCGATTCGAGCATCTACGCGGCGGCTTTTCTCGCCAGCGCCGGCGGAAACGCCACGGATGCCGCCTCGGCCCTGGGCGCTGCGCTGGCCGCCGGGCAGGTCTACGTCAACATCCACACCACCACGTTTGCCGGCGGCGAGATCCGCGGCAACCTGCTGGCCGTGCCGGAGCCGGGCGCGCTGGCGCTGGTGGCCGTGGCCCTGCTGGCCTTCGGGCTGACGCGCGCGCATGGCCATCGCTGGGTGACGCGCCGCCTGGCCGCCGCCACCGCCGCCCGGCGCTGACCACGCGGCCGGATGCGCCCGCCAGCCCCCTGCGCCATCGCAATCCACGGCGGTGCCGGCACACTCACGCGCGGCCTGCTGACGGCTGCCCAGGAAGACGAGATCCATGCCGCGCTGCAGGCCGCGGCCCGCGCCGGCGCGCGCCTCCTGTGGCAGGGGGGCGACAGCCTCGACGCGGTCGAGGCGGCGGTGCGCGTGCTGGAGGATTGCGTCTGGTTGAACCTAGAAACCGCAGTTGACCGCTTGTGCGCATGAGCAAGGTATTGAACATGCGGACCTTTTCGGCTTCGCGGCCGATCACCCGGTGGGTAACAGCGCTACGCACCCGATTGCACGTCTAGTGGGCCGCCTGGCCGCGTTGCTCCTCCTTACAGCGTGCAGGCTGTGCGTCGTCGCGCCTTGCCAGACAGCCCACCAGACGCACACTCGGGCGCGTCCAACTACGGTTTCTAGGTTGAACGCCGGCAAGGGGGCGGTGTTCGACGCCGACGGCGGCCATGAGCTCGACGCCGCCATCATGGACGGCGCCACGCTGCGGGCCGGGGCGGTGGCCGGCCTGCGGCACAGCCCGAATCCGGTCACGGTGGCGCGTGCCGTCATGACGCATTCGCCGCATGTCCTGCTGGCCGGCCGCGGGGCCGACCGCTTTGCGCGCGAGCAGGGCCTGCCGCAGGTGGACAATGCGTGGTTCGACACGCCGCTGCGGCGCCAACAATTCGAGCAGGCCCGCGGTGGCGGCCTGGCGCCCGGCGCCGACGACTTCAAGTTCGGCACCGTCGGCGCCGTGGCCATCGACAGCGCCGGCCATCTGGCCGCGGCCACCTCGACTGGGGGGCTCACCCTCAAGGCCATCGGCCGCGTCGGTGACTCGCCCTTGATCGGTGCCGGCACCTATGCCGACGACCGCAGCTGCGCGGTGTCGGCAACCGGCCATGGTGAGGTTTTCATTCGCCATGCCGCGGCCCATGCGGTGTGCGCCCGCTACCGCTACCTGCAGCCGCCGTTGGCCGACTGCGTGCACCACGTGCTGTTCGACGAGCTCAAACCGGCCGGTGGCGCGGGCGGCATGATCGCCGTCGACCGGCTCGGCCAGCTGGTGCTCGATTTCAACACCGACGGCATGTACCGCGCCTGGTGCCAGGGCGAGGGCGCGGTGTTCAGCGCCATCTACGGCGACGAGTCGGCGCAGCAGGGGCGCATGGGCTGAACCCGGCCGGGCATCGCTCGGCAACGCCTTTTGCACAATCTTGCCGTGCGCCCGCCGGCGCGTGGCCGTCTCGGCAGCCTTGGCCCGGGCAAAAAAGAACCCGGCGCGCAGGCCGGGTTCGTCGGGGGGCGGTATGCGGCTTACACCGCCAGACCGGTCGCCTCGTCCACCCCGAGCATCAGGTTCATGCACTGGATGGCGGCGCCCGAGGCGCCCTTGCCGAGGTTGTCGAAGCGCGCCGCCAGCAGGATCTGCTCGCCATGGCCGAAGACGAAGATCTCGGCGCGGTTGGTGTCGTTGCAGGCGGTGGCCGGCAAAAAGCCGTTGTCGAGCAGCGGCGTGGCGTCGGCCGGCATGACCTTGATGAAGGTCTCGCCCGCGTAGTACTCGGCGAAGAAATGCTGCAGGTCGGCGGCGGCCACCGGCTTGGTGAGCAGGCGCGGCAGCAGCGGCACGGCCACCACCATGCCCTGTGCGAAGTTGCCGACGATGGGGGTGAACAGCGGTTTGGCGGCCAGGCCGGTGAGTGCCTGCATCTCGGGCAGGTGCTTGTGCGCCAGGCCGAGTGCGTAGAAGCGCGGGCTCTTCATGGCGTCGCCCAGCTCGCCGGCGTCTTCGTAGCTGGCGATCATTTCCTTGCCGCCGCCGCTGTAGCCGGTGATCGAGTAGGTGGTGGCCGGGTAGTCGGCGGGCACGATGCCGGCGGCGACCAGCGGGTGCATGAGCATGATGAAGCCGCTGGCATGGCAGCCCGGCACGGCCACTTTCTGCGCGGTGCGCACGCGCTCGCGATGGCCGGGGTTGAGTTCGGGCAGGCCGTAGACCCAGTCGGGGTTCGTGCGGTGGGCGGTGCTGGCGTCGAGGAAGCGGGTGCGGGTGTTGCCCGGTGCGAGCAGCGACACCGATTCTTTCGAGGCGGCGTCGGGCAGGCACAGGAAGACCACGTCGGCGGTGTTGATGTACTCGGCCTTGACGCTGGCGTCCTTGCGCTGGGCATCGGGGATGGTGAGGATCTCGACGTCGTCGCGCAGGGCGAGGCGTTCGTCGATCTTGAGTCCGGTCGTGCCGTGACGGCCGTCGATGAAGACTTTGTAGGTCATGGTGTATTCCGTAAGTGGACCTGTCGTAAGCCGTATTTTAGTCTGCTTTGGCGCTGTGACGCCGCGCGATCGCCCCGCGACCCGCCCGGCATGCGCTGCGCGGTGTTGCCCGCCACCATTCGTCCCGTGGCCGCTATGCAGCGGCCGGCACTGGGCCTATACCGAAGTGTCGGGCCCCCACAAAGGCGGGCGAGTGTGCGCTGTGCCAATCACGCCACGCGTCGATCGTCACGCCTGCGTCCGAGCATGAGCGACGCGCCGTCTGTGCGTCGGACTCGGCCCCCCGGCCCGGCGAGGAGACTGTCATGACGATTCGGAAGATCCCATTCGCGCTGGCGCCCGCCGCGCTATGCGCCGCGCTGCTGTTGCCTGTGGGCGCGCAGGCGGCCGGCTCCGACGAGGCTTTCAACGAGATGCTCGGCACCATGGAATCCCGCGATACCGGCTCGGGCTGGTTCGATTACTACGTCGAAGTCCTCAACCAGGAAATTGCCTACATGCAGGACACCGAGGCCTACGGCGCCGCCGGACCCAGTGGCCCGCTCGATGGCTTCAACGGCTATGTGGCCGGCTTCAGGGCGCCCGACACCGGCTCACGGTGGATGAACGGCTATGTGGATTCGGTGAACCGGGTGATCCGCGAGAAGCAGCAATACGACGCATTCTGAGGCAGGCGCTGCGCCGTCTGGGCGCTGCCGCTCAGTCCCCGTCCGGGCCGAGCACGCCGGAGCCTTCGGCCGGCGAGTCGGCGGCCCGGCGCTGCGCGATTCGGGCGTTCGCCGCGTCCGCCGCCCGGTGCGCCGGGTCGAGGCCGAAACGGGCCATGACTTCGGCGGGGAAGGCTTTGTCCGGCGCTGCCTCGTACCAGGCGGCGAGGTAGTCGGCGAAGGAGGTCGTGGCGCCGGCCGTGACCGGATTGAGGTAGGCGATGGCCTGCCAGTAGTCGGGATGTTGTTCGAACAGCGGGAGCAACTGGCTGGCCACGACCTCGTTCTTCTGCCGGAGGTAGGGATCGTCGCGCAGCGACGCGGCATGCTCGGCATACCAGTCGCGCAGCGAGCGGTGGGTCAGCTGGCGGTGCGGCTCGCGCGCCAGGGCGTCGGCGTAGGCGGCAAAGGTGGCGCCGTAGCCGACCCAGTTGCGGGTGGGCGGCGAGGTTTCCCAGGTCGCGGCGAGCCGTTTCAGGGTGTAGAGCGCGGCGGTCTCGCACAGGGCTTCTTCAAACCACTGGTGGGCATGTGCGCCGTCGGCGCCGACGCGCATGCCGCGATCGAAGTTCGATGCGACATGGCAGAGTTCGTGCGCGAACTGGTAGGCGTACTGAAACCATCGCTCGTCACGCGCGGTGAGCTGGATCCGGTACTCGCCGTGGAGGCCGCGATCGTAGAGCACGCGGGGCGCGCCGCTGCGCGGAATGACGCGCACCGACAGGTCCTGGCGCAGGCCGACGCTGCGGTCGAGGAATTCGTGCGCCACCGATTCGAGCACCCGCTGCAGGTCGCGCCGGTCGACCTGCCCCCAATCGCCCGGCGCCACGTCGATCGACACCGTGTGGGCGTTCTTGCGCAGGGTGCCCAGCGGATCGAGCGGATCGAATCCGGCGTGGGCGAACTTCGGCATCGGCATCGACGCCGCCAGCACCAGCAACATCCACTTGGCGCGGTGACGCGAGCCCCGGCGATGGGTCATGACGGCTCCCGGGTGAGCGGCGCGGAAAACGCCGTCCCGGCGCACAGCGCTGCGACGGATTCCGGCCGGGCTTCGGTGCGCGACGCGCACCGGTTTCTTTTGGTGTAGTCCCCGCGCGGCACGGTCGCAAGCTCACGGCCGCGGTCGGGCGGTGATGCGACCCCGCCGGGCACGGTGGCTCAGGGCAGCACGAAGAGGCGGTAGCGGTGCGGCAGGCCGGGGCGCAGGGTGATGTCGCCGTCCGCGCTCTTGACGGCCAGCGCCGGGTCGCGGGTGAAGACTTGCACGGTGGCCGAGGGGCGGGCCAGCAGGCGGTCGGCATCGCAGCGGGCGACACCGCCGGCGACCTGCACTGCAGCGCATTGGGCCAGCCAGGCTGGGCCTGCGATCTTGGCGACCGGCGCGGCCGGTGCGGGCGCAGGTGCCGGTGGCGGGGCGCTGGGGGCCGGCGGCGGGGCGACCGCCTTGCGGACGGGCTTCGGCGCCGGTCGCGCCGGTTCGGTGCGCGGTGTGTCGGGGGTGTCCGCATCGACCTCCGCGGCCGGTGCTGCGGGCGCCGGCAGCTTGGCCTTGACGGTGTCCACCGCGTTCTGGATCGAGGCGCAACCGCCCAGGCCCAGCGCGGCGAGCAGGGTCAGGATGAGGCGGATGCGCGGGGCGTCGGGGTGGTGGCGGCGAAGGGGCATGACAGCAATCTACGGCCGGTGGAATCGGGATTTTAGCGGTGGCTTGCCTTCCTTGGGGGCGGGCGGTGGCCGTCAGGTCAGCTCGCCGGTGGCCATGAAGTGCTCGAGCCGAGCCCGCCAGGGCGCCAGGTCCAGCCCCTGGCGGGCGATCCACTCGGGGTTGTAGTAGGTGTCGAGGTAGCGTTCGCCGCCATCGCACAGCATGGTGACGACGCTGCCGGTCTGGCCCTTGGCCTTCATGCGCGCGCACAACTGGAAGGCGGCATACAGGTTGGTGCCGGTCGATCCGCCGGCCTTGCGCTGGAGCAGGGTCTCGAGCAGGTGGATGGCGGCCAGGCTGGCGGCGTCGGGCACCTTGATCATCAGGTCGATCACCGAGGGGATGAAGGAGGGCTCGACCCGCGGCCGGCCGATGCCTTCGATGCGCGAGCTGGCATCGAGCGTGGGCGAGGTGGCCGGGTCGAGGAAGTGGTCGTAGAACACCGAGTTTTCGGGGTCGGCCACGCACAGCCCGGTGGCGAAGCGCTTGTAGCGCAGGAAGCGGCCGATGGTGGCCGAGGTGCCGCCGGTGCCGGCGCTGACCACGACCCAGCGCGGAATCGGGTCGGGCTCGGCGGCCATCTGGGCAAAGATCGATTCGGCGATGTTGTTGTTGCCGCGCCAGTCGGTGACGCGCTCGGCATAGGTGAACTGGTCCATGTAGTGCCCGCCCTTGGCCGCCGCCAGCTGCGCCGCTTCGGCGTAGATGTCGCGGGTCGTGACCAGGTGGCACTGGCCGCCGTAGAAGCTGATCTGGTCGATCTTTTTCTGCGAGGTGGTGGCCGGCATCACCGCGATGAAGGGCAGGCCGAGCAGGCGCGCGAAATAAGCTTCGGACACCGCGGTGCTGCCCGAGGAGGCCTCGACGATGGGGGTGCCCTCGCGGATCCAGCCGTTGCACAGGCCGTAGAGAAACAGCGAGCGCGCCAGGCGGTGCTTGAGGCTGCCGGTGGGATGGGTCGATTCGTCCTTGAGATAGAGCTGGATGGGGGCGATGGCCGGCAGCGCCAGCGGGATCAGGTGGGTGTCGGCCGAGCGGTGGTAGTCGGCGTCGATCTTGCGCAGGGCGTCATGGATCCAGGCAGTCATGGGCATACCTTGTGGGTGGGTCAGTCGAGATGGGCGCCCTGGGTCCGGCCGTGGCCGGTGGTGGCGTCGTAGGTGCGCTCGCGGGCGCGGGTGTGGTCGAGGATCGCATGGCCGCGCCGGTTGGCGGTCTCGGACAGCGTGTCGCAGTCCGGCTGGGGCGGGACGGCCATCAGGGCCGCTTCGATCCGTTCGGCGGCCTGCACGGCCAGATCGGCATGGCCTTGTTCATGCACTTGCAGGGCGGTCAGGTAGTCGGCATAGCGCTGGCGCAGCTCGGCCCGGCGCGGCAGGCGGGTGGCCTGCGGAAAGGTGTAGGCGATGTCGACCTCGGTGCTCACCCGCTGCATGGCGCACTGGCCGCCCGCGCTGCGCCAGAAGGTGTGCCAGCGCACGGTCCAGCGGGTATCGCTGTGGAAGGTCCGGCCGCCTTCGCGCACCGTCGAGGCCGCGGACAATGCACGGCGCAGGTCCGGCGTGTCGGCCAGGTCGACCGGATAGCTCAGCTGCGTGATGCGCACCGTCGCCTGGGCGCCGGCCGGCAGGGCAAGCATCAGGCCCAGCATGGCTGCGATGCTGCGTGCGCTCACGCCCGGCGCGCCTCGGGCAGGGTGTCGGTGACGGTGCTACGCGCCGCGGCGGCGCGCACCCACTGCGCGAACACCTCGACCTCGGGGCGCATCGGCCCCGGCGCCGGCACCAGCCAGATGCCGCGCCCGGTGATGGCGCGGTGGTTGATGCCGACCGGCACCAGCCGGCCTTCGCGCAGCAGCGGCGCCATCATCTCGAGCCGGCCGATGGCCAGGCCCTGACCGGCCAGCGCGGCCTGGATGAGCTGGTCGTAGTGGCTGAAGCGCAGGCAGCTGCGCGGCTGCACATCGGCCAGCCCCTCGGCGGCGAGCCAGGGCGTCCAGCTCAGCCAGCCGTTGCCGGCGCCGTCGAAGTCGAGCAGCACCTGCTCGGGCAGGGTGCTGGCGTCGAGCACCAAGTCGCTGCCGACCGACGGATGGGCCACCGGCAGCAGGGTGTCGCCGAACAGGCGCCAGCTGCCCTCGGGCGCGTCGCGGTCGGGGCAATAGCGCAGAGCCAGGTCGATGTCGTCATGCGCCAGGTCGATGATGCGGTTGGTGGTGGAGATGCGCACATCGATCTCGGGGTGGGCGGACTGGAAGTCGCGCAGCTGCGGCACCAGCCACAGCGCCGAGATGCCGACGCTGGCGGTGATGGTCACGGTCGGGCGCACCGGCATCTTGAGGCGCGCGGCCAGCCGGCCGTATTCGTTGAGCCAGCCCTCGGCGGCGGCGGCCAGGCGGGTGCCGGCCTCGGTCAGGCTCAGGCTGCGCGTGGCGCGTACGAAGAGCTTGACGCCGAGGGCCTGCTCCAGGGTCTGCACCTGGCGCGAGATGGCCGACTGGCTCAGGCACAGCTCCTCGCCCGCCAGGGTGAAGGACAAATGCCGCGCGGCCGCCACGAAGGCGCGCAGCGGATCGAGCGGGGGCAGGCGGAGCAGCGGACTATCCATGCGATTTTTGCATCCATGCAATGCAAATTGACCGTTTGTCGACAGCCTAGACGCTGACGATACTTCGATCAACCCGCCGTCGATGGAGACGGCCGGGGGTTCAGGAGGACCTCATCATGGCTGACATAATCGCATCCGAATCGATCACGCTGACGCCGCGCACCACCTTGGTGCTGGCCCAGATGGCCCATGCCGAAATCCGTAGTCGCCGCGGCAGCGTGTGGATCACCCAATACGGCGATCCGCGCGACCTGGTGCTCGCGCCGGGCGAATCGGTGGTGCTCAAGCTGCCGACCGCCACGGTGATGACCGCCAGCGACGGCGCCGAGGTGTTGATCACCCGTCGGGCGACGGCACCGGCCAGAGCGTCGATCGGCCGCTGGCTGGCCGGGTTGTTCGATCCGCGCTGGAGCAGCCGTGCCAGCTGCGCGCTGCGTCGCCCCGGGCGGCAGCTGCGTCATGGCTGAGCGGCCGCACAGGCCTGTGCCATACTGAACCGGACGGAGGGCAAAGCATGTTCGGACCGGCATTCGAGGCGCGCACCGTGGACACCACCGGGGCGCGCATCCATTTCACACACGGCGGCGAAGGGCCGCCGTTGTTGCTGCTGCACGGCTACCCGCAAACCCATGCGATGTGGCATGCGGTGGCGCCTGCGCTGGCGGCGGACTTCCACGTGATCTGCCCCGACCTGCGCGGCTATGGCGACAGCAGCAAGCCGGCCGGCGGGCCCGATCATGCCAACTATGCCAAGCGCGCGATGGCGCAGGACATGGTCGAGCTGATGGCGGCGCTGGGCCACACCCGCTTCGACATGGCCGGCCATGACCGCGGCGCGCGCGTTACCCATCGCCTGGCGCTCGACCACCCGCAGGCGGTGCGCCGGGCCTGCGTGATGGACATCGCGCCGACACACTACATGTTCGGCCACACCGACCAGGCCTTCGCCACCGGCTACTACCACTGGTTCTTCCTGATCCAGCCCGACGGCCTGCCCGAACGCATGATCGGTGCCGATCCCGACTACTACCTGCACGAAAAGCTGCACCGCTGGGCCGCGCCCGGCGCCCGCTTCGATGCGGCCGCACTGGCCGAGTACCGGCGCTGCTTCGCCTGGCCCGAGACCATCCATGCCAGCTGCGAGGACTACCGTGCCGCCGCCGGCATCGATCTGGCGCATGACGCGGCCGACCGCGCGCGGCGCATCGCGTGCCCGCTGCTGGTGCTGTGGGGTGACCAGGGCTTTGTCCAGCGCAGCTACGATGTGCTGGCGGTGTGGCGTGAATACGCCCGTGATGTGCGCGGCCATGCCGTGCACAGCGGCCACTTTCTGCCCGAGGAGGCGCCCGGCGAGGTGATTGCCGCGCTGCGCGACTTCTTCAAGGAGCCCGACAGCCGATGAGCAGCCCGCAACCCGTCGAGGTCTGGTTCGAGTTCGCCAGCTCCTATTCCTACCTGGCGGTGATGCGCGTCGAGGCCGCCGCGCGCGCCGCCGGGGTGCCGCTGCAGTGGCGCCCCTTCCTGCTCGGCCCGGTGTTCCTCAGCCTGGGCTGGAACGACTCACCCTTCAACATCTACCCGCCCAAGGGGCGCTACATGTGGCGCGACATGGCGCGCCTGGCGGCCAAGTACGACATCCCCTTCCGCCTGCCCAGCCAGTTCCCGCGCAACGCCCTGCTGGCAGCGCAGGTCGCCTGCCTGGGCCAGACCCAGCCGTGGATCGCCGCCTTCGCCCGCGCCGCGATGCGGGCCAACTTCGGCGAGGACCGCGACATCGGCCAGCCCGAGGTGATCGCCGACATCCTCACCGCGCTCGCGCTGCCGGCCGACACCCTGATCGCCGAGGCGCAGGCCGACGACAACGCGCAGGCGCTGCAGCGACAGACCGAACAGGCCACCGCGCTCGGCATCTTCGGCGCGCCCACCTTCCTGGTCGGCGGCGAGATGTTCTGGGGCAACGACCGGCTCGAAGACACCCTGGCCTGGGCATGCCGCCCGGCGTGAGCCATGCCGGGTTCAGGCGCCCTTGCTGCGGAACATGAAATACACCGCGCCCAGCAGGCACAGGCCGGCCCACAGGTAGTCCTGCTTGAGCGGCTCCTTGAGATAGAACACCGAAAAGGGCACGAACACCGACAGCGTGATCACCTCCTGGACGATCTTCAGCTGACCGACGCTCATCACCGTGTAGCCGGCCCGGTTGGCGGGCACCTGCAGCAGGTATTCGAACAGCGCGATGCCCCAGCTCACCAGCGCCGCGATCAGCCAGGGCTTGCCGTTGAGTTCCTTGAGGTGGGCATACCAGGCGAAGGTCATGAAGACATTGCTGCACAGGAGCAGACCGATGCTGGTGACGACGGGGTTCATGAGCTCACGAAATCGCGCGAATGCCGGGGGCGGGCGCCGATTATGCGCCTGACCGGGGCGGCCGTGGCGGACGTCGCGCGCCACCACGCGCCAGTGTCAGGGCGCGGGGTGTCGAGGCGTCCAATGTGGGTTCGGTGTGCCCGCGGCGGTCTCTTCGGCCTTGGGTGTAAGATGCGCCGAAAACCCATTTGAAGCCGCCCGCCACGCGCGGGCGTACGGAGTAGAACAGTATGGTCCCTCATCTGACCACCGCCCTCACCGGCCCGCTGCTGGAACTGGAGCGGCAGTTTCTCGACAACCAGACCAAGATCGAACAGTGGTTCCGCAGCCAGTGGCTGGAGACCACGCCGCTGTTCTATGGCTCGACCGACCTGCGCAATTCCGGCTTCAAGCTGGCGCCGGTGGATCTGAACCTGTTTCCCGGCGGCTTCAACAACCTCAACGACGTGTTCCTGCCGCTGTGCGTGCAGGCGGCGCAGGCAGCCATCGAGCGCATCTGCCCGGATGCGCGCAACGTGCTCTTGATCCCCGAGAACCACACCCGCAACCAGTTCTACCTGCAGAACGTGGCCAAGCTGGTGAGCATCCTGCGCCTCACCGGGCTCAACGTGCGCATCGGCTCCCTGCTGCCCGAGATCACCGAGCCGACCGTGCTTGAGCTGGCCAACGGCGCCACGCTCACGCTGGAGCCGCTCGAGCGGCGCGGCACCCGCCTCGGCGTGAAGAACTTCGACCCCTGCGCGGTGCTGCTCAACAACGATCTGTCGGCCGGTATCCCGGCCCCCTTGCAGGGGCTGGAGGGCCAGTGGCTGATCCCGCCGCTGCATGCCGGCTGGCACACCCGCCGCAAGTCCAACCATGCGCGTGCCTACGACCGCGTGGCCAAGGACTTCGCCGCGCACATCGGCATCGACGCGTGGCGCATCAACCCCGAGTTCGGCGTGTGCGGCCAGATCGACTTCAAGGAGCGCACCGGCGAGGAATGCCTGGCCGCTCAGGTCGATTCGCTGCTGACACGCATCCGCAGCAAATACCAGGAATACGGCGTCACCGACGAGCCCTTCGTGGTGGTCAAGGCCGACGCCGGCACCTACGGCATGGGCATCATGATGGTCAAGGATGCGGCCGAGGTGAAAGGCCTCAACCGCAAGCAGCGCAACAAGATGAGTGTCATCAAGGAAGGCCTGCAGGTGCACGAGGTGATCATCCAGGAAGGCGTGCACACCTTCGAGACCGTGGATGACGCCGTCGCCGAACCGGTGGTGTACATGATGGATCACTACGTGGTGGGCGGCTTCTACCGGGTGCACACCGAGCGCGGCCGCAACGAAAACCTGAATGCGCCGGGCGCCCACTTCAAGCCGCTGGCCTTCGAGACCTGCTGCACCCTGCCCGACACCCGGCAGGGGCCGGACGCGCCGCCCAACCGCTTCTACGCCTATGGCGTGGTGGCGCGACTGGCGCTGCTGGCGGCGGCGGTCGAGATCGAGGAAACCGCCCCGGCGGTGCTGGAAGTCGCCGCGGCATGAGGCGTGTCCCGGCACCGGTCGCCGGCCTGATCGCCGCGATCGGCGGGGCGGTGACCGGGGTGGTGCTGCTGATCGGCGTGCTGTCGATCACCTCGGCCACCACCGAGCAGCACATGCTCTCGGTGGCCAGCGCCATCGTGGTGTTGCCGGTCGGGCTGATCATCCTGGCCGCCAGTGTGTATGTGGCGCGGCGGGTGTATCACACCGTCCGCCCGCCGCTTTTCGAAGACCCCCCCGACGACGGAAACGCATGATGCGCCTGGCCTTCATCCTCGACCCCATCGAACACCTCAAAGCCTACAAGGATTCGAGCGTCGCCATGATGCGCGCCGCCGCGGCGCGCGGGCACCAGGTGTTCAGCATCCAGCGGCCCGACCTGTCCTGGCGCGAAGACCGGGTGATGGCGCGCGCGCAGCACCTCACGCCGACTGCCGACAACGCCGCCTGGTATGTGCCGGGCGAGGTCACCACCGTGGCGCTGACCGAGTTCGACGCCGTGCTGATGCGCCAGGACCCGCCCTTCGACTTCGAATACCTCACCGCCACCTGGCTGCTCGAACGCGCGGTGCAGGCCGGCGCGCGGGTGTACAACGATCCGCGCGCGGTGCGCGACCACTCCGAAAAGCTGGCCATCACCGAGTTCGCCGAATTCACCGCGCCGACCTGGGTCGCGCGCGATGCCGGCGATCTCAACGCCTTCATTGATGAAATGGGCGACACCATCCTCAAGCCGCTCGACGGCATGGGCGGGGCCGGCATCTTCCGCGTGCGCGCCGACGACCCCAACCGCAACGCCATCATCGAGACGCTCACCGAGCTGGGCCGCCACACCATCATGGCGCAGCGCTACCTGCCGCAGATCGCCGAGGGCGACAAGCGCGTGCTGATCATCGGCGGCGAGGTGGTGCCCTACAGCCTGGCGCGCATCCCCAAGGCCGGCGAGACACGCGGCAACCTGGCTGCCGGCGGGCGCGGCGTGGCCATGCCGCTGACCGAGCGCGAGCGCGAGATCGCCGAGGCGCTGGCACCGACGCTGTGGGCGCGCGGGCTGCTGATCGTCGGCCTCGACGTGATCGGTGGCCACCTCACCGAAGTGAACGTCACCAGCCCCACCTGCATGGTCGAGATCCACGACCAGCAAGGCTTCGACGTCGCCACCCGGGTCATCGAGACGCTCGAAGCGGCCGCCTGAGCGCCGGTGTGACATGCTGGGCTGTGCCGGGCCCGGCGTGCATGCTACTGTCACGTCTCCCTTGTTCGAAATGATGCGATAAGCATGAATGCACCCGCGACCCTACCGGCCTTCGCCTCGCCGGCCGACAACCCCGACGAGCTACGCCTCGAGTTCAGCGGCAGCGGCGGCGCCTACTTCAAGATCTGGATCGTCAACCTGCTGCTGAGCATTCTCACCCTGGGCATCTACTCGGCCTGGGCCAAGGTGCGGCGCGAGCGCTACTTCCTCGGCAACACCCTGCTCGACGGCTCGGCCTTCGACTACCATGCCGACCCGGTCAAGATCCTCAAGGGCCGCCTGCTGGTGATGGCGGCCATCGTGGTGGCCAACATCGCCGTCGAGTTCAACCCGCTGCTCAACCTCGTGGTGATGCTGGTCTTCGCCGTGCTGCTGCCGTGGATGATCTCGCGCGCGCTGCGCTTTCGCGCCCACAACACCAGTTGGCGCGGCCTGCGCTTCGGTTTCGACGGCCTCGCCTGGGGCGCCGCCAAGGCCTGGGTGCTGTGGCCGATCGCCGGCGTGCTCACCGCCGGGCTGTTGTTGCCCGTGGCCCTGGCCAAGCAACGGCGCTACCTGATGAACCACCTGCGCTTCGGTCAGGCGCCGTTCGAGATCGACCTGCCAGTCGGCGCGGTGTATCGCGTCTTCGGCCGGGTGCTGCTGCTGTCGATTGCGGTGTTCGGGCTGCTCGGCCTGGTCGCCGCGCTGCTGATCGGCTCGGTCGATTTCTTCGCTGCGAGCGGGCTTGACCCGTCCTCCCGCGGCGCCGCCATCGGCCTGACGATCTTCACCGCGGTGGTGGTGTTCTACCTCGGCCTGGCGCTGATCGCGCCCTATGTCAGTGCCCACCTGTCCAACCTCACCTTCAACCACAGCAACCTGGGCGAGCACGGCTTTCTCGCCGATCTGGCGCCCGGGCGCTATGTGTTCATCGTACTCACCAACTGGCTGCTGACCGCGTTGACGCTCGGTCTCTACCGCCCCTTCGCGGCGGTGCGCCTGTGGCGCTACCGGGTCGAGCACCTGGCCGTGTTGCCGGCTGCGCCGCTCGACGACTTCGTCGCCGCACAGGAAGAAGAGGCGCGTGTCATCGGCGAAGAGGCGGCCGACTTGCTCGATGTCGACCTGGGCTTCTGAACATGGCCCAGATCGATGCTCGCCTCTTCGACGGCCAGTCCAGCCGGCCGCACGCGGTGCGCCTGTGCGCCGTGGCCGGCGGCATCGATCTGTTGTTCGAGGACGGCAGCGGCCGGCGCGAGCGCCTCGCCCCGGCGGCGCTGACCTGGCATGAGCCGCTCGGGCACGCCACGCGCCGGGTCGACCTGCCCGGCGGGCGCCATTGCGAGCTGGCCTGCGGCCCGGCGCTGAGCGATTTCCTGCGCGCACTCAACCACCGCGAGCGGAGCATCACCCATTGGCAAGGCAGCGGCCTGCGCGTGCTGGTGGCCATCGTGCTGATCCTGGCGGTCGGCGCGGCCGGCTACCGCTGGGGTTTGCCGCTGCTGGCACGGGGCGTGGCCCATGCCCTGCCGACGGCGGCGGTGCAAACCCTCGACGCGCAGCTGCTCAAGACCCTCGACGACGGCGGCCTGCTCGAACCCACGGCGCTGGCACCGGCGCGTATCGCCGCGCTGAACGCCGAAGTTGCTCCGCTGCTGGCCGCGCGCCGCAGTACCGACCCGGTGCGCCTGCATTTTCGCCAGGCGCCGGCTTTCGGCGCCAATGCCTTCGCGCTGCCCGGCGGCGACATCGTCGTCACCGACGCGCTGGTGGCGCTGGCGCCCAGCGATGCCCATGTGGCCGCGGTGGTGGCGCACGAGCTGGGCCATGTGGCGCATCGCCACGGGCTGCGCAATCTGATCCAGGCCTCGGTGCTGGCCGCGGTGATCGGGGTATGGACCGGCGATGTCAGCTCGCTGGCGACCGTTGGCGCGACGATGGTCGCCAGCGCCGCTTATTCGCGCGATTTCGAACGCGAGGCCGATGCCTGGGGCGCCGATCTGCTGCACCGCAGCGGCCGCTCGCCGGCCCTGCTCGCCGACATGCTCGAACGCCTCGAGCAGGCACACCGGCCGGGCGGGAGAGGTGGCGGCCTGAGCGACTATCTGTCCAGCCATCCGGCCACCGCCGAGCGCATCGAGCGCCTGAACCGCCCGACACAGTGAGCGGTAGCGCCGGTACAATCGCCGGCTTGTTCGCCAACTGCATGGCCCGACGATGTTCCTGAGGATTCTCCTGCTCTGCCTGGCCGTGGCGCTGACCGGCTGCAGCCGCAGCAGCGTGCACCAGCAAGAAGCCTTCGTTTTCGGCACCCGGGTCGAAGTGCTGGTGTGGGGGAACGACGACGCGGCCGCGCAGCATGCGATGGGCGCCGTGCTGCGCGAGTTCGACCGCCTGCACACCGCCTACCACGCCTGGTCGCCGTCCGAGCTGACCGCCCTGAATGCGGCGCTGGCGAACGGCGAGCGCGCCCCGGTGTCGGCCGAGCTGGCCACGATGCTGGCTGACGCCCAGCGGCTGGCGGCGATCGGCGACCAGTTGTTCAACCCGGCGCTGGGCAAGCTGGTGGCCTTGTGGGGCTTTCACAGCGACCAGTTCAGCCCGCAGCAACCGGCGCCGACGGCCCTCCGCGCGCTGGTGGACAGCGCGCCCAGCATGGCCGACCTGCACATCGACGGCGGCGAGGTGTGGAGCGACAACCCCGATGTGCAGCTGGATCTGGGCGGTTATGCCAAGGGCTACGCGCTCGACCGCGCGGCGGCGATCCTGCGTGCCGAAGGCATCGAGAACGCGCTGATCAACATCGGCGGCAATGTGATGGCGCTGGGGCGCAAGGGCGACCACCCCTGGCAGGTCGGCATCCAGCATCCACGCGCGCCGCAGCCGATCGCCGTGCTGGCGCTCTACGACGGCGAGGCGATCGGCACCTCGGGCGACTACCAGCGTTACTTCGAACTCGACGGCCGGCGCTTTTCCCACCTGATCGACCCGCGCACCGGCGAGCCGGCCTCTGGCACCCAGGCGGTGACGGTGCTGGTGCCGCCGCGCGTAGGCGCCGGGGTGCTGTCCGACGTGGCCAGCAAGCCGGTCTTCCTGGCCGGCGATGGCTGGCGCGAAATGGCGCAGCGCTACGGGGTGGAGATGGCGCTGCGGGTCGATGCCGACGGGCGCATCGCGGTGACCCGCGACTTGCGCGCCCGCATGAAGCCGCTCGGCGGCATCGAGATCGACCGGGTGGTGGACTGAGCCCTGCCCGCCATGCTCGGGGCTCGGCTACAATGGCCTGTCCCCCGGCCGTGGGTTGCACATGATCGGATTGCTCCTCATCACGCACGCGAATCTTGGTGACGCCATGATCCAGTGCGCCTGTCATGTGCTCAACCGGCAGCCGCCGCTGCTGCTGCAGATCGGCGTGACGGCGCAGGACGACCCGCGCGACCTGTTGCCGGTGGCGCAGGAGATGCTCCAGCAGCTGGACCAGGGCGAGGGCGTGTTGATCCTCACCGACCTGTACGGCGCCACGCCGGCCAACCTGACCCTGTCGCTGCTGCGCCCGGGGCATGTCGAGGCCGTCGCCGGGGTCAATCTGCCGATGCTGCTGCGCGTCTTGAACTATCGGGAGTACCCGCTCGATGTCGTGGTCAAGCGGGCCGTGGCCGGCGCCTGCGACGGTGTGCTCCAGATGAAACCGATCCGGCCCGAGAACACAGAGAAAAGATAACGCGATGCCCCGAACCGATGTCGAAATCATTAACCGGCTGGGCCTGCACGCCCGTGCCTCGGCCAAGCTGACGCAGACCGCCAGCAGTTTCCCCTGCGAGGTATCGCTGGAACGCAACGGCCGCCGCGTCAACGCCAAAAGCATCATGGGCGTGATGATGCTGGCGGCCGCCCGCGGCGCGACCATCACCATCGACACCGAGGGCGAGCAGGCCGACGAGGCCATGCAGGCGCTGCTCGATCTGATCAAGGACCGCTTCGGCGAAGACGAATAACACGATGCGGCGGCCCATGCGCGGGCTGCCGGTCGAACGGGCGCAAGGGCCCACGGTGGCCCGCCCGAAAGGGGGAGTATGCCTTTTACCCTGCACGGCCTCGCGGTGTCCCAGGGCATCGCCATCGGCCATGTCCATCTGGTTTCCCACGCCCTGCTGGAGGTCAACCACTACCAGGTGCCGCCGCGCCGGCAGGCCGCCGAAGTGGCGCGTCTGGATGCGGCCGTCGACACGGTGCGCAGCGAACTGGGTGAGCTGAAAGCCACCGCCGATCAGCAGCAGGGGCATGGCGAGGTCGGCGCGCTGGTCGATCTGCACCTGATGTTTCTCGACGATCCGATGCTGATCGACGCGGCCCGTGCGTTGATCGAGGCGCGGCGCTGCAACGCCGAATGGGCGTTGGTGCAGCAGATGGAGCTGCTGATCGAACAGTTCGACCAGATCGAGGATGCCTATCTGCGCGAGCGCAAGGCCGACGTGATCCAGGTGGTCGAGCGGGTGGTCAAGGTGCTGCTCGGCCATCCCGGGCGCCTGCCCAAGCGGCGCAAGAGCGATCTGGGCACCATCGTGGTGGCACACGACCTGTCGCCGGCCGACACCATCGGCTTTCGCGACCATGACATCGCCGGCTTCGTCACCGATGTGGGCGGGCCCACCAGCCACACCGCCATCGTCGCCCGCAGCCAGGCCATTCCGGCCGTGGTGGCGCTGCACAACGTGCGCCATCTGGTGCACGACAACGAGCTGATCATCATCGACGGCACGCGCGGCGTGGTGATCATCGAGCCCGACGAGCACATCGTCGAGGAGTACACGCTGCGCCAGTCCGAGCTGGCGCTGGCGCAATCGCGGCTGCAGCGCCTCAAGGACACCCGCGCCACCACGCTCGACGGCGAGGAGGTCAAGCTGCTGGCCAACATCGAGCTGCCCAAGGACGCCATTGCTGCGAGGGCGGTGGGGGCCGACGGCATCGGCCTGTTCCGCACCGAGTTCCTGTTTCTCAGCCGCGACGGCCTGCCCGACGAGGACGAGCAGTTCGAGGCCTATCGCCGGGTGCTCAAGAAGATGGACGATGCGCCGGTGACCATCCGCACCCTCGATGTCGGCGCCGACAAGGCACTCGACAGCATCGGCAAGCGTAGCACCGAGGCCAACCCGGCGCTGGGCATGCGCGCGATCCGCTACTCGCTGTCCGAGCCCAAGGTCTTCCTCACCCAGTTGCGCGCGCTGCTGCGCGCCTCGCACTACGGCAAGCTCAAGATCCTGCTGCCGATGCTGGCCCATGCCCACGAAATGGACCACGCGCTGGCGCTCATCGCCCAGGCCAAGGCGCAGCTGACCGAGCGCAAGCAGAAGTTCGATCCGCGTGTCGAGGTCGGCGGCATGGTCGAGGTGCCGGCGGCGGCGCTGGCGCTGGGCATGTTCGTGCGCCGGCTGCAGTTCCTGTCGATCGGCACCAATGACCTGATCCAGTACACCCTGGCCATCGACCGCACCGACGAGGCGGTGGCGCACCTCTATGACCCGCTCCATCCGGCGGTGCTCAAGCTGATCGCCGGCACCATCCAGACCGGCGTGCGCTACGGCCTGCCGGTGTCGGTGTGCGGCGAGATGGCCGGCGACACGGCCTACACCCGGCTGCTGCTGGGCATGGGGCTGCGCCAGTTCTCGATGCAGTCGACCCAGATGCTCAGCGTCAAGCAGGAAATCCTGCGCGCCGACCTGGTGGATCTGGCCCCCAAGGTGCAGCGCATCCTCAAGATGGACGAGCAGGAGCGGGTGCACGAAGCGGTCGAGCGTCTGTACGGCTGACATGACCCGATGGTTTGACTTTTGCCGGACGGGACGCTAACTTTCGGGCTCATAGCGCCGATTTGACAATCAGCTTGCGGGCGCTCAATAAGTTCGGCTAAAGCGAGGGCAACCCGGTTTGCGCCTCACGGCCGACCGGGTTTTTTGCTTTCGGGATCACCATGACGCAGCCTCAATCCGTCGGTGTCGTCACACCGCGCACCCAGCGCTTCACCGAGCCGCTGCCGCTCAAGAGCGGCGGTTGTCTCGACGAATACGAACTGGTCTATGAAACCTATGGCACGCTCAATGCCGACCGCTCCAACGCGGTGCTGGTGTGCCATGCCCTGTCCGGCTCCCATCATGTGGCCGGCTACTATGCCGATGCGCCGGAGCGGGCCGGCTGGTGGGACAACCTGGTCGGCCCCGGCAAGCCGCTCGACACGCGCAAGTTCTTCGTCATCGGCGTCAACAACCTGGGTGGCTGCTACGGCAGCACCGGCCCGACTTCGATCAACCCGGCCACCGGCCAGCCCTGGGGCGCGGCTTTTCCCTTCGTGACGGTGGAAGACTGGGTCACCTCGCAGGCGCGCCTCGCCGATGCGCTGGGCATCAAACGCTTCGCCGCGGTGGTCGGCGGCTCGCTCGGTGGCATGCAGGCGCTGTCGTGGACGCTGCAGTACCCGGACCGCGTGGCGCATGCCGCGGTGATCGCCGCCGCGCCGCGACTGTCGGCCGAGAACATCGCCTTCAACGAGGTGGCGCGCCAGGCGATTCTCACCGATCCGGAATTTCATGGCGGCGACTACATCGCCCATGGCGTGGTGCCCGAGCGCGGCCTGCGTCTGGCGCGCATGGTCGGACACATCACCTATCTGTCGGACGACGCCATGGCCGAGAAATTCGGCCGCAGCCTGCGCCACGGCAAGCAGGTGTTCAGCTACGACGCCGAGTTCGAGATCGAGTCCTACCTGCGCTACCAGGGCAAGAAGTTCGCCGGCTACTTCGACGCCAACACCTATCTGCTGACCACCAAGGCGCTCGACTACTTCGACCCCGCCTTCGAGCATGGCGGCAACCTGCCCGCGGCGCTGTCGCGGGCGCAGGCAAATTTCCTGGTGGTGTCTTTCTCCACCGACTGGCGCTTCCCGCCCGAGCGCAGCCACGAGATCGTCGAGGCGCTGCTGCACAACCGGCGCAACGTCAGCTATGCCGAGATCGACTCGGCTGCCGGCCACGACTCCTTCCTGCTCAGCGACGCCATCTACCACGGCGTGCTGTCGGCCTATTTCGACCGCATCGAGGTGAGCGGCCATGACTGAACTGCGCTACGACTTCCAGGCCATCGCCGAATGGATCGGCGAGGGCGAGACGGTGCTCGACCTGGGCTGCGGCGACGGCAGCCTGCTGCGCCATCTGCAGGACACCCGCGGCGTGCTGGGCTATGGCGTGGAGGCCGATCCGGAGAATGTGCGCGCCTGCATCCGCAACGGCATCAACGTGCTGCAGATCGACCTCGAACGCGGCCTGGCCGGCTTCGAAGACGGCTTCTTCGACCATGTGGTGATGAGCTTCTCGCTGCAGGCCATCCACAACACCGTCGGCATCCTCACCGAGATGCTGCGGGTCGGCCACGAGGCGGTGGTGAGCTTCCCCAACTTCGCCTACTGGCGCCACCGCCAGGCGATTCTCAACGGCCACATGCCGGTCTCCGAGAACCTGCCCTACCAGTGGTACAACACGCCCAACGTGCGCTTCTTCACCATCGCCGATTTCGAGAGCCTGTGCGAGATGAACGGCATCGTGATCCGCGATGCGATCGGTTTCGACGAGGGCGAGCGGGTCAAGGAAGAGCCCAACTTCCTGGCCAGCGTCGGGCTGTTCCGGCTCGGTCGCGACCACTGAGCGCCTGAGCGTCTTTCGTTCATGCCCGCTCGTCCCCCCAGAGACGCCCTGCTCGTCGTTGCAAATGCTCGCCATCGCCCGAGCTATGGCTGTGCTTTGCGCCTGGATCAGGCCGTCTCTGGGGCGCCGCTCGGGCTCGCCCGTAAAACGCTCAGGCTCTGAGGCCGGCGACGGCCACAATAAAAAGGCCCGCGCATCGCGCGGGCCTTTTGCTTCTGGCGGACGGGTTCAGCCGACGGCGAAGGCCTTGACGTCCACCTTCATCACCGGGCGGCCCAGCGCCACGGCGGTGGCCGCGGCAAACCGCTTGGCCCAGTCGCCGCCTTGTTTGAAGCGGGCCTCGCCGCCGTACTTGGCCACGTTGAGGATCATGTCCAGCACCAGCACCTTGCCCATCGGGTTGCTCGGCGTGCACTCCAGGTCTTCGAACTCCTGCGCGAACCAGGCGCGCGCGGCGCTCTTGTCCATCCCCTCCAGATCGGAGTCATGGACGACGAATTCGTACTCCTGCGACGGGCCGAACGAGACGAGCACTTGCTGTGACATGGCGGTTCTCCTCTGAGTGTTTTGTTCTAGGTTGTCTGCATTGTGGCCGCTCGCCCCGGCCGGATCAAGCGACCGTACGATGCCGTATGCCGACGACCCGGTCGGGGCGGGGAAAAACACCACACTTGGCGCAGGGTCGGCCTGCTAAAATGCGCCGGTTCCCGACCAACGACAAGGGTTTGACCGTGCAGATCGTCTGTCTTGACCTCGAAGGTGTGCTGATTCCCGAAATCTGGGTCGAGTTCGCCGCCCGTACCGGTATCGATGCCCTGCGTCGCACCACTCGCGACGAGCCGGACTACGACGTGTTGATGCGCTACCGGCTCGATATCCTGCGCGAGCACAAGCTCGGGTTGCCCGACATCCAGGCGGTGATCGCCGACATGGGGCCGCTGCCCGGCGCCGAGGCCTTCCTCGACGCGCTGCGCGACCGCTTCCAGGTGGTGATCCTGTCCGATACCTTCTACGAATTCGCCAAGCCGATGATGGACCAGCTCGGCCGGCCGACGTTGTTCTGCCATCGGCTCGAAGCCGACGTCAGCGGCTTCCTGGTGAACTACCACCTGCGCATGCCCAACCAGAAGCAGGAGGCGGTGCGCCGCTTCAAGGAACTGAACTTCAAGACCATCGCCGCCGGTGACTCGTACAACGACACCACCATGCTCGGCGAGGCCGACGCCGGCATCCTGTTCTGCCCGCCGGACAACGTGATCCGCGAGTTCCCGCAGTACCCGGTGGTGCGTGACTATGATGCGCTGATGCGCGAGATCCTCGACGCCAGCGCGCGCATCGGCAGCTGATCCGCCGTATGCACCGAGAACGCTTCT
The DNA here is from genome assembly GCF_018524365.1 of Denitromonas iodatirespirans. GTDB lineage: Bacteria > Pseudomonadota > Gammaproteobacteria > Burkholderiales > Rhodocyclaceae > Nitrogeniibacter > Nitrogeniibacter iodatirespirans. The sequence goes on from NZ_JAEKFT010000002.1 coordinate 213,091, forward strand.
ACACCCTCTCCGCCTCCTGCCCCGACCGTGTCGGCATCGTCGCTCGCGTGTCGAGCTTCATTGCCGAGCACCAGGGCTGGATCCTCGAAACCGCGCTGCATGCCGAGCCACCACGCGCCGGCGAGGCCGTGGGGCGCTACTTCATGCGCATCGAGATCCGCGCCGACTCGCTGCCCTTCATGCTCAGCGAGTTCCGCGAGCGCTTCGCGCCGCTCGCCGACGAGCTGGAGATGAACTGGAAGATCACCGACTCGGCGGTCAAGAAGCGCCTGGTGCTGCTGGTGTCGCGCCAGGAGCATTGCCTCTACGACCTGCTGGCGCGCTGGCAGAGCCAGGAGCTGGATGTCGAGATCCCCTGCGTCATCTCCAACCACGACCACCTGCGCGGCTTCGTCGAGTGGCACGGCATCCGCTTCCACCATGTGCCGGTCACGCCCGACAACAAGGCCGCGGCCTATGCCGAGGTGCAGCGCCTGTTCGAGGAGGTGCATGGCGACACCATGGTGCTGGCGCGCTACATGCAGGTCCTCTCGCCCGAGCTGTGTGCCGCCTACCCGGGGCGGATCATCAACATCCACCACAGCTTCCTGCCCAGCTTCGTCGGCGCCAAGCCCTATCACCAGGCCTACGACAAAGGCGTCAAGCTGATCGGCGCCACCTGCCACTACGTGACCGCTGATCTCGACCAGGGCCCGATCATCGAGCAGGACGTGATCCGCATCGATCACTCCGACGCGGTCGAGGACATGGTCCGCTACGGTCGGGACATCGAGAAGACCGTGCTGGCGCGCGGCCTGCGCTACCACCTCGAAGACCGGGTGCTGATGCACGGCCACAAGACGGTGGTGTTCCGCTAAACGCTGCGGCGGCGCCCAAAAGAAAACCGGCAGACCCCGAAGGGCTGCCGGTTTTTTGTTGCCCGGCGCCGCGGTGGCGCCGGTCGTTCAGACGATCAGAACTTGTAGGCCGATTCGCCGTGGGCGGCGATGTCGAGACCTTCGCGCTCTTCTTCTTCCGGCACCCGCAGACCGACCAGCACATCGACGATCTTGAAGGCGACCAGCGACACCACACCGGACCAGCCGATGGTGATCAGCACGCTGTAGGTCTGGATCCAGGTCTGGCTGGCGATCGAGAAGTCCTCGGCACCCGTGCCGCCCAGCGACGGCGCGGTGAACACGCCGGTCAGGATGGCACCCAGGATGCCGCCCACGCCATGCACGCCGAACACGTCGAGCGAGTCGTCGGCGCCGAGCATGCGCTTGAGGCCATTGACGCCCCACAGGCAGATCACGCCAGCCAGCAGGCCGATGACGATGGCGCCCATCGGGCCGACCGAACCGCAAGCCGGGGTGATCGCCACCAGGCCGGCGACGGCACCGGAAGCAGCACCGAGCATCGAGGGCTTGCCCTTGAACACGGCTTCGCCGGCGATCCAGGACAGGGTGGCGGCAGCGGTGGCGGCCAGCGTGTTGATGAAGGCCAGGGCCGCGCCCGAGGTGGCTTCCAGGTTGGAACCGGCGTTGAAGCCGAACCAGCCCACCCACAACATCGAGGCGCCGATCATGGTCATCGCCAGCGAATGCGGAGCCATGGCTTCACGGCCGTAGCCGATGCGCTTGCCCACCAGGTAGGCACCCACCAGACCGGCCACACCGGCGTTGATGTGCACCACGGTGCCGCCGGCGAAGTCCAGCGCGCCGTCGCCCAGCAGGTAGCCGCCCGGGCCCCACACCATGTGGCAGATCGGCAGGTAGCTGAAGGTGAACCAGATCACCGTGAACAGCAGCACGGCGGAGAACTTGATGCGCTCGGCGAAGGAGCCCACCACCAGCGCGCAGGTGATGCCGGCGAAGGTGGCCTGGAAGGCGACGAACACCAGCTCCGGCAGCTTGACGGTTTCGGTGAAGGTGTCGGCCAGCGAGTCGACCGTCACGCCCGACAGGAAGACCTTGCTGAAACCGCCGACGAAGGGGCTGGCTTCGGTGAAGGCCATGCTGTAGCCGTAGAGGGCCCACAGCACGATGCCGAGGCAGAACACCACCATCACCTGCATCAACACGGAGAGCATGTTCTTGGCGCGCACCATGCCGCCGTAGAACAAGGCCAGGCCGGGCACGGCCATGAAGGTCACCAGCAGGGTGGCGGTCATCAGCCAGGCGACGTCGCCCTTTTCAACGACCACGGCGGCGTCCTGAGCGTGGGCGGGGGCTGCCAGGCCGACCAGGGCGGCCAGCATGAGCGATAGGATGGCTTTCATGTGCGAGTCTCCTTACAGGGCGTCGGTACCGGTTTCGCCGGTACGGATGCGGATGGCCTGGGCGAGGTCGAAGACAAAAATCTTGCCGTCGCCGATCTTGCCGGTGTTACCGGCTTTTTCGATGGCTTCGATGGCCTGGTCGAGCAGGGTGGCGGGGATGGCCGCCTCGATCTTCACCTTGGGCAGGAAGTCGACCACGTACTCGGCACCGCGATACAGCTCGGTGTGACCTTTCTGGCGGCCGAAACCTTTGACCTCGGTGACGGTGATGCCCTGCACGCCGATGGCGGAAAGGGCTTCGCGCACTTCGTCCAGCTTGAAGGGCTTGATGATGGCGATCAGATATTTCATGACAGTTTCCCTGGTGTGGATCCAGCGGGCCGGGCCGAAGCCCGGCGCGCCGAAGGGTTAGAAGGACTTGGAGACCGACACGATCACGCGGGCATCTGCGTTGTCGTCGTTGTCCACATCGGTGTCGACATAGTCCAGACCGAAGGTGAAGCCGGCGTAGTCTTTGCTTACGCCGACTTTCCAGTCGTTGTAGCTGGTGCCGCCGACGATTTTCTGGCGACCCACATGGGCGCCAAGGGTGAAGCCGCCACCGACCTCGTGGCTGGCAGACAGGTCGTAGTACTCGCTGCCGTCCGAATCCGCGGCGCCGAACAGATCGGTGAAGGCATAGGAGTACTTGAACGACAGGAACTTCCAGCTCACACCGACATAGGCTTCGGTGGTGTCGGCGCTTTCGCCACCGATCTCGCCACCCGGATAGAAGTACTGCAGCACGCCGACGTCGTAGCCGAAATCGCCGATGGTGTTCGCGAAGCCACCATAGACGTCGACCTCCAGGCCGCCCTTGTCGAGCCAGTCGATGCTCGAGCCCCACACGCCGACATAGAAGCCGCTGTCGTGCGCATAGTCGAAGCCGCCCTGCAGCGCCATGTTCTCGCTCGTCTGGGAGTAGCCGCGGTACTGGTAGTCGGAGACGAACCCGACGTTGGCTGAGATCGGGCTGTCTTCGGCGAAGGCAGCGCCGGACAAACACGCCACAACAGTGGCAGCACACAAAGTACGTTTAAGCATGGTCGGGGACTCCGGTCGGTTGAGTGGAGTCCCACTGGCAGGAACTGTGCCAGTTTTTTTGTAACGAATAATCAGTCTGTTATCGGCGCCGGCGGGAAAATGCTGCGGTGCAGCGCACCGATAAAATCCGATGCACCAATTTGATGCACCAACATGGTGCGCGCAGCCCCGTCCGGTGCGTGCTGCGCACGAAGCACCGCGACCGGTAGGCATCGTGGCGGGATTCGCGCGACAATAGGCCCTGTTTTCGCCTTTGACACCAGGATGCCACCATGAACCCTCCCCAGCTGCTCGACCAACTCGCCGGCAAGTTTGCCGAGGCCGCCGCGAACTCCCCGGTCAAGGACATCGAGAAGAACGTCCGCGCCCTGGCCGCCAGTGCCTTTGCCCGCCTGGACCTGGTGACGCGCGAGGAGTTCGACGTGCAGTGCGCCTTGCTCGAACGCACCGCGGCCCAGCTGGCCGTGCTCGAAGCGCGGGTCGCGGCGCTCGAAGCGGAGCTGGCGGCCCGCAAGGCGGGCCCCACGGCCGGCTGAACACACGCCGCACCAAAACAGAACGGCCCGCATTGCGGGCCGTTCTGTTTTGGTCGCGCTCGGCAGCCTTACATCTGGATGGCTTCGATGGCGATGTCGAGGGTCACCTCGTCACCCACGTTCGGGGCGTACTTGCCGGCGTTGAAGTCGCTGCGCTTGATGACGGTGGTGGCGTTGGCGCCGAGGGCCGGCTTCTTGACCATCGGATGCGGCATGGCCTTGAACGAGGTGACCGTCAGGGTCACCGGGCGGGTGATGCCCTTGAGCGTCAGGTTGCCCTCGATGGTGGCCGGCATGTCACCGTTGAAGGTCACCTTGGTGGACTTGAAGGTGGCGGTCGGGTGATTGGCGGTGTCCAGGAAGTCGGCGCCCTGGATGTGGCCGTCGAACAGCTCGGAGCCGGTATCGACCGAGGTGGTGTCGATGGTCACGTCCACCTCGCCGGTGCGGTTGGCGGCATCCAGGGTCACGGTGCCGGTGGTCTTGTTGAAACGCGACAGCTGCGTCGAGAAACCGAAGTGGCTGTATGAGAAACGCGGGAAGGTGTGCTTGTCGTCCACCGTGTAGACCGCCGGCGCGGCGAAGGCGGGGGCGGCGACGACAGCGGCCAGCAGGGCGGTGAGGAAGGTTTTTTTCATGGAAAGCTCCTTGGGAATGTTGCGAGGGGTTGGGGGAACGGATCAGGGCGCCAAGGGTTTGGCGACGAGGTGGAACACGACTTCGACCTTGTGCGCGACGATTTCGGCACTCGACCATTCGCCTTCGCCGATGCCGAAATCGGTACGGTTGAGCGTCAGCGAGCCATCGAAGCTGGCTGCCGACGGGCCCGGCGTGTAGGTCACCGGGAAGCTCACGGCGCGGCGATTGCCTTTGATCGTCAGTTCGCCGGCGACTTCGTAGCGGTTGGCGCCGAGCGGCTTCACACCGCTGGAGACGAAGCGGGCCACCGGATGCGCGGCGGTGTCGAACCAGGTCTTGGCCTTGGCTTCGTCATTGCCCTCGGCCGTGCCGGTGTCGATGCCGGAGAGCGGGACTTCGACGGTGGTCGAGGCCGCCTCCGGTTTGGCCGGGTCGAAGCGCAGCTGGCCCGAGAAGCGCTTGAACTGGCCGTCCAGCGTGACGCCCATCTGGCTGAAGCGGAAGCCGACGGTGCTGGCCGCACTGTCCAGCGTGCCGTATTCGACGGCCCAGGCGCCGCCGGCGGTGCCGAAAGCCAGCGCACCGGCGAGGGCCAGGCGGGTGAGGGGGGGACGATGCATTGACAGACTCCTTCGGGGATACCGGATCAGGACTTCTGGAACCGCGGCAACATGCGGCTGAGCACGGTGTCGCGGTCGATGAAATGATGTTTGAGTGCTGCGGCCGTGTGCAGAACGACCAGCGCGAGCAGGGTGTAGTTCAAAAATTCGTGGACTTCCTTGAGCTGATCGCCCAGCGCGGCGTCCTTGGCCAGCAGGTCGGGCAGCGGCAGCACGCCGAACCACACGGTCTGGAAGCCCTTGGCCGAACTCATCAGCCAGCCGGACAGCGGAATCGCCAGCATCAGCGCATACAGCAGCCAGTGCGACACGTTGGCCGCCAGGCGCAGGAGGGTCGGCATGCTGTCGGGCAGGGCCGGGGCGGGGTGGGTCAGGCGCCAGCCGAGGCGCACGAGAATCAACACGAACAGGCTCACACCGGCCCATTTGTGCCAGGAATACAGCTTGAGCTTGGTCGGCGAGAGGTTCAGTTCGGTCATGTACAGCCCGAGGCTGAAGGCGGCCAGGATGCCCAGGGCGATGAGCCAGTGCAGGGCGATGGCGGTCGAGGTGTAGCGTGGATTCATGATGGCTCCGCGAAAGTCAGGCCGCCTGCGCGCGCTCGGCGGCGGGGTCGGCGAAGAGGAAGCTGTCCATGCTCAATGCGCCGTCGGTGATGCCGCCGTCGAGCCGGCGCACCCTGAACCAGTCGCAGCCGGCTGCGCCGAGGGCAAAGAACAAGGGCAGGAAGTGTTCGTCGGTCGGGTGCGCGCGCACCGCTTCCGGGGCCTGGCGACGGTAGTCGAGCAGGGCGTCGAGGTCGCCCGCCTGGAGGCGATCCCACACCCAGTCGGCGAACGCGACGACATAGGGCGCGACCTGGCTGTCTCTGCCCCGGTCGCCCAGATTGTGGGTGAGGCTGCCCGAGCCGATCAGCAGCACACCGGTCTCGCGCAGCGGTGCCAGCGCCTGGCCCAGTTCCAGCAAGGCCAGGGGCGAGGGGGCCGAGGGCTGCGAGACCTGGATCACCGGCACGTCGGCGGCCGGATAGAGATGCATCAACGGCACCCAGGCGCCATGGTCGCGGGCGCGGGCCTCGTTCACCTGCGCGCTCAAGCCGTGCCGGGCCAGCTCGGTGACCACCGTCTCGGCCACGGCGGGGGCGCCCGGTGCCGGGTAGTCGAGCGCATACAGGACGCGCGGAAAGCCACCGAAGTCGTGCATCGTCTCGCCACTGGCGGCCGTCGACACTTCCAGCGTCGGGCGCATCCAGTGTGGCGACACCACCACCACCGCCCGCGGCCGCGGGAGCGTCTGGCCGAGCCTGGCCAGCGCCGGGCCGAGCCGGCCGGGTCGCAGCGCGAAAAACGGCGAGCCGTGCGAGATGAACAGGGTGGGCAGGGACATACAACACTCCAGAGGCGCCGTGCTTGGGACGACGGTGATGGGTTCATAGTATTTATCTTGTTGGTTCAGATAAACCGCGCTTCGCTTGATTGATTGTCAATGACTGAAAGACAATGTGCCCATGGATCGATTCCGTGAAATGAGTTGCTTCGTCGCCGTGGTCGAAGCCGGCAGCTTTGTCGCTGCGGCTGAACAGTTGCGCCTGTCGAAAGCCGCGGTGTCGCGCAGCGTGATCGACCTCGAAGCCCGCCTCGGCGCGCGCCTGCTCCAGCGCACCACGCGCCGCCTGTCGATCACCGAGGCCGGTCGCGCCTATTACGGGCGCTGCAAGCAGATCCTCGACGAGCTCGAAGAGGCCGAGAGCGCGGTGGGCGAAGTCACCGGCCACCCGGTCGGTGCGCTGCGCATCAATGCGCCGCTGTCCTTCGGCGTGCTGCACCTGGCGCCGCTGTGGGGGCCGTTCATGGCGCGCTATCCGGATGTGTCGCTGGAGGTGGATCTGGCCGACCGCCTCATCGACGTGGTCGAGGAGGGCTACGACGCGGTGATCCGCATCAGCCGCATGCAGGATTCCACCTTGGTGTACCGGCGCCTGGCGGCGACGCGTGTCATCGCCACCGCCACCCCCGAGTATCTGGTGAGGCACGGCACGCCGCGGCAGGTGGCCGAATTGGCCGAGCATTCGGTGATCGCCTATAGCTACTCGTCGGTCGGCGACACCTGGCGCTTCGAGACCCCCGACGGCCCGCAGGAGGTGCAGACCCGGCCGCGCATGCGCACCAACAACGGCGACACCTGTCGGGCGGTGGCGCTGGCGCACCAGGGCATCGTGCTGCAGCCCGACTTCCTGGTCGGCGACGACCTGGCCGCGGGGCGTCTGGTCGAGGTGCTGCCCGACTGCCGCCTGCCCGAGATCGGCGTCTATGTGGTCTATCCCTCGCGCCGCCACTTGTCGGTCAAAGTGCGGGTGCTGGTCGATTTCCTGGTCGAGGCCTTCGCCGAGCCGCCCTGGCACCGACCGACCGGAGGCGGCGTGCCGGCGCAGGGCCGGTGATAGAATTGGCGCCCCGCACCGCCGCCCCGTCCATGTCCGTGTCGTCGTCACCCGCCGCCCTGCCTCCGCGCCGTCTGGCCGTCGCGCCCATGCTCGACTGGACCGATCGCTTCTACCGCTATTTCGCGCGGCAGATCTCGCGCCACACCTGGCTGTACACCGAGATGGTGACCACCGGCGCGCTGATCCATGGCGACGCGGCCCGCTTCCTGCGCTTCGACGACTGCGAACACCCGCTGGCCCTGCAACTGGGCGGCAGCGATCCGGCCGACCTGGCGCGCTGCGCGCGGCTGGCCACCGAGTGGGGCTACGACGAGATCAACCTGAATGTCGGCTGCCCCTCCGAGCGGGTGCAGTCCGGCGCCTTCGGCGCCTGCCTGATGGCCGAGCCGCAACTGGTGGCCGATTGCCTCAAGGCCATGCAGGACGTCACCGACCGCGCCGTTACGGTCAAGCATCGCATCGGCATCGACAGCATCGCGGACTACGCCTACCTGCGCGACTTCGTCGGCCAGGTGCACGCCGCCAGCGGCTGCACGGTGTTCATCGTGCATGCCCGCAATGCCATTCTCAAAGGCCTCTCGCCCAAGGAAAACCGCGAGATCCCGCCGCTCAAGTACGACTATGTGCACCAGCTCAAGCGCGATTTCCCGGCGCTGGAGATCCTCATCAACGGCGGTTTCACCGACTGGGACGCGATTGCCGCGCAGTGGCCGGCGGTGGACGGCGTGATGGTCGGCCGCGAGGCCTATCACAACCCCTGGCTGCTGGCCGAGGCCGACGCGCGCGGCTGGGGCGACACCCATGCCCTGCCGACGCGGCGCGAGGTGGTCGAGGCGATGGTCGATTTCGTCGCTGCGCAGATTGCCGAGGGCGTGCCGCTCAAGACCATGACCCGTCACATTCTCGGCCTCTATCACGGCATGCCCGGCGCGCGTCAGTGGCGGCGCATGCTCTCCGACCCGGCGCTGCTGCGCGCCAACGACCCGCGCCTGCTGATCGATGCGGCCAAGGCCGTGGAGCTGCGCCGCGCCGCCTGAACGGCAGCGCTGCGGCATATTCCAATCGCATCGTTGGCCCGCTACACTCGGGCCCCATGTCACTCGCCCTCGTTCATACCCGTGCCCTCGATGGCATGGACGCCCCGCCGGTCGTCGTCGAAGTCCATCTCGCCAACGGTCTGCCGGCCTTCAACCTGGTCGGCCTGCCCGACACCGAAGTGCGCGAAGCGCGCGAGCGGGTACGCGCCGCGCTGCAGACCGGCAACTTCGAATTTCCGCAGCGGCGCATCACCGTCAACCTCGCCCCGGCCGACCTGCCCAAGGAAGGCGGTCGTTTCGACCTGCCGATCGCCGTCGGCATCCTCGCCGCCTCGGGCCAACTCAAGGCCGAGGTGCTGGCCGGCTATGAGTTTGCCGGCGAGCTGTCGCTGTCCGGCGAACTGCGGCCGATCCGCGGGGCGCTGGCCATGGCGCTGCAGACCCGCGCCGCCGGCCGCTGCCTGATCCTGCCGGCCGCCAATGCCCAGGAGGCGGCCCGCGTGCGCGATGCGCAGATCCGGCCGGCCGACAGCCTGCTCGCCGTCTGCGCCCACCTCAACGGCCAGGCCTTGCTGCCCGACACGGTGGCCGCCCCGACCCCGACCGAGCGGGCACCGCTGCCCGATCTGGCCGACGTCAAAGGCCAGCACGAGGCGCGCCGCGCCCTGGAAGTGGCCGCCGCCGGCAACCACTCGCTGCTGATGTTCGGCCCGCCGGGCACCGGCAAATCGATGCTGGCCCAGCGTCTGGCCGGCATCCTGCCGCCACTCGAGGAAGCGGCCGCGCTCGAGGCCGCCGCGGTGCAGTCGCTGGCCGGTTGCTTCAACCCGGCCGACTGGGGGCGCCGCGCCTTCCGCGCGCCGCACCACTCCGCCTCGGCCCCGGCCATCGTCGGTGGCGGAGCGATCCCCGGACCGGGTGAAATCAGCCTGGCCCACCACGGCGTGTTGTTCCTCGACGAGCTGCCCGAATTCGACCGCCGCGTGCTCGAAGCGCTGCGCGAGCCGCTCGAAAGCGGTCATGTCGACGTGGCCCGGGCCCGCCGCCGCGCCCGCTTCCCGGCGCGCTTCCAGCTCGTCGCGGCGATGAATCCGTGCCCCTGCGGCTATCTGGGCGATGCCCGCGGCCGCTGCCGCTGTACGCCCGACCAGGTGTCGCGCTACCGCGGCAAGCTCTCCGGCCCCTTGCTCGATCGTATCGACCTAACCCTCGAAGTGGCCGCCCTGAGCGCCGACGCGCTGCAGACCACCACGCCGGGCGAGGACAGCGCCGCGGTGCGCGGCCGGGTGCAGGCGGCCCGGCAGCGTCAACAGAGCCGACAGGGGCGCGACAATGCTGCCCTCGATGCGGCCGGGGTGGTGCGCCATTGCCAGCCCGATGCGCGCGGCCGGCAGATGCTGGCGCGCGCGATCGAATCGCTCGGCCTGTCGGCGCGCAGCCATGACCGCATCCTGCGCGTGGCGCGCACCGTCGCCGATCTGGCCGGGGCCGAGGGCGTGGCCGCCGCGCATGTGGCCGAGGCCATTCAATACCGCCGCGGGCTCGGCGGCGCCGCGCGATAACCAGTACACTGGGGCGTTCGCGACCGCGCCGCAGGTGCCGGTCGCCCACTTTTTCAGCGACCCCGCATGCATCCTACGTACACCCGCCTGGCCATCATCCTGGCATCGCTGGCGGCGATCGGCCCGTTTTCGATCGACACCTACCTGCCGGCCTTCCACGCCATGGAGGCCGATCTGGGCACCTCGCGCTACGCCGTCCAGCAATCGCTGACGGTGTACATGCTGACCTTCGCCGTGATGGTGCTGTGGCATGGCGCGCTGTCCGACGGCTTTGGCCGGCGCCGGGTGCTGGTGGTGGCGATGGGTTTGTTCACCCTGGCCTCGGTGGTGTGTGCGCTGGCGCCGAGCATCGAGTGGGTGTGGATCGGGCGGGCCTTGCAGGGGGTGAGCGGGGGGGCGGGCATGGTGATCGGCCGCGCCATCGTGCGCGACGTGCTCGACGGCCCCGATGCTCAGCGCATGATGTCCCAAGTGGTGATGATGTTCGCCCTGGCGCCGGCGGTGGCGCCGGTGATCGGCGGCTGGATCCTGCTGTTCGCCGACTGGCGCGCCATCTTCGCCTTCCTGGCCCTCTACGGCGGGGTGGTGACCGTGGTCTGCCGCCAGGTGTTGCCCGAGACGCTGCCGCCGGAAAAGCGCCAGCCCCTGCACCCGCTGCCGCTGGCCCGGGCCTACGGCGCGGTGCTGCGCAAGCCCGCCTTCCTGCTGCTGACCGGTGCGCAAGCGCTCAACTTCAACGGCTTCTTCGTTTATGTGCTGTCGGCGCCCACCTTCCTGGTCGACCATCTCGGCCGCTCGCCACAAGCCTTTGCCTGGCTGTTCGTGCCGGCCATGGGTGGCTTGCTGGCAGGCTCCTGGCTGTCCGGTCGGGTCGCCGGGCACTGGTCGCCGCACCGCAGCGTGGCCGTCGGCTATGCGGTGATGGGCGTGGCCGCGCTGGCCAACCTGCTGATCTCGGCCCTCATGGCGCCGGGGCTGCCGCACTCCGTGGCGCCGCTGGCGCTGTATACCCTGGGCATGTCGCTGACCATGCCGGCCCTGACCCTGATGGCGCTGGAGCTGTTTCCGCTGCGGCGGGGGCTGGCCTCAAGTTGCCAGAGTTTCATGCAGATGGCGCTCAATGCGGTCACCGCCGCACTGACCGCGCCCTTGCTGTGGGGCAGCGTGCAGACGCTCAGCCTGGGCATGGCGGCCTATCTCTCGCTGGGCGCCCTGGCCGCCGCCGCCGTGCTGCGGGGGGCGGCGGCGCACTGAGCCCGGCCCGGCGGAGACAGCGATGCACCGCATTCCCTTGTGGCCGCGCTTCGCCTAGAATCGGGAAAAATTTTCTCGCACAGCCTGTGTGAAGAAATGTCTTTCCAATTTTATGGCCAAGCCACACCGATGCTCGCATGAAGATCGATCGTATCCAGCGCCAGATTCTTGCCGAACTGCAGAAGAACTCCCGCATCAGCAACCAGGAGCTGGCTGACCGGGTCGGCCTGTCCGTGTCGCCGTGCTGGCGCCGGGTGCGCGAGCTGGAAGAGGGCGGCCTGATTCGCTCGTATGTCGCCCTGCTCGATCGCAAGAAGCTCGGCCTCGACGCCTGCCTGTGGTGCCAGGTGCGGCTCAAGAAACACAGCGCGGCGATCGCCGAGCAGTTCGAGGCCATGGTGTCCGGTCGGCCGGAGGTGGTCGAGTGCTACGAGCTGACCGGCGAGAGCGACTACCTGATGAAGGTCTATCTGCCCGACATGGACGCCTACACCGCCTTCATGCACAGCTTTCTGCTCAAGATGCAGGATGTCGACGTGGTGCGCACCAGCGTCACGCTGCGCGAAATCAAGAACGAGACCGCGCTGCCGCTGTGAGCGCGGCCGCGCCGGACGAAAAAAACGCCCCGTCGTGACGGGGCGTTCTTGCGACAGACCGGGCTTACTGGCCGTCGACCGGCGGTTCGGTGAAGCTGGCGCCGGCCTGGTTGGCCAGGTAGGCCACCGAACGGGCCAGTTCCTTGTCGGTCAGATCGCTGGCGCCGCCCTTGGCCGGCATGTTGCCGATGCCATTGGCGGCAGATGTCACCAGCGCGTCGAAGCCCTTGGCGATACGCGGTGCCCAGGCGGCGTTGTCGCCGGTCTTGGGCGCTTCGAGCACGCCGGAGCTGTGGCAGGCGGCACAGACGCTGGTGTAGATCTGCTCGCCGGTGCGGCTGCCCGGCGCCACCTTGGCCACTTCGAGCTCGACGCGGGCGACGGGCTGGGTCAGCGTGGCGGACAACTCGCCGTCGATGCTTTTCTGATCACCACAGCCGGCCAGCGGCAGGGCAAGGACGGCAAGAAGGCTCAGGAGGCGCGTTTGGGTCATGCTCTTTTCCTCTGTGCGGGTGCAACAATCATAAAGCCGCGATTATAGCGGCGGCGGGCGCCGTTTGGAAAACACAGCCGTGGACGCGCCCGGTAAAAACCGCTATTCTCACGCCCTCTGCGCGCCTGTAGCTCAGTGGATAGAGTACTGGCCTCCGAAGCCAGGGGCCGCTGGTTCGATTCCAGCCAGGCGCGCCACGCCCCATCGATCGGTTTCAGGGGTCATGCAAGTCAGGTGACCATGCTCGATTACCGCATCATCCCCGTCACACCGTTTGCCCAGAACTGTTCCCTGCTGTGGTGTTCCGACACCCGCCAGGCGGCCGTGGTCGACCCCGGCGGCGACATTCCGCGCATCCAGGCAGCCATTGCCGAGGCCGATGTGGCAGTGGACAAGATCCTGCTGACCCATGGCCATATCGATCATGCCGGCGCCACCGCCGAGCTTGCGCGCCTGCTCGGCGTGCCGGTCATCGGCCCGCAGCGCGAAGAGCGTTTCTGGCTCGACGCGCTGACGCAGCAGAGCAAGATGTTCGGCTTCCCGCCGGTCGAAGCCTTCGAGCCGGACCGCTGGCTCGAAGAGGGCGACACGGTCGAGGTCGGGCTGAGCCGGCTGCAGGTCATTCACACGCCGGGGCATACGCCGGGCCATGTGGTGTTCTTCGATCCCGAGTCGCGCCTGGCCGTGGTCGGCGACGTGCTGTTCGCCGGCTCGATCGGCCGCACCGATTTTCCGCGCGGCGACCATGCCACGCTGGTCGGCGCCATCCGCAACAAGCTGTGGCCGCTCGGCGACGATGTCACCTTCATCCCCGGCCATGGCCCGCAATCCACCTTTGGCGTCGAGCGCGCGACCAACCCTTATGTGGGTGACGGTTGCTGAATGCGTCACCGGCGGCCGGGAGAATTTGCGGTAGCATGTCCGGCCACTACTGATCGAGCGTGATTGAGCGAGGATACTGTCGTGCGATTGGCCATTCTTGAAGACGATACGCTGCAGAGCGAAAAGCTGGCCGAGTGGCTGGGCCATGCCGGGCACGACGTGCATGCGTTTTCCCAGCCGCGCGACTTCATCCGGGTGGCCGGGCGAGAGAGCTTCGATCTGTGCCTGATCGACTGGATGCTGCCCGAGATGACCGGCACCGAGGTGCTGCACTGGTTGCGCGAAGACCGCGCCAACGACACGCCGGTGATCTTCATCACCGCCCGCGATGCCGAAGAAGACATCGTTACCGCGCTGGGCGCCGGTGCCGACGACTATCTGGTCAAACCGCTGCGCCGCTTCGAGTTGCTGTCGCGCATCGATGCGGTGCTGCGTCGCGCCCGCCCGCTGGCCGGCGACAACATCGTCGACGTGCCGCCCTACCGCTTCGACACGCAGGGCAAGCGCGCCACCATCGACGGTGAGCCGGTCGAGCTGACCGACAAGGAATTCGACCTCGCCGTCTTCCTGTTCAAGAACCTCGGCCGCCTGCTCTCGCGCGGCCACATGCTCGAAGCAGTGTGGGGGCGCAACCCCAACCTCGCCACGCGCACGGTCGACACCCACATCAGCCGGGTGCGCAGCAAGCTTGGCCTGCGCCCCGAAAGCGGCTTCCGCCTGACGCCGACCTACAACTACGGCTACCGCCTCGAGCAGATCGAGGCGGTCGAGGACGGCGTCGCCGACTGAGCGGCGCCCGTCCGGCCCCGCTCAGGGGCGCTTGAGCGAATCGCGGATCTCGCGCAGCAGCACGATCTCTTCCGGGTCGGCCTTGGGCGCTTCGGGCTCGGGCGGCGCCTCGCGCTTGAGCTTGTTGATCGCCTTGATGGCCATGAAGATGGCGAAGGCGACGATCACGAAATCCAGCGCCGTATTGATGAACAACCCGTACTTGATCAGCGGCGCGCCGGCCTTTTCGGCCTCGGCCAGCGAGGCGAAGCTGCCTTCGCCCAGGTTGATGTAGAGGTTGGAGAAATCCACCCCGCCCACCAGTCGCCCGACCACCGGCATGACGATGTCGTTCACCGCCGAATTGACGATCTTGCCGAAGGCGGCACCGATGATCACGCCGACGGCCATGTCCATCACGTTGCCCTTGACGGCGAATTCCTTGAACTCTGAAATGAAGCTCATCTGACGATCTCCTGGGTTGGCTGCCTGAAAAACGTGGGTGGGCGAGCGTCCATGCGCGCGGCCTATGCCGCCCAACTGGCAAGATAGACGAATCCGTTCGCCGTGCGAATAATTATCAAGGTTTATCACGGTCGGGACGAGGGCGGCACGTATCATGAAACGCATGCTAACCAAGAGACAAGCCATGCCACGAAACCTCACAGTCGGGCGCCTGCTGGCGTGGGCCCTGGTCGCCTGCGCGCTGTTCGTCGCCAGCGCCGGCCGTGCCGCCGAAGAGACGGTCAACTATGTGGTGCAGCCGGGCGACACCCTCATCGGTCTCGGCGAAACCCTGCTCGAAGATCCTGACCGCTGGCCGGTGTTGCAACGGCTCAACGCCGTGGCCGACCCCTACCGCATTCCCATCGGCCGCCAGCTGCGCATCCCCGTGCGCCTGCTGCGCAAGGTGCCGCGCGAGGCGCGCGTGGTGCATGTGAGCGGCGGCGCCAGCGCCGACGGCCAGCCGCTGCGGGCCGACCAGACCGTGAGCGAGGGCGCGCGCTTGCTGACCCCGGCCAATGGTTTCATGACGCTCGAGCTGCCCGACGGCTCGCGTCTCACGCTGCAGCCGCAGACCGATGTGCGCATCGACGCGCTGCACGGTCTCAAGGGCGCCGACGACATCCAGCGCGCCACCTTCGAGGTGCAGCAGGGGCGTATCGAGACCGATGTCGAGCCGCAGGCCGGGCCGGCTGCGCGCTACCGCATCCACACCCCGACCGCCATCATCGGCGTGCGCGGCACCAGCTTCCGGGTCGCCGCCGACAGCGCCGAAACCCGCACCGAAATGCGCCAGGGCACGGTCGGCGTGTCGGGCGCCGGCGTGCGGCGCGAAGTCGCGCTGCGCGAAGGCTTCGGGCTGGTGGCGCGAGCCGACCAGCCGGCGAGTGCGCCGGTGCCGCTGCTGGCCGCACCCGACCTGAGCGCGGTCGCCACCTTGTACGAGCGCCCGGTGATGCGCGTGCAGCTGGCGCCGGTGGCCGGCGCCATCGGCTATCGCGGCCAGGTGGCGCGCGACGCCGGCTTCACCCAGATCGTCGCCGAGAGCCGGGCCACGGTGCCCGATCTGAAGATCGCCGGGTTGGCCGATGGCGACTACTTCCTGCGTGTGCGCGGGGTCGATTCGCATGGCCTCGAAGGGCGCGACGCCGACCTCGCGGTGCGCCTCAAGGCGCGCCCCGAGCCGCCCTTCATCAATGCCCCGCGTCCCGACGGCAAGGCCAAGGCCGGCACCGTCGAATTCGCCTGGGCGCAGGCCGAAGGCGCCGCCAGCTACCGCTTTGCACTGGCACGCGATGCCGCTTTCGCCGACCTGGTGACGCACCAAGACGCCCTGGCCGCCAACCGCCTCGACCTCCCGCTGGAGGCCGGTGAGTACCACTGGCGCCTGGCCAGCACCCGCGCCGACGGCGACCGCGGCCCCTGGGGCGACGCAGTGCGCCTGACCGTGCGCCCGCCCATGGCCGCCGTGCCGCCGCCGACCTTCGACGAAAATCACATGCTCATCGCCTGGGGCGGCGAGCCCGGTCAGCGCTTCGACTACCAGCTGGCCGACGACGACCGCTTTACCCGGATGGTGGCCGAAGGCAGCGTCACCGAGCCCGAGCTGGTGCTGCCCAAACCCCGCGCCGGCGCCTACTACCTGCGGGTGCGCGCGATCGACCCGGACGGCTTCGTCGGCAGCTACTCCGCGCCTCAGCGCATCGTCGTGCCGGCCGAGTTCCCGGGCTGGATGTTGCTGGCGCCGCTCTTGATCCTGCTGTGAGCGCGCACGGGTCCGCGTCGTGACCGAGCGCGTCTCTTTCGAATGGGCGCTGGTGACGCTGCTGTGCGCCGCGCTGGCGATGGCCGCCACCTGGGCCGGCTGGCTGTGGCGCATCGACCAGGTGGCCTACGACGCCGCCATGTCGGTGTCGCGCCCGGCGGCCGACCCACAGGTGGTGATCGTCGCCATCGATGACCCCAGCCTGGCCGAGATCGGCCGCTGGCCGTGGCGCCGCTCGGTGCACGCCGCGCTCATCGAGCGGCTCACCCGTGCCGGTGCGCGCAGCATCGTGATGGACATCATCCTCAGCGAGCCCAACGATGCCGACCCGGCGGCCGACGCCGCCCTGGCGACGGCCATCGCCGACAGCGGCCGGGTCGTCCTGCCGCTGGTCCAGGCCACGCGAGGTAACGCCATCGTCGGCGAAGCGCCGCCGGCCCCGCTCTTTGCCGCGGCGTCGGCCGGCGTCGGCCACATCCATGTCGAGTTCGACCCCGACGGCATCGCCCGCAGCATCTACCTGTGGGAGGGCGCCGGCGCGGCACGCCATCCGCAGCTCGGTCTGGCTGCCCTGCAACAGGCCGAGCCGGCGCGCGCCACCGCCTATCCCGCGCCCGAGCCGGGCGCCGGTGCCGGCTGGCATCGCGCCGAGTGGCTGCGCATCCCCTTTGCCGGTCCGCCGGGCAGCTTCCGCTATGTGTCCTACGCCGACGTGCTGCGCGGCGATGTGGACGACGCCGTGTTGCGCGACAAGGTGGTCTTCGTCGGCGCCACCGCCGCCGGCATGGCCGACAGCGTGCCCACGCCCACCTCGGGCTTCAACCGGCCGATGCCCGGTGTCGAGGTCAACGCCAACGTCTATGCCGCCCTCAAGCGCGGCGAGGCGGTGCACCTCATGCCGCCGCCGATCGCCGCCGCGCTGGCCGGTGCCATCGTCGTGTTGCTGATGGGCCTCATGCTGCGCGCCGCGCCGCGCAACGCGCTGCTGATCGCCTTTGCCGGCTCGGCCGCCACGCTGGGGCTCGGCTGGGCGGTGCTGCAGGATGCCCTGTGGTGGTTTCCGCCGGCCGGCGCGGTGCTCGGCTGCACCCTGTGCTACCCGCTGTGGAGCTGGCGCCGGCTCGAAGCGGCGCAGCGCCATCTCGACGACCAGCTCGAAGTGCTCGACCGCGACGCCGCCGCACTCTTCCCCGCCATGCAGATCCACCTGCCGCGCATCAAGGGCGTCGACCCCTTGCAGGCGCGCATCCGTCGGGTGGACCAGGCCGTGCAGCGCCAGCGCGACCTCCACCGCTTCGTGGTCGACACCCTCGACCACCTGCCGGTCGGCGCGGTGGTCACCAACCCCGCGCACCAGGTGATGCTGTGCAACCAGGAGGCCACGCGCCTGCTCGGCGCCGCCGCACCGCAGGCCGTGGCACAGGCCATCGCCTCGCTCGAATGGCCGCCCGGCATGCCCATCGAAGACGGCATGCCGGTGCACGGCGGCGACACCGTGCGCACCGTCGAGCTCGATACGGCCAACGGCGCGCGCCTGCTGGTGTCGGTGGCCGGGCTGGCGGATTCGGCCGGCCGGCCCATCGGCTCGGTGTTCGGCCTGGCCGACATCACCCGCATCCACGACGCCCAGCGCAGCCGCGAAGAGACCATGCACTACCTGTCGCACGACATGCGCTCGCCGATCGCCTCCATCCTCACCCTGATCGAGACCGAGCAACTGCTCGACGACAGCGACGCGCGCGACCCGGCCCTGCTCGGCCAGCTCGCCCGCTACGCGCGCTCGGCACTCAATCTGGCCGACGACCTATTCCGCCTGGTGCGCGCCGACGCCATCGACGCCAGCCAGTTCAAGGAAATCAGTCTGGCCGCCGTGATGCAGGACGCCGCCGACGAAATCTGGGCGCTGGCCAAGGCCCGCGGCACCACCGTGGCGCTGGAGATCGACGCCCACGGGCATGACGAAGGCTATGTGCGCGGCGACCGCGACCTGCTGCGCCGGGCGCTGGTCAACCTGCTCGGCAATGCCGTCAAATACGGCGCCGCCGACAGCACCATCGAGTTGGCGCTGCGCCGCGATGCCGCCTTCTGGGTGGTGTCGGTGCGCGACCATGGCGAGGGCATCCGGCAAGACCTGCTGCCGCGCCTGTTTCACCGCTTCGGCCGCCTGCCCACCGCCGCCAGCCGGCGCGAAGCCGGCATCGGCCTCGGGCTGATGATCGTCAAGACGGTGGCCGAACGCCACGGCGGGCGCGCCTCGGTGCACAGCCAGCCCGGCCAGGGCACCACTTTCAGCCTGCACCTGCCGGTGCTGGCGGCATGAGGGCTCCCAGCGTAGGGCGGGTTTCAACCCGCCACCCCATGCCCGCGCCGAATGGTCGTCCCATCGCGCTGCCACGGTTGTCGCCATGACCGTACCCAAGCGTCCCCGCCGTCGCAGTCTGCGCATCCTGCTGCTGGTGGCGGGCGTGCTGCTAGTCTGTGTCGTGACGCTCTGGCAATTCGCTGATCGTTGGCTGGCCCAGACGCTGGCCGTACAGGTCAACGCCCATGTCGCCGGTCATCTGCGCATCGACGGGCCGGTGTCGCTGCAAGTCTTCCCGCCGCGGCTGGCCCTCGCCGACGTCTCCTGGCGGGGGCCGGGCGAGACCCCCAGCCGGCTGCAGATCGACCATCTCGCCATGGCCAGCGACTGGACCGGCAAGGACGGCACCCGGCCGCTCTCCGTGGACCTCGACGGCGTGCGCGGCCAGTTGCGCCAGCAGGCCGACGGCCGGTGGCAGGTGCCGGCGCCCGCCGGCGAAACGGCCGGCTCCGGCATGCCGCTGCGCCTCGCCCGCCTCGACCTGTCGGACATGCGCATGGCGCTGCTCGGCCACGGCACGCCGCCTGCGACGCTGCGTGTCGAGCGCGCCCAAGTCACCGAATCCCCTGGCAGCTGGCAAGCCACGGTCGACGGCGGCGCCGCGCAGGCCGACACCCAGCTCGACGGCCGCCTGACCGCCACCCTGCAAACGACGCCCACCGGCCCGCAATTGGCCGATGTCACCGCCCACCTCGCCGGCGCAGTCGGCGCCACCCGCATCGACCGGCTCACTCTCACGCTCGCCAGCGCGCGGCAAACGCCGGACGGCGCCTTCCGCGCCGATGGCCTCGCTGCCGAGTTGCAGGCCCAGCAAGGCACGCAGCAGCTGCGCCTCAGCACCCGCGCCGCCACCGCAGCCCATGCCGACGCGCGTAGCGAACTCCTCGGCACCCACATCCAGGCCACGCTGACCCCCGCCGGCCCGGCCGAGTCGGCCACCGCCACGCTCGACGGCGCCGACCTGCAACTCGCCGCCGGCCACCTCACCGCCACCGGCACCCTGCAGTTGGCCACCACGCTGCCCGCCGGCCCGGTCGACCTCGCGGCCGACGCCATGCAATTGACCGCCGATCTGGCCGCCCGCCGCGTCGAGGCCCGGTCGCCGAGCCTGCACGTCCACCTGCCCGACCCCGCCAAGCCGGGCGCCCAGCTCAGGCTCGATGCCGAGATGGCCGGCCATTGGGACATGGACGCACGGCGCGGCGCCGGCACAGTGAGCGCGCAGGTCGAGCGCAGCCGCCTCGACGGTCAATGGCATGTGGATCTGGACAATGCGCGCTGGCTGGCCGTGCAGGCCCGGGTGGACCGGCTCAACCTGGATCGCTGGCGGCCGCCAAGCCGCCCGTCGAGCGAGCCGCTGCCGCTCGACGCTTGGCGCGACTGGCCGGTGCAACTCGACCTGCAGGTCGGCCGCCTGCGCATGGAAGGCATCGACGCGCGCGACACCCGCCTGCGGATCAACACCTCGCCGTAGGGCCAATTTCAACCGGCCAAAAAACCGCTAGCGCCGCACCGAATAGATCGGCAGATGCCACTTGAAGCGGATCGACAACAGCCGGATCGTGCAGATCACCCCGCCGGCCGCCAGTGCCGCCACATCATGACCCACCCCCGCCTCGGGCAGCGCGATCAGCACCAGCGCCCCCAGCCACGCCGCACTGCCATACAAGGTGCCGCCAAACACCACCGGCGCCTCGTTGCACAACACATCGCGCAGGATCCCGCCGAACACCCCGGTCACCACCCCCATCAGGCTCGCCACCAGCCACGGCGCCCCATGCGCCAGCGCCACCGACGTGCCCACCACGGTAAACAGCGACAGTCCGATCGCATCCGGCAGCAAAAACAACTGCGCCGGCAAGCGCACCCGCCGCGCCAGCAGGAAGGTGACCACCCCCGCCACCAGCGCCGTGATCAGGTAGGCCTGATCGGCAATCCAGAACACCGTGCGGTCGAGCAGCATGTCGCGCAACGACCCGCCGCCCAGCGCCGCCGCCAGCGCGACGACCACCATGCCGAACAGATCGAAGGGTTTGCGCCCCGCCTCCAGCACGCCCGAGGCCGCATTGACCGCCGCCCCGGCGAGACCGAGGCCATAGATGAGAGGTTCGATGCCTTGCATGGGGCGGAGGATAGCAGGGGGTGGCGGGGTGCGGTTTGCGTGTTTGAGCTGAACCATGGCCGAAGCGCGCCGGGTCCGCTGATGCGCGATGCGTTCGTCGTAGGATGGGCAACTCGTTCCCCATCATCGTGTCGCGCGACCGTTGATCGAAACTGGAACGGCGACCGTCCGGGAGCTGATGGCCTTTTATGTAGGGCGGATCAGCGAAGCGTCATCCGCCGAATTCCACCACTTCAATCACCGCATGTGGCGGAAGGCGCTCCGCTTTTTCTTCGTACACGGGGCGCCGCGTCTTCCGATGCCCCGTGTACGACTTTACCCACAAGAGGTATTCTCACAACGCGAGAGGGTGGTCCCGATAGCAAGCTTGTTTGACGGATAATCCGACAGGCATCGCGAATGGACATTCGAAGATTCTGACTCTCGCTTGCTGCCCGAGATATCAGTGGATATCCGCACTCCGGTGTCTGGGTAAATGCTGTTGGGCGGCACAGAACTCGCATCCGAGCAAACCCGCCCACGCCAATCTACTTCCGTCGTCATGCCCAGCACTCTCATCGAAGTTCGCCGCAGCTACACGTTGGAGCAAGAAGCCCGCATCATCGAAGCCGTTCATTCGGCGTTGATCGAGGGCTTCAAGATTCCTCAGGGCGACCGGTGCATTCGGCTCGTCACACATGAGCCACATCGCTTCGTTGTGCCTGAGGACAAGCGCCAGCCCGAGTTGTACACACTTGTCACGATCAGTGCCTTCTCTGGACGTTCGCTTGAGGCGAAACGCCGTCTTTACCAGTCGCTGATTCGTCATCTGGCAGGGGTAGGAATTCCGGCGGACCACATCAAGATCATGCTCAATGAAATCCCCGGCGAAAACTGGGGTCTAGCCGGCGGAAAGCCCGGTTCGGAAATTGACCTTGGCTATAACGTCGAGATCTGAGAGCCACCGGCCTCCATGATCGAGCGGATACGCCGTCGGGGGGCCGGCTGCTTCGAGCGTTGACGTTGTAGCAAGCGTAGCCCGGACAAGGCCCGAAGGGCCGCCTCCGGGATCGGTCGGCGGATCGGGCTCTGATCTCGGATTGCGCCTCGCTTCATCCGGCCGACGACTCATCGGAGCACATCAGGTTTCCGGCACACCGAAAACGGCCGACAATCCGCCTGTCACCGTTCGCTGCCGAAGGAGCCCGCCATGTCTCTCCCCGCCGCTTTCCAATCCACGCTCCGCCTGCCGGCCATTGCCGCGCCGATGTTCCTGGTCTCCGGCCCCGAGCTGGTGATCGCGGCCTGCCGGGCCGGGGTGGCTGGGTCCTTCCCGGCGCTGAATGCGCGTACCAGCGAGTTGCTGGACGAATGGCTGGGCGAGATCAACGCGGCGCTGGCGGTGACGCCGTGTGCGCCCTACGGGGTGAATCTGATCCTGCATGCCAGTAACCCGCGGGTGCGGCCGGATCTGGATTTGCTGGTCAAGCACAAGGTGCCCTTCGTCATCACCAGCCTGGGGCATCCGGGCGAGGTGGTGGAGGCGGTGAAGAGTTACGGTGGGGTGGTGTTTTCGGATGTGATCCATGCCTACCATGCGCGCAAGGCGATGGGGGCGGGGGTGGATGGCATCATCGCGGTGGCGGCGGGGGCCGGCGGGCATGCGGGGTCGCAAAGCCCGTTCAGCCTGGTGCGCGAGATCCGCGAGTTCTGGCATGGCACGCTGGTGCTGGCCGGCGCGATGTCGGACGGCGCAGGGGTGCGCGCGGCGGAGGTGATGGGGGCGGACCTCGCTTACCTGGGCACGCGCTTCATCGCCACGCAGGAGGCGATGGCGCAGGTGGCGTACAAGCAGATGCTGGTCGACTGCGGGGCGGACGACATCGTCTATACCGATGCGGTGTCGGGCACCAATGCCAACTTCCTGTGGCCGAGCCTGGCGGCGGCGGGCTTCTCGCGCGAGCAGCTCACGCTCAGCCTGGGCAAGGGCAAGATCAAGGACATGCAGGACGAGGCCAAGGCCTGGCGCGATGTGTGGAGCGCCGGCCACGGGGTGGCGACGATCCACGACATCCCGACCGTGGCCGAATTGGTGGCGCGCCTCGGTGCGGAATACGACGCCGCCTGCGCGCTGGGCCGGAGCGCTGCCTGCCGGTGAGGCGGCGACCGGGCCGGCGCCGCGGCCCGGAGCGGGTATCCTGCGCCCCATGATCGGGCAGATTCTTCTCAGCGGACTGGCCACCGGCTGCATCTACGGGCTGGTGGCGCTGTCCTTCGTGCTGGTTTACAAGGCCACCGAGGCGGTCAGTTTCATGCAGGGCGAGCTGCTGATGGTCGGCGCCTTTGCCGCGGTGCTGCTGTCGGCCGCCGCCGGCTGGCCGGCCTGGGTGGCGGTGCTGGCCAGCGTGCTGCTGCTGGCGCTGGCCGGGGCGCTGATCGAGCGGCTGGCGCTGCGCCGGGCGATGGGCCAGCCGCATCTGACCGCGGTGCTGCTCACCTTCGGCCTGGGGCTGGTGCTGCGCGGTGCGGTCACCACCGTGCCCGAGGCCACGCACCGCGCCCATCTGCTGAGCCTGCCGGGGCTGGGCGGGCAGGTGGCCTGGGGTGACATGGTGGCGAGCGGCGCCCAGCTCGGGGTGATCGCCGCCACGCTGCTGAGCTGTGCGGCGTTGGCGGCCTTTTTTCGCTACACCCGGGTCGGCCTCGCCTTGCGCGCCTGTTCGGAGAACCCGCGTATCGCATCGATGATGGGGGTCTCGGTGCCGGCCATGCACACCCTGGCCTGGGCGCTCGGTGCGGCGTTGGCGGCGCTGGCCGGCAGCCTGATGGCGCCGGTCACCTTCGTGCATCCGGGCATGGGGGTGGTGGCGCTCAAGGCGTTTCCGGCGGCGGTGATCGGCGGCATGCACAGCCTGCCCGGCGCGCTGGCCGGCGGGGTGTTCATCGGCGTGCTCGAAGCGCTGGCCGGGCGCTACCTGCCCGAGGGCGTCAATCATGTGGCGGCCTATGCGCTGATGCTGGTCGCGCTGCTGTGTTTTCCGCGCGGGCTGTTCGGCGGGCGGGCCGCATGAGGCCGGCGCTCGCGCTGCTGGCCCTGGCCGCCGTGGCGTTGGCCGTGCTCGGGGTGGACTACGGCCTGAGCCAGCTGGCCTTTGTCGCCACCTGGGCGGTGGCCGGGTTGGGGCTGGTGATCATCCTCGGCCAGAGCGGGCAGATCTCGCTCGGCCACGGGGCCTTTCTGGCGGTGGGCGCCTATGTGCAGGCGGGCTGGGTGGCGCTGGGCGCGCCGCCGCTGCTGGGGCTGGGCCTGGCGCTGGCGGCCGGCGCTCTGCTGGGCGGGCTGGCCAGCTTGCCGGGGCGGCGTCTTGGCGGCCTGGCCTTCGGCATGAGTACGCTGGCGGTGGCCTTGATCGTGGAGGAGGCGTTGGTACGCTTCGACGGCCTCACCGGCGGCGCGTCGGGCCTGAGCGTGCCGCCGCTGGTGGTGGCGGGCTGGACGGCGAGCGATCCGCTGGCGCAGTGCGCGGTGAGCGCGGCGGTGCTGGCATTGGCGCTGCTGGCCTGCCGACGGCTGCGGGATTCGCGCCTCGGGCGGGCGTGGCGTGCGGTGCGCGACGATGAAGTCGCGGCGGCGGCCAGCGGCATCGACACCGGCGCGGTCAAGCTGCGCGCATTCGCGGTGGGCGGGGCGCTGGGGGCCCTGGCCGGCGCTTTGTATGCGCACTGGCTGGGCTATCTGAGCCCCGAGCAGTTCGGCCTGCCGCTGTCTTTCGAGTTGCTGATGCTGGCCTTCGTCGGCGGTGCGAGCCGGCTGATGGGCGCGGTGTGGGGGGCGGTGGTGATCGTCGCGCTGCCGCAGGCGATTGCCCTGGTGCGCGAGGCGCTGCCGGCCGGCGTGGCCAATCTGGCGGGGCTGGAACTGCTCGGCTTCGGACTGGTGCTGGTGGCGGTGGTGCTGTGGCGCCCGGCCGGGCTGGCACGCTGAGGCCACGGAGAAGCGCCGCTGACGGCGTTGCGCGCCCTTGCCGTGCTATTCGCACTGTCTGCGGGCGCGCGCCTTGTCAGCGGCGCTTCTGCGCCGTGGCCGGGGCGGGCTTGAAACGGTTTCCTGCGGTGTTCAAAGTGACGTTGGCGGGGTGAAACCCGCCCCACGGGGTGGCGGGCCGGGCGTGTTGCGCCGGCCCGCCAGTCGGCTTATTGCATGGCCATCGGGTTGAAGGGCTGGCCGTTGACGGTGAGCTGGCCGGCCTTGAAGGCGACGGTGGATTTCACCACGCCGCCGTCGCGGGTGATGTAGCCCTGGCCGCTCAGTTGCTGGAGCTTGTCTTCGAGTTGGGCGACGACCATCTGCAGGTCGTCGTCGGAGACCGTGCCGGTCTCGCTCATGGCGCTCATCTGGGCATGGGCGCGATCCTTGACCATGCCGAGCAGCATGGCTTCGGGCAAGGCGATGTTGCCGCCGGCATCGAGCACGGCCATGATCAGACCGGGGTTGGCCATGGCCTCGGGGGTGATACCGGGGACGCTGGCGCGCAGGTCGAGGTGCGCATCGCCATGCGGGGTGGTGAAGCTCAGGCGGTCGAGCGAGAAGCTGGGGTTGTGGCCGAGCAGCTCCATGGCCGGCTCGGCGAGCGGGGCCAGTGCCAGCTGCGGATCGGCGTCGGGGCCGACCATGCGGGGGTTGGAATAGGCCTGGAGCAGCGTGCGGTACAGCTTGGCAACGGTGCGCGCATGCAGGTGCTTGAACGACAGGTCGTAGTGCGCCGGGCCGTAGTTGGTGCCGCCGATGTCGACCACTTGGGCGCCCATCTTGGCGACCATGTCGACGAAGTCGCCCTCGGCGGGCATGTCGACATCGTAGGTGATCTGCTTGAGGGCGATCGGGGCGGCCTCGTCGCCGGCAACGCGCATCTGAATGTCGTCGATGCTGAAGCGTTGGCTGCCGGCGAGCAGCAGCGGCTCGTCGTCGAAAATGCGTTGCTGCTCACCGGTGAAGCGCATGCCGGTCATCACCATGTGGGTGCCGGTGGCGTCCTTGACTTCGAGCTTGGGTGCTTCGCCGCGCATGGTGTAGCGGGTCATGTTGGGGGCGAAGTCCACCTCGGCGCTGATGCCTTGCCAGGCGACGTCGACCGGTTCGCCGGTCTCCGGGTTGGGGATCTGCGCGTTGACGGCGGGGCTCAGCACCTTGGAGGTGCCGCTGCCGTCGAGCTTGAACACGGTGTGGCCGGTGAGCGGCTTGTTGTCGCCGAACAGCTTGGCGACCTCGGCCTGGGTGTCGGCGTCGAACACCAGTTCGCTGTCGACCACCGCGGCCGCCAGTGCGCCGCCGGCGAAGGGGCCGTGCTGGATCTGCGACTGGAAGCGGATGCGCAGCGGCTGCGCGGGGGTGTCCGGCGCATCGGCGGAGGCTTGCAGGGCGCGCATCATGTCGCCGAACAGCTCGATGGTGACCGACTCGCTGGCGCTGAACACACCGCGTTCGTAGGTGCGCTCGACGATCTTGGCGTAGGGCAGGGTCTCGGCCTGCTTGTATTGGGCGTCGAGGGTGGATTCGACACGTGCGCCGAGATACCAGGCGGCCGCCGGGTAGGCGATGACGGGGGCGGCAATCAGGGCGAGCCAGGATTTCTTCATTGCGGGGGATCCTATGATGAGAGTGTTCGGGCACGGCGGGCGTGCCGCAGGCGGCAAGTATAACGACATCATAAGCGCGCCGTGAGCGGTTCCGCCCGCTTGAATGCCGGTTGCGGTTTGGCGTGATAATGGCCGTTCGGACAACACGCACGGAGGGGCAGCATGCTGCGACGATTCTTGATGGCATGGCTGGTGGGCGTGCTGACCTGCGGCGGGGCGCAGGCCGAGCCGGGGGTGACGCCGGAGCGCGTCCGCGTGGGGACGGTGCAGGATCTGTCCGGCCCCATCGCCATGCTCGGCGCGCCGATCCGCGACGGCATGCGGATGCGCTTCGAGGAGGCCAACGCACGCGGCGGCGTGCATGGCCGGCAGCTGGTGCTGGCGGTCGAGGACAGCGGCTACGACCCGAAGCGCGCAGTGCTGGCCACGCGCAAACTGCTGACGCGCGACCCGGTGTTCGCCTTCGTCGGCACGCTGGGCACGCCGGTGGTGATGGCCTCGATGCCGCTGGTGCTCGAGGCCGGGCGGCCGCACCTGTTCCCCTTCTCGCCGCATCAGGCCACGTATGCGCCGCTGCATCCGCTCAAGTTCCAGCTGTTTGCGCCTTACCAGGACTACATGAACGCCGCGGTGCGGGCGATGGTGGCGCGCGGCGGCTACCGTCGCGTGGGCCTGCTGTTCCAGGACGACGACTACGGCCACGAGGTGAAAAAGGGCGTCGAGGCCGGCCTGGCCGCGCGCGGGTTGGCGCTGGTCGAGTCGGTCGGCTACAAGCGCGGCGCCACCGACTTTGCCAGCCAGGTCGCGCGCTTGCGCGCGGCCGAGTGCGACCTGGTGGTGCTGGCCACCGTGGTGCGCGAGACGGTGGGCGCCGTCACCGAGGCGCGCAAGACCGGCTGGGCGGTCGACATGCTGGTCACCGCCTCGGGCTATTCGGCGCAGACCCACGCGTTGGGCGGCGCGGCGATGGAGGGGCTGTATGGCGTGAGCGTGATGCCGCTGCCCTATGCCGAGGGCGCCAATCGTGCGCTGGCTGACTGGATCGACCGCTATCGCAGCCGCTTCGGCACGGCGCCCAACATCTGGAGCGCCATGGGCTACAACGTGGCCGACGTGTTCATCCAGGGCCTGGAGGCGACGGGGCGCGATCTGACCGCTGCGCGCTTCGCCCGCGCCATGGAAGGCCTGCACACCACGCGCGATTTCTTCGGCAGCCCGGAGTATCGCTTTTCGGCCGACGATCACCTGGGCAACCGCCACGGGCGGCTGGCGCGCATCGAGAATGGGCGCTGGGTGCTGATCAGCGATTATCTGCAGTGAGGGACGACGCATGACGACATCCAAGACCATCACCGTGGCGCTGACCGGCGCCTCGGGCATGGCCTACGGTCTGCGGCTGATCGAGTGCCTGCTCGGCGCCGGGCATAAAGTCTGGCTGCTCTACAGCCAGGTGGCGCAGATCGTGGCCAGGCAGGAGATGGACTGGCAGCTGCCCTCGCGACCGGCGGAGGTGGAGGCCGAGCTGTCGGCCCGTTTCGGGGCGGCGCCGGGGCAGTTGCAGGTGTTCGGCCGCGAGGCCTGGTTCGCCCCGCCGGCCTCGGGCTCCAACCCGCCGGATGCCATGGTGGTGTGCCCGTGCACCATGGGCCGGTTGGCATCGATCGCCAACGGCATGAGCCAGGACCTGATCGAACGGGCGGCCGACGTGGTCATCAAGGAGGGGCGCAAGCTCGTGCTGGTGCCGCGCGAAACACCGTTTTCGGCCATCCATCTCGAGAACATGCTCAAGCTGGCGCGGCTCGGCGTGTGCATCCTTCCGGCGAATCCGGGCTTTTACACGCGCCCCGCGACGGTGCAGGAACTGATCGACTTCATTGTTGCACGCATCCTTGACCAGCTCGGAATCGCACACGAATTGGTCGCTAGATGGGGAGAAAGTGACTGAAAATGCAGCGGTTTTGTGTGCTGCAGCATCCCGGTGAGATGGTGGTGCGTATAACTGGCATCAAAAATGCTCCGGTCTGTTTTGTGCAACGCAGTGCACGGCCAAAAGCATGGAGCACAGCATTGCTGCATATGCACATTTCGTCGCCTTTTCACCGTGAGTGATTGTTCTATCAGGGTTTTCCACAGGGTAACTTTCGTTGTACTCGGGCTCATACAGTTGTTTAAATAGGAAGGAGTTCGTGTTTACCCGAAGAATTCGGACAACGCGGGCCCGGTGCCGATGGGGCACCCAACTCACAAAAAATGATTTCGGAGGAGTAGTTCCCATGAAGATTCTACGAATTTCCGTTCTGACCGCCGTGGCTACCGCCGGCATGGCACTGGTGGGTTCTGCCCATGCCGGGACCACGTTCGATGCCGTCAAGAAAAAGGGTTTCGTCCAGTGCGGCGTCAGTACCGGTCTGCCCGGATTCTCGGCCACCGACGACAAGGGCGCCTGGAAGGGCATCGACGTCGATGCCTGCCGTGCGGTGGCGGCGGCCCTGTTCGGCGATGCCAACAAGGTGAAATACACCCCGCTCAACGCCAAGGAGCGCTTCACCGCGCTGCAGTCGGGCGAAGTGGACATGCTCCCGCGCAACACCACCTGGACCTACACCCGCGACACCAGCCTGGGCCTCAACTTCGCCGGTGTGAACTACTACGACGGCCAGGGCTTCATGGTGACCAAGAAGCTGGGCGTGAAGAGCGCCAAGGAATTGTCGGGTGCCCAGGTGTGCATCCAGGCCGGGACCACCACCGAGCTGAACCTGGCCGACTACTTCCGTGCCAACAAGATGGAATACAAGGCCATCACCTACGACAGCTCGGATGAAACCGTGAAGGCCTTCGAATCCGGCCGCTGCGACATGCTGACCTCCGACCAGTCCCAGCTCTACGCGCTGCGCATCAAGCTGGCCGACCCGTCCAGCGCCATCGTGCTGCCCGAGATCATTTCCAAGGAGCCGCTGGGCCCGGTGGTGCGTCAGGGTGACGACGAGTGGTTCAACCTGGTGCGCTGGTCGCTGTTCGCGCAGCTCAACGCCGAAGAGGCGGGCATCACCATGAAGAACGTCGACGAGATGATGAAGAGCGCCGACCCCAACGTGCGCCGCATCCTGGGCGTCGAGGGCGTCAAGGGCGAGTTCCTCGGCGTCGATGACAAGTGGGCCTACAACATCATCAAGCAGGTGGGTAACTACGGCGAGATGTTCGAGCGCAACGTCGGTCAGGGCAGCGCGCTGAAGATCTCCCGCGGCCAGAACGCGCTGTGGAACAAGGGCGGTATCCAGTACGCACCGCCGATTCGCTAAGGCGGTTTCCTGCCCGGCGTGCCCGTGAGGGCCGCCGGGCGGCCCTTCACCTAAAACCGTCCGAGGCTTTCCATGGCTGATGAGACTTCCGAGCGGGACATCCCCGCCAAGCCACGGCGCCTGACCGATCCCAAGTTCAGGGCGCTGGTCTTTCAGATCCTTGCCAGCATTACCGTTGCTGCATTTCTGTTTTTCATCGTGCGCAATACGCTCCACAACATGGAGTTGCGCGGCATCTCGACCGGTTTCGGTTTTCTCGATCGTGTTTCCGGTTTCGGCATCCTGCAGTCGTTGATCGAATACGACGAAAGCTCGACCTACGGGCGCACCTTCCTGGTCGGTCTGCTCAACACCCTCCTGGTGTCGGCGCTGGGGGTCTTCTTCGCCACCCTGATCGGTTTCGTCATGGGGGTGCTGCGACTGTCGTCGAACTGGCTGATCAACAAGCTGGCCACGGTTTACATCGAAACCTTCCGCAACATTCCCTTGTTGCTGCAGATCTTCTTCTGGTATTTCGCCATCGGCTTCAACCTGCCGAGTCCGCGCCAGAGCATCACGGTGGGTGAATCGCTGTTCCTCAACAACCGGGGGCTCTACCTGCCGGCGCCGGTCTTCGAGGACGGTTTCATGGCCACCGGGCTGGCGATCGTCGGGTCGATCATTGCGGTCATCTTCCTGGCTCGCTGGGCGCGCAAGCGCTTCGAGGCGACCGGGCAGCTGTTCCACACCGTCTATGCCTCGCTGGCCATCCTGATCGGTGTGCCGACGCTGGTCTATGTGGCCACCGGCATGCCGATGCACCTGGACTATCCGACGCTGCAAGGATTCAACTTCAAGGGCGGGCTCACGGTCATCCCCGAGTTGTTCGCCCTGACGCTGGCGCTGTCGATCTACACCGGTGCGTTCATCGCCGAAACGGTGCGCAGCGGCATCCAGTCCGTCTCGCACGGGCAGACCGAAGCGGCCAGCGCGTTGGGGCTGCGGCCGAGCTGGACCTTGCGTCTGGTGGTGATTCCGCAGGCCATGCGGGTGATCATCCCGCCGCTGACCAGCCAGTATCTCAATCTCACCAAGAACTCGTCCCTGGCGGCGGCCATCGGCTACCCCGACCTGGTGGCGGTGTTCGCCGGCACGACGCTCAACCAGACCGGCCAGGCGGTGGAGGTCATCGCCATCACCATGAGCGTGTACCTCGTCCTCAGCCTGGTGATCTCGGTCTTCATGAACTGGTACAACGCCAAGATGGCGTTGAGGGAGCGCTGAGATGAGCCACAACTTTGTTCCGTTGCCCGACCAGCCGCCACCGACGGCCTCCGTCGGCGCCATCGGCTGGCTGCGCCGCAATCTGTTCTCCAGCATCGGCAACACGCTGCTCACGCTGCTGTCGATCTATGTGCTGGCGGTCAGCCTGCCGCCGGTGATCAACTGGGCGTTCATCGACGCCGACTGGGTCGGTGTCAGCCGTGACGCCTGCACCTCGGGCGGCGCCTGCTGGGTGTTTGTCAGCGCCCGGTTCGAGACCTTCATGTACGGCTTCTTCCCGGCCGAGGAAACCTGGCGGATCAACCTGATCTACGGTTCCCTGTTCCTGTGCATGGCGCCGCTGTTCTTCGACAAGTTCCCCTACAAGGTGCAGCTGGGCGCATTCGTCATCTTCGTCTTCCCGATCTTCGGCTTCATCCTGATGTTCGGTGGTGTGTTCGGCCTGACGCCGGTGGAAACCAGCCAGTGGGGCGGCATGACGCTGACCCTGTTGCTGGCCTCGGTCGGCTGCGTGGCGGCGCTGCCGCTGGGCATCTTGCTGGCGCTCGGGCGGCAGGCGACGAACATGCCGGCGGTCAAGTCGATGTGCGTGCTGTTCATCGAGTTCTGGCGCGGCGTGCCGCTGATCACCGTGCTGTTCATGTCCTCGGTGATGCTGCCGCTGTTTCTGCCCGAGGGGGTGAGCTTCGACAAGCTGCTGCGGGCGCTGATCGGCATCACGCTGTTCCAGTCGGCCTACATGGCCGAGGTGGTGCGCGGTGGCCTGCAGGCGATTCCCAAGGGGCAATACGAGGCGGCCGATGCGCTGGGTCTGTCCTACTGGAAGAAGATGGGGCTGATCGTGCTGCCGCAGGCGATGAAGATCGTCATCCCCGGCATCGTCAACACCTTCATCGCCCTGTTCAAGGACACCACGCTGGTCATCATCGTCGGCCTGCTGGAGATCCTGGGCATGGTGCAGAACGCGCTGAACGATCCGAACTGGCTGGGCTACTCCACCGAGGGCTATGTGTTCACCGCCTTCATGTTCTGGATCTTCTGCTTCAGCATGTCGCGCTACAGCCAGGCGCTGGAACGCAAACTGCACACCGGACACAAGCGCTGACCCGAGCGGTCGCGCCCGTTATCGAATCAACACTGGAGATGGCCATGACAGCTGCCGTTCCGAATGCCGCCGCGAGTTCCGATGTGATGATCGAACTGCGCGGGGTAAACAAGTGGTATGACAAATTCCATGTCCTGAAGGACATCAACCTGCAGGTCGCCAAGGGCGAGCGCATCGTGGTGTGCGGGCCGTCGGGCTCGGGTAAGTCGACCATGATCCGCTGCATCAATCGCCTCGAAGAGCACCAGAAAGGGCAGATCATCGTCGACGGCACCGAGCTGACCTCCGACCTGCGCCAGGTCGAGACCATCCGCAAGGAAGTCGGCATGGTGTTTCAGCACTTCAACCTGTTTCCGCATCTGACCGTGCTCGAGAACCTCGCGCTGGCACCGATGTGGGTGCGCAAGACGCCGCGCAAGGAAGCCGAGGCGCTCGGTATGCAATACCTGGAACGGGTGAAGATCCCCGACCAGGCCAAGAAATACCCCGGCCAGCTCTCCGGCGGCCAGCAGCAGCGCGTGGCGATCGCCCGCAGCCTGTGCATGAACCCGCGCATCATGCTGTTCGACGAGCCGACCTCCGCGCTCGACCCCGAGATGATCAAGGAAGTGCTGGACGTGATGATCGAGCTGGCCGAGTCCGGCATGACCATGATGTGCGTGACGCACGAGATGGGCTTCGCCAAGACGGTGGCCGACAAGGTCATCTTCATGGACCGCGGTCAGATCGTCGAGAGCAACCCGCCCGAGGAGTTCTTCACCAACCCGCAGAACGAGCGCACCAAGCTCTTCCTCAGCCAGATCCTCAATCACTGACCGCCCCCAGGGTCGAGTTTCGCCCGGCCGGCGCAGCCTGCGCCGGGCATTGCTAGAATGCAGGCATCCCCAGGCGGGCGCCCCGGGCCATCCGAGGCGCCCGCCGTCATTCATGGTCCGGCAGGGACGTTGTCGGTCCCGACACCGTTGGCTGTTCCCATGAGTCAAATCGCCTTGCTGCCCCTGTTTCCCCTCAACGCCGTGCTGTTTCCCGGTGGCCTCCTGCCGCTGCGAATCTTCGAGCCGCGCTACATGGACATGATTGCCGAATGTCTGCGCCTCAAGACCACCTTCGGCGTCTGCCTGATCGTGGCCGGCAGCGAAACCGGCGAGGCCGCCGTGCCGCACACGGTGGGCACCGAGGCGCGGGTGCTGGCGGCCGATGCCGATTCGATCGACGAGGTGAATATCGTGGTGGTCGGCGAGCGGCGCTTCCGGCTGCGCGACCACAGCGTCGACGGCCTGCAACTGTTGTCCGGCGAGGTGGACTGGCTGCCGCCGATCGCGCCCAGGCCGGTGCCCGCCGCGCAGGCCAATCTGATCCCGCTGCTCGAGCGCATCGTTCGCGACCTGGGCGAGCGCATCCCGGCGCCGCACCGCTTCGACGACGCCGAGTGGGTGGGCGCGCGCTATGCCGAAGTGCTGCCCATCTCGCTGCTGGCGCGCCAGAAGCTGCTGGAGCTGGACGACGTGATCAGCCGCCTGGAAATCATCCAGCAATACCTCGATCAGCGCGACCTGCTGACGCCGCCCGGCGTGGCATAGCGCGACAGCAGCGTGCGCACTGGGGCGGGCAGGGCTTGATCGGCCAGGGTGCCGACCGGCACCCACTGCTGGGCGGCGCCAAGCTGTGCCGCGGTATCGACCGGCAGGTCGACCAACTGCGGATGGATGTCCAGCACGAAGTGGGTGAAGGTATGACGCAGCGGCTCGGCCGCGATGATGTCGGCACACACCCCGAAACGCGTCATCAACCAGTCGGCGACGCTCTCGCCCTCCACCTCCGGCAGCCCCAGCAAGCCGCCCCAGATGCCTTTGGGCGGCCGCTGTTCGAGCAGCACATGGGCGCCGCGCCGGATGATCGCCAGCCGCGCCTGGCGCAGTGGCGGGCGTTTGCGCGGGCGCGCAGCGGGCAGCTCGCGTTCGCGGCCGGTGCGCTGGGCCACGCAGTCGTCGGACAGCGGGCAGGCCGCGCAGCGCGGCGTGCCGCGCACGCACACCGTGGCACCCAGATCCATCTGCGCCTGAATGTAGTCGCCGATGCGCGCCGCCGGCAGCAGCGACTCGGCCAATGCCCACAGCTGTTTTTCCACCGGCAGGCTGCCCGGGAAACCCTCGATACCGAAGACCCGGCACAGCACCCGCTTGACGTTGCCGTCGAGGATCGCTGCGCGCTCGCCCTGCGAGAAGGCGGCGATGGCCGCCGCCGTGGAGCGGCCGATGCCCGGCAGCGTGGCGATCTCGGCGGCGGTGGCCGGAAAGCGCCCGCCATGCTCCGCCATGATCGTGCGCGCACAGGCGTGCAGGTTGCGCGCCCGGGCGTAGTAGCCCAGCCCGCTCCACAGCGCCATCACCGCCTCCATCGGCGCCGCGGCGAGCGCCGCCAGGTCGGGAAAGGCGGCCAGGAAGCGCGCGTAATAGGGAATCACCGTGTCCACCTGGGTCTGCTGCAGCATGATCTCCGACAGCCAGATGCGGTAGGGGTCGCGGGTATTCTGCCAGGGCAGGTCGTGGCGGCCGCTGTGGCGGTGCCAGTCGAGCAGACGGGGGGCGAAAGTGGCGATCGGATCGGTCATGGTGGGGTTCAAGGTCGACGGCGGCGAACCGGCGGGCGATAATCGGCGGCTTCGAACAAGAAAACGGCCGGCATTTTCCGGCAAGCCCCGACCTCTGGTGACCTGAGAATGAGTCAACACAACAACACGCCGGACGCCCGCGCCCTGCGTGATTCCCTGGCCATGTTCGCCACCGGCATCACGGTGGTGACGGCGCGCGCACCCGATGGTACGCCGATCGGCCTGACCGTCAATTCCTTCAACTCGGTCTCGCTCGAACCGCCGCTGATTGTCTGGTCGCTGGCCAATCACCTGCCGAGCATCGATGTGTTCGTCGGCTGCGAATACTACGCGATCAACGTGCTGGCGCATGATCAGCAGCACCTGTCGCAACGCTTCGCCACGCGCGACATCGACAAGTTCGCCGGCCTCAACTGTCGCGACGGCCTGGGCGGCGCGCCGCTGCTCGACGGCTGCAGTGCCTGGTTCGAATGCCGCAACACCGTTCGCCATGCCGGCGGCGACCATGTCATCTTCGTGAGCGAAGTGGTGCGCCACGATCGCAATCCGCACGAGCCGCTGATCTACTTCGGTGGCCGTTACCGCCATCTCGCGCCGTAGACACCGGCCAGCAGGGCGGGCCTCCGGGTTCAACGGCCGACGGCGGGCAGGCGCTGTTCGCGTCGCCGCGCTTCGCCCGGCCCGTAACCCATCACGCGTTTGAACGCCCGTGCAAAGGCGGCCTCCGAGCGGTAGCCGCAGCGCTCGGCCACTTCCGGCGTGCCGACGTTCTCTTCATTGAGCAGGTGATGGGCGTGCAGCATGCGCCACTCGGTGAGCAGATCGATCGGCCCGCGGCCGAGCGCCTCGCGAAAGCGCTGGGCAAAGCCGGAGCGTGACAGATGGGCCTTTTGCGCCAGCTCGGCGACCGTCCACGGCCGCTCCGGCTCGGCCAGCATGGCGGTCAGCGCCGGATGCAGGCGCGGATGCGAGAGCGCCGCCGACAGGCCGGTGGCCGGTGTCGGGGTGCGCGTCATGCCCTCGCGCAGCACATACAGCAACAAGGTTTCGGCCAGGCGCAGCAGCAGCGGATCGGTGTCCGGTGTCGGACGCGCGGCCTCCTGGAACAGCAACCGGGTCAGGCAGGCCAGGGGTTCGGTGTCGGCCGAGACCACCAGCGCCCCCGGCAGCGTTCCGCGCAGCAGCCGACGGGTGGCCGGGTCGACATCCAGATACCCGCAGATCAGCGCCGTGCCGCCATCCGCATCGTCCAGCGGCGCGGTCGCGAGCACCTCGGTCTGGCCGAAGCGCGGCCTGATGTCGGCCCGCTCGGCGAGCACATGGGCGCTGTCCCAAGGCAGGATCAGCACATCGCCCGGATCGAGCCGCCGCGGGGCGGCATCGGGCAGATGCAGCCAGCTGTGGCCCGCGCCGACGATATGAAAGCTCATTCGGCCGCGGCCCGAGGTGTCGATGTTCCAGCGCCCGCAGACCTGGCTGCGAAAGCTCACCTCGACACGCGGCACCAGGCGGCGCAGCAGGGCGTCGATCGGGGTGTCGCGCGGCCGGGTCGGCAGTTCGTCCATACCGGGTCTCCTTGGTGGCACGCCATCGGCATGACGCACTCACCGCAGCAGACCCGACGAGGCCGCGCAGGCTTACATCGGCGCGCCCCCTTTTCTGCGCCGGCGCATCCAGCCCGCCATGCCGAGACCGCCGGCGAGCAAGGCCAGCGTGGTCGGCTCGGGCACTTCGGTGATGGTGATGCGCGCCACCTGATAGCCGTCGGCGGTGAAATCGGCATTGGTGAAGGCGGTGAGGATCGGCCCGCCCGGGATGAAGCCGCCGTGCAGCGCGACCACGCCATTTTCCGGCGTGCCGGTATCGGCGACCGTCTGGCCGAGCAGGGCAGTGCTCGAGCTGGCTTCGTCGTTGACCTCCGTGCCGGCGTCCCACACCTGCGAGCCGAGGATGACGATGCTCTGCCCGATCACGCCGCCGCTGCCGCGTACCTGGTAGGCCAGCGGGTTGCCGTTGCCGATGAAGGCATCGTTGCTGGGCACCACCATCGAGGCGAAGCTCAGGTACAGATCGGTGGCGCCGACCCCCAGGTCGAGCACGATCTCGCCGCTGCCGCCAGGGCCGAACAAGGGCGGCGATCCGGGACCGATGCCAGGGCCGACCACCACACCCTGCACACCGCTGGAAAACAGGCTGCTGAGCGGGCCGGGATTGCCATCCTCGGCCAAGCGTTCCAGCGCCGCGCTGGCCGGCGCCCCGGCGTCGAACAGATCGAAGCTGCCGTCGTGCACCCCGACCCACATCGGCGTGAGTACCGTGCCGTTGGCCGGCGCGAGATTCTCGACGGTGATCTTGATGAGCGCGGCATGGGCCGCCGGTGCGGCGATCAGGGTGCCGCCGGCGAAGGCCGCCAGTGCGGCGAGGCGAAGCGAAGGGGTCACGACGGTGTCTCCTGGTTGTCGGAATCGGTATCCGCCGGGCACCTGCCCGAGGGAAGACACTGTCAATCTAGAGAGCCGGGTCGGCCAGCGCCATGCGCCTGCGTCCACGGTTTATGACCGCAGGTACGCGAAAACCGGTGATGGGCGTCGAAGATGCAGGGGGGCGCGATACGAAGCAATACACTGATCCCAAGCCATTGCTTGAAAACGCTTCGTTCGGTCTGTCCAACGAAAGTTATCTACGACGTATCGCCCCCCTTGCTTGAGGAGGATGCCCACCGAATTT
Organism: Denitromonas iodatirespirans; assembly: GCF_018524365.1. Classification (GTDB taxonomy): domain Bacteria; phylum Pseudomonadota; class Gammaproteobacteria; order Burkholderiales; family Rhodocyclaceae; genus Nitrogeniibacter; species Nitrogeniibacter iodatirespirans. The sequence goes on from NZ_JAEKFT010000002.1 coordinate 250,638, forward strand.
CTTGGCGAAATCGTCGACTATCTTTGCGGTCGGCATGTCTTGCCGGAATTGCCCGAGAGGCTGGGTTCCCACGCGTTTCTATGTGGGAACCCAGCCTCCTGGCTCACGGCGTGCCGCTCAAGGGCGTTGTCGGATGTCGACGCAGCCGACTTCACAGTGGGCGGGGCCATCGTCGCCGGCCGGCCATCTCGCCGATGGCCGGTTGATCGTGTCAGGCCGCACTTGCTTAGCGTTCCCGGCGGTGGGGGGCAGGAAGTAGGCGAGCGCAGGCAGTAACACGAGCGCGCCGAACATGTTCCACAAGAACATGAAGGCGAGCAGTAAGCCCATGTCGGCCTGGAACTTGATCGGGCTGAATACCCAGGTCGTCACGGCAATGCCGAGCGTCAGTCCGGTCAGGATGACGATCTTGCCGGTGGACTGCAGGGCGCGGTAGTACGCCTCGGACAAGCTCATGCCTTCGCGCAGGCGTGCCATGACCACGCTCAGGATATACAACGCATAGTCGATGCCGATGCCTACGCCGAGCGCGATCACCGGCAGCGTTGCGACCTTCACGCCCATCCCGAGCGCCACCATCAGCGCTTCTGCAAGAACGGATGTGAGCAGCAGCGGAACGATCGCGACCACCACGGCTCGCCAGGAGCGGAAGGCGACGAAGGCCATCAAAACGACTGTTCCGTAAACCAGCCAAAGCATCGTGCGTGAGGCTTGCCGCACAACGATGTTGGTCGCGGCGTCGATGCCGGCCGAACCTGCGGCCAGCAGGAACTGCCCGTCCTCACTGTCGTTGGCTTTCGCAAAAGCCTCGACATGATTGACCACGCTTGCCAGTGTCTCGGCCCGGTGGTCGCTGAGGAACACGTACATCGTCAAAAGGCTGCAGGCGTCGTTGTACAGGCCGCGAGGCGCATTTGCGGTGATCGTGTTGACCATATCCTGGTTGGGCAGCATCTCGTACCACCTGGGATTGCCCTCGTTCAGGCCTGTGAGCACACGACGGTTCAGGAGCGCCAGGGTGTTGGTGGATTCGACCCCGGGCAGCTGCCGCAACTGCCATTCAAGCTCGTCGACCTTGAGTACCGTCTCCACATTGGAGCAATACCCAGCCGGTGTCTTCACCATCACCGCCAGCACATCGCTGGAAGCGCCGTAGGAGGCATTCACGAAGGCCACGTCGCGGTTGTAGCGGCTGTCGGCGCGCAGCTCCGGTGCGCCAGGATCCAGGTCGCCGACCGCCAAGTGGGTGCTCACGGCGGCACCCGCGATCAACAACCCGGCACCCGCGGCTACGGTGGCCCCGGCCCAGCGTCGCGTTGTGAACCGGTCGAGCAGGGTCCACACCGGGTGGCGCGCCACGCCACGCGCACTGGCCGCTTCTGCGCGCAGGCTGCGGGCCGCCGCTGCCGGGCTCACGCCAGTGTATGAGAGCAGGATCGGCAGCAGGATGAGGTTGGTGAAGATCAGCGCCGCCACGCCGATCGACGCTGCGATCGCGAGTTCGCGGATGGCCTGGATGTCGATGACCAACAGCACGGCGAAGCCCGCCGCGTCTGTGAGCAGGGCGGTGAGGCCCGCGAGAAAGAGGCGCCTGAAGGTATACCGTGCGGCCACGAGCCGGTGCGTGCCGCGCCCGATGTCCTGCATGATGCCGTTCATCTTCTGCGCGCCGTGGCTCATGCCGATGGCGAACACCAGGAATGGCACGAGAATGGAGTACGGGTCGAGCGTGAAGCCCAGCGTCGGCAGTAGCCCGAGCTGCCACACTACGGCGACCATCGAGCTGGCAACCACCAGCAGTGTCGAGCGCAGGCATCGGGTGAACCAGAACAACATGGCCGCCGTGATGGCCACGGCCAATGCGAAGAACGTCAGGACTTCGAGCACACCATCGATGAGATCGCCCACCAGCTTGGCGAAGCCGGTGATATGTATGGTGACGCCTTGAGCCTGGTACTTGGTGCGCAGATCTTCCAGCGATTGAGCAAGTGCGCCATAGTCCAGCGGTTGGCCCTCGGTATCTTTCGACATCAAAGGCACGAACACGACGCTGGATTTCGCATCCAGCGCGACGAGTTGACCAAGTTCTCCGGAACGGGCGACGTTGGTGGCAAGTCCTTGCAGGCTGGCGGGCGAACCGTCGTAGCCGTCGGGGATCACCGGGCCGCCTTCCAGGCCGTCTTCGGTCACGCCCGTCCAGCGCGTCGACGGGGTCCAAAGGCTCTTCATCTGGCGGCGAGCGACGCCGGGTAGCTGGAATATCTCGTCGTTGATCTTGCGCAGCGTCTCCATGTATGCCGCGTCGTAGATCGATCCTTCGGGATTGGCCACGACCACGCGCACCGCATTGCCCAGACCGTGCAATTCGTTCTGGTGCGCCAGGAAGTTGACGATGTACGCGTGCGACGCGGGAATCGTCTTTTCGTAGCTCGCGGTGACGCGCAGCTTGGTCGCCTGCCATCCGAGTATGAGCGTGACCAGCAGGCACAGCGCAATCACGATGCCCCGGCGGTTGAAGATGGCACGCTCGACGATGGAGCCTGAGTTGCGGTCGAAGTCAGCCAGATCCCGGACGACCGGGCTTGCGCCAGCGTTCAGATTGCTCATGGCGTCACTCCGGAGAGGTTGGCTGGCGCGGAGAATCGCTTCGCGCCTGTCATGCCCACAGCCAGCAGAGCGCCCTTCGGCAGCGACACGAGTGCGGAAGTGGGCGGAAGTGGTGCCGCGTGCAGCACATGCAGCCGCTCATCGTTGCCCACGCTGACCAGTTGCCCTGCCTGGTTGACCAGGACGACACGGTCGCTGCCAACGACCGTGGCGCCCACGAACGAGGCCGGCGCAGCGCCTTCGAGTCGGGACCAAGTGGCGCCCTTGTTGCTTGAGCTAAAAGCATGGCCGCGCAAGCCTGCCGCGATCACTGTGCCGTTGCTCGTGACCGCCAGGGCGAACCAGCTGCCTTCGTACGGGCTTTGCAGGCGGTGGAAGTTTTTTCCCCTGTCGTCGGAGCGCAGCAGCAAACCTTGTTCGCCCGCGATGTAGATCGCGTCACCGTCGCGCTCGACGGCGTTGAGGTGCAGCCCCTTCGGGTTGTCCAGACGCCCCATGATGCTGGTCCAGGTGGCACCGCCGTCGGTCGACTCAAATATCAATCCGTACGCACCGACCACCAGTACGTGTTGCGTGTCGAACGCGAGAATGCCCATCAGGGGCTTGTCAGGCCCGTCATCGACCAACCACTGTGCCGCCTTGATCCGGCGAGCGTCCTGGCTTCGGCTCGCCTCGGCGAGCGAGGCTTGCGCGAGCGAGCGTCCGTCAGCCTGCCGCGACCAGGTCTCGCCGCCATCCGAAGTACGCAGGATGACGCCGGCGTGCCCGACGGCCCAGCCGGTGTGTTCATCCGCGAAACGCACTGCGGCCAGGCTCACGCTGGTAGGTACCGCGCGAGCCTGTCGCCAAGTCACCCCTTGATCGTCCGAAAGGATGATCAAACCGCGTTCGCCGACGGCTGCCAGGCGCCCCCCCGCCTGGCTGGCTGCCAGCAGCACAGCGTGCTCCGGTGCTCTCACTGTGAGGGCCGCGCGTTCGATCGCCGGCGGCACATTCGCCCCCGGGAAGGCTGGTAGCCCAAGCAATGTGCCTGCTGCGAACAGCACGGCGCGTGCAGTCACGTGTCCCAGCATCTCAACGCACGCCTTCACCAGCCATGGCTTCTGGCACGAAGTTGGAATCCGGGAGGCGGGGCGACATTTGCTTGCTGTGCACCTTCACTTCGTTCCCGATCCCGTTCACGTAGTAGGCGCCGCTCTGTAGCTCGTAGGTCCCCCACGTGAAGCCCACGGTGCCAGGCAGATCGGGCATGGCCATGGGCATCATGAAAGGCATGCGCCAGAGTTGCCCGTTCGCGTCCCAGCGGTCGGTGAGCACGAAGTTCCAGGTGTCTTCGTCCAGGTAGTAGAGGCTCTTTGTCGATGTATGGCGCTGGCCAGGTTTGAGCACGGCTTCCACCACCCAGACGCGATGCAGTTCCCAGCGCACATGGTCCGGGTTCAGGTGGTTCGCCTGGACCACGTCGGCGTCCTTTGTGGGCACGAGAATGCGGTTCGCGTTGTAGGGAATGTACATCTCCTTTTTGCCCACCAGCTTGAACTCGAAGCGATCCATCCGGCCGCCGAAGCCTTCGACTTCATCGAAGCTCACAATGCCGGCAGAAAACGGCGTGGGCGTGTCGCAGCAGGCGTTCGGGAGTTTGCGCACCCGGCGCTGCCCCGTGAGGTAGACCCACGTTGCGGACTTGCTTTCATCCACGTTCAGGTGACCCAAAATGGCTTCGCCCGCGCGGATCGGTGGCCCCGCGTTCAGGGCGCGAACCAGCGAGTACGCGCCGCCGAACGTGTCTGCCGTCATGTCCTTGTAGTAGTACGGCGAATTCTTTTGCACATTACCGCGCTGAACATGGATGACTTGACCGTTGGCTGTGATCTGGTAGCCATTGGCTTCCAGGTAGGTCGACTCGCCCTGCCAGCGCAGCAGACCGTTCCACATCGCCTCCTCCCCGGTCTTCGGAATCGGGAATGGGATGCCTCCGAGTGCGCCCTTGGGAAGCGGGCCGGCACTGCCTACGTCGAGGCTAGCGCGCGTGGCGTTCTGGAACGTGTTGTCGTACACGTACTGCGGCGCGGCAGCGGTTCGGTGCGTCGGATAGACATCGAGCCGGAAGGTATCCGGGTACTTCTTGAGCAGGAACTTCAGGCCCTCGGAGAGCTTGGCGGCGTGCGCTTCCATGTTCTTGGCCGTGATCTGCAGAATGGGCTTCTCGTCGGCAAATGGGTCGGGGCGACGGCCGCCGTTCTTGAAGCCCGGCGTCGGCGTGGTGAGCCCGCCGGTCCATGCGGGAATCGTGCCTTCCTTGTTGCCAGCCTTCTCCCCGCCGAGCGGCATGAGTTCGGATTTGAGCTTGGCGGCCTCGTCAGCGCTGACGCCGGCGTGAACGGAAGAGCCCGAGAAAGCCACGAGCGTCGCGGCGGCAATTGTTATCAGTCGGAGTGGTTTTTTCATGGCATTCGTCCTCATGGATCAAAACGTGCGGCGCACGGAGAGTGCAACGAAGTTGCGGTCCTTCATCGCCTGTCGGTAGCTGAAGTTGTTGTTCGCGTCGAGGAAGTTGCCTTCCGGCCCAAAGAAGTGGGTGTAGGTCACGCTGAAACGCCACACATCCAGGTAGCTGCCATTCACTCCGATATTAAAGTCACCGCCCCCGCTCGCCGGCAACGAGCCGGGGCCCAGTGCCATCGAGCGCGAGCCCTTTGGCGTATAGCCCAAACCGATCGGCACTCCGATATCCACTCCGGGTATGACTTGACGATAGGTGGGCTCCAGGACGAAACGCATGCTGACTGCGTCGCGTGTCGCGTTGGGGTCGACCGCTGTGGGGTTCTTGGTGATCTTGAGGACGCGGTTCCACGCGATTTCGCCAGTGAACGCGGCTTCCCGCCACAACGGGGTAGCCGGAACCTGCCACAACGTGGACAGATTTAGGTGCGCCGTTCTGCCGACCGCATACGCTGGTCTGTCGCTATTGTTCGTGGCTGCGCCGCCAAGGGCCTGGGTATTAACGGAATTGCTGCTGGCCAAGTCCTGGTTGTGCCGCACCGATACTTCAGCGGCCAGGTTCATCGGTCCGAAGGTGCGGCTCGCGCTGAAGCCCAGCGCCATGATGCCCTCATGCCAGGCGAGCTGATAGGTCCGTGGTGCAACCAGCCCGCAAGAAGCCGGTCCGGTCGGGAACGAGCCGGGTACCACGCAGCCGCCGGGACCGGCGTGGATCACCGAGCGGACGCCAAGGTTGGCAATCTGTTGAAAGTTTTTGCTGTGAAAGCGCACGAGGTAGATGCCGTAGTCGGTCTCGTCGTCGTTGAACCGCAGTTGCAGGCCGCCCTGCCCACTGTTCTTCGCGCGCTGGTCCGAGGCGCGAAGGATGTTGCCGTCGAGGAAGGGTCCCCCTTGCGAGGCTTGGGGAAGCAAGATCTGCTCACCGCCTTCCGGGTTCATGTCTACCGTCGAGAAATAGCTGCCAACGGCCGGCAAGCGGTTGCGATCCCAGCGAAACTGGTAGTAGGCGCTCAGCGTGACTTGAGGCGCCAACTCGATCTGACCGGAGATCTGCGGGACGGGTCGGGTTGCTTCCTTGAAGGAGGTGTTGGGGACGGACAAGAGCTTCACCCCGTCAACCGGGCTCTGAGCGCCCCCGATGGCATTGGCACCGAAGAAAAGGCTCTCGCCCCACAGAATGCTGTGCTGCCCCAGGCGCATCGAGGCCCGCCTGCCGGCAAGTTCAAATCGGCCAAACACGAAGGCATCTAGTACTTCGGCATTGCTGCCATGGATGTCGCGGGTTTTGTCAGTGAACTTGTTGTAGGGCACCGAAAACTGGTTCGGGGCACCGCCGCCTGCGAATCCAGGGTTGTCGTTCGCTTCGTTGTAAACCGAGTCATACCAAGCGGCTGCGCTGATTCGGCCACCGAAGTTGCCGCGCTGCACATCCAACTCGCTAAACCAGTCCAGCCGATTCGAGACCAGCCCGCGGTTGAAATTGCGGTTGCCGTCGTCCTCGTTGGAACTGCCTAGCAAGACAGCGCTCTGCTTGCCGGTTCGCGCGGCGGCGCTGTATTTCACCGTGTTGTCCCAACGGACTCTCAGGTCGGGGTCGCTGGTTTCGATCATGGCGGCATGTGAGGTTGTCGCCAGAAGGGCGATCGCCGCCGCGAGCGGGCTGCGACGGAATGCCTTCCATTGGGAAGGCGGCTTTTGCACGTGCATGTCTCTCTCCTGGGCCGTATGCGGCTTATAGTTGGTGAATCACTTCTGATGCCGGTGCGCGTGCTTGCCGCAGGGCAGGCCGAAGCAGGCCGTCGCACTGGGGGAAAGAGTACGGACCTGATTCTGCTCGGCAAAATGGTTTGTTTGGATGGCTTTCATTCACCGGACTTATAGTCCTGGCGGGCGTGTGATCGCTACTCTGCTGACGAGCGCAGCATCGGTGCACGATGCATTGCTGGTGTCCACGCTAGCGAGCCGGCGCTCGAAAAATGCTTCGCACATGTGGTGCGACGCGATAGCCACGCCGCCACTACGGAATTCAAAACTGTGATGTGAAGAGGGTGAGCGAGCCTCACAGTGTCACCACTCTTCCATGGTGCTCGTCGCCGAAACCCCACAGTCGGAGCGTTCCGAGACTATAAGTCCGGTGAATGAAAGCCATCCAAACAAACCATTTGGCCTGGCAGAGGCGGGTTCGTATGCTGGAAACCCGGTGAATGGAACTCTTCACCGATCCACGCCCTTCACAACAAGAATCTATCCAAAACATGTTTCGCTATTTTCCAACCAACTACGTCTGGAATCTGTCCGTTGACCTCGCCATTGAAATGGGCGCGCGCATCGGTGAAATCGAGGAGATGTGCGCACCGTTGCAGGAGGCTGCGCGGCAGCCCGACGCGGCTGGTACGCGGGCGTTCCGCGAAACCTGGTCAAAAATGGCCGACAAGCTGTGCGGTCTGGCGCAGGAAGACGAGGATCGCAACAGGCTGCTCTCGGCCGGCGAGAAGTACCTGCGCGCCTCCTCGTACCTACTGACATGCGAACGGCTGCAAGGACACGGCGCGCCCGGCCGCATGGCGCTGTACCAGCGGATGCTGGATACGTTTGCCCGCGGCATCCTCTTGACTAAAGCGAACTGCGAGCGCGTGGAGATCCCTTATGGCGACACGCACATTGCTGGCCTCTACACGCGGGCCGAGGGGGTGCATGGACCCGCGCCCGTGCTGGTTCAGGTCAACGGCCTGGACTCCATGAAGGAGATGAAGTTTCTGGTTGGGGAGCCGCAGTGGCTGGCACAGCGTGGCGTCTCGTCACTGGTGATCGATCAACCCGGCAGCGGCGAAGCCTTGCGCCTGCACGGCATGCCGGCTGTCTATGACAGCGAGCGCTGGGCCAGCAAAGTCGTCGACTGGCTCGAACAATGCCCCGAGGTGGATCCAAAGCGCATCGGTCTGGAGGGCGTGTCGCTAGGCGGGTATTTTTGTCCGCGCGCGGTGGCGTTCGAGCCGCGCTTCGCCTGCGGTGTGGTCATGGGGGCCAACCACGACTGGCGCGACGTGCAGAAGCGCCGCCTGGACAAAGAGGGCGACTTTCCGGTGCCGCATTACTGGGAGCATGTGCGCTGGGTTTGGGGTGCGAAAGACATGGAGGAATTCATGCAGATCGCCGAGAACGTGCACCTGGACGGGGTTCTCGACCGCATCCGCGTTCCGTTCCTGGTGACTCACGGGGAGAAGGACTCGCAGATCCCTTTGAAATGGGCACACCGGACCTATGAGCAACTGGTCAGCAGCCCGAAGCGCGAACTGAAGATATTCACCGAGCGCGAGGGGGGTGCGCAGCACGCTTGCTTCGACAACAGCATCAACCCCGGCCATTACATTGTGGACTGGGTGGCGGAAGTGCTGGGCGGTCGCACTTCGTGAAGACCCGGCGGCGCTAGCCTGGAAATTCCGTCAGGGCGCGGATGGATGGGCGTGCAGTGGGCGATGCAGTTCGGACAACAGGCCGCATGCCGCGGCCTGTTGTCCGATCGTGGCGCACCCCGAATCAGCTTGCCGTAACCCGGATGCAGCGCAGCGGAATCCGGGAACAGCGGTTGATTCGCCAGCGCACTTCGAGTTCTGAACGCCTTGCTGGCTCAACCGCCAGCCCCGGCCTCCGGCCTTCGGCCTGCATCCGGGCTACCCTGAACAACTCCCGCGATGGCGCACGCCAGAGTGCGGCATGGGCGGCAAGGTGCACAATCGCGGCGAAAACGGTGCCATGGCGAGGATATTCAGTGCCGCAGACCGCCCGGCGTCAGGAAGCGCGACGCGCGAGGACTTGATTGGCGCGCCCTATATCTCGGAGGCGACCTCGCGGCACTGCGCGATCACCCAGCGCAGGGCCGGGCTTGCGTCATACACCCGGTTCCATTGCAGGTGCTCCACCAAACGTGGAATCTCGACCGGGACCGGCCACAAGCGCAGCGGCAGATAACGTGCGGCACGCACGGCCAGGCGGCGATGCACGGTCGCCACGCGGTCTGTGCCTACGACGAGTTCGGCGGGAGAGAGCAGACTGTTGGCGACCACCTCGACACGGCGCTCGATGCCATGCAGCGCGAGCAACGCGGTGTCCGCGGCTGGTGCGCGACCGCCGTCGAAGGACGCAGCCACATGTCCGGCCGACTTGAAGACATCCAGGCCGAGCCCGCCCTTGAATCGTGTGCTGCCGCTCCATGTCACGCACACGTAATCTTCTTCGAACAGCACGACCTGCGGATGCTGGGGCGAAACGAACTGCAACGGCGTAATCAGCAAGTCCATGTCCCCGCGTTCCAGGTGCGCAACCGTGTTGGGCCATTCCTGCGCAATGAGCTTGAAGCGCAATCCGGGTGACAGGTGCGCGAGCTTTTGCAGCAGTGGCTGGACGAGGACCGAAGTGGTGTAGTCAGAGGCCGACAGCGTGAAGGAGTTCTGCGCACTGGCCGGATCGAATTGCGACGGCGCGACCAAGCGCCCGTCAATCTGCGAAAGGATATCCTGAAGCGGGCCAATCAGCGCCTCGGCACGAGCAGTCAACAACATGTCGCGTCCGGACCGGACGATCAACTCATCACCGAAATAATCGCGCAGCCGTGCCAGGGCGTTGCTCATCGCAGGTTGCGACACGAAGACGCGTTTAGCCGCGCGGCTGACGTTCCGCTCCGTGAGAAGCGCATCAAGTGCAACCAGCAGGTTCAGATCGAGACCATTGAAGCGCATAACGGCGACTATACCTCCGGTGACGGCATGTCGATCGAACGATCAACACATCGTTGAAAGTTTTGCGCACCCATCCCCGCGCGTCGGTCGTCGCGGGTTGCGACAGGAGTGCACGTTTGACCGCAGCAGGCCGACCTTGCGCTTCGATGCAGGCACCTCGTGTGCAGCCAGCAGGTTCAGATCGGGAGAGTTCAAGTGCATACCGTGACTATAAGTCCGATGAATGCACGTCATCCAAAATAACCATTTCCCGGGGAATCGGCGAGTCCCTAAAGTTCAGTGCAGTCGAACTGCTTTCGGAGCATTGCCATGAAAATTCTCGGACCCGACCTCCTGGTTTTCGGAGTCGACCATGTCCCCGCCTGCTGCGAGTTCCTCATCGAATACGGGCTCACGCCGGTCGGAGTCACCGACCAGGGTGGTCGATTCGAAGCCATGGATGGCACGGGCGTCTTGATCCTTTCGTCTGACGACCCTTCGCTGCCACCGGCGCTTTCCAGTGGCAACACGATCCGCGAAACCATCTACGGCGTGCAGGACGCCCAGACGCTGGAGGCCGTGGGGCGGGAACTGTCGAAGGACCGCGAGGTGCGCAGGGCTGCGGACGGATCGCTGCACTGCACGGACGACCTGGGCTTCGCGATCGCCTTCCAGGTAACCGTGCGCAAGCCGTACGCGGCGGCGGCGACCCTGACCAACGCGCCTGGCAGCCCCCCGCAACGCGGGCCCAACCAGGTGGCGGTGGACCCGGACGCACAGATCCGGCCACGCACCCTGTCGCATGTGGTCTTCTTCGTTCCAGATGCGGCGCGCATGGAAGCCTTCTACCACCGGCTCGGCTTCCGGGTGACCGACCGCTTCACCGGCACGGGTGCCTTCATGCGGCCCGAGGGCAATGCGGACCATCACGCGCTGTTCTTCATCCAGACGCCGCCGTTCATGCAGGGCTGTGAGCATTTCGCCTTCCACCTCGGCGGCCCGTCGGACGTGATACAGGCCGGTTCGCGGTTGGTGGCGAAGGGATACCAGTCGTACTGGGGCCCCGGGCGACATATCTTCGGCTCCAACTGGTTCTGGTATTTCAACAGTCCGATGGGCGTGCATGTGGAGTACGACGCCGACATGGACTTGCACGACGACGCGTGGACGCCGCGTGAGGCGACGATTGGCGCCGACGCTTCACAGCTGTTTCTGATGCAGCATCGAGAGAAGTGGTCGCCAGGCGGCCCACCCCCGGCATGAGCGCCGGGACGGTGCTGTGCCGGTTCGACGAACTTGTCGATGGCGAGGCAAGGGGCTTCGATCCCCAGAAGGGCGGACAGGACACGCTGTTTGGCGTGCGTCGCGGGTCGAGGTTGTATCTGTACCGGGACCTCTGCCCCCACGCGACCAGCCCCATGGCCTGGCGCAAAGATGAATACCTCAACCGCAGGCGCGACCGCATCGTGTGCTTTGCGCACGGCGCGCAATTCGAAATTGAGACAGGGCGTTGCCTGCTCGGACCTTGCATCGGGCAATCGCTGCAAGCGGTGGCACATGCCATAGACGACCGAGGCAACGTGAGATTGGTGTGAGAAAGGATTCACTATGACAACCGTAAACAAAGTGCTGGTGGTAGGTGGCGGCTTTTCGGGTACGTGCGCGGCCATTCAGATGCGCAAGCTGGGCATTGAGGTGGATCTGGTCGAAATCGACCGCGACTGGCGAACGTACGGCGCGGGTATTACGCTCAGCGGCGTGACGCTGCGTGCGCTCAACACGGTCGGCGTGCTGCCGCAGTTCATGGAACGCGGCTACGGCTCCGACGGCGTGGACCTGTTCACGCCGACCGGCATGCTGATGGCAACGCTGCCCACGCCACGCGTCGCCGGCCCGCAGGTGCCCGGCAATGGCGGCATTTTGCGCTCGGCCCTGTGCCGTATCCTGGCCGATGCCACACGTGCCAGCGGGACGAATGTGCGGCTGGGCGTGACCTTCACGTCTTTGATGCAGCAGGCCGATGGTGTGAACGTGTCTTTCGACGACGGCAGCACCGGCACTTACGACCTGGTGGTGGGGGCCGACGGGCTGTTCTCCCAGACGCGGCGTGCGCTGTTTCCGGACGCACCGGCGCCCGTCTTCAGCGGGCAGGGTGTGTGGCGTGCCGTGCTGCCGCGCCCCGCTTCCGTGAAGCGCCTTGCCATGTACATGGGAGAGCGCACCAAGATCGGATTCAATCCGGTGTCGCAGGAACAGATGTACATGTTCGTGACCGAAGAGCGCTCGGTGAACGCCCGCGTACCGGAAGAGCAGCTCGTGCCTCAGCTGCAGGCCCTTCTTGAGCCCTTTCCCGCGCCCTTGTTGCGGGATGTGCTTGCCGCACTCGGTCCCGATTCCAGCGTGGTCTATCGCCCGCTTGAGCTGCTGCTGTTGCCGCAGCCCTGGTCCCGGGGGCGCGTGGTGCTGATCGGCGACGCCGTGCACGCCACCACGCCGCACTTGGCATCGGGTGCGGGCATGGGTATCGAGGACGCGATCGTGCTGGCTGAGGAAATCGGCCGCGACGTCGGCGTGGGCGAGGCGCTGGAGCGCTTCGAAAAACGTCGCTGGGAGCGCTGCCGCATGGTGGTTGAGAACTCGCGGCATCTCGGCGAGATCGAGGCCACCGGCGGCTCGAAGGAAGAACATGCGCACATCATGCAGGCGTCGATGGCCGCCCTGGCCATGCCCATCTGAACGGAGGCGCTCATGTCGACTTCTTCAAACAAGCTGACCGCGAAAAAACGCATCGCCATTGTGGGTGCAGGGCCGGGCGGACTGTCCGCGCTGATCGCACTCAGCCAGGCCGGCTTCGACGTGCGCCTGTTTGAGCGCCAACCCGAGATCAAGGCCATGGGCGGTGCCGTGCTGCTGAACCTGCCCGTCATGTGCATCCTGCGCGGCTACGGTGTGGACCTGGAGAACTTTGGAGCCACGGCAAACAGCGAGTTCCGCACTTCCAAGGGCCGGCTGCGCTTTCGCATTCCCTTCAACGAAGACGCGCAGAAGAAGGCGGGTCTGCCGGGCTGGAACTACGGCATGCTGCGCTCCACCCTGTATGCGCGCATGCTGCCCTTGGCCCCACCGGGCAGCATCCTGCCCGACCACCGCTTCACGCGCTTCACCGAGGAAGGCGAAACGGTCCGCCTCCACTTCGACAACGGCAACACCTGGGATGCCGATCTGCTGATCGCCGCCGACGGGAACCGCTCGGCGGTGATGCAGCAGATCCTGGGCGATCTGGGCGTGTTCCCCCTTGGATTGCAGGTCTGGCTGGGTTGGTGTTACGCCGATTCGCTACCGCGCGACACCAGCATGATCATGCATTCGAGCGACACCCAGTTCGGCTTCCATCCGATTCTGCACGATGGCCAGCCGGCCTGGGAGTGGTGGATGGTGGAGCGCAGCCGCAAGGGCAACCCTGCGTCAGACAAGGTGGGTGCGTACCTCCTGCGCCGCCTGAAAGGCTGGGCCGAACCCGTGCCGACGCTGATGGCCGCTACCGACACAAGCAAGATTTTCCGCTGGGAGTTGTTCAATCGGCCGCTTCTCAAGCAGTGGACGCACGGGCGGGTGACGGCGCTGGGCGACGCCGTGCACCCCACCTCGCCCTACGCCGGCTATGGCGCCGGCATGGCCATCGAGGATGGCTATTTCCTCGGCCGCTTCCTGCGCGGCGTGGACCTCTCCGATCGGGCAGCACTCGCTGCCGCGCTCGCCCGTTATGAAGCGCAGCGCGTGGACTACACGAACCAAACCGTGATGATGGCGCGGCGACTCGGTCGGCTGTTCCATCAGCTGCCCTGGCCGCTCAGCGCGGTGCGCGACGCGCTGCTGACGCATACGCGCTTCCCACAGAAATTCATCGTCGAGGATTACTTCAAGAATGCCGAGCAGGAAATGCTCAGCCTTGAGGTCTAACGCTGGGCAAATTCCATGAGCAGAACCTTCATCGATCTGTCGATCTTTCTGGAGAACGAGATCTTGTCAGACCCTCCGCCACTGGCGCCTAAGATCACCTATGCCAATCACAAGGAAACCCTCCCTGAGTTCGTGCGCATGATTCCCGGCTGCACCGAGGAGGACTGGCTCGATGGTGAGGCCGCGGCGGCCGAGTGGGTGACGCTGACGACACACAGCGGCACCCACCTGGATGCGCCCTACCACTTTCACTCCACCATGGACGCCAAGCTGGGCGGCTCAAAGCCGTCCATCGCGATCGACGAGGTCCCCCTGGAGTGGTGCTTCCAGCCAGGTGTGAAACTGGATTTCCGGCACTTTCCGGACGGCTACGTGGCGACCGCAGCCGACGTCGAAGCCGAGTTGGCCCGCATCGGCCATGTGCTGCAGCCGCTGGACATCGTGGTTGTCAATACGCGCGCGGGGTCGCGCTACGGCCATAGTGACTTCGTCAACGCAGGCTGTGGCATGGGCTACGAGGCCACCATGTATCTCCTGGAGCGCGGCGTGCGCCTGACCGGCACCGATGCGTGGAGCTGGGACGCACCGTTCTCCTACACCGCCGAGAAGTTTGCGCAGACCGGCGACCGCACGCTGATTTGGGAAGGGCACAAGGCGGGACGCGACATTGGCTACTGCCACCTTGAGAAGATGCACAACCTGGAGGCCCTGCCGCCCCACGGGTTCTACATCTCTTGCTTCCCCCACAAGATCCGCGCCGCTTCGGCCGGGTGGACGCGCGCGGTGGCGATCATCGACGACGCACTGCTGGCGCTACCTCGCTAGGAGACACGTGAAAGTGAGGTTTCCGCGCAGCGGCGCCCGATCCGAAATCGCCCGTACGGCCCGCATGGTCCCCGTCTTTTGCTGATGATCAGCGGTTGTCTGCCGGTCATGGCCGCAGTGCTGGTTGCGCCCGTGTTGCCACGTATACAGGCGAACTACGCCGGTTTGTCCAACGAGCAGGTGCTGGTGCCTGTGATGTTGACTCTCCCGGCGCGGGTGCTGGGTCTGATGGCGCCCTTCGCAAGACCCGCTTCAGCATGACCCACTTCTATACGGCAAAGGAACAGACATGAGCTATTTGCGCAATACATGGTATGTGGCAGCGATGCACGATGAATTGCCGCCGGGAAGGCTTTTGGCACGGATCTATCTGGATGAGCCTGTCGTTTTGTTCCGCAATGCCGCTGGCGAGCCTCAAGCCTTGGCTGATCGCTGTCCGCATCGCTTCGCCCCCTTGTCTGCGGGGAAGCTATGCAACGGCGGCGACACGGTCCAGTGCGGCTACCACGGGCTGCAATTCGACGGCAAGGGCGCATGCACCCACAACCCGCAGGGCGATGGTGGCATTCCAAAAGCTGCCGTTGTTAAGGCCTACGCCGTGCGTGAACGCCACGGCCTGATCTGGCTGTGGGCCGGCGAGGCGAAGGAGGCCGACGAGAGCCTGATCCCCGACTACAGCGCCGTGACCTCTGCGCACGTCGACGGAACGATTCGGGGCTACATGCCGACTGCCTGCAGTGCTGAACTGTTCGTCGACAACATTCTCGATCTCACGCATGTCGATTTCCTTCATCCCACTACGCTGGGCAGCGGGGCCTTGTCGCGAGCGAAAGCCGTGGTTACCGAACCCAGCGAACGTAGCGTGAAGATCGTCTGGGTGTCCAGCGGAGATGTGGCGCCATATGCTTTTGACATTAATCTGCGCGAACAAGGGCGGCCCACGGACCAATGGACCGAAGTCACGTGGACTGCGCCGTCCACGATGCTGATTCGAGTGGGCGCGACCTTGCTGGGCGAGCCGCGCGAAGCCGGCGTCGATACACTCAACCTGCATCTGGCGACGCCGGAAAGTGCGGGGAGAACGCACTACTGGTACTGGAGCACCAGAAACTTCGGCCTGACGCCGGAAGCGAACGCACAGGCAACGCCCATGGTTGTGAACGTCTTCAAGCTCGAAGACAAGCCGATGCTGGAAGCGCAGCAGCAGCGCATGGGTACGGCCGATTTCTGGTCGCTCAAGCCCGTGCTGCTGCCGGGCGATGCGGGCGCCGTGCGTGCGCGCCGCAAGCTTAAGGCGCTCATCGACGCAGAGGCCTCGGCGGCCACTCCGACTGACGGAGCCGCAGCATGAAGGTGAAACGGCTTCAACGACCGGACCTGCACGACCTGGGAGACCGCTTGTGCTGCTCAGCGGTGGTGTGTGCCGTATTCGCAGGCACGGTGCTGCTGGCCAACATGTTCAGCACTTTCTGGAGACCGATGTGACCCATGCGATATGTCGGTCTGACCCTACCTCCTCCATCGTGACCAAGGGCACATTCAATGAAACTTGCCACACTTAAGGCCGAGCACAAGGATGGCATCCTTGTCGTCGTGTCGCGCGACCTGCGCCGCGCAGTCAAAGCCACATCGATTGCGCCCAACTTGTTGGCCGCACTGGAGTGTTGGACGCAGTGTGAGCCTGCCCTGGCCGCTTTGTATGCCGATCTCAATGCGGGCGAAGCCGTCGGTGCGTTTGATTTCGACCCTGGGCTGGCCGCCGCCCCGCTGCCCCGTGCGCCCCAGTGGTGCGATGGGTCCGCCTTTCTGAACCACGGTAACCTCATGCAGCAGGCCTTCGGCACGCCGCCCATTCCCGATATGGAAACGATACCGCTGATGTACCAGGGCGCGTCGGACGACATGTTGGGCCCGACGGACGACGTGGTGTTGCCGAGCGAAGCGCATGGCATTGATTTCGAGGGCGAGTTCGGCGTGATCGTGGACGACGTGCCGCTGGGCTGCCCTGCGGAGCTGGCGTTGCGGCATGTCAAGCTGCTAGTTCAGATCAATGACGTCAGCCTGAGAGCCTTTGGTCCGCGCGAGATGAAAGCCGGGTTTGGCTTCTTCCAAGCCAAACCGTCGTCCAGCTTCGCGGCGGTGGCAGTGACTCCCGATGAGATCGGCGAGGCCTGGCGTGAAGGGCGTATCCACCTGGACCTGGCAGTGGAATTGAATGGCGAGTGGTTCGGAAACCCCAACGGCGCCGAAATGAACTTCGGTTTTCACCAACTCATCGCGCACGCCGCCGCCACGCGGCGGCTGTCGGCAGGAACCATCCTCGGCTCCGGTACCGTGTCCAATGCCGGAGATCAGAGGGGCTCGGCTTGCATCGCCGAACGTCGCGCGATCGAAGTCATCGAGAAGGGTGCATCTTCGACGTCCTTCATGAAGTTCGGCGATCGCATTCGGATGGAGGCGCGCTGGCAGGATCGGCGGGTCTTTGGTGAGATCAACCAGCGTATTGTCCAGGCCTTCCCTCCGGCCATGGTGGGGTGATCCGTCGTCTGCCACCGGGTTCCGGATGAGCCGCGGCGTGTGCCGCGAGCACGGTGCGCTATTCGACATCGCCACCGGTTTGTGCGTGCTGGAGCCGCGTCTCCACCCTGCGCATCGTGTGCTTCCTAATCGTCGGCACGCTAGAAGGCTTGGCGGCGATGGTGTACGGCATGTCGGTGGCCTGCCGACCGTCACGTCTCCAAGCGGGTGTCCAACACCTGAAAGGCGAGTTGAATGCGCCGCTCGTTCTCGAGGCCCGGCGCCTCCAGCCTCCATGCGGAGCGAACGCCCACCGTATTGGTCACCACTAGCAGTACCGATCGAGACCGGCTGCCTGTGGATTTCGCTGGATCGAGAAAGGGATCAAACCCCTCACTGGAAGGACAGCCAACAGCGCCGCTTGAAACTTGGGGGATCGAAGTGGAGCGGGTGAAGGGAATCGAACCCTCGTATGCAGCTTGGGAAGCTGCCGTTCTACCATTGAACTACACCCGCTTCGGGGGGATCTGCCGCGAACGCGACAGCGCGGATTGTAGCTCCGGCGCCCGGCTTTGGCAATTTGGCCCGCGCCGGCCGTGGTCGGGGTGCGTGCTACAATTTGGCCTTCTTTTCGAGTCATCCGCGGCCTTAGCTTCCATGATTTCCGTGCGCATCAATGGCCAGCCCGAAACGCTGGCGTCGACCCTGTCGGTGGCCGATCTGCTGCAGGCCAAGGGCCTGGCCGGCAAGCGGCTGGCGGTCGAGCGAAATGGCCAGATCGTGCCGCGCGGCGCCCATGCCGAGACCGTGCTGGCCGATGGCGACTGCCTCGAAATCGTCGTGGCGGTCGGTGGCGGCTGATCGCCCCGGCGCCTGTTCCTGCCTCTCCTTTTCGGTAGCCTTTTCATGAACGACTCTCTCGTCATCGCTGGCAAGACCTATGGTTCCCGCCTGCTGGTGGGCACCGGCAAGTACAAGGATTTCGACGAAACCCGCGCAGCCATCGAGGCCAGCGGCGCCGAGATCGTCACTGTCGCCATCCGCCGCACCAACATCGGCCAGAACCCCGACGAGCCGAATCTGCTCGACTTCCTGCCGCCGGAGCGCTTCACCCTGCTGCCCAACACCGCCGGTTGCTATACGGCCGACGACGCGGTGCGCACCCTGCGTCTGGCGCGCGAGCTGCTCGACGGGCACACGCTGGTCAAGCTCGAAGTGCTGGGCGACCCGGACACCCTGTTCCCCAATATGCCTGAAACGCTCAAGGCCGCCGAGACGCTGGTCAAGGACGGTTTCGACGTCATGGTGTACTGCTCGGACGATCCGATCCAGGCCAAGATGCTCGAAGAGATCGGCTGCGTGGCGGTGATGCCGCTGGCCAGCCTGATTGGCTCCGGCATGGGCATTCTCAACCCGTGGAACCTGCAGCTGATCATCGACCAGAGCGCTGTGCCGGTGCTGGTCGACGCCGGCGTGGGCACGGCCTCCGATGCGGCGATTGCCATGGAGCTGGGCTGCGACGGGGTGCTGATGAACACCGCGATTGCCAAGGCACAGGACCCGATCCTCATGGCGCGCGCCATGAGGAAGGGTGTCGAGGCCGGCCGTGAGGCCTTTCTTGCCGGGCGCATGCCGCGCAAGACCTACGCCGCCAGCCCCAGCTCGCCCACCACCGGCCTGATCGGCCGCTGACCATCCCCGCCCGGCGCTGCGGCGCCGGGCCTGCCTGCCCCTGCCATGACCGATACCCACGACTCCCCGGACACCCCCGAGGCCGACGGCCGCCTGTCGCACCGCGCCATCCGCAGCTTCGTGCTGCGCCAGGGGCGCATGTCCGACGCCCAGATGCGCTATCTGGCCGAGAAGATGCCGCAGGTCGGCATCGCCTACCGCAACGCCCGCATCGATCTGGCCGAGGTGTTCGGCCGCGTGGCGCCGAAGGTGGTCGAGATCGGTTTCGGCATGGGCGATGCGACCGCGCAGATCGCCCGCGCCCTGCCGGACACCGACTTTGTCGGCATCGAGGTGCACAGCCCCGGCGTGGGCAACCTGTGCAAGCTCATCGACGCCGACGCCATCCCCAACCTGCGCATCATCCAGCATGACGCGGTGGAGGTGCTCCAGGCCATGATCGCGCCCGACAGCCTCGATGGCGTGCATGTGTTCTTCCCCGATCCGTGGCCGAAGAAGCGCCATCACAAGCGCCGCCTGATCCAGCCCGACTTCGTCGGCCTGCTGGCCAGCCGGCTCAAGCCCGGCGGGTACTTGCACTGCGCCACCGACTGGGAAGAGTATGCTATCCAGATGCTCGAGGTGCTGTCGACCGAGCCGCAGTTGGTCAACACCGCCGACGGCTACGCGCCGCGCCCCGACTACCGGCCGCTGACCAAGTTCGAACAACGCGGCCTGCGGCTGGGCCATGGCGTCTGGGATCTGGTATTCCGGCGTCGCTGATAACGACTGAAACCAAGGATACGACTGCATGTGGCGATTCCTGACCGCTCCGTTTCGTGCCATCTGGTGGCTGATCGACGGTTTGCGCCGTGTGCTGGCCAACCTGCTCCTGCTCTTGGTGGTGCTGCTCATCGCCATGGCCTGGTGGTTGAGCCGGGCGCCGGACATTGCCGACGGCAGCGTGCTGTTCCTGGCGCCCGAAGGCCGGCTGGTCGAGGCGGCCACGCCACCGGCGCCGGCCGATCTGCTGCAGGGCGGGCGCGGCGTCGGCGAGGTGGTGCTTGACGACGTGCTCACCGCCATCCGCCGCGCCGCCACCGACAGCCGCATCCGTGCGCTGGTGATCGAAACCGATCGTCTCGGCCCGGCGCCGGTCACCAAGCTGGCCGCCATCCGCGATGCCATCGCCGCCTTCAAGACCAGCGGCAAGCCGGTGATCGCCCGCGCCCGGCGCTTCAACCAGGCGCAGTACTACCTGGCCACGGCCGCCGACGAGGTGGTGATGGCGCCGGACGGCTACGTGTTGCTGCAGGGGCTGGCCCGTTACGACACCTACTACAAGCGTGCGCTCGACCATCTCGGCGTGCGGGTGCAGGTGTTTCGCGCCGGCAAGTACAAATCCTTCGTCGAGCCCTACACGCGTAGCGACATGTCCCCCGAAGACCGGGCCGTGACGCGCGAGCTGCTCGACGCCGTGTGGGGCCAGCTGCGCGCCGATGTTGCCGCCGCGCGCAAGATTACCCCGGCGGCGGTGGACGATTTCGTCATCGACTATCGCGGCCTGCTCGCCGCAGCCGGTGGCGACACGGCGCAGATGGCCAAGCGCCAGGGGCTGGTCGACACGCTGATGGACGACAACGCCTGGGCCGCCTACCTGCAAAGCCGCTTCGCCCTGGCGCCGGCGCTCGTCAGCCCGAACCGTGTCGATGTCGGCCCCTACCTCGCCGCCACCGACGACTGGCTGCCGCAGGACGGCGGTACCGTCGCAGTGCTCACCGCGCAAGGCGCCATCGTCGATGGTGACGGCCCGCCGGGGACAGTCGGCGGCGACGCCATCGTCACCCTGCTCCAGGCTTTGCGTGACGATGCGCGGGTGCGGGCCGTGGTGGTGCGCATCGACAGCCCGGGCGGCAGCGCCTTCGCCTCCGAGCAGATCCGCCTGGCGCTGCAGGCGCTGCGCGACGCGGGCAAGCCGGTGGTCGCCTCGATGAGCTCGGTGGCCGCCTCGGGGGGCTACTGGATCGCTACCGGCGCCGACGAGATCTGGGCCGCGCCGCTGACGCTGACCGGATCGATCGGCGTGTTCGGCCTGTTTCCCGATATCTCCGAGCCGATGCAGCGCCTCGGGCTGGATGTGGACGGCGTGGCGACCGCGCCGCTCGCCGGTGCGCTGGACCCACGCCGGCCGTTGTCCGACGACGCCATCGCCGCACTGCAGATGGGTGTCGACCACACCTATGCCAGCTTCCTCAAACGCGTGGCCGAGTCGCGCAACATGAGCCTGGAGGCGGCCGACGCCGTCGCCCAGGGCCGTGTCTGGACCGGCAGCGAAGCCAAGGCCCGCGGCCTGGTCGACCAGCTCGGCGGGCTCGATCAGGCCGTGGCCGCCGCGGCCCGTCTGGCCGGCCTCACCACCTACCATCGCGTCGATGCCGAAATGCCACTGCCGTTGCGCCTGCAGCTGCTGCAGCATGTGATGCCCGAGTTGTCCGGCGGCGCGAGTGGCGGGCTGGCCGGCCAGTGGCTGTCGCAGATCCGTCAGGATGCGCTGGAGCTCTTGAGCTGGAACGATCCGGACCAGCGCTACGCCCACTGCCAATGCGTGCCGCTCGCGCCCTGAAGCGTTTTGTTGCAGTTTGGTCGTCGCCAAGCGGTTACCCTGTGGGCCGCTATGACATGAGAAAGGGGCGTGAGATGTTCGGCAAGTGGATCGCGGTGGTGAGTGTTTCCTTGGGCCTGGCCGCCTGTAGTTCGACCCCGACGGTGTCGGTGGTCGAGGCGCCGCCTGCCGATCCGGTGACCGGCGCCCCTGTCCAGATGGACTTCGTCCTGAGCAGCGGCCGCTACCATTGCGATGCCGGACAATATGTCGACGTGTTTCGCGATGTCGACGATCACAACCGCATCAACGTCGGCTGGCAGGGCGAACTGGTCGCCCTGGCGCGCAACCCGTCGGCCTCGGGCCTGCCGCGCTACGAAAGCGCGACCAGCGCGCTGGTGTGGATCGACCTGCCGTGGAAGAGCGTGCTGCTCGACGATCGCCGCGGCAAGCCGCTGGCCAGCGACTGCAAGCCGGTCTGACACGCCACACCGGGGCACCCCGCGTGTGGCCCCGATCCGATTGCCGCGTCGCAGTGCGCATGCCCGTTGTATAGTGCCGCGGGTGTGCCGCATTTGACGAACTAGGACGACGGCATGCTTGTTGGTGACGAACGAATGACACTATCATTCGCTCTCGTTCCTCCCAACTCGCCGACGTCGTCCCATGAACTCACCCCTCTTTCTCTCCGCCGGCTGGGCCCAGCACCAGCGGCTGATGTGTCTGACGACGAGCGCGGGCGAGGACGTCCTGCTGGCCGAAACGGCCACCATCACAGAGGCCATCGGGCCGCTCACCGAGCACAGTGGTATGCGCATCGTGCTCGACGCGCTTTCGGAAAACGCCCACCTGCCGCTCGGCAGCCTGCTCGGCCAAGCCGTCCGGCTCGATCTGCAAACCGGGCTGTCGCGCATCGAGCGCCGCCCCTTCCACGGCCATATCACCGCCATCAGCCACCTCGGCGCCAATGGCGGCTTTGCCCGCTACCGGCTCATCGTCGAGCCCTGGCTCGCCTTTCTCGGGCATAACCGCGACAGCTTCATCTTCCAGCAGCGCAGCGTCATCGAGATCATCGACGCGGTGTTCGAGCGCTGGGTCGGGCAGGGCGCGCTGGCCCCCGCCTGGCGCTGGGATCTGGCCGACCCCGCGCGCTACCCCAAGCGCGGCACCACCACCCAATACCAAGAGAGCGACCTGGCCTTCGTGCGCCGCCTGCTGGCCGAAGAAGGCCTCTTCTGCTGGTTCGAACACGCCGCCGACGACAGCGAGGGGACGACAACGAGCTTCGGCCGCCACACCCTCGTGCTGGCCG
>NZ_JAEKFT010000020.1 GCF_018524365.1 Denitromonas iodatirespirans
GCTCGAACCGATCGGGTATATCCCGCCTGCAGAAGCTGAGGCAAACTACTACAGGCAACTCGCCAGCGAGGCCGCCATCCCGGCCTGACTTAAACCAAACGGCCTCCACCGAACCCGGGGCGATTCACACTGTATCCTCCCGCGCTACGAGACCCGAACGGCTGGTTCGGCCGACCAGTTACCACTCAATCAGGGTGAAAAAAGATAAAGCCCGGTGTTACCCACCGGGCTTTATCTTTCTTTATCTACTGCGAGTTTCTTGCAAGGCCCTCGTGGCGCGTCTCAGCCTACAACCAGCAGACCACTCCGACGGACTTGATTCCCTGAGAACAAAAACATCGAACAATGTAGAACGAATTACTCCACCGTTACGCTCTTGGCGAGGTTACGTGGCTTGTCTACGTCCGTTCCCTTGACCAGCGCCGCATGGTAGGACAGCAACTGCAGCGGGATGACGTGCAGCACCGGGGAGAGCATGCCGTAGTGTTCGGGCATGTGGAGGATGTGCACGCCTTCGGATTCTTCGATGGCGCTGCCGGCGTCGGCGAACACGTAGAGCTCGCCGCCGCGGGCGCGCACTTCCTGCAGGTTGGACTTGAGCTTTTCGAGCAGTTCGTCGGCCGGGGCGACGGCGATCACCGGCATGTCCTTGTCCACCAGGGCCAGCGGGCCGTGTTTGAGTTCGCCAGCGGCGTAGGACTCGGCGTGGATGTAGGAGATTTCCTTGAGTTTGAGTGCGCCTTCCATGGCGATCGGCCAGTGGCGGCCGCGGCCGAGGAAGAGGGCATGCTGTTTGCCGGCGAAGCGCTGGGCCCAGCGTTCGATCTGCGGTTCGAGTTCGAGCACTTTGCCGATGGCGACTGGCAGGTGGCGCAGGGCGGTGAGGTAGCGCTGTTCGTCGTCGCTGGTGAGCCGGTCGTTGAGCTTGGCCAGCGCGAGGGTGAGCATGGCCAGCGCAGCGAGTTGGGTAGTGAAGGCCTTGGTGGAGGCGACGCCGATCTCGGGGCCGGCGCGAGTCACGAAGCGCAGCGCGGTTTCTCGCACGATGGCCGATTCGGGCACGTTGCAGATGGCCAGCGTCTTGCTCATACCGAGGCTCTTGGCGTGCTTGAGCGCGGCGAGGGTATCGGCGGTTTCGCCGGACTGGGAAATGACGACCACCAGGGTGTCGGGGTCGGGCACCGATTCGCGGTAGCGGTATTCGCTGGCGATTTCGACCACGCAGGGGATGCCGGCGATGGATTCGAGCCAGTAGCGCGCCACCAGGCCGGCATGGAAGCTGGTGCCGCAGGCGATGATGAGCACCCGGCGGGTGGCGCCGAGCACTTCGCCGGCATGGGCGCCGAACACCTGCGGGGAGATGACGTTGCCGCCGGCGATGGTTTCGAGCGTGTTGGCGATGGCCTGGGGCTGCTCGAAGATTTCCTTCTGCATGTAGTGGCGGTAGGTGCCCAGTTCGACCGCGTCGGCCGACAGCGCGGACACATGCACCGGCCGCTCGACCGGACTGCCGTCGGGGCGCACGATGCGGTAGCCGTCGAGCTTGAGCTCGGCGACGTCGCCGTCTTCGAGATACACCACCTTGCGCGTCACCTGCAGCAGCGCGGAGGTGTCGGAGGCGGCGTACATGCCGTCCTCGCCCACCCCGAGCAGCAAGGGCGAACCGCGACGCGCGACCACGAGGCGGAAGGGGTCGGCCTCGGTGACCACCCCGATGGCGTAGGCGCCTTCGAGTTCGTTGGCGGCCAGGCGCACGGCTTCGGGCAGTTCGAGGCCGGTGCCGAGCTTGTCGGTGACCAGGTGGGCGATGGCTTCGGTGTCGGTGTCGGAGGTGAACACGTAGCCCTTGGCCGTCAGCTCGCTCTTGATGCGCTCGAAGTTTTCGATGATGCCGTTGTGCACCACGGCGAGACCGCCGGAGACATGCGGATGGGCATTGCGCTCGGTGGGCTCGCCATGCGTGGCCCAGCGGGTGTGGGCGATGCCGATGTTGGCGCTCAGATGCCGGTTGTCGGCGATCACCGCCAGTTCGGCGACACGGCCGGCCGAGCGGGCGCGGACCAACTCGCCTTCGTGCAGCACGGCCAGACCGGCCGAGTCGTAGCCCCGGTATTCGAGCTTGCGCAGCCCTTCGAGCAGCACGGGGACGACGTTCTGGGTCGAGATTGCGGTAACGATGCCACACATGGCGCTTCTCCTGAGGCCGGCGGTGGTCGCCGGCGCGGCTTTCTATTTGGGGGTTTTGACCGGGCGCTTCCAGCCCGGAATCGTCATTTGCCGGGCGCGCGAGACGGTGAGCTGCTCGGCCGGCGCATCCTTGGTGAGCGTGGTGCCGGCACCGAGCGTGGCGCCACGGCCCACGCGCACCGGCGCCACCAGCTGGGTGTCGGAGCCGATGAACACGTCGTCTTCGATGGTGGTGCGGTATTTGTTGGCGCCATCGTAATTGCAGGTGATGGTGCCGGCGCCGACATTGACCCGCTGGCCGACGTCCGCGTCGCCCACATAGGCGAGGTGATTGGCCTTGGAGTGGTCGGCGATGCGGCTGTTCTTGACCTCGACGAAGTTGCCCAGGTGCACGTCCTCACCCAGCTCGGTACCGGGCCGGGTGCGGGCGTAGGGGCCGATCACGCAGGCGGCGCCCATGGTGGTGTCTTCGATATGGGAGAAGGGCAAGATGCGGGTGCCAGCGCCGATGCGGGCGTTGCGGATCACGCAGTGGGCGCCGATGTGCACGCCTTCGCCCAGCGTCACTGTGCCTTCGAACACGCAGTTCACATCGATGCGCACGTCGCGTTCGCAGCTGAGCTCGCCGCGCACGTCGATGCGCGCCGGGTCGGTCAGGGTCACGCCGGCATCGAGCAGGCGCTCGGCGCAGGCGCGCTGGTAGCGGCGCTCCAGGTCAGCCAGCTGGCGGCGGTTGTTGACGCCGAGGGTTTCATCGACGGTGTCCGGCTGGGTGGCCACGACCGGCACGTCGGCGGCCACCGCCATGGCGATGATGTCGGTGAGGTAGTACTCGCCCTGGGCGTTGTCGTTGCCGAGCCGGCCGAGCCATTCGCGCAGCCGCGCGGTGGGCGCGGCGAGAATGCCGGTGTTGACCTCGCGCACGGCGCGCTCGGCCTCGGTGGCGTCCTTGTGCTCGACGATGCGCAGCACCTTGCCGGCAGCGTCGCGCACGATGCGGCCGTAGCCGGTCGGGTCGTCCATCTCGACGGTGAGCAGGCCGAGGCGGTCGCGGTCGGCAGCGGCCAGCAAGCGGCGCAGCGTGGCCTCGCCGATCAGCGGCACGTCGCCGTAGAGCACCAGCGTGACACGGTCGTCGTCGAGATGCGGCAGCGCCTGCTGCACTGCATGACCGGTGCCCAGTTGTGGCGTCTGCAGCGCCCAGGCCAGATCGGGCGCCGCCATGGCGTCGCGGACCACCTCGCCGCCGTGGCCGTACACCACGCAGATTTTCGCCGCGCCAAGCGTGCGCGCCGTGCCCAGCACATGGGCCAGCATCGGCCGGCCAGCCAGCGGTTGCAGCACTTTGGGCAAGGCCGAGCGCATCCGGGTACCCTGACCTGCAGCGAGAACCACGACTTGCATGACAACTCCATTTTTTCGGGATTTGCGGCGGATTCTAGCACGCAGCCGTCTACGCTTCCGTGAGCGGTGTCTCGCTCATGGCCGACAACACGGCTCGAACATTTTGCAATGCACCAAAGTATTGATCGTGGTCTACATTTTGCAATAGCGTGACGACTAGAATGAGTTTGCTGCAACGCACATAGGAATCTCAGCCATGCAACGGGCCGTCCACCAGTACATCGAGAACCGCACCTACGACGAAATCGCCATCGGCGACCAGGCGCGCCTCGTCCGCACCCTCAAACCCAACGACATCCATCTGTTCGCCGCGATGTCGGGCGACGTCAATCCCACCCATGTCGATCCGGAATTCGCCCGATCGAGCCAGTTTCGCGAGGTGGTGGGCCACAGCATGTGGGGCAGCACACTGTTCTCCACCATTCTGGGCACCGAGTTCCCCGGCCCGGGCACGGTGTACATCACCCAGTCGCTCAAGTTCTGGCGCCCGGTGGGCATTGCCGACACGCTGGAGGTGACCGTCACCTGCCGCGAAAAATACGATCACAACTCGCACATCGTGTTCGACTGCGTGGCGATCAACCAGGACGGGCTGAAGGTGATCGACGGCACCGCCGAGGTGCTGGCGCCGACCGAGAAGATCAAGCGCCCGCGCGTGAGCCTGCCGGAGGTGACCATCTCCGACAAGGAGTTGCGCTACCAGCACCTGCTGTCGCTCACCACCGGCCTGAGCGCGGTGCCGACGGCGGTGGTCCACCCCTGCGACGCCTCGTCGCTGGGCGGACCGCTGCAGGCGGCCGAAGAGGGGCTGATCATCCCGATCCTGGTCGGCCCGGAAGCGAAGATCCGTTCGGTCGCTGAAGAAGAAGGCTTCGACCTGACCGGCCTTCGCATCGTCGACGTACCCCATAGCCACGCTGCGGCCGAAGCCGCCGTGGCGATGGCGCGCAAGGGCGAGGTCGAGGTGCTGATGAAGGGCTCGCTGCATACCGACGAGCTGATGAGCGCGGTGGTCAGCCGCACCCATGGCCTGCGCACCGCGCGCCGCATCAGCCATGTGTTCATCGCCGAGGTGCCGACCTATCCGCATCCGCTGCTGATCACCGATGCGGCCATCAACATCGAGCCGACGCTCGAAGAGAAGGTGGACATCGTCCAGAACGCCATCGATCTGGCGCAGATCATGGGCATCGTCGAGCCCAAGGTGGCGATCCTGTCGGCCGTCGAAACCGTCACTTCCAAGTTGCGCTCGACCATCGACGCGGCCGCCCTGTGCAAGATGGCCGACCGCGGCCAGATCAAGGGCGGCATCCTTGACGGCCCGCTGGCCTTCGACAACGCCATCTCGCTGCTGGCCGCCAAAACCAAGGGCATCAATTCCGCCGTGGCAGGCAACGCCGATATCCTGGTGGTGCCGGACCTGGAATCGGGCAACATGGTGGCCAAACAGCTCGAATATCTGGCCGATGCGGTGCTGGCCGGCGTGGTGGTCGGCACCCGCGTACCGATCGTGCTGACCAGCCGCGCAGATACCGCCGAGGCGCGCGCCGCCTCCTGCGCCATCGCCCAACTCATGGCCCATCATCGCCGCGCGGTGGTGCCGCAATGAAGGCGCTGTGGGTGCTCAATGCCGGCTCATCGAGCCTGAAGTTCGCCCTCTATCCGGTCGAGCCGGGCCTGGCGGATACGCCGGCGCTGGCCGGGCAGATCGAAGCCATCGGCTCACAACCGCGCCTGCATGCGCGCGCGGCGGCGGGCGAGCGCTTCGAGGCCGACGTGCCCCAACCCGCCGACGATGACCAGGACGCCCACCACCAGAGCGCGCTGGATTTCCTGCTCGACTGGATGAAAACGCACACCCCGCGGCTCGACCTGATCGGCGTCGGCCACCGGGTGGTGCACGGCGGCGCCAAACACAGCGCCCCGCTGCTGCTCGACGACACGCTGGTCGATGCGCTCGCCGAGTTCGAACC
Source organism: Denitromonas iodatirespirans (assembly GCF_018524365.1). Taxonomy (GTDB): domain Bacteria; phylum Pseudomonadota; class Gammaproteobacteria; order Burkholderiales; family Rhodocyclaceae; genus Nitrogeniibacter; species Nitrogeniibacter iodatirespirans. Next base: position 5,565 of record NZ_JAEKFT010000020.1, read on the forward strand.
ACTCGCCCCGCTGCATCAGCCCCACAACCTGCGCGCCGTGCGCGCGGTGGCCCGCCTGATGCCGCAGTTGCCGCAAGTGGCCTGCTTCGACACCGCCTTCCACCGCAGCCAGCCGCCGCTCGCCCAGCGCTTCGCCCTGCCCCGCGCGCTGCATGACGAAGGGGTGCGGCGCTACGGCTTCCATGGCCTGTCGTATGAATACATCGCCCGGCAACTGCCCCAAGCGATCGGCGCCGAACGTGCCCGCGGCGCGGTAATCGTCGCTCACCTGGGCAACGGCGCCAGCATGTGCGCGCTGCGCGATGGCCAGAGCGTGGCCTCCAGCATGGGTTTCACCGCCATCGACGGCCTGATGATGGGCACCCGCAGCGGCAGTCTCGACCCCGGCGTGCTGCTGTATCTGATGGACCGCAAGCACATGGACTCGGCAGCGCTGAGCCGCCTGCTGTACAAGGAGTCGGGGCTGCTCGGCGTGTCCGGCATCAGTGCCGACATGCGCGACCTGCTCGCCTCGCCCGCGCCCGAAGCGCGCGAGGCGGTCGAGCTGTTCTGCTACCGCGCCGCCCGCGAACTGGGGTCGCTGGCCGCGGCCGCCGGCGGCTGCGATGCGCTGGTATTCACCGGCGGCATCGGCGAACACGCCGCCGCCGTGCGCGAAGGCATCGTCACCCGCTCGGCCTGGCTCGGCCTCGCCCTGGACGCCGAAGCCAACACCGCGCACGCCGAGCGCATCGACCGCGCCGGCAGCCCGGTCGCGATCGCCGTAGTGCCGACCAACGAGGAGTGGATGATCGCGCGCCACGCGCTCGACATGATCGGCGCCTGACCCGGCATCACGGACGTCCGTAGCCCGGATGCAGCGCAGCGGAATCCGGGAGCACCGGCCCGATCGGGCACGCCGGTCCGCATCGAAAAACCGTGCCAGACCGCCACGCCCACCCCGGATTCCGGCCTTCGGCCTGCATCCGGGCTACGCACCGCGACAGCTTGCCGCAAGGACGTGCGGGCAGCCCAAAAACAAAGGCGGCCGAAGCCGCCTTTGTTTTTTCCCTTGCGCGCGCAGCTTAGCGCGGCAGCTCGGACGTTCCCATCAGGAACTGGTCGACTTCGCGAGCGGCCTGGCGAGCTTCGCGCTACGCGCCCCGCAGGGCGCGTTACAACATTCCCCGCCGTGGGCGGTCCGCGAAGGTCGCGACGGTTTAGCGCGGCAGCTCGGATGCCCCCATCAGGAACTGGTCGACTTCGCGAGCGGCCTGGCGACCTTCGCGGATCGCCCACACCACCAGCGACTGACCCCGACGCACGTCACCGGCCGCGAACACCTTGGCGACGTTGGTGGCGTAGCAGCCTTCGCCGTCGGTGGTGGCCTTGGCATTGCCGCGCGGGTCTTTCTCGACACCGAAGGCCGCCAGCAGGGAGCCCACGGGGTTGGTAAAGCCCATGGCGAACAGCACCAGGTCAGCCGGATAGACTTCTTCGCTGCCCGGCACCTCGGACATCTTGCCGTCCTTCCACTCCAGGCGCACGGTCTTGAGCGACTTGACCTGGCCGTTCTCGCCAATGAACTCCTTGGTGGCGATGGCGAATTCGCGGCGGGTCTCGCCTTCCTTGTGCGAGGACGAGGTGCGCAGCTTGAGCGGCCAGTAGGGCCAGGTCAGCGACTTGTCTTCCTGCTCGGGCGGCTGCGGCATGACTTCGAACTGGGTCACCGACGCGGCGCCATGGCGGTAGCTGGTGCCGACACAGTCGGAGCCGGTGTCACCGCCGCCGATCACCACCACGTGCTTGCCCTTGGCGGAAATCGGGTTGGGCGCATCGCCGGCCACCTGCTTGTTCTGCGGGATCAGGAACTCGAGCGCGAAATGCACGCCGCCCAGTTCGCGGCCCGGGGCCGGCAGATCGCGCGGCACTTCGGAGCCGGCGGCGAGGATCACCGCGTCGAATTCGGCGGTGAGCTGCTCGGCCGAGACCATCTCGGTGCCGTCATTGGCCACGCCCGCCTCGCTCGGCACGGCGCCGACACAGACGCTGGTGCGGAACTCGACGCCTTCGGCCGCCATCTGCGCAAGACGACGGTCGATCACCGATTTTTCGAGCTTGAAGTCGGGGATGCCGTAGCGCAGCAGACCGCCGACACGATCGCTCTTCTCGAACACGACCACGTCATGGCCAACCCGCGCCAGCTGCTGGGCTGCGGCCAAGCCGGCGGGGCCGGAGCCGACCACGGCGACCTTCTTGCCGGTTTTCTGGCGCGGCGGCTGCGGCTTGACCCAGCCGTTTTCCCAGGCCTTGTCGATGATCGCCCGCTCGATGGACTTGATGCCCACCGCGTCGGTGTTGATGTTCAGCGTGCACGCGGCTTCGCAGGGCGCCGGACAGATGCGGCCGGTGAACTCGGGGAAGTTGTTGGTCGAGTGCAGGACACGGATGGCCTGCTCCCACTGCCCGCGATACACCAGGTCGTTCCAGTCGGGGATGATGTTGTTGACCGGGCAGCCGTTGTTGCAGAACGGGATGCCGCAGTCCATGCACCGCGCGCCCTGCACCGACGCTTCGTCGTCGGACAGGCGGAGCAGGAACTCCTTGTAGTTCTGGACCCGCTCCTCAGCCGGTTGGCTGGCCTCGGAGAGGCGGCGGAACTCGAGAAATCCGGTGGGCTTACCCATCTTATGCAGCCTCCAGTTGCTTCTTCTGCGCGGCCATTTCGGCCAGTGCGCGACGGTACTCGTGCGGCATCACTTTGACGAACTTGGCGCGATAGCTCGACCAGTGTTCGAGGACCCGCTTGGCGGTGACGCTGCCGGTGAATTGGGCGTGCTTCTCGATCAGGTCCTTGAGAATGGCCTCGTCGGCCTGACCGAGGTGACGCACATCCACCCGGCCGTGGGACTCGAGGTCGTCGCCGGCCTCGGAGCCCTGGCGGGCGGCGTATTCGTCTTCGACCGGTTCGAGTGCGACCTGGGCCATGTTGCAACGGCCTTCGAAGCTACCGTCTTCGTCCAGCACATAGGCGACGCCGCCCGACATGCCGGCCGCGAAGTTGCGCCCGGTCTGGCCGAGCACCACCACGGTGCCGCCGGTCATGTATTCGCAGCCGTGGTCACCCACGCCCTCGACCACCGCCGTGGCGCCGGAGTTGCGCACCGCGAAGCGCTCGCCGGCCACGCCGGAGAAGAAGGCTTCGCCCTCGATCGCGCCGTACAGCACGGTGTTGCCGATGATGATGTTTTCGGTGGTCTCGCCACGGAAGCTGGCGTCCGGACGCACGACGATACGCCCGCCCGAGATGCCCTTGCCGACGTAGTCGTTCCCCTCGCCCACCAGGTCGAGCGTCACGCCGCGCGCCAGGAAGGCGCCGAAGCTCTGGCCGGCGGTGCCCGACAGGGTGATGTGGATGGTGTCGTCCGGCAGGCCGGCATGGCCGTATTTGGCGGCCACTGCGCCCGAGAGCATGGCGCCGACGGTACGGTTGACGTTGCGCACCGGCAGCTCGATCTTCACCGCCTCGCCGCGCTCGATGGCGGGCGCAGCACGCTTGAGCAGTTCCTGGTCCAGCGCCTTGTCGAGGCCGTGATCCTGGTTCTCGGTGTGGCGACGGCCCACCGTGGCCGGCACATCCGGACGGTAGAAGATGCGGCTGTAGTCCAGGCCCCGCGCCTTCCAGTGGCTGATGCCCTTCTTCATGTCGAGCAGGTCGGAGCGGCCGATCAGGTCGTCGAACTTGCGGATGCCCAGCTGGGCCATCAGCTCGCGCACTTCTTCAGCGACGAAGAAGAAGAAGTTGACCACATGCTCGGGCTGGCCGGTGAAGCGCTTGCGCAGCTCAGGGTCTTGCGTGGCCACGCCCACCGGACAGGTGTTGAGGTGGCACTTGCGCATCATGATGCAGCCTTCGACCACCAGCGGTGCAGTCGCGAAGCCGAATTCGTCGGCGCCGAGCAGCGCACCGATCACCACGTCGCGGCCGGTCTTCATCTGGCCGTCGACTTGCACCCGCACACGCGAACGCAGGCGGTTGAGCACCAGCGTCTGCTGGGTTTCGGCCAGGCCGAGTTCCCAGGGCGAGCCGGCATGCTTGATCGACGACAGCGGCGAGGCGCCGGTGCCGCCGTCATGGCCGGCGATCACGATGTGGTCGGCCTTGGCCTTGGCCACACCAGCCGCCACCGTGCCGACGCCGATCTCGGACACCAGCTTGACGCTGATCGAGGCCTTGTGGTTGGCGTTCTTCAGGTCGTGGATCAGCTGGGCCAGATCTTCGATCGAGTAGATGTCATGGTGCGGCGGCGGCGAAATCAGGCCGACACCCGGCACCGAGTGACGCAGGAAGCCGATGTACTCGGACACCTTGTGCCCCGGCAACTGGCCGCCTTCGCCGGGCTTGGCGCCCTGGGCCATCTTGATCTGGATCTGGTCGGCGTTGGCCAGGTATTCGGTGGTCACACCGAAGCGGCCCGAGGCGACCTGCTTGATCGCCGAGCGCAGGCTGTCGCCGGGCGACAGGTCGAGATCGCGCGCGATGCGCGAGCCGCCGATCAGCTCGGAGAGTTTGGTCGGCTTGGTCACGGGCATGAAGCGCTTGGGATCCTCGCCGCCCTCGCCGGTGTTGGACTTGCCGCCGATGCGGTTCATCGCCACGGCCAGCGTGGTGTGCGCCTCGGTGGAGATGGAGCCGAGCGACATGGCGCCGGTGGCGAAGCGCTTGACGATCTCCTTGGCCGGCTCGACCTCGTCGAGCGGCACCGGGGCGCCGGCCACCTTGATCTCGAACAGGCCGCGCAGCGTCATGTGACGCTTGCCCTGCTCGTTGACCAGGCGGGCGTACTCTTTATAGGTGTCGGCCTTGCCCGAACGCGTGGCGTGCTGCAGCTTGGCGATCGAATCGGGCGTCCACATGTGCTCTTCGCCGCGGATGCGGAAGGCGTAGTCGCCGCCGGCATCGAGCAGCTCGGCCAGCACCGGGTCATCGCCGAAGGCCTTCTGGTGCAGGCGCAGCGCCTCGTCCATGACCTCGAACACGCCGACACCCTCGACCTGGCTGGTGGTGCCGGTGAAGTACTTGTCGACGAAGCTCTGCTTGAGACCGACCGCTTCGAAGATCTGGGCGCCGGTGTAGGACATGTAGGTCGAGATGCCCATCTTGGACATGACCTTGCACAGCCCCTTGCCGATCGCCTTGACGAAGTGGTAGGCGGCCTTTTCGTCCGCCTCGCCGCGATCGGCCATCTGCTGCAGCGTCTCGAGCGCGAGGTAGGGATGGACGGCTTCGGCGCCATAGCCGGCGAGCACCGCGAAGTGATGGATCTCGCGCGCCGTGCCGGTTTCGACCACCAGGCCGGTGCGGGTGCGCAGGCCCTTGCTCACCAGGTGCTGATGCACCGCGGACGTGGCCAGCAGCGCGGGGATGGCGACATTGTCGGCATCCATCTGGCGATCGGAGACCACCAGGATGTTGTAACCCTGCTCGACAGCATCTTCGGCTTCGGCGCACAGCGAGGCCAGGCGGGCCTCGACGCCTTCCTTGCCCCAGGCCACCGGGTAGCACACGTCCAGTTCCGCCGAGCGGAACTTGTTGCCGGTGTAGCGCGCGATGTTGCGGATCTTCGCCATGTCGGCGAAGTTCAGCACCGGCTGGGTCACTTCCAGGCGGTACGGGGGGTTGATCTCGTTGATCTCGAGCAGGTTGGGGCGCGGGCCGATGAAGGACACCAGCGACATCACCAGCTGCTCGCGGATCGGGTCGATCGGCGGGTTGGTCACCTGCGCGAAGAGCTGACGGAAGTAGTTGTAGAGCGGCTTTTCCTTGCTCGACAACACGGCCATCGGCGCATCGTTACCCATCGAGCCGGTGCCCTCTTCGCCGGCCTTGGCCATCGGCTCGAGGATGAACTTGATGTCTTCCTGGGTGTAGCCGAACGCCTGCTGGCGATCGAGCAGGCTGGCGCGTGCCTCGGGAAGGGCCGCATCGGCCGCTTCCTTGAGCCCGTCGAGCTTGATGTTGATGCGGCGGTTCCAGTCGCGATAGGGCTTGGCAGTGGCGAGCGACTCCTTGAGCTCTTCGTCGTCGATGATGCGGCCCTGCTCCATGTCGATCAGGAACATCTTGCCCGGCTGCAGACGCCACTTCTTGGTGATCTTGCTGTCCGGAATCGGCAGCACGCCGGATTCGGACGCCATCACCACGAGATCGTCATCGGTCACCAGGTAGCGCGCCGGACGCAGGCCGTTGCGGTCGAGGGTGGCACCGATCTGCACGCCGTCGGTGAAGGCCACCGCGGCCGGGCCGTCCCACGGCTCCATCATGGCGGCGTGGTATTCGTAGAAGGCGCGGCGCTGCTCGCCCATCAGGGTGTGCGACTCCCAGGCCTCGGGGATCATCATCATCACCGCATGGGCCATGGTATAGCCGCCCATCACCAGCAGTTCGAGCGCGTTGTCGAAGGCGGCGGAGTCGGACTGGCCCGGATAGATCAGCGGCCAGATCTTCTCCAGATCCTTGCCCAGCAGCGGCGAGGACACGCCCTTTTCGCGGGCACGCATCCAGTTGTAGTTGCCGCGCAGGGTGTTGATCTCACCGTTGTGCGCGATCATGCGGAACGGGTGGGCGAGGTTCCACTTGGGGAAGGTGTTGGTCGAAAAACGCTGGTGCACCAGCGCCAGTGCCGACACCGTGCGCGGATCGACCAGGTCGAGGTAGTACTCACCCACCTGGTTAGCCAGCAGCAGGCCCTTGTAGACGATGGTGCGCGCCGACATCGACACCATGTAGAACTCTTTGGCGTGCTCGAGCTGCAGGCGCTGGATGGCATTGGCCGCACGACGGCGGATGACGTAGAGCTTGCGCTCGAGCGCATCGGTCACCATGATGTCCGGGCCGCGCCCGACGAAGATCTGGCGGATGATCGGCTCGGTCTTGCGCACCGTAGGCGACATCGGCATGTCGGGGTTGACCGGCACGTCGCGCCAACCGAGCACCACCTGCCCTTCGGCACGGATGGCGCGCTCGATCTCTTCCTCACAGGCCATGCGCGAGGCGTGCTCTTTCGGCATGAAGACCATGCCGACCCCGTAGTCGCCCGGCGCCGGCAAAGTGATGCCCTGGGCGGCCATCTCTTCGCGATACAGCTGGTCGGGCAACTGGAGCAGCAAACCCGCGCCGTCACCTTGCAGCGCATCGGCGCCGACCGCGCCCCGATGGTCGAGGTTTTTGAGGATCTCGAGACCCTGGATCACGATGTCGTGACGCTTCTCGCCCTTGATATGGGCAATGAAACCGACACCGCAGGCATCATGTTCGTTCGCGGGATCGTAAAGACCCTGCTTGTGGGGAATGCTCATACATTTTCCTCGACACTTCGTGCCTGCCCGCACTCGGCGTCTACCGGAGCGGACGGCAACGCGATTGCGGCAGGCGTCAAAAAAGCCGGTCGCTTGCGCACCGGCTCTGCACGACGCACAAGGCGCCGTTACGAACACACTTGGCGGACTCTCGAATATACAGCCGCTTTCCCGGCCCTTCAAGTGTTTTTTGCAGTGCGCAAAAGCCCCGAATGCTCAGTGAATTTCGCCCACGGCGAACAGCCGGCGGTGCTCCTTCATGGCGTAGCGGTCGGTCATCCCGGCGATGTAGTCGGCGATCGCGCGCGGCGTGTCGGTATCGGCGCGGCGCTGGTACTGCGGGGGCAGCAGGCGCGGGTCGGAGAGGAAGGCACCGAACAGGTCGGTGATGATGCGGCGCGCCTTGTCGGTCATGCGCAGGACCTGATAGTGGTGGTAGAGATTCTCGCGCAGGAAGGCTTTCAGGCGGTTCAGGTCTGGCCGCAACTCGTCGGAATAGGCCACCAGACGGGGGGCTTGGTGCACATCGTCCAGCGTACGCACCTGCGCCGCGTCGATGTTGTGGCGCGTGCGGTCGATCAGATCCACCGCCATCAGGTTGATCATCCGACGAATGGTTTCGTGGATCAGCCGGCGCCCCTGCAGACCGGGGTAACGGGCTTCGACGTCACGGCGCTGGTTGGCGAAGATGGCGACCTCGTCGAGTTGCTCCAGGGTGATCAGGCCGGAACGCAAACCGTCGTCGATATCGTGATTGTTGTAGGCGATTTCATCAGCCAGGTTGGCCAGCTGCGCCTCGAGGCTGGGCTGCGTACCATCGAGGAAGCGCTGGCCAAGTGCCCCGAGCGCCGACGCGTTCTCGCGCGAGCAGTGCTTGAGGATGCCTTCGCGCGTTTCGTAGGCAAGGTTCAGGCCATCGAAATCGGCATAGTGCTCTTCGAGCAGATCCACCGTACGCAGCGACTGCAGGTTGTGCTCGAAGCCGCCGTAGGCCTTCATGCAGGCATTGAGGGCTGTCTGGCCGGCGTGACCGAAGGGCGTGTGGCCGAGGTCGTGCGCCAGGGCGATGGCCTCGGCCAGATCCTCATTCAGCGCCAGGGCCCGGGCGATGGTGCGGGTGATCTGCGCGACCTCGATGCTGTGTGTCAGCCGAGTACGAAACAGGTCGCCTTCATGATTGACGAAAACCTGCGTCTTGTACTCAAGGCGCCGGAAGGCGGTGGAGTGAATGATGCGGTCACGGTCGCGCTGGAACTCGCCCCGGGCGGTGGGCGGTGGCTCCGGATGGTGCCGACCGCGGGAATTCGCTTCGCTGACCGCGTAGGTCGCCAGCATCAGGACGGCTCGCAGCAGGCGTCGATCGCCGCGGCAATCTCGACAGCAGGCAGATCGGCGAAGATCTCGGCGTCGCCGATGTCACGTAGCAACACCAAGCGCAGGCGCCCAGCATCAACCTTTTTGTCGTGCGCCATCAATTCAAGGTAGCGCGCCGCGCCCAGTTTCGGCCCCCGAACCGGCAAGCCTGTGCGCCCGATCAGCGCCACCGTCCGTTCATATTGGCGCGCACTTAGCCAGCCCAACCGGTTCGACAGGCAGGCGGCCATCACCATGCCCGCCGCCACCGCCTCGCCGTGCAACCATACGCCGAAGCCCATGCCGGCTTCGATGGCATGGCCGAAGGTATGTCCGAGATTAAGCAACGCCCGAACCCCCCGCTCGGTTTCGTCTTCCGAGACGATCCGGGCCTTGTTGGCGCAGGAGCGCTCGATCGCCTCGCCCAGCGCCTGAGGCTCGCGCGCCAGCAAGCGCTCGATGTTTGTCTCGATCCAGTCGAAAAAGGCGGGATCGCGGATCAAGCCATACTTGATGACCTCCGCCAGCCCGGCCTTGAGTTCGCGGTCCGGTAGTGTAGTGAGCGTGGAGGTATCCGCCAGCACCAACCGAGGCTGATGAAAGGCGCCGATCATGTTCTTGCCGAGCGGGTGGTTGATCGCGGTCTTGCCCCCCACTGACGAATCCACCTGCGACAACAAGGTGGTCGGGATCTGGATGAAGGGGATGCCGCGCTGATAGGTGGCCGCGGCAAACCCGGCCATGTCGCCCACCACGCCGCCACCCAGCGCGATCAGCGTCGTGCTGCGGTCGAAATGCCCCGCCAGCAGGCCATCGAAAATCGTATTGAGCGTCTGCCAGTTCTTGTGGGCCTCTCCGTCCGGCAGGATCACGCTATCGCACGCAACATCCACGCTGCGCAGCGCCGCTTCGAGTCGCCCCAGATAGAGCGGCGCGACCACGTCATTGGTCACGATGGCTACCCGCGGCGTCTTGAGGGCCGCCAAAATCGCATCGGTACGATCCAGCACGCCCTCGCCGATCAGGATCGGATAGCTACGGTCTCCCAGGGCAACCGTCAGTTTTCGCATGTGTGTTCCAGTGCCTTCTCGATCTTTCGAAGCATCGATTTTGCGCTACCCCGGCCACCGGGGACAACCACGTGTGCCACGGAACGATAGAGCGGGTCGCGCTCGCGGTACAAGGCCTCTATCCGCCCTCGCGGATCTTCGACCTGCAGCAACGGACGATTCCGGTCGTGGCGAGTGCGCTCCCACAGCACGGCGGGCGGCACGTCGAGATAGATGACGGTACAGCGCTCGCGCAGCACCGTCCGGTTCTCTTCGGCCAGCACCACGCCACCGCCGGTAGCCAGAACGAGATCCGTTTGTTGGGTCAGGTCGTCGATGACTTGCGATTCACGCCGGCGAAAACCGGCCTCGCCCTCGACATCGAAGATGACAGGCACCGACACGCCTGTTCGCGCGCAGATTTCATGGTCGCTATCAACAAAACGACGGTGCAAGCGCCGAGCCAACTCGCGCCCCACCGTCGTCTTTCCTGCGCCCATCATCCCCACCAGCACAATGCACGGGGCACGACGCACGCGAGAAGTGTCGGCCTTTGCCGCGCCAGCCGACACCATGGGCTTACCGCAGCGACAACGCTTGCGTCACGATGCGCGGTGTGATGAAAACCAGCAATTCCTTGCGATTGGACACTTGCTGAGTGTTACGGAAGAGGGCGCCAACGACCGGGATTTCGCCCAAGAACGGCACGCGCTCTACCTGCTTGCTCTCTTCCTCTTCGTACACACCACCGATCACCACGGTGCCGCCGTTTTCGACCATCACTTCGGTCTTCACATGTTTGGTGTCGATCGCTACACCTCCCGGAACCGTCGCGCCCGGCTTGTCCTTGTTCACATCCACGAACAGCTGGACACGACCGTCCGGCGTGATGTTCGGACGCACTTTCAGTGACAGCACGGCCTTGCGGAACTGGACGCTGGTCGCCCCAGAACTGGTCGCCGACTGATAGGGAATCTCTGTCCCCTGCTCCATGATCGCTTCGACTTGATTGGCCGTCAGCACTCGGGGGCTGGAGACCACACGCCCCCGGTTGTCGACCTCAAGTGCGCTCAACTCGAGATTAAGGAAACGCGTGGCAGCGCTGTTGAACAGTATCAGCGACAACTGGGCCGGCGTTCCAGTCGAGGGCGATGCAGGAAGATTGACACCCAAGCTATCGTTGATGAAGTCCGGTGTATCCGCCACTTGCCCGGTATGGAATCCGGTATCGGTAATGCCGCCTCCGATAACCGCGCGGGACCCCCCAGGACCGCCGAAAGGCTTGCCCGGCATGTGAATCCCCATCCGCACTCCCAGGTCACGTGCAAAGCCTTTGTCAGCCTCCACAATCCGCGCCTCGATTAATACCTGCCGCGGCGGAATGTCGATTTCCTGGATCAAGCGGCGCAAATCGTCCAGGCGCGTCCCCACATCGGTCACGAACACCTTGTTGCTGCGCTCATCGACGATCACACTGCCGCGTTTGGATAGGACCGTCTGGTTCTTGTCCTTGAGGAAATCGAAAATCTCCTTCGCCTTGTGATAGTTGATCTGGAAACTCTCCGTTCTCAGGGGCTCCAAGTCACCGATCTGCGCAAGTGCTTCGAGCTCGAGCTTTTCGCGCGCAGCCAACTCGTCACGTGGTGCGATCCAGATCACGTTGCCATGCTTGCGCATGTCCAGGCCCTTGGACTGAAGAATGATGTCGAGCGCCTGATCCCAAGGCACGTCCTTGAGGCGGAGCGTCAGGCTGCCCTGCACCGTGTCGCTGGTGATGATATTGAAATCGGTGAAGTCAGCAATCACCTGCAATACCGAGCGCACATCGATGTTCTGGAAGTTCAGCGACAGCTTGTCACCCTGGTACTTGCCCCGCGCCCCCTGAACCAGTTGCTTCGGATCCTCGACCACACGCTTGATCTCGACCACGAACTGATTGTCACTCTGATAGGCGTTATGCTCCCACAAGCCGTTGGGTTTGATCAGCAGGCGGGTGTTTGCCCCTTGCGGCTGCGCAACGAACTCGGTGACCGGCGTCGCGAAATCGGTGACATCCGATTTGCGGCGCAGGTTCTCGGGCAAGGTCGTCTTGAGAAAATCGATAGCCAGCGCATCGCCCTGCTGGCGAATGTCGATGCCGGTATCCGGGTCGCTCAGCTCGACGATGATTCGCCCCTCTCCCTCGGTGCCGCGACGGAAGTTGATATCGCGAACAAACTTGCCATCGGCCGCGGCGGCTTTTCCACCGGTTTCCGCAAAGCTGGCGAACGGACGATCGTTCGGGCGTAGCTCGGACGGCTCGCGGCGCACCGGAGAGAGCGCGATGATCACGTTCTGGCCTTCGACCGTCGTGTCGTAGGGCGTCATCTTGATCAGGTTCAGCACCAGACGCGTACGGTCTCCGACCTGAACGATATTCGCGCTTCGCAGATCCCCTTCGTCGATGGCCTGCAGGCTCCGACCCAGTTCATTGCCGGTCCCCGGAAAATCAAACGCGATGCGGGCGGGGTTGGCCACGCTGAAACTCGCCGGCGGCTGCGCCAGCGGTGCTTTCAGGCGCAGCTTCACATAGATGCTCGCGCCTTGGCGGGACACGTCCATCGCCTCGATCGCGTTGTCCGGCATGGCAGCCTCGGTCGTCGCGGCCTGGGCCATCACCGGCGACGTAGCTTGCGCCATCCACAATCCGGCAGCCACCAGAAAGTAACCCATATTGAACTTCATTGCGTCGTCTCCTGCTGCTCTTGCAAGTACAGCGCACTCGTTCTTTCGACCCAGTCGCCGTTCAGATCTTCTACCAGCTCGGTCAGCTTGACTTCCGACTCCGAAACACTGGTCACAACGCCAAAATTCTGGCCCATGTAGTTCCCCGCGCGCACTTGATAAATGCTGCCCCCCGCGTCGATCAGCGCATGTGCCTTACCTTGTTTCATGAGCACGCCGACCATCTTCAGCGACTCGAGCGGATACGACTCGAGCGGTTCGCGCTGGCGGTTGATGTCCGGCGCCCGCCCACCCGCCACGACGACCCGCGCAGCAACGAACTTGTCCGAATCGAACGGGTTCATTTGGGAGAAGGCGTCGTAATCGACCACCGAGAAAGGCTTGATTTCCGGCAAAGGCTTGACCTGCCCCTTCATACCGGCTTCCTGCTGGGCCATCCATGCCCGCAGATCGTCCTGCTCGGCACTACAGGCCGAGAGGACCAGGGGAATCAGGAATATCCACTTTTTCATGGGGCCCTCACCTCGGCTTCTTGGCTTGCGCCGCGGCTTGTTGTTGCTGCGCCAGTTCCTCTTCGTCGAGGTAACGATAGGTCACCGCCGTCGCATCCATTTTCAATGGCTCGCCAGGTTTCGGGCGCTCGATAGACAGGTTGTTGAGCGTCACGATGCGCGGCATTTTTGCCACATCGCCGGCGAACGCGCCGAGATCGTGATACTGGCCGACAAGCCGGACCGCGATCGGCATTTCGGCATAGAACTCCTTGATCACATCGCTCCCCGGCTTGAACAGTTCGAATTGCAGGCCGCGACCGAGGCCCGCCTGGTTGATGTCGGCGAGCAGAGAGTCCATTTCGGCACGATTGGGCAATTGCCGGAGCAAGGCCCCGAACTGCCGATCGATCTCCGCCAGTTGCGCGAGGTGCTCATCCAGATTGACCGACTGGCGCTTTTTGCTGACCCAATCGGCACGCAGGGTGACCTCTTCAGCTTCACGCTGCTGCAGCGTGTCCATCTGGTCCTGCCAGAAGAACCACCAGGCGCCGGCAATTGTCGCAGCCAGAATGGCCACCAGGAACACGACCCGTGGCGCCAGCGGCCAAACGCCGGGATCATTGGGGTCGAGCCCCCGGAAATCGTCGGCAAGCCGGCTCAGATCGATCGACGGCTGGCGTCGGGATGCAGGTGTCGAAGCCTTCATTTCACCGCACCTCCTGCCGCGGCGACCTTCTCCGCGTCCTTGGGCCGTTCAAGGTTGATATCGAGCGTAAATTCGCTCACCCGGCGGTCGTCCATCTCTTTTAGCGTCGCCGCCTTGATCTCGACCAGCGTCGGCTGAGCGAGGTATTCGGAACCTTCGAGATTGCGCATCAGGGTCGACACCCGGGCATTGGACTGCGCATAGCCGCTCAGGGTCACCTTCAACCCGTTCTGTTTGATCGCGCGCAGGAAGATCCCCTCGGGCGTCTGGCGCACCAATTCGTTCAGCAGATGGACCGTTTCCGCCCGGTGCCCCTGCAAGGACTCGATCACCTGCTTGCGTGCCAGCAGCGAATCGATCTGGCTGCGCAAGCGTTTGATTTCGGCAATATCCTTGTCGAGCTTGGCGATTTCGGTCTTCAGGAAGTTGTTTTTGCTTTCCTGCGCGTCGATGAAGCCGCCGATGATGGTACTGACCAACACCCCGACAAGCGCCCCGAGCACGACCATTGCCCCCGCGAGCAGATAGAACTGCTGGCGCCGCTGACGGCGCTTTTCTTCACGGTGGGGCAGCAGGTTGATTCGAATCATCAATCAAACCTCCGCAAAGCCAAGCCGCACGCCACCAGCAGTGAAGGCGCGTCCGCCATCAGATTCTTGGGGCGAACCTTGGACGACAACTGCATCTTGGTAAAGGGATTGGCCACGACGGTATCGACCTGCGTGCGCCCACCGACCACTTCGGCCAGCCCGGAGATCACCGCACAGCCACCGGCCAGGACGATGTGATCCACCTGATTGAACTGGGTGGAGGTGAAGAAAAACTGCAACGCACGAGAGACTTCAAGCGCCAGGCTGTCCATGAACGGACGCAGCAACTCGCTGGTGTAGTTTTCCGGCAGGCTGCCCGAGCGCTTGGCGGCCTCGGCCTCCTCGGCGCTCATGCCGTAGTGCCGGGCAATATCCTGAGTGAGCTGATGACCGCCAAACGCCTGCTCGCGGGTGTAGATCTGGATGCCGTCGCGCAGCACGGTGACATTGAGCTGGCTGGCACCGATGTCGACCAGGGCGATGATCGCCCCCTTGCCCTTGTTCGGCAGCTGCTGGCAGACGAACTCGAATGCCGACTGCGCCGCGAACGACTCCACATCCATGATCACCGCTTTCAGACCGGCAGCCTCGGCGGCGGCCACCCGATCCTCGACCTTTTCCTTGCGCGAGGCGGCAATCAGCACATCGAGTTCGCCAGGCACATCGTGCGACTCGTCGAGCACCTGAAAATCCAGGTTGACCTCATCGAGCGCAAACGGAATGTACTGATTGGCTTCGCTCTCGACCTGTACTTCCATTTCCTGCTCGCGCAGGCCGTCAGGCAAGAGGATCTTCTTGGTGATGACGGCGGAGGCCGGCAAAGCCATGGCAACCTGCTTGACGCCGGCCCCCATGCGTCGCAATGCGCGCTTGATGGTCTCGGCCACGGCTTCGAGATTGGCGATATTCCCGTCCGTGACAGCATCACGAGGCAGGGACTCGACCGCATAGCGCTCTATTCGAATCCCCTCCTTGAGGCCGCCGGAAAGCTCAACGAGCTTGACCGCCGAGGAGGAAATGTCGAGCCCCACAAGTGGGCGCGCCTTCGGGTTAAAAACCGACAAGTTGATCACAAAGAAAATCCTTAAATTTCTTCATGTTAGGCGCAACATGTAAAAAACTGCTTCAATGCTAGCAACAACGATGGCATGTGTAAACAATCGCTTTCGGGGCGCATTCATTGGAGCCACTGCGCCAGCGCCCGTATAATCGCCCGACTCATCTACTGGACTCTTACGACGCATGCGCTGGGTTCTTTACCCGTTTTTTGCTCTGATCGGACTGGCGGTCATGGGCTTTGCCACGCTGGCGGCCGTCGCGGCCTTCGCCTGGCCCAAGCTGCCCTCCCTCGACATCCTCACCGACTACCGCCCCAAGATTCCGCTGCGGATCTACACGTCGGACGGCCACCTGATCGGCGAGTACGGCGAGGAACGCCGTTCGTTCGTGGGCATTGCCGACGTGCCGGACGTGCTCAAGCACGCCATCCTGGCGGCCGAAGACGAGCGCTTCTACGAGCACCCCGGCGTCGACATCCAGGGTATCGCTCGCGCGGCCGTCGCCAACGTGGTGTCGGGCGGCAAGCGCCAGGGCGCATCGACCATCACCATGCAGGTCGCGCGCAATTTCTTCCTCACGCGGGAGAAGACCCTGACGCGCAAGCTCTACGAGATCCTGCTGTCGTTCAAGATCGAACAGAATCTCAGCAAGGATCAGATCCTCGAGCTCTATGTCAATCAGATCTATCTCGGACGCCGCGCCTACGGTTTCTCGGCAGCGGCACGTACCTACTATGGCAAGAAGCTGTCGGAACTGACGGTCGGCGAAGCGGCCATGCTGGCCGGTTTGCCCAAGGCCCCGTCGGCCTACAACCCGGTGGCCAATCCGAGTCGCGCCCAGTTGCGCCAGCACTATGTGCTGCGCCGCATGCGCGAACTCGACATGATCGATGACGCCACGCTAACTGCCGCCCGGGCCGAACCGATCCGCACCGTCACCGGCGACCGCAACGAAGCGGCCTCCTTCCATGCCGACTATGTCGCGGAAATGGCCCGGCAGATTGCCGTCGAGCAATTTGAAGACAAGGCCTACGAACTGGGCATCCGCATCATCACCACGGTCTCCTACAAGGAGCAGGAAGCGGCCTATCAGGCGCTGCGCGACGGCTTGCAGGCCTACGACCTTCGCCACGGCTACCGCGGCCCGGAGCAATACATCGAACTGCCGCCGGCCGGCGATCTGCGCAACGAAGCCATGGAGACGGCGCTCGGCGACGTGCCCGACTATGGCGACATGCTCGCCGCCATCGTCACCCAGGCCAACCCGAAATCGGTGACGGTCTACCGCAACGGCAAGAGCCTCACGATCGCCGACAAGGGGCTGCGCTTCGCCGCCCCCATGCTCAGCGAAAAGGCGCCGGCCGCCAAGCGCATTCGCCCCGGCGCGATCGTCCGCATCCGCGAAGACAAAAAAGACGGCTGGCAGCTCACGCAACTGCCCGATGTCGAAGGCGCACTGATCGCCATCGACGCCTCCACCGGTGCCGTGCGGGCACTGGTGGGCGGTTTCGACTTCTTCCGCAACAAGTTCAACCATGCCACCCAGGCCCTGCGTCAGCCGGGCTCGGGCTTCAAACCGTTCATCTACTCGGCCGCCCTCGAACGCACCTACAGCCCCGGCACCTATGTCGAAGACGAACCGCTCTACTTCCCGGCCGGCATCACCGGCAGCCAGGACTGGGAGCCGGCCAACTACGATCACAAATACGAAGGACCGATGACGCTGCGTCGGGCGCTGGCCAAGTCCAAGAACATGGTCTCGATCCGGCTGCTCCAGTCGATCAGCCCGACCTATGCGCAGGACTACATCAGCCGCTTCGGCTTTCCGCCGCAGAACCACCCCGCCTATCTCACCATGGCGCTCGGTGCCGGCGCGGCCACTCCGTGGCAAATGGCCACCGGCTACGCCGTATTCGCCAACGGCGGCTATCGCGTGCAGCCCTACATCATCAAGGAAATTCTCGACGACAACGGCAAGACCCTGGCACGCGTCGACCCACCCGTCGCCGGCAGCACCGCCGCCCGAGTGATCGACGAGCGCAACGCCTTCGTCATGAACTCCATGCTGCAGGATGTCGTGCGCGCCGGCACGGCCACGCGCGCCCTCAAGCTCAAGCGCAGCGACCTGGCAGGCAAGACTGGCACCACCAACGACTATGTCGACGCCTGGTTCTGCGGCTACAACCCCGACATCGTGGCCATCTCCTGGGTTGGCTTCGACCAGCCGAAAAACCTCGGCCGCGGCGAGACCGGTGGCGCCACGGCCCTGCCGATCTGGATCGACTACATGAAGGTCGCCCTGGAAGGCCGCCCCGAAGCCAAGCTGCCGCAGCCGGGGCGGTTGAACTACATCAGCGCGCGGCCCGATATCGACCCCGACTGGGTGTATGCCGAAAACGAACCGCCGATCCCGCCCGAACGCCCCGAGATGCTGCTCGAAGACGGCACGACCGCGATGGAGGCGCCTGGCGAAGCCATTCCGGCCTTCCCCGCCGAGCTGTTCGGCAACAACACACGGAGCGCACCGGCACCGATCGCGCCCCTGCCGCGGACCCAGCCGCCAGCCCCGGTCGAAGACCTGCGCCCGACGCCGGCGCCCGGCATCGAGCGCCGGCCCAGTTCGATCAGCGCCATGCCGCAGCGCTGACCGGCACAATCTGCGGGGCGCCGCGATGGCGCCCCGCAGGCTCACTCGGCGGGTGTCACCGTCACAGCCCGCCCGCCCTGATCGCTGACCACCCGCGACAGCACGATATAAAGCGCCTCGCCACCGCGCGTATCGCGCCACTGGCCATCCTCGAGGCGAAAATGAAATCCGCCGCTGCGCGCCGCCAACCAGATCTCCCGCGCCGCCACGTGCCGGTTGATCACCAGCTTGCTGTCATCCTCGAAGCTCACCTCGAGCACGCCGCCGGGCTGAACCTCCACCTCGAGCTCTGCACCGCAGGCTTCCAGCGCGTATTCGATCCGCTCCAGCTCACGCTCGGCCACTGCCACAAACGTCGACTCATCCATGACCCATCCCCTTTCTGCTACGATTTTGCTTTTTTTCCGGCCCACCATGACGATCCGACGCGCCGTCCTGTTTCTTGCCCTGCCCTTCGTGCTGGCAGCCTGTGGCATCAAGGGGGATCTCTACCTTCCGGAACGCCCCGCGGCTACCGCTGCGGATAGTACCAAACCCCAACCGGCCCGCTCCGCACAATGACCGCCTACCCCATGCCCACCCTCGCGGGCGACACCGCCCTGCAGGTCGAATCCGTCCCGCTGACCGCCATTGCCGAACAATTCGGCACGCCCACCTACGTATACTCCCGTGCCGCGCTGACGCAAGCCTTTCAGGCCTACCAGCACGCCCTGGCCGGGCGCCGGGCCAGCATCTGCTACGCCGTCAAGGCCAACGCCAACCTCGGCATCCTCAACACCTTCGCCCGACTCGGCGCCGGCTTCGACATCGTGTCGGGCGGTGAACTGCAGCGCGTGATCGCGGCGGGCGGCGATGCGGCCAAGGTGGTCTTTTCCGGCGTCGGCAAGAACGCCGATGAGATGCGCCAGGCGCTGGAGGCCGGCATCCGTTGCTTCAATGTCGAGTCGGCCGCCGAACTCGAGCGGCTCGCCGCCGTCGCTGCCGACTGCGGCAAGGTCGCGCCCATCGCCTTCCGGGTCAATCCGGATGTCGACCCCAAGACGCACCCCTATATTTCCACGGGGCTGAAGAACAACAAGTTCGGTGTCGCCTTCGACGATGCCCTGGCCCTCTACCGCAGGGCCGCGACGCTGCCGAGCATCGCCATCAAGGGCATCGCCTCGCACATCGGCTCCCAACTGCTCGACCCGGCCCCCGCCGGCGAAGCCGCCGAGCGCGTCCTGTCGCTGGTCAAACAGCTGGCCGACGAAGGCATCACGCTGGCGCACATCGACATCGGCGGCGGCATGGGCATCCGCTATTCGGACGAAACACCGCCCTGCGCCGACGACTACCTCGCGCCGGTGCTCAAGGCCCTGGCCGGCCGCACGGAAGAGATCCTGCTCGAACCCGGCCGCTCGTTGGTCGGCAATGCCGGCCTGCTGCTGACCCGTATCGAATACCTCAAGCCGGGTCAGGAAAAGCACTTCGCCATCGTCGATGCGGCCATGAACGACCTCGCCCGACCGGCGCTCTACGACGCCTACCACCAGGTCGTACCGGTGATCGCCCGCGACCTGCCGGCGCAAACCTACGACGTGGTCGGCCCGATCTGCGAAAGCGGCGACTTCCTCGCGCGCAACCGTGCGCTCAAAGTGGCCGATGGCGATCTGCTCGCCATCCTCTCCGCCGGCGCCTACGGCATGACCATGGCGAGCAACTACAACACCCGCGCCCGCGCGGCCGAAGTGATGGTCGACGGCGACCGCTGCCATCTCATCCGCGAACGCGAAACCATTGCAGACCTGTTCGCGCTGGAGCACCGCCTACCGGACTGACCCGCGCAAGGCATGAAAAAGGGCGCCGGATCCCATCGATCCGGCGCCCTTTTTTTGATGTGCCGGCCGGGTTTTCTCCGGCCGGTATCGCGTCAGCGCTGCCCGGTGCGGCGCCGCGCGATCACCGACACCATCCCCAGACCCGCCAGCAGCATCGCGTAGCCCGACGGCTCGGGTACTGGGGCCGCCATGGCGAACCCGGTCAGGTCCGGCGCCATCGCCGACGTATCGCCTGAACTCAGCTTCGTCCACTGGCCTACATCCGCCACCGCGGCAGCATGCGCCGCAACGCTCGAGACGAGCGAGCGATCCCCGCCGAATTCGGCGAATTTGACCGTGCCGCTGAGCATCACCGCCTGCCCCTCCAAGCCCGAGCCCGCCAGTTCATCGGCAAAACCCGAGCCATAGCCGATCGCGGCCAGCGGGATGACACCACCAGCCCCATCGTCCTGGTAGAGATACACACTCTCGTTGGTCTGGCTCAACGCGAAACCGCCACTGCGACTCACCGCTCCGTGCGAGACAGCGATATTCGCCGCCGAATCGACCGCCGAAAAGCGCACCACAGTGCCGGCCGACACGGCACTGCCCAGTGTCCACGAGAGCACGCCCTCGCCGGACGTGAAAGCGCCGCCGGCGCCGAGCATGCTGCCGTTCCATTCATTGTCGGTGACGAACAGCTGCGTCCCGGCCGTGAGATCGACGAAAGACGCCAGCGCAAAGCCGTCCTCGTCGGCGTTGATCGCCACAAACGCCAGATCCCCCGCCACCGGTGCGGCAGCTGCCGGAAGCGCCACTACCGACAGCCCCACGAGCGCCGCCACAGTCCATGTCATTTTCATTTTTATTGCCTCTTGATGATGTGGAGACGAGACCGCACATCACGACAATGACATATGCAAACAGTCTTTATGTGAACGCTCCGGACTCGCCACCTCCGGGGTGGCGAGAACCACGCTCGGGCGGGGGTAGGCAGGTAAAATCTCAGTCGGCCGACGGGGCCGACGCGTCGCGGCGGGCGGCGTCGGTGAGCACGAGAAAGGCGTGGCCGAGCGCTTTCCAGGCGCTACCGCCATGCGAGTGGATGCCGATGGAGGCGCTTTCGGCCATGGTCTGCAACATCAGCACGGCCAAGGCGAACAGTTCGCCCTTGGCCTTGAGTTTGGGATCGGGGTCGCGAACCAGGGCCTCGACATGCGCCGGCGAACTGGCCAGCGCCTCGCGGGCCAGCGCCATCACCTCGGCCGTGTTGTGCCAGTCGATGCCGAGCACGATGCCGCGCACTTCGATCTCGCGCTCGAGGGCGGCCGTGTCTTCGCGGTAATTCTCAAAGCCGCTCATGCGCCATCCTGCCTGTCATCGACCGTACACCATGCGGCGGGCCCACGGGGTGCCGCCACATGCTCATGGCGCGGGGCGGTCTTCGAGGCAGCGCA
Organism: Denitromonas iodatirespirans; assembly: GCF_018524365.1. GTDB lineage: Bacteria > Pseudomonadota > Gammaproteobacteria > Burkholderiales > Rhodocyclaceae > Nitrogeniibacter > Nitrogeniibacter iodatirespirans. The sequence continues at coordinate 26,777 of NZ_JAEKFT010000020.1, forward strand.
GCAGCGCGTCGCGCCAGTGGGGCATGACGATGCCGGTGGCGTCGGCCAGCCGCGTGCCGTCGAGGCGCGAGTTTTGGGGGCGGGCGGCAGGGGTCGGATAGTCGTGCGTGGCGATGGCATCGATCTGGCGCACTTTCCACGGATGCTCGGGCCAGCGCTGTGCAGCGACACGGCGGATTTCTTCGGCGAAGCCATGCCAGGTCGTCTCGCCGGCCGCGCTGAGGTTGAAGGTCTGCTGCACCGGGTCGCCGGCGTCGCGCGCCTGCCGTGCCCAGCAGATCAAGCTGCTGGTCGCGTCGGCGATGTTGCGTGCCCAGGTGGGAGCGCCATGCTGGTCGCCCACCACGCGCAGGGCCTCTCGCTCGGCGAACAGGCGCAGCATGGTGGCGACGAAGTTGTGCCCGCGCGCGGCATACACCCAGGTGGTGCGCAGGATCAGGTGATCGCAGCCCGAGGTAGCGATCGCCTGCTCGCCGGCGAGCTTGGTGGCGCCGTAGACATTGAGCGGCGCGGTGCTGTCGGCTTCGGTGTAGGGGGCGTCCTTGCTGCCATCGAACACATAGTCGGTCGAGTAGTGCACTAGCAAGGCGCCGATCCCACGCGCCGTGCCAGCCAGCGCGCCGACCGCCTCGGCGTTGATGCGATGGGCCAGTTCGGGCTCGCTCTCGGCCTTGTCCACCGCGGTGTAGGCGGCGGCATTGACGATCACGTCCGGCGCGTAGCCGGCCACCACGGCGGCGGCCGCTTGGGGGTCGGCCAGATCGCAGGCGGCGCGGTCGAGTGCCACCACCTCGCCGAGCGGCATCAGGCTGCGTGCCAGCTCCCAGCCCACTTGCCCGGTCGCCCCAGTCACCAGCAGTCTCATGCGAACACCTCGGCATCCTTGAGCGGCACGCCGGCCTGATCCTTGCCCGACAGCAAGGGGTTGCCCTGCAGCGGCCAGTCGATGCCGATGGCCGGGTCGTTCCACAGGACGCAGCGCTCATGCTCAGGCGCGTAGTAGTCGGTGGTTTTGTAGAGGAAGTCGGCACTGGCCGAGAGCACCAGGAAGCCGTGCGCAAAGCCCGGCGGCACCCATAGCTGGCGATGGTTGTCTTCGGTCAGCTCGACGCCTACCCACTGGCCGAAGCGCGGGGAGCTGCGGCGCACATCGACCGCCACATCGAACACCGCGCCGCGCACCACACGCACCAGCTTTCCTTGCGGTTGCTGGATCTGGTAGTGCAGACCGCGCAACACCCCGTGCTGGCTGCGCGAGTGGTTGTCCTGCACGAAGGGCAGGTCCACGCCAGTGGCCTCTGCAAAGGCCTTGGCATTGAAACTTTCGAGGAAGAAACCCCGTGAGTCGCCGAACACTTTCGGCTCGAGGATCTTCACTTCGGGCAAATCGGTCGCACTCACCTGCATCAGAACACCCTGTCTTCGAGAAGTCGCTTGAGATACTGACCATAACCGTTCTTGGCCAGCGGTGCCGCCAGCGCCGCGAGTTGCTCGCCGCTGATCCAGCCTTTGCGCCAGGCGATCTCTTCCGGGCAACCCACCTTGAGGCCTTGCCGCTTTTCCAGCGTCTGGATGAACATGCCAGCCTCCAGCAGACTCTCGTGGGTGCCGGTGTCGAGCCAGGCATGACCACGGCCCATCACCTGCACGTCGAGCGCGCCCCAGTCGAGATACTGGCGGTTCACGTCCGTGATCTCCAGTTCGCCACGCGGGCTGGGTTTGAGCTCGCGCGCCACGTCGACCACCCGCTCGTCGTAGAAATACAGGCCGGTGACGGCATAGCGGCTCTTGGGCCTGGCGGGCTTTTCTTCAAGGCTCACCGCGCGGCCGTCGGCATCGAACTCGACCACGCCGTAGCGCTCCGGGTCGAGCACCGGGTAGGCAAACACGCTGGCGCCGGCAGCACTGGTGCTGGCCGAGGACAGCCCCTTGGCAAAGTCGTGGCCGTAGAACAGGTTGTCGCCCAGCACCAGTGCGCTCGGCCCGCCACCGATGAAATCCGCACCGATGATGAAGGCCTGCGCCAGCCCGTCGGGGCTTGCCTGCACGGCGTACTGCAGATTCAACCCCCAGCGCGCACCGTCGCCCAGCAGTTGCTCGAAGCGCGGGGTATCTTGCGGAGTCGAGATGATCAGGATGTCGCGAATGCCCGCCAGCATCAGCGTGCTCAGCGGGTAGTAGATCATCGGCTTGTCGTAGACCGGCAGCAGTTGCTTGGAGACGGCCAGCGTGGCCGGATGCAGGCGGGTGCCCGAGCCTCCCGCGAGGATGATGCCCTTGCGCGGGCGGGTTGCAGCTTGCGTCATCGTCATGTCCTTAGCTTTGTTCGGCGTAGTGTTTGCTCACCCATTCCCGGTAGGCGCCGCTTTGCACATTGGCGATCCAGGTGGGGTTGTCGAGATACCACTGCACCGTCTTGCGAATGCCGGTCTCGAAGCTCTCGGCCGGCCGCCAGCCCAGCTCGCGTTCGATCTTGCGGGCGTCGATGGCGTAGCGGCGGTCATGGCCGGGGCGGTCGGTCACGTAGGTGAGCAGGCGCTCATACGGCCCGGCTTCGGACGGGCGCAGCTCGTCGAGAATGGCGCAGATGGTCTTGACGATGGTGATGTTGGGCATCTCGTTCCAGCCGCCCACGTTGTAGGTCTCGCCCAGCCGGCCATGGGCCAGCACGGTGCGGATCGCGCTGCAGTGGTCGGTCACGTACAGCCAGTCGCGCACGTTCATGCCGTCGCCGTAGATGGGCAGCGCCTTGCCGGCCAGGGCGTTGACGATCATCAGCGGGATCAGCTTTTCGGGAAACTGGTAGGGCCCGTAGTTGTTCGAGCAGTTGGTGGTGAGCACCGGCAGGCCGTAGGTGTGGTGCCAGGCACGCACCAGGTGGTCGCTCGCCGCCTTGCTCGCCGAGTAGGGGCTGTTGGGCTCGTAGGGGTGGGTTTCGGTAAAGGCCGGCGCGTCGGGGGCCAGCGAGCCATACACCTCGTCGGTGCTCACATGCAGGAAGCGGAAGCCCGCCTTGGCCGGCTCGGCCATGTCCCCCCAATAGGCACGCACCGCCTCCAGCAGCGTGAAGGTGCCCTCCACATTGGTGCGCACGAACTCGGCGGGGCCGTGAATGGACCGGTCCACATGGCTCTCGGCCGCGAAATGCACGATCGCCCGCGGCCGGTGCTCATGCAGCAAGGCATCGACCAACCCGCGGTCGCAGATGTCGCCCTGCACGAACACATGGCGCGCATCGCCCTGCAGCGACTGCAAGGTTTCGAGATTGCCGGCATAGGTGAGCCGGTCGAGGTTCACCACCGGCTCGCCGCTCTCGGCCAGCCAGTCGAGCACAAAATTTGCGCCGATGAAGCCGGCGCCGCCTGTTACGAGAATCACATTCCATCCCTCATAAAACCTGCATGTCCTGCAGCACTGCGCGGCGTGTGACGCCGATGGCGGAAGCGCCTGCAGCCTATCCGCCCTACATTTTCAACGGGCGCCGTAGCCCGGGCGAGCGAAGCGACCCCGGGAACAACGCCTCCTGGCGCTACCGCCCCGGCGTCGGGCCTGCAGCCCTCAGCACGGGCTACCCGTGCAGCGCCTATCCGCGCTACGCCAAGGCCACGAGTGTATCGCGCCGCACCGCCCCCTCATCCATTCGACACCGCCACCGCCCCGCCCGTCTCGCGCACCAAGCGCTCGGCCAGCGAACGGCGGGCGTCATCATCGCCGTGAATCAGGCGAACCTCCGAGGGCAGATGCCGCATGCGCGTCACAAAACGCACCAGCCCATCCTGATCGGCATGCGCCGAATAGCCCGACAGCGTATGCACCCCGGCGCGGATCTCGATACGCTCGCCATCCAGGTCCACATAGCCGCCGCGCGGCCCGTAGGCCTGGATCGCCGCACTCGGCGTGCCGCGCGCCTGGTAGCCGACGAACACCACATCATGCCGCGCGTCGTGCAGCATCGCCTTGAGGTAATTGACCACCCGGCCACCCGCGCACATGCCGCTGGCCGCGATCACGATCGCCGGCTCGCCACTGCGCGCCAGGCGCCGCACATTGGCCTCGTGCGCCTTGTGATCATCGATGGCCACCAACTGCTCGAACGACAACGGCTTGCGCCCCGCCCTCACCCGGCGCTGCGCCTCGGCATCCCAGAACGGCTGCAACTCGCGATACAGCTGCGTAAAGCGCCCCGCGAGCGGCGAATCCAGGTAGATGCGCAGCTTCTCCCAGCGCTCAGCATGACGCCCCGGCCGCACGCGCTGGCGATGCAGGATGTCTTCGAACTCATACAACAGCTCTTGCGTGCGCCCGATGCTGAACGCCGGCACGATCACCGTCCCGCCATTGCCCAACGCCCGCTCCACCGCGGCCTGCAACCGTTTGCGACGGATGGCGCGCCCCTCATGATTTCGGTCGCCATAGGTGCTCTCGAGCACCACCACATCCGCCCGGTACGGCGACTTGGGCGCCGGCAGCAGCGGCGCATACGGCGCACCCAGGTCCCCCGAAAACACCACCCGCCGCACCGGCTGCCCCGGCCGGCTCAGCTCGCACTCCACATAGGCCGAGCCCAGAATATGCCCCGCCCGCTGCAACCGGATACGGCAGCGCCCCTGCGGGCCGTCGGCCACCGTCTGCCAGGTCTTCCACGGCACAGGGCGAATGCGCGACTCCACCAACTGCAAGTAACGCTCCACCACCCGCCTGTCGCGGCTCACCGACAGCGCAAACGCATCGGCCAGCACCACCGGCAACAACTTGGCCGACGGCTCGCTGCAATAGATCGGCCCCTTGAACCCCGCCGCCAGCAACCACGGAATGCGCCCCACATGGTCAATATGCACATGCGTGGCCACCAAGGCCTGCACCCCGACCAGATCGAAGCCGATCTCCAGCGCATCCGCCCCACCCCGCCCGTCCGGCGACGTCTCCGCCCCCTGAAACAAGCCGCAGTCGATCAACAGGCTGCGCGCATTGTCGATGAACAACTGGTGGCAGGAGCCGGTCACGCCATGGAAGGCACCGTGGTGGGTGATGTTCACGGACATATCATCAACAAATTATTCCAATCGCATTTTAACGTGTACAGACTCGACAGCCAACACCGAAATGGCCAGCACCCAAATCAGAATCAACTCTGGGCCGTACATGCCAAATCGTAGAACACGATTTTTTCGTACAGATGTCGGTGGCCGCCTCACGGCCGGGGCTGACCAGTGCTTTGCAATCGACTAACAGCACTCACATCAGGCGGCGTCAACAATGGAACGCGGTATTTCCGTGAAAAAAGACGGAGACTCTTTAGATGCATGCGTCCCGCCCAGCTAAACGGGCCTGCGGCACTTGAGCGCTGATGGTCGTGAACCAGTCGGGCATTAGGTACACAAACGACTCGCGACCCAGCACCCCACATACGGGCACAAAGCTCCACGTCCTCCATGTATAAAAAGTAGCCTTCGTCCATACGCCCGACACGCTCAAACAAATCCCGACGGACGACGAAACCAGTCCCCATGACCCAATCGGCGTCAAATGGGGTTTCGCTGTCCCAAGCAGTGAGCATCATATGATCTTCAATTCGGCGCTTCAAAGGCCAGTAACGGCCAATAGGCAAACGACGCCCAAGGATATCCAGAATGCTGTAAAAACGCCGCGCAGAAAACTGCCGCTTTCCGTCTGGATACACGAGATCTAGCCCCACCAGCCCAACATCCGAGCATTGGTCGAGTATCTCCAGGGCTAGACATATACTCTGATCGACAAAGTACGTATCCGGATTCAAGACCAGCAGGTACTCGCATCGCGCGGCTGCTGCACCGATGTTTACCCCCGCTGAAAAACCAGCGTTGCGGTTGGAGCAGATCACCTTCACACCTTCAAGCTCTCGACTCAATCGAGCACCCGAACCATCTGGCGATGCGTTGTCCACCACAATAATATCGGCCCTATTCGCCACGCCAAACCGAGCAATTGACTCCACACACTTGTGCGTCAGCTCTGGAGTGTTGTAATTGACGATGACGGCGCTAACTCTTCCCGTGCTACTCATTCAGCTTGCACTCCAGCCCCAAATGGGGCGCCTCCAATCAATCGACATGCCTCAAGAGCGGGTTCAACCGCCAACAAACCCTGCTCAAGCGCATTTACTGCCTGCCCCCAGGTAAAGCGCCGCAAACGATCACCTGCTACAGCCATGCGCCCAGCCACCTCCGAATCGGTCTGTATGGCCTCTAATGCCTCCGCCCAACTTGACGGGTCGCCAAGCCGCACGAAAAAAGCAGCGTCACCCAACACCTCTCGATGCACCGGTATGTCCGACGCGATCACGGGGCTCCCGCAGGCCAGGGCCTCAAGCGGTGGAATTCCGAATCCTTCCCACTTCGATGGGTAAACCAAAGCACTGCAGCCTTGATACAACCGAATCAAATCCGCTCGCGAAAGGTAGTCCGTGAACTCCACGCGACCACGGAGACCCAGCGCTGCTACCTTTTTCTCAAGGGCGGCCCTGTACTCACCACCGCAAGATGTCACCACCAAGCGGAAGCGTTTAGACCAATGGTTGGCCACGTCGAGCACCTCATCGACGTTCTTGTGTGAATATCGAGCGCCAACCATCAACAAGTACGGCTCGACCGCTCTCGCCTCTGGATCTGGAGAAAATGCGCTCGCATCCACGCCATTTGGGACCACATAAATGTTCTCTAACGGAAAACCATAAGTTGAGGCAACATCCTGTCGCGTGGTCTCCGAAACGGTAAATACGGCTCGGCATTTTTTGAGTAACCGAGGGAGACCGAAGCGGAAGAAAAGATACTGCGGCCGGTGCTGAGACGGGAAGCGAAGGCAAATCAGATCATGAATCGTAATAATCTGATCGCCCTGGGCCGGCAGGCCATGATGCGTTGGTGAATACACTAGGCGATTATCGCCAAAGTCTATTGATCGCATCCACAGTTGCCGACGTATTGCTGCGAGCTTTCCGCCACCGATCGCGACAGATGCCGGCGCTTTGAGCAACACGTCCCCTGGCGGCATGGCGCCGCCGCCAGCTATCAGACAAGTCCGGAAGCGCCTCGCGATACCGTTGGTGCAGTTCTCCGAATAGACCCCCAGCCCCGTAGGCTGCGGGCCGAGCATTGACAGGTTGAGCACCAGTTCCACTAATCGCACTCCGAAAATCTTGCTGCACAAACACTAGTCATTGGCGAGAAACTCAATCGACTCAACTGAAAAGGCATGGCGCTGCCCTCTTTGGCCGCCATAGCCCCCCCAACCCAACATCAGTTCCTTCACGTTCTCGAGATCAAGCTGGCCGTTGTCATCTCGGGCCCAAGGAGCCGGCCGCGCCAGATTAAAAAGGCCGGTCAGGGTATCCCCATTGCCGCGGCCCTTCGTTAGATCGACCAGCCATATTCCGCCACTGCGCTCGACAAGCTGCAAAAGCAGCGGCGTCGGAGGCGGGCTCATGCCGGTAACATGACTGACCGTAGTTCGCAACCCTCTCGCCGAACTCAGACGCTCGCCACGCACAGCAGTGGCCGGGAACACCCAAGTTTCACCGCTTTTACGCACACGGCTAACGATCTTCACAGGCGGGCAATCGTGCCCGCCAGAAGGCAGTCCATCGACCGCCAGATCGACATTCCGGGAGGCTCGCCCTACCCACACGGGACACTCGCCGACAGGAGAAACAGACAGATACGGCGCGCGTACCGCAGCGGCGTCAGGAATGAGCGCCACGCGGACCACATCGGACCAAGACCCCCGCACAGCCGTGGCCGAAATATAGCTTTCACCGACCTTTGAAAGCGCACTCCTGAAACGGCAGTTAAACTCCGCGCCCCCTTCTGAAATCCGATCCACCGAGATTTCAGAACGAGAATCAAGGGTCAAACCTGGGCCACTAGAACAGAGCACCTTTGCGGAATTTGTACCACCTCCGTTGTCGGAAAAAAGCCGTCCCGTAATCTCAACCACATCGCCATCCCCGACCTCCACCGCAATCCGGTTCTTCTGGCCAGGATCGGGGGCCACGCCGGCCACCAAAACCTTTGCGCTGATCCTCAACTGCGGCAGGGCTTGCCGACGCGTCATTGGCAAGGCAACAGTGCTTGCCGCGGGAGGGAGTGCAGATATCCCAGTCATGAGGATGGGCGAATCCGGATGCCGTCGCGACCACTCACCGTCAACTGGCCTTCCGAAAACATCGGTCGCCGCAATTGAACTGCCGAATCGCGCAGGGTCATCTCCACCCCACATCACCGCAACATAGTCACCAGCACCCCGTCGAAAGTAGACGATCCGACCCTTGCCCCGCGCCTCGACGCCCGCTAGCACTGCGCCGGCGAGATGCCTGCTCAGCAAACCAAGGGCGAAATAGGCCGGACGTGGAGAGAAGTCCTCACGGATCACCCCCCATGTATGCAGTTCCGCCTCTACAAGCTCGCGCCAGAAAAAAAAGAAGACCCGCTCATAACCCGCGGCGACCCCCCTGACATAGGTCTTGGCGAGGTAGTCGGCCTGCGCCAACTCCGCTGCACGCCAGCCACCCCCACCATCTCGCCGCAAGGAATAGCCAATTTCAGTCAACCACCCAGGGCGCTCCGCCACGCCACCGCCCACTTCGATCCCGCGGACATGATCAGCATAAAACCGACCGAACTCTCCCGCGTCTCCATAGAAATGCTGATTGCGCACATCGAAAAACGGGCCCACGCCGTTGCGGTATGTTTCCTCGAAGAACCGCCCCGGCTTACCCGCTGCCGCGCCGATCAGAACGCGAATTGCCGGATCCACCGACCTCACTCCGGCACTGAAAGCCTTGAGCCCGCTCGCGTACTGAAACGGATAGCCGGCAAAGAAATTGCTGTTCTGCTCGTTCCAGTACTCCACGCTCCGCGCCAACCGCCCCAAGCCGGCCGCGTAAGCACGCCCAAACTCAAAAGCAGCCGCATCATCCCGCGGAGGCAGACGATCCGCCGGGCCCGACGCCTTACCCCGAGCCCACGGCGGTGAGTCGTGAAACACCTGTACAACATCCAGCCCTGCCCCTGTTGCAACCGATGCCACCTCCGCATGAACACCCCAATCCGTCTTCCCCCGAGCCGGTTGCGTTCGGGTCCAGCTCAAACGGTCGCGCAATGAACCCACGCCAGCGAGCCGCATCATCGCCACTGATCGTTCGACCATCGCGGGGGGCCCGCCGTACCAGCTCAACGCCGCATCCATGCCAAAGCGAGGCTCGTTCGGCACATCGCCCGGCGGTAACACCGCCACGGCGCCGGAAACCGCAGCGGCCCGGCCTCCGGCAGAATCGACGTGGAGACGGGCATCGTAGTAACCCGGCGGGAGCACCCCAAAATCCAGCACCAGCGGCGACTCTGGGCGATAAGAGCCGGTCTGGACATCCACCGTCTCACCATCCACATCGAACAACTCCAACCGCACACGCCCTTCAACAGACGACGGAACAAGTTTGACCGACCACTTGGCCGAGCGCCCGTCGGTAATGACGCCATTCCCGGCCGCGCTCAGCGTCGCCACAACCCCACGCACCACCTGCAGGCCGCCAATCTCCCACCGGCCGTCAGCCTCCAACATCGTGCTTTCAGTCGCCGCCGCAACCCTTACCTGTGTCGCCCCCGCGGGAACGGGTATGGACACATCGAGCACCGCCCCAGAAAAGATCCCCAGCCACGGCCCCTGACGCGCTCGCCAAAGCCGGCGCCCACGTTGATCGTAGAACACTGCATCTACATACCCACGGGCGCGCACCAAGGAGGACGCGAGCACGCCCGACAAATGGAGCGCGCGCTCATCCTCAATGGCGCACACCTGCCAACGAGATTCCGACACGCCCTTCGGCCTGGCCTCTGTGAACAGCGCCTCAGGCGTCGCGCAGCGCAGTGCCACCACCGGCCCCGCCATCAGCAACGCACAAAAGAGAAACAGCACGCGAACAAAACTCATCAGCCCGGCGCCGACCGACGCAGTCCAATAAGAACAGAAAGCATCATCCAGGCGCGCGACCACTGCCCCTGAGCCACCCGGCGCACCACCTGCAGCAACGAAAAAAGATAGACCGTCGGCAACGCCCACCGGAAGAACTTGCGGGTGACCACCAACCTGTTTCGGAGCGCGTAATACTCGGCCAGCGCGCTACGCCTTGCGCTAGTGCCTGAACCCAGCACCGCCCCTTCCTTGTGATAGACGACGGACTCGGGTGCATACCCAAGACGAAAACCACAGCGTCGACCGCGCTCCGCCCAATCGATTTCCTCATAGTAGAGAAAATAGTCTTCACTCATCAGTCCAACACGGTCCAGAAACGAGCGCGTCACCAGCATTGACGCGCCGGACACGTACCGCATCTCCCGCTCAACCGACTCCCTATCAACCACGCGAGGCCACAGCGTCCCATTACCAATTTCGCGCACCGCCCCGGTCATCGGAACGTACACCGCGCCGCCCTGCGCCTGAACCGTTCTCCTGTCATGCGCGTAGACCAGCGTACTCCCACAAATTCCGACCATTGGATCTTGAGTCACTCGTTCAACCAAGCGAAGCAAGCTATCGGGCGCCACCTCGGTGTCGTTATTCAGAAACCAGACAAAATCGGTGTCAACATCGCTGCGGGCATGCCGATACGCAAGGTTGTTACCACCAGCAAAACCCAAGTTAGCGACAGCAGCCACAAAAGTGACTCGAATCGCTGACAATTCGCCGCGACAAACTGAATAATAATCAAAAATTCGACTTCCATCTGTCGCTGCTACACTCCTAACTCGTTCCGAGTACCTCTCTGAAAGAAAGGCTCGAAGTCTGTCGACGGAATCGTCTGGAGAGCCGTTATCACAAACAACGGCATACCAATCCTCATTAGCAAGACGTTCCAAACTTGCAAGACAAGCGCACGTATCGGCTGCCCTTTTCCAGTTCACTAGAATTATCTTGCAAACCATCCCAGTCTCACATTCCATTGCTCAAGCACAAATAGCGCTCTCATTCTTAAAATCTTAAGTTTAGGCCATCAGAGCGGGCTTGGATGTTGCCGGCGGCCGGTTAAACTCATCTCGACTGCCAGATATTCGCGCCACAGTCAAACCCATCAAAGAAAACAAAATATAGTTATTGTCATGGAGCGACAAAACCAACTTGAAAATCAGCATCGAAAGAACGGCAGCACCTACAACAAACCAGAACAGCCAATAATCAGAGCCGCCTACAAATGCCAATCGAAACGCCCCAAAAACAATCGACACGGACATGGCAAAGAAAAGCATGACTGCAAAAAATCCAGAGTCAACCATGTATGAAATATAAAGACTGTCGACTGTATAGTTCGATACTCCTGTGCCGGATGGAGTCCCCACCAGATCGGCAGCCATACCTACGCCATAGCCGAGAATGGGGGAATCCATAGTTTTCGCCACCCCCCTCTCAAGCATGATAGCTCTAGCAGAATTACTGGCGGAGTACGCCTTCTCACCGAAGGCATAGTCATACACAAGCATCGCCGTAAAGCTCAGCGCTGTACAAATAGCAATTAGAGCGAAGCACCAACCGACGCTGGCAGTTAGCGACAATCGTTTCCGGAAGATCGCGTTTGCGAGTGGCGCGACCACCAACAGCGATGCGACAACAGCGACGGCGCCGTACCCTGCCCTTGACCCGGCAAAGATCACCATAGCAATACCCATAACCCCAAACACCGCGCCCCCAAACCAACGAAAAAGGCTCTTCTTCCATTGAGAAGCTATAAAAATTGACGCTCCCGCACCAACAGAAGCGAATTCAGCAAATGTTAGCGGGTGCCCAAAAGTACTCTGCACTCGATATGACCCGCCTCTCGCCTTTTCGCTCAGCGCCCATTGAACATATGCGTTGGACGGGTCCACGAACGAAGAAAATACATTTCGCCCAATGTAAAACTCAACAATCGCAACAAAAAAACAAACCACAAATCCAACAGAAACAATCTTCATAAATAGCTTTGAGAGGCGCCAATCGCTGCCGAGGATCACCCCCAAAAGAACAGCAATGACGTGAACAACCATTTCGTTTACCAACTGATAGGCACTTGATGCAACGTTTTCTGAGCCAGCGGCAGACACTGTTCGAAACAATACAAACAGCATAAGAAAGATCCAAAATACACGGTGCGACCGCATTGACCAACCGACTTCTGCGCGAAACCAGCGCGAGGCTACCGCCCCCCAAAGAACCATGGCAACAAAAAGCACCCCTGCAATCCTTTGCACGTTGATTGACGGCAACCCGGGAAGCCAAACAGCGACGTAACGTGGCCAGACGATGCTTGATATGATATAGAGCAGGCAAGAAAGGATGGCTAGCCGTCTAAATTTCGACTCAGCCTGGTCTCTTCCAATATATGCAGCGAAGAATATGCACGCCACAAATCCGAGAGGAACAATTAGGATTTGAAAAAACCCCATGGAAATCAAAACCGCAGACACAACAGCAAGAACGACGAACGATAGGATTACAAAAAAATTCACAACCTTCCCCCCGACAAACGGGCTCCTCACTGCTTCCCAGTCACCACCGCGAACAGACGGGCGCGACATCATCGACGGCATTGGCGCTTCGACGCAGCAAGATCTACGCCGAAAACTGAACCATCACCTCTTCAAGCGGCTTCCTCGTCGACTCTGCAACAGCCAGCTCTTCCGGCAATGCACCAACCGCCAGCAGCATGATGACCGTTTCGCTCTGCGGCATTTTCAGGAAACGCTTGAGTTCCATATCTCGCCGATACTCCATGCTCCAGTTCAGGCAGCACGATCCCAGCCCGAGGGAGTGCAGCGCGTAGATCAGCGACATGGCAAACAAACCACCGTCAATCCAGGATTGATATCTCTCACCAGGGGATTGAAAGTTGCATAGATCGGAGGTAACCACGATCACCTTATTGACCTGCTCGGCAAAACCGCGCGCACCTTTTTGGATATCGAGAACCCGGGCTATGTCCTCGGAGCCCGAGACAATCCACGCGCGCCCGGATTGCCGGTTGCACACCGCCGGCGTCTTTTGCGCGCGACGCACCGCTTCTTCGATCAGAGCCATCGGCACGTCAACCGGTGCGAACTGGCGGATACTGTAGCGTTTCATAAAAAAGTCGGCACCCACGCCGGCCACCGCCGCCTCGATTTCGTGACGTGGGAGTGCCTTCACGCCACCGCCGGAGGGTAGGGGACCGAGTGCGTTGGTATAAGCCTGCTCAAACGCGGCCACGCGGCTTTCGAGCGCCGGCTTTTCAACACCCTGCTGACGATTGAAGTCGAGATAGGCGTGCAATGCGTTGAGCGGCACGCTCAGGTGTGCGGCGGGGCCATACTTGTCGAGGTAGCGCGAGAGATGATCCAGTAGCGTGTCGATGGCGGCGACGCCAAAGCCGGGCCTGGGATTGTGGAGCGACAGGCCTTTTTCGATGCTGTGGTAGTGAATCGTGATGAGTGCGCGCAGTTTTTCTTCGGAATCACCGCGAAATACTGACGACGAAAACCGCGAGTACCGCCAAAAATCGTATCCGCTATTCACCAGCAACAACGCTAGCCGTTTAACGACTTTCGCGGCTTCCGCGACGGGGTGCGGCAGCACAGCCCGCAGCAGGCGCTTGGCGCCGGACTCGTCGGTCACGGAGGAAATAGCATGTGCCCCCCCTCGTGCCCCAGGCAGGAGTGTGCTGAGTTGATCCGTGTAAGTTTCGAGTTTGGTGCGAGCTACGCGATTTCCGGCCTCGACTTCGACAAAAAGGTCGCTGCGACGCTCAAATGCTTCGATAAACATGTTCAGTGCGGCCGGGGTGTCGAGAGCGAGGCAATCAATCACATGACGATAGTCGAGCGAATTGAACAAGCCATTGAATTTTCGGCTATAGGCCATTGGCAAGACAGGAACACCGACCGAGAACGCCGCAATACACGCATGCATACGGGCGCCGGTAAAAAAATCCATGCCGGCAATGAAGCTCTTAGCTTCGCTTGGTGACTGAAAGCGCGGTGCAAGCCGGAGTGCGGGATAGCGCTGAATCAGACCTTGGCTGGCGCGAAGATCGTCCTCGGTTTCAGAGGCATCGGAAATAACGTGGGGGACAAGGTATACGTCAACACCGGGCTGAGCGAGCAGGTATTCGCAGACGCCGTCGATCAAGGCGCGATAGTCGACGGTGAGCTTGAACTCGTTGCTTCCACTATACCCGCCGTTATAGAGCAGACCGGAAACGTTGAGCCCGACGTTGACGGGCCCACCTTCGGGCCGCACAGGGCGGACGAACGGCAAAGCGAACGCGACATCAATGACTTCAGCAGATTTTCCACGGTAACGGCTATTTTGCAGAACGTCCATGGACAGGTGGTCTCGTGCGTAGATACGACTCGCGGCACGCATGGCGACCGAGCCAAGAAACTTCCCGAAAGATGACTTGAATGGACCGATGGTCTGGGGCGAAAGCACCAGGGGCTTTCGAAACAGTCGAACCAGCAACTTGGCAAACACCTGAATCGCCAGCCGTTTGTTGCCATAGATATCGGAAAAGCTGTCGCCTTCGCCAATATCAAAAACAATATCGCAGTGACGCAATAGCGAAATTGCCTCGAAATGGCCAGATTTGAACGCTCGCAAGGCAAATTCAGCCGTTCCGACAACGTCGAAACTCTCGACAGAATATGGCGTACCGCCACGCGTCCCGATCACAACAAAGCGGGTGGAGAGGCCTCGGCGGCGTGCCGCTTCGGAAATCACGGCCATCTGCCCCAAGGTTAACGCGCCAACGCCAAGGTTGTCGGACGATATCGAATGCCACAACAATCCAACAGTTAGTGTTTTTACCGGTTCAGTCATCACAACTCAGCTTTTCAACTTCAAAATAAGTGTTGCCGCCAAGATTGACGCAAAAACTGCAACACCAAGACTCGGCCGTGTACGCACCCCTTGACGTTCCACCCACACCCAAAAGCCGATTGAGAGAAACGCATAAGCAACGGAAATGGCCAGAATCATGCCAGTCAAACCAAACGCTTCTACAAAAGGAAACGCAGAGGCCACCATCAATGCCAATGCGACCAGAAAAAGCTTGGCACGTACGGTCTGCCCACCAAGGGCGGTCACAGTAATTCCCTGAGACGCCGCAATGAAACGTATCAACACAAGCAAGCCAAACCAAGGCATAAGGGCACCGACATCTTGAAGGCTGGGCTCAGGGTAGATCCACGCTTGTCCTTCGGCGCCAATGACGAACACTCCGCACACCGCAAAAGCAATAGCAAGCGTCGACCAGTAGAGATTGCGCGCGAGCAGTCCGAACTCCACAGGATCCTCAGCGGCCCGGGCCATCCGGGGTAGGAAGATGCCGGCAAAGATAGAGGGGAGCAATGAGGCGCCTTGATAAAACCTTGCACCCGCTTGGTACACGCCCACGCTTTCATAGCCGAGCAGAATAGCTAGAAGCACTGTGTCCAGATTTGCAAATGCGGTCGCCACTCCAACATCGAGACCGTATGCGCCCCCCCCCCGCATCACCGGCCACACGGCTCCAAACCTGACATCAACTTTGATGCTTCCAGGTACGTGGCGTCGGAACTCGACCACAGTGGCCAATAGGTGCACGATGCGGCCGAGAACCATCGCAGCGGCGACACCGGTTCCCTCTGCGCCAAACAAGACGGCGGCGAGAGCCAAGCCAAAATAGGCAACATTGCCTTCAAGCGTAACGCTAGCTTCTTTGCCGTAATGCCCCAGCGCGCGAAAGCAGGCCATCAGAAAATCGCTGTACGACATCAACGTCGCAGCCAGCAACAGCAACCCTAGCGTTGCGGCCCCGTCAGCCCGGAGCCCCGTCACCAAGGCGAATATGCCCGCGAAAATCCACGCAAACATTGTTAGCCACAGCTTAGTTGCAAAATAAACGCCCATTCGCTGCCGCGTAGTGTCCGGGTCGCGGCCTATTTCTCGGAGAATTTGCTGGGAAAATCCGTATTCGCAAACCTGGACAAGCAGTCCGGCGACGGCAAAGAAGTACATAAACTCGCCGAAACGCCCTGCGCCCCATTCTCGCGCAATGAGTACGAACAAGACGAATCCGGTCAACAGCCGGATCAGTGTCGACATCCCCAACACTGTGAATTGCTTGATCAAGCGCGGCCCCGTGTGCCCTTGCCGCGGTGTATCAGTCGAGCTTGGCACGATCGCCGATCAATACCGCACGGTAGCGCGGTTCAAGTGCGAGCAGGAGCGCGTTTACGAAATCGTCCTGAAGCCGATACGAGCTCTCGTTGTCCGCGTTGATTTCCGAAACACGAAACAGAATGCCGTCAGGAATCGTCCCCTGAATCCCGTAGCCAATACGCGCCAAATTCTGTTCGACAGCACCGCGCACCAACTCATCGCCCAAGCGAATCCAGTAGGTAACTGGCTCGACACGAGAGCCGAGCTGAGTCAACACTCGCATCACCGGCAGTGGCCGGGCTTCAAATACGATTTCATCTTTGCGCCGCTCCACAACAAGAAAACCTTGCGCGGGGTAGCAAACCTCGGGCTTATGTATCTGATTGTCACGAGACTGGTCTTCGCCATAGGCGAGAGACAGCATGATTCGGCGCCCTTCTGGACCGACATAGGTCCGCGCCAAGGTTTGGCTGTAGATGCGGTTGATCAGTTGGTCTTGCTGAGGGTTGACCACACTAGCGACTCGGGACGGATCAACACGCCACTCTCCAAAACGCGCGGGGATTATTTCAGCAAGATCCATCTGGCCCATTTGGTCGACCTGCCGCGTACGCGGGGTAATTGCCGCGGAAAGCGCAACCATTGCGAGCATGAGGAGTGCGGCAAGAATGGCGTTTTTGAGGCCCCGGCGAGTACGAGCGATAGTCATGCGGCGGCCCGTCCTTTGACGCCGATACGCAACACAGAATCGGCGGCGATGATGAGCAGCAAGGCACTGACAAAGAGCGCCATGCCAGAGAAACCGTGCAAGAACCCCTGCCCTGCTTCGTCGCCGAGATGGTAGGTAATGAGCGTGAGCACCATGACGCGGATGACGTTGGCGGTGAAGCTGATGGGGACGATGAGGATGGCGAGCGTGATGTTGCGCAGTACCGAGGCGTGGCGCACCACGTTGAGGTAAAGCAGGCCGAGGGCTTCGAGCGTAAACAGGGTATGCAGGCCGGCGCAGGCGTCGGCCACGAGCAGTTGGTATTGACCGATCTGCAGCATGACGCCGGTGCGGGCGATGGGATAGCCGGCGGCGTAGAGGACTTGCTCGGCCACGTAGCTAACGGCCATTTTCATGGGGGCGGTGAGCGTATCGACGACGACGCCGGGCAGCGGAATCATGAAGAGCATGAAGAACAGCGCGAACCACATGAGGCGCACCGCTGCAGGGCCACGCAGGAGCAGGAGCAGGCCGGCGATCATCCACACGAGCGAGCCGACTTCAAAGATGAGGATGCCCTGCGAGCGGCCGAGGGCGTAGAACAGGCCGGCGACGATCATCACGGGCCAGGCCAGTGCCGGCCTGGCGCCGCTGGCGGGCATGCTTGCCAGTGCCTGCCATTTGCGCGACACCAGCCACACCGACAGCCCGAGCACGATGGGACCGTGCGCCTGCTCGTCGGTCGACCAGATGGTACGGAACAGGTCGACGAAGCTGGGCACATACATGATCGCCAGCCCGAGGGCGACGATCAGCCAGGGGGCGAGGTCGGCGCGGCCAGGGGCTTGGGCGGTGGGGCTTGAGGCGGTGACAGTCATGGCGTTGGGCACATCTGGCAGTGGTGATGCTGCCGAGGCTAGCGCTCGTTCATGACAACGCCCACCACCGTGGCGCTGGCTTGCCGGAGCATGTCGGTATAGCTGCGCAGCAGGCTGAGGCGGCTGGCGTTGCGCTGGGCGACGACGAGGGCGCCACTGGCACGCACGGCGATGGTCTGGCCGTCGGCAAACAGGCTGCCGGCGGGGGTGTCGATGAGGATGACGTCGAATTCGTTGGCGAGTTGGCCGAGCAGCTGGGCGAACACCGGGCGGGCGAGCAGCTCTTGCGGGTTGGGCGGCACGGTGCCGGCGGGCAGCACGGAGAGGTCACGCAGGGCGGGCACGCGCTGGATGATGTCGGGGCCGCCGCGGCCGGAGAGGAAGGCGGAGAGGCCGGCGCGGTTGTCGACACCGAAGAGCAGATGCTGGCGCGGATGGCGCAGGTCGGCGTCGATGACGAGGGTGCGCTCGCCGAGCTGGGAGAAGACGACGCCGAGGTTGGCGGTGATCCAGGAGCGGCCTTCCTGCCGGCCGGGGCTGGTGACGGCGAGGGTTTTTTGTTCGGCGCTGGTGTCGAACCAGCGCAGCATGAGTTGGCTGCGCAGGGCGCGGAGCGCTTCGACCTGCGGCGAGAACGGCTGGTAGGCAGCCACCACCGAGGCGTGGACGGTGCTTTGCCCGGCGGTGAGGTAGGGGTAGTCGAACTGGCGCAGCAGGGCTTGTTCGATGTCGGCGTCGGTGATGAGGCCGAGCTGTTTGGCGGCATCGCCGAAGCGGAGGTTTTGCTCGCGTTGCAGGCGCAGCACGCGCTCGGCGTCTTCGGCCTTGAGTTTGCCGGCATCGATCAGCAGCGCGCCAATGGAGCGATCGGCTTCGGGGCGGATGTCTGCAATGGCGTCGGTGGCGTTGTCGACGACGCGGTGGAGTGTAGTCATGGTCAGTGGGCTCCGGCGTGCGGGGCGAATGCGGGGGTTTGGTTGCCGGCGGCACGAGCCGGGCAAGCCTTAGGCTGATGGGCCATGTGCGCATGCGGGCGGCGCGGCGGACGCGCTGCGCCTATCCGCCCTACGGGGAAGGGGCTGTGCGTACTCATGCGGCGGCGGGGCGGAACGCGCCGCTTTTTCCGGTGGCGGGGATGGTACCGAGCAGGGGCACACCGTCGAGCAGGGCGAGGTCTTCGGCGCCACGCACGCGCTGGTCCATCAGCTCGAGCAACAGGGCCGCGCCAACACCGAGCAGCAGGCCGAGGAAGACGGCGAGTGCGGTGTTGAGCAGCACTTTGGGGCTGGAGTGCTTGAGCGGGGCGATAGCGGGCGAGAGGACGACCACATTGGTCTGCTGGGTCTGGCTCTCGAGGCTGGTCTGCGCCAGGCGCTGAGTGACGAGATCGTAGGCGCGCTGGGCGTTTTCGACGTCGCGCTGGAGCACGGCGATCTGGTCGCGCTCGGCCTTGAGGTCGAGAATCTTCTGCTTCTGGGCATCGAGCGCGGCTTCGATTTCGGAGACACGTTGCACGTTGACCCGGTTGGTGGTGCCCAGCGAGCTGACCACCCGTCGGGTTTCGGTGGCAAGGCGCTCGCGCAGGCTGGCGATCTCGGCGTCGGCCCGCGCCAACTCGGGGTGGTTGGCGCCGAGGCGGCCGGCCATCTGGGTGCGGTTGGCTTCCTGACGCGAGAGATCGGACTTGAGGCTCTGGATCAGGCCGTTCTGCATCACTTCGGGCAGGCTGTCGGCGCTGGCCCCTTGCGCTTGGCGCGAGCGGCTGTCGACACGCTGCGCCTGGGCCATCGACAGCTGCGTGGAGAGCTCGGCCAGGCGGGCCGTTTCGACATCCAGCCGTTCGTCGGTGGCGATGATGCCGCGCGCTTGCTGGTAGTCGGAGAGCTTCTTCTGGGCGGTTTCGAGGTCGGCGCGCAGGCTGTTGGTCTGGCCGTCGAACCACTTGGCGTACTGGCGAGCGGGCTCGACCTTGAGTTCGAGGCTGACATCGATATAGGCCTGGGCAAAGGCGTTGGCCACGCCGGCGGCAAAGCCGGGGTCGGCGCCCTGGTAGGCAATGGTGATGACATTGCTCTCGCGAGAGGGTTTGACGTCGAGCTGCTTCTTGAGCAGCTCGGCCAGCCACACCTTGATGCTGCCTTCGCCGTCGGTCTCTTCGCGCCACTGCTCCTGCACGGCGGGTGCCTGGTCCATCTTGAGCAGGCTGACAACACGCTGCGCCACGCGGTCGGACAGGATGATGTCGACCTGGGTGGCCATGTAGCCGGGGATCATCTGTGCCGGCAGCAGGCCGCCGAGCAGCGGGTCGGCGCTCTTGGCGTCGACCACCAGCGCAGTTTCGGCGGTGTATTGCTTGGGCAGGATCAGGCTGACGGCGATCGTGGTGCCGACCACCACCAGCAAGGTGCCGAGCACGATCCAGAACCGGGCGCGGAGAATGAGCAGAAATTGCTGAAACGACATATGAACGACCCCGGGCCTAGAACAGGCTTTCCTTGACGAAAATGACATCGTTGGGCGCCAGCTCCTGGTCGAGCTGCGGTTCGATGACTTGCTGCTTGCCGTCTTCAGCCCGGCGGTGAATCTGCATGCCGCGGGTGGTGCCGCGGATGGTGACACCTCCGCCGGTGGCCAGCCCCTGCATGACAGTCATGCCGCGCTCAAGGCGGAAGGCGCCCGGGCGGTTCACTTCGCCATAGATGTAGAAGGTGGGCGCACGGTGCACATAGATGACATCCCCACCGGAGACGATCACATCCTTGGCCAGATCGCCTTTCATGAACAGCGCGGGCACGTCGATCTGGGTGCGCTCGATCTTGCCTTTGCGCACACCAATCAGTACCAGCTCGTCGGCGCCGGTGGCAGCAATGCCGCCGGCCATGGCGAGCATGTCGGACAGGCGCATGTTGAAGGTTTCGAGCGGATAGCGACCCGGCCGGTTGACCTGACCGAGCACGGCCACTTGGTTGCCGCGGATCTGCAGCGGCAGGATGCCGATCTGCGGTTGCAGCACGAAACCGCCGCTACGCAGCTGTTCGGCAATGCGCGATTCGGCCGCCGGCACGGTGAGCCCGCCGACATCGACATTGCCCACCAGCGGAAAGGTGATGGCGCCGTTTTCGGAGACCCGGGCTTCAGTGGTGAGGTCGGGGTTCTGGAAGACGGTGATGCGGATGATGTCACCGGGGCCGAGCACGTATTCTGCGTCGGCGGCTTGAGCGCTGCCGAGCGCGCCGACGAACATCAGCAGACACAGCAGCGATTTGAATAGGTGGCGAATGGGCATGGGCAAGGTGGGTCGGTTTGTCAATCGAGAGCGAATGGGTGCAGGCGGCTCACTTGAGGCCCGACACCCCTTTTTCGAGCGCCTGGGCGCTGAGGGCGTCGGTGCTTGCGGCTGTGGGCACGGCCATGGCTGGCGCCTCGGACACCGGGGCGGCGGCATTGTCCAGCAGCGCAGGAGTGTCGCCAGCGTCGGCCGAGGCGCCTGCCTCGGGGGCGGTGAACTTGCCCATGTATTCGATCTGCGCCACGTCGCGCAGGCGCTTGAGCTCGTTGCGCGCCATGTCGGCCTTGGTACGGTTGAGCAAAAAGCGCTCGATGAACGGGGTGGCAGCGGCGAGGTCGAGCGGCTGCTCGCGCGAGGCCGCCAGGTAGATCACCAGCACACCCTTGGGCGTCGTCACCAGACCGATCTGGCCGTCCTTCATGCCGGCAAAGCGCGGCAAGGTTTCGAGCGGCAGCTGTTCGGCCGCACGCACGCCGCCACCTACCTGGAACGGCAGGTTGTGCTCGCGCAACCACGCGACGACCTCATTGAGGTTGCCGGCGGCACTCACGGCATCGCGCAGAGCGCCGGCCTGCTCGGGCGACACGCTGATGTTGAGCTCTTGCAGGGTGTAGATGCGGCGCTGGGCAAACAGCGCCGGGTGTTCGTCATAGAACGCCTTGATCGCCTCGGGCGCCGGCGCTTCGGCCGTGGTGGCGAACTGCTCCATGTAGCTGCGCGAGAGGATTTCACGGCGGGCCGCCTCGATCGCCTGCATGACTTGCGGATTGCGGTCGAGCTTTTTGTCGATGGCGCGCTGGACCAGCAACTCTTGGTCGATCAGGCGCTCCAGCACGCGAGAGCTGGCCATGTCGACCTGCTCGGGCTTGAGGTTGGGGGTGCGGGCGAGGACGTTGTTGATCTGATGGACGGAGATTTCGTCCGAATTCACGCGGGCGGCAACCTGGGTGGCGGGTTTGGCATCGTCCGAGCCACCGCAACCGGCCATCGCGAGCACGCCGGCAACCAATACAACCGCGCCAACTGCGCGACTTCCGAGCTTTTGAAACGCCATGAATCCAACTCCGTTCAGGCCCACGCGCCTTGCCGGCACCCGCGCCAATCAGTGGATGGGAAGGCTCGCGAACGTCATGACATCCGCGATGTGCAGTGCATCAATATATGCCGGGATTGTTACACAAAAACACGGCGACCCATCAGACCGTAACATCTGCATAACATCTCATTTGCATTCATCGGCGCCAGAACGAGCCTCGGGCCCGGCAAGCCGGGCCCGAGGCTTTTCAACGGCGCCGGCTCAGCGACCGGCGCGACGGCGCGCGATCAGGCCGATCAGGCCAAGACCGGCCAACAGCATGCCGTATTGCTCGGGTTCGGGCACCGGCGAGACGGTGGCGGACCAGGCGTATTTGCCGCCGGTCACGCCCATGGTGGCACCACTCACCTGGAAGAAATAGCTGCCAGCGGCCAATTGGAAGCTGCCGCTCGGCTGCTCACCCGTCCCGAAGTTGCTGATCAGGCTGTCGACACCCGAATCGAAGCTGCCGACGACACCGGCATCAGACCACAGGCCGGCCATCAGGCCGCCGATGTCGAAGCCTTCGCCACCACCGGGGAAGGCGTAGGAATAGACGATGTCGGCCACCCCCAGGCCACCGGAAACAGGCTGACTCAGGGTGAAGAAGAAACGATCGACAAAGGAGGTGCCGGGCAGCGCGATATGCTCTTGCACGCCGCTGGCCGAACCGGACGACAAATCGATGACCGTATTGGCGGCCATGGCGGGCGCCGCCAGAGCGCTGCACACGGCCAGCACCAAAAATTTGATATTCATGCTTCACTCCAAAGCAATAGGAATTTCGATCGCATAAGCAAATAGGATGCCCGGCAAATTTTCACCCGAGACCATCTAGCCGAAACCCATTACAGCATCAACACGTTGCAGTCTTTTTACCGGCCGGCGACGGGGCCACCGTTGGCAGCAGTGTCAACTTCGCCGACACGCGCCGGCCGCATATACCATTCGACTAGCCGACATTCGGCGCACATGATGCACATATGTCATATGCCAAGCAAGCGCACAATTGAGCGCAGCACGCCCTGGGAAGACTTTTGCTCACTGACTGACGGCATCGGACTGATGCAATGCAACCACCCGGCCGCCCCGGCTCGCGCACCGGCGCTCAGAACTGATACTGCGCCGACAGCATGCCAACGTTGGCGGTGTATCCGCCGGTAGCGCCCTCGCTCGTGCGCCGATAACGGCTCAAGGACACGCCGAGGTGCAACGGGTCGATGGGCGAGTAGTTGAGGCCCAGGGTGTAGGTGCGGGTAATGTCGCCATCGCTTGAGGCGCTGCCGGGGAGCAGACCCGGGTCGCCGCGGAAGTCGCGCTCGCGCCATTCGGCTGTCGCTTGCACCAGCACCCGGGCGGACACGGCCCAGCTGGGCGAGATGGAGGCGGCGCGCGTGACCACGAAGTTGTCGAAGAGGTCGTCGCGCGCACCGATCTCGCGCCGCACGGTGGCCTTCAGCGCCAGCTTGCCGGTGGGGGTCCAGTCGTAGGTGAGGCGGCCGGTGGGGCCGGAAAAGTCGCGATTGGTGAGGTTGGGATGCTGGCGGCGCGTGAAACCGGCATAGCCGGAGAGCCGGCTGTGGCCGGTGAGCTGCCAGCGACCGCTCAGTTGCACGTCGGTTTGCTCGAAACCGTCGTCGGACAACACATTGGCCTGCCGGTTGGGATAGGTGCCGTCGGTAAAACGGCCGACCAACGCAATCTGGTTGCCAGAGCGCGGCCGGTAGGTGAGCCGCAGCTCGGGGCGCAGCGCTTCATAGTCGCTGGCTTGCGAGGCGGCATCGCTGTAGGTGGCGGTGAAGCGCTCGATGCCGGCGCCGACGGACCAGTCGGGATGCCACCAGAAGTCGCCGCTGAACTGCGTCGAGCGGCTGGTGACGATGCTGCTGCGGCTACCGCCGACGTCGGCCAGATCACGCGCGGTCTGCGTCTGGTCAAAGCTCAGCCGGCCGCTGAGCCGGCGGCCGAGCGCCCAGTCCCACCGCAGCTCGCCGCCCTGGGTGTCATAGTTGAGCGAGTCGAAACGCTCGAAGCCGATGCGCGCAAAGTCGGCCGAGGCGCGCAGGCGCTGGCGGCTGTACTGGCGGTCGAAGGCGGCGCGGAACGAGGTGACGCTGATGCGATCGCCGGGCGATTGGCCAAAGGGACGCACCCCCGGCGCAACCCGATAGACATTGTCATCGAACTGGAACACCTGCGAGGCCGACAGCATGAAGGTGTCGTCGGCACCGATGGCCTGAGCCGGCGGCACACCGAGTCCGGCGAGGACGAAGGCGAACGCCAGCGTGCGTCGCCAGTCGGAAGGCGTCGATCCGACGAGCGGCCGACCGGCAACAAGAGGGCGACTAGGTGGTGTCACAAAAACCCCAAAAAAGACAATGACATGTCGCGTCGTGCAGCAAGGAGCGATGCGCTCCACGGCCTGGTGCACCGCGCGGCTGGCCGCCTATTAAGCCACATGCTTCGCGTCGGAATCATTAAACAATGTACCTAAACGTCACATTTCGAGCATATGATATGCGCTTGTTGCCTTGCACAAATAACTGCACCTGACCGATGCTTGCCAGCCTTGAAAAGTCCAGCCTGCGCCATCGTAGCGGAATCTCGTTCTCCAGCACGATCGAGACTTTCCTCGATCCCGCGGTGGCCATCGCCTCCTTGTTTTTGGTTGCGCTCGCCCATGGCGAACGCATCGACGCGCCGTATGTCATTGTTGCGCTGATCGTTTTTTCGCTGATGTTCCCCGGCACGCTCTTCTTGCACGAGCGTTTCCGGCGCATGTTGCGCAAGACCGTCGTCAACTGGCTGATCGTGGCGGCCATCCTGGTGGTGTTCGGGCGGGCCAGTGGGTATATCGACGTCTTTCCGGAGTCCGTCGTCCAGATCTGGCTGGGGCTGACCCCGCTGGCGCTGGTCGCCGCACACTCGGTGGCCCGCTGGGCCGTTCCGGGCATTCTGGCGATGGAAGGTTACACCCGCACGGCGGTGATCGCCGGGTGCAACGAAACCGGCGTGCGCCTGGCGGCCAACTTCGCCGACAACCGCTACATTGGCGTGCGTTTCCTGGGCTACTTCGACGACCGCGCCCGCGACCGCCTCGACGGCATCGGCGACGCGCCACTGCTGGGCAGCCTGCAACAGCTGGCCGACTTCGTGAAGCACCACCATGTCGACCACATCTACCTGGCCCTGCCGATGGCCAGCCAGCCACGCATTCTCAAGGTGCTCGACACCATCAAGGACACCACCGCCTCGGTGTTCTTCGTGCCCGACATCTTCGTCACCGACCTCATCCAGGGGCAGGTGGACCATGTCGGCGGCATGCCCGTGGTGGCGGTGTGCGAGACTCCCTTCACCGGTTTCAGCGGGTTGGTCAAGCGCGCCTCCGACATGCTGCTGTCGATGCTGATTCTGGTGCTGATCTCGCCGGTGCTGGCGGCCGTGGCGATTGGCGTCAAGCGCTCGTCGCCCGGTCCGATCATCTTCAAACAGCGCCGCTACGGCCTCGACGGCAAGGAGATCGTGGTCTACAAGTTCCGCTCGATGAGCACATGCGACGACGGCGCGGTGGTCAAGCAGGCCTCGAAAAACGACCAGCGCATCACGCCCTTCGGCGCCTTCATCCGCCGCACCTCGCTCGACGAATTGCCGCAGTTCATCAACGTGTTGCAGGGGCGCATGAGCATCGTCGGCCCCCGCCCCCACGCCGTGGCGCACAACGAGACCTACCGCAAGCTGATCAAAGGCTACATGGTGCGCCACAAGGTCAAGCCGGGCATCACCGGCTGGGCCCAGGTCAATGGCTACCGCGGCGAGACCGACACCGTCGACAAGATGGAAAAGCGCATCGAATACGACCTGGAATACCTGCGCAACTGGTCGCTCGGCATGGATCTGTGGATCATCGTCAAGACCGTGGTGCTGGTCTTCCGTGATCGGCATGCGTACTGAGTACCCCCAGGGCAGGGCTTCGCCCAGCCCGCCCCCCGAGGGGGTCAAGGAAACTTGGGGCGGCCCGGCGTTTCCTTGGGAGTACCCCCAGGGCAGGGCTTCGCCCAGCCCGCCCCCCGAGGGGGTCAAGGAAACTTGGGGCGGCCCGGCGTTTCCTTGGGAGCGCCGCGCCCGCCAGCTGGGCGCGCTGCTCGTCCTGCTGATGGCCGGCAGTGCGCCGGCCGACAGCCCGGACGCCCGCTATCGGCTCAACACACCAACAGCGGCCTACCGCGTACAACCCCGCGACGCGTGGCATCTGCCGGCCGCCGGAACGCACAACCCGGCCATCGCCACCCGCCCCCATGCACAGCGCATCGCCGACGCCGCCCGCGCGGCCGGCATCGACCCCGAGCTGCTGCATGCCGTGGTCAAGATCGAGTCCGGCTACGATGCCGCGGCCGTCTCGCCCAAGGGCGCACGGGGGCTGGCGCAGGTGATGCCGGCCACCGCCGAGCGCTTCGGCCATGACGGGCTGGACGCCGGCGCGCGCTACCTGCGCCATCTGATCGACCGTTTCGGCGGCGACCTGCCCCTTGCCCTGGCTGCCTACAACGCCGGCCCCGGCGCGGTCGAACGCCATGGCGGCATGCCGCCCTATGCCGAAACCCAGGCCTACGTACCACGCGTGCTCGCCGAGTACGCTGCCCTACGCGCCGAGCGCCGTCGCCTGCCGACCCGCTGGCAGCAAGGTGGCGCCTGGCGCGACGGCGGGCCGGAGAAATCGGGCTCCTGATCGGCTGAGCGGCCATGGCAACTTGGCCGCAAACCCGGAATAATGACGCCATCACAAGACGACGCTGCGGCCCCCGCCCACGGCCGGCCCCCTTCGGTGCCGCCCTGACGCCCGCCAGCGGCGCACGCACTGCCACGGAGAAACGCATTTCCATGCTTCATGCTTTTGTCGCCCCCCGCTCGCTGGCCCGCCGGGCCCTGCTCGCGGTGGCGCTGATGGCGCTCGCCCTGCCGGGCGCCCAGGCCGCCGGGTTTCCCAAAGATCTGCGCTTGGCGCTGCAGGCCATCCAGGTCCCGCTCGATTCCGTCGGCATCTGGGTCGCACCGGTCGATACCGGCAAACCGACGCTCAGCCACAACCCCGACAACCCGATGAACCCCGCCTCGGTCATGAAGCTGGTGACCACCTTCGCCACGCTCGACCGCCTCGGCCCGGCCTACTACTGGACCACCCGGCTGGCCACCGACGGCGAGATCCACGGCAACACGCTCGAGGGCAACGTCTATCTGGTCGGTGGTGGCGACCCGGTATTCACCCATGCCGATCTGTGGAAGCTGTTCCGCCAGCTGCGCACGCTCGGCATCGCGCAGGTCAAGGGCAACATCGTGCTCGACGACACGGCCCTGCGTCTGCCCCGGCACGATCCGGAACGCTTCGACGGCCAGCCGCTGCGCCCCTACAACGCCGGGCCCAGCGGCTTGATGATCAGCTTCAACGCGCTGCGCCTGACCTTCGTCCCTGAGCCGGAGGTCCCGGCGCCGGTGGTGGTCCAGCAGGTCGCGTCCCTGAGCGCCGCGCCGCCCGCCCCCGCCGCACCCCGTCCGCCACGCGTGTTGCTCGATCCGCCGCTGGCCGGTTTCACCCTCGACGCCGCCTTGACCTCGACGCCCGGCCGCTGCGCGGCGCGCTGGTACAAAGCGCTCGACGCAATACCCGAGCCCGCGGCGCAGGGCGAGCGCCTGAGCCTCACCGGCCAGTGGCGCGACGACTGCGGCGTCAAGGACTGGTTCGTCTCGCCGTTTTCGCCCGAGCGCTTCGCCGAAGCCGTGGTCGACGGCCTGTGGCGCGAGATGGGCGGCAAGCTGAACGGCCGGGTGCTGCACGGCGACACCCCGCGCCAGGCCAACACCCTGTTCGTGCACACCTCCCGGCCGCTGGCCGACGTGGTGCGCGACATGAACAAGTGGTCCAACAACGTGATCGCCCGCCAACTGCTGGCCACGCTCGGCGCCAGCGACCACGACGCCCCCGACATGGTGCAGGGTGGCGCCCACCTGGCCCGCCTGCAGCTGGCCGCCGCCGGCATCGACACCACCGGCTTCGAGATCGAAAACGGCTCAGGCCTGTCGCGCACCGCCCGCATCACCCCGCGCGCCCTCGGGCAGCTGCTGCAACAGGCGTGGGAGCGTCCCTTCATGCCCGAGTTCATGGGCTCGATGGCGGTGGCCGGCATCGACGGCACGGCGCGCCGCCGCCTGCGCGACAGCGGCGCGCGCGGCACGGCCCACATCAAGACCGGCACCCTCAACAACGTGCGCGCCATGGCCGGTTACGTGATCGACCGCAAGGGGCGGCGCCACGCGGTGGCGATGATGGTCAATCATCCCAATGCAGCGGCCAGCGCCGAGGCGCAGGACGTTCTGCTCGAATGGGTGTGGGAAGGGCATTGAGCCCTGGGTCGGCGGATGCGCCTGCAGCGTAGCCGCCCCGCCCCTACCAATAGCGCATCGCCCCCCGAAACAACCCAGCCAGATCGGCCTCGCTCACCGCCTTGGGCGCATTCTTGACCAGCCGCTGCTGTGCCCACGCGCCCTCGGCCAGCGACACCACATCGTCCGCCCCATAGCCCACGCCGCCGACACCGTTGGGAATGCCGGTCGCCTGCATCAGGGCGATCAACCGCTGCGCGACGATCTCGCCGGCATCGGCCAGGCTCGCGCCGGCCACATCCGCCCCCAGCCAGCGCGCCGCGTCCAGATGGCGCTCGGGGCAGGCGTCGGCGGTAAAGCGGAACACCGCCGGCGCATTGACGATCACCGACATGCCATGCGGCACCATCGGCTCGTCCTGCGGATAGCCATGGGAGCAGAAGTCGCGCACCTGCCCGGCCACCGCGTAGGACATGCCATGCGGCAGATGCACGCCGGCGTTGCCGAAGGCGATGCCTGCCAGGGTGGCGGCGAACATCATGCCGTCGCGCGCCTCGTGGTCGTCGGCGCTTTGCACCGCGCGTTCGAGGAACCGCCCGGTCATCTGCAGCGCCTTCTCGCAGCCGATGTCGCTCCAGGGGTTGGCGCCCTGGCTCATCGGCCGCAGCGAGGGGCGATCGGCCGGGGTGCGTCGGGTGTAGGGCAGCGCGGTGAAGGATTCGAGCGCATGCGAGAGCACGTCGAAGCCCGAGGCGGCCACCACGGCGGCCGGCAGGGTGTAGGTGGTGGTCGGGTCGATCAGCGCCAGGTTCGGGCGCAGCCGCTTGGAGACGATGCCGGTCTTCACCCGCCTCTCGATGAAATCGAAGATGGCGATGCCGGTGCACTCGGAGCCGGTACCGCTGGTGGTCGGGCAGGCGATGTGTGGTTTGAGCGGGCCGGGCACGGCCTTGGCGGCGCCGATCGGCGCATTCACATAGTCGGTGAGCGGCGCCGGATAGCTGCTGTAGAGATTGGCCGCCTTGCAGGTATCGATGACCGATCCGCCGCCGACCGACACGAAGCCGTCGAATTTGCCCTCGCGGGCAAAGCGCGCCGCCTCGAGAAAGCTGCCGTCGGTGGGCTCGACCTTGACCGCGTCGTACACCACCACCTCCAGCCCCGCGGCCTGCAGCGAGCGCTTGACGATGGCCACCGGCTCGAGCGCGGCCAGGCGTTCATCGGTAAACAACGCCACCCGCCGCATGCCCAGACTCTGGGCATGATCGCCCGCCTCCACTAGGCAACCGGCGCCGTAGGTGATGGCCGACATATCGACGGCAAAGGCGGCGTCGCCCCCCGCCTGATGTCCGTAGTAGTGACAGCACGCCATGGAACATCTCCTCCGGTGGTCCCCGTCGGATGCGGGGTGATGCGCTCAAGGATGCGTCGCGGACCGGGACATGGCAAGCCTTGCGGCATCGGCGCCTCTGCCCGCCCGCGCAATCGCTGGATT
The DNA here is from genome assembly GCF_018524365.1 of Denitromonas iodatirespirans. Taxonomy (GTDB): domain Bacteria; phylum Pseudomonadota; class Gammaproteobacteria; order Burkholderiales; family Rhodocyclaceae; genus Nitrogeniibacter; species Nitrogeniibacter iodatirespirans. The sequence continues at coordinate 56,777 of NZ_JAEKFT010000020.1, forward strand.
CCGTTGGGGGCTTGCCTTCGGAGGAGGTCCGTTGGCCGGGTCTCGCCCCGGCAGGCGGCAACAGCAGTGCAGGTTTTTGTAGGGCGGGTTTCAACCCGCCCTACGCAGCCCCCAAGCGGGCGATGGCGAAGCCGAGCCCGAGCCCCCTCCCCCTTCTGTGCCGCCGAACGGAGAACGGGGACGGCGGGAATTGTCGTGTCGCTGTTTGAGCCCGCAGGGCGAGTTCGCGACACGACCCGCCGGCGCCGGGCGTAGAGAGGGCACCGGCGAAGCCGGCGGCACAGCGGGGCGCGTTTTCTTGGTTACTTCTTTGTCGCGTGACAAAGAAGTAACTCGCCCGCCGGGGCGAGACCCGGCCAACGGCCCTCCGCCGAAGGCAACTGACCGCGCGCCAGGCGGCGCCCCGCCACCTCAATCCACCGGCATCGGCACCCGATTGGACAGGTTGATCCAACCGCGCACCACCCGGTACAGCACCCACAGCCCGGCCACGGCGATGATGCCGAAGAAGATGGGGAGGCCGATGATGGTGACGGCCATCAGCCAGGCGATACCGAACCACAGCAGGGCGAACCAGAAGGTGCGGATCTGCCAGCGATAGTGGCTGTCCAGCCAGGTGCCGCGCACCGCGTCGCGCTTCACGTAGTTGAGGATCACGGCGACGATCGACGGCAGGCCGGAGACGAAGCTGCCGACGATGGTGGCCGAGGTGGCGACGCCCGAGAACAGGGCAATGGCGTGCAGGCCGTAGATGATGTGCGCGAGGGTGATGAGCCCTTCGCGCGGCACGTCAACAACGATGGGCGAGGACGAATCATAGCGGGCCATGGGGGCTCCTGTTATTCGAGATGTCACCCGTTGGAGGCGACGACCTGTGCATAGTTCGGGGTTTGCCGGTCCAGATCAAGTCGCCGACACGCTTTGCCATGATCTACAGACCGAGCCGATCCCACAATGCATCCACCCGCGCCTTGACCGCCGCGTCCATGACGATCGGCCGGCCCCACTCACGGTGCGTCTCGCCCGGCCACTTGTTGGTGGCGTCGAGGCCCATCTTGGAGCCGAGGCCGGACTCGGGGCTGGCGAAATCGAGGTAGTCAATCGGGGTGTTGTCGACCAGCACGGTGTCGCGCGTGGCGTCGATGCGGGTGGTCATGGCCCAGATCACCTCTTTCCAGTCACGGGTGTCCACATCATCGTCCACCACGATGATGAACTTGGTGTACATGAACTGGCGCAGAAAGCTCCAGATGCCGAACATCACGCGCTTGGCATGGCCGGGGTAGGCCTTCTTGATGCTGACCACCGCCAACCGGTAGGAGCAGCCCTCGGGCGGCAGGTAGAAGTCGACGATCTCCGGAAACTGCCGCTGCAGCAGCGGCACGAAGACCTCGTTGAGCGCCACGCCGAGCATGGCCGGTTCGTCGGGCGGCTTGCCGGTGTAGGTGCTGTGGTAGATCGGCTCGCGGCGCATCGTGATGCGCTCGATGGTGAACACCGGGAACGGCGCCTGCTCGTTGTAGTAGCCGGTGTGGTCGCCATAGGGGCCTTCGAGCGCGGTCTCGCCGGGGTGGATCACGCCTTCGAGCACGATCTCCGCCGAGGCGGGCACCTGCAGGTCCGAGCCCTTGCACTTGACCAGCTCGGTCTTGCTGCCGCGCAGCAGGCCGGCGAACTGGTATTCGGAGAGCGAATCGGGCACCGGCGTCACCGCGCCGAGGATGGTGGCCGGGTCGCAGCCGAGCACCACCGCCACCGGGAAGGGCTCGCCGGGGTGCGCCTTCTGGTGATCGCGAAAATCCAGCGCGCCGCCGCGGTGCGCCAGCCAGCGCATGATCACCTTGTTCGGCCCGATCACCTGCTGGCGGTAGATGCCCAGGTTCTGCCGTTTCTGGTTCGGCCCGCGGGTCACCACCAGCCCCCAGGTGATCAGCGGCGCGGCATCGCCCGGCCAGCAGTGCTGGATCGGCAGGCGCGCCAGATCGACCGCGTCGCCCGTCCATTCCACCTCCTGGCAGGGCGCCGAGCGCACCTCCTTGGGCGACATGTTGAGCACCTGGCGGAACATCGGCAGCTTCTCCCAGGCATCGCGCAGGCCCTTGGGCGGCTCGGGCTCCTTGAGGAAAGCGAGCAGCCGGCCGACCTCGCGCAGCTGGGTCGTCCAGTCGCCCTCCACGCCCATGCCCAGCGCGACGCGCTCGGGGGTGCCGAACAGATTGGCCAGCACCGGCATGGCCTGCGGCACACCGCGGGTGGTCGGCTTTTCGAAGAGCAGTGCCGGCCCGCCGGCGCGCAGCACGCGGTCTGCGATTTCGGTCATTTCCAGATGCGTATCCACCGGCACGGTGATCCGCTTGAGTTCGCCGCGCGCCTCGAGCTGGTCGATGAAGTCGCGCAGATCCTTGTAACGCATGAGCTCGTTCCGATTGAAGGCTGAGGCGGATTATAGGCGCTCGGCGCGATGCCGACGCGCCGCACACCGGCGCCCCGCCGGCCCGCGTCCGGCCCGCCGCCTTACGCGCGGATACAACTGTTCGTCGGCCACACCCTTTCCCGAGTCGATGTTTTCTGCCACGCTTACGTCCAACGTCATACGCCAAAACCATACTCCCTCGAGAGGCACTCCATGCGCAGAACCCTGCTGGCCGCCACCGCCCTGGCCCTCGCCGCAAGCTCGGCACAGGCCATCACCATCGAATTCGACTACACCTACGACACCGGCAACTTCTTCACCGGCGCCCACCGGTCGGTGCTGGACGCCGTGGCCACCGAGTTCGGCGGCCGGCTGACCGACTCGCTGGCCGCCATCACGGTCGGTGGCGTCAACCGCTTCCAGCCCGAAGTCGGCCTGATCACTGGCGAGAGTTCGACGCTCGCGCCCAGCCAGTCGATCCCCGAAGACACGCTGCGCATCTTCGTCGGCGCCCGCCCCCTCGCCGGCAATACGCTCGGCGCCGGCGGCAACGGCTATTCCGCCGCGGGCACGAACAGCTTCCTGACGAGCATCCAGAATCGCGGCCAGGCCTTGCCGCAGGGCGTCGACTACGGCCCCTTCGGCGGCGCCATGGTGTTCGACTCCGGCGCCGCCTGGTATCTGGACGACGACATCACCACCGTCGAGGCCTTTTCCAGTTTCGACTTCTATTCGGTGGTCATCCACGAACTGGGCCATGTGCTCGGCGTCGGCACCTCGGCGCCCTGGACCAACCAGCGCAACGGGCTGAGCTTTACCGGCGACGCCGCCATGGCGAGCTACGGCGGGCCGGTGCCGCTCGACGACGCGGGCCACCTGCTCAAGAGCATCGACTCGACCTTCATGGGCTCGCTGCAGGAACCGGCGCTCACCCCGTCGATCACCGCCGGTCAGCGTAAGTACTTCACCGACCTGGACTGGGCCCTGCTCAGCGATGTGGGCTGGCAAGTGGCGGCAATCCCCGAGCCCGAAACCTGGGCCATGATGCTGGCCGGCCTCGGCCTGCTCGGCTGGCGCCTGCGCCGGCGCGCCTGACCCGGCGCCACACGACAAAAAGGCCACCCGTTGCGGTGGCCTTTTTTGTGGCATCGGCAAAGCGGGGCTCAGCCCATCGGCGTGATCCAGTAGTCGAGCACCAGGCCGGTAAAAATCGCGAAGCCGATCCAGTTGTTGTGCAAGAAGGCGCGGAAGCAGCGGTCGCGATCGCGGTCGCGGATCAGGGTGTAGTGATAGCCCGTGATCGCCGCCGCCGCGACCAGGCCCAGCGCGTAGAACACACCGCGCCCCATGGCCACGCCGACCCCGGCCATCAGGGCGAGAAAGAGGCCGTAGCAGAGCATCACCGCCAGCACGTCGAAGCGACCGAAGGTGATGGCCGAGGTCTTGATGCCGATCTTCAGATCGTCGGGGCGGTCGACCATGGCGTATTCGGTGTCGTAGGCCATGGCCCAGAACACGTTCGCCACCAGCATCACCCAGGCCACCGGCGGCACGGTGTACTGGATGGCGGCAAAGGCCATCGGGATGCCGAAGCCGAAGGCCACGCCGAGGTAGGCCTGCGGAATCGACAGAAAGCGCTTGGTGAAGGGATAGCTGGCCGCCAGGAACAGCGCCGGCACCGACAACCAGCGCACCAGCGGATGCAGCGGCAGGATCAGTGCGAAGGCGGCCAGCGCCAGACCGCCGGCCAGCAGCAAGGCCTCGGTAGTCCCGATCTGGCCGGTCGCCAGCGGGCGGTGGCGGGTGCGCTCGACATGGCCGTCGAAATCGCGGTCGGCATAGTCGTTGATGACGCAGCCGGCCGAGCGCATCAGCACCGTGCCGAGCACGAAGATCCACACGACGAAGCCCGACGGATGGCCCATGCCGGCGAACCACACGCCCCACAGCGTCGGCCACATCAGCAGCAGGATGCCGATCGGCTTGTCCAGCCGCATCAGCCGCTCGTAGATTCGCAGGCGCTCGGAAAGGGTCATGGGGCAAGCGTCAGAATGGTTGGCAGAAACACCTCGCTCACCAGCAAGGCGCGCCCGCGCAGGCGGAACAGCGAACGGCGGGCCCACAGGCTGGCCGGCAGGCGAAGCTGGCCGCTGATCAGGTGCATGGCGCGATGATAGCGCGCATCGCGCACATCGAGCCGTGTGCAGCGCAAGGGCTGGCGGACGATGCGCGGATCGGAGAACAGCGCCGCGCCCAGCGGCCGGCTGCCGATGCCGTGGAACAGGCGCCACGCGCCGCGCAGGTTGTGCCGCGGCAGCACCGAGCGCGCATACACCACCGGTACCCCGTCGGCCAGCAGCAGCACCTCGCGCAGCCAGGCACGGGCACCGGGGCGCAGGCCGAGCAGCTCGGCCTCGTCCGGATGCGGGCGCATCGGCGCCTGGCGCACCACCCGCACCTCGAAGCGTTCGCAGCGCGCCCGGATGCGAGCCGTGAGCGAGCCCGGATCGAGCAGCCATGGCCGCAGGCGCGGGCGCACCGTGGCCCGCGGCGGATGCGCGAGCCAGTCGTCACGGGTCGGGCGGGTGCGGAGGATCTGGGTCATGGGGGTGCGGCGCGCATCTTACCGCGTTCGCGGGGGCGAGGCATTGATGCGGGCATGGCTTCGCCCAGGCGTCCCGACACGTTGTAGGGCGGAAAAGCGTAGCGCCTTCCGCCGACCCGCATGGCTCAAGCGCTCGAGGTGGCGGAAGGCGCGACGCTTCTCCGCCCTACGCACGCAACAGGCTTTCGCGGCCGGCGACCCAGCGCTGCATGATCGCCTCGGCCAGCGGTGCCTGTTCGCGCAAGAGGGCTTCGGCGAGGTCGCGCGCCTGCTCGACGAGATCGCCGTCGTTTTCGAGGTCGGCGTAGCGCAAGAGCGGCACACCGCTTTGCCGGGCACCGACGAACTCACCCGGCCCACGGATGCGCAGGTCCTCGCGGGCGATCATGAAGCCGTCGGTGTGTTCGTAGATCACCTTCAGCCGCGCCCGCGCCGTCTCCGACAAGGCGTTGCCGAACAACAGGATGCACACCGACTCGGCCGTGCCGCGCCCGACCCGGCCGCGCAGCTGGTGCAGCTGGGCCAGGCCGAAGCGCTCGGCATGCTCGATGATCATCAGGCTGGCGTTGGGCACGTCCACCCCCACCTCGATGACCGTGGTGGCCACCAGCAGATGCAGCTCGCTGGCGGCGAAGGCGGCCATGGTGGCGCGCTTCTCCTCGGCCTTCAGGCGGCCATGCACCAACCCGACCTTCAGCTCGGGCAACTGCTCGCTGAGCCGGGCGTGGGTGTCGATGGCGGTCTGCAGGTCGAGCGCCTCGGACTCTTCGACCAGCGGGCACACCCAGTAGGCTTGACGCCCCTCGGCGCAGGCATCGCGCACTCGGCCGAGGACTTCGTCGCGGCGCGCGTCCGACACCAGCTTGGTGAGGATCGGGGTGCGCCCCGGCGGCAACTCGTCGAGCACCGACACGTCGAGGTCGGCGTAGTAGCTCATGGCCAGGGTGCGCGGGATCGGCGTGGCCGACATCATCAACATGTGCGGGCTGGCCGCGCCGCCCTTCTCGCGCAGCGCCAGGCGCTGGCGCACGCCGAAGCGGTGCTGCTCGTCGACCACCGCCAGGCCGAGTCGCGGCAAGGCCACCGGATCTTCGATCAGCGCATGGGTGCCCACTGCCAGCATCGATTCGCCGCTCATCAGCCGGGCAATCGCCGCTTCGCGCTGCTTCTTGGTGAGGCTGCCGGCGATCCATTCCACCGCCACCCCCAGCGGCGCCAGCCAGGCCGAGAGCTTGAGATAGTGCTGCTCGGCAAGGATTTCCGTGGGCGCCATCAGCGCCGCCTGCCAGCCGGCCTCGACCGCGCGCAGCATGGCCAGCGCGGCGACGATGGTCTTGCCGCTGCCCACGTCGCCCTGCAGCAGGCGCTGCATCGGGTGGGCCTCGGCCAGATCGGCGCAGATCTGGGTATCGGCGCGCTGCTGGGCGCCGGTGAGCGCAAACGGCAGGCCGGCCAGCAAGGCGCTGCGCAGCCCGTCGTCACCGCGCAGCGGCGGCGCGGTGCGGGCGCGGCGGGCGGCATGGGCTTTGCGCAGCGACAGCTGCTGCACCAGCAATTCTTCGAACTTGATGCGCTGCCAGGCGGGGTGACGATGCTCGACCAGCGCCGCGGCGTCTGCCTCGGGCGGCGGCAGATGCAGCAGGCGCACCGCCTCGGGCAGGGGCATTAGCCGCAGCATGCGGCGCACCGCCTCGGGCAGCAGCTCCTCCAGGCGATGGCTGTCGAGCGCCCGGCCGATGAGTTTGCGCAGCGCGCTCTGCGCCAGACCGGCGGTGGTCGGGTAGATCGGCGTGAGCGCCGTGGGCAGCGCCTCGCCCTCGCCCACCGTGCGGATGCGCGGGTGGATCATCTCGGCGCCGAAGATGCCGGTGCGCGCCTCGCCGAACAGGCGCACCCGCTGGCCGACGGTGAGCTGCTTTTGTTGCTGGGGGTAGAAATGCAGCAGGCGCACGGTGAGGCTGCCGGTGGCGTCCTGCACCTGGGCCACCAGTTGGCGGCGCCCGCGGATGCGCACCTCGCAATCGGTCACCACGCCCTCGACCTGCAGCGGCGCCCCGCCGCGCAATTCGGCGATACCGACGCAGACGGTTTCGTCCTCGTAGCGCAGCGGCAAGTGGAGGACCAGATCCTGCGGGCCGCGGATGTCGAGCTTGGCCAGGCGGCCGGCCAGCTGCGGGCCGACGCCGGGCCAGCCGGCCCGCGGTGCCGGCGCGGTGGCCACCTTGTTGGCAGGCATGCGCGGGCCGCGGAGCGTGCGAATCAGTCGATGACGAGGATCGCGTCGGCCTCGACCACCGCGCCCTTGGGCAGCTCCTTGACGCCGACCGCGGCACGCGCCGGATAGGGCTGATCGAAGTAGCGCGCCATCACCTCATTCACCTTGGCGAAATTGGCCAGGTCGGTGAGGTAGATGGTCAGCTTGACCGCATCGGCCAGCGAGCCGCCGGACGCCTCGGCCACCGCCTTGAGGTTGTCGAACACGCGCACGGTCTGTGCCTCGAAGCCCTCGGCCATCTCCATGCTCGCCGGGTCGAGCCCGATCTGGCCGGAGATGTACACCGTGTTGCCGGCACGCACGGCCTGGGAATAGGTGCCGATGGCCGCCGGGGCGTTGGAGGTGGCGATGGTCTGTTTGCTCATGAATCGGACTCCTGATAGTGACGAAAGCCGGCGGGCGCAAACCCCGTCGGCCGGTGTGCCGCATTGTACCCGCCAGCGCGGGCGAACCTTCGGCGCGCGCGCCGGTCCATGTCGCCATGGATACCAACGCACAGATTTCCCGCCTCAGCGCCATGCTCGGCGGCCCGCATGACGGCCCGCTATTGCGCTTCGGCCTGGGCAACGCCTGCCTGCAGGCGGGCCGGCCGACCGAGGCCATCGAGCACTACCGCGCCTGCCTGGCACGCGACGAGGGCTTTTCGGCCGCCTGGAAGCAGCTCGGCAAGGCGCTGGCCGCCGAGGGCCAGGCGGCCGAAGCGCTCGCCGTCTATCGCCGGGGGCACCAGATCGCCACCGACAAGGGCGACCTCCAGGCGGCGAAGGAAATGGCCGTGTTCATCCGCCGCCTGGAAAAGGCCGGCGAATGAGCCTCACTGACCGCGCAGGGTGATCTCGCAGCCGACCTGTTCGAGCACCTTCTGGATGCCGCGGCGCGTCACGGTGTTGATCACCAGCGGCGCCATGAAGTTGGCCTTGAGCCCGGCATCGGCCGGCGAGCCGGCATCGACCGCGGCCTGCCGCACGATGACCACCACGGTGGCATCCTCCGGCTTTTGCAGGCCGAGCGTGGCCACGTCGGCGTCTGACAGGGTCAGCTCGTAGTTGACGCCGAGCCCGGCCGGGTCGGTCACCGAGAAAACGGCGGCCGGATCCTCCACACCCTGCATCTGCAGCACCTTGCCGCCATCGCCGGCCTGGAGGAAGGCGAAGCGCTTGCATGCCTCGAAACCGGGCAGGCCGGCGGGAAAGTCGAAGATCTGATCGGCATTGACGTCGATCGATCCAAAAGCAGCGCTTTCAATCAGCATGTTTCGTCTCCTCGTGGTGAAGCCATTGGCGACGGCACGGCCGTCGTCCGGGGAACTATTGCGCGCGCACCACCAGCCCCTTGCCGAGGCCGGACTTGAGCAGTTTCTCGCGCGCCGCGTCGGCGGCGGCGCGATCCTTGAACGGACCGACCACCACCCGGCTCTCGATATGCGCCTCGATGCCCATCGCCACGACCTTGTCATGGAGCGCCTGGGCGTTGTCGCTGGCACTGAACACGCCGAGTTGTACCAGATAACCCTGACGCGGCCGCGCGGCACCATCGGCGGCGGCCTTGGCCGGTTTGGGCGGCACCGCCGCCGGCGCCGGGTGCTCGGGGTCGACCACGGCCTTGCGGGCCGGCGCGTCTTCGCCCTTGAGCACCAGACGCGGGCTGCCGACCACCGCCGGTGGGGTTTCGTCGACCTGGGCCGGGGCCGTCACCACCGGCGGCAGATTGGCCGGCTCGACCGCCGCCGGCGTCACGCCTTCGCGCTCGGGCGCGCCGCCCTCGGCGGCCACGGCGGCTTCGACCTCGGCCGCGCTGGGCATCGGCGGCGCCCCGGCGGCCGGCCGCTCGGGCGGTGGCGGCGCCATCACCAGCGGCGGATTGGCCTCGGCATGCTCCTCACGCTGCTGGCTCTCGAACCAGGCCAATGCGGCCAGCAAGACCACGATCAAACCGCCGGCAATGCCCGCCCGGCGCAGCATCTGGCTGCGCAGTGCAACCGGCGGCGTGTCCTGTTTTGCGTCGCTCATCGCGTGTCCTCTCCGCCGGCGGCGGGGTCTTGGCCCAATGATTTGACCAGCTCGGCCTCGGCCACCGAGATGCTGCAGCGCTCGGCAATGTCCTCGGCCGTCATGCCGCGGCGCACCAGCGCCAACGCCTCGCCATAGAGCGGCGAGACGCGCTGGGCGGCCCGGGTGGCATCGAGCTGCGCCGCCTGTTCGCTGAGACTCTGGCGGATCACCAGCAACTCGGCACGCAGGTGATCGACCTCGCCGCGCAGCTGGGCGGCATCGCGGCGCAGCTGGCGCACTTCCAGTGCCAGGCCGAAGTCGCCGCCCGCCGCGGCGCTGTCGGCCGGGGCTGCGGCGGACAATGCCACGGCATCGTCGCCGTCATCGCCTGCCGCTTCGTCGGTGGTGGCGACATCGGCCGCCGACGAGGGGGCCGCTGCCTCGTCCTCCTTGCCCTCGGCGGCGCTGCCGTCCTTGACGCTCATCGCCCGGATCAGCTGGAACACCAGGTACACCGCCAGCACGGCCACGGCAATCAGCAGGCCTTCACGCGCGCCCATGCTCAATGCCCCTTGCCGGCCTGGGCCAGCGCCTGATCGAGATCCCACAGGATGTCGGCCTCGGTTTCGATGCCCACCGACAGGCGCACCATGTCGGGCGGCACACCGGCGGCGCGCTGCTCGGCCTCCGACAGCTGGCGATGGGTGGTCGAAGCCGGATGGATGACCAGGGTCTTGGCATCGCCGACATTGGCCAGGTGGCTGATCATCTGCACCGCGTTGATGAAGCGCTCGCCCGCCGCCTGCCCGCCGACGATGCCGAAGCTGAGGATGCCGCCGGCGCCTTTGGGCAGGTAGCGCTGCGCCAGCGCGTGGTCGGGGCTGTCGGCCAGGCCCGGATAGTTCACCCAGGCCACCTGCGGATGCGCGGCGAGAAAGGCCGCGACTGCCTGCGCGTTGGCCACATGGCGGTCCATGCGCACCGGCAGGGTTTCCAGGCCCTGCAACAGCATGAAGGCGCTGAAGGGCGACAGCGCCGGGCCGAAGGTGCGCAGGGTTTCCATGCGCGCCTTCATGGTGAAGCCGAAGTCGCCGAAGGTCTCGTAGAAATTGACGCCGTGATAGCCGCGCGAGGGCTCGACCATCTGCGGAAAACGGCCGTTGTCCCACGGAAACTTGCCGGACTCGACGATGACCCCGCCCATGGTGGTGCCGTGGCCGCCGATGTATTTGGTGGCCGAGTGGATGACGATGTCGGCGCCATGCTCGATGGGCCGGCACAGGTAGGGCGAGGCCAGCGTGTTGTCGATCACCAGCGGCACGCCGGCGGCATGGGCGACGTCGGCGATCGCGCTCAGGTCGAACACGTTGAGGCCGGGGTTGCCGATGATCTCGCCGTACACAGCCTTCGTGCGCTCGGTGATCGCGGCGCGGAAGGCGTCCGGGTCGGCCGGGTCGACGAAATGGGTGGCGATGCCCAGCTTGCGCAGGCTCACGTCGAGCTGCGAGTAGCTGCCGCCATACAGCGTACGCGCGGCGACGATCTCGTCGCCGGCCTCGCACAGGGTCAGCAGCGCCACCATCTGCGCCGACAGCCCCGAGGCGGTGGCCAGCGCCGCCCGCCCGCCTTCGAGCGCGGCCATGCGCTCTTCGAAGGCGGCCACGGTGGGGTTGGCGATGCGCGAATACACATTGCCGAAGGTCTGCAGATTGAACAGCGCCGCGGCATGCTCGGGCGAATCGAAGACGAAGGAGGTGGTCTGGTAGATCGGCATCGCCCGCGCGCCGGTGGCGGCATCGGGCTGCTGGCCGGCATGCAGGCAAAGGGTTTCGATACCGTAGCGGTGATCGGGCATGGTGTCGGCCGGCAAATCCGGCAGCGGTGAACTTAAGCGAGGATAATACTGGCGGCATCCACCAACCACAACGCGCCCCGTCCATGGAACCGCAACTGATCGCCTTCTGGGCCAAGAAAGTCCTCGCCCTGCTGATTCTGCCGCCGGCCGGCCCGCTGCTCCTGATCGGGCTCGGCCTGCTGCGCACCCGCCTGCGGGCGCTGGCCTGGGCCGGCTGGCTCTATGCGCTGGCGGTGTCGATGCCGATCAGCGTCAACTGGCTGGCCGCAAGGCTGGAGACCGCGCCACCGATCTCGGACGCCGCACTGGCGCAGACCCAGGCCATCGTGGTGCTCGGCGCCGGCGTGCGCGACTATGCGCCGGAGTTCGGCCACCCGACGGTCAACCGCCTGGCGCTCGAACGCCTGCGCTACGGCGCCCGGCTGGCGCGCGAGACCGGGCGGCCCTTGCTGCTCGCCGGCGGCGCCCCCGCAGGCCGGATCCCCGAAGCGCTGATGATGTACGAGGCGATGGAGACGGACTTCGGCATTGCCGTGCGCTGGATCGAGGCCACTTCGCTCGACACCCGCGACAACGCCAATCACTCGGCGCAGATCCTGCGCGCCGAGGGCATCGAGCACATCGCCCTGGTGACGCATGCGGCGCACATGCCGCGCGCGCAGGCGGCCTTCGAAGCCGCCGGCCTGCGCGTGACGCCGGCGCCGACGGCATGGCTGTCCAACCCCGACCCCGAGATCCAGTTCGCCGACTTCATCCCCAACGCCAAGAGCACCTACGCCGGCTGGTTTGCCGTGCACGAATGGGTCGGCGCGCTGGCCTACCGCTTCACGGCACCACCGCCCCCGGCCCCAGCGCCACGGTGAGCGCGCCGGCCAGATCGGCGATCAGGTCGTCCTCGTGCTCGAGGCCGATCGACAAACGCACCAAGCCGTCGACCACCCCCGAGCGCGCGCGCAGTTCGGGCGCCACGCCCGAGTGCGTGGTCGAGGCCGGATGGCAGACCAGCGACTCGCTGCCGCCCAGGCTCACCGCCGAGCGGAACAGACGCAGCGCATTGATGAAACGGAAGGCCGCCGCCTGCCCACCACCGAGCACCAGCGAGAAGGTCGAGCCGGCGCCCTGGCACTGCCGGGCATAGACCGCGCGGTAGCGCGCATCGTCGATGTGTTCCGGATGCAGCACCTCGATGACATGGCGCGGATGGCCCGCCAGCCAGTCCGCCACGGCGCAGGCCGTGGCCTCCGCCCGGCGCATGCGCAGGCCGAGCGTCTCCATCGAGCGGGCGAGCAGCCACGCCGACTGCGGATCGAGCATGCAGCCGGTGGTCGAGCGCCACTGGCGCAGCGGCTGCAGATGCTCGACGCTGCCGCTGATGCCGCCGCCGAGCAGATCGCTGTGGCCGCCCACGTACTTGGTCAGCGCCGTCACCACCAGGTCGATGCCATGGCGCAGCGGTTGCTGGAACAACGGGCCGAGCAGCGTGTTGTCGCAGATCGACAGCGGCCGGTAGCCGTGGCGCGCGGCGAAATCCGACAAGGCAGCATCGACCGCTGCCAGATCGACCAGCGCATTGACCGGATTGGCCGGCGTCTCGATGAAAAAGACGCCCACCCGCCCACGCGCCGCGGCCGTCTCCAGCGCCGAGGCCATCTGCGTTTGCGACAGGCCGTCGTCGAAGGCGGTGGCGCCCACGCCCCAGGCCGCCAGCTGCTTGCCGATCAAGGTTTCGGTGCCGCCATACAGCGGCCGGCTGTGCACGATCTGCTCGCCCGGGCGCAGGGAGGCGAACAGCGCCGTGCTGATCGCCGCCATGCCGCTCGCCGTCACCAGCGCCGCCTCGGCACCGTCGAGCGCCGCCAGACGCGCCTCGACCAGTTGCAGATTGGGATGATCGAAACGGCCATAGACCAGGCCGCCGTCGCCCTCGGCCGGCGCCGGTGCGCGCCCGGCCGCCACGTCGAAGAAGGCCGCGCCCTCCTCCGCGCTGCCAAAGACGAAGGTCGAACTGTGATAGACCGGCATCTTGATCGCGCCGCGGGCCCGGGCGGGATCATGGCCATGGCTGACCATCAAGGTATCGGGATGCAGCGGTTCCTGACCGGGGGGCGTGGGATGGCGGCGGGAGTCCGGCATGCTGACCTCAGCGAAACGTCATAAACCGTCCAGCGTGCGCGCCCGGTGACGCCGGCACAAGACACACCTGATGCCAATCGGCGACAACATTGTCCAGCGCCTCTCAGGTCTCGTCCTGCCCGGCGCGCATCTCGCGCCACAGACTGCGCGCCATCGCGCCGAGCACCGCCACCGCGATCAGCAGCACCGCCCACAGCAGCCACAGGCGGCCGCTGTGCCAAGGCGCGGTGTCCCGCGCGACCGCGTCGGCCGGCTGCGGCGCCGGCAGCACCTGCGCACGGACCGGCACGGCAGCCCCTTCGGTGCCGTAGCCCGGCACCACCTGCCCGGGTCTCAGCCACGCCGACGGCGCATCCGCATCGCCCATCGCCAACGTGAACGGGCCGGCCCCGCGAGCGACGAAGACCACCGTCTCGGGCACCCAGCCCAGCGCCAGGCGCGGCAGGTCCGCGGTGCCGGGCGCAGCGTCGGCCGCCACCTGCCACAGCGGATCGCGCGTGAGAGCCACGCCGGTCGGCGCGCCCTCCTCCGTCGCCCCACCCTGCTGCTGCAGCCGATAGCCGACCGTGCGCGCCCGCCACTGCCAGCGGGCACTGACCGCCGGGCGGGACGACACCGTTGCCGACACCACATCGTTGTCGCCGGCCGGCACCAGCCGCACCGCATCGACCGGGAAGAGGCCGGGCGACACATAGTCGATGCGCATCCCGTCCACCTGCCCCGCCAGCGTCAGCCACTCGCGTGCCGGCCGCCCGACATGGCGCTGGCTGACCAGCGTGGCCTGCGTGAGCGCCACCGTCGGCGGCGCGCCGTCCCAGTCCACGCGCAGATAGCGCGCCTTGACGCCGGACAGCGGCACGCGATCCTGGACGATGCGCGCCTCGCCCTCGCCGATGGCCAGCACCGGCACGTTGCGCGCCACCGTGCGCCAGGTGGACAGATCGTCCGAGGCGCGCACCCGCACCGCCGCCTCGAAGGGCGTCGGCGCCGACCAAGCCAGCACCAGCGCGTCGATCGGCGCCTCGAAATCCTTCACCGCCAGCAGATAGCCGTTCTGGCGGGCAACGCCCGGCACCACCGCCGAGCCCTCGACCTCGACCCGCACGCTCCCGCCGGCGCGCGATACCACCACCGAGTCCGGGCCCGGCACCACCACCGGCGGCATCGCCACCAGCGGGCGCTCGACGCGCAGCGCCTGCGTGTCGCCCTGCGGCGGCAGGCGTGCCATCGGCAGGGCGTCGCCGGCCGCGTTGAAGATGCGCACATCGGCCAGATCGCTGCGGCGCAGCGCGCGATAGGCCTCGGCCGGCAAGGCGATCTGCAGCAAGCCGGCCTCCACCGGCGCCTCGATCGGCAGTTGCAGCGCGAAATCGGCCGGCGCTGGCGGCGCCGCCATGGCGGGCGCCATCACCAGCAAGCACAGCCACGGAGATAGCTTCATGCGTTTTGCTCCCGTGCCGGCGGCAAGGGCGAGAAATAGCCCACCACCAGCAACACCACCCCGGCACCGAGGAAGGAGACGATGCGCGCCACCGTGCCGGTGCTGGCCATGTCCACCAGGAAGAGTTTGGCCACCACCACGCCGAGCAGCGCCGCGCCGACCATCCACAGCGTGCGCCGCCGGCCGCGGCTGGCGACAAAGGTCAGCGCCAGCCCGAGCAGCCCCCAGCACAGCGACACGCTGGCCTGCACGGTATCGCTGGCGAACATCGCCGCCTCGTCCCACGGCACGCCGGCCAGGTGATGCACGGTGCGCAGCAAGGCGCCGTTGGCAAGCAGGAAGCCGACCGCCGCCAGCGCCTTGACCAGCGTGTCGCGCTGCGCCGGCGTCCCGGCCATGCCGTGCCGCCCCCGGAACACCGCCAGCAGCAACACGCCCATGCTCAGATCCAGCGGATTGAGCACCGGCACATACGGCAGTGGCGCCACCTCGCCGCCACCGGCCAGGCTCACCCACACGGCGGCCCCGAGGCCGGCCACCGCCAACCCTGCCGCACCCAGGCCCAGGTAAGCCTGGGGCCACGCCAGCAAGGGCCAGCGCCCGCGCCGGGCCAGCCACTGCAGGCCGATCAGCGCCAGCGCGGCCACCGCCAGCACCGCGGCATGGGCCCAGCTGACACCGGCGACCGCCCCATCGACCAGGTCGCCGGCCGCCCAGGCCAGCGCCAGGCTCGACAGCCACAGGCCGGCGGTATGCCCGGTCCCCAGCCGCTTGGCGAGCGCCGGTGCCGCTTCGGCGCGGCGCAAGGCGAACAGCGCCGAGGCGACGGCCAGCGGCCAGGCCAGCAGGCCCCAGTCGGCCAGCGGGTGGGTGCTGGCATGCAGCAATGTGAGCAGCAGCGACAGCGCCATGCCCGGCAACGCCAGCAAGGCCGGCCCGTGCAGCTCGGGCCAGGCCAGGCGGCGGGCCGCCACGCTGGCCAGCGCGCCGCTGGCGGCAAAGAACAGCAGCGCCGCGGCGGCCATCTGCCGGTTGTTGAACCAGGCGTCGAGCTCGCTCATGCCGCCGGCCAGCCACCACAGCGTGGCCCACACCAGCAGCGACGGCGCGGCCACCGACAACAGACGCGGCCAGCGCTCGCGGCCGGCGGCGGCAAAGCGACTGCTGAAAAAGCCGGCCAGCGCGATCAGCGCGGCGCCGACACACTGGCTGTTGAGCACCGGCCAGACACGGCCGAAGCCGTCCAGCCCGCCGTCGGAGACGAAGAAGGCACCGGCGGCCAGTTGCAGCGCCAGGCCCGAGGCCATGGCCAGCTTGCGCGACTGGCGCGTGCCCACCCACAGCAGCGCCGCGCCCTCCATGGCCCAGGCGGCGGCCGTCCATTGGCCATCGACCGCCAGCGGAATGGTCAGCGTGAGAAAGGCGACGCCGAGCGCGAGGAAGGCTTCAACCAACAGCCGCAACGTCGGCCGCGCCCGGCCATGCAGCCAGCGCGCCAGCAGCACGTAGAAGGCCCCGAGCGCCAGCGCGCTCGCCGCCAGGCCATAGGGCATGCCCTCGACCAGCGCCGCCTGCAGGCCGAAGCCAACCACCGGGGTGCCGAACACCAGGGTGCCATCGACATAGTCCTTGAGCGAGGGCGCGCTGCGCCAGGCGTAGAGCACGGCGGCAGCCACGTACATCAGCACGAAGGCGACCAGGAAGGGCTCGGTGCTGGCGAACAGCGCCGGCTGGTAATCACGCGCGCCCCAGGCCAGGGCGATCGAAAAGGTGAAGGCGAAGCCGACCAGATTCAGCACCCGCCAGGCTTTGTGCCAGGCCATGAATAGCAGGCCGGCGTTGAGCAGCAGGTAGTAGCCGAACAGCAGCACATGGCTGCCCTGCCCGGTGGAGGCCAGGATCGGCGCCATGAAACCGCCGGCGATGCCGATCACCGCCAGCGCCTGCGCGTTCTGCCACAGCGCCAGCGCGGCGGCAAAGAGCACGACGGCCAGCAACAGCGCAAAGCCGAGCGTGGGCGGAATCAGCTGGTAGAGGCGCATGGCGGCGAAGATGGTCAGATACAGCACGCCGACGCCACCGCCTTGCAGGCTCAAGGCATAGCCGCTGCGCTGTCGGCGCAGGCGCCAGCCGAGCACCAGCAGCGCAATCCCGCCGGTGGCGATGCCGGCAAGGCGGAATTCGACCGGCAGCAGGCTGTTGTCGACCGCGTAGCGCGCCAGGAAGGCGAGGCCGAAGAACAGCACCAGCAGACCGACACGCACCACGGTGTTGCCACCGAGCAGCCAGGCGCGGGCGGTGTCGTAGAGTTGGTCGAGCGTGCCGGGCGCGCGTGCGACCGGGGCATGCCGCTCGGGCACCGGCTCGCCGCGCCGGGCGGCCAGCACGTCGGCACCACGACGGCGCACCGGGGCGGGTGGCGGACTCGATGGCACGGGCGGCACGGCCGCCTCGGTGGCCGGCACATCGATGTCACGCGGCACGATGACGGGGGCGGGTGCGGGCGCGGGCTCGGGCAGGGTCGCCGCAGGCGTAGCGCCGTCGGCGCGCAGTTGGGCCACGGTCTGCTCCAGCAGGGCGACCCGCGCCTCGAGCTGCGCCAGGGCCGCGGCATCGGCCTTCGGCTTGCGCGTGAAGAACTGGATCGCCGCACCGACGACCGCACCGATCAGCGCGCCACCGATCGCCTCGTCCAGCCCGCTGTCGAGGCCGGCCAGCGCGCCCAGCACCAATCCTGCAATGATCCACATACCCGTTTCCTGTTGTTATCGCTGATCGCCGCGCAGCGCGGCCACGGTGTCCTGCAGGGCGTCGACCCGCAGCTCGGCCGGCGCCACCGGCGTACCGGCCACCAGCGCAATGCGGTTGAACAGCCCGCGCCGGAAAGGCCGGCGCATGGCCGGGCCGTCCTTGCGGCTGAAAGTGCTGCCCCACAGCCCACGCAGCGCCATCGGCACCACCGGTACCGGGGTGCGCTCGACGATGCGTTTGATGCCGGGGCGGAAGGGCTTCATCTCGCCGGTGTCGGTGATGCGCCCCTCGGGGAAGAGCCCGACCAGCTCGCCGGCGGCCAGCGCCTCGGCCACGGTGTCGAAGGCCTTTTCCATCATCACCGGGTCTTCCTTGGCCGGCGCGATGGGAATCGCGCGGCTGGTGCGGAAGACGAAGGAGAGAATCGGCCAGCGGAAGATGTGATGATCCATCACGAAACGGATCGGTCGGCGGCAGGCGGCCATGATCACCAGCGCATCGACGAAGCTCACATGGTTGGCCACGATGACTGCCGGGCCGCTCTCGGGGATCTGCTCCTCGCCCCTCACCTCGAGCCGGTACACGGTGTGCACCAGCAGCCAGACGATGAAGCGCAGCAGGAACTCGGGCACCAGGGTGTAGATGTAGACCGCCACGCAGGCGTTGAGGATGGCGGTCATCAGAAACAACTGGGCGATCGACACCCCGGCTGCCAGGAGCCCGGCGCCCAGGCCGGCGGCCACCACCATGAACAGCGCATTGAGGATGTTGTTGCCGGCGATGATGCGCGAGCGGTGCGAGGGCGCACTGCGGCTCTGAATGAGCGCATACAGCGGCACGATGAAGAAGCCGCCGAACAGGCCGATCATCAGCAGATCGAAGAGCACCCGCCAGGTGGCCGGCTGGGCCATCACGGTGGCGAAGGGCAGCGCCTCGCCCAAGGCGCCGGGCACCGGGCTGGCCCACCACAGGTCGAGCGCGAACAGGGAGAGGCCGATCGAACCGAAGGGCACCAGGCCGATCTCCACATGCCGGCCCGAGAGCCGCTCGCACAGCAGCGAGCCGGCGCCGATGCCGACCGAGAACACCGCCAGCAGCAGCGTCACCGCGTATTCGTCGCCGCCGAGCACGGTCTTGGCATAGCCGGGGAACTGCGACAGGAACAGCGCGCCGTAGAACCAGAACCAGGAGATGCCGAGCACCGACAGGAACACCGTGCGGTTGCTGCGGGTGAAGCCGATGGTGCGCCAGGTCTGGGTCAGCGGGTTCCAGTTGATGCGCAGCGCGGGGTCGGCCGCCGGCGCGCGCGGAATGCCGCGGCTGGCCAGGTAGCCGGCCAGCGCCACGGTCAGCACCGCCACCGACACCCATACCGTGCCCGCCGGCAGCGCGATCATCACCCCGCCGGCGATGGTGCCGATGAGGATGGCGATGAAGGTGCCCGACTCGACCAGCGCATTGCCGCCGACCAGCTCGGTCTCGGCCAGATGCTGCGGCAGGATGGCGTACTTGACCGGTCCGAACAGCGAGGACTGCGCGCCCATCAGGAACAGCGTGGCGAGCATCAAGGCCAGCGAATCGAGCGCGAAGGCGGTCGCCGCCAGCCCCATGATGCCGATCTCGGCCAGTTTGATGAGGCGCATCAGATGGCTCTTTTCGAACTTGTCGGCCAGTTGGCCGGCGGTGGCCGAGAACAGGAAGAAGGGCAGGATGAACAGCCCGGCCGCCAGGTTGACCAGCACCCCGGCCGACATCTCGGTATGGCGCGCCGCCTGGAAGGTGATGAGCACCACCAGCGCGTTCTTGTAGACGTTGTCGTTGAAGGCGCCGAAGAACTGGGTCAGGAAGAAGGGGAGGAAGCGGCGCTGGCGCAGCAGCGAGGACTGGGTCATGCGGGGCTCCGGTCGAAGAAGCGGCGGGTTTCGAAAATACCGTCGGCCAGGCGGGCGCCCCGGCTGCGCAACAGGCGTTTGAGCACCAGATCGAAGAGGATCGGATGGTGGTCGCGCAGGCGCTCGAGCAGCGGCACCGCGGCATCCACCAGCATGTCTTCGGCCGCCAGCTGCGCCGGCGACACCAGCGGCAGAATGCCGGGCAGCGGGTAGTCGGAGCCGAAGAGCAGCCGATTATGCCACTGTTGTTGCTCGACGATTTCACGCATCACCGACAGGTCGCGGTTGCGCAAGGTGATCGCGGAGATGTCGGCAAACAGGCGGTCCGCATGGGCCGGCTCGGCCATCAGGCGCTTGAACAGCGCGAAGCTGGGCACGCGCGGGCCGTGCTCACCACGGTCGAGGTCCACGTCCTCGCCAACGCTGGCGCAATGGGCCATCACCACCCGCACGCCAGCCTCCAGCGCGCGGCGCAGGCGCAGCGGATTGCCCCAGCCCGGATCACCCGGGCCGTGCACCGCGCGCTCCTCGCCGGCATGCGAAATCAACGGCAGGTCATGGCGCGCCAGCGCGGCATAGAAACGGTCGCACTGCGCGGAGGCGGGGTCGATGCCCATCGCCGGCGGCAGCCACTTGACCGCCCGCGCACCGCCGGCCACGGCGGCATCGAGCGCCTCGACCGCGTCCTCGCGATAGGGGTGGATCGAGCATACCCACTCGAAGCGCGCAGGGGCGGCGGCCGCCACCTGCCGCGCATAGGCGTCGGGCACATGAAAGGCCGACAGCGCCGGCTGGGCCACGCCGCGCGCATCGTGCGCCAGGTCGAAGGCGAAGAGCATCAGCTTGCAGCCGGTGGGCATGGCGTCCACCAGGTTCTCCAGGCGCGCCATGTAACTGGCATCCACCTGCCCCGGCGCGTCATGCACGCAGCCGGCATTGAGGTAGAAAAGGCGCTGCAGGTACTCGAGCGGATGCAACGGGCTGAGCATGGTCGGCGAAATGGTGATGCCGCTGCCGCCGTCGCCGATGCCGGCCAGATGCACATGGCAGTCCCACACCTGGGCCGGATCGAGGCCGTCCCAGGCGGCGCGCACCAACGGGTGCTCGGCGATCTCCGGCGGCAGCGCGGCATGGCAGGGGTTGACCAGGCGCGGACGGGCCAACTGCCAGCCCAATACGCCGGCCGCGCCGCCGGCCAGCGCGCCGAGCAGCAGGCGACGGCGCCCCGGCGACCGGGGCCGGTCACTCACGATGCTGCTCCCGGCCGCTGAAAGTCGCGCAGCGCCGGCATCAGCCAGGAACGCATGCCCACGACCAGCGTGAAGGGCTGGCGCTGATCGGCCGGCAGTTTCTGGTCGGCCAGGTGCTGATTGGAAAAGTCCTGGCACAGGCGGATCAGGCGGTCGCGGTAGGAGGCGGCCATCGATCGCCCGACCTCGCCGTGCACCACGGTCAGCAGCTCGGATTCGCCGTCGAAGCCGCCAGCGAAGTAGTCCTGCAGCACCTCGCGGCGAAAGAAGGCCATCACCGGCCCCTGCGGCAGCCAGCGGAAGCCCTTGGCCACCTTGAGGTGGTAGCGGTTGCCGGGGCGCAGGTCGATGATGCCGAGCCGGTCGAGTTGCGCCAGGCAGCGCACGCCCTCGGCCTCGCTCAAGGCATAGGCGGAAAGAATCTCGTCCAGGCTCATCTGGCTCATCACGCAGATGGCCACCAGCAGCAGCTGCCGGTCGGCCACCACCGCCTGCTCCTGTTCGAGCGACAACTGCTGAAGCTGGGGCTGGCTGTCGGCCACCTTGCGTGCCAGGTCGGCGAAGTCCAGCCCCAGCACCCGGCACACCGCATCGATGCGCGACAACGGCAGATCGCCGCTGGCGGAAAACAGGCGCTTGACGCTGGATTCGGCCAGACCGAGGCGCTCGGCCAGCATGGCGTAGGTCAGGCCTGCGGCCTTGAGTTCGGTCTTGAGTGTCTTGACGAGATCGGCGGTGGTGCTCATGGCGGTCTGGGAAGGAAAGTTGTGGGCAAAGTCTAATGAATAAAAACCAAAAACAAACAACTACGACAAAAGTACCGAAAATCGATACTTCTAGATGCCCCCCAAAGCCGCCCTCGCGTGACGAAAAAATTTACACCCCCTGGGCAAAAAGATCAGGGAGAGGAAATAAATTTATAAACAACAACGACTTAACAAATCGACACAAATCGGCATGCATCGTGCTTCTCAGTATCCACACGCAGGATATGGGCATTGCCCCCTGATCGGCACACACCAAGGAGATCCGCAATGAAACATGTCGCATTCGCCAAGACGGCACTGGCCGTCGCCGCCCTCGCCGCCGCCATGGGAGGCGCGCAGGCCGGCACCCTATACATCGGCGGCTGGAATACCGGCACGGTCTATTCGGTCGACCTGACGGCGCAGTCCGTGACGCCGCTGGTGGGCGGCTTCTCGCAGATCAGCGGGATGGAAGGCATCGGCAACGATCTCTATGTCTTCACACAGAGCAACGATGTCGTCTCCAAGATCGACCCGACCACGGGTGCGACGCTGACCACTTACAATCTGGGCGCCCTGGGCATCAACGTCACCGGCGAAGGCACCTTCGCCATGCACTCGGACCTCACCGGTTTCACGTCGAGCAGCTCCGGCTCGGTCGGCACGTATTACACCTTCGACCTGAATGCCAACACCGCCACCAACATCGGCACCGGCATTTCCTTCGACGGGGTCGATTACGCACCCAACGGCGTTCTCTACGGCCTGACCCAGAGCCCTTCCACCCCCGGCGGCTCGGAGCTTCGGATCATCGATCCGATGACCGGCACCACCCAGCTCGTCGGTAGCACCGGCATCTCGAGCAGCGCACTGGCCGGCCTGGTGGTGGCCGACGGCGACTTCATCGCCGCCATCGGCTCGAGCCTCTACCGCATCGACCCCTTCACCGCGGCGCCGACCTTCCTGTTCGATGCGGGCATCGGCGACATCTCCGGCGCGGCCTTCCTGGGCAGCACCAACCCCGGCGAAGATCCGAACCCGAACCCCATGCCGGAGCCGATGTCACTGGCCCTCTTGGGGCTTGGTCTGGCCGGCCTCGGTGCCTCGCGCAGATTCAGCAAGAAATAATCGGCAGGCATCACGACAAAACGCCCGACGCGCGCAACGCGGTCGGGCGTTTTTCATTGGCACAGCCTCCGCTCACTCGGGCCAGCCGAGGCGTCCGATGCCCGGCAGCTTGAGCGCCGGCGGCGACAGGTCGACGCCGAGCGACAAGCCGAGCAGGTTCACCTCCACGCCCTCTTCGACCGCCAGGGTCAGGCCGAGCAGACCGGCCAGGGACAGCTGAAAACCGCTGCCGCTGGGCGCGCTGGCCGCCAGCGCACCGCCGGGCAGGTAGTCCTTGCCGATCGCCGTCGGCGGCAGGTCCAGGCTGAGCTCCGGCACCGCGCGGCCCAGGTAGGCGATGAAGGTGTTGCTGTTGGGGCCAGGCCAGACGCGGTATTCGTGCCGGTAGGGATAGCCGTCGGCCGCCTCGCGCAGGCGTGCGATCAGCGCGTCCACCTCGGCGCCGCCGCGCACTTCGCGGATCAAGGTCGGCGCATTGCCATACCAGTAGCCATCGGGGATGCCGGTAGCCACGCGCACCGCGTCCTGCCCGCGCGACACGCCCCAGCCCACCACCTCGAAGCGGGTATAGGCCGGCGCGCCCTGCGCCTTGGCGGAAATCCAGGTGTGCACACCGAAGGCCCCGCGCCAGCGAAAGGCGCGGGCGGCATACACATGGATCACCGCCTCGGGGGTGGTCGCCGGATCAGGCGCCAACCCGGTGCTGTCGCGGCGGGCAGTGCGCCAGTCGGTCGCCTTCGCCCCATCGGCCACATGCATGCCGACCGCCCAGCCAAGCGGCGCCAGAAACGCCGCCAAAACAATGAACACGAGCCCGAACTTTCGCAGCATGGCGATCACGCCTCCCGATGAATTGACAGAGGGTTGGTCCTGCCAGGACGCCACAAGTTCGCGCCGGGCGCCCGTACTGGCCCGAGCGCGGCATCGCTCAGCGCGCGGCCAGCACCGCCCCGGCACCGGCCACCACGGCGTCGGCCAGCCGCGCCATGATCGGCGACTGCACCTGCCAGTGGTGCCAGAACAGCGCCACGTCCTCGTGATGGCCGGCCGCCACGCGGGTGAGCGCGCCCTCGGCGAGCGGCCGGGCGATCTGGATCTGCGGCACGAAGCCATAGCCGAGCCCGGCCTCGGCCATGGCACAGAAGCCCTCGGAAGACGGGATCACATGATGCGGATACTGCCCCGGCGCCAGCCCGAAGTGGCGCTGCAGGAAGGCATCATGCATGTCGTCATGGCGCCCGTAGATGATCGCCGGGGCGCGGGCCAGCGCGGCGCGGGTCAGCCCGTCGGGAAAGTGGCGGCGGCAGAAGGCCGGCGTCGCCACGCAGAGGTAGCGCATCGTCCCCAGCGCCCGCGCCACGCAGCCGCGCATCGGGTCGGACCGGGTGCTCACGCAGCCGAGCACCTCGCCGCTGGCCAGCAGGGCGTGGGTGTGGTCCTGGTCGTCCACCACGCAGTCGAGCACCAGCGCATCGGCCGCCACCACCGCCTGCACCGCCGGCAGGAACCAGGTCGCCAGGCTGTCGGCATTGACACCGACCGACAGGCGCACCGGCGCGCCATGGCCGTCACCGGCCAGCGCACGGGCGGCTTCAGCCTCGACCAGCCGCAACTGCGCCACATAAGGCAGCAGGCGCCGGCCCGCCGGGGTCGGCTGCACCGGCTTGCTGCGCACCAGCAGCACTTGGCCGAGTTCGGCCTCGAGCTGCTTGATGCGCTGAGAGACGGCGGATTGGGTGAGGTTCAGGCGCCGTGCGGCGGCCTCGAAGCTGCGCGCCTGGACGACGGCATCGAAGGCGAGATAGCGGGCATCTATCATTAGCAACTTTTCTCACAAATGAATTTATTTAATTTTCCTTAAATCTTGGCACGCCCCCCGTCGACAATCCACCCATCCCCGCCGGCAAGCGCCGGCCCCGGTTCCAGGAGAGTCGAGATGACGAGCGTTTTCTTCAGCGGTTTTGGTGTCACCGTCGGGCTGATCATGGCCATCGGCGCGCAGAATGCGCATGTGCTGCGCCAGGGCCTGCGCCGCGAGCATGTGCTGCTGACGGTGGCGGTGAGCGCCCTGTGCGACGCCGGCCTGATCCTGCTCGGCATGGCCGGTGTCGGCCCCTGGCTGAGCGCCAGCCCGACGGCCATGGACGTGGCCCGTATCGGCGGCGGGGTGTTCCTGCTGTGGTATGGCGCCCGCGCGGCCCGTGCCGCGTGGCGCGGCCAGCAGCTGTCGGTGGACAGCGCCGGTGCGCAGGCCTTGTCGCACCGCCAGGCGCTGGCCGCGGCGGCCGGCTTCAGCCTGCTCAACCCGCATGCCTACCTGGACACCGTGGTGCTGATCGGCGCGGTCGGCGCGCAACAGGTGGATGCCGCACGCCCGGTGTTCACCGCCGGTGCCGTCTGCGCCTCGATCGTGTGGTTCGTGCTGCTCGGCTATGGTGCCCGGCTGATGGCGCCGCTGTTTCGCCGGCCGGCCGCCTGGCGGGTGCTCGACGCGGCCGTGGCGCTGACCTTGTGGAGCATCGCCGCCAGTCTGCTGCTCAAGTGAGCGCCGTTCAGCGCCCCTGGAAGCCCGGCTTGCGCTTGCCCAGGAAGGCGGTCACGCCTTCGGCGAAGTCGGCAGTGGCGCTGCAGCGGGCAAAGGCTTCGGCCTCGCTCTGCAGCTGGGCTTCGATCTGGTTGTCGTCGCTGTCGGCGATCAGGCGCTTGAATTCGCTGTAGGCATGGCGCGGGCCGGCCTTGAGGCGGGCCGCCAGGGTGTCGACCGCGGCATCGAGCTCGCCGGCTGGCACCACGCGGCTGAGCAGGCCGAGGCGCAGCGCCTCGTCGGCCTTGAAGCGATCGGCCAACAGCAGCATCTCCAGCGCCTTGCGCCGGCCGACCAGGCGCGGCAGGAAATAGGACATGCCGCCATCCGCCGACAGACCGATTGCGGCATAGGCGGTGGTGAACACCGCGTCGTCAGCAGCGATGGCCAAGTCGCAACCGAGCATCAGCGACAGGCCGAAGCCGGCGCAGGCACCGCGCACCTTGGCGATCACCGGCTGGTGCAGGGACTGCAGGATCTCAACCGTGGGGTTGATGTGCTGCGCGATCATCGCCTTGAAGGTGGCCAGCCGCGCCTGCGGGCTCTGGCCGAGCTGGCGGGCGAAGTCGTTGATGTCGCCGCCGGCCATGAAATGCGCACCGGCGCCGGTCACCACCACCACGCTGACATCGGTGCGGGCCTTGAGCGCGCGGGCGGCGGCGGCCAGATCCTCCATCATTTCGAGTGATAGGGCGTTGAGCTGATCGGGGCGGTTGAGGGTGAGGGTCGCGACGCCGTCGGCGACGTCGAGCGTGGCGGTATGGGCCATGAAGCTTCCTTCGTCATCGTTCTGGAACGGGCCGGGGCCGGGCAGCGCCGCCCCGGTGTCTGTTCGAACTATACGTCGGCAAGCCCCGCCCTGCCGAGGTGTGCGATCCGCACCGGGATGAACCTCGGGCAGCGTCCGGCACTCTGACGTGAACCCCGAGCCCCGGAAGCCGCGCATGCCCCCCGTCACCCGCAATCTCATCATCGCCACCGTGCTGGTGTTTCTGCTGCAGCTGAGCGGTGTCGGTGGCGCGCTGGCGCCTTTCGCGCTGTGGCCGTCGCCGCTCAACGTGCTCGCCGCGCCCTGGCAGCTGGTGACCTACAGCTTTTTGCACGGCAACATCGCGCACATCTTCTTCAACCTGTTCGCGGTGTTCATGTTCGGCAGCGAGCTGGAGCGCGTCTTCGGCCCGCGCCGCTACCTGATGCTGTGGTTTGCCGGCGTGATCAGCGGCGCACTGACACAGGTGCTGGTGGGCATGCTGTTCGGCATGCAGGCGCCGGTGATCGGCGCCTCGGCCGGGGTCTTCGGGCTGCTCTTGACCTACGGCGTGCTGTTCCCCAAGCGGCGCGTGGTGTTGCTGATCCCGCCGATTCCAATGCCGGCGGCGGTGTTCGTGGCGCTGTATGGCGCGCTCGAGCTGTTTCTCGGCGTGACCGGGCTACAGACCGGCGTGGCGCACTTCGCCCACCTGGGCGGCATGCTCGGCGCCGGGCTGATGCTCAGACACTTCTGGCGGTCTCGGCGTCCGCGCTGAGCCAGGTGGCGGCGAAGACATCGGCCGGCACCGGCTTGCCGTAGAAATAGCCTTGCAGCAGGCGGCAGCCACCGGCGATCAGGAAGTCGCGCTGGGCGGCGGTCTCCACCCCTTCGGCGACCACCGCCATGCCCAGGTCGCGCGCCAGCGACATGGTGGCGCTGGCAATGGCGCGGTCTTCGGCGTCGTCGGGCAGGTCCTTGACGAAGGAGCGGTCGATCTTCAGCCGGTGGATCGGGAAACGCTTGAGGTAGGCGAGGCTGGAGTAGCCGGTGCCGAAATCATCCAGCGCCAGCGTCAGGCCCATGTCGCGCAGCCCCCACAGGCGCTCGACCATGTCGCCGCCGGCCTGCATCAGCGCACTCTCGGTGATCTCCAGCTCGAGGAGTTCGGGGTCGGCCCCGGTCTCGTCGAGGATGTCGCGCAGGCGCGCCTCGAAGCCGGCGTGGCGGAACTGGATGGCGGAGATGTTGATCGCCACGCGCACATCGGGCCGCCCCTCGGCCGCCCACTGGCGCTGCTGGCGGCAGGCCTCGCGCAGCACCCAGTCGCCAATCGGCAGGATCAGGCCAGAGGTTTCGGCCACCGGGATGAAGCGGTGCGGCGGCACCTCGCCCAGCTCGCGGCTGTTCCAGCGCAGCAAGGCCTCGCAGCCGACGGCACGGCCTTCGGCCACGCCCATCTGCGGCTGGTAGTGCAGCGACAGTTCGTCGCGCTCGAGGGCACGGCGCAGGGCGGTCTCGAGCGTCAGGCGCTGGTAGGCCTGGGCGTTCATGCGGTCTTCGAAGAAGCGATAGGTGTTGCGCCCGGCATCCTTGGCGCCGTACATGGCCAAGTCCGCCTGTTTGAGCAGGCTGTCCACGTCCTGCGCGTCCTGCGGATAGAGCGCGATACCGATGCTCACCGACACCACCAGTTCGTGCGCTTCGATGGCGAAGGGCGCGACCAGCGCATCGATGATCTTGCGCGCCACCGCGGCGGCATCGTCCGGCGCGTCGAGACGGGGCACCAGCACCACGAACTCATCACCCCCCAGACGCGCCAGTAGGTCTTCCTCGCGCAGACAGCCCTGGAGGCGCTCGGACACGGCGCTGAGCAGGCGATCGCCGACCGGATGGCCGAGCGAGTCGTTGACGGTCTTGAACTGGTCCAGATCGAGGAAGAGCACGGCCAACTGGTCGCCATGGCGCTCGGCGGCGGACAACAGGTGCGCGGTGTTGCGCATCCACAGGCCGCGGTTGGGCAGGCGGGTGAGCGCGTCGTAATGGGCCAGGTACTGGATATGGGCCTCGGATTCGCGCGCCTGCGTCACATCCTGCAAGGTGCCGCGCAGGCGCAGGCCACCGGGCGACATCATCACGCTCTCGATCTGGAAGTGGCCGATGCGGATGCTGCCTTCGGTGCCGACGAAGCGCCCGTCGAGCGCGGCGGTGCCCGGTGCCTGGCACAGGCGGTCGAAGACCTCGGCCAACCGCGGCCGGTCGGCGTCGACCATGCAGGCCAAGAGGGTATGCATGTTCATCACCGCCCCGGCGGGGATGTCGAACAGGCGGTAGAGCTCGTCCGAGGCGCTCAGCTGGCCGGTGGATACATCCAGCTCCCAGCTGCCCAACTGGGCGATGGCCTGCGCGCGCGCCAGTGCCACCTGCTGTTCGCGCAGCCGCGCGCTGGTCGCCGCCAGCTGCTCGGTGCGCTGGTCGACCAGGGCTTCGACCCGCCGGGTGCGGGCGCTGGTCAGCAGCAGGAAGGCACCCAGCATGCCCACCGCCAGCAGGCAGGTGACCAGGGTGATCCAAGCCACCCAGCTGCGCCGCTCGGTCGCATAGCTGGACAGCGCAGACACGCGCACATGCCACACGCGCCCGGCAAAACTAAAATCATCGACCCGGCGCAGCGCATCGTCCGTCGGCGGATCGTTTTCGCAGCCGGCGGGGCCGTACAAGCGCAACGCGCCCTGCTGCGGGTCGAGGTCGGACAGACACACGCGCAGGTGCGCGGCGCTGTCGCCGCGGAAGGCCGCTTCGATGGTGTCGCCCAGGCGCAGCGCCACGTAGGCCATGCCCAGGCGCACCGGCAGATCGGCGGTCTGCGCGGCATCGAACACCGGCTGGTAGATCACCACGCCGCGCTGGTCTTCCGGCTCCTGCTGAAGACGCAACGGCGACGTCGCCACCGGCATGCCGGTGGCCTCGGCCTGGCGCAGGGCGGCGCCGGAGGGCCCGAAGCCAAAGGGATTCAAGCCGATGACCACACGGTTGAGCGAGGCCGGCTCGGCATAGATGATCGGGTAGTAGCGCTCGGCCGGCACCACCGGCAACGCCCGCCCGGCCGCATCCCGCTCGAAGATCCGGAAGTCGGGGTCCAGCGTCTCGCGCATTCTGTGCTCGAAGGCCGGACGCTCGGCCTCGGTCACGCTCGGCGCCCAGCCCATCACCCGCAGGCCGGGATAGCGGGCGAACCACGGCTCGGTAAAGCGCCGGAAGGCGACGCCGTCCGGCGGGCCGAGCACGGTGATGGCGCGCTCCAGCGCCTGCAGCGCATCGAGATGATCCTTCACGTGGGTGAATACACGGCCCATCAGCTCGCTGGCATTGCGCTCGAAATCGTCCTCCAGCCGCTGGGCCTCCCAGCGTCCGATCTGGAAAATCATCACCGACACCATCACCAGCGCAAAGCACAGCGGCACCACCATCACCCGGCGGCGCGGCGCCCACTCCTCGCGCGGGCGGGCGATCAGCACGAAGATCAAGGGCACGAAGATCAGCACGCCGAGCGCATCGCCGGCCCACCAGTTCCACCAGCTGAAGGCGGCGTCCGCCGCGGGCATGGCCCCGGTCAGCACCAGCGTGGTCACGCCGACGCTGGCGCAGACCAGGCAACTCACCGGCCCGGCCAGGAACAGAAAGCGGACGATCTGCGCCGCACTGTCGAGCGGATTGGGAAAACCGGCCCAGCGCCGCGTGAGGGCCGCACCGGCCGCCGCCTGCAGCATGGCGCCGATGCCGATCACCGGCAACGCCACCCCGGCCGACAGCGGCAGCCCGGCCTGCCACAGCGCCACCACATTCACCGCCACCGAGCCCAGCCACACGGCCGGCAGCATCCGCCATCCATACAGCAGCACCCCGGCCAGCGCCACGCCGGCCGGCGGGAACAGCGGCGCGACATAGCCCGGTGCGATCGCCAGCTGCAGCGACAGCCCGCCGGTCAAGGCGTAGACCAGAAACAGCAGCGAAGCGTGCTTGAGCCAGGAAGGCATCGACATGGCGGGAAAAGGCAAAAAAGGACAGCGATTCTAACGGCAGACCACACCCGATCTTGATCGCGATGCGGTGCTGGCCGACCGCCGGCCGGCCCGCGCACGGGCGGGATCCGTTACCATTGCCTTTATTTCAAACGGACGTTTGATCATGAGCCTGCCCGCACTGCCGAATCTCGCCCTCAGCCTCGACGGCGGCGTCGCCCGCATCGCCTTCGACCGCGCCGATCATGCCAATGCCCTCGACGCCGGGTTGTGGGATGCGCTGCGCCAGGCCTTGCTCTGGGCCGACGCGACCGACGCCGTGCGGGTGGTCGTGCTGGCCGGCGAAGGCCGCCATTTTTGCGCCGGCATCGATCTGGCGCTGCTGGCGAGCGTGCCCGAACGCATCCGCCATGCCGATCCGGCCCGTGCGCAGGAGAAGCTGCGCCGGCTGATCCTCGACATGCAGGACTGCGTCGGCGCCATCGCCCGCTGTCGCAAACCGGTGATCGCCGCCATCCAGGGCGCCTGCATCGGCGGCGGCGTGGACATCGTCACCGCCTGCGACATGCGTTATGCCAGCGCCGAGGCGCGCTTCGCGGTGCGCGAGATCGACATGGCCATGGCCGCCGATGTCGGCACCCTGCAGCGCCTGCCGCGCCTGGTGCCCGACGGCATCGCGCGCGAGCTGGCCTTCACCGGTCGGGAGTTCGGCGCGGAAGAGGCGGCGCGCATCGGCCTGGTCAATGCGGTGTTCGACACGCCGGACGCACTGGCCGACGGCGTCGCCCGGGTCGCTCGCCAGATCGCCGCCAAGTCGCCCGTGGCGGTGCGCGGCACCAAGGCGGTGCTCGATTACGGCCGCGACCACAGCATCGACGACGGCCTGCGTTTCGTCGCCAACTGGAACGCCAGCGCCCTGCTCACGCGCGACATGCAGATCGCCGCCCAGGCCATGCAGACGCGCCAGGCGCCGCAGTTCGACGATTAGGGGCTGGGGGACCTTTCTCCGATTGCAAGCGCCGCGCGGCAGCCTATGCTGAAGCTGATGGCGGGAGCATGCGCTCGCGCCCGCACGGCACGGCGCCGCAGAGCAGGCCGCAAGGCGGCACCGGCGCCGACACCGGAGAACGCCGCCTTGGGCAAGACCGCCTTCATCAGCCATGCCTCCGAAGACGCCGAGCGCGCCATGGCGGTATGCGCCGCCCTCGAAGCGCAGGGCGTCAGCTGCTGGATCGCGCCGCGCGACGTCACGCCCGGCCGCGACTACGCCTCCGAGATTCTCGACGGCATCGCCGGCTGCACGGTGTTCGTTGTGCTGCTCTCGGCCGAGGCCAACGCATCGGGCTTCGTGCGGCGCGAGGTCGAACGCGCGGTCAGCAAGAACAAACCGGTGTTTCCGGTCCGCCTCGAAGCCGTGGTGCCATCCAAGGCACTGGAGCTGTTCCTCTCCTCGGCCCACTGGATCGATGCCTGGGATCCGCCGTACGAGGCGCATTGGCAACGCCTGGCCGCGGTGATCCGCGGGGAGGCCAGCGCGCCGCCCGCACCTACGGCGCGCCTTGGACACGGCACCCGGCGGATGCTGGCCGGCACCGTCGCACTGATGCTGCTCGTCGGTATCGGTGGGTGGCTTGTGCACGACCCGGCACCGCCCGCGGTCTCGTCACCGCCCGTACCGAAAAACGACCCATCGCCGGCCGCCATGCCGGCATCGCAGCCCGCCCCGCCGGCGCCCACGGCCGCCGACACCCCGCGCGCCGAGATCGCCATGACCGCCGCCGCGTCCGATGCCGGCCCCTGCCCGCAGCGCCTGTCGGTCAATCCCGCGCTGGAGACGCCCTTCGCCTGCCGCTGCAGCGCCGAGGCCGTGCGCGAAGGCACGGTGTGGGGCACCGATGTGTATACCGACGACTCCGCCGTGTGCGCCGCGGCCGTGCATGCCGGTGCGATCGGCCGCGACGGCGGCCTGGTCACGGCGCTGCGCGAGGCGGGTCGGGACATCTACGTAGGCACCGCGCGCCACGGCGTCAACAGCCATGACTACGGCCGCTACGACCGCAGCCTGCGCTTTGCTGGCGCGCCGGCGCCGGCTCCCGGCCCTGAACCCTGCCCCCAGCGACTGTCGATCAACGCGGACCTGCCGCTGCCCTACACCTGCCAGTGCACGGCCGAGGCGGTCCGCCAGGGGACGGTGTGGGGCACCGACGTCTATACCCGCGACTCCGGCCTGTGCGGCGCTGCCGCCCATGCCGGCGTGGTCGGCAGCGAGGGCGGCACCATCACCGCATTCGACGCCCCCGGGCGCGATCTGTATGTCGGCACCACGCGCCACGGCATCGCCAGCAACGACTATGGCCGCTACGCCAACAGCCTGCGCTTCGACAATGCGGCGGTCGCGACGGGCCCTGAACCCTGCCCGCAGCGCCTGTCGATCAGCCCCGACCTACCCACCCCCTTTAGCTGCAACTGCAGCGCCGAGGCGGCGGGCAAGGGCACGATCTGGGGCACCGATGTGTACACCGGCGACTCGTACCTGTGCAGCGCGGCCGTCCATGCCGGCGCGATGCCGCGCACGGGCGGCGCCATCACCGTCTATCGCGAGGCCGGGCGCGATCTCTATGTGGGCAGCGCGCGCAACGGCGTGCGCAGCCATGACTACGGCCACTCCGCCAGCAGCATCCGCTTCCTGATCCGCACCTTCTGAACGCCGACGGCCCGCGCATGGCGGGCCGTCTATCGTCTGCGCAGGCCGGACGACGGGTCAGAACCAGTCTTCCTCCATTGCCATCAGCGGCTCGACACCGGCACGCGCGCTGCGAATCAGCGACGCGGTCTCGGGCAGCAGCTTGGCGAAGTAGAAGCGCGCGGTGAACAGCTTGGCGGCGTAGAAGCGGTCGCCGCTGTCGGCCTTGTCGAGCGCCACGCGGGCCATGCGTGCCCACAGGTAGGCGAACACCAAGTGGCCGACCACGCGCAGGTAATCGACCGCAGCGGCACCAACTTCCTCGGGGTTGCTCATCGCCTTCATGCCGACCTCGGCCGTCAGCTTGGTGACCTTCTCGCCCAGGTCGGCCAGCGGCAGCAGGAATTCCTGCATGCGCGCGTCCTGCATGTTGGCCATGGCGAACTGCTGGATCTGGGCACCGAACTTCTTGAGCTGCGCGCCCTGGTCGCCCAGCACCTTGCGCCCGAGCAGGTCGAGCGACTGGATGGTGTTGGTGCCCTCGTAGATCATGTTGATGCGGTTGTCCCGCACATATTGCTCCATGCCCCACTCGCGGATGAAACCGTGACCGCCGAAGACCTGCATGCAGTGCGAGGTGGCCAGCCAGCCGTTGTCGGTGAGGAAGGCTTTGACGATGGGGGTGAGCAGTGCCACGGTGGCCTCGGCGTCGCGGCGGGTGGCTTCATCCGGCGCGTTCTGCGCCTCGTCGATGAGCAAGGCCACCTGCATGCCGAGCGCGCGGCCGCCTTCGGCATAGGCGCGGGCGGTGAGCAGCATCTTGCGCACATCGGGGTGCACGATGATCGGATCGGCGGCCTTGTCCTTGGCCTTGGCGCCGGACAGCGCACGGCTCTGCGTGCGGTCTTTGGCGTAGGCGGCGGCGTTCTGGTAGGCCACTTCGGTCAGGCCGAGCGACTGCATGCCGACACCGAGGCGGGCCGCGTTCATCATCACGAACATGGCGGCCAGGCCCTTGTGGGGCTCGCCCACCAGGGTACCGACGGCGCCGTCGAGCACCATCTGGCAGGTGGAGTTGCCGTGGATACCCATCTTGTGTTCGATGGCGCCGCAGTAGATGCCGTTGCGCTCGCCCAGGCTGCCGTCGGCGTTCACATGGAACTTGGGCACGATGAACAGCGAGATGCCGCGGCTGCCGGCCGGCGCGTCGGGCAGACGGGCCAGCACCAGGTGGATGATGTTCTCGGCCATGTCATGCTCGCCCGAGGAGATGAAGATCTTCTCGCCGGTGATGCGGTAGGTGCCGTCGCCCTGCGGCTCGGCCTTGCTGCGCAGCAGGCCGAGGTCGGTGCCGGCGTGCGGTTCGGTCAGGCACATGGTGCCGGTCCATTCGCCGCTGGTGAGCTTGGGCAGGTAGGTGGCCTTCTGCTCGGGCGTGCCGTGGGCATGGAGGGCGTCGTAGGCACCGTGGGTCAGTCCCGGGTACATGGTCCACGCCTGGTTGGCGCTGTTGAGCATTTCGTAGAAGGCCTGGTTCAGCGTCACCGGCAGGCCCTGGCCGCCGTATTCCGGATCGCAGGACAGCGCCGCCCAGCCGCCATCGACGAACTGGCGGTAGGCCTCGGCGAAGCCCGGCGGGGTGGTCACGGCATGGGTCTGCGGGTCCAGCGTGCAGCCGATCTCGTCGCCCTCGCGGTTGAGCGGGAAGAGCACTTCGGACGCAAACTTGCCGCCCTCTTCGAGCACGGCGTTGATGGTGTCCACATCCAGCTCGGCATGGGCCGGCATGGTCTTGAAGGCCTCCTCGACCTTGAGCACTTCGTGCAGCACGAATTGCATGTCACGCAGGGGCGGGGTGTATTGACTCATCGCGATCTCCTCTATGCGGCGACCTCTTTCGTGCCGCGCTCAAACCGAACGTTCGTACGTTTTTAGAAGCAAAAAAATGGGCGGGTGAAAGGCGCCGACGCCACGCGCCGGCGCCTGCAGATTTACACGCGCTCGAAAATGCCGGCCGCGCCCATGCCGGTGCCGATGCACATGGTGACCATGCCGTACTTGACGGAGGAGTCACGCTGCATGGCGCTCATGATGGTGGCGGTGCGGATCGCGCCCGTCGCGCCGAGCGGGTGACCGAGGGCGATGGCGCCGCCCAGCGGGTTGACCTTGGCCGGGTCGAGATCGAGCTGACGCATCACCGCCAGCGATTGCGCGGCGAAGGCTTCGTTCAGCTCGATCCAGTCCAGTTGCGACTGTGTCAGGCCACCGGCCTTGAGCGCACGCGGGATGGCTTCGATCGGGCCGATGCCCATGATGTGCGGCGGCACGCCGGCCACCGAGAAGCTCACGAAACGGGCGATCGGCGTCACGCCATAGCGCTTGACTGCCGCCTCGCTCATCAGCAGCACGGCGCCGGCGCCGTCGGACATCTGCGAGCTGTTGCCGGCGGTGACCGAACCGCGCGCGGCGAACACCGGGCGCAGCTTGGCCAGCTTTTCGATGGCTGCATCGGCACGCGGGCCTTCATCGGTGTCGCACAGCGACTCGATCACACGGACCGTGCCGCCCTCGCCCGGCACATGGGTGCGCACGGTGTAGGGGGTGATCTCGTCCTTGAAGTGGCCGGCGGCAATCGCCGCGCAGGCGCGCTGGTTGGACTGCAGGGCGAAGGCGTCCTGGTCTTCGCGGCTGACCTTCCACTGCTCGGCGACCTTCTCGGCGGTCAGGCCCATGCCGAAAGCGATGCCGAAGTTTTCTTCCTTGGCGAAGATGGCCGGGTTGAGGCTCACCTTGTTACCCATGATCTGCGGCATCACGCTCATCGACTCGGTGCCGGCGGCGATCATCACATCGGCCTGGCCGAGGCGGATCTGGTTGGCGGCGTCGGCCACCGCCTGCACGCCCGAGGCGCAGAAGCGGTTGGTGGTCACGCCCGGCACGGTGTCCGGCAGGCCGGCCAGCAGCAGGCCGATGCGCGCCACGTTCATGCCCTGCTCGGCTTCCGGCATGGCGCAGCCGACGATCACGTCGCCGATCTCCGAGGCGTCCAGCCCCGGCACCTTGTCGACCACGGCACGCAGCACATGGGCCAGCATGTCGTCCGGGCGCACGCTGCGGAACATGCCGTTGCGCTTGGCCACCGGGGTGCGGGTGGCGGCAACGATGTAAGCGTCTTGAATCTGTTTCATCTGTGTCTCCATTGTGGGTGATGGGTTATTGGTGATGAATCGCTTGCGGGGCACCGCGGCGACATCACCCCTACCGAATCACCTATCACTAGTTCCTGAGCGGCTTGCCGGTTTCCAGCATGTGAACGATGCGCTGCTGGGTCTTCTCGTTCTTGAGCAGCGCCACGAACTGCGCCCGCTCCACATCGAGGATCCACTGCTCGCTGACCCGCGCGTTGGTTTCCACCTCGCCGCCGCACAAGGCGGTGGCGGCGGCCTTGGCCACGGTGTAGTCATGCGGCGAGATGAAGCCGCCCTGGGCCATGTTCATCAGCATCATTTCGCAGGTGGCGATGCCGTTGCGGCCGGCGACGGTGATCGCGTTGTTGATCATCGGCGGGCGGTAGCCGGCTTCGGCCATGGCGCGCGCCCGGCGGATCGCCGCGTAGAGCAGCTCGTGGGCGTTGAACAGGATGTCGTCCGAGGCCTTGGCAAAGCCCAGCTGCACGGCTTCGAGCGCGCTCTTGGCCACGGTGGCCATGGCGATGGTCTGGAAGCTGTTCTGGATGTAGAGATACACATCGCCGCCGGCCGCGCGCTGCGCCAGGGTGTGCGCCTGCAGGGCGAACTCCTTGCAGCCGCCGCCGGCCGGGATCAGGCCCACACCGGCCTCGACCAGGCCGACATAGCTCTCCAGCGCCATCACACGGTGCGACG
The DNA here is from genome assembly GCF_018524365.1 of Denitromonas iodatirespirans. GTDB lineage: Bacteria > Pseudomonadota > Gammaproteobacteria > Burkholderiales > Rhodocyclaceae > Nitrogeniibacter > Nitrogeniibacter iodatirespirans. The sequence continues at coordinate 93,178 of NZ_JAEKFT010000020.1, forward strand.
CATGCATCACGAACTCGCAACCGCCGCCCAGCGCCATGCCCTGCACCGCAGCCACCACCGGCACCTGCGCATGCTTGAGGGTCATCGAGGCGCGCTGGAACTTGTCCACCGTGCGCTCAAGCAGGTCGAACTCGCCGGCCTTGAGCGCCTCGGCCACCTGCATCAGGTTGGCGCCGACGGCGAAGGGCGCGTCATGCCACACCACCAGGCCGTCGAGATCGCGCTCGGCACGGGCCACGGCCTCGATCACGCCGTCGAGCACTTCGCTGCCGATGGCGTGGGCTTTCGAGGTGATCGACAAAATGCCGATGCGCGCGTCCTGGTCGGGGCGCGTCCACAGGCGCACGCCGTCGTTTTCCCACAGCGTCTCGCCGCGGTCCTTCGGCGCCTCGCCGAGCACCTGCTCGGGATACAGCTGACGGTCGTACACCGTCAGCGCAGAGCGCGCCTTGAGCGCATCGTCGGCGGCGGAGTAGGAGCCGGCCGCCTCATGCACGCCCTGCCGCTCGAACACCCAGGCCGGCAGCGGCGCATCGGCGATCGCCTTGCCCGCGGCGATGTCGTCCTGGATGGCCTGGGCGATGTCGGCCCAGCCGGCGCCCTGCCAAGTTTCGAGCGGGCCCTTGCTCCAGCCGAAGCCCCAACGCATGGCAAAGTCGAGATCGCGCGCGTTGTCGGCGATGTCGCCCAGATGGTAGGCGCAGTAGTGGAACACGTCGCGGAAGATGGCCCACAGGAACTGGGCCTGCGGATGCGCGCAGGCGGCCAACGCTGCGAACTTCTCCTTGGGGTCGCGCAGCTTGAGGATCTCGTCCACTTCCACGGCGATCTCGCCGTTGGTGTCGCGGTAGGCCTGCTTCTGCACGTCCAGCACCTGGATCTTCTTGCCTTCCTTGCGATAGATGCCGGCGCGCGTCTTCTGCCCCAGTGCGCCCTGCTCGATCAGCGCACTCAGCCAGGCCGGCGTCTTGAAAAGGTCATGCCAGGGGTCGTCCGGCAAGGTGGCCTTCATGGTGCCGATCACGTGCGCCAGGGTGTCGAGGCCGACCACGTCGGCGGTGCGGTAGGTGGCGCTCTTCGGCCGGCCGATGTTCGGGCCGGTAAGCGCGTCGACTTCGTCGAAGCCCAGGCCGAGGCGCTGGGTGTGATGCATCACCGCCAGAATCGAAAACACCCCGACGCGGTTGGCGACGAAGTTGGGCGTGTCCTTGGCGCGCACGATGCTCTTGCCCAGGCGGGTGGTCAGCCAGGTTTCGAGATCGTCGAGCATGGCGGCGTCGGTGGTCGCGGTGGCGATCAGCTCGACCAGCGGCATGTAGCGCGGCGGGTTGAAGAAGTGGATGCCGCAGAAGCGCGGACGCAACTCGGCGGGCATGCCTTCGGACAGCGCGTTAATCGGCAGACCCGAGGTGTTGGAGGCGAAGATGGCATCGGGCCGGACATAGGGGGCGACCTTGGCGTAGAGGTCGAGCTTCCACTCCATCTTCTCGGCAATCGCCTCGATGATCAGGTCGCACTCACGCAGCTTGTCCAGATCGGAGCCATAGTTGGCTGCCTCGATGGACTGCGCGCGGTCCTTGCTGGCCAGCGGCTTGGGATCGAGCTTCTTGAGCCCGGCGATGGCCTTGTCCACGATGCCGTTGGGTTTGCCGTCCTTGGCCGGCAGATCGAACAGCACGACGGGCACATCGGCATTGGCGCAGTGGGCCGCGATCTGCGCTCCCATCACGCCGGCGCCCAGTACCGCCACCTTGCGAATGATCAGTTTGCTCACATGCTCCTCCTGTCACTTCCGTTGTTGTTTGGGCTGGCCTGCGCCAGCGGCATTCCGACTCGACTGCTGCATCGCCGCCCGTGACTCCCGCATCGGCGGCCGGGCTGTACGGGAAATATGGCTCCCGGCGCCGGCCTTCGCTACCTGCAGTGCGAGACTGCCACCCGGCCGGATTCGTTCAACGGCGAAAATAAATCGAACGTTCGTTTGAATTCTAGCGCAAAAAAATGGTTTGGCAAGCACTGCCTTCGCTCACTCACCCCGCAAAGCGCCCGCTTGTCCGCTCATCGGCTCCCCCGACGGCGCCGAAAAACCGGCCACGATGAAAGGCATCAGGCGCCGCAACACCGCCTCCGGCTTGCCCGCCTCCTCAAGCTGGTAGATCTCGGTCATGCGCATCACGTCCTTGCCGGCCATGGCATACGCCACCATGCCGACAAAGAAGTACATGCGCCACACCACATCGGCCTCGGACAGATGCGGCAGCGCCCGCTCGAAGGCCCGTTTGTAGCGCGCGATGGCCTCGGCATACTCGGTCGGGAAGAAATCCTCGACACCGGCCTCGGGCTCGTAGAAGGCCCGGCCGATCATCTGCTTGAACACCGCGCCCGAGAGATTGCCCTTGCGCGTCAGCCGCAGCGCCGACGAAATGAACGCCTCGACCAACACCGGCACCGCAATCGGCGCATCGCCCGCCTGCGCTTCCAGGCGGTCAAGATAGCCTACCCGCGATTCGCGCTGCCCGAGCGCCCGCGCATACACCGCTTCCATCAGCCCCTTCTTGGAGCCGAAGTGATAGCTCACCATCGCCAGCGGCACGTCCGCCTCGGCAGTGATCCGGCGCACCGAGGTGGCGGCGAAGCCATGCTCGGTGAACAGGTGTTCGGCGGCATCGAGGAGCCGGGTCTTGGTGTCGGCGGTATCGCTGCGGGACATGATCTCGGTACTGGGATCGGGATAGGGGCGGTCAGGTATTCTGACCGATCCCCTCCCACACCACCCGGCATGCGGGTCCGCACCGGGCGGTTCGAGCAGTTGAGGTCATGAGAGCCGAGGTACGCCGAGCCGGTCGAAGTAG
>NZ_JAEKFT010000199.1 GCF_018524365.1 Denitromonas iodatirespirans
CCGGTGGCCGGGTTGAAGCCGGTGAGCACGAGCGTGCCCTCGCCGGTGTTGATGCTGACCGGGGTGGTGCCCAGGGCACCCAGCTCGGCTTCGCTGACCACGGTGCCGCCGACCGTGAGGCTTTGCAGCCCGGCCGGGGCGCCGATGGTGAAGGCGCCGGGCATCGGGCCGTCGGTCTCGGCCACGGTGCGGTCGCCATCGGCTTGGCCCG
>NZ_JAEKFT010000200.1 GCF_018524365.1 Denitromonas iodatirespirans
TGGTTGAGGTAGCCGCGCGCGACGCCCTCGCCGCCGATGTACAGCTCGCCGGCCACGCCCACCGGGACCGGTTGGTGGTGGGCGTCGAGGATGTAGATGCGCGTGTTGGCGATCGGGCGGCCGATGTGGCGCACGAAGCCGTCTTGCCGATCCATGGATACCCAGGTGGAGTAGGTGGTGGTCTCCGAGGGGCCGTAGAGGTTGC
>NZ_JAEKFT010000201.1 GCF_018524365.1 Denitromonas iodatirespirans
TGCCGTAGGTGAGCGTCGGGGTCGCGGCGGTGATCGGGGTGGCGTTGGTGTCGGCACCGACGGTGTCGTTGGTGAGCACGGAGCCGGACACGGTGTTGACGCCGTCTTCGGCGATCACGTTGGTGTCGTTGATCGCCACCGGCACGGAGTCGGTGATCTGGATGTCGAGGCTGCCGGTGGCGGCGATGCCCAGGTCATCGGT
>NZ_JAEKFT010000021.1 GCF_018524365.1 Denitromonas iodatirespirans
CCGCGGTGCTGGCGACGATCGCCAAAAACAGATGCCGCATCCAGTCTGGACGAAGCTACCCAAGACCGGCCAGAGTCAAGCCGCATTTGCATTTGGCATACAAGGCGGCTTAAGTTGAGAGCATTGCCTTGAGGGGTACCGTGCCGGCGGACCTCGGCCGGGTGACAACCGTACGGGGAACCGGCCGCGACTATCCCGTTCGAGCACACCCGCACAAGGAAATTCGGTATAGTCACACGTCATTTTTCAAGAAATGCCGGGTACGCGGATGGATGTCGGCATGCAATTCATCCTCGGACTCACGCCCCCAATCATGGACAAGTCGCCATGGGTATCGAAAAAATCGCCACCGCAAGCAACAAATGTCTTGAAGACCGGGACAACATTCCCGGCGCACCGCTTTGGCAGATGGGCAAAGTGCGGCTACTTCAGTCGCAAGCCAGTTTCGACTTGATCCAGAACACGGTGGACTACCTGGCCTGCAAAGGCCAGTCCGGCCGACCATTTACCGATGACGAGAAGGAGTTCATGACCGAACTCTTCGAGGCGCTGTGGTGGGGCGGCACCATTCGCGGATATGCAGAGGCGGCACGCTTGGCCGATCACTATGTGAACGGCCGCGGGCAATCCATCAAGATCGGCTCGACTGTCTACCAGACGTCGGTCATCGTCAAAGACACGATGATCGCCCTCAAAGCCTACATCAAGGAGCAAGTCACCAAAAAGCGCAGCTTCACCCCGCTCAAAAGCAGTGATGCAGGTTTCCTGCAAACCGCGCAGGCCAGATCCTTGCAACATGGGCGAAACTTTCAATCCAAAGGTCGCCTGCTCCCCAACGGTTGCCTGCTCGCCGAGCAATCCAATCAGCGGCTGAAGAACACTGACAACCGATTCTTTCTGAGCGTGAGCACTGTCAGGAACGCAAATGGCCTGTTCTTCTCGACTTGGAAAGTGGAAAGCCTCTACGACTTCGAACCGTTCAGTGCCGGTCACGTCACGAACATCCCCCTGGCCGATGGTTTTGTTCTGAAGCTCCCGGACGGTCTCTCCCAGCATCTCACCACCATAGGCGTCGCACAGGACTTTGCGTACGCTGCCACATGGACTGAATGGTGGGAAAAATGATGCAGGCAAAACACCTGTTCGTCTGGCTGACGGCACTTGGCCTGCTGAGCGCATGCGCAGAAAAGGATGACTGCGGCGTCGCCGACACCGTCCAGGAGATCACGCAGGTCGATTCCGGACAGACGCGCTACTACCTCTACCTGAAAACAAGCGGCGTCAGCGACAAGGCGAGCTTCCTTGTCCTGTATGACCACAAGCCGTCGTTCGATGCCTGCGGCCGGGCCGACCGCGATGCCATTGGCGAAGCCTACGTCGACGCAGATCGAGGCGCCCCGGTACGCGCCGTCTTCGCGCACGACACGCTGGACATCCAGTACGTCGAGCAGGCGGGCGACAGCGCAAGCCTTCAGAACATCGAGATAGTCGTCCGAAACGACTGAGCTTCGCAGGCGCTTGATCTGCCGACGAATCCCAACGCGCGTCGGCGGATGCGTACGGCAGAATACGCTTCGCTCTTCCGCCCTACCTGTGCCCCCGCTAAGGAAAAATCATTGCGACTTACAAGATCACAACACCGACACCACCCAACGACCGAATGAAACCCACAGCCATTCTCGCCGCACTTCCCGCCCCCACCCTCGCCACCCCGACCTTTGTGGAGGTCTTTCGCTGGACGGACAAGTCCACACCGGTGGTGTCACACACCGGTGGGGTCACCCATTAGCCCCTGCTGGGAGCCGGACGCCGCGTCGCTTTCCGTCCGACCGGCGCCTCCGTTTCGGCGATACTGACCAGCCCCCTCGTCGCTATTCGAACGAATTGGCGGCGTTCGACATCACAGGAGAAAGACTTGGCGAATCTCAAGGTCTCTGAAATCAAGGCTTTCGTTCCGTCGAAGGACTTCGAGGTTTCCAAGCAGTTCTACAAGGATCTCGGATTCACCATGGCGTCGGAAGGCGGCGGCATTGCCTACTTTCACTTTGGGCATGTCAGCTTCTTGCTCCAGGACTTCTGCGCAGAGGCGCTTGCGGAGAACTTCATGATGCATATCCTCGTCGAGGATGTGGACGCGTGGTGGAATCATGTCCACGAGAGTGGCGTGCTTTCAAAGTACGGGGTCAGCGTCACCGACTTGGCTGAGCAGCCCTGGAGAATGCGGGATTTTTGCCTGTTTGACCCGTCGGGCGTTCTTTGGCGAATTGGCCAAAATACAGACTAGTCGCGGAGCGACGCTGGCGCAGGACGCGTCAGCAAAGCGCTTCCGCCGAGCGGCGGCACTTCTATCACCTCAGGCTGCGGAATGCGCTTCGCGCTTCTGCCCTGCGCAGCCCCCTACCGACCCTGGGTCGGCAGGGGGTTTTTCTTTCGGGCGCCGGGCGATGAATGCACGATGAACGCGGACTTCAGACGCTGTTCAAGTCCACCCGACGACAATGCATTCACGGCTGGCGCATCGGCAGCGCGAGTCGCCAGGCAGGCACCACGTCGTCACGACAATGCGCGCACGCCGCGCCAAAGGAGCTCAACATGAAATTCCGCCAGACTGCTTTCTCCCGCGAACTTCTCGCCGTTGTCACCGGCACGGTGTTGGCCGTGGCCACGGTCGCCTTCTTTACCCTGCCCTACAGCATCGCACCCAGCGCTGTGCTGCAGCACCTGACCTGACCGCCTCTCGGCCCGATGGCGTCGCCCGCTTAGAAATCGATGTCTGCCACCAGCGGCAGATGGTCGGACGCGATGCGTGTCAGCGGCGTGCGGTGGGTGTCGATCCGCCGCAGCGACATGCGGGGTTTGACCCAGATGCGGTCGAGGGCAAAGAGGGGCCAGCGAGACGGGAAGCTGCGTCGATGCGGCACGGCCGAAAAATACCGATGGAGGTGCCGTAGCGGCCGCCCCCACAGCAGCCACTCGTTGATATCGCCCATCAAGACCCGCGGCAGCGCGGGTTCGTCATCCAGTTGCGCCAAGATCTGCTGCACCTGGTGGCGGCGTTCGTAGGGGCGCAAGCCGAGGTGCGTTGCGATCACGCCCAGCAGTTGGTCGCCGTGTTCCAGCCGGGCGATGATGGCGCCGCGGGGTTCGCGCCGGTGCAGGGTCAGGTCCAGGCGGCGCGATTGGGCGACCGGCAGGCGGGTGAGCAGCGCGTTGCCGTATTGCGTGTTTTCGTAGGCCATGGTCGGGCCATACACCACCTGCATCTGCAACTCGCGTGACCAGTGCCGGAGGCAGTCCAGGCTTTCGTCGCGCGTGGCTTCGACCTCCTGCAATGCGATGGCGTCGGCGCCCAGGGCCTTCAGGACGGCGAGAATGCGCGCCGGCGCATGCCGGCCATCGACGCCGACACAGCGGTGGACGTTGTAGCTGGCGAATCTAAGCATCGCGGGCGGCTGCGGCATCGCGCAGGCGGCGAACCCATTTTCGACCGCCCCAAACGACCACCAGGAGCGCGCCGAGCGCCGCCGCAAACATGGCAAACGTCGGCAGGTCCGGCTGTTCGATCACGGCCGTCACCTGGTCGATGAAGAGCGCGATCAACAGGAGGCCCGGCAGCATGCCGATCAGGGTGCCGAACAGCAGATCGACGCGTTTGAAATTGAATGCGCCGGCGGCCATGTTGATCAGCGTGAAGGGCGCGATGGGGACGATGCGCACAAAGATCACCGTGGCCAGGCCGCGCGAGTGCAGTTGCCGCTCGAGGCGGCCCATTGTGTTGCCGGCGATCTTCTCGACCGTCGAGCGCCCCAGGCGGTGCCCCAGGGCATGGCCGCAGGCCGCGCTCAAGACGGCGCCGATCAGGGCAAGCAGCGTGCCGAAGATCGGGCCGAACAGCAAGATCACCACCGAGCTCATCAGCGTGATGGGAAAGGCAAGCAGGGTGCTGACGATGATCAGGCCGATCATCAGCAGCGGGCCGTACCAGCGTTGCGGCAAGGCGCCGATGTGCGTTGTGAGCGTCTGCACATCCAGCCATTGCGACAGCGGTGTCCAACGCCGCGCGGCCGCCATCGCCGCGATGCCGAGCAACAGGTAGACGCCCAGCGCAACGCGTCTGAACAGGGGGCGGCTCTCGGGCCGGGCCAGGACTTCCCTGACGAGGAGGTCGGCCTGGATCGGTTGCTCGGGATCGACGAAGCGGCCTTCCGGCACCAGCTCGTCGACGTCTGCCGGCACTTTCAACGGGAGTGCGAACAGCGAGTGGCCGTCGGGCTTGTGCAGGGCCGTGAGGGTGTCGATCAGCGAGCCGGTGCGGGCGAGCGTGTCGGCGAAGCGCTCGGGGTCGACCGCCAGATGTTCGCCGAGGAGACGATCGCGAAACAGCGCGATGGCCCGGCGGGCCTCGGCAGCGTGCTGCCCGTGCGCTTCGAGCGCGATGTCGAGTTCCGAATCCAGCCCCATCGAGCGGTTGTTGTTGTTGGCCGAGCCGATGCGCAGATAGGCATCGTCGATGATCGTGACCTTGGAATGCACGATCATGTAGTGCTCGCCCAGCGCCGGATCATGCGGGTAGAAGACCCGCAGGCGGCTTTCGTGATCCTCGGCGCGCAGGCGCTTGATGATGCGCTCGCGAATCACGTCCATGGTGTATTGCGACAACCAGCCGTCGGTTTCGAAGGGCAGGACGAGGATCACTTCGGGGCCGCCGGGCTCCCGCAGTTTCTGCGCCAATTGCTCGGCAACGCAATTGGCCGTCAGGTACTGGTTTTCCAGGTAGATGTAGCGCTTGGCCTGTTGCAGCGCGGCGACGATCTGCGCTTCGATCTCGCGCACTTCCGGTACGCCCTTGTAGGCCGGCTGCGTGCGCGCGATCGCGATGTCGAGCGCGCTCGCGTCGACCGGCACTGCCGCCGGCCACATGGTGTCGCTGGCCGGCGGCGTGTCGATCGCCGGCAAGGCCTCGTCACTTGCGCACGCCCAGCGCTCCCGCGCCAGCGCGCCGAGCGCCTGCGCCGCTTCGCCGGCCACGAGCAGATGGACGTCATGGAAGGGGCGCGGCGGCCCCTCGCCGTTTTCGATCCGGCGGCGATCGTTAGGCCGATGCGCCGGCGTGTCCCACCGCCCGAGGGCCAGGTCGATGCCGCCGACGAAGGCCAGCGCATCGTCGATGACCACCAGCTTCTGATGCTGGCAGGCGCCCACGGGATGGCAGTCGTCGACCCTGTAGTGAATGTTCGCCGGGCTGGTCCAGCCGAGCCGGAGCTGCGACAAGGCCTCGCGATCCGGCGCGTAGAGCAGCGCGTAGTCCCAATTGAGCACATGGATGTCGAGCCCGGGCCGGGTGTCGGCCAGTGTCGTCAGCAGCGCACCGAGCGCCACCGGCAAGCCGTCGTCGCATGCGGCGGTGGATCCGGGGTGATCGCCGTCGCGCAACAGTTCCAGCTGGCTGTTGATGTCCCAGCCGATGATGAAGATGCGCCGGGTCGCCTGCTTCAGCGCCTCGCGCAGTGCATGAAAATACGCCGCGCCATCGATCAGAAAACGCAGTCTGTCGGCATGCGCGCGACGCCAGCAGGTGGCGCCTTCCCGAAGAATGGGGCGCTCGATGATGTTGTCGGTGGATGGATGCCGTGTGTTCATGCCCTCCGGTCTTTCAGGCCAAATACCTGTGGGACGCCATGCGGCCGGATCAGTTCGCCTGGGTGTCGCGCACCGGGTGGGACGGGGCTGGCGGCAGGCTCCACCCGGCGGCGGGCTACCCGATGGCGTATTTCATTTTGTAGCCGCCCGTGATCTCGAAGCCGTTGGCCTGGTAGAAGGCGACGGTGCGATCGAACTCCGGCACCGGGGGCGTGCACAGCTCCAGCCGTTTCCAGCCTTTTCGCTTGGCAAACGCAATGATTTCGCCGAGCAATGCCTTGCCGATGTTCCGGGACCGGTAGTCGGGCAGCACGTAGAACTCCTGAATGGTGCCGAAGCTGCCTTCGGCATAGAGGGAGCGGCATTCGCACAGGGCGCCAAAGCCGACGATGGTGGCGCCGTCGAAGGCGGCGATCACGCTGTACTGCCCCTGCCGAACGAATTCGTCGCACAGCGCCATCGCCAGGGGCAGGTCCACGTCGAAGTGCTTGACCCCGGTCCTTTCGATGATCTCGTTGGTCAGGCACACCGCGAGCCGTGCCACTTCGTCCGTGCTGGTTTCATCGATGAGGCGGTATTCCATGGGGCTGCGCTCCTTGTTGTCGTGCGATGACGGGGGGCGGCGTGCCGCGATCACGCCAAGGGTATGCAGAATACCGGCAGGTCGCGGCCGGGGATGCTGGCCGACTCGCGCGTTCCGACCTGAAGGCCGCCGGCGGCAAGATAGAACGACATCGCGTTCGGGTCTCCCTGAATGCGTATCGACATGGCGCCCAGGCGCCGGGCATGCGACTTGGCGTGTTCGATCAGGGCTCGGCCGACACCGTGGCCGATATGTTTCGGCTCCACGAACAGGGCCTCCAGTTCGTAGTGATTCGGGGGCGTGCGTTCGAGCGCGTAGAAGCCGACGACCGCTCCGCCGGACTCGGCCACGTGGTAATGGCGCGCCGGGTTGGCGATATCCGCTTCCGACACCGTCAGTTCGGCACGGCAGGCCGCCATGAACGCGGGGGAGTAGCCCCAGTGGCACTTCGATCGAAAGGCCAATGCGCTCAGCAGCGGGCCTTCGCCCGGCTTCGCCGGCCGTAGTGTGATGCGGTCAGGCATGGGCATGACGCGGCCTCCCTGTCGTTCAGAACCGGCACCGGCGGTGAATCGCAGTGGCTTGTCGGAGGCGCCACCTCAGGCACCGCCCATGAGCTTTTCGATCTGGGCCACCGCGTTCCCGATGCCGTCCTCGTTGCGAATCGCCGCCCCCAGCGCGGCCGCCTTTTCGCGGACACCGGCGTCAACGCCGTTGATGGCGGCGGCGAGCGCCTCGACGGTCAGCGTTTTTTGCGGCAGGGGGCGGCTGCCGGCCCCCAGGGCATGGACGCGCCGCGCCCAATAGGGCTGATCGCCGAAGAACGGCACGATCACCGAGGGCTTGCCCGCGCGCAGGGCGGCGGCGGTGGTGCCGGCGCCGCCGTGATGCACCACCGTCGCCATGCGCGGAAACAGCCAGTCGTGCGGCGCCTGCTCGATGCGCAGGATGCTGTCCGGCAGCGGGGCGTCGATCTGCAGGCCGCCCCAGCCGGTCGCGACGATGCCGCGCACGCCGGCGTGTTGCAGGGCGTCGATCACGATCCGGCCGAGGCGCTGCGGGTCACGGCCGGCCATGGAGCCGAAGCCGACATAGACCGGCGGCGGCCCGGCGGCGAGAAAGTCAGCCAGCGCAGGCGGCGGCGTCCAGTGGTCATGGCCGTCGAGAAACCAGTAGCCGGTGGTTGTCACGGTCTCGGGCCAGTCGGTCGGCGGCGGAACCACATGCCGGCTGAATCCGCACAGAACGGGAATGGCCTTGCCCGCATGGGTATGCAGGACATCGAATCGCCCCTGCCGCGGCAGACCGTTGGCCGCGCGCCAGGCCTTCACCGGCTTGCCGGCAGACAGCCCCATCAGGCGCTTGACCAGGGCGTGGGTCATGCGGTTGTAGGCGGCGCCCAGCTTCAGATCCGGAAAGCCCAGGTGGGGGTGTTCCGCCGTCGGCACCAGCATGGGAATCACCAGCGCCAGGATCACCGGCACGCCGAGCTTTTCGGCATACAGGGGGCCGCCGTAGGCTTTCGGGTGAAAGATGATCAGGTCGGGTTGGCATTGCCTGGCGGCGTCCCAGCCTTCCTGCAGCAGGCGGCGCTGCAGGGGGCCGACCTGTTTCATCATGCTGAAGGTGCGCTTGACTACCGCGAACGCGCTGCGGGTGTTCTCCAGCATCTCGCGCCCCTGGTCCGTATCCAGGATCGCCAGCATGGTGTCGTTCATGTAGCCAAAGTGCAGGCCGTGCGCTTCCACCTCCTCGCGGAAGCGCTCGCTGGTGGCGAGGGTGACCTCATGCCCGGCCGCTTGCAGCCCCTTCCCCAGGGCGATGTAGGGTTGGACGTCGCCCCGCGAGCCATAGGTGGCGATGAAGATGTTCATAGCGCGTCGCCTGGCGTGCCGTTATGCCACGGTGGCCACTCGGCGAACTGCGGCGCCGAACCACCGATATGATCCCAGGGCGCCTTCGAGGCGACGAAGATGTGCTCCCCGATCTCGATCCCGGGGTTGCCGTTGACGGTGCCGAGGGTAACTCCCATCACCCGGCCTTGATACAGACCGCACAGGGTGGACCCGCAGGTGCTGCAAAAGCCGATCCCCCACCCCGCCTGCGAGGTGTATTGCCGCAACTGCGCCTCGCCGGCCACCCAGCGAAACGACTCGGGCGAGGACAGCTCGGCAAAGGCGGACGACGCGCCGCTGAACGCCTTGCGGCACCGCGAGCAGTGGCAGGCCTGGGCCCGGCTCAGCGGCGCGCTGATTTCATAGCGCAGGGCACCGCAAAAACATTCTCCCGTGATCACAAGCACATACCTCCCGTCATGCGCCGCCACGTTGGCGAACGGTGGTACCGGCACGGCGGCGCTGCGCCTTGCCGACCACACGATCGTCGAGTTGCGGGCATTGGTTGAAATCGGCGAACCGTTGCAGCTCGCCGCGTAGCGCGGGAAAGAACGGCTCGCGCGCCAGGGGCCCGGCTTCGAGATGCAGGCTCAACACCTCGAATCGCCGTTCGGCCCGATGCGCCTTGCAGTCGACACGCCCGACGAAGCGGTCGCCATACAGAATCGGCAGGCAGAAGTAGCCGAACACGCGCTTGGGCGCGGCAACGTAGCACTCGATCCGGTAATCGAAGCCAAACAGCGCACTCAGGCGATCGCGGTGGATGACCGCGTTGTCGAAGGGCGACAGCACTTTCACCGCGCCATCGACCGTCGGCGCCTGCGCGAGCGCGTCGGTATCCACATAGACGAGCGGCCCGTCGGCGTCGTCCAGCGCCTTCACCGTGCCGGCGTCGATATGCGCGTCGAGCACCTGGCGCATCGCCTCCCGCAGGGGCTTGCCGGTCTTCAGGTGCAGAAGTTGTTTCCAGGTGAACACGCCATGCGCGCGGCGTGTGGTGTCGAACAACCAGGCCGCGTAGTCGCTCAGCGTGGGTAGGCTCAGATCGATGCCTTCGGGCAGGCAGCGCTCGGTGAGGTCATAGACTTTCTCCATGCCATCGCGGCCGCAGACCATCAGGTCGCCCTGCATGAACAGCTTGTCGAGGGCGCGCCGACCCGGCCCCCAGTTCCACCAACTGCCCTGACGCGATTTTCCCGTGTCGATGTCGCGCACCCGCAACTCCCCCTCGGCCTTCACGCGGGCCAGGATCTCGTGCATCAGGCGTTTGTCGACATTGCTGAAATAGGGCCTCTCGCCGCTGCGTATCGACGCCATGTGCACCAAGGCATACCGATAGTCGCGCATGGGCAGATACGACGCGGCATGGAACCAGTGCTCAAAAATATGCCGCTCGCCAATCAGCCGGTTCAAGTGGCTGGGTTCATAGCCCGGCACCCGGCTCCATAGCACATGGTGATGCGCCCGCTCGACCACCGACAGCGTATCGATCTGCACATAGCCCAGATGCTCGATGGCGCGGCGGGTGCCCGAAACACCGGTGCCAAACGGCGACGGCGCCACCAGGCCTTGCCGCGACAAGGCCAGCCGCCTCAATCGCGACGTCATCGAATATTCTGCGTTCTCCATCATCCGATCTGCATTCCCATCGATTTTTCCCCATGTCGGCCACGGCCGTTTCCCGCAGCTTACGGCTTTGTGTGCAGCCGGTCCGCTCGTGTATCGGCGCTGCTGGGCCGCTCGTCGTCTGTTCGGGCCGATGGATCGCAGTGATCCTTGGCCTTGCATGCAGCCGCTGTCCGCCTCGTTGCGCCGCTTGTCATCGGACTCGCGGCCACGGCATTGCCCCTGTCATCGTCCCGCGGGTATCTTCGACGCATGACGAGGCCTGGCCGGGACGCTCACCGGCGGCTTTCACCCCACAACTTCGGGCCGGTGCCGGGCGCGCACGAACCATCATGCCGCCACGCTCAGGACAGCAGCCCCGAACACTCGTGCCAAGAAAGGCAAGACCATGGACAAGCACCCAGTCGTTGCTCAAATCGAAAAGGCGGATGCAGCCATCGTGGCGGAAGATTTTGACACGCTGCTCGACATCTACACGGACGATGCCGTACTGGTTGTCGAACCGGGAAGACATGCCGTGGGCAAAGACGCCATCAGAAAAGCGTTCGAGGCGATTGCCGCTTATTTCAAGAATGGATTGCAGGTGAGCCAAGAGGGCATGACGGTTCTGGCCTCTGGCCGAACCGCCCTGGTGCTGGCCAATACCGTCATATCGGCGCCCAACGTGCCGACAAGCACGCGCAAAGCCACCTACGTGTTCATCCAAGACACCGACGGCAAGTGGTTGTGTTCGATCGACAACTCGTACGGTCATGAAATCATGACACCGTAAAAACACATGGCCAGCTGGCCGATCTCACATGTCGGTGCGCTAGACACAACCCGCTCACCACGCCTTTCGGCCTTGCACCACCGGGGGGACATAAGGATCTCCCCATGGAAAAATTCAACGCCACCTCCTTGCTTGCGCCAGGCCGAAAGACTCACCCTGTCGTACGCGTGCTGGCCATACCGCTGTCGATACTGATGCTGTGCGTGTTTTCCGACACCCTGCACACGCTCATGTTCGATGCCAGAACCTTCGATGCGGTTTTCAAGAATATTGTCACCCTGGCCTTGCTCGGATTTCTTTTCTGGCCGTTTTCCTATGTTGCCGTTCGAGGCAAGACACCGAGAACCTGGCACCCCTACCAGTAGAGCGTTCCCGGTCGATTTTTCCAGCATCGCGCTGGCCCCTCCTGCCGCCCCCGCCATCGCGCGGTAGCCCCCCGCCTTCCGCCCCCCTCCGCCGCCTGTAGACGCGCGCCTTTTGGTCATGACATGTGGGCCGGCTGACGCCCGAGCGGATGCCATGAATTCGGCGTAGGCGCCGTCCTACATCGCTTTCAGCCTCGACCGACTGCGGCCCAAAGGCCCGCTCCCTATCATGAAGTCATCGGAATCGGGTTCGTTCCATCGCCTAGCGGCAGGGTCGATCCCATCCAGCAATCACGGGGGCAGCCATGGACATCAAGACACGCCATATCGCAGCCGTCGCCTTGGGGGCGACCCTGTTGGGCGCATGCACCAGTTACTTCCAGGTCACCGACCCGACCACCGGCCGGCAGTACTACACGACCGACGTGGACGACGAAGGCGACGCGGGTGCCATCCGCTTTCGGGATGAGCGCCATGACGAGGAGGTGACCTTGCCCAGTTCCGAAGTCAAACCCATATCGCGTGAGCGGTATCACGAGGGTATGAGTACGCCCGACTAGCAGCAGAGGGCATTGACCCGCCGAACCGCATCGATCTGCCGTGTGCAGCATGGCTGCGGGGGCTCCGCCCGGTGCTTCTGGAGACGCCGCCGGTCTTACCGACCGGGGTGTGGTCCCGACGACGCCGTCGGCAACATCACGACACAGGAGGATGAAATGAACGCACGTTTCAAAAATACGCTGATCGCCGCATCGATCGCCGCCTTCGCGGCCAGTCCGGTATGGGCTGAAACCGAAGGCAAGGTCGCGCCGGGTAAAGCCGCGCAGGAAAGCACGGCGCCGGCCGGCAAGCCCCGGATGCAACAGGACCCAGCCAGCAGCGCCTCGCGTAGCGACCAGATGCTCCGTCAGGGCGATCTCGCCGGCCTCACCCCGGATCAGCTCGAGGGCAAGGAAGTCTTCGGGCCCGACGGCAAGCACATCGGTGAGATCGAGTCGGTCGTGAGCGATGCCGCCAAGCAAGGCGTGAAGGTGGTGATCTCCATGGGCGGCCTGCTCGGCATCGGTGACAAGGAAGCCGCCGTGCCGTTCGACCAGCTGAAGGTCGTCAATGGCAAGCTGACCGTCTCGCAGACCAAGGAGGCGCTGACCGCCGCCAGCGAGGGCTACAAAGAGGAGAACTATGTCGCGCTGGAACCCAAAGACCAGCCGATCAGCGAGTTCTCGGCCTTCGAGCCCGTGCCGGGCGCTGGGCAGGATCGCGGCGCGCAACCCAATGCCGGCACCGCACCGCGGGACGATGTGACGCCGGGGGCTGCCGGCTCACCCACCGCTCCTGCGGAGATCATGCCGAAGCCGACCACGCCGGAACAGCCGCAGTAACCCACCGGTGAATCGAGGCGCCGCAGCGCACGAACCCCGGCCTTCGGGCCGGGGTTTTCCCGTCTACGGTCGGGGCGTCTCTGCCGTCGGCCCGGGCACATGTTCGTCCAGTGCCGCCAGATCCGTCTCAGCCACGGCGGCCACCGTCGAGCTGCCCTTGCAGTTGCTCAGGACCAGCTGAGGCGGATCGAAGGAAAACACGAAGGGCGCAGCACGCTGCAACGCGTTGAGCCCGAGGATGGCGCGGGTTTTACCGGGAAACACCGCAGCCTCGACATTCTCGAGCCAGCACCCGTCGCCGATGCTCAGTGACGCGATGTTGTACACCGGCACCTCGAGCGTACGGCCGTTGGCCAGCCGCCCGCGCAACTGACGCAGATAGCGCACCTGGCCGGCGCGCTGCAGCTGGGCGAGCATCTCCTCGTTGATCGTCATGTAGCCGGAGCCGGTGTCCACCATCAGGTCCGCGGCGCCCAGTCCAGAGATCTGGACGGCAACGTAATAGGTGACCGAATCCCGGCTCTGCATGGCCACCGTGGTACCGAACTGCCCCGCCGTGGCAGCCATACTGGCGCCGGCGAGAAAGGCGCATAGAACGCCGCGCAAACTGCTCATCGAACGCGTTGCCTCAATGTCGAATCGGCCGCCACGGACCACCGTGACGGCGAGAAAACATGTAAGCAATTGCATCAGGCCAAGTCAATCGCACGTGACGGACGGGGGCACACGGCGGGTGGGCGGCCGCGCTCGTCGATCCGGCCCGCGTCCGGGGCGGCCCCCCGGTGGCACGGCATGTCGCAGCAACGACGCTCACGCCTGTTGCAGCACGAGCCGCGCCCAGCGGACGCCCTCCTTGTGGCCGAGGCGGCTTGGCTGGTTGTCCAACCGCAGAACGCACGACAGCCCGACCTCTTCGGCCTGGCGAACCGTCTCGGCCGCATCTGTGGCATAGACGCGAGAGCCCAGGCCGGGCGGGCCATTGCGCAAGGTGAGCGCACAATGCCCGCCGCGATCGAGCAGGTGCGCCAGACGCGCCATGGCGCATTTGCGCTCGGCGGCGTCCAGGTGGTGCCAGACCGCGGCGACGAGGATGAAATCGAAGCGCCCCGCCTCGGGCCGCAAACCATCGAGCACCGGCAGGCTGTCGGCCAGCCAGGTGATGGGCAGCGCCGCGTAGGTCGCCCGCGCCGCATCCAGAAACACGGCCATGGGTTCGACCGCCGTGACGACATGCCCGAGCGCAGCCAGGGCGGCGGCGTTCTGGCCGGCACCGGCGCCAACATCAAGAACGCGGGCCGGTGCGTGCGGCAGGAAGCGGACGAACTCCCGGCAAGCCTCGTCGAAGCGCAATGCCTGACAGCACGCGATAAACCCCTGGGGCGCGCTGTCGTACCCTGCGGTGCCGGGAACCCTGTTCATACCGAACGCCTGTCGATCCGTGGAGAGCGGCGCAGCTTACCAGCGCCTGCCGCCCCAACCCACACCGGGGGCCTCACAGCGGCGGCCCGCCCGGGCGACGCCTGCCGCGGCGCGGCGGAAAGTAGCACCAGGCGGCCACGACGAGCGCGCCGAACACCGTGTAAGCCAGGGCGAACACCCAGAACGGCGCCTCATAGAAGAGCAGGCGCTGAACCCAGTGTTCGACGAAACTCGCCGCATAGGCGGATTGGCCGGCCTGCTGGCGCAGCCAGGATTCGAGCACGGTGAGCGGGCAGATTGCGCCAAGCCAGGTCTGGACCACGACGATACCGATGGCGACCAGGTGGGCGAGCCGAAACGCCCACCCATTCACCCAGGCCCAATGCCGCCAGTTGCCGACGAGCACCACCACCAGGCCGCCGACCACGAAGATGACGACGGCAAAGTGCACCAGCAGCACACCGTCCGCCGCCAGCCGGTAGAGGTGCGCGTCGGTCATCGGCAGCCTCCGCGGTGCGTGCGGCGTGCGCGCGGCGGCTACTCAAGCCGGAAGCCGACCTTCAGCTTGACCTGATAGTGCGCGATCTTGCCATCCACGATGTGGCCGCGCGACTCGATGACCTCGAACCAGTCGAGGTGTTCGAGGGTTTCGGATGCGCGGGCGATGGCATTGCGGATGGCGTCGTCGGAGCCGGTGGCGGACGAGCCGGCCAGTTCGACGATCTTGTATACATGCGCGTTCATGACGGTCTCCTGGGTCGGTGGGCTTGTGAGGGCAGTATAGGAAGCCGTGCCGGGCATTGCCGCGGCGCGGGGCCCGGCGCTTGCCCCGCGGCGCGGCTTCATGTTTCCCTAAAAAGGGTCAGCCGCCCACCTCGAACCCAAGATAACGGAATGTCCGGATGAATGCGCTGCACCCCGCCGACTACGCCATCATGGCGGTCTACCTGCTGATCGTCGTCGTGGTGTGCGTGCGCGTCACCCGCCGCAGCCCGGATGCCGACGACCTGTTTCTCGCCGGGCGCACACTGGGCGCCGGCGTCATCGGCCTGTCGCTGTTTGCGTCCAACATCTCCTCCACCACGCTCATCGGCCTGCCGGGCGCGGCCTGGGCGACCGGCATCTCGGTGGCCAACTACGAATGGATGGCAGCGCTGGTGCTGGTGTTCACCGCGGTGTTCGTGGCCCCGGTGCTGATCGGCCGGCGCCTCACCACCGTGCCCGAGCTGCTCGAACAGCGCTTCGACGCACGCCTGCGCAAATACCTGTCGGGCACCAGCCTGATCCTCAGCGTGCTGCTCGACACCGCCGGCAGCCTGTATGCCGGTGCGCTGGTGGTGATGCTCTTCGTGCCCGGCCTGTCGCTCGGCCCCACCTGCGCCGCGCTGGCGCTGTTCGCCGGCATCTACACGGCCGCCGGCGGCCTGCGGGCGGTGGCCTACACCGACGTGCTGCAATCGCTGGTGCTGCTGGTCGGCTCGACCATCCTGTTCGTGCTGGTGTTCGCCGAATTCGACTACTCCTGGGCCGAGGTGACAGCGCAGGTGCCGGCCGACAAGCTGTCGCTCATCCGCCCGCTCGACGACCCCGCCCTGCCCTGGCTGGGCACGCTGCTGGGCCTGCCGATTCTCGGCTTCTACTACTGGACCATGAACCAATACGTGTGCCAGCGCCTGCTCGGCGCGCGCGACATCGGCACGGCCGGCCGCGGCGCGCTGATCGCCGCCGCGCTCAAGCTGCTGCCGCTGTTCCTGATGGTGCTGCCGGGCGTCATGGCGGTGGCTCTGTTCGCCGACCTGGATAGGCCGGACACCGTCTTCCCCCGCCTCATCGCCACTTACGCGCCCCCCGGGCTGGCCGGGCTGATGCTCGCCGGCCTGCTGGCGGCGATCATGTCGAGCGTGGACTCGGCGCTCAACTCGGCCTCGACGCTGGTGATCTGCGACTTCGTTCAGCCGCGCCGCCCGCAACTCGATGCCAAGGCACTGGCCCGACTCGGCCGACTCACCACCCTGGGCCTGATGGTCGTCGCCGCGCTATGGGCGCCGGCCATCGACCGCTTCCCCGGCCTGTTCGCCTATCTGCAGCAGGCCTTCGCCTATGTCACCCCGCCGCTGGTGGCCGTCTTCGCGCTCGGCATGCTGTCCCGCCGCCTGTCCGCCAATGCCGCGCTGGCGGCCCTGGCCACCGGCCACGCGGTGAGCGCGGCATGGTTTGTCGCCACCCAGCTAGGCTGGCTGAATCTGCACTTCACCCTCGTCGCCTTTGTGCTGCTGCTCATCACGACGGCCGCGGCCGCACTGTGGCAAACCCTGCTGGGCAGCGCGCCGAGCACCGCGCAACTCGACGCGGTCGACGCCCGCCAAGTGGCCCCGGCCCCGCCGGGCGTGCGCTGGGGCGCCGCTGGGCTCACGCTCGCCACCGCCGCGCTGGTGGTCGCGTTCTGGTAGGTGGCATCTGCTGGTGACTCCCGCAGGGTGGCCACTGCGACTTGTTCGAAACATGCCGACATGCTAAACAAGCGCTTTCCAAAGCAAACCACCATCATGACCTGGGCCTCCGATCAATCGTCGGGAATGCTCTCTCACAATGGTGCGGCAGTGCCCGGCGGCGTCGGGTATGCCGGCAAGGGCGCGCACAAAAACCGGCCGGCATCGCAGCATCTTTCGAGCCTGGGACCCATTCCCCGTGGCGCCTGGACGATCGGCGGATACACCAACAGCAAGGGCCCCTTGACGATCACACTCACCCCCAAGCCCGGCACCGCTACCTTCGGGCGCAGCGCCTTTCGCATTCACGGCGACAGCATCCGCCACCCGGGTACCGCGTCCGAGGGTTGCATCATCCTGCCCTACACGGTCCGGGCCATGATCGTCACTTCCGGGGATCACGACCTTGAAGTCGTCGAATAAGCGCAAAGGCAGAAGCCTGTTGGAGCGGATTTTGCATCTCATCGTAGCGTGCTGCCTTGCCGCGAGTGCCGCCGCGACAGCCGCGGATACGGCGCCTCCGTGCTACGGGCCCGAAAACCATGCAACACAGAGCGCCCTGGTCGAACTCGTCAATGCCGGCCATGTGCCCGACGCATCGGCCATCTACCGCGACGACAACACGCCGTACCACCTGAAGACCACACTGCTGGACGCCCAGCCGATCGGCACGTTGTCGGGGCCGGGGCTTCCCAAGGTGGATGTCTATCGTCAGATCCAGAAAATCGAGTTATCCACCCGCGCCGGCAACCCCTTTACGCTGCTGACCATCAGCGAAACGAGCGTTGCCGAATGTTCGCTGTCGTCGCCGACGGTCGTGCTCCTGTCTCCCGCCTATGCCGTGTTGCGCCTGGGCACCTCGGCGCTGGCGCCCCGGTAGCGCATCCGGGCGTCATGCGTCCCTTGAGGGCACGCCATGCAGGCGTTACCCTGACGGCCTGCGCCCCTGCCCCGGAGCCCCGCCCATGCTGTCGCTTGAATTCCTGATCACCTCGCTCATCGTCGTGTTGATTCCCGGCACGGGGGTGGTGTTCACCGTCGCCACCGGGCTGGCCCACGGCCGGCGTGCGAGCGTGTTCGCGGCACTCGGCTGCACCGCCGGCATCGTGCCGCATCTGCTGGCCACGGTGCTGGGGTTGGCCGCGCTGATGCATGCCAGCGCGCTGGCCTTCCAGGCGCTCAAGGTCGCCGGTGTGGCCTATCTGCTGTATCTGGCCTGGGCCACCTGGCGGGATACCACGCCCTTCGCCATCGACACGACCGCCGCCCGGCAGTCGGCGCGGCGCTTGATGGTGAAGGCCTTTTTGCTGAATATCCTCAACCCCAAACTGAGCATTTTCTTCCTGGCGTTTTTGCCCCAGTTCGTCAGCCCCAACGCCGCGGCACCGATGGCGCAGTTGCTGGTGCTCAGCGGCGTGTTCATGGCCATGACCTTTGCCGTGTTTGTGCTCTACGGCCTGCTGGCGCATGCTTTCCGAAAGGCGGTGATCGAGTCGCCGCGCGTGCAGGCATGGCTGCGGCGCGGCTTTGCCGGGGTGTTTGCCGGGCTCGGCGCGCAACTGGCGCTGGCCGAGCGCTGAGCATCGACGCACAAGGAGAACGAAATGAGCGAATCGGCCCGGTTCTGGGACTGGATTGCCGACCGGTATGCGAAGCAGCCGGTGCCCGACGCGGCGGCCTATCAGCACAAGCTGGACGTCACCCGCCAGTATTTCACCCCGGACATGCAGGTCCTGGAGTTCGGCTGCGGCACGGGCACCACCGCCATTTCCCATGCGCCGCACGTGGCGCAGATCCGCGCCATCGACGTATCGCCCAAGATGCTCGACATCGCCCGCCAAAAGGCGGCCGCCGCCGGCGTCAGCAATGTGCGCTTCGAGCAGTCGAGCATCGATGCGCTGGCCGCGGCCGACGCGAGCTTCGACGTGGTGATGGGGCACAGCATCCTGCATCTGCTCAGAGACAAGGATGCCGCGATCGCCAAGGTCCATCGCCTGCTCAAGCCGGGCGGGGTGTTCATCACCAGCACCACCTGCGCCGGCGATTCGCCCAAGCTGCGGGCGATCGGCTTCGTTTTGTCGATCGGCTCACGCCTCGGCCTGCTGCCCTATCTGAGCGTGTTCACCGAAAAGGATCTGCACGCCAGCCTGACCCGCGCCGGCTTCGACATCGCGCACCGGTGGCAGCCCAAGCCCAACAGCGCGGTGTTCATCGTCGCCAAAAAGCCCGCCGACCCCTGAAGCCGGTGCCGGGGCCACGTACAATGCCGGCGATACTCGCCCCGCACCTTTCAGACGCCGCATGCCGCACACCGCCTTCACCGCCCTCGCCTGCCCGCTCGACGGCGCGCCCCTGACCCGCGAGGGCGCCAGCTGGCGCTGCGAGACCGGCCACAGTTTCGACATCGCCCGCCAGGGCTACATCCATCTGCTGCCAGTGCAGCACAAGCGCTCGCGCGACCCCGGCGACAGCAAGGCGATGGTGGCGGCGCGCCAGCGCTTTCTCGACGCCGGCCACTACCGACCGATCGCCGACGCGGTGAGCCAGGCGACCCTGGCCGACGCGGCGCCCGACGCCCCGCTCGCCTGCCTGGATGCCGGTTGCGGCGAGGGCTACTACCTGCGCCAACTCGCGGCCGCGGCCGACGACGGGCCCAAGCTGGCCCTGCTCGGGCTGGACATCTCCAAGTGGGCCGTGCAGGCCGCCGCCAGGCAGGACCCGCGCGCCGCCTGGGTGGTCGGCAGCAATGCCAAGCTGCCGGTACTGCCGGCCACGCTCGACCGCGTGCTGTGCCTGTTCGGCTTCCCGGTGTATGCCGAATTCGCCCGCGTGCTCAAGCCCGGCGGCCTGTTGCTGCAGGTCGATGCCGGGCCGGACCACCTGCGCGAACTGCGCGAGATCATCTACCCCAGCCTCAAGCCCGAGCGCTCGGGCGAAGCACCGCTGCCGACCGGCTTCAGTCACGCGGGCAGCGACACCCTCCGCTACCCGCTCACACTCACAGGCACCGACACCATCGCCGACCTGCTGGTGATGACGCCGCACTTCTACCGCGCCAGCGCCGAGGGCCGCGCCCGCGCGGCGGCGCTGACCGCCGTGACACTCACCGTGGACATACGCCTGACGCGCTACCGGCGCCACTGAACGGGTGCCCGCTGGCACAGCGTCATACATTTACGTCATGATTTCGTGACCCGATGGCGGCCACCGGCCGCCCCTGCCACGGAGCATCGCCCATGCCACGCTGGTTACTCGCCGCCCTCCTCGTCCTGCTGACCCTGCCCACCCACGCCGGCGCGCTGCGCGACCGGATCGCCGAGCGCCGCCAGCAGGCCGCCCCGTTCGAACAGCTCAAGGACCTCGCCTACGGCCCGCACGAACGCCAGCGCTTCGACGTCTACCTGCCCAAACCACGCCCCACCGGCGCGCCGATCATCCTGCTGGTGCACGGCGGCGGCTGGCGTCATGGCGACAAGGGGGCCGACAGCGTGGTCGAGCACAAGGTGCGCCACTGGGTGGGTCAGGGGGTGATCCTGGTGTCGACCAACTACCGCCTGCTGCCCGAGACCGCCCCGCTCGAACAGGCCGACGACGTGGCCCGGGCGCTGGCCGCGGTGCAGCGCCAGGCCGCCGGCTGGGGCGGCGATGCGAACCGGCTGGTGCTGATGGGCCATTCGGCCGGCGCGCATCTGGTGGCCCTGCTCGGCGCCTCGCCAGAACGCGTCAAAGCCGCCGGCGCCGCGCCCTGGCGTGCCACGGTGGCGCTCGACAGCGCCGCGCTCGACCTGCCGGCGATCATGCAGCGACGTCATCTGCGCCTGTATGACCAGGCCTTCGGCGACGACCCGGCCAACTGGCGCGCCGCCTCGCCGCTGCACCAGCAGCGCACGGCCGGCCCGCCGCTGCTGGCCGTATGCTCCACCGAGCGCAACGACGGCCCCTGCCCCAACGCCGAGGCCTTTGCCGCGGCAGCCAAGCCGCTGGGTATGCGCGTCGAGATTCTGCCGCAGGCCCGCTCGCACCGTGAGATCAATGTCGATCTGGGCAACGATGCCGCCTACACCGGCGCGGTCGACGCCTTCCTGCGCAGCGTGGATGCGCGCTGGCCGGTGGCGCGGTAGCTGGCCAGGGGGTTGTCAGACAGGACGGCATTGACGGCCGGATGAATCCGGCCCTACACGGCCTGGCCCAACGGGCCTCCACCCCCCCCAAGAATCCGGGACCGTAGGGCGGGATTCATCCCGCCATCGGTGGCGCTGGGAGGCGTGGTTTGGCGGATTGAAACCCCAGCCTACCGGGCCGGTAGGTTGTTCGCCGGCGCCCTCCGGCCCGCCCCGCTACTTCAACGAAAAATCGACTCGACTGCCGGCCACGTCCTTCTTGTCCGCCGCGTCCGCCGTGTCGGCAGCCGACGGGCCGACCATGAAGATGCGCTCGGCGCTGATCTTGCCCACACCCACCAGCCAGTCGCGCACCGCCTGGGCGCGGGCCTTGCCCAGCGCGGCCAGCTCGGCCTCCCCCACCGGCGCGTGCTCGAGCATCAGCGCGCGCGCCTGCTCGGGCGGCAGCGTCTTGGTCAGGCCGATGAAGTTGCGCGGCTTGCCTTCGAACTCGGCCTCGTCATAGGCCTCGGCCAGCAGGGCGTCGCGTTTGTCATCCGGGATCTTGATCTGGTCGAGCGGCGGCGGTGTCTGGCCGGCGTCGAGCAGCGCCTCGCGCTGGCGCTCGCGCATGCGGTCGAGCACCCATTGCTCGCGCAGGCCGGCCTCGTCCTCGACGGGGTCGACCTGGCCGGCAATCTCAAGCTTGAGCGCCGGGCGTTCGGACAAGGCCTTGGCGATGGTTTCCAGCTTCTTGGTGTTGGCGTCGGTCAGCCGCGCCAGGCCGGGTGCGAACTCGGCATAGGCCAGCTCTTCACCGCCGCTGCCGAACACCGAGCCGAGCAAGGCGAAGGGCGAGGTCACGGCCTTGAGGATGAGGTTGAAGAAGGCGCGCGCCACCAGCCCGGCGACACTGAACTGCGGGTCGTCGAGCGTGCCGCTGACCGGCACCGACAGGTCGATCTCGCCCTTGCGGTTCTTCAGCAGGGCAACCGCCAGCTGCACCGGCAGATTGACCGCGTCGGGGCTGTCGACCCGCTCGCCGAAGGTGAGCTGGTCGAGCAGGATCTTGTTCTCGGCGGTGAGCTGGCGGTCGATGATCTTGTAGGTGAGGTCGGCCGACAGCTTGCCCTTGGCAATGCCGTAGCCCACGTACTTGCCCGAATACGGCGACACCGTCGGCAGCTCGAAGCCGCGCATGGTGGCGACGATGTCGAGGTAGCGGTCGTCGCGCAGCGGGTTGAGCTGGCCGGTGATGGTCACCGGCGCGGCATGGTCGATGGCCGCGGTGAGCGACAGCGTGGCGACGCTCGACGGGTCGGACGACAGGCCTTCGAGGGTGCCGCCCACCTCGGTGAGGTTGGCGTCGTAGTTGGGCCGCACGAAGCGGTCGGCAAAGGCGACGTTGCCGTTTTCGAGCACGATGCGGTCGATGCGGATCGGCGGCAGCGCGGGCGACGGCGGCGGCACCGTGGCGGTCGCCTGCGGGGGCGTGGCCGCGTTGGCCGCCGGCCCGCCATCGAACTCGCCGGGGGTGACCGATGAACTGCTCGCCGCCGATGCCTCCGCAGACGCCTTGGCCGCGGCAGCGGAGGCCGCCGAGGCGTCCTTTTCGGCGGCGGTCATCTCGCGGAAATTGAGCCGCCCCTCGGCGCTGAGCACCAGGCGGGAGAAGAAGTCGTTCAGCGTGATCTCGCTCGCCGCCAGCGACAGCGGCTCGGTGCGCAGGTCGAGCCCGCTCGCGGCCAGCCGCTTCCAGGTCAGCACATCGACATCGTTGCGCGTATCGACCGCGATCAGATCCTCGATGGCCGCCTCGCCGCGGAACTGCACGGGCGGCGCGCCGCGCTTGGGCGCTGCGCCCACCCGGAGCTGGCCGCCGAGCGAGAGGCTGGCCGAGCGCAGGCTCGCGTCGATGCCGCCGGTCGCGTACGCCTGGAATGGCCGCAAGGCCAGCCCCTTGACGTCCACCCGCATGTCCACCGCTTGGCGAGCGAGGTTGGCCGTGCCCTTGGCCGCCAGATAGCCGCCCTTGTTGATGATGGCTTCGAGGCTCAGCGACAGCGGTTGGCTCAGATCCGAGCCCACCACACCGAGGCTCACGGCCATGCGCCCGGCCTCGACCACCACCGGCGCGGGCGCCGCGCGATCTTCGAAGCGCAGCGTCCAGCCGCTCAGCTCGGTGCGCGCCACGCGTGCGGTCCAGGGCGGCCCCTCGGGCGCGGGCGCATCGTCGGCAGGCGCCACGATCTGCGCCAGATCGATGCTGCCGTCGCGCGCACGCACGGCCGCCAGCACCCCGCCGCTGCTGCTCACGCGCGCCACCGATGCGCTGCGCGCCGTCACATCCATGTCGATGCCGTCGAGCTTGAGCGCATCGATGCGCACGGCGGGTTTCTTCTGTGTGTCCAGCTGCAGCGCGGCCTTGGCCAGCGTGAGCTCTGCCTTGTCCAGGCGCAGGCCGGCCTCGTCGAGCACATAGGGCAGCGTGGCCGACACCGTGCCGCCGGTGAGCCGGGCGCCGACCAGCTGCTGGGCGAAGTACGGCTGGTAGCAGGCCAGCGGGATGTCGGTCAACGACAGCGTGCCCGAGGCGCGCAGCGGCGCGAGGGCCAGTTCGCCCTGCTGCGCGATCTGCTCGCCGGCCGGGCTGCGCGCCGTGATGCTCAGTTGCGCGGGCCGATGGCCATTCGACACGAAGCCGGTGAGCGAGACGGCAATGTCGTCGAGCTGCGTCTCGAAGGCACCGGCCGGGGCTGCGGCATCGGTATAGCGGAACTGCCCACCGGTGATGTCGAACTGGTCGACCGTCACCAGCAGCGCCCCGGAAGGGGTCGGGGGGTCGGCCGGTGCCGCGGCCGGGGCTTGGTCGGCGGCCGGCGATTGGGCGGCCTCGGCCGGGGTATCGGCCGCCGCCGGTGTCGGGGTATCGGCGGTTGCCGGCGTCGGCGCCTCGGCCGGCAGCGTCGGGATCAGTTGCATCACATCGAGCGTGCCATCCGCCAGCCGGCGCAAGTCGATCGTCGGCCGATCGATGTCGATCCGTTCGAGATGCAGCGACTGACCGAACACGTCGAACTCGCGGATCACCGTCGTGACTTTGGGCAGCTGGATCACCGGCCGGTCGTCGCGGTGGCGCAGCGCCAGATCGGTCAGCGCGATGTTGCCGGCCAGCATCAGCCGCGGCCCCAGCCCCTGCGGCTCGGAGAAGGCCAGTTCGAGGGCCGTGGTGAGCGTGCCCGAGGGCACTTTGAAGGCCGGGTCGAACGGCAGGTAGGCCAGATAAGGCGTGATGTCCAGCGCGTCGAGCTGCAGGTCGATGACGGTTTCGAGATCTTCGCCGAAGGGGCGGGTGCGCCCGTCGAGGCGAAACGGCGAGCCGTTGATCTGCGCCGACAGCGCCGGCGTCACATAGCGCTCGACTTCGGCCGGAAACCCCGAGATGAAGGGTAGGCCGAAGCTCAGCTCGCGCACCGTGTGGGTCACGCCGGCGGGTTGGTCGTCGATGTCGATGCTGCCGCCGGTGATGCGGATGTTGTTGACCGAAAAGCGCGGCGGCCCGGGCTCCACCTCCGGACGCGGTCGCGTGGGCTCGGGCCGGGTCAGGCGTTCGACCACGTCGGACCAACTATGGCGGCCGTCCTCGAAGCGCGTCAGGCGCAGCGCGGGCGCATCGATGTCGAGCCGCGAAAACACCAGCCCCCAGTAATACAGCGAGCGCCATTGCAGATCGGTGTCGAGTCGGCCGATCTGCGCAGCGACCGAGCTGCCGTCCGCCTCGGCAACGCGCAGGCCGGACAGCGACAGGGTCAGCGAAAAGGGATTGAAGCGGGCGTCGTCGAGCGTCACCTGCCGGCCCAGCGCCTCGCCGGCCTGCACCGGCAGCTGCCACTTGACCAGCGCCGGCAGCGCAAAAAAGCCCAGCAGCGCATACAGCACCACGCCCGCAACGACGCCCAACACCCACCGCCGAGCCTTGAGCTTCCAGCCGTTATCCTGTGTCGCAGACGCGCTCATTCGCAGTCTCCTCTCCCGCCGCCAGCTTACCAGCGCCCGGCCGCTTCCCGCATCCGCGGATGCTTGCAGCAGGTGTCCACGCGCCGGGCCGGCACCGGTTGCCCACGCCATGCGCCGGCGCTCGACTTGACCGATGGGCGCAAATCCACCAACTTTGTCCGGTCGGTTTCATCCACGCAGCCCGATCCGACCCAGGAGACCCCATGACCCACGACGCGCAAGCGCTGCAGATCGACATCGTGTCCGATGTCGTCTGCCCGTGGTGCCTCATCGGTTACCGCCAGCTGGCCACCGCGCTGGCCGCCGCCGGCACGCCGCACGAGATTCGCTGGCACCCCTTCGAACTGAACCCCGACATGCCGCCCGAGGGCCAGAACCTGCGCGAGCACCTGGCCGAGAAATACGGCACCACGCCGGCCCAGTCGGAAGAGAACCGCCAGAGAATCACCGCGCTCGGCGCCGAACTCGGCTTCACCTTTCACTTTAGTGACGACCTGCGCATGCACAACACCTTCAACGCGCACCAACTGCTGCACTGGGCCGATCAACACGACCGCCAGCACGCGCTGGCGCAGGCGCTGTTTGCAGCGCACTTCACCGATCACCGCGATCTGTCGGACCCCGCCATGCTGGCCGACATGGCCGCCACCGTCGGGCTCGACCGCGACGAAGCCGGCGCCGTGCTCGCCGACCAGCGCTTCGCCCCCGCGGTGCGCGAGGCCGAACGCCACTGGCAGGCCCAGGGCATCCAGGCCGTGCCCGCCATCATCTTCAACCACCGCTATCTGGTGAGCGGCGCGCAAGGCGTCGACAACTACACCCGCATCCTCGAACAACTGGCCAAGCAGCCGGAATAGCCCCCGACACGGAACAAGGAAGCCACACGCATGTCCGACACACCCTCCTACACCCCGCCCAAGGTCTGGACCTGGGACGCCGAGAACGGCGGCGAGTGGGCCAAGATCAACCGCCCCATCGCCGGCCCCACCCACGAGGCCACCCTGCCGCGCGGCAAGCACCCGCTGCAGCTCTACTCCATGGGCACGCCCAACGGCCAGAAAGTCACCATCGCGCTCGAAGAGCTGCTGGCGGCCGGCGAGCACGGCGCCGAGTACGACGCCCACCTGATCCGCATCAGCCAGGGCGACCAGTTCTCCACCGGCTTCGTCGCGGTGAACCCCAATTCCAAGATCCCCGCCCTGCTCGACACCACCACCGGCAGCCGCGTGTTCGAAAGCGGCGCCATCCTGCTCTACCTCGCCGAAAAGTTCGGCCGCCTCCTGCCCAAGGCCCCGGCCGCACGCACCGAAGCGCTCAACTGGCTGTTCTGGCTGCAGGGCTCGGCGCCCTATCTTGGCGGCGGCTTCGGCCACTTCTACGCCTACGCTCCTGAAAAGTTCGAGTACCCCATCAACCGCTACACCATGGAAGTCAAACGCCAGATGGACGTACTCGACCGCGAGCTGGCCGAGCACCGCTACCTAGGCGGCGACGAATACACCATCGCCGACATCGCCACCTGGCCCTGGTACGGCAAGCTTGTGCTCGGCCAGGCCTACGGCGCCGCCGAATTCCTCGACGCCGCGAGCTACACGCACCTGAACCGCTGGGCCCGCGAGATCGCCCAACGCCCCGCCGTGAAGCGTGGGTGCATGGTCAACCGCAGCTGGGGCGAACCCTCGGAGCAATTGCACGAGCGGCATGATGCGTCGGATTTTGAATTGAAGACGCAGGACAAGGTAGCGCCGGATGGCGCCGGTTAAACGCACATAATGCCGAACGAATAGCCCAGACAAGGCCCGCAGGGCCGCCTCCGGGAATCACCGGTTGATCGAGCACCGCGAAATCCGGGACCGCCGCCCAATCAGCGCGAGCCAGGAAAACAGATGCACTTCTCAAACACCATCGCCGGCCACGAAGACGCGCTGATCGCACTCTTCACCAACACCTTCACCGCCTCCGAAGGTGCCGAGGAAGGCGCGCGGATCGGCTCGCTCGTGCGCACCATGCTGCACGACACCCCGCCACAGGATCTGTTGGTGTTCACCGCCGGGGACGAAGGCCGGATCGTTGGCGGCATCTTCTTCTCGCGCATGCGCTTTGCGCAGGATGCGCGCACTGTATTCATCCTGGGGCCGGTCGCCGTCGCGACCGAAGCGCAGGGCAAAGGCATCGGCCAGCAACTGCTGAAGCACGGTCTGGCCGCCCTGCGCGACGCCGGCGTTGACGCCGCCCTCACCTATGGCGATCCGAACTACTACATGCGCGTGGGTTTCCGGCAAATCAGCGAAGCCGACGCCAGGCCCCCCTTCAAACTCCAGCACCCGGAAGGCTGGATGGGCCAGTCGCTGTCGGAGCGCCCCCTGACACCGCTCAAGGGGGCGTCGCGGTGCGTCGCGGCGCTGAGCGACCCGGCGTTCTGGTAGGACTGCCGGTCGTCGCGTCAAACGCGCCCGCATCGCTCGGATAGGGCCCGAAGGGCCGCCTCCGAGGTGTATCGGCCGATCGCCCCCCGGCGCCGGCTTTCGTTCGCCGCAGCACCACCAGCACGCGGCCGGCCGGATTAGACCTTACCGACCGGGTCGCCTAAGCTCAATGTGTCATCAGGAGCGACGGCCATGCTTGAAGCCCGGGAACTCGACCATATCGCCTCGCAGGTATGGTCGGCACACAAGTCGGTGCGCCAGATCGCGCCATTCTCGCAGGGCGTGGCCGCCTTCGACCTCCCCTCGGCCTACGCCGTGGCGCGGCGTGTTCATGATCGGCGCATGGCCGAAGGCGCCGTGCCGGTCGGCCGCAAGATCGGTTTCACCAACGCGGACATGTGGCGCATCTATGGCGTCCGCGATCCCATCTGGGCCTATGTCTACGATCAAACCGTCGTTTCGTTCGACACGGGCGAAGGCACTTGCCGCATCGGCCCGTTCGCCGAACCCAAGATCGAACCGGAAATCGTTTTCCACTTCCGCACCCAGCCCCCGGTCGGCAGTGACTTGCGCGCACTGCTGGCCTCGATCGACTGGGTTGCCCATGCCTTCGAGGTCGTGCAATCGCATTTTCCCGGCTGGGCGTTCCAGGCCGCCGACACCGTCGCCGACGGCTCGCTTCACGGCAGCTTGCTGCTCGGCCCGCCGGTGCCCATCGCTCAACTCGGCGAGGCGGCACAGGAAGCGCTGGCCAGCTTCACCGTCACCCTGGCCTGCGACGGGGCCGTGCGCGAAGTCGGGACAGGCGCCAACGTGCTCGGCAGCCCGCTGCGCGCCCTGGCTCAGCTCACCGAGGTCCTGGCCACACAGCAAGATGCCGTGCCGCTGCAGGCCGGCGAACTTGTGACAACAGGCACCCTGACCCGCGCATACGCCCTGGCCCCTGGCCAGACCTGGACAACCGCGTTGCAAGGCATCCCGCTGCCTGGGCTGACCGTGCGGTTTGAACGCTGAACGCCGCCCTGGACATCTGCAGGTGCTCGGCCGCCGTGCCAGCGTGTTCGGCTTCCTTCGCCGATGCACGCGGCGCTTGCCAGATGCCTGTCTGACGGAGGCCACATGAAGTCACTGTCGAGCACTGCTTTTGCGCTGTTCGGTGCCGCGCTGATCGCGATCAGTTTCGGGCTCGCCCGCTTCGCCTTCGGGCTGTTCGTGCCGCCCATCCGCGCCGAGCTGGATCTCACGCCGGACCTGATCGGCATCATCGGCGCGCTGCCGCTCATCAGTTTCCTGCTGGCCACGTTGGTTGCGCCCTTCATCGCCGATCGCCTCGGCGCCCGTTACTCGGCGGTGCTCTCCGGGGGCTTCGGGGCCGGCGGCCTGGCCCTGATCAGCCTGGCCTTTGACGCCCTCTCGCTCGGTGCGGGGGTGTTCGCGTGCGGCATCTGCACCGGCCTGATGATGCCGGCGCTCACCGCCGCCATGCAGGCGATGGTCAAGCGCTCGCTGCACGGACGCGTGAGCGCGGTCATGAACGCGGGGACCAGCATCGGCGTTGCCGTTGCCGTCCCCGCCGTTCTGTTCCTGGCCGATGCCTGGCGCTTGGCCTACCTGTCCTTTGCCGTGCTGGCCGGCGTCGGCGTGGTGGCGGCCTGGACCATCCTCCCCTCGGTTTCGCGCGTCACGCCCACGAACGCCGCGCCGCCGCCTCCGATCAGCGTCTTGCAGTGGTCGCGTCTGTTCAGGCTCTCGCTGTTCGCCTTTGCGATGGGCTTCGTCTCCGCGGCGTACTGGATCTTCGCGCCCGACCTGGCGGTCGCCCTCGGCGGCTTGCCGCCGAATGCCACCGGGTGGCTCTGGCTGGCGGTCGGCATTGCCGGCCTCGGCGGTGCCGTGGTCGCCGACCTGGCCGATCGCAACAACCCGCCCATCACGCAGGCGCTGATGCTGATGATGCTGTCGGCGAGCCTGGCATTGCTCGCGGCCAGCCCCGGCCGGCTGGTGCTCGCCGCGTTTTCCGCGCTGGTCTTCGGGCTGGCCTACATGAGCCTGACGGGGCTCTATCTGATGACCGGCATCCGCCTGCTGCCGGGCCGGCTGTCCATGGGGCCGGTGCTGCCCTTCATGGCCGTTGCATTGGGGCAGGCGACGGGTTCGCCCGTCGTCGGCCTGCTGGTGAATGCATTCGGCTACGCCGATGCGTTTGCCATGTTCGCCGCGATCGGTATCCTGGTCGCCGTCTTGTCGCCCCTGTATCCGCGCTACATCGACCATCCCGCCAGCCACGAGGTCGAGGGCGAGACCGGCCTCCAGGCGGCGTTCGACCATCAGCTCCAGGGCGCGGACGGCAAGCCCCTTCCCCCGCTACCGGTCACGCTGACGATGCCGGACCAGGGCGAAGACAGAAAGGAAGCTGAGCCCCCGCCCGCCTGATCCCTCAACCGCGAACCCGCGTCAACACGGAGCGTCGCATGCCCGCCACCCAACCCGTTCTTGTCCCCGTCGGCGATGCCGACACCGCTGCCGCCGCCGCATCGCTCATCCGCGAGTACCTGCAATTCATCGCCGAGACCGCCCGCGACCACTATCGGCTGAGCTTCGACATCGAGGCCATGATCGCCTCGGATCTTGACGACCGGGCAAAGTTCTACCCGCCCGCGGGGCGCTTCTATGTCGTTCGCCACGAGGACCGTTATGTCGCCGTCGGCTGCCTCAAGCGCCTGACGACGTCCGTGGGCGAAATCCAGCGCATGTATGTCCGGCACGATGCACGCGGCCTGGGGGTCGGCCGACTGCTGGTCGAACGGCTACTGGCCGACGCGCGGAGCATGGGCTTCGACACCGTGCGGCTGGAGAGCCTCAGGGCATTGACGGCGGCGCACACGCTCTATCGATCGGTCGGCTTCCGGGAAATCGCGCCCTATGCCGACAACAGCATGAAGGACTATCAAGCCCCGGCGTCGATGGCGACCTACCGGGCCTCCGTTCTGTTCATGGAGCGGGCGCTGGACGTGCCGTAGGGGTTGGGTTGCACCAGATCGTTCGCGGCAAACGTAGCCCGGATGGAGCGAAGTGAAATCCGGGAGCGGTGGTCGATCAACCGATGAGTCCAGGAGGCGGCCCTGCGGGCCTTTTCCCGACTACGCTTGAGGAGGATGTCTCAGGTACCGCAAAAGCGCGAGTCGGGTCGGGGCGGCTGACGTCCCCGCCCAATACCGTCCGAAGTTGCCCGCCGCCATGTCATGGTCCGCGCTGGTGGCGAGCCGCCGCGACAGCTGAAATGAGCCGATTGAATTCCCGACGACCGGTAAAGCGGTGTTCGCGGCAGAATTCGGTTTTCAGCGCATCTTTCTCCAAACAGCCCTCAAGGATCTGTTCCAACGCCGTGTCGCCGCCGACGCCCTGCCGTTGCAAATCAAACCACCGTTTAAGGAACTCCGTCGTATCCGACTGGTGCACAATCACGGTATTCCAAGCGGGAATAACGAAAACCGACTGCTGCCCCAACCCCCAGGCAAAGTAGCTGCCTTCAGGCAAGCCAGTCTCGGGATCGGGGAGCCACCACAGGAACCCGTGCCCGGCCCTGAGGCCACCAATGCCCGTCTCCGCAAAGTCGATGGTGATGCGATTGATCCAGGATCTGGGCAGGACCGCAGCATCACCGACAACGCCCTGATCCAGATAGAGCTGGCCGAACCGGCCAAGATCGCGGCCCGACATTTTGAACATCACGGCCCTGTGCTGCGAACGGTCGGGTGCTTCCGAATAGGAAACGGAGTCGAGGGTGTAGTCCTCCATGCCGGTCGGTTCGGCGATGCCGGTCTCAAAGGCTTGGGCAACCGACAGACCGGTTCTCTGCTCGAAGATCGTCGTCAGGGCATTGTAGTCCCAGTTGTTGTAGGCCCATATCGTGCCGGGCTCGTTCTCCGTGTTCCCGAGACGCTCGTCTTTTTCTGCGGTCAGACCGCCTTCCGCGGCCGCGGGGTGATTGATCCCCGACTTGCTGTGGAGCAGGTCCAGGACGGTCGCTCGGCGCTGAAGCGGCGTAAGGGATCCCGGGGAATCGTCGACGCCAAGTTCCTCGAGCGTGGCGTCGAGCGGGACCTCGTTCGGCCCCTCGCCGACATGCTGGCCGACGACGGCGCTGAGCATCGCCTTTCGCGCGGAATGTATCGAATGGGGCTGCTCGATATCGCCCAAAGAGGCGACGACTTCGCCATCCGTCATGATGATGAAGGTATCGGCACTCAGTCGCGATACGTAGTCGAGCACCCTGTCAAGTGCCCCAGGCGACCAGCCAAGGCGCTCCGCCTCGGCGGCATCCGCCCGATAGGTATCCACGGTTCTTGGCCCAAACGGCGAGCGGATGTGGTCGGCGCGACCCGAGAGACCGCGCTCCCCGGTGGCGAGCAGAGAACCGAGCACCGCCAGCACGACGACGGCCAGACCAGCGATGGTATAGGCAAGGCGTCGAAACATAGGGCGGTATCTCCGAATGCGTTTGTTGATCGGTGAAATGCAGAACCACGAGATGAACGGCGGTGAGTACCGCCGCACGTCCAACGAAAGCCAACGTGAGGATATGTGGTCCCGTCGGCAGACTGTAATGGTCAATTCTTTCGGACACCGCGAAAAAGCTGTTGTACGGTGACGTTGCGTTCGTACGCGGTGGGCGCCATGAAGCAAGCGTAGCCCGGACAAGGCCCGCAGGGCCGCCTCCGGGATTCATCGCTTAATCGACCACCGTCCCCGGATTCCGCTGCGCTGCATCCGGGCTACGCAACCAGCATCCCGCCCCTACCGCACCAACACCGTCCCCAGCCACTGCTCGATATCCCGCACCTCCTCCATCACGATCCCATGCTCGACGAAGTAGGTCTGCCAGGCGATCGGGTAGCCGGCTTGTTTGAGTTGGGCGAAGGATTTGAGGGCGAAATCGTGGGGGATCACGCCGTCGTCGCGGCCGTGGGCCATGAAGATGGGCACGTCGCGGTTGGCATCGCTGGCTTCGGCGGCCAGCGTGTCGGCGAGCGGCAGGTAGGTGGACAAGGCCAGCACGCCAGCGAGGCGCTTGGGGTGGCGCAGGGCGGTGTGCAGGGCGATGGCGCCGCCTTGCGAGAAGCCGGCGAGCACGATGTTGGCGTCGGGGATGCCACGCGCGTTTTCGCGGGCGATGAGGGCTTCGATCTGTGCGGCCGACTGGTGCACGCCTTCCGGGTCTTCGCGGCGGGCGGAGAAGTCCTGCGAGACGATGTCGTACCAGGCGCGCATCACGTAGCCGCCGTTGATGGTCACCGGGCGGGTGGGCGCGTGAGGGAAGACGAAGCGGGTCGGCGGCAGCGCGGCTTCGTCGAAGGCGTCGACCACCGGTTCGAAGTCGTGGCCGTCGGCGCCCAGGCCGTGCAGCCAGATCACGGCATGGGTGGGATTGGCGCCGGTTTCGATCTCGACGGTGGGGAGAATGGGGGTATGGGTCATGGCGGTTCGCATCATGGTGGTGTCTTGCGAACTATACCGACAATGAAAAACGCCCGGCGCGCAGGCCGGGCGTATTCACATCGAGCGACGCGCCTCAGAGGCTGGAGACGAACACCACGATCACCCCGATCGGCGCGACGAAGCGCACCACCAGGTTCCACAGCGCAAAACCGCCGCCGCCGAGGTCCAGCTCTTCGCGCACGCTGTCGCGATTCAGGCACCAGCCGACGAACACCACCGCGCCCAGCGCGGTCAGCGGCAGCAGGAACTTGCTGGTGAGCTTGTCGAGCAGGTCGAAGATGTTGTTGCCGAAGATCAGCACGTCGCTCCACACGTTGAACGACAGCAGCGCGGCGATGCCCAGCGCCCAGATGACCACGCCGGCCAGCACGGTGGCGCCGACCCGGCCCAGCGGGGTGCGCTCCTGCAGCAACTCGACCGAAGGTTCGAGCAGCGAGATGGCCGAGGTGAGTGCGGCGAAGGTGAGCAGCAGGAAGAACATGGTGCCGAGGATCACGCCACCGGTGATCTTGCCGAAGACCAGCGGCAGGGTGACGAAGATCAGGCCCGGGCCGGCGGCCGGGTCGAGGCCATTGGCGAACACGATGGGAAAGATCGCCAAGCCGGCGCCCAGGGCGATCACGGTGTCCATGATGGCCACGGTGCGCGCGGCGCGCAGCAGGTTCACCTTCTGCCCCAGGTAGGAGCCGTAGGCGATCATCACGCCCATGCCCAGCGACAGGGTGAAGAAGGCATGGCCGAGGGCGGCCAGCACCACTTCGCCGGTGAGCTTGGAGAAGTCCGGCGCGAACAGGTATTCCAGTGCGCGGCCAAAGCCGTCGGAGGCGGCGCCGTAGCCGACCATCAGCGCCAGCAGCACGCCGAGCGCCGGCATGAGGATCTTGGAGGCGCGCTCCAGACCGCCCGACACGCCGAGCGCCACCACACCGGCGGTCAGCACCATGAAGGCGGTGTGCCAGAGGGTGAGCGAGCCCGGGTTGCCGAGCATGCCGTTGAAGGCGGCGCCGGCGGCGTCGGAGTCCATGCCGCCGAAGCTGCCGCTGAGCGCGTCGAGCAGATAGGACAGCGCCCAGCCGCCGATCACGCTGTAGAACGACAGGATCAGGAAGCCGGCCAGCGTGCCGCTGACGCCGACCAGGGCCCAGCCCTTGCCACGCCCGTTTTCACGGGCCAGATCGGCCATCGAGTTGATCGGGTTCTTCTGCCCGCGGCGGCCGATCATCCACTCGGCGACGATGATCGGCAGGCCGATCAGGGCGATGCACACCAGGTACACGGCCACGAAGGCGGCGCCGCCGCTCTGGCCGACCATGTAGGGAAACTTCCAGATATTGCCCAGGCCGACGGCCGAACCGACGGCGGCGAGCACGAAGCCCATGCGCGACGACCACTGGCCGTGGCCTTCTTTGACTGCTGACATGACGTCTGTCTCCTTCTTTGGATTATTGTGGTTCGCCCCCGCGCGGCGGCTGCCGGGCGGGCGGCTGTCGGCCGGATCGCTCTTGTGTGTTGGTGATGTCGCGATCCGGCCGGGGGAAGATTCTCAGCGCTTGAAGCGGGCTTCGGCGATCGCGTCGGCGACCTCTCCGGTCGGGCGTTCTTCCTGACGGGCACGGTCGAAGATCTCGAGCAGCGTGTCATGGATGCCTTCGACATGCTTGAGCAGCGCCGCGCGGTCGAAGCCGGTGCGCTCGTAGTACACGTCGATGATGCCGCCGGCGTTGATCACGTAGTCCGGCGCATAGAGGATGCCGCGGCGCATCAGCTCGGTGCCGTGGCGGGCCTCGGCCAGTTGGTTGTTGGAAGCGCCGGCCACGATGCGGGCCTTGAGCTGGGGAATGGTCTGGTCATTGATGACCGCGCCCAGCGCGCAGGGGGCGAACACATCCACATCCAGGCCGTAGATGGCGTCGGGGGCGACCACGGTGGCGCCCAGTTCGGCGCCGGCACGGATCAGGTTGTCCTTGTGGATGTCGGTCACCCACAGCTGGGCGCCGGCCGCATGCAGTTGCTGCGCGAGATCGAAGCCGACGTTGCCCACGCCCTGCACGGCCACGCGCACGCCGTCGAGCGAATCGCGGCCCAGTTGCGCCTTGACCGCGGCCTTGATGCCGACGAAGGTGCCCAGCGCGGTGGCCGGCGAGGGATCGCCGCTGCGGGTGCCGCCGCCATCGGTGGGCTTGTCGACGATGCCGGCCACATGCGCGGTGCGCTCGGCCAGGTACTTCATGTCGGAGACGCTGGTGCCCGAATCCTCGGCAGCGATGTAGCGGCCGTTGAGCCGGTTGAGTGCGGTGGCGAAGGCGTCGAGCAGCGCCGGGGTCTTGTCGGTGCGCGGGTTGCCGATGATCACCGACTTGCCGCCGCCGAGCTTGAGGCCGGCCAGGGCGGACTTGTAGGTCATGCCGCGCGACAGGCGCAGCACGTCGCGGATCGCCTCTTCCTCGCTGGCATAGGGCCACATGCGGCAGCCGCCGAGGGCCGGGCCGAGGTTGGAATTGTGGATGGCGATGATGGCCTTGAGGCCGCTGGCGTCGTCGCTGACGAACACCACCTGCTCATGGTCGGCGAAATCGCGCAGGGAAAATACGGACATGGTGGGTCTCCTTCCTTCTGGGTCGGGCGCCCGGTGTGGGGGCGCCGAATGGATGCGGCACGCCCGCCGCCGTCACTTGTGGCGACTTGGGCGGGCGGGCCGCGATTCAGGGGTGGCCGGGATCAGGCCGCGGTCTTGCTCGTCGGGATGTGGCGCAGCACCTGGGCCTCGCCCAGCGTGGCCTTGCCTTCGAAGCGGGCCACCAGCGTCTTCTGCTGCTGGCGGGCATGCTCGACATAGCGCTCGCGCACATGGCCGAAGCCGCGCATCTGGTCCGGCAGGTTGGCCAGCTCGACCGCCGTTTCGTGGTTGCTCGGCTTGAGGCCGGCCAGCACGGTGTCGATCAGCGCTTCGTACTCGGCGATCAGCGCACGGTCCAGCTTGCGGTCGGCGCTGCGGGCGAAGGGGTCGAGCGCGCTGCCGCGCAGGTGGCGGAAGCGGGCCAGCAGGCGCATGGCCTTGAGCATCCACGGGCCGTAGCTGCGCTTCTTGAGATGACCGGTGGCGGCATCCTTGTCGGCCAGCAGCGGCGGGGCCAGGTGGAAGACGAGCTTGTAGTCGCCTTCGAACTGGTCTTCGACACGCTGGAGGAAGTCGCTGTCGGTGTACAGGCGGGCCACTTCGTACTCGTCCTTGTAGGCGAGCAGCTTGTAGTAGCCGCGGGCGACGGCTTCGGTCAGCAGCGTGATGCCCGGCGACACCGCCTCTTCGGCCTTGCGCACCTTGTTCACAAGCGCCAGGTAGCGCTCGGCATAGGCCGCGTTCTGGTAGGCAGTGAGCTGTTCCTTGCGACGCTTGATCACCTCGTCGACCGTGGTCGACAGCTGGTGGTGCGCCGGCACATGCGCGGGCTGGGCGGCCTTGGCGACCATGGCCATATCCACGGCCGCGGCACGGCCCCACTGGAAGGCGGTGATGTTGGCCTTGACCGCCGCGCCGTTGATCTCGATGGCGCGCACGATGGCCTCGCGGGTCAGCGGCACCAGGCCCTTCTGCCAGGCGTAGCCGAGCATGAACAGGTTGGTGGCGATGGCGTCGCCCATGATGGTGGTGGCCAGGTGCGAGGCGTTCAGGAAGTCGGCATGGTCTTCACCGACCGCGTCGGCGATGCGCGCTTCCATGCCGTCCTGCGGGAACTGCGGGTCGGGGTACTTCTGCACGTCGCCACTGCGCGCCTGGGCGGCAAAGCCGCGCACGAAGTCACTGGTGTTGCTCTTGTCGCTGTTGATCACCACGCGGGTGTGCCCGGCGCGCATCTTGGCGATGGACTCGTCCGAGGCGGTCACCACCAGATCGCAACCGATCACGGCGTTGGCCTCGCCGGCCGCCACACGCGCCGCGTAGAGCGACTCGGGCTTGTCGGCAATGCGCACATGCGACCACACCGCCCCGCCCTTCTGCGCCAGACCGGCCATGTCGAGCACCGACACCCCCTTGCCTTCGAGGTGCGCCGCCATGCCCAGCAGCGCGCCGATGGTCACCACGCCGGTGCCACCGACGCCGGTGATCAGCAGGCCCCAAGGCGCCGCCGTGCCCGGCAGCACCGGCTCGGGCAGCTTGGCGAACATCGTCTCGGCCGGGGTTGCGGCCTTGCCTTTCTTGAGCGCGCCGCCTTCGATGGTGACGAAGCTCGGGCAGAAGCCCTTGAGGCAGGAGAAGTCCTTGTTGCAGGACGACTGGTCGATGGTGCGCTTGCGGCCGAACTCGGTCTCGACCGGCATCACCGACATGCAGTTGGATTTCTCCGAGCAGTCGCCGCAGCCTTCGCACACCAGGTCGTTGATGACCACGCGCTTGGCCGGATCGGGGAATTTGCCGCGCTTGCGGCGGCGGCGCTTTTCGGCCGCGCAGGTCTGGTCGTAGATGATCGCGGTCACGCCGGCGATCTCGCGCAGCTCGCGCTGCACGGCGTCCAGCTCGTCGCGATGGCGGATCGGGGTGTGGTGCGGCAGGCCGACGTCGCCGGCGTACTTCTCGGGCTGGTCGGTGACCACCACCAGGTTGTGGATGCCCTCGGCCGCCAGCTGGCGGGCGATGATCGGCACCGAGAGCTGGCCGTCGTGCGGCTGGCCGCCGGTCATGGCGACCGCGTCGTTGTAGAGGATCTTGTAGGTGATGTTCACACCCGCGGCGATCGACTGGCGGATCGCCAGCAGGCCGGAGTGCATGTAGGTGCCGTCACCCAGGTTGGCGAACACATGCCGGGTTTCGGTAAACGGCGCCTGGCCGACCCAGGGTACGCCCTCGCCGCCCATCTGGCAGAAGGTCTGGGTCGATTCGGGCGACAGCCAGGTGGCCATGTAGTGGCAGCCGATGCCGGCCAGCGCCTTGGAGCCTTCGGGCACCTTGGTCGAGGAGTTGTGCGGGCAGCCCGAGCAGTAGTGCGGAATGCGCGCGATGGCGCGGTTCGGCTTGGCCAGCGCCGCCTCCTTGGCTTCGAGGAAGGCCAGGCGCGCGGCGATGCGCTCGGAGGTGTAGTGGCGGGCGATGCGCGCGGCGATGACACGGGCGATCATCGCCGGGGTCAGCTCGCCGGCCGCCGGCAGCAGCCATTCGCTGTGCGGCAGCGACCACTCGCCCTTCTCGTCGAACTTGCCGATCACGCGCGGGCGGGCCGACTCGCTCCAGTTGTAGAGCTCTTCCTTGATCTGGTATTCGAGGAACTGGCGCTTCTCTTCGATCACCAGAATCTCTTCGAGCCCCTCGGCGAACTCGCGCACGCCTTCCGCTTCGAGCGGCCAGACCATGCCGACCTTGTACAGGCGCAGGCCGATCTTGGCGGCCACGGCGTCATCGATGCCCAGGTCTTCCAGCGCCTGGCGCACGTCGAGGTAGCTCTTGCCGCTGGTGACGATGCCCAGGCGCGGGGTCGGGCTGTCGATGACGACCTTGTTGAGTTTATTGGCGCGGCAATAGGCCAGCGCGGCATACAGCTTGTGATGCAGCAGGCGCTTTTCCTGCACCAGCGGGGGATCGGGCCAGCGGATGTTGAGGCCGTCGGCCGGGATCGGGAAATCGGTCGGGATGACGGTCTCGACGGCGAAGGGATCGACGTTCACCGAGGCGGAGGTCTCGACGGTATCTGCGAGAGCCTTGAAGGCCACCCAACAGCCGGAGTAGCGCGACATGGCAAAGCCATGGATGCCCATGTCCAGGTACTCCTGGATGTCGGCCGGGGCCAGCACCGGCATCATCAGCGCCTTGAACACATGCTCGGTCTGGTGCGGCAGGGTCGAGGACTTGGCGGCATGGTCATCGCCGGCAATGGCCAGCACGCCGCCGAACTTCGAGGTGCCCGCCGCGTTGGCATGGCGGAACACGTCGCCCGTGCGGTCCACGCCCGGGCCCTTGCCGTACCACATGGCGAACACGCCATCGTACTTGGCGTTCGGGTCGAGATTGACCTGCTGGGTGCCCCACACCGCGGTGGCGGCGAGGTCTTCGTTGATACCGGCCTGGAACGTGATGTGGTTCGGTTCGAGGAATTTCTTCGCCCGCCAGAACTCATGGTCCACGTTGCCCAAGGGCGATCCGCGGTAGCCGCTGACGAAGCCGGCGGTGTTCAGCCCTGCGCGCTCGTCACGGGCCCGTTGCATCATGGGCAGGCGCACCAGCGCCTGGGTACCGTTCAAATAGACGCGGCCGCTGGGCAGCGTATATTTGTCGTTCAAAGTCACTTCGCGCAATGCGACCGCTTCTGCATCCTTGTGGGGTGCGTTCATCGACCGTCTCCTCCATCGTGTGGTCAGGGTCTTTATGTCGTTTCGCGAAATGATAGGAAGTCGATCGGCTATCGTAAAATCACAAGAATTCTATTCCGGTATCAAAAAAACGAATGGCAAGTGAGATCACGCTCCGCCAGCTGCGCTACTTCACCGCCGCCGCCGAAACCGGCCAGTTCTCGATGGCCGCGGCCAAGATGTTCGTCTCGCAGTCAGCCATCACCAACGCCATCCTGCTGCTCGAAGAGCGCCTCGGCGTGAAGCTGTTCGAGCGCCAGCCGCATGGCGTGGTGCTCACCGCCGAGGGCCACCGCTTCTACCAGCACGCGGGCAACATCCTCGACTCGGTGCAGGACGCCCTGCGCGAGCCGCGCTTCAGTGCCGACCACCTCACCGGCAGCATCCGCATCGCCGCCACCTACACCGTGCTCGGCTACTTCCTGCCACCGCTGTTCTCGCGCTTTCGCGCCACCTATCCGGATGTCGATCTCGACCTGCACGACATGAGCCGGCTCGAGGTCGAAGCCGCGGTCGAGGCCGGCGAGCTGGAGCTGGGCGTGGTGGTGCTGTCCAATGTCGAAAACCCGGCGCGCTTCGGCCACCATGTGCTGATGCGCTCGCGCCGCCAGCTGTGGGCCGCCGCCGGCCACCCGGTGCTGCAGACGCCCTACCCCTCGCTGGCCGACATCGCCGAGCATCCCTACATATTGCTCACCGTCGATGGCGGCGAGGAATCCAACCGCCGCTTCTGGCGCGACAACGGCCTGGAGCCGCGCGTGGCCTTCCGCACCAGCGTGATGGAAGCGGTGCGCGGCATGGTGGCGCACGGCTTCGGCGTCACCATCCTCAGCGACATGGCCTATCGGCCGTGGTCGCTGGAGGGCAAGAAGATCGAAGCGCGCCCCATCCTCGACGCCGTGCCGCACATGGAAGTCGGCCTGATCTGGCCCAAGGACGCCAAGCTGTCTGAACCGGCCGAGGCACTGCGCCAGTTCCTGATCCAGGCCTGCGGCAGCTGATCCGGGCGAATCACCGCCCCACCGTAGGGCCGGCTTCAGCCGGCCATGGCGGGTTGAAACCCGCCCTACGGAGGGACGCATCACCGCATCTC
The DNA here is from genome assembly GCF_018524365.1 of Denitromonas iodatirespirans. Classification (GTDB taxonomy): domain Bacteria; phylum Pseudomonadota; class Gammaproteobacteria; order Burkholderiales; family Rhodocyclaceae; genus Nitrogeniibacter; species Nitrogeniibacter iodatirespirans. The sequence goes on from NZ_JAEKFT010000021.1 coordinate 39,643, forward strand.
GAACGCCTCCTGATGGAAGCGCACCCGCCAGCGGCCGAGCTGCTTGCGCAAGGCGGCCCCGAAGGCCTTCGGGCCGCAGAACCACACGTCGGCCGCGCCGTTCACCTTCAGTTGCCCGGCGCTCAGCGGTGCTTCGCGATCCGTGCTGATCACTGTCAGACGCACCGCCGGCAGGCGTTCGCACAGCGCGGTCACACGAGCCACCAACGGGTCGGTGTCGCGGTTGCGCACGCAGTAATACAGGTCGGCCGCGGGCGCTGTCTCGGGCCTAGCCTGCAGGCGCTCCAGCCAGGCCAGGAAGGGCGTGACGCCCACCCCCGCCGCCACCCAGATCTGGCGCGCACCGCTGCGGGCACGGCGATAGTCGAAGCAGCCATACGGCCCCTCGACCGTCACCGCCTGCCCCGGTTGCACCCGGCGGGCCAGCGACTCGGTGTAGTCGCCCAGCGCCTTGATCTCGAAGCGCAGCCGCCCGTCGCCGGTGTCGGCGCTGGCAATGGTGAAGGGGTGCGGCCCTTCGAAGCGATCGAAGTTGAGGAAGACGAACTGCCCCGCCCGGTGCCCCGGCCAGCGCGGCAGCTGGCACACCACTTCGGTCAGCCCGGGGGCCGGCGTCGTCACCGCTTCGACGGTGCCGGCATGGCGGCGTCGCTGGCCGATGCGGCCGAGCAGCGCCATCAGCGCCGCGACCGAGCCGGCGGCGCCCATCGCTGCCAGCAGCCAGCCCACCGGTTGCGACCAATAGACCACCGGCGCCAGGAAGGCAGCATGGATCGCCAGCATCAGGTAGAGCACCGGCATGGCCTTGTGCAGGTAGCGCCACAGGTGGAAGGGGAAGCGCTTCCACAGCGTCAGCACCAGCATCGCCAGCAGCGCGTAGATGGCCCATTCGCCGAGTTCTTCGGCCATGTCGCGCAGCGCCTCGAAGACGCCGTCACCGTGTTCCTTGGGTAGCCGTCCGGCGCGGCCCCACAGCGCCTTGATGATGTCGTCGGACATCTCCACCATCCAGTGCAGCGCGGCGAAGCCGATGGCCAGGATGCCGGCCCACTTGTGGGTGCGGTACATCTTGTCGAGCCCGCCGAAGGCGCGCTCCAGCCACGCCGGGCGGGTCGCCAGCACCATCACCAGCGACATCAGCGAGAAGGCCCACAGGCCGGTGAGATACAGCGCCTGGTGACGCAGCATCCACGGCAGGCTGCCGGCGCCCTGGGCCGGCTCGGCGCCGGCCAGGGTCCAGATCAGGCCGACGCCGGCGATATAGAGGGCGAGAAAGGTTTTCATGACATTCGCCTCGTTCAATATCAGGTTACGCCCCGCGCAGCGGGGGCTCAATCGTCTTCGAAATAGCCGCGCTCGGCATCCACATGGCAGGCCACGCAATTGGCCTTGCTGGCCACCTCCTTGCGCGTCCAGTCACTGCGCGCCACTTCGCGGTGCTCGCGCACCCACTTGGGCAACTCGGTGATGCGCTGCGGCGCGGCCGCGGCGGAAACCCCGCGCAACCAGCGGTGCATGCCGCCATTGCCGGCGCTGTCGGCGGCATGGGCCATCAGATAGGTGTTGATCTGTCTGGCCGTGGCCGCATCGACACTGGCGTCATCCCCGAAGTGATTGTCCAGCTCGCCCATCACCTTCTGCCACGAGCGCGCCGGCAGCAGCCCGGCCGGAAAGGCCATGTGGCAGCCGCCGCACTCCTGGCGGGTCAGCGGATCGGTCACCGGCGGAAAGAACTCGTCGCTGCCGGCTTTCGCTCGGCTCAGCATCACAGCGCCGGCGGCAAACAGCACGGCGCCCACAACGATCGATCGAATCACGGTAGTCATCTCGGTCTCCCCGACTCATTGGGTCATCATGAAGGCGAGCCAGTCGCCCTTCTCGCGGGCAGTGCATTCGCGCCCGAGCACTTCGCGGCAGTTGCGGCGGAACCATTTCTCGACCTTGGCCGGCTCGGTGTAGCGCGTCGGCGCAACCGACACCGCCACCGGATCGATGGCCTTGCCGACCGGGGTGCGGCCCGCGGCGCGGGTTTTGTCACCATGGCAACTCGTGCAACTGGACGTATCCGGCTTGCCGCCGCCATGGCGGTCGCGATACAGCGCCTCGCCGCGGGTGGCCGAAAAACCGCCGAAGGCCGCGTCGTCCGCCTTGGCCTGTGCGGCATAGCCGGCGAGAATGTCGTCGCGGGGCGCGGCGTTGGCCGCCGGCATCGCGGCCAGGGCGGCCAGGAACATCACGATCAGGGGTCGCTGCATCATCGTCTCCTTGAGGCATGCACGGGATTCGTCATGGCTTGCAGTGTGCGCAGCGGCACCTGAATCGATCCTGAAGCCCGCATTCATCCGCCGTTCAGCTTCACCGGGGTAGAAAATGGGCATATCGACACGGAGACCCGCCATGAGACACCGGCGCTGGACACCTGCCCTGCTGCTGAGCTTTGCGCTGATCGCCCCTGCCCTGGCCGACAGCGACCATGACCGCGCCCGCCGCGCCCTCGACGCCGGCCAGGTGCTGCCGCTGCCGGCCATCCTGACGCGGGTCGCGCAGGACTATCCGGGCAAGGTGCTGGAAGTCGAACTGGAGGACGAAGACATGCGCTGGATCTACGAGATCAAGCTGGTGCAGCCCGACGGCCGGCTGCTCAAGCTCGAGGTGGACGCCGCCGACGCCCGCATCCTGAAAGTGCGGGGCAAGCGCCACGAACGGAGTCACCGCTGATGCGCATCCTCGTGGTCGAAGACGAACCCACCCTCGCCGGCCAGCTGGCCGATGCGCTGACCGACGCCGGCTACGCGGTCGACCGCGCCGACAACGGCCTCGACGCGCACTTTCTCGGCGATACCGAGCCCTTCGACGCCGTGGTGCTCGACCTCGGCCTGCCGCAGATGGACGGCCTCACCGTGCTCGGCAAATGGCGCAGCGCCGGGCGCACGATGCCGGTGCTGATCCTCACCGCGCGCGACGACTGGCACCAGAAGGTGGCCGGCATCGACGCCGGCGCCGACGATTACCTCACCAAGCCCTTCCACATGGCCGAATTGCTGGCCCGCCTGCGCGCCCTCATCCGCCGCGCCGGCGGCCATGCCAGCGCGCTGCTCGCCTGCGGCCCGCTGAGCCTCGACACCCGCAGCGGCCAGCTCACCGACGACGGCCGGCCGGTCTCGCTCACCAGCCACGAATACCGCCTGCTGGCCTACTTCATGCACCACCCGGGCAAGGTCATCTCGCGCACCGAGCTGACCGAACACCTCTACGCGCAGGACTTCGACCGCGACTCCAACACCATCGAAGTCTTCGTCGGCCGCCTGCGCAAGAAGCTGCCCGAGGGCATGATCGAGACCGTGCGCGGCCTCGGCTACCGGCTGGTCGCGCCGGCATGACGGCGACACCGCCGGTGCCCGCCCGCCCGGCCATGCACCGCTCGCTGCGCCTGCGCCTGCTCGCCGGCTCGCTGGTGTGGATCCTCGCCGCGGTGGCGATCACCGGCGTGCTGCTGGCCGACCTGTTCGGCCAGCATGTGCGCGAGCGGGTCGACGCCGAACTGCACGGCCACCTCGACCAACTCACCGCGCTCTTTGAAATCGCCCCGGACGGCACCGCAACGCTGCGCATGCCGCTGTCCGACCCGCGCCTGAGTCGCCCCTATGCCGGCCTGTACTGGCAGGTGGATGGCGGCCCGGCCGGCACCATCGGCCTGCTGCGCTCCCGCTCGCTGTGGGACACGGCCTTGAGCGTGCCGCCCGACACACTCGCCGACGGCGAGGTGCATGTGCACGATGTCGACGGCCCCGACGCCAGCCGCGTGCGCCTGATGGAGCGCCTGATCCGCCCCGCCGAACAGCCCGACACCGCCTACCGCCTGATCGTCGCCCTCGACACCCGCCAGATCCACGAGCCGGTCGAGGAGTTCGCCACCCTGCTGGCCATCGCCCTCGGCGTGCTCGCCCTCGGCCTGGGCGCCGCGGCGGTGCTGCAGGTCGGCATCGGCCTCGCCCCGCTCGGGCGCATGCGCCAGGCGCTGGGCGCCGTGCGCGACGGGCACACGCGCCGCCTCGAAGGCGACTACCCGCGCGAAGTGCAGCCCCTGGTCGACGAGCTCAACACCCTGCTGGCCCATGACGAAGCCATGGTGGAGCGCGCCCGCACCCAGGCCGGCAACCTCGCCCATGCGGTCAAGACGCCGCTGACCATCCTCGCCAACGCCGCCCGCAACGACCCCTCCGAACTGGCCCGCCTGGTCGACGAACAGGTCGGCGACGCGCGCCGCCAGGTCGACTACCACCTGGCCCGCGCCCGCGCGGCCGTGGCCGTGCAGCAGCCCGGCCTGCGCACGCCGCTGCGCCCGGTGCTGGACGGGCTGATCCGCGTCATGCGCCGCCTGCACGCCGAGCGCGATCTGCACATCGCGATGGCGGATGTCGCCGACACCCTGGCCTGCCGCGGCGACGCGCAGGACCTGCAGGAAATCCTCGGCAACCTGCTCGACAACGCCTGCAAGTGGGCGGCCCGCCAGGTCAGCATCACCGCCGCCACCGCCGACGGCCAGCTCGTCGTGCACATCGACGACGACGGCCCCGGCCTCGACGAGGCCCAGCGCAGCGCGGTGCTGGCGCGCGGTGTGCGCGCCGACGAGCACACGCCGGGCTCGGGCCTGGGGCTGGCCATCGCGCACGAACTGGCACGGGTCTACGGCGGCGACCTGCGCCTCGACATCTCCCCGCTGGGCGGCCTGCGCGCCACCCTGACGATGCCGTCGGCGTAGCCGCCGGACACCCAAAAACCCCAATACCAGAAAGGATTTCAGCCCGATCGCCCGGCACAGAAAAAGGGCATCGGCGAGTTGACATCTAAAATAGGACTAATATAGTCTTATTTAAACGCAACACCCGACGGAGAAACCCATGCCCCCCGCTCCGGCCCTCGATCGCCTGCTGACCGTTTCGGCCCGCTACTTCGGCCTTCCGCCGGAGACGGTGTCCATGCTCGTGGCGCACGGCGGAGCGGATCGCCCGGCCGCGGCAGCCCGTCGGCAGACCGATGATCGCCACCCGCTCACTGCGATGGGCGAAAGGAATCCACATGCTGCGCGTAAGTAAATTGACCGACTACGGCACGCTGGTGCTGACGCACCTGGCGAGCTTTCCCGAGCGCCTGTTCAGCGTCACCGAACTGGCGCAGGTGCTGCACTTGAACGCCCCGACCATCAGCAAGGTGCTCAAGGCGCTCGGCCGCCACGAGCTGGTCAGCAGCGTGCGCGGCGCCCATGGCGGCTATGCGCTGGCCCGCCCGGCGACCGAGATCAGCGTCGCGCAGATCATCGACGCGCTCGAGGACCAGCCCTTCGGCCTCACCGAATGCAGCGCCACCGCGGGCACCTGTGACATCGAAGGCGATTGCCGCATCCGGGCCAACTGGCAACGCATCAATGCCGTGGTGCGCCGCGTGCTCGACGACGTGAGCCTGGCCGACATGGTGCAACCCACGCCCCTGGCCACCGAGGCGCTGCTCCTCCGCCGCACCCCCGAACGCAAATCGACGCCGTAGCCCACAGGAGACGTCACCCATGAAAACCGCTACCGCCACCGCACCGGCCAACCGCCCGATCACCAACTTTCTCGACCAGGAATATTCCGCCGGTTTCGAGACCCTGCTGGAGGCCGACACCCTGCCCAAGGGCTTGTCGGAGGACGTGATCCGCGTGATCTCGGCCAAGAAGAAGGAGCCCGAGTTCCTGCTCGAATGGCGCCTCGAGGCCTATCGCCACTGGCTGACCATGACGCCGCCCAAATGGGCCGCGGTCAGCTTCCCGGAGATCGACTTCCAGGACATCGTGTATTACTCCGCGCCGAAGAAAAAGGACGGTCCGAAGAGCCTCGACGAGGTCGACCCCGAGCTGCTGAAAACCTTCGACAAGCTCGGCGTGCCGCTGCATGAGCGCGCACGCCTGGCCGGCGTGGCGGTCGATGCGGTGTTCGACTCGGTGTCGGTGGCCACCACCTTCCAGAAGGAACTGGGCGAGCACGGCATCATCTTCTGTTCCTTCTCCGAGGCGGTGCAGAAGCACCCGGAGCTGGTGCGCAAATACCTCGGCACCGTGGTGCCGCAGGGCGACAACTTCTATGCCGCGCTCAACTCGGCGGTGTTCTCCGACGGCTCCTTCGTGTTCGTGCCGAAAGGCGTCAAGTGCCCGATGGAGCTGTCCACCTACTTCCGCATCAACGCCCGCGACACCGGGCAGTTCGAGCGCACGCTGATCATCGCCGAGGAAGGCGCCTCGGTCAGCTACCTCGAAGGCTGTACGGCGCCGATGCGCGACGAAAACCAGCTGCACGCCGCCGTGGTGGAGCTGATCGCGCTCGACGACGCCAAGATCAAATACTCCACGGTGCAGAACTGGTACCCCGGCGACAAGGACGGCAAGGGCGGCATCTACAACTTCGTCACCAAGCGCGGCGACTGTCGTGGCGCGCGCTCGCACATCTCCTGGACGCAGGTCGAGACCGGCTCGGCGATCACCTGGAAATACCCCAGCGTGATCCTGCGCGGCGACGACTCGGTGGGCGACTTCCACTCGGTGGCGCTGTCCAACCATCGCCAGCAGGCCGACACCGGCACCAAGATGATCCACATGGGCCGCAACACCCGCAGCACCATTCTCAGCAAGGGCATCTCGGCCGGCCACGGCAGCAACACCTTCCGCGGCCTGGTGCGGGTCAGCCCCAAGGCCGAGGGCGCGCGCAACTACACGCAGTGCGACTCGCTGCTGATCGGCGACCAGTGCGCGGCCCACACCTTCCCGACCATCGAGGCGCGCAACCCCACGGCGCATGTCGAGCACGAGGCCACCACCTCGCGCATTGGCGAAGACCAGCTGTTCTACGCCATGCAGCGCGGCCTGACCGCCGAGGACGCGGTGTCGATGATCGTCAATGGTTTCTGCCGCGAGGTGTTCAAGGAACTGCCCATGGAATTCGCCGTCGAGGCGCAAAAACTGCTCGGTGTCAGCCTCGAAGGCAGCATCGGTTAATGGGGGCTGCCGACATGATTTTGAACATCGCGTTGCGCCCAAACAGCGCCCCAATACCCCACACCAAACGGCGGAGCGTCGTACGCTCCGACGAAGGCTACCACCCGGCATGCAGGCTGTTTGGGCACAACCCTCCGGGCTCAAGGCGGTTTGGTCGCATGGCTGCGTTGCGCCTCCTCGCTTGGGGGCCACCCAAGCAGCGTCGGCGCGCCTTGCCCTGCAACCAAACCGCCATGAGCGCGATGTCCAAAACCATGTCAGCAGCCCCCTTGGAGAACTAAATATGCTCGATATCAACAACCTGCAAGCCTCGGTCGAAGGCAAATCCATCCTCAAGGGCCTGGACCTGCATGTGAAAGCCGGCGAAGTGCACGCCATCATGGGCCCCAACGGCTCGGGCAAGAGCACGCTGGCGCAGGTGCTCGCGGGGCGCGATGCCTTCGAGGTGACCGGCGGCTCGGTCACCTGGGACGAGCACGACCTGCTCGCCATGCCGATCGAAGAGCGCGCCCGCGCCGGTCTGTTCCTTGCCTTCCAGTACCCGGTCGAGATCCCCGGCGTGTCGAACGCCTACTTTCTCAAGGCGGCGGTCAATGCGGTGCGCAAGCACCGTGGCCTGCCCGAGTTCGATGCCATGGACTTCCTCACCCGCGTCAAGGCCGAGATGAAGGCCGTCGGCATGAAGGAGGAATTCCTCTACCGCGCGGTGAACGAAGGCTTCTCCGGCGGCGAGAAAAAGCGCAACGAAGTGCTGCAGATGGCGCTGCTCGAACCGCGCCTGGCGATCCTCGACGAGACCGACTCCGGCCTAGACATCGATGCGCTCAAGGTGGTGGCCGACGGCGTCAATCGCCTGCGCTCGCCCGAGCGCGCGCTGATCGTCATCACCCACTACCAGCGCCTGCTCGACTACATCGTGCCCGACCAGGTGCACGTGCTCTCGCACGGGCGCATCGTGCGCTCGGGCGGCCGCGAACTGGCGCTGGAGCTGGAAGAAAAAGGCTACGGCTGGATCGGCGACAGTGGCGAGGTGCATTCCGCGCCCGAGCCGGCAGGAGGCGCGCAATGAGCGACGTCGACACCTGGCTGGCCCACTACCATGCCCACTCGGCCGTGCTGCCGGGCGCCGAGCTGCCCTGGCTGGCCGACATCCGCCGGCAGGCCATCTACCGCTTTGCCGACGAAGGCTGGCCGACCCGCCGCCATCCGCGCTGGAACCACACCTCGCTGGCCTTCATGGACCAGCAGGACTTCGCCCCGGCCGGCGTCGCCCCCGATGCCGCCGCGGCGCTCGCCCGCCTGCGCGGTGAAGATGCCGGCCACTGGCTGGTGTTCGTCGGCGGCCGCTTCGACGCAGCCCTGTCGGACATCGGCCCCCTGCCCGCCGGCGCCCAGCTGAGCAGCCTCGCCGAGGCGCTGGCCACGCATCCCGAAGCGGTCGAAGCCGCCTTCGGCAGCCATGAGGACGGCGACAGCCCGGCCGCGCTCAACGCCGCGCTGGCCAGCGACGGCGCCTGGCTGCGCCTGGCGCGCGGCGTGACGCTGGAGGCCCCGGTGCATCTGGTGTTCATCGCCGGCGCCGACGAGGCCAGCCGCCACCTGCGCAACCTGATCGTCGCCGAGGCCAACAGCGAAGCCACGGTGGTCGAGCACTACCTGGGCAGCGGCGAGGCCAGCACGCTGACCACCGCGGTCACCCGTCTGCAGGTGGACGCCGACGCGCGGCTCACCCATCTCAAACTGCAGCAGGAAGCCGAGCAGACCGTACACCTGGCGCGCATCGACGCGGTGCAGGGGCGCGGCGCGCGCTTCGCCTCGCACTCGCTGTCCTTCGGTGCCCGCCTGGCGCGCCACGACATCGGCACCCGCTTCGACGGCGAGGGCTGCGAGGCGCTGTTCAACGGGCTCTATCACCTCGACGGCCGGCGCCATGTGGACCACCACACCCGCATCGACCACGCCCAGCCGCGCGGCACCAGCCGCGAGTTCTACCGCGGCCTGCTCGACGGGCTGTCGCGCGGGGTGTTCACCGGGCGCGTCATCGTCGCCAAGGACGCCCAGCGCAGCGACGCCATGCAGCGCTGCGACAACCTGCTGCTGTCGCGCCAGGCAGAGGCCGACGCCCGGCCGGAGCTGGAGATCTATGCGGACGACGTCAAGTGCAGCCACGGCGCCACGGTCGGCCAGATCGACGAGGACAGCCTGTTCTACCTGCAGACCCGCGGCCTGGACGAAACCCATGCCCGCCGGCTACTCACCTACGCCTTTGCCACCGAAGCGCTCGACCGCATCGACCTGGCGCCGCTGCGCAAGCAGGCGCGCGCCGCGTTGATGGCGCGCCTGCCCGGCGGCGAACTGCTGGAGGAACTGTTGTGAACACCGTTGCTGACCCGCTCCGCGCCTCGGCGGCCACCGCGCTGCCGGCGGCGGACGACTTCCCGATCCTCGCCCGGCCGGTGCATGGCCGCCGCCTGGCCTACCTCGACAACGGCGCCACCACGCAAAAACCCAATGCGGTGATCGAGGCCGAGGCGCGCTTTTATCGCGAGTCGAACGCCAACATCCACCGTGGCGTGCACTGGCTGTCGCAGCACGCCACCGAGTTGTACGACGCCGCGCGCGTCACGGTGCAGCGCTTCATCGGCGCCGCGCGGGCCGACGAGATCGTGTTCACTCGCGGCACCACCGAGGCCATCAACCTGGTCGCCAACACCTGGGGGCGCAAGACGCTCAAGGCCGGCGACGAGATCCTGATCACCACGCTGGAGCACCACTCCAACATCGTGCCCTGGCAGATGCTGTGCGAGCAGACCGGCGCGGTGCTCAAGGTGGCGCCGGTGAATGACGCCGGCGAGGTCGAGCAGGACGGCTTCGATGCCCTGCTGGGCGAGCGCACCCGGCTGGTCGCCATCACCCATGTGTCGAACGCGCTGGGCACCGTCAACCCGGTGGCCCGCATGGTCGAGCGCGCCCATGCGGTCGGCGCCGTGGTGCTGGTCGACGGCGCGCAGGCGGTGGCCCACCAGGCGGTCGACGTACAGGCGCTGGGCTGCGACTTCTATGTGTTCTCGGGTCACAAGCTGTACGGCCCGACCGGCATCGGCGCGCTCTACGGCCGCGCCCGGCTGCTCGCCGAGATGCCGCCCTGGCACGGCGGCGGCGACATGATCCGCACCGTCAGCTTCGAGCGCAGCACCTACGCCGAGGCGCCGCAACGCTTCGAGGCCGGCACCCCCAACATCGCCGGCGCCGTCGGCCTGGCCGCCGCCATCGACTATGTGCAAGGCCTTGGCATGGACACCATCGTGGCGCACGAGCATGCCCTGCTTGAGCATGCCACCGCCGCACTCACCGCGATCCCCGGCCTGCGCATGGTCGGCACCGCGGCGGACAAGATCGGCATCCTCTCCTTCGTCATCGAGCATATTCACCCGCATGACCTGGGCACCATTCTCGACAGCGAAGGCGTGGCCATCCGCGCCGGCCACCACTGCGCCATGCCGCTCATGACCCGCTTCGGCATCCCCGGCACCGCGCGCGCCTCGCTGGCGGTCTATAACAATGAAACTGACATTGCCGCGCTGGTCGCCGCCATCGAAAAGGCGCAAACCCTGTTCGGCACGAGGCCCAAACGATGAACACCATGGACGGCAACCTGCGCGAGCTCTACCAGGAGGTGATCTTCGATCACAACCGCCAGCCGCGTAACTTCCACGACATGCCCGAGGCCGACCGCCATGCCGACGGCCACAACCCGCTGTGCGGCGACCAGCTCACGGTGTATCTGCGGGTCAAGGACGACATGATCGAAGACGTGAGCTTCGTCGGCCACGGCTGCGCCATCTCCACCGCCTCCGCCTCGCTCATGACCGAAGCGGTCAAGGGCAAGACGGTGGCCGAGGTCGAGGCCCTGTTCAAGGACTTCCACGCCCTGCTCACCGACATCCCGCCCGAGCGCGACTTCGGCAAGCTCGCCGTGCTCACCGGCGTGCGCGAATTCCCCGCCCGGGTCAAATGCGCCACGCTGGCTTGGCACACCCTGCACAACGCACTGATCGGGGAACACACCCCGGCTCAAACGGAATAAGGAGCGCATCATGGGCGACGCCTACGGCGAAACCGACTCCCGCACCCTGCAGCGCGACTGCGCCGCGATCAGCGTGCCCTGGGGCCAGCGTGAAACGCTCGAGGCGGGCAGCTACGCGCTGATCACCCAGCGCCTCGGCGGCTCGATCACCGTCATGTGCGGCGGTAACCTCTACCGCATCGACGAGCGCAACGCCGACGCCCTCGGCCTCGAACCGCAGCTGCCCGCCACCCCGCCGCCCACCGACACCGGCGAGCGCACCGCCGACAGCGTCGAACAGGCCGCCTGGACCCAACTGGGCAGCTGCTACGACCCCGAGATCCCCATCGACATCGTGAATCTTGGCCTGGTGTATGGCTGCACCGCCGAATCGATCGGGCCCGACAGCTTCCGCGTGGTGGTGAACATGACGCTCACCGCCCCCGGCTGCGGCATGGGCACCCTGATCGCCGACGAAGCGCGCGACAAGCTGCTCACCCTCCCCGGCGTCACCGAAGCCGAAGTCAATCTGGTGTGGGACCCGCCCTGGAGCCGCGAAATGATGAGCGACGCCGCCCGCCTCGAAATGGGCATGTTCTAGCCGTCACCCGCACCGCGGCCAACCCGGCGCAGCCCCCGCCGGGCGGGCTTCAACCCGCCCGCGCCAACCCGACACGCCACCGCAGCCGGCACCTCCTCCGGAGCACGCCCCATGATCGACGAAGCCTTCCACCCCGAAACCATGAAATGCGTCCTGCTCGAAGGCATCCACGCCTCGGCGGTCAGCGTGTTCGAAAGCCACGGCTACACCCATGTGGAGCAGCACGCCACCGCCCTCTCGGGCGACGCGCTCAACGCCGCCATTGCCGACGCCCACATCATCGGCATCCGCTCGCGCACCCACCTCACCGACGCCGTGCTGGCCAAGGCCGAGCACCTGCTCGCCATCGGCTGCTTCTGCATCGGCACCAACCAGGTCGACCTCACCGCCGCCGCGCGCCGCGGCATCCCGGTCTTCAACGCCCCCTTCTCCAACACCCGCAGCGTCGCCGAACTGGTGCTGGCCGAAATCATCATGCTGCTGCGCGGCATCCCCGAAAAGAACGCCACCCAGCACCGCGGCGGGTGGATGAAACACGCCACCGGCGCCCATGAAGCCCGCGGCAAAACGCTCGGCATCATCGGCTACGGCCACATCGGCACGCAGATCGGCATCCTCGCCGAACAGCTCGGCATGAGCGTCCTGTTCCACGACATCGAAAGCCGCCTGGCACTGGGCAACGCCCGCGCCATGCCCACCCTCGACGCCCTGCTCGCCCAGGCCGACGTCGTCAGCCTGCATGTGCCGGATACCGCCGCCACCCAAAACCTCATCGACGCCGACCGCCTCGCACAGATGAAACCCGGCAGCCACCTCATCAACGCCTCGCGCGGCACCGTTGTCGACATCGACGCCCTCGCCAAGGCCCTGGCCAGCGGCCACCTGCGCGGCGCCGCCATCGACGTCTTCCCGCAGGAGCCCGGCGGCAACAGCGACACCTTCACCTCGCCCCTCACCCGCTTCGACAACGTCATCCTCACCCCCCACATCGGCGGCTCCACCCTCGAAGCGCAAGAAAACATCGGCACCGAAGTGGCCACCCACCTCATGCGCTACGGCCAGAACGGCTCCGTCCTCATGGCCGTCAACTTCCCCGAGCTCTCCCTCCCCGTCCAACACGGCGCCACCCGCATCCTCCACATCCACCGCAACGTCCCCGGCGTCCTCGCCAAGATCAACGACATCTTCTCCGCCGCCGGCATCAACATCGAAGCGCAGTATTTGCAAACCGGGCCGGAGCTCGGCTATGCGGCGATTGATATCGATGCCGCGTTGTCGGCGGAGGATCTCAAGCGGCTGCGGGGGATTGAAGGAACGTTGCGGTGCCGGACGTTAGTTCGGTAAGCAAATCACACAGTCAACCATGGGTGCGCACCCACTTGAGCAGGAAGGGCACAGCCTCACGCTTGAGCTATGACGGCCGCGGACGAGTCGTCAGAAGTTCTGCCTCCAACAAAGAAAACCTGGTGCATTCGCCGGACTTTTATCTCTTGAAGCCACAGGTCGATTACTTCACGCCTTCGGCATTTTTCTTATTAAGAATATCCGGCCCGTTCGGTGAAACACCCGGCGGAGGTCCTCCCTCGCCCGGAGGGTCGCCGATCTCTTGTTCCCATAGCGTCGCGACCGCAAAAACAACCGGTACGTCGAACACATACTCCAGCTTCACGGATGTCTCCGAAGAATTTGCCGATTCTCCTCTGACACCAGGGAAACCAAGATCGAGCGCCAGATCCTTGGCGAGTAGGGCCTTGCGAAGGCGCGAGATCTCAGCATCCTTGCTATTGGCCGATTGGTTCCCTTGGTTGTCGGCCTGCGCGTCGTCGGACGCGTACGCGGCCAAGGCCTCAACCACCTTGGCCCTTTCCTTTCCAAGCGCCATCTGCATTTGACCACCGAGCGCACCAGCCCTGTCGGCGGACAAGGAGACACTGAATCGACGTGTAGCATAGGTTTGCCGAACCACGGCTAGACGCACCTCCTGGCATACCTCTCGGTATGCTTTGGAAAAATCAGTCCTGATGGCCTTAGCCTTGGCCCACATCTCTTTCTGTTCCGGGGTATTCTGCTTGGCCAGTTGCTGAAGGAACTGCACTCGGGGAAGTTCGTTCACCTCGGCAAGCGGGATACTCAGGGTGTAGTACAAGTTGCGTTCTTCTGAGGCGCCAAAGCCCCACAGTCCGCTCCCCGTGGGCAGTGATATGCCAAAGCTCTTGGCGTCCCCCAGCTTGCTCACCAATGCCGGGAAGCTGGCAACTGGCAACCTCGGGTGTGGCTTCTTGGACGCCATGGGATCGCCAATCTTTCCGTTCTTGTCTGGAAGTGAGGGGTAGAACCGATCGCTCTCCGGAGCGGGAGTTCTGTCCGAGGCCGGAGCGGTGGAAAACAGGTTCCCTATTCTCTCGGCCGGGAACGCCTCCTTGGCCTTGGGGTCATCGTTGTGGCAAACAAGGAAGATATCACCAGGTCTTGTGCTCTCGTCCGGCGGGAAACGCGCGGTTAACCGATATGGCGCAAGGAGTTTTCCCCATAGCCCGCGAAGGTCGGCAAACTCTCGCGTTGCCTCATCTGTAGAGGACTGGACTGGTGGACTCGCACAGCTCGACATGAATGCAGTCGCGAACGCGATAGTGGGGATCAAGACACGACTTGTGCGCATAATCAGCTTCCTTCGCTGTTGCCGAGCAAGACTCACCGCTTCAGCCACTATCCTCGGCAAGTACCGCCACTTCGGCCAATGCCATGGCGATATCCCGAATTTAGCCTGGCCTCCTGGCATGCCAACCGCATTCTTGCGTAGCGCAGCACACACCCAAAAGGGGTAGTCTCCATGGGCGCTCGGAGCGCCGCATCTGGCGCGGACCTCCTGAAAACTCGCCGCTCGTCGGGAGACCAGTTTTGGGTGAAAACGCATGCAGTTCAGCTCGCGTAGGGCGGAAAAGCGAAGCGCCTTCCGCCAAACGTTCTCCGCATCCACCGCCACCGCGAAAAGCACAAAGAAACACCCCTTGAATGCCCGACTACCGCCGAAACCGCATCCCGGGCGGGTGCTACTTCTTCACGGTCAACCTGCTCGACCGCGACAGCGATGCACTGGCGGTGCACATCGACCTGCTGCGCGATGCCGTTCGAAAGGTGCGCACGCGCCGTCCGTTTCACATCGACGCGTGGGTGGTGCTCCCTGATCACAAGCACGCGGTGTGGACGCTACCGCTGGGCGATAGCGATTACTCCGGCCGCTGGCGGGCGATCAAGATTGCCTTCGCCAAGGCGCTTCCGAAAACGGAATGGCGATCACCGAGGCGCGTTGCAAAGGGCGAGCGAGGCATCTGGCAGCGTCGGTTCTGGGAGCATACGATCCGGGATGAAAGCGATTACGCGGCGCATGTGGACGACGTCCTTATCAATCCGCTCAAACGCGGACTGGTCGAAGCGGCAGGTGACTGGCCGTACTCATCGCTTCATCGCTGTGTCGCGCGCGGCGACTAACTAGCTGGACATCTCTTGATTTCGCTGCCGCCATCGCAGCCTTCGTCGCACCCTGATACAAAACCAGTCGCACTATTGCTGCAGCGCAGCATCTATTGACTGTAGTGTATCTCCGTTCATTCACTCACTTCCAGACGCCTGCGCAGGCATCAGTGCCAGCGAACCGTCGGCAAGGAGGTCGATTTGCGGATCAATCCCTTCTCTCATCGAAAGACCATCAGCCTGGCCCTACAGGGCGGTGGCGCGCACGGGGCGTTTACCTGGGGTGTGCTCGACTATCTGCTCGACGCCGGCCAGCTTGAGTTCGACGCCGTCAGCGGAACCAGCGCCGGCGCGATGAACGCGGCGGTGCTGGCGCAGGGGCTGATGGCGGGCGGGCGCGACGGTGCGCGTGAGGCCCTGGCGGCGTTCTGGAAGGCGGTGGCGGGCAGCGTTCCCTTTGACATCACCGTACGCACGCTCGATGGCGACAGCGGGACGCTTGCGCCGGCGATCAAGATGATGATGATGTGGACGAGCTTTTTCTCGCCTTACGAGCTCAACCCGTTCGACCACAACCCCTTGCGCGACGTGGTGACGAAGCAGATCGACTTCGAGCGATTGCGGCGCGAGAGCCCGCTGCGGCTGTTCATTGCCGCCACCGAAGCCAACACGGGTCGCCTGCGGCTGTTTCGCGAGCGCGAGCTGACCGCCGACGCCCTGCTTGCCTCGGCCTGCCTGCCGTCGGTGCATCACAGCATCGAGATCGATGGCGAGCACTACTGGGACGGCGGTTTCGCGGCCAATCCGGCGGTGTTTCCCTTGTTCTACACGGGCAAGAGCCGCGACATCCTGCTGGTGCTGATCAACCCCATGCGCCACAGCAAGACGCCCCGCAGTGCCGATGAGATCCGCACGCGCAGCATGGAGCTTGGCTTCAGTGCGAACTTTCTGCGCGAGATGCGCATGTTTGCGCATGCCCGCGAGTTTGCCGAACAGCAGCCGTGGTGGTCGCGCGGCCGGCTGGAGCGGCGGCTGCTGTCGACCAACTTCCATCTCATCGAAGCTTCGGAGGTGATGAGCCAGCTGTCGGCCGAGTCCAAGCTGTCGGCCAACGGGTCTTTTCTCGAACGGCTGCGCGACCTAGGCCGCGAGCGTGCGCAGCAGTGGCACGCAGCCTCGGGCCATCATGTTGGCGAGCGCCCATCGATCGAGGTGGCCGGACTGTTTGGCTCACCGTCCACTCCGGAGACGACGCTCTGATGCGCGCAGGCAGAGCCCCCCGCTTGAGCCGCTTGCCCGAAGCATTGCGCGGCAGGTCGTCGACAAACACCACCCGCTTGGGCACCTTGAACAACGAGCCGCTCATGCACATGGGCGATCAGCTCCTCGGTTCTGGCCGCGGCGGCCTGCTCGGTCCGCTCAGAGACTTCTTTACGGGTCGGGACGATTGGTTTGCGCTGTACGCCGCAGATGGGCGCATTGACGACGAAACCTTTTGCGACGCGGTCAAACGCGGCAATTTCAGGCTGCACCCAAAAGGACGACTTGGACGAAGCGAAGGCTGCGTGGTGATTGACCGTGCCGCAGACTATGTCCATCTGCGCACGCTGCTCAAAAGCGTTCGCCCACAAACGGTGCCTGGCGCCTCTTTGCAGGCCTATGGCAGCTTGGTGGTGACATGAAATCCCGCACGATTGCCGCCATGAGTGTGGCCACGCTGGCACTCACCTATGTACAGATGCGTTTGTGGCTTGCCAGTGATTGGTCGGAGGCGGCCTGGACCTGGATCAACGCTCGACTCTCTGATGGCGCTAATCCCGGCCTTGCCTCTGATATCGAACTGATTGCCGCATGGGCCGGCTCGTTTGTGGTGTCGCTGGCGGTGGTATGGGGTGTCCGGGGCTTGTTTGGCGGGCGCTGTATCGGCTGACGGGCTGTGCAACACCTTCGGATGGTGAGCGTTGGGTCTTGATGGACGAGGCCTCGTCACGCACAAGAGCCGGGCCTGAATGGCGCCCGGCTCATGGGCCATCATCGCCCTCGGGTGGCGTTGATCAGGAAGCTGACGACCGCCATGACGAGGAATATCACGAACAGGATTTTGGCAATACCTGCCGCACCGGCGGCGATACCGGTGAATCCGAAGATCGCGGCAATGATGGCGATGATAAAGAATACGACTGCGTAGTGAAGCATGATGCCCTCCTCCCCCCGTCGCCGTGGGGCTTCGGGGGCGATTCGTGATTAGTGGCGCTGCGAGGCTTCCCAGGCCCTCATCTGTTCTTCGGCGACCTCGCGCGAGATGCCGTAGCGCTCCTGGAGTTTCCCGGCCAGCACTTCGCGCTGCCCTTCGATCACATCCAGATCGTCGTCGGTGAGTTTGCCCCACTGCTTTTTAGCGCTGCCTTTGAGCTGTTTCCAGTTACCTTCCAGCGTGTCGCGGTTCATATCTCGACTCCTTTTGTCTCATTGGATTGGCGAAGGCATCGGAGACTGGCATGACGGCTGTTCTGATCCGATGCATGGTTTCACTGTAGTGAATCGACGCGTCGATCTGCATCAGCACAGGCTGAAAGCGGCGTAGGACGTTGCCTACAACGCAGTCCGTTGCCGGTTGAATTCGCAGTGCAAGAGCAGATCGCACGGCATGTGTTTTCCGGTCGATTCCCGTCGCGGCTGGCGGCGGCACTTCAACAATTGGCGACACGCCCCTAGAATGGGCTCACGATGTCGTCGGGTAGCCGCTCAGGCAAGCACATGAAAAGCATTCGCGAATCCGATTGGAAGGTGCTACGCCGTTTGCATCCGGTGGCGCTGGAGCGCTATTGCGAGCGGACGCTCGGGGAGTGCGTTCAGGTGGCAACGGATGGCGGCGAGTCGGCGCACGCGCGGTATCTGGCGCTGTACCGCCTGGTAAAGGCGCGCGACAAGACGCTGGCGATGGCCTTCGACGATCTGCGCCGCTCCACGGCGATCACAACGCTGATCGCCCTGGTGGGGCTGGACCTGCTGACCGCCGCCGAGCTCGATGCATTAAGCGACGAGACGCGGGAGATCGTCCTCGGGGCACTGGAGCCGCTGCGCGAGTAGACGCGGCGCCCGGGTCTTGAAGGCGGGTGGCATGCGCCGCGGTCGGCGGTCGCCGCTTGGGTTTCGGGATGCGCGGCGCTGGCAGCGCGCCGATTTTATTCAGCGTGAAGGAGGGGAACACGGTGGCATTGAGCGAACTGGAAACGGCGCGGCTGCATAAACGGGTCGGGGCATATGTCGAAGCTCGCCGGCCGCCACCGCATGTTCGCCGCGAGTTGGATCTTTCGTATCGGGTGAGCGGGCAGAGCTTCGAGCTGTTCGAAGTGCGGCAGGCCTGGCGCGGAGCACCCGGCGAGACCATCGAGCACCCGATCGTGAAAGCGACCTTCGTGAAGACGGTGAATGCCTGGCGGATCTACTGGCAGCGGGCCGATCTCCGATGGCACCGCTACGAGCCGTACCCGACCGCCCGGACGATCGACGAGGTGCTGTCGGTCATCGAAACGGATGAGTACGGTTGCTTTTATGGCTGAACGGCGGTGCGGCCCCCACCGCCCTACCGGTGCGGATCGGCACGCGGGCGCGCTTGTGGCGACCCCGCTCGCGGAGTAGCGCGTAACGCTCTCCAACCACCTGCATCAGCGCTAGAGCACGACGTTTTGCAAACCATGCCGGCCGCGCCCGGTCTTCACCTGCGCTTTGTGCCGACACACCGTATCGACCCCGCCCCGCAATGACGTTGACCTTGATCCGCCTGAGCGAAGCCAGGCTTTCCGACCTGATTGCGCTGCACAACGACCCCAGCGTCTTGCGGCACATGCCGCTCGCCGGTGCGGCCTTCGACGAGGCGACATGCCGACGGTGGGTCGAGGACAAAGAGCGCCAGTGGGCACAGAACGGCTATGGGCCGTGGGGCGTGCTGGTCGATGGTGAGTTTGCCGGCTGGGGCGGGTTCCAGCAGGAGCAGGGCGATGCGGATCTCGCGCTGGTGCTCTCTGCCCGACATTGGGGGCATGGGCGGGCCATCTATCAGGTGTTCATCAAGATGGCGTTCGAGGACATGGGCCTGGCGTCCATCACAGCACTGCTGCCGCCGAGCAGGCGCCGCGCCAACGGGCTACTCCGGTTGGGGTTCGAGGCGGACGGCTCGGTGCAGATCGCCGGCTCGGTGTTCAACCGATACCGGCTTTGGGCGCCCGCGCAGGGTCGCTGAGCGGAGCGATCTGGCCCGCAAACGGACCACCCCATGGCGCCGTCACGATGCCGCGTTCGGCCCACCGTGCTACAACACGCTTGGCATAACAACCAAGGAGCCCCCAATGCAACGCACAGCCGCCCCCCGCCAGATCGCCGAATCGCTCACCGAACTGTGGTCGCCCCGCATCATCGGCGAGTTGGACGATTCCTACGTGAAGGTCGCCAAGGTCCATGGCACCCTCGGCTGGCACAGCCATGACAACGAGGACGAGCTGTTCTTCATTCTCAAGGGGCAATTGCGCCTCGAGATGGCCGCCGAGACCGTCACGCTGTCCGAAGGCGAGATGTTCGTGGTGCCCAAGGGCGTGCAGCACAACCCGGTGGCCGAGGCGGAGTGTCTGATCCTGCTCATCGAACGCAAGACAACGCTGCATACGGGCAACGTGGTGACGGAGCACACGCGCTCGCTGGCCGAGCAGTTGCGGTCGGTGTGAGCCGGCAGGCTCGAAGAGGCTGACATCGCGGCGGCGGCGGTTCGTTGCCCCGCCACGGCGGATGCCTTCGTCAACACCCTTGGCGCGACCTGCCCGACCGGGACCGCGTGCCACCGCCCGGCGATCCACCCGCGGCGGCTGAAACCTTGCCCCGTCGAAGGCGGTCAACCTCCTACGGACAACACCGAGGGCATCGCGCGACATCCCGGTCCGCGCGCGCCGGCCCGGG
This sequence comes from Denitromonas iodatirespirans, assembly GCF_018524365.1. Taxonomy (GTDB): domain Bacteria; phylum Pseudomonadota; class Gammaproteobacteria; order Burkholderiales; family Rhodocyclaceae; genus Nitrogeniibacter; species Nitrogeniibacter iodatirespirans. Next base: position 59,758 of record NZ_JAEKFT010000021.1, read on the forward strand.
TCTGTACGCAGACCCTCGCCGCCGGTCCATCCTTCGGTATCGCACCGGGACGAGGCCGCGGACGAGCAGAAGCACCCGGCCCTCGGATAGCCCATGAAGGAGAACGTCATGAGAGGCTTGAAAAGGTTGTACTTCCTGGTCCCCGATGTGGACACCGCACGCAAGATCATCGACGAGCTGCTGCTCGCGCACGTCCCCTACGAGCACATCCATCTGCTGGCACGCGCCGGCACCCCGCTCGAAGACTTGCCGCAGGCCGGTATCACGCAGCAAACGGACGTTGTGCCGGCGCTGGAGCGCGGCTTGGCTGTCGGCGGCACCCTGGGGGCGCTGGCCGGGCTGGCCGCGCTGGCGTTTCCGCCGGCCGGCGTGGTGGCCGCCGGTGGCGCGATCCTGTTCGGTGCGCTGGGCGGTGCCGGTTTCGGCGCCTGGGTGTCGGCCATGATCGGCGTGCGTCTGCCCAACTCGCGCCTGGAGCGCTTCGAAGGGGCCCTGGAGCAAGGGCTGTTGCTGATGATGATCGACGTGCCGCGCGACCGGGTGGAGGAGTTCCAGGACACCATCAAGTCGCATCACCCCGAGGCCGAAATCGAGGGCACCGAGCCGACCATCCCGGCCTTTCCCTGAGGCCTCCCACGCCTGAGCACGCCGCCCACCGCGCGGCACGGCAAGCCTGCCTAGTCGCCTCCACCGGCAGCTTGCCGGCTCGGGGTTTCGATGTCGGCCACCGGCGCCTCGCCAGCCTTCCAGGCGGCGATGCCGCCCAGCAGATGGCGGGCATCGCAGCCCATGGCCCGCAGCGCCGCGGCAAGCCCCTGGCTGATCTCCTGGCCATGGGCGCAGTACAGCAGCACCAGGGCATCGCCGGCCACCTCGTCTTTCCAGTCCAGCCAGCGCGCCGGGTCCTCCCAGCGGCTGCCGGCGATTTCGGTGCCATCTGCGGCGCGGGCAGCGGCCCGGCGCACGTCGATGAGGGTGTGCGGCAGCGCGCCGCCTTGCCATAGCCGTAGTTCAGGGACGGTAACGGGGCGCATGACGGCCTCCTAGCGCAGCAGTGACAGCACCAGGCCGACCCCGGCGCAGGTGGCGATGACCTCGATCACGCCGCGCCTGAAGCGCAGCAGCGCCACCGCGGCGCCCAGCGCGATGAGCGCCGCCACCGCATCGAAGCTGCCGCCCCAGCCCGCCGGCCATAGCACGTGATAGCCGAAGAACAGCGCCAGGTTGAGCACCACCCCCACCACCGCGGCGGTGATGGCGGTGAGCGGCGCGGTCAGGCGCAGCTCGCCATGCGTGGACTCGACCAGCGGCCCGCCGGCGAGGATGAACAGGAAGGACGGCAGAAAGGTGAACCAGGTCACCAGACAGGCCGCCACGGCGCCGGCCAGAAACAGGGATTCCGGCCCGAACAAGGTCTTGAGATACCCGCCGACGAAGCCGACGAAGGCAACCACCATGATCAGCGGGCCGGGCGTGGTTTCGCCCAGCGCGAGACCGTCGATCATCTGCGTGGGCGCCAACCAGCCGTAGTGCCCGACCGCGCCCTGGTACACATAGGGCAGCACCGCATAGGCGCCACCGAAGGTGAGCAGCGCCGCCTTGGTGAAGAACCAGCCCATCTGCGTGAGTGTGTGATCCCAGCCGAGGCCGGCGACGAGCAAGCCCATCGGCACCACCCACAGCACCGCACCACAGGCGAGCACCGCCGCCAGGCGCGGCCAGCGAAAGCGGGCATGCGCCGGGGTGGGCGTGTCGTCGTCGATCAGCGCCCGGCCAAAATCCCCCTCGGCCGGGCGATGGCCGCCGCCAGTGACAAAGCAGGCCGGTGCGACACGGCCGCCGACATAGCCCACCAACGCCGCCCCCAACACGATGGCCGGAAACGGCACTTGGAGCGCGAAGATGGCCACGAACGCGGCGCCGGCAACCGCCCACAGCGCCTTGTTGCGCAACGCGCGCGACCCGATGCGATGCGCCGCCTGCAGGACGATGGCCGTCACCGCCGGTTTGATGCCGTAAAACAGTCCGGCCACCAGCGGCACGTCGCCGAAGGCGATATAGATCCACGACAGCGTGATCAGGATCAGCAGCGAGGGCAGCACGAACAGCGCACCGGCCACCACGCCGCCCCAGGTGCGGTGCATCAACCAGCCGATGTAGGTGGCCAGCTGCTGCGCCTCGGGGCCGGGGAGCACCATGCAGTAGTTGAGCGCATGCAAAAAGCGCCGCTCCGACAGCCAGCGGCGGCGCTCGACCAGCTCCTGGTGCATGATCGCGATCTGCCCCGCCGGCCCGCCAAAACTGATGAAGCCGAGCTTGAGCCAGAACAGCACGGCCTCGCCGAAGCCGACCGCGCGCGGCGCCTCGGCAGGCGCGCTGACGGCGGATGTCGCCGGGGTCATGACGACGCGCCTCCATGTTCGAAACGGGTCAGCAAGGCGTCGAACACCGCGCCGGCAGCGGCCAGCAAGGCGTCGTCATCGCCGATCGAATCGCGCAGCCCGGCCAGCACGCTCTCCACGCCGACCGCCTCGGGCGGCTGCACGCCGCCGACATCCAGGTAGTGCACCAGCACGCCGAGACGCGCCAGCGCCGGCTGCGTCAACCCGAAGCTGGCCAGGAGCACCTCGAAACTCACCAACCCGCCCACATGGCTGAAGCGGGCGCCATCGAAGTCGAAACCCAGGGCATCGTCGGGGCAGTCGGCGGGCGAGGCCAGCCACACAATGGCGGCGGCAGGGTCGATGAAGCGGCGGATCAGCCAGGCGCAGGCGAGGCGGTCCACCCACGGACGCTGCCGCGTGGCCCAGGTCCGGCGCTGGAAATCAGCGATCGCCAGCGTCTCGATGCCCCCCGACCGGCCATGCGGCTCGTCCGGCGCCAGCACGCGCGCGGCCTCCTGCTCCAGCGCCTGCAAGGCGGCATCGACCTGCTGCTGCGCGCGGCCGGGGAAGAAATCGATGTCGGCAATGCCGGCGAAGGTCTTGCGCAACTTTCGTAGCTGCTTGATCGCGCTCGCCACCGAGTCAGCCGCGAGACTGTCGCGAATGACCGACAGCTCGGCGAGCAAGGCCGCGTAGTCGTCGCCACGGTCGAAGCGGCCGGCGAAGTCTTCTCCCTCGACGCTCTCGGCCCGCAGCACATGGGCGCTGCCGCCGCCTTCGCGCACGTCGGTGGCGACGGCTTCAAGCTGCGTCGCACACTCCTCGCGATCCGGCATGAGATAGACACCGTCGCGCAACACCGCCGCGCCGGACTGCTTGAGCGCCCGCCAGGCGCGCATACGGACCGTTGCGTTCTCGGTGGGCAAGCTGAGGATGAGTACGAGCCAACAGTTCATGCAACATACGCTACACCTACGTAGCGTATGTTTCAACATTCTTTTTCGCACCCCAAAACAAGGACGGCCCCGCGGGGCCGTCCTTGTCATGTCGCGTACTGCGGGCTCACCAGGTGGCGTCCCGGTCCGGCGTCGCCGAAATCTTGTGGATGGTCAGGTCGGCGCCTTCGTACTCTTCCTCGGCGTCGAGGCGCAGGCCAGCGACCGCCTTGATGATGCCGTAGATCAGGTAGCCGCCGACGAAGGCGAAAACCACCCCGGCGACCGTGCCGATCAGCTGGCTCATGAAGCTCACGCCGCCCATGCCGCCGAGCGCCTGGCTGCCGAAGATGCCGGCGGCGATGCCGCCCCAGGCGCCGCACAGGCCATGCAGCGGCCACACACCAAGCACATCGTCGATCTTCCAGCGGTTCTGGGTGAGGGTGAACATCTGAACGAAGAGCCCCCCGGCGATCACGCCGACCACCAGCGCACCAATCGGGTGCATCAGGTCGGAACCGGCACATACCGCCACCAGCCCGGCGAGCGGGCCATTGTGCACGAAGCCCGGGTCGTTCTTGCCCATCACCAGCGCCGCCAACGTGCCGCCGACCATGGCCATGAGCGAGTTGACCGCCACCAGGCCGCTGATGCCCTCGACCGTCTGGGCGCTCATCACATTGAAGCCGAACCAGCCGACAGTGAGGATCCATGCGCCCAGCGCCAGAAAGGGAATGCTGGAGGGCGGATGCGCGGCAATCGCGCCCGACTTGTTGTAGCGGCCATGGCGTGCGCCGAGCAGCAGCACCGCGGCCAACGCGATCCAGCCGCCGACGGCATGCACCACCACGCTGCCGGCAAAGTCATGGAAGGTGGCGCCGAAGCTGGCTTCGAGCCAGGCCTGAAAGCCGAAATTGCTGTTCCAGACCACGCCTTCGAAAAAGGGATAGACCAGCCCCACCAGCAAGGCGGTGGCCGCCAGCTGCGGGTAGAAGCGCGCCCGCTCGGCGATACCGCCCGAGATGATGGCCGGGATCGCCGCGGCAAAGGTGAGCAGGAAGAAGAACTTGACCAGATCGTAGCCGCTGCGCGCGGCCAGCACGTCGGCGCCCTGGAAGAAACTCACGCCATAGGCCACGGCATAGCCGACGAAGAAATAGGCGATGGTCGACACGCTGAAATCGACCAGGATCTTGACCAGCGCGTTGACCTGATTCTTGCGCCGCACGGTGCCAACTTCGAGGAACGCGAAGCCGGCATGCATGGCAAGCACCATGATGGCGCCCAACAATACGAACAGGACGTCACTGGATGTCTTGAACTGCTCCATGAAAATACTCCCCTTTGCACAATAGGGGAGCATTTAGCAGATCACGTGCCAGTGTCTCGATGCTTACGAATCAATCACTTACAAAATCACGCCCCAAGACGGCGCATTGAGGCGGCACCGCTTCGGTGCAAAATCCGGACCACGAAGCCCCACTATCGTGCATGCGCACCACGGTATGCGTCATTACGGTGCAAGCCCCTTCGGCAGCAGCACCCACATCGCACCGTTCTGTTTCATGCGACCGGCTTCGGCCCCGGCCGCATCGCCGAAGCCCCAGAAGAAATCGGCCCGCACCCCGCCGCGGATGGCGCTGCCGGTGTCCTGCGCCATCACCAGCTGGCGCAACGGCTGGTTGGTGTTGGGGCGCGTGGTGTCGAGGAACACCGGTGCGCCGAGCGGCACCGTCTGGCGGTCGACCGCGATGCTGCGCTCGGCCACCAGCGGCACGCCGAGGGCGCCGATCGGGCCTTCGTCGTTTTCCGGCAGCGCTCGGAAGAACACATAGCTCGGGTTCTGGTCGAGCAGCTCGCGCAGCCGCGCCGGGTTGGCGCGCGCCCAACGCTGGATGCCCTGCATCGAGGCCTCGGAGAGTTTGAGCGCGCCCTGCTCCACCAGCCATTTGCCGATGGATTTGTAGGGATGGCCGTTCTGGTCGGCATAGCCCACGCGCAGGAAACTGCCGTCGGGCAGCTCGACCCGGCCCGAGCCCTGCACCTGCAGGAAGAACAGCGCGATCGGATCGTCCGCCCAGGCCAGCACCGGCGCGGGGAAGTTCTCGCCCTGGGCCGCCACCTCGCGGCGCGTCCAGTAGGGCACCAGCCGGTTGCCGTCGAGCCGGCCGCGCAGGCGCATCGGCTTGAGTTCGGGGTAGATGCCGGCCAGGTCGACCGAAATCATGTCCTGCGGCACGCCATGGATCGGCCAGGCATGCCGGGCGCTGCGCTCCAGCGCGCCGCGGATCAGCGGTTCGTAATAGCCGGTGACCAGGCCATTGGCGCTGCCGTCGGCGTTGCGCACCTGCCAGGGGCGGAAGTTGTGGTCGAAGAACTGCCGCACCACGGCGCGCGGCGGGCTGTCGCCCAACGCATCGGCTTGGGCGCACACCGCGCTCCAGGCCGCCTCCTTGCGCAGCACCCGGCAGGAGCGCCGCCAGGCCGGCCAGGCGGCTTCCAGCGCATCGACCTGCCAGCCGGGCAGATCCGCCCAGCGGGCGGCCACCAGCCGCCCGGGCGCCACGGCGGGCGTGGCCGCCGGCGCGGAGGGTGCGGCGGCCTTGGGCGGCACGGGCACCGGCGTCGTCACGGGGCCGGGCACGGGAGTCGGTGCCGGCGACACCACCGGCGCCGGCACCTGCGCGCAGGGCGGGCATTCGAGCGGACGTTCGGCGGCGCAGGCGGAAAGCAAAACACTCAGTCCGGCCAGACGCGACCAGACGGACAGACGAAGAAACATGGCAGGCAGATCAGTTACACTCGGGCGAGCGAAGCCGGCAGTATAGCCGCGACCGCCCTTTCCCAACCTGCCACCGGAGCCCTGCGATGTGGGTCATCCTGCTCGAAGCCGGCGTCGCGCTGGCGCTGTTGCTTGTGATTGTGTGGGCCACCTGGCCGCGTAAGAAGAACTCCTCCGATGACACCGACCGCTCCTGATCTGGCCGCCTTTTTCACGCGCCTCGAAAAGACCCTCGACCGACTCGATGCCTGGCTGCCCGGCCCGCCCGAAGCGCCGGACTGGGACAGCGCCATCGCCTTTCGCTGGCTGCGTCGCGGCGCCCACGCCCGGCTGGAGGCGATCCCCCACCCGCACCTGATCCGGGTCGAAGACCTGCAGGATGTGGACGACCAGGTCGAGCGCCTGGATGCCAACACCCGCCAGTTCGTCAAGGGCCGACGCGCCAACAACGCGCTGCTCACCGGCGCGCGCGGCACCGGCAAGTCCTCGCTGGTCAAGGCCATGCTGGCGCGCTATGCCGACAAGGGCCTGCGCCTGATCGAGGTCGACAAGCAAGACCTGATGGACCTGCCCGAGATCGTCGAGCTGGTGCGCAACCGGCGCGAGCGCTTCGTGCTGTTCTGCGACGACCTGTCCTTCGAGGACGCCGAGCCGGCCTACAAGGCGCTCAAGAGCGTGCTCGACGGCTCGCTCGCCGCCGTGCCCGACAACGTCATCATCTACGCCACCTCCAACCGCCGCCACCTGATGCCCGAGTACCACGCCGAGAACCGCGAGGCGCGCAACATCGACGGCGAGATCCACCCCGGCGAGGCGGTGGAAGAAAAGGTGTCGCTGTCCGAGCGTTTCGGCCTGTGGCTGTCCTTCTACCCCTTCAGCCAGGACGCCTACCTCGACATCGTGGCGCACTGGCTGGCCGAATTCGGCGTGAGCCCAGCCAAGATCGACAAGGCCCGCACCGACGCCCTGCAGTGGGCGCTGATGCGCGGTTCGCGCAGCGGCCGCGTGGCCTGGCAGTTCGCCCGCGACTACGCCGGCCGGCACGGCAAGTGAGGCCCACATGAGCGACACCGCCCAGCCCAAGAAGCGTGTCGAGGTGGCCGCCGCCGTGATCACCCGGCCGGACGGCCATGTGCTGCTCGGCCAGCGCGCGCCCGGCACCTTCTACCCCGGCTACTGGGAGTTCCCCGGCGGCAAGGTCGAGCCCGGCGAGGACGCCCGGGCCGCGCTGATCCGCGAACTCGACGAGGAGCTCGGCATCAATGTCGACATCTGCTGGCCGTGGCTGATGCGCGAGCATGACTACGAGCACGCCAATGTGCGCCTGCATTTCTTCGAGGTGCCCGAGTGGTCGGGCGATCTGAACGACCATGTGCACAGCGCCTTGGCCTGGGAGCACCCCGAGCACTTCATGGTCAGCCCGATGCTGCCGGCCAACGGCCCGATCCTGAAAGCGCTGCGCCTGCCGCGCGACATGGCCGTCACCGACGCCGCCCACCGCGGCGTGGACGAACAGCTCGCCGCCCTCGACCACGCGCTGGCCGCCGGCCTCAAGCTGGTGCAGGTGCGCGACACCACGCTCGACACACCGGCACGCGAGCGCCTGGCCCATGACACGGTGCGCCGCTGCAAGGCCGCCGGCGCCATGGCGTTCATCAACGGCGACGCCGATCTGGCCCGCCGCAGCGGCGCCCACGGTCTGCACCTGCCGGCGCGCCAGCTCATGGCACTGACGTCGCGGCCGGATTTCGACTGGGTCGGCGCCTCCTGCCACAGCCGTGCCGAACTGGAGCACTGCGCCCGCCTCGGCCTCGACTACGCCGTACTCGGCCATGTGAACGCCACCCCCAGCCACCCGTCCACCCCGGCACTGGGCTGGCAGCGCTTTTACGACATGACCCGCCTCTTGCCGATGCCGGTGTTCGCCATCGGCGGCGTCAGCGCCGAACAGATGGGCGTGGCGCGCGCGGCGGGTGCCCACGGCGTGGCGGGCATCCGCGGGCATTGGGGCTAGCGCGGCGCTGGCTCGCCCGCACCGCCTCGGAAGTGATCGGTGAACACCCGCAGCCGCGGCGGCATGTGCGCGCGGCTCGGGAAGTACAGATACATGGCCCCGAGTGACAGCGCGTAGGTCTCCAGCACCGACACCAGTCGGCCGCTGCGCAGGTCGTCAGCCACCAGCGATTCGACCGTCTGCACCAGCGCCAGGCCACTGCGTGCCAGCTCGATCTCGGCAGCCAGATCGTTGATGATGAAGCGGCCGCTCACATCCACCTCCAACGGCTGCCCGTCACGCTGGAACAACCAGCGCGACAAGCGCCCGCTCGAGGCATAGCGATAGCGCGAACATTCGTGGCCAGCCAGCGCATCGGGGCTGTCGGGAATCGGGTGTTGGGCAAAATAGGCGGGCGCGGCGACCGTGACCAAACGCGTGATGGGCCCCAACGGTAGCGCCACCATGTCGGCCGCGATCTGCTCGCCCATGCGCACGCCGACATCGAAGCCCTCGGCCACCAGGTCCACCAGATGGTCGTCGAGCGCGAACTCCACCCCCACCTCCGGGTAGCGCGCCGTGAACTCGGCCAGCCGCGGCAAAAAGAAACGGGCAAAGGCCATGCGCGGCAGCGTCACCCGCACCAGCCCCGCCGGCTGGCTGCGACTGTGCTCGATGGTGCCGACCGCGCCGCCCAGCTGCGCCAGCCCCTCGCGCACGCCGTCGAGCATGGCGGCGCCCTCCTCCGTCAGCCCCACCCGGCGTGTGGTGCGCGCCAGCAAGCGCACGTCAAGGCGACGCTCCAACGAGCGCACCGATTGCGACAGCGCCGAGGCCGACACGCCCATCTCCTCGGCCGCCCGGCTGAAGCTGGCATGCCGTGCCACGCATTCGAAGGCCGCCAGCGCAGGCAGCAGGGCGGGGTCAAGTTTTAAGCTCATCTTAAAAGACTGTTTGGCATTGAGGCGTCGATCTTAATACCTATTCATCTTATGGTGCACAAGTTGCGGTCCGCAGAGGCCGCGTCCTCGACCCCAGGAGAGACCTCATGATCCGCTTCACCCTCAACGGCAAGCCGGTCAGCACCGATCTGCCCGGCGACACGCCCCTGCTGTGGGCAGTGCGCGACGGCTTCGCGCTCACCGGCAGCAAATTCGGTTGTGGCATGGGCCTGTGCGGCGCGTGCACCATGCATGTCGACGGCGACCCGGTGCGGTCCTGTTCCACGCCGCTGTCAGACATCGCCGGCAAGACCGTCACCACCATCGAAACCGTCGGCGCCGACCGCGTCGGCGCCGCGGTACAGCAGGCCTGGCAGAAGCTCGACGTGGTGCAGTGCGGCTACTGCCAGTCCGGCCAGATCATGTCGGCCACCGCCCTGCTGCAGAGCAACCCCAAGCCCACCGATGCTGACATCGATGCTGCGATGGCCGGCAACGTGTGCCGCTGCGCCACCTATGTGCGCATCCGCGCCGCCATTCACGAAGCGGCCCGCACGCTGGCCTGAGGAACGCGATCATGACGACCCGACATACCCGCATCGAAAACCTCTCGCGCCGCGACTTTCTCAAACAGGGCACCGGCCTCACCCTCGGCGTGCTCCTGCCCACCGTGCCGGCCCAACTGCTGGCCGCCGGCGCCGGACCGGGCATCGCAGGCAGCGGCCCGGTGGCGGCCGCCAGCTTCGCCCCCAACGCCTTCGTGCGCATCGGCGCCGACGACACCGTCACAGTGATCGCCAAGCATCTCGAAATGGGCCAGGGTGCCCACACCGGTCTGGCCACGCTGGTGGCCGAAGAACTGGACGCCGACTGGGCGCACGTGGTGGTCGAAGGCGCGCCGGCCGACGCCGCCCGCTACAACAACCTGTTCTGGGGCAAGGCCCAGGGCACCGGCGGCAGCACTGCGCTCGCCAACTCTTTCATGCAATTGCGCCAGGCCGGCGCCGCCGCGCGCAGCATGCTGGTGTCGGCCGCGGCCGCCGAATGGGGCGTGCCGGCCAGCGAGATCCTGGTGCGCGAGGGCGTGGTGAGCCATCCGAAAACCCAACGCCAGGCCCGTTTCGGCGCCCTGGCCGAGGCCGCCACCCGCCAGCCGGTGCCGGAATCGCCGACGCTCAAGGATCCGAAAGACTTCCGCCTCATCGGCCGCCATGCGCCGCGCAAGGACAGCCTGGCCAAGACCACCGGGCAGGCGACATTCACCCAGGACATAAAGCTGCCCGGCATGCTGGTGGCGGTGGTGGCGCACCCACCGCGCTTCGGCGCCACGGTCAAGTCGGTCGACGACAGCGCGGCGCGCAAGCTGCCCGGCGTGGTCGACGTGGTGCAGATTCCCACCGGCGTCGCCGTGTTGGCCCATGACACCTGGCGCGCCAAGAAAGGCCGCGACGCGCTGAAGATCGAATGGGACAACAGCGCCGCCTGGCGCGGCAGCAGCGCCGCGGTCGTGGAGCGCTACCGCGAACTGGCCGCCACACCCGGCCGGCCCGCACGTCAGGACGGCGACGTCGACGCCGCGCTGGGCAAGGCCGGCCGTGTCTTCGAGGCGGAGTTCGTCTTCCCCTACCTCGCCCATGCCGCGATGGAGCCGATGAACTGCGTCATCCGGCTCGACGCCGACGGCTGCGAGGTGTGGAACGGCGAGCAGTTCCAGACGCCCGACCAGCACGCCCTGGCCGCCCTGCTCGGCCTCAAACCCGAGCAGGTGAAGCTCAACATGCTATTCGCCGGCGGCAGCTTCGGCCGCCGCGCGGCGCCGAATTCGGACTACCTGCTGGAGGCCGGCCATATCGTCAAGGCGATTGACGGCCGGGCGCCGGTCAAGCTGGTGTGGCTGCGCGAAGACGACATGCGCGGCGGCAACTACCGCCCGCTCTACCTGCACCGCCTGCGCGCCGCGCTCGACGACGCCGGCCGGCCGCTGGCCTGGTCGCAGCGCATCGTCGGCCAATCCATCCTCACCGGCACCGCCTTCGAGCCGATGATGGTCAAGGACGGCATCGACGCCACCTCCGTCGAGGGCGCCGCCAACCTGCCCTATGCCGTGCCCAACCTGCAGGTCGAGCTGCACACCACCAATGCTGAGGTCAAGGTGCCGGTGCAGTGGTGGCGCTCGGTCGGCTCGACACACACCGGTTTTGCCACCGAGGCCTTCCTCGACGAGCTGGCCACGGCGGCCGGCACCGACCCGGTCGACTACCGCCTCAACTTGCTCGACGCCCACCCGCGCCATGCCGCGGTGCTGCGCCTGGCCGCCGACAAGGCCGGCTGGTCGGCCCCGCTGGCCGGGCGCGACGGCATGCGGCGCGGGCGCGGCGTGGCGCTGCATGAGTCGTTCAACACCATCGTCGCCCAAGTGGCCGAGGTGAGCGTCGCTGCCGACGGCACGTTCAAGCTCGACCGCGTGGTGTGTGCGCTCGACTGCGGCGTGGCGGTCAATCCGGACGTGATCCGCGCGCAGATGGAAGGCGGCATCGGCTTCGCGCTGGCCGCGGCGCTGACCGGCGAGATCACGCTCGATGACGGCCAGGTGGTGCAGTCCAACTTCCATGACTACCCGGTGCTGCGCATCGACCAGATGCCGGCGGTGGAGGTGCACATCGTCCCCTCGGCCGAAAAACCCACCGGCGTCGGCGAGCCTGGCGTGCCGCCACTCGCCCCGGCGCTTGCCAACGCCCTGTTCGCCGCCAGCGGCAAGCGCATCCGCCGCCTGCCGATCGGCGACCAGCTCAAGGCCTGAGCGCCATGGACAGCCTCGACCTGGAAGTACTCACCCGCGCGCGCGACTGGCTCGCCGACGGCCGGCGGGTGATGCTCGCCACGGTGGTGCGCACCTGGGGCTCCTCGCCGCGCCCACCGGGCGCCCTGCTCGCCCTGCGCGACGACGGCCGCGCGGTCGGCTCGGTGTCCGGCGGCTGCATCGAGGACGACCTCATCCGCCGCCTCGCCGCCGAGGGCCTGCCGGCGCAGCCGCAGGTGGTGAGCTACGGCGTCGGCGCCGAAGAGGCGCGCCGCTTCGGCCTGCCCTGCGGCGGCACCATGGAACTGGTGCTCGAACCGCTCGACCGGCCCGCGCCGCTCGATGCGCTACTTGCCCGGCTCGCCGCCGGCGAGCTCGTCGAACGCCGGCTGACGCTGGCCAGCGGCGCCGTGCAGCTCGCCGCCGCGCACCCCGAACAAGGCCCAAGCTTCGACGGACGCACCCTGGTGAGCGTGTTCGGGCCGCGCTACCGGTTGCTGCTGATCGGCGCCGGCCAGCTCTCGGCGATTCTCGCGCGCATGGCGCTGGCGCTCGATTTCGCCGTCACGGTGTGCGACCCGCGCGAAGAGTGGTCCGAGGAATGGGCGGTGCCCGGCACCACGCTCAGCCGCGAGATGCCCGACGACCTGGTCATCGCCATGCGCCCCGACGCCCGCATGGCCGTCATCGCCCTGACCCACGACCCCAAGCTCGACGACCTCGCGCTGATGGAGGCGCTGCGCACACCGGCCTTCTATGTCGCCGCCCTCGGCTCGCGCCGCAACAACGCGGTGCGCCGCGAGCGGTTGCGCGAATTCGATCTCGACGAAGCCCAGGTCGCCGCCCTGCGCGGCCCGGCCGGGCTCTACATCGGCAGCCGCACGCCGGCCGAGATTGCCGTGTCTGTCGCCGCTGAACTGGTGGCCGTCAAGAACGGCGTCGCGCCCGAGCGCGTGCTGCCGGTGGCCGAGGCCAAGGCCGCGCTTGAGGTGGCCGCCGACACCCTGTCGGCCTGTCGCAGCGGCGGATGAACCCGCAAGGCATCCTGCTCGCCGCCGGCTACGGCCGGCGCTTCGACCCCACCGGCGGGCAGGACAAGCTCCTCGCCCCGCTCGCCGACGGCCGCCCCGTGCTGTGGCACAGTGCCCGCGCACTGGCCGACGCCCTGCCCGGTAGCCTCGCGGTGATCCGCCCCGGCCAGCCGGAGCGCGCCCGCTGGCTGCGTGAGGCCGGCTGCCGCGTCCTCGAAGCGCCCACCGCCGAGGCCGGCATGGGCCACGCGCTGGCCGCCGCCATGGCCGCCAGCGCCGAGGCCGACGGCTGGGTCGTCGCCCTGGCCGACATGCCCTGGCTCCCCCCCGCCGCCATCCGCGCCGTCGCCGCCCGCCTTACCCCCCCCGCCACCGTCACCGCCCCCCGCCACGCCGGCCGGCGCGGCCACCCGGTCGGCTTCGGCCGGGCCTGGGGCGCGCAACTGATGGCACTCGACGGCGACCAGGGCGCGCGCGCGCTGCTGAGTTCGGCGACGCTGACGCTGTTCGACTGGGACGATGCCGGGGTGCTCAGGGATGTCGACACGCGGGACGATCTGCCGGATCGCTGACCCGCATCCCTCCGGTTTGCTTGGCACGGCGAACGCATCCGGCGAGGGAGACGCATCTGCGCCGCTCGGCGACAGCGGCGTGTCTTTCTGACGGCCGCCCGACCGGGGTGGCCGGTGTGCTGTCTGCGGGTCGTTCAGGCGCTCGGGCGCGGCCGGCGCCTACCGCGTGTTGCGATCCCCGGGCGGGCTTACCGGCCCCCGGCGGAGGAGCCGTCGTCTGCGAGCTCCCTGAACAGCCAATCCTGGAAGCTCCGGATCTTCGGCAGATCGACCTTCGATTTGAGCACGTTGAAGGTATAGGCCTGCACCTGCAAGCCTTCGCGACCGAAGGGCGCGACGAGCCGCCCGCTCTCCAGTTCGCGTTCGACGAGCAGCAGGCTGTCCAGACACACCCCGAGCCCGTCCACCGCCGCACTGATGGACATGAAGGAGCGGTCGAAGCGCAGCCCGCGCGAGATGTCGAGCTTCACCTTGCGATGCTGGCGCATCCAGTCCCGCCAGGTGACCAGGCACCGCACGCTGTGGATCAGCATGTGATGGCCCAGGTCTTCCATGGAAGCGAGCGGCCGGTCCTCGGTGATGAGGCCCGGCGCACACAGCGGAACGATGGTCTCCGGCGGCAGCGGCAGCACCAGGGTGCCCGCGGGCTGCAACTGGCGCATGCCGTAGCGGATGTCCACATCGAACTCTTCCTGCATCAGATCGACCGGTGACACCGAGGCGTTGAGCCGCACATCCACGTCCGGCTGCAGCGCGCTGTAGCGCGCCAGTCGCGGCATCAGCCATTGGGTGGCGAAGCTCGGTGTGCAGTGAATGGAGAGGATGTCGCTCTTCTCCGCACCCGCCACATTGCGGGTCGCCGCCTCGATGCGGGCGAAGGCCGCCGAGATCTCTTCGGCGTACTTGCGGCCGGCATCGGTGAGCACCACCGCCCGGTGCACCCGATGGAACAGACGCACCCCGACCAGCTCCTCCAGCAGCTTCACCTGATGGCTGATGGCGGACGGTGTGACGAACAGATCGTCTGCTGCAAGCGCGAAGGATTCGAAGCGCGCCGCGGCTTCAAAAGCCTGTATGGCCTTCAGGGAGATGCGATTGTGCATTGCAGCGCATTCATAAATTCAATTCACTCATCTGCCGCTTTTATTCGTTTGAGCGATTTTTATCAAGCCCGTAAGCTGTTTTCCATTGACCGACGCCCCCGAAAAACCCCGTGTCCTGCAGGTGTCGGCAAGCGGAAAACACCCCGTCAAAGACGCGCCATGCCGTCGCACCGGCGTCAGCCGACCGGCTTCGGAACAAGGAGAACTGAATGAACACACCCAGCGACACCGGCCTCCAGGCCAAGCTCGCCGAGCACGCCTACCGCATCCGCCGCTTCGCGCTGCAGATGGGCGAGGTGCAGGGCCAGGGCTATGTGGGCCAGGCCCTCGGCTACGCCGATGTACTCGCGGTGGCCTACTGCCATGCCATGAGCTTCCGCCCGGACGACCCGGAATGGCAAGGGCGCGACCGCTTCCTGCTCTCCCACGGCCACTACGCGATCGCCTTCTATGCGGCCCTGATCGAGGCCGGCATCATCCCCGAAGACGAACTGGAGTCCTACGGTTCCGACGACAGCCGCCTGCCCATGTCCGGCATGGCGACCTACACGCCGGGAATGGAAATCTCGGGCGGATCGCTGGGCCAGGGCCTGCCGATCGCCGTGGGCATGGCGCTGGGCCTGCGTCTCAAGGGCAACCCGGCCTTTGTCTACAACTCCATGTCCGACGGCGAGCTGGACGAAGGCTCGACCTGGGAAGCGGCCATGGGCGCCGCCCACCACGGCCTGGGCAACCTGATCTGCCTGGTGGACATCAACAACCAGCAGGCCGACGGCCCCTCCAGCAAGGTGATGGGCTTCGAGCCGCTGGCCGACAAGTGGGCGTCCTTCGGCTGGCATGTGCAGCGGGTGGACGGCAACGACCTGCCCGCCGTGATCGCCGCCTTCGATACCGCGCGCCAGCTGGCCGAGGCCAAGCCCCGCGTCATCCTCTTCGACACCCTCATGGGCAAGGGCGTGCCCTTCCTCGAAGCGCGCGAGAAGAACCATTTCATCCGTGTCGATCCGCCCGAGTGGCAACAGGCCCTCGACATTCTCGACCAAGCGCAGGGAGCCGCCCGATGAGCACCGCCACCGCCAAGAAACCCCGTCTGACCACCTCGGCGATGATCGCCTCGATCGCCTCCGAAGGGCAGCGCACGATCGCCGCCCCCTTCGGCAAGGCCCTGGTCACGCTGGCCGAGCAACGCCCCGAGATCGTCGGGCTGACCGCCGACCTGGCCAAGTACACCGATCTGCATCTGTTCGGCCAGGCCTATCCCGAGCGCTTCTTCCAGATGGGCATGGCCGAGCAGCTGCTGATGGCCGCCGCCGGCGGCATGGCCAAGGAAGGCTTCATGCCCTTCGCCACCACCTACGCGGTGTTCGGCACCCGGCGCGCCTTCGACTTCGTGCATCAGGTGATCGCCGAGGAGAACCTCAATGTCAAACTGTGCTGCGCGCTGCCGGGCCTGACCACCGGCTACGGCCCGAGCCACCAGGCCGCGGAAGACCTGGCGCTGGTGCGCGCCATTCCGGGCATGACGGTGATCGACCCGTGCGACGCGCTCGACATCGAGCAGGCCGTGCCGGCCATCGCGGCCCACAACGGCCCGGTCTACATGCGTCTGCTGCGCGGCAACGTACCGCTGGTGCTCGATGAGTACGACTACAAGTTCGAGCTGGGCAAGGCCAAGCTGCTGCGCGGCGGCAACGATGTGCTGCTGATCGCCTCCGGCATCATGACCATGCGCTCGCTCGAGGTGGCCAGCGCGCTCGCCGCCGACCAGGTGGACGTGGCTGTGCTGCATGTGCCCACCATCAAGCCGCTGGACACCGCCACCATCCTCGCCGAAGCGAGCCGCTCGGGCCGGCTGGTGGTCGTCGCCGAGAACCACACCACCGTGGGGGGCCTGGGCGAAGCGGTGGCCACCGCGCTGCTGACCGCCGGCGTGAGCCCGCAGTTCCGCCAGATCGCCCTGCCCGACGCCTTCCTCGACGCCGGCGCGCTGCCCACCCTGCACGACCGCTACGGCATCTCGACCGACGCCATGGCCAAGACCATCAAGACGTGGCTGGCCTGACACCCCCGACCCCAACCAAGGACCTCACCATGACTCAATCCCTGCTTCTCCAGGACAAGGTCGCCATCGTCACCGGTGGCGCCGGCCGCAACGGCCTGGGCTACGCCTCCGCGAAGATGATGGCCGCCCACGGCGCCCGCGTCGCGATTCTCGACCTCGAACAGGCCGACCCGACCGCCGCCGCCGCCGAACTGGGCCCGCAGCACATCGGCCTGGTGGCCGACGTAACCGACAAGGCCTCGTGCGTGGCCGCCGCCGGCCAGGTGCTCAAGCACTTGGGCCGCATCGACATCCTGCTCAACAACGCCGGCATCACCCAGCCGATCAAGACGCTCGACATCACCGGTGCCAACTACGACGCGGTGCTCGACGTGAATCTGCGCGGCACGCTGTACATGTCGCAGGCGGCCATCCCGGCCATGCGCGAGCAGAAATCGGGCGCGATCGTGTGCATCTCGTCGGTGTCCGCCCAGCGTGGCGGCGGCATTCTCGGCGGCCCGCACTACTCGGCCGCCAAGGCCGGCGTGCTCGGCCTGGCCAAGGCCATGGCACGCGAGTTCGGCGCCGACAACATCCGCGTCAATTGCATCACCCCGGGGCTGATCGCCACCGACATCAATAAGGGCAAGATCCCCGAGGACAAGCGCGCCGCCATCCTCGATTCGATCCCGCTGGGTTGCATCGGCGAGCCTGACGACGTGGCCGGCTGCGTGGTGTTCCTCGCCAGCGACCTGTCCAAGTACTGCACCGGCATCACCGTCGACGTCAATGGCGGCATGTTGATTCACGGCTGACGCTGTTCAGCCGGAGGCCCCGCCCCTCCTCCGCGGGGTCTCCACCCGATCGCTTCGGTTCAGCACAGGGCCCGCCTGAACAACGGGCCCGACACCCAAAGGAAAGAACGGAGACAGACCATGAAAAAATTGATGATTGCCGTCGCTGCGACGGTTGCAATGAGCACCTCCTCGGCCTGGGCGCAGACCGTCCTGCGCATGTCCCACAACGCGGCGCCGGGCAACCCCAAGGCCGAAGCCTCGCTCAAGTTTGCAGAGCTGGTGGCGCAAAAGACCGGCGGCCGCGTCAAGGTCGAAGTGGGTGGCAGCGCGCAGTTCGGCGACGATGCCGAGTCGATCACCAACCTGCGCCTGGGTACCTTGGCCTTCAGCGCCAACTCCCAGGGCACGACCTCCAGCGTCGTCCCGGAATTCGGCCTGCTCGGCCTGCCCTTCCTCTTCCGCGACCTCGAGCACGCCTACAAGGTGGTCGACGGCCCGGTGGGCGACAAGCTCGGCGAGTACGCCGACAAGAAAGGCCTGGTGCTGCTGGCCCTGTGGGACAACGGCATCCGTCAGGTGAGCAACAACACGCGTCCGATCGCCAAGCCCGATGACCTGGCCGGTATCAAGCTGCGCACCCCGCCCGATCCCATGACCCTGGACATCTTCAAGTCCCTGGGCGCCAACCCGGCCCCGCTGGCCTTCTCCGAGCTGTACATCGCCCTCCAGCAAGGCGTGTTCGACGGCCAGGAGAACCCGCTGATGAACATCTACTCCTCCAAGCTCTTCGAGGTGCAGAAATACATCTCCCTGACCGGCCACAAGTACGAGTCCACGCCGCTGCTGGCCAGCAAGATGATCTTCAGCACCCTCTCGAAGGACGACCAGAAGGCGGTCCGCGAAGCGGCGGTCGAGGCGGGCAAGCTGAACCGGGACATGTCGCTGGCGGCCGACGCCGACCTGCGCAAGAAGCTCGCCGACGCCGGCGTCCAGTTCAACACGGTCGACCAGGCCCCGTTCGTCGCCAAGACCAAGCCGGTCTATGACCAGTGGGCGGCCAAGTATCCGGACATGGTCAAGCTGATCGTCACCGAGGCGGCCAAGTAATGGACACCACCCACACGCCGCTGGCGGCAGCGCCCGCAGGCCCTGCAGCTCTGGTGGTGCGGTGGGTGGACAACACGATCGTGGGCATCAGCACGGTGCTCGCGATCGGCTCTCTGGCCGTCATGTTCGTCTCGCTGATGGCCGAGGTGATTGTCCGCTACCTCACCAATCAGGGCATGGGCTGGCCAACCGAGATGCCCAACATCCTGTTTCCCTGGCTCGTCATGGGCGGGGTCGTCATGGCGGCGCAGCGCGGCCAGCACATTGCCGTGACCGCCCTGAACGGCATGCTTGGCAAGGGCGGCAACCGGATCCTGCTGGTCTCTCACCAGATCCTCATCGCTGCCACCTTCTTCTACCTCGCCTGGGTCGGTCTGGACGTGATCGAGATCACCGGCAGCGAGGCCTACCCGGTCACCGGCATCACGGCCCAGTGGGCCTATCTCGCCATGATCTTCGGCTTCGTCGGTCTTGGCCTCACCGCACTGACCACCCTCGTGCGCGTGCTGCAGGCCGCCGATCCGCTCTCGGTTCGCGTCCATCACATCGAGGAGGACCTATGACGCTGATGATGATCCTCGTATTCGGCGCCCTGCTGGCGCTGGCCCTGCCGGTCGGCTACGCGCTGATCGTCAGCTCCGGCCTCGCGGCCATCACCGTCGGCGGCATGCCGAGCGTGGCCGCGGTGGTCAAGATCTTCCAGCCCACGCAGAGCTTCCCGCTGCTGGCCATCCCCTTCTTCATGCTCTCGGGCAGCCTGATGATGGGCGGCGAACTGGGCCGCCGGCTGATCAACTTCGCCACCTTGCTGGTCGGCCGTTTCCACGGCGGACTGGGCCAGGTGACGGTGGTCGGCTCCACGGTGTTCGGCGGCGTGTCGGGCTCCGCCGTGGCCGAAGCCTCGGCGCTCGGCTCGATGCTCATCCCCTGGCAGAAGCGCGAAGGCTATCCAGGCGCCTTCGCCGCGGCGGCGACCGCCTCGTCCTCGGTCATCGCCGGCCTGATCCCGCCGTCGATCCCCCTCATCCTGTACGCCGCGGTGTCCAACGAATCGATAGCCTCGCTCTTCCTGGCGGGCGTCGTGCCCGGCCTGCTGCTGTGCGGCGGTTTCATGCTGACCTGCTACCTGTCGGGACGCCTGCGCGGATTCAAGCGTCTGGCCCAGACGGTCACCCTGCGCGACATCCTGCGCGCCACGCTCACCGCCCTGCCGGCCCTGGCCATGCCCGCGTTCATTGTGGTCCTGCTGCGCGCCGGCATTGCCACGCCCACCGAAGTGAGCGTGCTGGCGGTCTTCTACGGCCTGATGGTGGGGCTATTCGTGTATCGCGACCTGACCTGGGCGCGCTTCTACGAGGCCCTGGTGCACACCTCGGTCACCACCGGCGTGGTCATGCTGGTGATTGCGGCATCCAACCTGGTCGGTTTCGTGCTCACGGTCGAGTCGGTGCCCACCGCAGTCGCCAACTGGGCGCTGGCCACGCTCGAGTCGCCGATCCTGATCATCCTGATGATGAACGTCATCATGATCGTGGTCGGCATGTTCCTCGATCTACCCGCGGCCATTCTCCTGCTGGGCCCAACCTTCGTCGCCATCGGCAACGCCATCGGTCTCGACCTGATCCAGCTGGGCATCATGATGGCGGTGAACCTCAGCCTCGGGCTGTTCACCCCACCGGTGGGCACCACGCTATTCATCGCCGCGGCAATCTCGCAGGAGCGCGTCGGCGCCATCGCCAAGGAACTGTGGGCGTTCTACCTGGTGGCGCTCATCGTCCTTGGCCTGGTCTCCTACGTACCCGCCACCATCCTCTACTGACATGAGCGCTCACATGAACGACATCGCTTTCGCCGGCCTCGGCGCCATGGGGCTCCCGATGGCCCACAACCTTCTCCGCGCCGGGTTCAAGGTGCGCGGCATCGACCTCAACGAGACCGCCCTGACCGCGCTCGAAGCAGCCGGCGGCACGCGCGCGGCCAGCGCCGCCGAGGGCGCCCGGGGCTCGGACGCACTGCTCCTGATGGTGGTGAACGCCGCGCAGGCCGAAGCCGTCCTCTTCGGCACCGGCGCCCTGGCGGCGATGTCGCCGGGCGCGATCGTGTGCCTGATGGCCACCTGCCCGCCGGGCGCGGTCGCGCGCATAGCCGAGCGGGTGACCGAGGCCGGCTGCCGCTTCATCGACGCCCCGGTCTCCGGCGGCACGGCCGGCGCCACCGCCGGCTCACTCACCATCATGGCCGCGGGGGCCGCCGAGGACTACGCGCGCATCCGTCCGGTGTTCGAGGCCCTCGGCCAGCGCCTCTTCCATGTCGGCGAACGGGCCGGCCAGGGCGCCACGGTGAAGACCGTTAACCAGCTGCTGTGCGGTGTGCACATCGCGGTGGTCGCAGAGGCCTTCGCCCTGGCCGCCAAGGTAGGTGTCGATCTGGACATCCTGCTCGAGATCATGGGCGGCTCGTCCGCCGCCAGCTGGATGCTCAAGGATCGCGGGCCACGCATGTTGCTGCGCGACCCCGAGGTCAGCAGCGCGGTGGACATCTTCGTCAAGGACCTGGGCATCGTGCTCGAGGCCGGCCGCGAAGCCCAGGCCGCCCTTCCGATCGCAGCCGTCGCCCACCAGCTGTTCCTGGCCACCTCGGGCCGCGGCGAAGGCCGCGCCGACGACAGCCAGGTGATCCGCAGCTACCGCGCCCTCAACGGCACACGATGATGGCCACCCGCGCAGACACCGCCCGGTCTGCGCGCCGCGCCGACCCCGACCGCCATGTTCCTGGAAATCACCAGCATCGTCCTCCCGGTCTTCGCCGTGATCGTGGTGGGCTTCATCTACGGATGGCGCCATCGGCCGGACATGCTCGCCACCAACCAGGAGAACATGGACATCTTTGTGCCGGCGCTGATCTTCTCGGCGCTGGCCAGCCAGTCCTTCTCCTTCGCCGACGTGAAGATGGTGGCCATCGGCGGCACGATCATCGTGCTCGGCTCGGGGCTGCTGGGCCTGCCCGTCGCACGCGCGCTCGGCTATTCGCCGCGCACCCTGCTGCCGCCGCTGATGTTCAAGAACGCCGGCAACATGGGCCTGCCGCTGCTACTGCTGGCCTTCGGACACAAGGCGCTGCCGGCGGCGGTGATCCTGTTCCTGATCGAGAACGTGCTGCACTTCACCATCTCCAGCCTGTGGCTGGGCAACAGCCTCAAGCTGTGGCGGGTGCTGCGCGAGCCGGTGTTCATTGCCGGCGCAGCAGGCATATTTGTCAGCGCCACCAGCGCCACCCTGTGGCCGCCGGTGCTGGCCGCCTTCAAGGTAATGGGCGATGTGTCCGCCGGGCTGATGCTCTTCGCCCTGGGGGTACGGCTCAATACCGCCCCCTTCGCCGAGTGGCGCATCGGCCTGGTGGGCGCGGTTACCACGCCGGCCACTGGCATGCTGCTGGCGGCGCTGTTCTGCTGGCTCTTCAGCCTGTCGTCGGCGGAGACGGACGTGCTGCTGCTCTTCGGGGCGCTGCCGCCGGCGGTGCTCAACTACATGTTCGCCGAGCGCTACGGCCAGGAGCCGGAGAAGGTGGCCGCGATCGTGATTGCCGGCAACCTGGCAGCGCTGCTGTCCATCTCGCTCGCCCTGGCGATCCGGCTCTCGTCATGATCCCGCCACGCCCCGGCTGACGCGCCCGGCCACCCCCCATCGTCATTCCCACGACACCACGGCCCGCCAGCTCATGGCGCCGGCCCCAGGAGGCCTACGCCCATGCAAAACGCCACTTCCGACGCGATGGCCAACGCCATCCGCTTTCTCTCCCTGGACACCATCGTCCACGCCGGCGAAGGCCACCAGGGCGTACCCCTGGGCATGGCCGAAATCGCCACCGCCCTGTTCGCCCGGCATCTGAAGTTCGATGCGGCCAACCCCACCTGGCCCGACCGCGACCGCTTCGTGCTCTCCAACGGTCACGGCTCGATGCTGTTGTACTCGCTGCTCTACCTGACCGGCTACGAAAAGATCAGCCTCGACCAGGTCAAGACCTTCCGCGAACTGGGCTCGCACTGCGCCGGCCACCCCGAGATCGACCCGGCCTGCGGCATCGAGGTCACCACCGGCCCGCTCGGCCAGGGCATTGCCAACGCCTTCGGCATGGCGGTGGCCGAGGCCTATCTGAGCGCCCGCTTCGGCACGGAATTGGTCGACCACCACACCTACGCCTTCGTCGGCGACGGCTGCCTGCAGGAGGGCGTCGGCCAGGAAATGATCTCGCTCGCCGGCCACCTGCGCCTGGGCAAACTCATCCTATTCTGGGACGACAACAAGATCACCGACGACGGCGCCACCGCGCTGTCGATCAGCGAAGACGTGGCCGCCCGTTTCCGTGCCGCCGACTGGCAGGTGATCGAACTCGACGGCCGCGACGTCGACGCGGTGTCGGCCGCGATAACCCTCGCCAAACAAGACCCGCGCCCCTCCCTGCTCGCCTGCCGCACCACCATCGGCCGCGGCATCCCGCGCGTGCAGGGCCAGCGTGGCGGGCACAGCGCCCGCCTCTACCCGGAAGATGCCGCCGCCGCGCGCGAACTGCTCGGCTGGACTCATGCACCCTTCGAGATCCCCGCCGACCTCCTCGCCACCTGGCGCGCTGCCGGCCGGCGCAGCAAGGCCGAGCACGCCGCGTGGCGCGCGCGCCTCGCCGCGCTGAGCGCCGCCGACCGCGCCGAGTTCGAGCGCGTGCAGGCCGGCGAACTGCCCGCCGGATGGCGCGAGGTGCTGCTGGCCTACAAGCAGCGCGCCGCCGCCGACACCGAGCCCAAGCCCAAGCCCGGCATCTTCGCCTCGGCCGAGATCAACGACCTGCTGGTCGATGTCCTGCCCGAGCGCATCGTCGGTTGTGCCGATCTGGAAGCGCCCACCTCGCACAAGCGCAGCCTCGCCGCCTTCACCGCCGAGGACCGCGCCGGCGCCTATGTGCATTGCGGCGTGCGCGAGCACGTCATGGGCGCGATGGCCACCGGCATTGCCGCGCACGGCGGCGCCATCCCGCTGGCGGTGACCTACCTGGCCTTCTCCGACTACGAGCGCCCAGCCATGCGCATGGCGGCGCTGATGGGCCTGCCGGTCAAATTCGTGTTCAGCCACGACTCCATCGGCGTCGGCAAGAACGGCCCGACGCACCAGCCGGTGGAAATCCTCGCCGCGCTGCGCGCCATGCCCAACATGCTGGTGATGCGCCCGGCCGATGCGGTGGAAGCCGCCGAATGCTGGGAGGTTGCCCTCGAACAGCGGCACACCCCGGCGAGCCTGATCTTCGCGCGCCAAGCACTGCCCACGGTACGCAGCCACCACAGCGACGACAACCTGTCGCGCCGTGGCGCCTATGTGCTGGCCGATGCCGACGGCGGCGCGCGTGCCGTCACGCTGCTGGCGACCGGCTCTGAGGTCGCCATCGCGCTGGCCGCCCGCGACCTGCTGCGGGCCGACGGCATCCCCACCGCCGTGGTGTCGATGCCCTGCTGGGCGCTCTTCGATGCGCAGGACGCCGACTACCGCCACGCCGTGCTCGGCGCAGACACCGTGCGCGTCGGCGTCGAAGCGGCCATGCGCTTCGGCTGGGACCAGTACCTGGGCAGCCGCGGCGGCTTCGTCGGCATGACCGGCTTTGGTGCCTCCGGCCCGGCCGACCAGCTGTACGCGCATTTCGGCATCACCCCGGCCGCCGTCGCCGCCGAAGCCAAGCGCCACCTCTGACCCCTCATTCCCGAAAGGTACAACCATGCACAAGATCGTCTTTCTCGACCGCGCCACCATCGCCCCGCAGATCACCCTGCGCCGCCCCGCCTTTGCGCATGAGCTGATCACCCACGAGCACACGCGTCCGGACGAGGTCGCCGCCCGCCTCGCCGGCGCATCGATCGCAATCACCAACAAGGTGGCGCTGACCGCCGACATGCTCGAACAACTGCCGGACCTGCGCCTAATCGCCGTGGCCGCGACCGGCACCGACTGCGTCGACAAGGCCTGGTGCCAGCGTCAAGGCATCGCCGTGGCCAACATCCGCGGCTACGCGGTCAACACCGTCCCCGAGCACACCTTCGCGCTGATCCTTGCGCTGCGGCGCAACCTCGTCGCCTACCGCGAGGACGTGATCCGTGACGAGTGGCAAAAATCGGGGCAGTTCTGCTTCTTCAACCACGCCATCCACGACCTCGCTGGCGCACGTCTTGGCATCATCGGCGAAGGCGTGCTGGGTCAGAGCGTCGCCGCGCTGGCCCGCGCCTTCGGCATGGTGCCGCTGTTCGCGACCCACAAGGGAAAGAGCGGCTTCGGCCAGCTCTACACGCCGTGGGACGAGGTGCTCGCCACCAGCGACATCATCACCCTGCACAGCCCGCTCACGCCCGACACGCGGAACATGATCGCGCTGCCCGAATTCCGCGCGATGGCGCGCCGGCCGCTGATCGTGAACACCGCACGCGGCGGCCTGGTCGACGAGGCGGCGCTGGTGCAGGCACTCGACGAAGGCCTGATCAGCGGCGCCGGCTTCGACGTCACACTGGGCGAGCCGCCGGCCGCCGACAGCCCCATGATGCGCATCGCCTCGCGCCCCAACGTGATCCTCACGCCGCATGTCGCCTGGGCTTCGGATGAAGCGCAGCAGACGCTGGCCGACCAGTTGATGGACAACATCGAGCACTTCGTCGCCGGCACGCCGCGCAATCTCGTCGAGGGCACCTACTGATGGCAGCGGCCCCGCGTGACTTGCTGCGCCGCATGTTCGATGCGGCGATCGCCGCCGCACAGCCGGCCCGCTGCGTCCCACCCCACCTCCCCGCTGCCCCCAAGGGGCGGCTGGTGGTGATCGGTGCCGGCAAGGCGTCGGCAGCCATGGCGCGCGCGGTCGAGGATCACTGGGCCGGACCGCTCGACGGCCTGGTCGTCACCCGCTACGGCTACGCCGTGCCCTGCGAACGGATCGAGATCGTCGAGGCCGCCCACCCGGTGCCGGATGCCGCGGGCCTGACCGCCACCGCCCGCCTGCTCGAACGGGTGAAGAACCTGACCGAGGACGATCTGGTGCTGTGCCTCATCTCGGGCGGCGGCTCGGCCTTGCTGACGGCCCCCATCGAAGGACTCTCGCTCGAAGACAAGCAAGCCATCAATCTTGCCCTGCTGAAGTCGGGCGCCACCATCAGCGAGATGAACTGCATTCGCCGTCACCTTTCATCCATCAAGGGCGGGCGCCTCGCCGCCGCCTGCCATCCGGCCCGCGTCCTCACCCTGCAACTCTCCGACGTGCCCGGCGACGACCCGATGAACATCGCCTCGGGCCCGACGGTGGCCGACCCGACCACCTGCAACGACGCCCTGGCCATCGTCCTCCGGTACGCCATCGATCTGCCCCGGGCGGCATTGACCGTGCTGGAGAGCCAGGCCGGGGAAAGCATCAAGCCGGGCGACCCAAGGCTGGCCCGCGCCGAGACCCGCATCGTCGCGACACCCCAGCAGTCCCTGGAAGCGGCCGCCGCCATTGCCCGCGAGGCCGGCATTGAAGCGCATATTCTCGGCGACAGCCTCGAAGGAGAAGCCCGTGACGCCGGCACCTGGATGGCCGGCATCGCCCGCCAGGTCGCCAACCGCCAGCAACCCTTCCGCACGCCCTGTGTGCTGCTCTCCGGCGGGGAAACCACCGTCACCGTGCGCGGCGACGGACGCGGCGGCCGGAATGTCGAATTTTTGCTTGCACTGGCACTGGGCCTCAACGGCCAGCCCGGTATCCACGCACTGGCCGGCGATACCGACGGGGTCGACGGCGCCGAGGAGATCGCGGGCGCAATCATTGCGCCGGACACCCTCGAACGCGCATGGGCCGCGGGGACCCCACCCCAGGACGCCCTCGCGCGCAACGACGCCCACACCTTCTTCGAGCGCCTCGGAGATTCCGTGGTGACGGGCCCCACCCTGACCAATGTGAACGACTTTCGCGCCATTCTCATTGCCTGACCGACGCCCGTGACGGTCACGGTCCGCCTCGCGTATGCGCCCATGCGGAAGCGAGCTTGTAATGTGACGTCCGCGAACCGACGAACATCGAAGATTCGGCTTTGTGCGGAAGGTGGGCCGGGTGGAGGGCCGGGTGGAGGGCCGGGTGGAGGGCCGGGTGGAGGGCCGGGTGGAGGGCCGGGTGGAGGGCCGGGTGGAGGGCCGGGTGGAGGGCCGAAAAGCAAAAACGCGGCGAAGAGCCGCGTTTTTCATAATGTCTGGCGGAGAGGGCGTCCGCCATTGATTAGTCCAACAGAGTCCACTGACATCCAGAACGCAAACAGTATCACCATGTTTTTATTCTAGTTTTTAAGGCACACTCGTTCTTCAGTCTTGTAGCGTCCAGAAGCGTTCGACAACATACACCCACAAAGTGGTGGGCAGAATGGTGGGCTGAGAGGTAGACCGAGACATGGCATTGACGGCTCTTGAGATCAAGAATGCAAAGCAGGGGATGTTCGCTGACGGCAATGGGCTGTATCTCCGGGTGCAGCCCAATGGCGCCAAATCCTGGATCTTCCGATATCAGATCGATGCACGACGATGGGCCTGGGTTCTCTCAATGCAACGTCTGCGATCGACGCCCGCGCTGAAGTTGCACTACTGCGGAAACAAATCGCAAGCGGTCTCGATCCGATCGATCACCGCCGCGAGGCAGTGTTGGCGGAGGCGCGCGCAAAGGCGTCCGTCAAGGTGACTTTTCGCGACGTCACGCTCGAATACATCGAAGCCCACCAGCCTTCCTGGCGCAACGCCAAACACGGACAGCAATGGCGTAACACGCTGGAAACCTACGCTTTCCCCAAATAGGGCAACCTGCAGCCGGACGCCATCACGACCGATCACATCCTGAGCGTTCTCAAGCCCATCTGGCAGACAAAGACGGAAACGGCCGCGCGTGTGCGCTCAAGAATCGAGTTGGTGCTTTCATTTGCAAAGGCGAAGAAGCTGCGATCCGGCGAAAATCCCGCAATCTGGCGAGGACATCTCGACGCGTTGCTTCCCAAACAAGGGAAAGATCGCGCCCGCGGTCCACCACGCCGCACTTCCCTACAGCAAGATGTCCGCCTTCATGCGCGCACTGCGTGCAAAAAAAGAGGACAAGGCGCCCGCACGCTGGAATTCACCATTCTGACCGGATCTCGCTCCGGGGAGGTTCGAGGCATGCGGTGGAGAGAAGTAGACTGGGCATCTGGTGTCTGGACGATCCCGGCTGAACGAATGAAAGGCGCACGGACCCATCGCGTCCCGCTATCCAGTCGCGCGCTCGAGTTGCTGAACGAACTTCCCAAGGGAGTTGCCGACGAACTGGTCTTTCCCGGCGAGCGATCCGGTCGCCCGCTGTCAGACATGACACTGAGCGCGATTATCAAGCGCCTGCCCCCATCCAGCGAGTGGATTGACGCCAGGTCGGGCAAACTCGCAACGCAGCACGGATTCAGATCGTCGTTCCGTGACAGGGTCGCAGAGCGAACTGATTATCCGCATGAGATGGCTGAGATTGCCCTCGCCCACACCATCGACAACAAGGTAGAAGCAGCCTATCGGCGTGGCGACATGCTGGAGAAACGTCGGGAGATGATGGAAGCCTGGTGCCGCTGGTGCGCCGCCAAGTGACTCAATCCGTACAGCCAGGAATTCATGGCCAACAAGGCTCTCAGACCTATCAAATGGGCGAGCAACGGCGAAGGATTAGACGGCCACCTACCACGAACGTTGAGCCTGTCAGAAATTTTGTGTTTGAGGCATACCATGTGAGCAAGGAGCATGTATGCCAAGAAAGACCAGCAAGAAGAGCACTGCGGCGGCGCTGCCGTCCATCCCGAAAGAGCTGATCGATGGAT
>NZ_JAEKFT010000022.1 GCF_018524365.1 Denitromonas iodatirespirans
GCAGCATTCGACCCTCGGCTACAAGTCGCCAGTTCAGTTCCTGGAGAACTGGATCAGAGCGCAGCATCAGGAAAAACAGGTAGCATGAAACCCACCCTTTGGCAGACGAAAAACCGAGGGAACCTCACCGCTACCGACATGCCGAATCTCTCCGATGCTCCAATAGGCCGATGACTTCGGTAGCACTGGAGCGACCACGGCGAACGCCGATCCATGCTCTCTGTTGCTTCACGTCTCGAAATACGGCACCCGAGTTCTACTGGTGAATAAAAAGGCGACCATAGGTCGCCTTCTGGGGTGACAGATTGATTGGGTCAGCCCCCGAATCGCGCTTCGAGTGCGGCGATGGCGGGGAGGGTCTTGCCTTCCAGGAATTCCAGAAACGCGCCGCCTCCGGTCGAGATGTAGCCGATGTCATCGGCGATGTGAAACTTGGCGATGGCGGCCAAGGTGTCGCCGCCGCCGGCGATGGAGAAGGCCTCTGAGTGGGCGATGGCGGAGGCCATCATCTTGGTGCCGCCCGCGAACTGGGCATGCTCGAAAACGCCGACTGGGCCGTTCCAGACGATGGTGCCGGCGTGGGCAATGATGTCGGCCAGTTTGGCGGCGGTTTTGGGACCGACGTCAAGGATGCGGTCGTGCGGGCCGACTTCGTCAGCGGGGATGCGGTTGGCGCGGGCCAGCGCCGAGACTTCGTCGGCGACCACCACGTCTACCGGCAGCGGCACTTCGGCGCCGCGGGCTTTCATCATGTCCATGATGGCCTGGGCTTCCTTGACCAGCTCGGGCTCGGCCAGCGATTCGCCGATGCGCTTGCCGGAGGCGAGCAGGAAAGTGTTGGCGATGCCGCCGCCGACGATCAGCTGGTCGACCTTTTCAGCCAAGGTGCGCAGGATGGTCAGCTTGCTCGACACCTTGGCGCCACCGACGATGGCGACCAGCGGCCGGGCGGGGTTTTCGGTGGCCTGGCTGAGCGCGTCGATTTCGGCACCCATCAGGATGCCGGCACAGGCGACGGGGGCGAAGCGGGCAATGCCTTCGGTGGTGGCTTCGGCACGGTGGGCGGTGCCGAAGGCGTCATTGACGTAGACGTCGCACAAAGCGGCCATTTTCTTGGCGAGTTCTTCGTTGTTCTTCTTCTCGCCGACGTTGCCGCGGCAGTTCTCGAGCAGCACCACTTCGCCCGGCTTGACCTCGAAGCCGCCATCGACCCAGCTATTGATCAGGCGCACCGGGCGGTTGATGAGCTGACCGAGGCGGACGGCGACCGGCGTGAGCGAATCGTCGGCCCCGAGCTGGCCTTCGGTGGGCCGGCCGAGGTGGGAGGTGATCATCACCGCTGCGCCCTTGTCCAGGCAGTACTGGATGGACGGGATCGAGGCGCGGATACGGGTGTCTTCGGTGATGTTGCCGGCTTCGTCCTGTGGCACGTTGAGGTCGGCGCGGATGAAGACGCGCTTGCCGGAGACGTCGAGTTCCTGGAGTTTTTTGACTTTCATTGCGGGGTTTCCTGAAGAGAATTCAAACCGTTCGCCGTCGGCCAGCATTGATGCCAATGGTGCAGTACATCGACCATGCGGCTGGCGAAGCCCCATTCGTTGTCGAACCACACCAGCAGGCTGAGCAGATGTGCGCCACAAACACGGGTCTGCCCGCCGTCGATGACGGCGGAGTGCGGGTCGTGATTGAAATCGATCGAGGCGTGCACCTGCTCGGTGTAGGCCAAACGTGATTGATGATGCCGGTGGGCGGCGTCGGCCAAGAGCTGATTGACCGCGTCGGCACTGACCGGTTGATGCACCGTGACAGCAAGCTCGATTGCCGAGACATTGAGCGTGGGCACCCGGATGGCCTTGGCCTGCACCCGGCCGGTGAGGCGCGGCAAAAGGCGTTCGACGCCGCGCGCCAGGCCGGTGGCGACCGGGATGATCGACTGCATGGCCGAGCGGGTGCGACGCAGGTCGGTGTGGTGGTAGCCGTCGATCAGGGGCTGGTCGTTCATCACCGAATGGATGGTGGTGAGCATCGCCTGGTCGACGCCATAGGCGCGGTCGAGCAGGTCGAGCACCGGGACCACGGCATTGGTGGTGCACGAGGCATTGGAGATGATGCGCTCGGCGCCGGTCAGCGCCTCGTGATTGATGCCATAGACCACCGTGGCATCGACGTCCTCGGCACTGGTGCCGGGGTGCGAGAGCAGCACGCGGGGGCAGCCGGCGTCGAGGAAACGCTGCAATTCCTCGCGCGTGCCGTAGCGGCCGGAGCATTCGACCACCAGGTCGATGCCCTGGGCTGCCCAGTCGACCGCCTCGGGCGTATCGGCGTGGCTGACGAGGATGCGTTGCCCGTCGATGATCAGTGCGTCGCCGTCGGTTTCGACCACGCCCGGGAAGCGGCCGTGGGTGGAGTCGAAGCGGGTGAGGTATTCGATGCTGGCCAGATCGGCCGGCTCGTTGATCGCCACCACCCGGTAGCGCTCACGAAAGGGCGACTCCTGCAGCGCGCGCAGGAAGCAGCGGCCGATGCGGCCGTATCCGTTGATGGCCAGGCGAAGTGTCATGGGCGACTCGGGCTGGGTGAACGAAAACGGGGACGCAGCTGGCGTCCCCGTGATCCGGTCGGCTTACTGCGCCTTGGCGAAGGCGCGCGCGGCGTCGAGCATGCGGCAGGAGTAGCCCCACTCGTTGTCGTACCAGGCCAGCACCTTGACCAGCGTGCCGTCGATGACGCGGGTCTGGGTGGCGTCGAAGGTGGACGACACCGTGGTGTGGTTGAAGTCGCTCGACACCAGCGGCTCGGTGTTGACCGCCAGGATGCCCTTGAGCGGGCCATTGGCCGCGGCGGTCATCAGGGCGTTGATCTCTTCCTTGGTGGTCGCGCGCTCGGCGGTGAAGGTGAGGTCAACCAGCGACACGTTGATGGTCGGCACGCGCAGGGCGAAGCCGTCCACCTTGCCTTGCAACTGCGGCAGCACCAGGCCGACGGCCTTGGCCGCGCCGGTCTTGGTCGGGATGATGTTGGCGGCGGCGGCGCGGGCACGGCGCAGGTCCTTGTGGCGCACGTCGACGGTGACCTGGTCGTTGGTGTAGGCGTGGATGGTGGTCATCAGGCCCTGGGTGATGCCGACGCTGTCGGCCAGCACCTTGGCCACCGGGGCCAGGCAGTTGGTGGTGCACGAGGCGTTGGAGACGACGGTCATGCCGTCGCTCAGCACGGACTCATTCACGCCCATGACGATGGTGGCGTCGACATCGTCACCACCCGGGGCCGAGATCAGCACGCGCTTGGCGCCCATCTCGAGCAGTTGCTGTGCCTTGGCCTTGCTGGTGTAGGCACCGGTGCACTCGAGCAGCACGTCCACGCCATGGCTACCCCAGTTGACGCCCTTCGGGTCCTTGGTCGAGTAGAAGGGGATCTTCTTGCCATCGATGATGATCACGTTGTCGCCTTCGGTCTCGACCGGGGTGGCGAAGCGGCCATGCGTGGTGTCGTACTTGAGCAGGTGCGCGTTGGTGGTCAGGTCGCCCGAGGCGTTGATGGCGACCACCTCGAACTCGTTCTGCAGGCCTTGTTCGTAGATGGCGCGCAGGGTGCAGCGACCGATGCGGCCGAAACCGTTGATGGCAACTTTGATCGTCATGGATAGCGTCCTTCTTTTCTCTAGTTTGAATCCGGTCAGTGGTTCGGCCTCTCAGCCCACCTGTGCGCGCACGGCCTCGACCACCGCCTCGGCGGTGATGCCGAAGAACTTGAACAGCTCGCCGGCCGGGGCCGATTCGCCGAAGCGGTCGATGCCGATGACGGCGCCTTCCAGGCCGACGTACTTGCGCCAGAAGTCGGTCACGCCGGCCTCGACCGCGACACGCGGGATGCCGGCCGGTAGCACGCTGGCGCGGTAGGCGGCGTCCTGGCGGTCGAACAGGTTGGTGCTGGGCATGGAGACCACGCGCACGTGGATGCCGGCCTCGGCGAGGGTCTTCTGCGCCGCCATGGCCAGCGCCACTTCGGAGCCGGTGGCGAGGATCACGGCCTGCGGCGTGCCGCCGGCCGCCTCCGACAGCACGTAGCCGCCGCGGCGGATGGCCGACAGCTGCTCGGCGCTGCGCGGCTGGAAGGGCAGGTTCTGGCGCGAGAAGCACAGCGTCGACGGGCCGTCGGCGCGCTCGATGGCATGCGCCCAGGCGACGGCCGACTCGGTGGTGTCGCAGGGGCGCCACACGTCCATGTTGGGAATGTAGCGCAGCGTCGCGGTCTGCTCGACCGGCTGGTGCGTCGGGCCGTCTTCGCCCAGGCCGATCGAGTCGTGGGTGAACACGAAGATCTGGCGCAGCTTCATCAGCGCGGCCATGCGCAGGGCGTTGCGCGCGTACTCGCTGAACATCAGGAAGGTGGCGGTGTAGGGGATCAGGCCGCCGTGCAGGCTGGCGCCGTTGGCGATGGCGGCCATGCCAAACTCGCGCACGCCGTAGTACACATAGTTGCCGCCGGCTTCGCGCGTGACACCTTTGGCGCCCGACCACAGGGTCAGGTTGGAGCCGGCCAGGTCGGCCGAGCCGCCGAGCAGCTCGGGCAGCTTGGGGGCAAAGGCTTCGATGGCGTTCTGGCTGGCCTTGCGGGTGGCGATGGTCTCGGCCTTGTCGCCGATCTGTGCCAGCACCGTGTCGACATGCGCGGACCAGTCGGCCGGCAGGGTGCCGCCCATGCGGCGCTCGAACTCGGCGGCCAGCTCGGGATGGGCGCTGCGGTAGGCGGCGAAGCGGGCGTTCCACTCGGCTTCGGCGGTGGCGCCGGTTTCGCGCGCATTCCAGGCTTGGTAGACCTCCTGCGGGATCTCGAAGGGCGGATGCGTCCAGCCGATGTAGTCGCGCGCGGCGGCGATTTCGGCGTCGCCCAGCGGGGCGCCGTGCACATCGTGGCCGCCCTGCTTGTTGGGCGCGCCGGCGCCGATCACCGTCTTGCAGCAGATCAGCGTCGGCTGCGTGGTGTTGGCGCGGGCCTGCGCGACGGCCGCCTGGATGGCCACCGGGTCATGGCCCTGGACGTCGCGGATCACCTGCCAGCCGTAGGCTTCGAAGCGCTTCGGGGTGTCGTCGGTGAACCAGCCATCGACATGGCCGTCGATGGAGATGTTGTTGTCGTCGTAGAAGGCGATCAGCTTGCCCAGGCCGAGCGTGCCGGCCAGCGAACAGGCTTCGTGCGAGATGCCTTCCATCAGGCAGCCGTCGCCCAGGAACACCCAGGTACGGTGATCGACGATGGCGTGGCCGGGGCGGTTGAACGTGTCGGCCAGCACCTTCTCTGCCAGCGCCATGCCCACCGCGTTGCTGACACCCTGACCGAGCGGCCCGGTGGTGGTCTCGATGCCCGGGGCGTAGCCGTATTCGGGGTGGCCCGGGGTCTTGCTGTGCAGTTGGCGGAAGTTCTTGAGGTCGTCGATGCTCAGATCGTAGCCGGTCAGGTGCAGCAGCGCGTAGAGCAGCATCGAGCCGTGGCCGTTGGAGAGCACGAAGCGGTCGCGGTCGGCCCACTTGGGGTTGGCCGGGTTGTGCTTGAGGTGGTGGCGCCACAGCACCTCGGCGATCTCGGCCATGCCCATGGGGGCGCCGGGGTGGCCGGACTTGGCCTTCTGGACGGCGTCCATGGCCAGCGCGCGGATCGCGCCGGTGATCGGGTTGAACTCGGGCAGTGTGACGTTGCGCTCAGACGACATCGCTCTCTCGCGGCTCGCGGGCCATTTTGGGGAAAGGCGGAATTATCGTCGAAACCGGCCCGCTTGGGTACCCGCTTGTGCGTCGCAGCAGCCCGGCGGTTGGTGCCGGGCGGCTGCGCTTATCGCAATCGAATCATCGTCTTGGCGCTCGGCTCAGACCCACTGCCGGCGACGCTCCATGAGCTTCCAGATGAGCGGGGTGAGGATCAGCTGCATGGCCAGGTCGAGCCGGCCGCCGGAGACCACGATGGTGTTGGCGCGCGACATGAAGGAGCCGCTGATCATGTTGAGCAGGTAGGGGAAATCGACGCCGCGCGGATCCTTGAAACGGATCACCACCATCGACTCCTCCAGCGTCGGGATATCGCGCGCCGAGAAGGGGTTGGAGGTGTCCACCACCGGCACGCGCTGGAAGTTGATGTGGGTGTGCGAGAACTGCGGGACGATGTAGTGCACATAGTCGTGCATGCGGCGCAGGATGGTGTCCTGCACCGCATCCTTGGAGTAGCCGCGCAGGCGGGTGTCGCGGTGCAGCTTCTGGATCCATTCCAGGTTGATGGTCGGCACCACGCCGATCAGCAGGTCCACGTGGCGCGCGATGTTGATGTCCTCGGTCACCATCGCGCCGTGCAGGCCTTCGTAGAACAGGCAGTCGGTGCCCACCGGCAGGTCTTCCCACTCGGTGAAGGTGCCCATCGGCAGGTTCCAGCGCAGCGACTGCGCCTCGTTGTGCACATAGTGGCGGCGCCGGCCGGTGGCCGAGTCGCCATAGGCGCGGAAGATCTGCTCCAGGTCGGTGATCAGGTTGGCCTCGGGGCCGAAATGGCTGATGCCGCGCTCGCCGCGCGCCTCGGCCTCGTCGATCAGGCGCTTCATCTCATCGCGGGTGTAGCGGTGGAAGCTGTCGCCCTCGATGATGGCCGCGTTCACGTTCTCGCGATGGAAGATCGCCTCGAAGGTGTGCTTGACCGTGGTGGTGCCGGCGCCCGACGAGCCGGTGACGGCGATGATCGGATGCTTCATCGACATGGTGGAACTCCGGAAAAAAGAATCCGATGAGAATCAGGAGTGGCTGGAAATCCAGGTCCGCCACTGCTGGAACAGGCCGGGGCTGGCCGCCGCGATGACCCCGCGCTTGACGGCCGGGCCGGCCATCAGGTCGCCGCCGTCGAGCGCCGCGCATTCGCCGCCGGCCTCCTGCAGGATCAGCCGGCCCGCGGCATAGTCCCATAGCATCTGCCCGCCGTGGATGTACACATCGAGCCGGCCGGCGGCGACAAAACACCATTCGAGCGCGCTCGAGCCGAAATTGCGTTGCGAATAGTAGGGCGGGCGCACCGCCAGTTCGTCGCCCAGATGATGGCTGACCCGCTTGAAGTCGACACCGGCGACGGCGTCGGAGAGGCGCACCGCGGGCTCGCGCAGCGGCAACTCGGCGCCGTTCAGATAGGCGCCGGCGCCGGCGGCGGCGTAGAAGCACTCGTCGGTGACCGGGTTGTACACCACCCCGAAGCGCGGCTCATGGTCCATCAGGTAGGCGATCGACACGGCGAAGAAGGGCACGCCGTTGGCGAAATTGGTGGTGCCGTCGATCGGGTCGATGCACCACAGGCCGCGACGGCCTTCGGCCCACAGGCGCGCCTGCTGCTCCGGGCTCATCTCCTCGCCCAGCACGGCGCCCGGCGCCAGGCCCGGCAGCGCCTCGGCAAACATGCGCTGCGATTCGAGATCGGCCTCGGTGAACAGTGAGCCGTCGTTCTTCTTCTGGCGGGTGCTCTTGAGATGGCGCGGCAGGATCACGTCACGGGAGATGTCCCGAACCACCGATTCGAGGGCGCGGGCGCGAGACAGGCGCTTGGCGGCAGTATTCATGCGCGAATTTCCTGCGGTTGAGGCGGGATGGCAACCCGGCGCGCCGAACAGTTGCCGGGGGCCGGTCGGGCGGGCTGGCAACACAGTCGAATGGAAGCGGCGGCGCACCCAGCCGGCAAAGCGCCGACCATTGGAATGTCCTGTCAAAGCCGACCCTATAATAGCATGATGATTCATCGATTCTTTTGCCCCGGCCCGCTGTCCGCGGGCGTTTCCGTGGCCTTGCCCGACGAGGCCGCCCATCATGCCACCCGGGTGCTGCGCCTGCGCCCCGATGCGGCCATCGAGGTCTTCGACGGCGAAGGGCACGCCTGTGCGG
Source organism: Denitromonas iodatirespirans (assembly GCF_018524365.1). Lineage (GTDB taxonomy): Bacteria > Pseudomonadota > Gammaproteobacteria > Burkholderiales > Rhodocyclaceae > Nitrogeniibacter > Nitrogeniibacter iodatirespirans. The sequence goes on from NZ_JAEKFT010000022.1 coordinate 7,902, forward strand.
CGACGCTCGATTCCAGCGGCACACCGGTGATGGCGCGCCTGACGGCGGCCCTGCCGGACGAGCCCGCCCCGCGTTGCCGGATCACGCTGGTGCAGGCGCTGGCCACGGGCGACAAGATGGACTGGGTGGTGCAGAAGGCGGTCGAGCTGGGCGTCAGTGACATCCAGCCGGTGTCGGCGCGGCGCTCGGTGGTGCGGCTCGACGGTGCGCGCGCCGAGAAGCGTCTCGCGCATTGGCGCAAGGTGGCGGTGTCGGCCTGCGAGCAGTGCGGCCGCAACCGCCTGCCGCAGATCCACGAGGTCCAGACCCTGACACAGTGGCTGGTAGGTGCGCAGGGCGGCTGGGTGCTGGCCCCGGCCGCCGAGCAGCCGCTGCGTACCCGCGCGTTGCCGGCCGACGGGCGTGTCACGCTGCTGGTCGGTCCCGAAGGCGGTTGGGACGACGACGAGCTGGCTGCGATGCGCGCACGCGGCATCGAGGCGCTGTCGCTCGGGCCGCGCGTGCTGCGTACCGAGACGGCCGGCCTCGCGGCGGTGGCGGCGATCCAGGCCTTGTGGGGTGATTTCTAAGTTGCGCCATCTTCATCAGGAAAAGCGCCATGTTCGAATCTGCTGAAATCGGCCATCGCATCGACAAGGCCACCTACGAGGCCGAGGTGCCCGGCCTGCGGGCCGAGTTGCTCGACGCGCAGTTCGACTTGCGCGAGCTGGCCGAGTGCGCGGTGGTGGTGCTGATCAACGGTGTCGATGCCGCCGGCAAGGGCGAGACGGTCAACCAGCTTGGCGAGTGGATGGATCCGCGCCACTTGGTGATCCGCACCTTTGACCGACCCTCTGACGAGGCCCTCGAGCGGCCGCCGATGTGGCGCTTCTGGCGCAGCCTGCCGCCCAAGGGGCGGATCGGCATCCTCTTCGGCAACTGGTATCACGAGCCGATTCGCCAGCGGGTCGATCGACGCATCAAGCCTGCGCGCCTCGACCAGCAGCTGGATGAAATCAACCGTTTCGAAGCCATGCTGGTACGCGAGGGCGTGCTGGTCATCAAGTTCTGGTTTCACCTGCCGCGCGACGAGCAAAAGGCGCGCCTCAAGACCCTGGCCGCCGATCCGCTCACCCGCTGGCGCGTGACAAAGGCCGACTGGCGCAACTACAAGCAGTACGACAAGCTGCGCGATGTCGCCGAGCATGTGCTGCGCCACACCGACACCGCCGAAGCGCCGTGGATCGTGGTCGACGGCTCCGATCCGCGCTACCGTGCGCTGCGCGTCGCACGCATCCTGCTGGCGGCGCTGCGCAAGCGGCTGGGCACGGCGCGCCAGTGGCGGGCGCGGCTCAGCGTGGCCCCGATGGCGCCGGCAGACGACGGCCGCTCCCTGCTCGATACCCTGGCGCTCGACCAGCCGATGAGCAAGGAGGACTACGGCCGCCGGCTCGAAAAGCAGCAAGGCCGCCTGGCGCTGCTGACGCGACGCAAGGAGTTCGCCGAGCGCGCGCTGGTGCTGGTGTTCGAGGGCATGGATGCGGCCGGCAAGGGCGGCGCCATCCGTCGCGTGACCGCCGCGCTGGACACCCGCCAGTACCAGGTGGTGCCGATCGGCGCGCCCACCGAGGAAGAACGTGCCCAGCCCTACCTGTGGCGTTTCTGGCGCCATCTGCCGCGCCGCGGCAAGGTGGTGATCTTCGACCGCTCCTGGTACGGCCGGGTGCTGGTGGAGCGGGTCGAGGGCTTTTGCGCCGAGGCGGACTGGATGCGCGCCTACCAGGAGATCAACGATTTCGAGGATCAACTCGCCGATGCCGGCGCCGTAGTGGTCAAGTTCTGGCTGGCGATCAGCCAGGACGAGCAGCTCGCCCGCTTCGAGGCGCGCGCCGAAGCGCCGCACAAGCGCTTCAAGATCACCGATGAAGATTGGCGCAACCGCGAACGCTGGCCCGAGTACGCGCGCGCAGTGAGCGACATGATCGACCGCAGCAGCACCGAGGTGTCGCCGTGGACGCTGATCGAGGCCGACAACAAGCGCTTTGCCCGTATCAAGGTGCTCGACACCCTCTGCGACCGGCTCGAAGCCGCGCTCGGATGAGACCGGGGGTGCTGCATCGCAGCGGACGATCACGCTAGAATGCCCGCATCGGCCGCCGCTGGCGGCTTGCCCCTTGCATGACGGAGAACCCGTGCCGGATACGCTCACCGATCTCGACCCCGCCGACGCCCTGAGCCAGCATTTCGTCGCCTGGGTGCGCGGCGCCGCGCCGTATATCCACGCCTTTCGCGGCAAGACCTTCGTGATCGGCTTCGGCGGCGAAATCGCCGCCGGCGAGCAGGCGCAGAAGCTCGCCTACGACTGCAACCTGTTGTCGGCGCTGGGCATCCGGCTGGTGCTGGTGCATGGCGCGCGTCCGCAGATCGATGCCGAGCTGGCCCGGCGCGGGGTCGAATCGCGCTTTCACAACAATGTGCGGGTCACCGATGCCGACGCGCTCGACGGCGTCAAGGCGGCCATCGCCGTCACCCGGCTCGAACTCGAGGCGCTGCTCTCGCAGGGGCTGCCCAACACCCCGATGGCCGGCAGCTACATCCGCGTGACCGGCGGCAACTTCATCATTGCCCGGCCCGAAGGCGTGGTCGATGGCGTCGATCTGCAATTTACCGGCGCGGTGCGCAAGATCCTCGCCGAAGAGATCGCCGCCGACCTCGATCAGCAGAACGTAGTGCTCATCTCGCCGCTCGGCGTGTCGCCCTCGGGCGAGATCTTCAACCTGCCGCTCGAACATGTGGCCGAAGAGGTCGCCGTGGCGCTGTCGGCCGAGAAGCTGCTCTACCTGTGCGATGCGCCGGGGCTGCTGGATGTGGACGGCAAGCTGATCGACTCCATCACCGCCGATGCCGCCGAGCGCATGCTGAAAGCCGGGCAGGGGCTCACCGAAGATCTCGACCTCTACCTGCCCTGCGCGATCCGCGCGGTGCGCAAGGGCGTCAACCGGGTGCACCTCATCGACCGTGACCGCGACGGCGCGCTGCTGCTCGAATTCTTCACCCACCAGGGCGTGGGCACCGTCGTATCGCGTGATGTGCTGTTCCGTCTGCGCGAGGCCACCGTCGACGATGTCGGCGCGCTGGTCAGCCTGTTGGCGCCGCTCGAGGCCGACGGCACGCTGGTGCGCCGTGGCCGAGAGTTGCTGGAGCAGGAGATCACCCGCTTTTCGGTGGTCGAGCATGATGGCATGCTGGTGGGGTGTGCCGCGCTGTATCCGTTCAGCGACGAGCGGGAGGCCGAGCTGGCCTGTCTGGCCGTCATGCCGGAGTATCGTGAAGCCGGGCTGGGCGAAATGCTGTTGCGGCGCATGGAGCGCCGCGCCCGGGAGCAATCGCTCGGGGCCTTGTTTGTCCTGACCACGCGCACGGCACACTGGTTTCGTGAGCGTGGATTTGTCGAAGTCGGACCGGAGCGCTTGCCGTCGAAGAAGCGCGATCTCTACAACTTCCAGCGTCGGTCGAAGGTGTTGGTCAAGACGATCTGAGGATCGGCTGCAGGCCGTACCCGATGGCCGTGATCCCTGGGGAGGGAGTTCATGGCGCGCAGATGGGCAGCGTTGATGCCGTTGTGGCAGGCCGCGCTGGTGGCCATGGCGGCGCTGGCGGGGGTCGCGCTGGCCCGGGCGGCCGGTGTCGGGCCCCGCGACCAGGCGCTGGCCGCTGCCGGTGCGGCGGCACTGAGCGCGCTGGCGATCCTAGGCGCGGCTCATCGCCGGGCGGCGGAGGGCGCACGGCTGCGCCTGATCGCCGAAACCTGTGCCGGCGTCGAGGTGGCGCTGGCGCCCGACGGCCGCCTGCAGTGGATCAGCCCCGCCGTCGAATCGCTCACCGGCTATTCCCCCGCCAACTGCTACGGCGCGCCGGACCTGATCGCCTTGCTGGTGGAGCCGCTCGACCAGGACTATGCGCGCACGCTGGGGCGCCAGGCGCTGCGCGGCGAGGCCGGCGAAGCTGAGCTGCGCGCGCGCCACCGGGACGGCGAATCGCTGTGGGTGCTGTGCCGCTGGCGGCCCGTGTGCGACGCCAGCGGTGCGGTGATCATGTTCCGGCTGTCCATCTCAAGTGCCCAGGCGCGCAAATCGGCCGAGCTGACCCTGCTCGAAACCGTCGCCGCGCTGCGTCGTGCGCAGGGCCTGAGCGAACACTATCTGGCGCGCAGCCGCGACGAGCAGCAGCGGCTCAGGGCGCTGCTCGACGTCATCGACCTGGGCATCCTCTTCGTCGATGCCGATCGCAGGGTGCGCTACACCAATCCGGCGCTGGAGCGCATCTGGTCCTTCAGCGACGGTCGCGACGGTTTGCTCGGCATGCGTGACGAGCGTCTGCTGGCGCGGGCCGTGAGCCAGTTGGTGGCGCCCGAGGCCTATCGCCGCCATGTGGCCGAGACGCGTGGGCAGCGCGGGCGGTCGGCGCCCTTCGAGATGGCTTTTCTGAATGGGCGGAAGGTGCGCGAAGTGTCGACCATGGTGACCGCCTCGGGCGGCTCGCGTTCGCTGGGCCGCTTGTGGGTGTTCGAGGACGTGACCGAGCAGCGCAAGGCGGCCGAAGCGCTGGTGCGTCTGGCCGAGCGCGATCCGCTGACCAACCTGTACAACCGCCGCCGCTTCCAGGACTCGCTCGGCGCGGCGCTGGCCGGGGCGCAGCGGGGGCAGTCCCGGATCGGGTTGATCATGTTCGACCTGGACGGCTTCAAGCCGATCAACGACCGGCTCGGCCACCAGGCCGGCGACAAGGTGCTGGTGTCGGTGGCCCGTGCGATCCGGCGGGTGGTGCGGCGCAATGAACAATTGTTCCGCGTGGGGGGCGACGAATTTGCCATCCTGGTGGCCGAGGCCGACGAGACGGCGCTGCAGGAGCTGGCTCAGCGGGTGGTGACCGAAGTCGGCGGTATCGAGATGGAGGGCGCAAAGATCAGCGCCAGCGTGGGCTACGCCAGCTATCCGGACGATGCCGATTCCGAGAACGCCCTGGTTGCCGCGGCCGATTCGGCCATGTACCGGGCCAAGTCGGCGGGCAAGAACTGCTGGCAGACCTGTGCGGCGCGCAAGCCGGACGACGCCTGACGGGCGGCGGCGTCTTTTCCGCTAAAATGCCGGCTTGATGATTCGTGAATTTCCAGACAGGTGGTGAATATGGCAAGAATGGTCCAGTGCGTGAAACTCGGTCGTGAGGCGGAAGGTCTGGAGCGTCCGCCGGTGCCGGGCGAGATGGGCAAGCGGGTGTACGAACATGTGTCCAAGGAGGCCTGGGGCCAGTGGGTCAAGCACCAGACCATGCTGATCAACGAAAACCGGCTGAACCTGATGGACGCGCGCGCGCGCAAGTATCTGTCCGAGCAGATGGAGCGCTACTTCTTTGGTGGCGGCGTGGACGAGATCGGCGGCTATGTGCCGCCGCGCGACTGAGCTCGAGCAAGCGAAAAAGAAAGGACGGCCGCGGCCGTCCTTTCTTTTTTGGCGCGCGCGGCTCAGTCGGCCTTGGCGGCACGCTCGATGTTGGCCAGGCCGGTGTGGCGCACATCGGTGCCCTTGTCCATGAAAACGACGTACTCGGCGATGTTCTTGGCGTGATCGCCGATGCGCTCGATGGCCTTGGCCATGAACAGGATGTCGATGCCGCGCGAGATGGTGCGCGGGTCTTCCATCACGAAGGTGATCAGCTGGCGGATGATGCCCTTGAACTCGGCATCCACCTCCTTGTCCTGGCGCACCACTTCAGCGGCGGCTGTCGAGTCGAGGCGGGCAAAGGCGTCGAGCGCCTTGCGCAGCATGTCCACGGCCAGGCTGGCGGCGTGGCGCAGTTCGACCCGCGGCACGAAGACGGCATCGCTGGCGTGCAGCCGCTTGCCCATCTTGGCGATCTTCTTGGCCTCGTCGCCGATGCGTTCCAGGTCGGTGATGGCCTTGATCACCGACATCACCAGACGCAGGTCGTTGGCGGCGGGTTGGCGCTTGGCGATGATGTGGATGCAGGCGTCGTCCAGATCCAGTTCCAGCAGGTTGATGTGGTGATCGTGGTCGACCACCTCGTCGAGCGCGGCCACGTTGCCGTTGCCCAGGGCCTCCATGGCCTTGGCGATCTGCAACTCCACCATGCCGCCCATCTGCAGGACGCGGGTGCGGATGCTTTCAAGCTCGGATTCGAATTGCTTGGAGGTGTGGTCAGTCATGGGGCAAGGCTCGGGCCGGGAATGTCGAAGTCAGCAAAATACTGCAACTAGATGACGGTTTGATGTCAGGCGGCGTCGATGCGCTGCACCCCGCCCGGCGCCGCCAGCAACAGGGTGTCGGCGCCGCGGCGGGCGAACAGCCCGTTGGTGACCACGCCGACGATCTGATTGATCTCGCTCTCCAGGCCCACCGGATCGGTGATCGACAGATCATGCACATCGAGGATCAGGTTGCCGTTGTCGGTGACCACGCCTTCGCGCCACACCGGCCGGCCGCCGAGCGCCGTCAGCGCCCGGGCGACCTGGGCGCGGGCCATGGGAATCACCTCCACCGGCAGCGGGAAGCGCCCCAGCGTGGCGACCCGCTTGCTGGCGTCGCAGATGCACACGAAGCGTCCGGCCACGGCGGCGACGATCTTCTCGCGGGTCAATGCCGCGCCGCCGCCCTTGATCATGGCCAGCGAGCCGTCGATCTCGTCGGCACCATCGACATACACCGGCAGCTCGGTGACATCGTTCAGGTCGAACAAGGCGATGCCGTGGCCGGCCAGGCGCTGGGCGCTGGCGTCGGAGCTGGCGACGGCGCCGCGGATGCGGTCTTTCATGCGGCCCAGGCCGTCGATGAAGTAGTTGGCGGTCGAGCCGGTGCCGACGCCGACGATGCTGTCTTCGACCACGAAGGCGAGGGCGGCTTCGGCGGCGGCTTGCTTGAGTTCATCTTGCGTCATGGCGGGGGCGATCGGGGTGAGTTCGAAGAAGGCTGCATTCTACCGAAGCACACCGCCCCCGGCGCGATCTTGTCGGCGCGCGCCGGGGGCGGGGCGTCAGTGGCGGATGCCCGGGCCGGTCAGGCCGTCGAAGCCGAGCGCGTCGAGCTGCTCGGCCTCGGTGAGGCTGGCCACGCCTTCGGCGATCACCTGCATACCCATGGTGTGGGCGATGGTGGCCAGGCCGCGCAGGAAGGTCTGGTTGCCCGGGTTGGTGTCGATGCCGCGGATCACGGCCGCGCTGATCTTGAGGTAGTCCAGACCGACATCATGCAGCTCGCCGATGCGACACACCTGGGCGCTGACATGCTCCAGGCCGATGCGACAGCCCAGCGGCTTGAGGCGGCGGCACAGCGCGCGGAACTCGACCGCATGGCGGAAGGCGGCGGCTTCGGGCAGATCGATCGACAGCTGGCGCGCGGCTGCCGGTTGCGCGGCGAGCTGTTCGGCGATGTGGTGGATGGTCGGCGCGTGGCACATCGACTCGGTCGACAGGTTGATGCACACCGCGGTGCGGGTCGAGGCGATCAGGGCCAGGGCCTGGTCCACCACGGTTTCGTCGATGCGCGGCAGCAGGCCGCAGCGGGTGGCCCAGGGCAGCACGTCGCCGGCCGTCAGCTCGATGCCGTCGGTGGGATGCTGCATGCGCACCGGGGTTTCCAGGTGCAGGATCTGGCGATGGCGATCGACCACCGGGAACTGCGCCAGATGGAAGCGGCCGCTGTCGAGCGCCTGTTCGATCAGGCTGCGCCAGCCGGCCAGGTCGGTGGCGGGGCGGGTGGCCGGGTTCACATGCTCGACCTGCGGCGGCGTATCGGCCTGGGCTTCGGAGCGGTCGAGCGCTACGTCGGCATGGGCCAGCAACTGCGGCAGGGTATCGCCGCGCTGGTAGCAGGCGATGCCGATCGGCAGCGCGCGATAGGCCTCGGGCAAATGGTTGCCGACCGCCAGTTCGAGCCGTTCGGCCAGGGCGGCGGCGAGCGGGGCGGGGGTGTCCAGTTCCGGGGCGAGGAGGGCGAAATCGGTGCCGTTGAGGCGGCCGAGCAGCCATGTGCCGTCCTCGGGCAGCAGCGCGCCGAGGTTGTCGGCCAGGGTGCGCAGCAAGGCATCGGCCGCGGCGCGACCGAGCGACTCGTTCACCGCGATCAGATGGCTCAGCCGGACGATCACCAGCGCGCCATGGCGCGGTGCGTTGTCGCTTTCGAGCACCTCGGCTACCTGGGCGAGGAAGTGTTCCCGGTTGAGCAGGCCGCTGACCGGGTCGTGCTGCGCCGCCTGGCGCAGACTTTCCAGGCGGGCGGATTCTTCCTCCAGCATGGTGCGCACGCGGGTGCTGAGCGTGTTCATGGCCGACACCACGGCGGCGAACTCCGGCGTGGCGGGCGCTTCGATGGACACGAAACGCCGCTCGCCGATGGCCTGCGCCTGCGCCACCACCTTGTCCAGCGGGCGCAGCAAGGTGCGCAGCAGCACGGTGCCGAGGAGCCCGATCAGCACGGCGCCGGCCACGAACCAGCCAACCAGCTGCACGGTGCCGTGCCACAGGCTGCCGTAGGCGAAGGCCGGGTCGCTCTTCAGCGACAGCGTGGCGAAGGGCGTCCAGCCATCGCTGACCAGGCTGTGCGCCGGCGCCGAGCGGATCGGTACCAGCTGGCGGAACCAGCCGGGCGCCAGCGCGTCGGCCGAGCCGGGCGCGGCGCTGACGATGGCGGCGGTGTCGATGCTGCGCTCCATCATCGTGTGCTTGCCGGTCGGGTCGGTGAGGCGGATGTATTCGTAGTGGCTGTTGTCGAACTGCGCGGCGAGCAGCAACTCCAGCGTGGTCGGGTCCTTCGGCAGCTGCGTCATCGCCAAGGCCAGGGCATTGGCGTTGTCGATGTTCTTGCGCTGCAGCTCCTGCTGGATGTAGTCGCGGGCCGACAGAGTGCTGACGACGAAGCTGATGCCGAAGGCGGCGAGCGTTACCACCACGATGGCGAGCCAGAGTTGTTTGATCAGTGACATGGGCGGGTCCTTCCGCGAAGTGCCTGCATTATTGTTCGAATCCTTCATCACGCAGCCGGGCGAGCAGATCGCGCCAGCGCGACAACCGCTCGGTGGGTCGGGCCGACGCGGTGCTGGCGCCGCCGACCCACAGGCCGCTGCTGTTGAAACTGAATACCGGGAACAGGTCCGTGCGGCGCGAGGCCGGCTGGATGTCGCCGACCAGGTTGTCGAGAACCCGCGGTTCGCTGGTCGGTGTCTCGTAATAGCCCAGCACCATGTGTGCCTGGGTCAGCGAGCTGTGTTCGCCGCCGATTTTGGCGCGCACATAGATCAGGCGCAATTTCTCGTCGGCCACGCCCAGCTGGCGCAGCGACAGGTATTTGGCGATGACGAAGTCCTCGCAGTCGCCGGCACGCTTGGCCAGCATTTCGAGCGGTGTGGCCCAGTAGTCCTTTTGCTGCCACACCACCGCGTCGTCCAGGAACTGCACCTGCCGGTTGAAGAAATCGTTGGTGTCGCGCAGTTGCTCCGCTTCGCTCTTGCCCTGCATGCCGGCCAGGGCGGCGCGCCAGGTTTGCACCCGCTCGACCACCTGCGTGTCATAACGCAGGCGGGCGGCCTGCTCGACCTTGTCGAGCGTCGGGTCGGCGCTGGCCACCAGGCACACCGCCAGCGCAGCCAGCGCGCAGCGAAGCGCGCGCGCGACATGTCGGGCACGGGGCAGCGTGGGAGCGCAGGCGGGCGCGGCGGTCACGTCAGGCGCATTCCGGCGATCGCGGGCGGGAGCGGCGAGCAATGAAAACTATTGTGACTTTGCGCGAGTGAGCGCTCATTAATGTCAGTCGAATCACCATTTTTTTACGGTTGAACGTAGAACGATGGGCTAACATCGCCCGCTGACGTATCAAAGAAGTTCACTCATCAACGGATCAATCACGCTGTATTTGAGCCCATGACTAAAATAACTCGCCTCCCCGTCATCCTCGCCCTCTCGCTGCTGCCGCTGGCGGCGCAGGCCGTGCCGGCCGCCTCGCTGCGCGAAGCCGTGCAGCGTGCCGTCGTCGGCAACCCCGAAGTCCAGGCCCGCTGGCATGCCTTTCTGGCGGCCGAAGAGGAGCAGGACGTGGCACGCGGGGGATACTTGCCGCGGGTGGACCTGACCGCCGGCATCGGTCGTGAGCGCCAGCGCGATCCCGACGTGGCCGACCGCAACTATACGCGGCGCGGCGCCACGCTCTCGCTCAACCAGATGGTCTACGACGGCTTTGCCACGCAAAGCGAGGTGGCGCGGCTCGGGCATGCCAAGCTGACGCGCTACTTCGAAATCCTCGATGCCTCGGAATCGGTCGCCGGCGAGACCGTGCGTGCCTATGCCGACGTGTTGCGCTATCGCGATTTGGTGCAGCTGGCGCAGGAGAACTTCCTGCGTCACAAGGAAGTGTTCGACCAGATCGAGGAGCGCGCCAGTGCCGGCGTCGGTCGGCGGGTGGACCTCGAACAGGCCGCCGGCCGCCTGGCGCTGGCCGAATCCAACCTGCTCACCGAAGCGTCCAACCTGCACGACGTGAGCGCCCGCTACCAGCGCCTGGTCGGCGAGCTGCCGGCCGACACGCTCGAGCCGATCGGCCGCCTGGCCGAGCAACTGCCGCCGAGCGTGGCCGACGCGCTGCGCCTGGCCTACGAGGGGCACCCGGCCTTCCATGCCGCGGTCGAGAACGTGCGCGCCGCCACCGCGGAAGCCAAGGGCAAGGAAGCGGCCTACCAGCCGCGGGTCGACCTGCGCGCGCGCCAGAGCGTGGACTACAACACCGACGGCGTCGATGGCCGGCATGGCGACAGCGTGGTCGAGCTGGTGATGAACTTCAATCTCTACAAGGGCGGTTCGGATCGCGCTACCGTGCGCCAGTTCGCCCAGCGCCTGAACCAGGCCAAGGATCTGCGCGACAAATCCTGCCGCGACATCCGCCAGGGCCTGTCGATCGCCTACAACGACGTGCAGCGTCTGGCCGAGCAGCTCAAGTACCTGAACCAGCATCAGTTGTCGATCTCCAAGGCGCGCGAGGCCTATCGCAAGCAGTTCGACATCGGCCAGCGCACCCTGCTCGACCTGCTCGACAGCGAGAATGAATATTTCGAGGCCCGCCGCGCTTACGTGAACGGCGAGTACGACCAGAAGGTGGCCGAGGCGCGCACGCTCGGTGGCATGGGCAAGCTGCTGCCCAGCCTGCAGGTGGCGCGCGAAGACCTGCCTGCGCTGAGCGAGCTGGCGGTCGACCGCGAGGCGGTGTCGCCGTCGGCGGCCTGCCCGGCCGAGGCGCCCGCACCCAGTTCGGTGCTCAAGCTGCTGGGGCAGCGCAGTGCCGCGCCGGTGGCCGCCGCTGCGCCGGCCGAAGCGCCGCAGCCGGCCAGCGCCGCGACCGAGCTGGCCGATGCGACCGCCAAGTGGGCCGCGGCCTGGGCGGCCAAGGACTACGACAGCTATCGCGCTTTCTACGGCAAGGGCTTCGTGCCTGCCGACGGCATGTCGATGGCCGCCTGGGAAGCGCAGCGCCGGGCGCGTCTGGCCAAGCCGGGCAGCATCTCCGTCGGTGTGGCCGAACTGCGGGTCGAGAAGCTCGGCCCGGACGTGGCCGCCACGGTGTTCCGCCAGACCTATCGGGCCAATGACTACCAGGACGTGGTGACCAAGCGTCTGGAGTGGGCGCGGGTCGACGGCCGCTGGAGTATCCAGCGCGAAAGCGCCGAGTAAGCGTCGGCACTACATATGACAACGGGCCCTGCGGGGCCCGTTGTGTTTCCGAACGCCGGCCGAACGATGGTGGCCGTCTGCCCTCCAAGCTTCAAGAACATTTGCGGAGGAGACGATCATGGCACGCATCGAACATGACAGCCTCGGCCCGGTCGAGGTCGCCGACGAGGTTTTGTGGGGCGCGCAGACCGAGCGGGCGCGCCAGCACTTTCGCATCGGCCAGGGGCGCATGCCGCTGGCCCTGATCCATGCGCTGGCGCAGGTCAAGGCCGCCACCGCTGGCGCCAACGCATCGCTCGGCCGGCTCGAGGCCCCGCTGGCCGAGGCCATCGTCGAGGCCGCGCGCGAGGTGGTCGAGGGCCGTCATGATGCGCAGTTTCCGCTGCCGGTGTGGCAGACCGGCTCGGGCACCCAGACCCACATGAACATGAACGAGGTGCTGGCCAACCGCGCCTCGGAACTGCTCGGCGGCGAGCGGGGCCAAAAGCGCCGCGTGCATCCCAACGACCAGGTGAACCTCGGCCAGTCGTCCAACGACGTGTTTCCCACCGCCATGCATGTGGCGGTGGCAGTGCGTGTGGCCGATGCGCTGCTGCCGGCGCTGGCGCAACTGCGTGCGGCGCTGGTGGCCAAGTCGGCGGACTTTGCCGACATCGTCAAGATCGGCCGCACCCATTTGCAGGACGCCACGCCGCTGACGCTCGGCCAGGCCTTGTCGGGCCATGTGGCGCAGCTCGACCTGGCCGCGGCGGCGATCGAGCAGGCGCGCCCGGCGGTGCACGCGCTGGCGATTGGCGGCACCGCGGTGGGCACCGGGCTCAACACGCCGCCCGAGTTCGGCCCGGCGGTGGCCAGCCGGTTGGCCGAGGCCACCGGGCTGCCCTTTGTCTGTGCCGACAACCGCTTTGCCGCGCTGGCTGGTCATGAAGCCCTGGTGACGCTGCATGGCGCGCTCAAGACGCTGGCCGCGGCGCTTTACAAGATCGGCAACGACATCCGCTGGCTGGCCAGCGGTCCGCGTTGCGGCATCGGCGAGATCAGCCTGCCGGCCAACGAGCCGGGCAGCTCGATCATGCCGGGCAAGGTCAATCCGACCCAGTGCGAGGCGCTGACCATGCTGTGCACCCGCGTCTTCGGCAACGACGTGACGGTGGGCATGGCCGGCGCGGCCGGCAACTTCGAGCTCAACGTGTTCAAGCCGGTGATCGCTCACGCGGTGCTCGAGAGCATCGACCTGCTGGCCGACGGCATGCGCAGCTTCGACGAACACTGCGTGGCCGGCATCGAGGCCAACCGCGCGCGCATCGACGACTTGCTGTCGCGCTCGCTGATGCTGGTGACGGCGCTCACGCCGCACATCGGCTACGACGCGGCGGCGGCGATTGCCAAGCAGGCCCATGCCGAGGGACTAACGCTGCGCGAGGCGGCGCTGCGCTCGGGGCAGGTGAGCGGGGAGGACTTCGACCGCTGGGTGCGGCCGGAGGACATGGTGTGAGGCGGGTGATTGGGGATTGGTGATGGGGGATGCGGGGTGGCGGCGATCTCAAACGTAGCGCGCGACGAAGGCACCGACGGCCTCCGGCGGCAGCGGCAGCCACACGCGGTGGCCGCTGCCCGGCGCGACCTCGACCGGCTCGCCGGCGGCGTTTTCCATTTGCGTGACGGCGATCTCGCGGTTGCCGGCCGGGAGGATGATCTCCAGCCGGTCGCCGACGCCGAACTTGTTCTTTACCGTGATCTCGGCCAGGCCGCGCGCCGCGTCCCAGGCCACCACGTCGCCGACATACTGGCTGCGGTCGGATTCTGAATGGCCGCGCAGGTAGTTCTGCGTCTCGGCCGGGGTGTGGCGTTGGTAGAAGCCGTCGGTGTAGCCGCGGTTGGCCAGGCCTTCGAGCTGGCCGAGCAGGGCCGGGTCGAGCCCGCGGCCGGCGACTGCGTCGTCGATCGCCTGGCGGTAGGTCTGGCAGGTGCGTGCCACGTAGTAGGGGCTCTTGGTGCGGCCCTCGATCTTGAGCGAGTCGATGCCGATCTCGACCAGCCGCTGCACATGCTCGATGGCGCGCAGGTCTTTGGAGTTGAGGATGTAGGTGCCGTGCTCGTCTTCCTCGATCGGCATGTAGCTGCCCTGGCGCTTCTCGCGCTCCTCGATCACGTACACATCGCCGCTGGCGTCCTCGGCCGCCGGCTTGACGTTGAAGTCCCAGCGGCAGGAGTTGGTGCAGGTGCCCTGGTTGGGGTCGCGGTGGTTGAAGTAGCCCGACAGCAGGCAGCGGCCCGAGTAGGCGATGCACAGCGCGCCGTGCACGAACACCTCCAGCTCGGTGTCCGGACAGGCCTGGCGGATCTCGGCGATCTGGTCGAGCGACAGCTCGCGCGAGAGGATCACGCGGCTCACCCCGGCCTGTTTCCAGAAACGCACGGCGGCCGCGTTGACGGTGTTGGCCTGCACCGAGAGGTGGATCTCCACCTCCGGCCAGGTCTCGCGCACCATCAGGATCAGGCCCGGGTCGGACATGATCAGCGCGTCCGGTTTCAGCGCGATCACCGGCGCCATGTCGTCCAGGTAGGTCTTGAGCTTGGCGCCGTGCGGATAGATGTTCGACACCAGAAAGAAGCGGTGGCCCAGCGCATGAGTGCGGCGGATGCCCTCGGCCAGCACCTCGATGTCGCCGAAATCGTTGTTGCGTACCCGCAGCGAGTAGCGCGGCTGGCCGGCGTAGATGGCGGTGGCGCCATAGGCGAAGGCCGTCTCCAGCATGGTCAGGGAGCCGGCGGGGGCCAGCAGTTCGGGAGTGCGCAGGGTCATCGGTCGGCCCGGGGATGTCAGACAGGGGGGCGATTATACGGGCGCGGGCCGGGCGGGCGCGGGCGATCCGTCGGACGGGCGGTGCGCGGGGGCACCGTCGCCGGCATGGTCGGATGCGGTCGTCGGTTGTACGATGCCGGGCTTCATCACGTGTTGCGCCGACAGGAACCCATCGATGGAACTGAAGTGGCTGGAAGACTTCCTGAGCCTTGCCGACAGCGGCAGCTTCTCACGTTCGGCCGATTTGCGGCACATCACCCAGTCGGCGTTCTCGCGCCGCATCCGCGCGCTGGAAGCCTGGCTCGGGGTGGCACTGGTCGACCGCAGCACCTACCCGACCCGGCTCACACCAGCCGGCGAGACCTTCAAGTCGGCCGCCACCGATCTGGTCGCCCGGCTGCATGCGGCACGGGCCCAGGCGCGCGGTCAGGTGGCCGACCGGCCGGAGACCATTCGCTTCGCCGTGCCGCATACCCTGGCCTTCGCCTTCCTGCCGGCCTGGCTGGCGCAGGTGCGGCGCGAATTCGGCCCGCTCAACTCGCGCCTGGTGGCCGGCAATGTGCACGATGCGGTGATGGCGCTGGTCGAGGGCGGCTGCGATCTGCTGGTGTGCTATCACCATGCGGCGCACCCGATCTCGCTCGATCCGGCGCGCTTCGAAGGCCTCCGCCTGGGCGTCGAGACGGTGCGCCCCTACGCGCCGCGCACCGCCGACGGCCGGCCGCGCTGGCAGTTGCCGGGCACGGCCGGGGTGCCGCTGCCCTTTCTCGGCTATGGCGCCAACGCCTATCTGCGCCGGGTGGTCGATACCCTGATCGAGCGCAGCGCCGAAGCGCCGCATCTGGCGCTGAGCTACGAGACCGACATGGCCGAGAGCCTCAAGGCGATGATGCTGGCCGGCCACGGCCTGGCCTTTTTGCCGGCCAGCTCGGTGGCGCGCGAGCTGGAGCGTGGCGAGGTGGTGGTGGCGGGGGATGCGCGCTGGTCGATCGACATGGATGTGTGCGTGTATCGCGACCGCAACAACACCCGGGCGCCGCTCGAGCGCCTGTGGCGACACCTGACGCAGGCGGGTTGAGCCGGTTCGCGCGAATCTATGCGCAACACGCATGGTTTGATGTGCGCAATGCATGCCGCCCTGGCGCGCGCTCGCCGACAATGCCAGCTCTTCCCACAAGGATGCTGGCATGGAAAAGAACACGCGCACGGAGCATGATCTGCTCGGCGACCGCGAAGTACCGAACAACGTGTACTGGGGCGTTCACACTCTACGAGCGGTAGAAAACTACGCCATTTCCGGCCAGCCCATCGGGGCCATCCCGGCCCTGATCCGCGCCCTGGCGCTGGTCAAGCAGGCCGCCGCGAAAACCAACCGCAAGCTGGGACTCCTCGACCCCCAGCGTGCCGAGGCGATCGAGGCGGCCTGTGTTGACATCCAGCACGGGCGTCTGCACGATCAGTTCGTGGTCGACGTCATCCAGGGCGGTGCGGGCACCTCGACCAACATGAACGCCAACGAAGTCATCGCCAACCTGGCGCTGGAAAAGCTCGGCTGGCCCAAGGGCCACTACAGCGCGCTGCATCCACTCAACGATGTGAACATGTCGCAGAGCACCAACGATGTGTACCCCACCGCGCTCAAGCTGGCGCTGGTGTTCGCCATCGACAGCCTGCTCGAGGCCATGGAAGGGCTGCGCGCCGCCTTCGCCGCCAAGGCCGAGGAATTTTCCGACGTGCTCAAGATCGGTCGCACCCAGCTGCAGGACGCGGTGCCGATGACGCTCGGCCAGGAGTTCTCCACCTACGCGGTGATGATGCACGAGGACATCGACCGCCTGCGCGAGGCGATCGCCCTGATCCGCGAGGTCAACCTCGGTGCCACCGCCATCGGCACCGGCATCAACACCGACATCCGCTACGCCAAGCTGGCCACCGAGACGCTGTCCGAGCTGTCGGGCGTGGCGCTGGTGCCGGCCCACAACCTGATCGAGGCGACCCAGGACACCGGCGCCTTCGTGCAGCTGTCGGGCGTGCTCAAGCGTGTCGCCTGCAAGCTGTCGAAAGTGTGCAACGACCTGCGCCTGCTGTCGTCCGGGCCGCAGGCCGGTTTCAACGAAATCAACCTGCCCGAGCGCGCGGCCGGCTCGTCGATCATGCCGGGCAAGGTCAATCCGGTGATTCCGGAGGTGGTCAACCAGATCGCCTTCGAGGTGATCGGCAACGACATGACCATCACCATGGCCTCCGAGGCCGGGCAGCTGCAGCTCAACGCCTTCGAGCCGATCATTGCCCACTCGCTGTTCAAGAGCATCGAACACCTGACCGCCGGCTGCCGCACGCTGACCGACAACTGCGTCACCGGCATCACCGCCAACCGCGACATGCTCGCCGAGCGGGTGCGCGTGTCGGCCGGGCTGGCCACCGCCTTGAACCCGCACATCGGCTACGAGAACGCCACCTGGGCGGCGCGCGAGGCGCTGCGCACTGGGCGCAGCGTGGCCGAGCTGGTGCTCGAAAGAGGGCTGATGGCGCAGGACATGCTGGACACGGTGCTGCGGGCCGACGTGCTCACGGCCCCGCGCGCGGTGTAGTCATGCGCCAAGGAGGGCTCCGATCGACACCCTGATCGAGGACCGCACTGCGGTCGATCCGCCGGTGGCGGAGCCCTCTGCCGGATCCCCTGCGCGCCGCCGGCGCCGTGTGCGGCGCGCGCTGACGGTGCTCGTGCTGGTGCTCGGCGTGGCACTCGTGACCTATCTGGTCAGCCAGCCGCTGGCGCGCCGGGCGCTGGACGAGGATGCCTCCCACCGGCTCAAGCTGTTCGCCACCGCGGTCGAGGGGCTGATCAACCGCTACACCCTGATTCCCTCCGCGCTCGACCTCAACTCCTCGGTGGTCGGCTTTCTGCTGCAACCCTTCGAAGACGACAAGGCAGTGGCGCTCAGCCGCCAGCTCGCCTTGCTCAATGCGCGCATCGGCGCGCAGGCGGTGTATGTGCTCGACACCACCGGCCGGGTGTTGGCCAGCAGCAACTGGAACCGGCCCGACAGCTTTGTCGGCGAAGACCTCAGCTTCCGCCCCTATTTCCAGCGCGCCGTGCAGGGCGCCTCCACCCGGCATTTCGCGGTCGGCACCACGCGTGGCGATCCGGGCTATTACTATGCCCAGCCGATCCATGCCGGCGATCAGATCATCGGCGTGGCGGTGGTCAAGATCGGTCTGCAGGAGATCGAGCGCGCCTGGCCGACGCTGGACCGGCCGGCGCTGATCCATGACAGCCACGGCGTCGTCATCCTGTCCTCGGAGCCAGCCTGGCGCTACTCGGCGATCGCGCCGATCGACGCCGCCGACCGGGTGAAGCTCGACCGCGAGCGGCTGTATGGCGAGCAAGTCGGCATGCGGTTGCCGGCGATGCGCCAGGGCGACGACCGCGAAGTGCGCCTCGCGCTACCCACCGGCGCCACCCGCAGCCGGCCCTTCCTGGCGCATTCGCGCGGCATCGACGGGACCGACTGGACGTTGGTGCTGTTCACCGACCTGCAGCCGGCGCATGTCACGGCGCTCGGCCATGCCGCGCTGGCCGCCTGCCTGGCCGGCGTGGCCCTGCTGTTGCTGCAGGTGGCCGCGCAGCGTCGGCGCATTCTGCTGCAGCGGCTGGAAAACCAGAGCCTGCTTGAGCGCACCAACCAGCGCCTGGAGATCACCGTCGGCGAGCGCACCGCGGCGCTCACCGAGGTCAACCGACGCCTGCGCGACGAGGTGGCCGAGCGCCAGGCCACCGAGGCTTCGCTGCGCGAGGCGCAGAACGAGCTGGTGCAGGCGGCCAAGCTGGCGGTGCTCGGCCAGCTGTCGGCCGGCATCACCCACGAGCTGAGCCAGCCGCTCGGTGCGATCCGCACCCTGGCGGGCAACGCCATCGCCTTTCTCGAACGCGGCGATCCGCACACCGCGGCGCACAACCTGGGCATCGTCAATCGGCTGATCCACCAGATGGGCAGCATCATCGCGCCGCTCAAGAGCTTCGCCCGCAAGTCGCCGGCGCAGGCCGCGGCGGTCGATACCGCCTGCGCGGTGAGCAATGCGCTGGTGCTGCTGGCGCCGCGGCTGCAGGCCGAGGCGGTGGCGGTGAGCGACCTGACCCGCGCCGGCGAAGTCTTCGCCTGGTGCGACCAGAACCGCCTTGAGCAGGTGCTGGTGAACGTGATCGGCAACGCCTGCGACGCCATGCGCCAGTGCAGCCCGCGCCATGTCGAGATCGCCGCCCGTGCCGTGGATCGGGGCGTCGCGCTGACGGTGAGCGACTGCGGCCCCGGCTTCACGCCGGAGGTCGAGGCGCGCCTGTTCGAACCCTTTTTCACCACCAAGCCCAGCGGCGACGGTCTGGGCCTGGGGCTGGCCATCTCGCGCGACATCCTGCGCGAGCTGGGCGGCGACATGACGGCCCGCGCCACGCCCGGCGAAGGGGCCGAATTCTGTATCCTTCTGCCCCCCGTTCCTCAACCGAGAGTGTCCTGACGATGTGTCTGCCGATCCTGGTCGTGGAAGACGACCCCAACCTGCGCCTGGGCTGCCAGCAGGCCCTGCAACTGGCCGGCCTGACGGTGTTGCTGGCCGATTCGGCCGAAGCGGCGCTGAGCGAATTCGCCCACACGCCGCTGGGCGCGCTGATCACCGATGTTCGCCTGCCCGGCGCCGACGGCATGCAGCTGCTGCGCACCGTGCTGCGGCGCGACCCCGGCCTGCCGGTGGTGGTGATCACCGGCCATGGCGACATCACGCTGGCGGTCGAGGCGATGCGCAGCGGGGCCTACGATTTCATCACCAAGCCTTTCGCGCCCGAGCATCTGGCCGAGGTGGCCCGGCGTGCGCTGGACAAGCGCGAGCTGTCGCAGAAGGTGGCGCAGTGGCGCGATCCGCAGGCCGCGCAGGGCAGCCTTGAGCGCCGGCTGGTGGGCGATTCGCCGGCCATGCAGCGGGTGCGCCAGCGGGTGCGCGACGTGGCCGACAAGGCGGTGGATGTGCTCATCCATGGCGAGACCGGCACCGGCAAGGAGATGGTGGCGCGCTGTCTGCACGAGCTGGGCGGCCGCGCGCGCGGCCACTTCGTCGCGCTCAACTGCGGCGGCCTGCCCGATACCCTGCTCGACAGCGAGCTGTTCGGCCACGAGCCGGGCGCCTTCACCGGCGCGGCGCGGCGGCGCGTGGGCAAGATCGAGCATGCCAGCGGCGGCACGCTGTTTCTCGACGAGCTCGAGAGCATGCCGATGGCGGTGCAGATCAAGCTGCTGCGGGTCTTGCAGGAGCGGGTGATCGAACGCCTCGGCGCCAACCAGAGCATCGCGGTCGACACCCGCGTGGTGGCGGCGACCAAGGCCGACCTGGTGGCACTGTCGGCCAAGGACCAGTTCCGCAGCGATCTCTACTACCGGCTCAACGTGGTCACCATCGACCTGCCGCCGCTGCGCGAGCGGCGCGAAGACATCCCGCTGCTACTGGCCTGTTTCATGAGCGAGGCGGCGGCCCGGCTGGACCTGCCGGTACCCGAGCTGGAGCCGGCCCAGCTGCAGGCGCTGATGGCCCACGACTGGCCGGGCAATGTGCGCGAGCTGCGCAACAAGGCCGACTGCCTGGTGCTCGGGCTGGCGCAGGACGAAGGCGCCGTCGCCATCAGCGGCGGGCCGAAGGGCGCCTCGCTGGCGGCGGCGGTGGAGGCTTTCGAGCGCCAGCTGATCGCCGGCGCGCTGGCGCGCGAGGGCGGCAACCTGAGCCGCACCGCCGAGCAGTTGCGCGTGGCCAAGACCACGCTGCACGACAAGATCCGCCGGCTCGGCCTGCAGGCGGTGTCCTGAGCGCCTGAGCGTCTTTCGTTCATACCCGTTCGCCCCCAAAGACGACCTGCTCGTCGTTGCACATGCTCGCCATCGCCCGAGCTGCGGTGGTGCTTTGCGTCTGGATCAGACCGTGTTTGGCGCGCCGCTCGGCCACGCCCGAAAAACGCTCGGGCGCTGAGCGGCGTTCGGTTTTCCGAACGCCGGCCGGGCGGAGGCGTTCGACCGGGCGAACGGGGTCGCAGCATGCCTGATAGGTAATGCTGATAAATCAATGAGTTGCATTGATGTGCCAGGGCGAATGGGGCTGGCACGCAAGCTGCAAAAGAGGGGTGGCGTCGCCGTAGCGGCGTTCGAGAAACTCCACAAATATCCGGGAGACACACCCATGCAGTTTTCGCGCACCCTGATTGCCCTGGCCGTGACGGCCGCCGCTTTTAACGCACCCGCCGGCGCGCAGGAGGCCGGCGGCACGCTGGCCAAGATCCGCGACGCCAAGACCATCGTGGTCGGCCATCGCGAATCCTCCGTTCCGTTCTCCTACCTGGGCGCTGACCAGCAGCCGGTGGGCTACATGATGGATCTGTGCGCCAAGGTGGTCGACGCGGTGAAGGATCGCCTGAAGATGCCCGAGCTGGCGGTGCGCTACCAGGCCGTCACCTCGCAGAATCGCATTCCGCTGATGCAGAACGGCACCATCGACATCGAATGCGGCTCGACCACCAACAGCGTGGCGCGCCAGCAGCAGGTGGCCTTCAGCGTGACGCCCTTCATCACCAGCATTCGCATGGTGGTGCGCAAGGATTCGGGCATCAAGACCATCGCCGACCTCGACGGCAAGCCGCTGGTGACCACCACCGGCACCACTTCCGACAAGCTGATCAAGGACAACGAGAAGGGCCAGTCGATCAACGTGACCAACGTCTATGGCAAGGACCACGCCGACTCCTTCCTGATGGTCGCTAGCGGCCGGGCTTCCGCCTTCGTGATGGACGACATCCTGCTCGCCGGTCTGATGGCCAATGCCAAGGACCCGGCCCAGTTCGAGATCGTCGGCCCCTCGCTGCGCGACGAACCCTATGGCGTGATGCTGCGCAAGGGCGACCCCGAGTTCAAGGCGCTGGTCGATGACACCCTGACCGGCATGATGAAGAGCGGCGAGGTGGCCAAGGTCTACGCCAAGTGGTTCCAGAGCCCGATCCCGCCGCGCAACGTGAACCTCAACTTCCCGATGAGCGAGGCCCTGCGCCTGGCCCTGACCACGCCCACCGACAAGGGCGTCGAGTAAGCCGCCACCCGGACGGCGTTCGTCGTCCGGTTCCGTTTTGTGAGATGTGCCGCGCCCGGGGAGCACGACCCTCCCTCCTCCGGTCGTGTGGGCCGGCACATCCATTTTTCCGAATGCATCCCGGGCCGCGTCTTGGCGCGCCCATGAAGGAGTTCCCATGAACTACCACTGGAACTGGCAGTTCTTCTTGCAGCAGACCGACGACGGCCTGCGCTACTACGAATGGATTCTCAGCGGTCTGGGCTGGACCACCCTGGTCTCGCTCGGCGCGCTGGCGCTGGCGCTCATCGTCGGTTCGGTGCTCGGCGTGATGCGCACCACCGAGCGGCGGGCGCTGGTGCTGATCGGCGACAGCTATGTCGACCTGTTCCGCAACATCCCGCTCATCGTGCAGCTGTTCCTGTGGTTCTTCGTGGTGCCCGAACTGCTGCCCGAGGCGATCGGCCTGTGGGTCAAGCAGGAGCTGCCCTATGTGGCCACCGCCATCGTCGGCCTCGGCCTGTACACCGCCGCGCGGATCGCCGAGCAGGTCAAGTCGGGCATCCAGTCGCTGTCGCGCGGGCAGCGCAACGCCGGCCTGGCGCTGGGCTTCACCGAATGGCAGACCTACCGCTACGTGCGCCTGCCGATGGCCTACCGCATCGTGCTGCCGGCGCTCACCTCCGAAGCCATGAACGTGTTCAAGAACTCCTCGGTGACTTACGCCGTGGGCATGCTCGAACTGTACTTCCAGTACAAGCAGATCATCGAGAAGACCTCGCAGGTGCTGGAGATCACCTTGGTGGTGACGCTGCTCTACGTGACCCTGGCCTTCACCATGAACCGCCTGCTCGGCTGGGTCGAGCGCCGCACCCGGGTGCCCGGGCTGATCGCCGCCGGTCAGGGAGGGCACTGAGATGGGTGACTTCGACTTTTCGGTGATCGCCGAGAACTGGGCCTTTCTGGCCGAGGGCCTGCGCTACACCGTGCAGGTCACGCTGGTGGCGATGATCGGCGGCATCGTGCTGGGCACCGCGCTGGCGCTGATGCGCCTGTCGTCCAACCCGCTGCTGCAGCGCTTCGCCGCGGCCTACATCAACATCTTCCGCAGCGTGCCGCTGGTGCAGGTGATCCTCGCCTTCTACCTGATCCTGCCGCTGGTGCTGCGCCTGGTCACCGGCCAGATGATCCCGGTCGGCGCCGACACCTCGGCCTACCTCACCTTCATGGTCTTCGAGGCCGCCTACTACGCCGAGATCATGCGTTCGGGCATCCAGTCGGTGCCGCGCGGCCAGGTCGGCGCCGGCTATGCGCTGGGCTTCACTTACGCCCAGAGCATGCGCTACGTGGTGCTGCCGCAGGCCTTTCGCAACATGCTGCCGGTGCTGCTGACGCAGACCATCGTGCTGTTCCAGGACGTATCGCTGGTGTACGCCATCGGCGCCACCGACTTCTTCGGCGCGGCCGACAAGATCACCCAGCGCGACCTGCGCCCGGTCGAGATGTACACCACCGTGGCGGTCGTCTACTTCCTCATCTGCTTTGCCCTGTCGCGCCTGGTCAAACGGCTGCAGACGCGCATTGCCATCATTCGCTAAAGGAGATCCGCGATGATCGAGATCAACAATGTATCCAAGTGGTATGGCGACTTCCGGGTCCTGACCGAGTGCACCACGCGTGTGGCCGCCGGCGAAGTGGTGGTGGTGTGCGGCCCGTCCGGCTCGGGCAAGTCGACGCTCATCAAGTGCGTCAATGCGCTCGAACCCTTCAACGAAGGCAGCATCACCGTCGACGGCACCTCGGTCGGCGCGCGCGGCACCTCGCTGCCCAAGCTGCGGGCTCGGGTGGGCATGGTGTTCCAGCATTTCGAGCTGTTCCCGCACATGAGCATCACCGACAACCTGGCCATCGCCCAGATCAAGGTGCTCGGCCGCGGGCGTGACGAAGCGCGGCAGAAGGGCCTGGCGCTGCTCGACCGGGTCGGCCTCAAGGCGCATGCCGACAAATTCCCCGGTCAGCTGTCGGGCGGCCAGCAGCAGCGCGTGGCGATTGCCCGCGCGCTGGCGATGGACCCGATCTGCATGCTCTTCGACGAACCCACCTCGGCGCTCGACCCCGAGATGATCAACGAGGTGCTCGACGTGATGGTCGAGCTGGCGCAGGAGGGCATGACCATGATGTGCGTGACCCACGAGATGGGCTTCGCGCGCAAGGTGGCCAGCCGCGTCATCTTCATGGACCACGGCCATATCGTCGAAGACGACGACAAGGACGCCTTCTTCGGTAACCCGCGCTCCGAGCGGGCGCGCCAGTTCCTCGACAAGATCCTGCAGCACTGAGAGGTCAGACCATGGCGATGCTGCTGGCGGTGTCCGAACACCTGATGGGCCGTTTGCGCTACGCGGGCAAGTTCGCCGTGGTCGGCGGCGTCTTCCTGGCCGCCTTGTGCGTGCTCACCTGGCTGGCGGTGGCGCCGCTGCTCGACGGCGTGCGGCAGGTCGCCGCCGAGCGCCAGGGCCTGGCGGCGGTGGCGCACCTGACCGGCGCCAGCGCCCGCCTGCGCACCGTGCGCGAAGGCGCCCAGCCGCTGCTGGCCGGGTTGTGGGCCGGCCAGGCCGACGCCGCCAGCGCCGCCGCGCAGCTGACGGCGGCCCTGGACACGCTCGAGCCGCTCACCGAATCGGCACCCTTCGACGATGCCGCCCGGCGCCGCTGGCAACGCATCCGCCAGGAGGCCGGTGCACTCGCGCCCGGTGCCGGGGCGCGCTCGGAGGCGATCTACAACGGCGCCACCGCGCTGGTGGACCAGATCAACCGGCTGGTCCTGCATCTCGGTTACACCTCGGGCCTGAGCCTCGATCCGCACGAGGCTGGC
This sequence comes from Denitromonas iodatirespirans, assembly GCF_018524365.1. Classification (GTDB taxonomy): domain Bacteria; phylum Pseudomonadota; class Gammaproteobacteria; order Burkholderiales; family Rhodocyclaceae; genus Nitrogeniibacter; species Nitrogeniibacter iodatirespirans. Next base: position 32,382 of record NZ_JAEKFT010000022.1, read on the forward strand.
CACTTCGTGCTGCGCGCCTGTGCCGAGGATCTGCCGCGCATCCAGGAAGCCTTCAACCGCCTGAAGGTCGTGGCCATCGCCGATGCCGTGCAGCAGGCCGCCTTTACCGACGACAAACTGGTGCTGACCCAGGCGGCGCGCGAAGTGCGCAGTTCGCTGCAGCAATTGACCGACCTCACCGGGCTGGCGCTGCGTGACGCGCCGGCCGTCGACGGCGCCCTCCGCCAGGCCCTGGACGATGTCGCGCCAGTGCTGGCGCTCACGCGCAAGATCGACGCCGATTTCGTCGCCGCCGACGAACTCGCTATCGACGCCAAGGCCTTTGCCGCCGAGGTGCGGGCCGCCGAAAGCCTGCTCGCGGGGCTCGATGCCAGTTTTCTCGCTGCGGCCGAGACATTGTTGCTCGAGCGCCAGGCCCGCTTGAATGCTCGCCTGCAGGCGGTGCTCGGCGGCATGGCGCTGGTGTTGCTGGTGCTGCTGTGGCTGTTCGGCGGCTTCTACGCGGCGGTGCGCCGCGCCGTGCGGGCTTTGTCGGCCGACTCCAACCGGCTGCTCGACGGCGACCTGACCGTGGGCTTCGCCCTGCGCGGGCGGGACGAGTTGGCCGAAGTCGGCCAGCACCTGGGCACGGTCGTCGGCGGGCTGCGCCGACTGATCGGCGAGGTGGCCGAGAGCAGCGAGCAGGTCACCGAGGCGGCGGCCAAGCTGGCGTCCACCGCACGCGAGCAGGCCGGCGGTGCCAGCGAGCAGACCGCCGCGGCCGAGGCCACGGTGGCCGCGATGGCGCGCATGTCGGCACATATCGGCAGTGCCAGCGCCGATGCCGAAGCGGTGCGCCAGCGCGCCCGCGAAAGCGTGCTGCGCATCGAGCGCGGGCGCGAGCATCTGCAGCAATTGACCGAGGGGCTGACGCATGCCGACCGCAGCGCCGACACCATGGCCGCCGCCGCGTTGGCCTTTGTCGACAGCACGCAGAGCATCACCGTGATGACCCGCCGGGTGCGCGAGATCGCTGAGCAGACCAATCTGCTGGCGCTCAACGCCGCGGTCGAGGCGGCGCGTGCCGGCGAGCAGGGACGCGGCTTTGCGGTGGTGGCCGGTGAGGTGCGCAAGCTGGCCGAGCGGGCCAACCACAGCGTGGCCGAAATCGACGGCGTGACCGCCGGTCTCGGCGAGCGTGCCACCGATCTGGCCGATACTGCGCGCTCGAGCAAGGCCGCGCTGGCGACCGGGCTGGCCCATGTGGACGGGGTGCGCGACACCCTCGATGCGGCCAGCGAGGCCGCCGTCCAGGCCGATCGCGGCATGGACGAGATCGCCGCCATGATGCGTGCCCAGCATGACGAAGGCGGCACCGCCTCGACCCAGGCCGGCCACATCGCCGCACTGGCCGCGCAGCATCAGACCGACATGGAAGACAGCGCGGCGACCGCCCGCGCACTGGACACCCTGGCCCGGCGCATGAGTGCTGCCATCGGCCGCTTCCGCTTACGCTGACCCCACCCGAAGGAGAGCACCATGGCCCACCGAGTCCTGCGTCTGATGATCCTGATCCTCGCCGGGCTGCCCTGGCAGGCGGCCCAGGCCGGCGAGGTGCTCGACCGCCTGCGGGCCACGCGCACCATCACGCTGGCCTATCGCGAAACCTCGATGCCGTTCTCCTACCAGTGGCCCGGTGGCGAACCGGTGGGCTACAGCCTCGACATCTGCCGGCAGCTGGTGCGCGCCATCGAGAAGCATCTGGGCGTGAGCCTCACGCAGCGCCTGGTCCCGGTGACCTCGGCCAACCGCATCGAACACCTCGAACGCGGCGCGGCCGACCTGGAGTGCGGCTCGACCACCAGCAACGGCGAACGGCGCCAGCGCGTGGCCTTCACCATCCCCACCTTCATCGCCACCACCCGGCTGCTGGTGCGTGCCGACAGCGGCATCCGCGAGATCTGGGATACCGACGGCAAGACCGTGGTCACCACCCGCGGCACCACCGCCGCCGCCATGCTGCGCGACTTCAACGAAAACCGCCTGCTCGGCGCCCGTGCGCTCGAAGCGCCCGACCATGCCGCCGCCTTCGCCCGGCTGGCCGCCGGCGAGGCCGACGCCTTCCTGATGGACGATGTGCTGCTGGCCAGCCTGCGCGCCCGCGCCGAGGCGCCCGAGCGCTTCGTGATCACCGGCAAGACGTTGTCGATCGAGCCGTTGGCGATCATGCTGGCCAAGACCGATCCGGCCTTCAAGGCCCTGATCGACGCCGCCGTCAAGCAGATGATCCAGTCGGGGGAAATCGGCGAGCTCTACCGGCGCTGGTTCGAATCGCCCATCCCGCCCGACAATCTCAACCTGGCGCTGCCGATGCACTTTCTGCTCAAGGACTCCTTCCGCGCCCCGACCGACTGGCTGCCCAACTGACGCGTGTCGCGGCGCCGGCCCCCGGTGGCGAGGGCCGGCCGGGCGATCTAAGCTGAACCAGGTGCGGCATGTGGGCCGCGCCAGGATGTCATCATGAGATTGCCCCTTGCCCTGATCCTCGTCGGCCTGATCGCCGCGGCCCCGCCGGTCGATGCGCGCGGCCGCTATGTGGTGGTCAACGGACAGCGCCTCGACACGGCGGCGATGGCGCGCCTCGACCGCGCCGCCTGCCTGCGCGTGCCCGACGGGCGCTACTGGATCGACATGCGCTCGGGCATCTGGGGCTACGAGGGCGGCGCGCCGCAAGGGCGCGTCGGCGACAACTGCCGCCAGCGGCCCAAGAGCCTCAGCGAACGCGGCCTGCTCTACAGCCCGGGCGAATTACTGCGCTGAGCCGGCCGCCGCCGTTTCAGCCACGGCGCCTCGACATCGCGGGTGCGCGTCGGTGTCGGACGACGGGTGGGTAGAATGGCGGCCATATCTCGTTTCGGACGCTATCGATGAAGTCGCGCCTGCTTCAGGAATCATTACCCGGGTTGTCCCGGTCGGTGCCGGCCATCTCCGAGCATCTCAAATCGCTGCGCTGCCTGATGGCGGTGGTGACGCATGGCAGCGCCAAGCGGGCCGCCGAAGCGATCTTTCTCTCTCAGCCGGCCGTGACCCGCGCGGTGATCGAGCTCGAACAGTTCTGCGAGCTGCCGTTGTTCGAACGGTTTTCACGCGGTATGCAGCCGACCGTGCCGGGGATGGGCGTGTCGCGCAGGGCGGTCGCCTTGTTCGACCATCTCAAGCGTGGAGCCGCCGAGGCGCTGGCGCTGACCGCGCCGGCGAAGCGGCGGGCGGCCTTGCCCGAGCGTTTCGCCAGCGCGGTGTCGCCCTCAGCGCTCAAGGCGTTGGTGGCGGTGGCGGCGGCGGAAAGCGAATCGCGTGCCGGGCTGGCGTTGGGCATCAGTCAGCCGGCCGTGCATCGCGCCTTGCGCTCGCTGGAGCATCTGTCGGGTTCGGTGCTGTTCCGGCGCTCGGTGCGCGGGACCCGCCTGACCGAGCCGGGCGAAGCCATGCTGCGCCGGGTCAAGCTGGCCTTCGGCGAGGCGCGCGCGATGGAAAGCGATATCGCCGCCTGGCGGGGCGATATTCGCGGACGGGTCGTGATCGGGACGCTGCCGCTATCCGTCGGCCTGTTCTTGCCGCAAGCGGTCGACGCGGTACGGCGCCTGCACCCCGAGGTGGAGATCACCATGGTCGACGGGACCTACGAGAGCCTGATGACGCATCTGCTCCATGCGGACATCGATGTGATCGTCGGCGCGCTTCGCGAGCCCTCGGCCGAGGTGCGCCAACAGGTGCTGTTCCGCGAACCGCTGGCGGTCATCGCCCGTCCGGCGCATCCGTGCTTCGAGCGGCCCTCGTTGAGCCTGGTGGATCTGCTCGAATGGGAATGGATCGCGCCGCTGCCGGGGACGCCCGCCAGCCTAGCGCTCACCTGCGCCTTCGAAGCGGCTGGGTTGGCGCCGCCCCGCGATACCCTGCAAGCCAACAACGCGGCGGTGACCCGCGCCCTGGTGGCCAGCACCGACCGGCTGGCGATCACCTCCTACGGCCAAGCGCTGGACGGGGAGGGAGCGGTGGTGCGGGTGCCGGTGGCGCTGCCCGGCACGACGCGCTCGATCGGTTTCGCCTTCCGTGACATCGGCGAGCCTTCCCCCGATCTGCTGGCCGTTCTCGACGCGCTGCGCGAGGCGGCCAGCGCGCGTGCATTGACGCCATAGATGCGCCAGCCCGGATAGGCCGTTCGGTCGCTGGTGCCCGACTTGGCGCCGGCCAGGCGATGCCTCCGGGGCGCCGCCCATTCTCTCCCATGTTCAGAACGAATACCTCAGCCTGGCATCGGCATTGGTGTCTTGCGGTACGCGATGACATGCTTTTGCTCAGGTCGAGTTGGCCTGAAAGCCTCGGAGGGAAAGGAAGCGATGACGCGTTCGGTGGTGGTGATGTTGCCAGGCCTGTTATGCGACGAGGCGGTGTGGGCCTGCCAGCGCGAAGCCCTGGCGGACGTGGAATGCATCGTTCCGTCCTTTGGTGCGCTGGCCTCGATCGAGGCCATGGCCAGCCACGTGCTCGCGACCGTGCCGGATACCCGGTTCTCGCTCGTGGGCCATTCGATGGGCGGGCGGGTGGCCCTCGACATGGTCCGTCAGGCACCGCAGCGCATCGCGCGGCTGGCATTGCTCGACAGCGGGGTCGACCCGCTCGCCGAGGGCGCGGCGGGCGCGGAGGAACGCCGCCAGCGCATGGCGCTGCTGGCGCTGGCGCGCAGCGCGGGCATGCGCACCATGGGGCGCCAGTGGGCGGCCGGCATGGTGCATCCGGCGCACTGCAATACGCCGATCTTCGAGGCCATCCTCGACATGATCGAACGCAAGAGCCCGGCCATTTTCGAAGCACAGCTTCAGGCCCTGCTTGAGCGGCCGGACGCCCGCCCGGTACTTGCCGCGCTGCGCTGTCCGACGCTCTTGCTGTGTGGACGCCAGGACGGCTGGAGCCCGCTGGCGCGCCATCGCCAGATGCATGCCCTGTTGCCCGACTCGCGCCTCGTCGTCGTCGAAGACGCGGGGCACATGACGACCATGGAGCAGCCGCAGGCGGTCAGCGCGGCCTTGATCGAATGGCTCGGCATGCCCGACGCTGGCCACTGACGAAGGAGACGGGGGCGATGACGCCGCTGGAAATACGGGAAGTCTGTGACGCCTGCCGAACGCTGGTGCTGCGCGCGGCCGCGCGGGCCGATGGCGGCGACGCCGAGGGGCTGGCGGCGTTGTTCGCCGAGGACGGGATGTTGGTCCGCCCCGACGGCATCCGGCTGCAAGGGCGCGAGGCGATCCGCGCGGCCTATGCCGCCAGGCCTGCCGAACGCCTGACCCGGCATGTGGTCAGCAACACCCTGGTGGAGATCGTTTCGCCCACCGAGGCGCAGGCGTGCAGCTACGTGCTGCTGTGGTCCGGTTCGCTGGCCGACCCGGCCGGGCCGAGAGGCCGGCCGGCGCACGGGCTACCGGTGCTTGGCGAGTTCGACGACCGTTTCGCGCTGACCCCCGACGGTTGGCGCATCCTGCATCGCGAGGCCCGTTTCGTGCTGCATGCCAGCCACTGAAATCCGCCAACGGAGCAATGACCCATGGCACTCGATAAACCCTACCTCGATGTTCCCGGTACCACGGTGTTCGATGCCGACCAGTCGCGCAAGGGCTACTGGCTCAACCAGTTCTGCATGTCGCTGATGAAGGCCGAGAACCGCACGCGCTTCAAGGCGGACGAAGATGCCTACCTGAACGAATGGCCGATGAGCGAGGCGCAGCGGGACGCCGTGCTGGCGCGCGATCTGAACCGCTGCATCGCGCTGGGCGGCAGCATCTACTTCCTGGTCAAGATCGGCGCAACCGATGGCATCAGCGTGCAGAAGATGGTCGGCAGCATGACCGGCATGAGCGAGGCGGCCTATCGCGACATGATGCTCGCCGGCGGCCGCTCGCCGGAGGGGAACCGCTACCTGGGCGAGGCGGGCGATGCACAAGGCCCGCTGCCCGCGGAGACGCCGACGAAGCGCTAGCGGCGCGGTGTGCTGCGGGCGTGGACCTCCGTCAGCGGCAGGGCCTGCTCGCTGACGCTTGGGCGTGTTGCCCGTCCTTTTTTCGGCGCCTTTCCAGTCGCCTCTCCCATCGCCATCCGCTCGCCCACGAAAAAGCGCCGCGCCGTCGACCGTCCGTGTGGATCGGCGAAGGCGCGGCGCTGCAGCCGGGCGCAAGGAGCGCGCCCGGCGCTCAGCCCCTGGCGAGGTTGATGACCTTGGCCTGGGTGTATTCCTCCAGGCCGTCACGGCCGAGTTCGGTACCGATGCCCGACTGCTTGACGCCGCGGAAGGGGTAGCTCGGGTTGATGTCGAGCGTCTTGTTCACCCAGACGGTACCCGAGTTGATGCGCCGCGCGACGGCGCAGGCCCGGGCCGTGTCGCCGCTCCAGACGCTGCCGCACAGGCCGTATTCGCTGTCGTTGATGCGCGCCACGGCGTCGTCGAGGTCGCGGTAGCGCAGCACTGGTAATACCGGGCCGAACTGCTCCTCGCGCACCAGGCGGGCATCGTCGGGAATGTCGCGCACGATGGTCGGGGCGATGAAGTAGCCGGGGCGGTCGAGCGCCTTGCCGCCGGCGATGACCTTGCCACGCGTATGTGCGTCGTCCAGGTAGCCCTTGAGCTTGTCGTACTGCATGCGGTTCTGGACCGGTCCCATCTGGGTGGTGAGGTCGAGGCCATTGCCGACGACGGTGGCCTCGGCCAGCAGTGCCAGCGCGTTGCACACGGCGTCGTAGAGCGCATCGGGCACATACACCCGCTTGATCGCGGCGCAGATCTGACCGGCGTTGAACATCGCGCCATTGAAGATCTTCTGCGCGACCTCCGCCGGATCGGCGTCGTCGAGCACCAGTGCGGCGTCGTTCCCGCCAAGCTCCAGCGTCAGCCGCTTCAGCGTGTCGGCGCCGCTGGCCATGACCTTGCGGCCGGTCGCGGTGGAGCCGGTGAACGCCACCTTGGCGATGTGCGGATGGCCGGTCAGCAGCGGGCCGAGGTCGTTCTGGTCGGTGATGACGTTGACTACCCCGGCCGGTAACACGCTGGCGCAGATCTCGCCGAGGCGCAGCGTCGTCAGCGGCGTTGTCGGCGCCGGTTTGAGGATCATGGTGTTGCCGGCCATCAGACCCGGGCCGAGCTTGTTGGCGAGCAGCACCAGGGGGAAGTTCCACGGCGCGATCGCTGCCACGACGCCGAGCGGCGCGCGCGTCTCGATGGCCTGGCCGGCCTCGTCTTCGTGCAACACCTCGTCGGCCAGCGTCATCCCGGCGAAGGTGCGCAGGATGCGCGCTGCCTCGTGGACCTCGAACTCGGCACCGAAGACCGGCCGCCCTTGTTCGCGGGTCAGCAGCGGGGCGAGTGTGTCCGCCTGTGCGTCGAGCGCGTCGGCGATCTGCAGCACCCGCGCCTTGCGGGCGTCCCACGACATGGCCGACCAGTCGGGGAAGGCGGCCCTGGCGGCGGCGATCGCTTCTTCGGCCTGGGCCGCCGAGGCCCGCGGGCAGTGGGTGAAGACCTCGCCGGTGGCCGGGTCGATGACCTCCATGGTCGTGGCGCCATCGACCAGCCGGCCGCCGATCAGCAGTTTGAACTCATTCATAGTGTGTCTCCGTTCAGCGTTTATAGGCCTGCAGCCCCGGCTTGATGCTCTTCTCGTCGAGGAACTGCGTCAGCCCCTTGGTGCGGCCCTTTTCGGTATCGCGATGGTTGGACTGGTCGACCTTGGCGTAGAGGTAGTCTTCGCCCTGTTCCCAGGTCAGTTCGCGGCAGCGCTTGAAGCCATGCTTGGCGATGCGCATCACGGTGGGGTTCTTCTCCAGCAGCTTGCCGGCCAGCACCTTGACCTCGTCGCGCAGTTGGGCGCGCGGCACGCTCTTGTTGACCAGACCCATGGCGGCGGCTTCGGGGCCGGTCCAGGTGTCGCCGGTCATCACGTAGTGCAGAGCCTGGCGATGGCCCATGGTGTCGGCCACGGCCTTGCTCACCAGGTTGCCCGGCGGGATGCCCCAGTTGATCTCCGACAGGCCGAACACCGCCTCGTCGGCGCAGATGGCCAGATCGCAGGCGACCAGCGGCGAGAAGGCGCCGCCGAAGCACCAGCCGTTGACCATGGCGATGGTCGGCTTGTTGTAGAAGCGCAGTTGCTTCCATTGCCAGTCGGAGGCCTGGCGGCGCATGCGCTCCTGGTAGAGGTCGGACTTGCCGTCGGTTTCGCGGAAGTATTCCTTCAGGTCCATGCCGGCCGACCACGACTCGCCGGCGCCGGTGAGCACCAGCACGCCGACGTCGTCATCCAGTTCCAGGGTGTCGAGTACCTCGCCCATTTCGCGGTTGAGCGTGGGGCTCATGGCGTTGCGCTTTTCCGGTCGGTTGAAAGTGATCCAGGCGATGCCGGCGTCCACCTCGACGGTGACGGTCTGCCAGCGGTTCTTGTATCGGGACATTGAGTGGGTCTCCTCGTTTCAGGTCTTGACGGTTTCGCCGCCGCGCCGCTGCGCGGCAAACGCGATGAAATAGTCGAGCGCGCCCGGATTGGCCATCGCGCTGCGATTGGCTGCCGCTTCCGGCGGGGCGCCCATCAGGATGCGACGCACCGGAACCTCCATCGTCTTGCCGGTGATGGTCGCGGGAATCTCGGGAACCTGGTGGATCTCGTCGGGGACATGGCGTGGCGTGAACTCGCTTTTCAGGCGCGCGCAGATCTTCGCCTCGAGCGCCTCGTCGAGCGTCAGCCCCTCGGCCAGCTTGACGAACAGCGGCATGTAGAAGCGCCCGCCGGGCAGGTCGAGGTTCACGATCAGTGCGGCCTCGATCTCGTCGATGCGCGCCAGTGAGCGATAGATCTCGGCGGTGCCGATGCGCACCCCGTGGCGGTTCAATGTGGCGTCCGAGCGGCCGAGCACGAAGCACGCGCCATCGGCGCGGATGCGGAAGTAGTCGCCATGGCGCCAGATCCCGGGATAAGTGTCGAAATAGGTCTCGCGGTAGCGCATGTCGTCCGCGTCGTTCCAGAAGTACAGCGGCATCGATGGCATCGGTTCGGTGATGACCAGTTCGCCGACCTCATCGATGAGAGCATGGCCCTGTCCGTCGAACGCTTTCACCGCTACGCCCAACGAGGGGCCCTGGATCTCGCCGGCATGCACCGGTTGCGTCGGCACGCCGCCGACGAAGCCGGTGCAGCAATCGGTGCCACCGCTGCCGTTGGCCACCCACAGGTCGGCTTTCACGTTGTCATAGAACCAGGCCATGCATTCGGCCGTCGCTGGCGAGCCGGCCAGGGAAATCATGCGTAGCGCCGACAGGTCATAGCGCTCGCCCGGCACCACGCCGGCCCGGGCCAGTTGGTCCACGTAGGTCGGACTGGCACCAAGATGCGTTGCCCGGGCGTCTTGCACCATGCGCCACAGCATGTCGCGTTCGGGGTAGGCCGGGTTGCCGTCGTAGAGCACGGGCAGCGCGCCGGTCAGGGTCGTGCCGACCAGGAAATTCCACAGCATCCAGCCGCTGGTGGTGTGGAAGAAGATGCGCTCGCCCGGATGCAGGTCGAAGTGGAAGCTGGCGTTTTTGAGCGTTTCGAGCAGGATGCCGCCGTGCCCATGCACGATGGCCTTGGGCAGCCCGGTGGTGCCGGAGGAGAACAGCACCCACAGGGGATGGTCGAAGGGAACCTGCTCGAAGCGGAAATCCGCCGCCTGGACGGGTGGCCGGTCCATCAGTGCGTCCCAGCGCACGACGTTGGCGTCGGGCAGGTGGGCGCCGTCGCTGTCCGGCCCCGGCAACAGGACGACATGCGTCAGGCTGTCGAGCGCGCCGACGATGTGCGCCAGTTCGTCCCGCCGGTCATGCTGCTTGCCGCCGTAGCGGTAGCCGTCGATGCAGAACAGGACCTTGGGCGAGAGCTGGGTCAGCCGGTCGAGCACGCCGCGGGCGCCGAAGTCGGGCGAGCAGCAGGCCCACACGGCGCCGATGGCGGTGGTCGCCAGCAGGGCCACCAGGGTTTCCGGCCGGTTCGGCATCCAGGCGGCCACGCGATCGCCGGGTTGCACGCCCATGGCACGCAGCTCGGTGGCGAGGCCTCGCACCTGCTGGGCCAGTGTCTCCCAGGGCAGCGCACGCAGCGGCTGGGTCTCGCTCATCGACAGCAGGGCATCGCCGCCGCGCTGCGCGCCACGCAGGACATGTTGGGCGTAGTTCAGCCGCGCGCCGGGAAACCACTGCGTGCCGGGCATCGTGCGTCGGCCCCGCACGGCGCTCGGTGGGGTGGAGGCCTCGATGTCGAAGTAGTCCCACAGCGCCTGCCAGAAGCCGTCGACATCCGTGGTGGACCAGCGCCAGAGGCTGGCGTAGTCGGGCAGGTGCTGGCCCTGTGTGTGTTCGAGCCAGCGACAAAACGCTGTGATATTGGCTGATTCCACCTGTTCCGGACGCGGGGTCCACAACAGCTTGCCTTCTTGCATGACCATCCTCCATGAGTTCGGGGTCTGTGTTTGCGGCCTCGGTGGATCGCCCGGCCATGACGCAGGTGCATGGCGACATGCGCTTGCCGGTGAGCGCTCGTGAGCTGTAAGGAAACCGCGTGAGCAGACAACCTCAGCGTGCGCCGGCAAGCGGCGGACGGGAAGTTCGTTTTGTCGCCTCATCGATACGGTTTGGTTATTGATGCCGGAATGCTGCAGCGCGATGCATCGCCGCGGGCTCGCCGGACGCGGCCGGTGGCGACATCGGAACGGTCTGTGGCAGGGGCGCAGAAGTCGCCGCTTGAAAGGCCGGATGACCTCAGGCCGGCAGTCGCTCTTAGCGGCTGCCAATGGTTGGATCTGATGCTTTGGCGAAGGCGTGTCATAACCAAATCGTATCGCATAGGCGGGAAAAACGATTTCCCGGAGGGCGCCGGAACGATCAATCTTTCAGCGCCGCCAGGAGTCGATGCGGTACTACGGGGATGTCGGGGACGGGGGCGCCGGATGCTCGGCCAGTGGCTAGCGCTTCGGCAGGCGGCATCGTCCGACAAACAATCGACCGGCAATGATCGGTCAAGAGGAGACACGTGATGCTTTCATACCGTCTGGCGGTGACTGCGGCCCTGTTCGGGGTATCGGCCGCCCACGCTTTCGACATTGACACCGCGGATCCGGATCTGCGCATGCGCTTCGACATCACGCCGAAGTACAGCACGGCCTATCGCTTGAAGAATCCCTCCGCAGGGCTGACGCGGCTGGACGTGGCGGGCGATCCGGGGAGGGTGAATGAAGACGACGGCGACCACAATTTCGACCGGGGTGTGATTTCCAACCGACTCGATTTGCTCACCGAATTCGATGTGCGCTACAGGAACCTCGGCTTCCGGGTCAGTGGTGCCGCTTGGCTCGATGGGGCCTATCTGCAGCGCAACGACTACAAGGGCACCGAGATCTACGCCAACGGCGTGCCGACCGGCACGGTGGTGTCCACCGCCAATACCGGGGCGGGCCGCGATGCCGACGAATTCCTGCGCTCGACCCGCGACCAGCATGGCAAGGGCAGCGAATTCCTCGATGTGTTCGGCTATGCCAAAGGCACGATCGGCGACATGCCGGCCACCGTGCGGGTCGGCCGGCACACGCTGCAATGGGGCGAAAGCCTGTTTTTCGGCCAGAACGGCATTGCCAATGCCCAGGGGCCGGTGGATGTGGCCAAGGTCGTCTCGGTGCCCGACTGGAAGTTCAAGGAAGTTCTTTTGCCGGTGGAGCAGGTGTCGGCGTCCCTGGGGCTGACGGACGAGTTGTCGCTCAGCGCGTATTACCAGCTCAAGTGGCGGGGCAGCCGGATCCCCGGCGTCGGCAGCTATTTCTCCAATCAGGACTACGTGGGCACCGGCAGCGTCAACTTCGGCCCCGGCGTCGATCTGCCCTATCGGAGCCGCCGCGACCTGGAGCCGCGGGATTCGGGCCAGGGCGGCATCCAGGTGCGTTGGAGCCCGGCCGACAGCAACTTCGAGTATGGCTTCTATGCTGCGCAATATCACGACAAGGTGCTGGCTGCGCCAGTGTTCGACTTCGTCAATGGCGACGTGCATCTGGCCTACGCTGAAAACATCCGCACGCTCGGTGCCAGTGTGACCTCGTCGATCGGATCGCTCAACTGGGCACTCGAAGGCTCTCTGCGCTGGAACGCGCCGCTCAACAGCGATCCCGCCGTACTGGTGCCCGGCTCGGCGGTGACCCGTTGCGGTGATGACGATGCGCCGTGTTTCGCCGTCGGCCGGACGGCGCATCTGCTGCTCAACGGCGTCTATCTGCTGAGCCCCAATGCCTTCTGGGAGGGCGGGGCGGTGCTGGGCGAGCTGGCCTATAACCGCACGCTGAAAGTCACCAAGGACATCTTCAACGGCGTGGGTGGCGGCCTGGACGGCAACACCACCAAAGACGCCTGGGCGCTGCGCATGATTTTCGAGCCGCAGTACTTCCAGGTATTGCCGGGGCTTGACCTGTCGGTGCCCGTCAGCGTGGCCTACAACTTCGGCGGTCGCTCCTCGGCGGTGGCGAACTTCGCCGGTGGCGTCTCGGATGGCGGCAGTTACAGCGTCGGCCTGAAGGGGATCTATCGCACCGTCTGGAATTTCTCGCTGGCCTACACCGACTACTTCGGTCGCGAAGACACCTTCACGGAGACGCTCGTCGATGGCAGCGCGACGCCACGCCAGCTCACCTTCGGCCAGTCGCTGAAGGATCGTGCCTACGTGTCCTTCAGTATTTCGCGCACCTTCTGATCGATCCGCTCACGGAGACGTACCATGAATTTCAAGACCCTGATGGCCGCCTGGGCGGTGGCCACCGTTCTCGCGCCGAGCGCGCATGCCACCGCAACCGCCGAGGAGGCCGCCAAGCTGAAGAGCACCTTGACCCCGCTCGGCGCCGAACGCGCCGCCAGTGCCGACGGACAGATCCCGGCCTGGGATGGCGGCATGACAAAACCCTTGCCCGGCTACACTGCCGGCAGCACGCGGACCGACCCGTTCGCCGCTGAGAAGCCGGTGGTGTCGATCAACGCCAAGAACATGGCGCAGTACGCCGACAAGCTGACAGACGGCGTCAAGGCCCTGATGAACAAGTACCCGGATTTCCGCATCGACGTCTATCCGACCCATCGCACCGCGGCGGCACCGCAATATGTCTATGACAACACCTTCGCCAATGCCACGCGGGCCAAGCTGGTGGACGACGGGCAGGGCACGCAGGACGCCTACGGCGGCATCCCGTTCCCCGTGCCGCACGATGCCTACGAGATCTTGCAGAACCATCGCCTGGGGTGGCGCGGCCGTACCACGCAGTTCCGCCTGCGCACTTGGGTGGTCACCGCGGATGGGCGTCGCGCCATGGCCTCGGGCGGCGAGCAGACCATCGACCGGCCGTACTACGACAAGAGCGGCAGCGTGGACAGTTTCGACGGCTACTACCAGTACGGCAAATTCCTGGCCTCCGAGCCCGGTTCGAAAGCGGGCGAGGCCATTCTTGCCCACGACAACATGAATGCCAGCGTGCCGCGCGGGTTGTGGCAATACCTGGTGGGTCAGCGGCGCGTGCGCAAGGCGCCGTCGGTGTCCTATGACACCCCCGATGCCGTCACTTCGGGCATCGGGTTGGTGGATGAAGCCTTCATGCTGTTCGGTCCGCTCGATCGCTACGAGCTGAAACTGGTGGGCAAGCAGGCGATGTACATTCCCTACAACAACAACGGCGCTGCGGCGGCCAAGGTGGACGAGCTGGTGACGCCGCACACGCTCAATCCCGACCGGGTGCGCTGGGAGCTTCACCGGGTGTGGGTGGTGGAGGCTGACCTCAAGGCCGGTAGGCGCCATGTCGTGCCCAAGCGCAAGTACTACATCGACGAGGACACCTGGCAGATCATCCTGATCGACGGCTGGGATGCCAAGGGCGAACTGTGGCGCATCAACTTCACGCTGACGCTGCTGTGCCCGGACATTCCGGCGCTGATCGGGAACGTCATGTGGGGCGGCTACGACATGCAGTCGGGGGCCTACTACCTCAATTCGGCACTCAACGAACTGCCGAAGGCCTACCAGGTCATCGACCCGCTGCCGCGTTCCTTCTTCAGTGCGGCGGAGCTGGCCAACGACGGGCTGCGGTAATGGGGCGGCGGTGCCGGTAGGGCGCTGATGCGCCGATGCCGGCACCGTCATTCCCGTTCGACCCGGCCTTCAAGACCATCGCCCGCTACGAGTTCGACACCAGCGCATTGTCCGGCGACGCGATGGATGCCCCCTTGACCGTGCAGGCGCCGGTGTTCGTTCCGCGCCACCCGGGCGCCTTGCGCAGAACTCGGGGCCGACACCTCTGCTCGACGGCTGAGCCGGCCGCGAGGCGGGCCGCCCTCGCGGTATCGGGAATCCCCACGGGTGGGTGGGTCGGGGCCGTCCTAGGCGCGAGTGTCTAGCCTCAGCACCCGCGCTGCGTTTTCCTTGAAGATCAGGGGTTTCAGTTCGGGCCGGAAGCCAGCCTGTTCGTAGTCTTCCATCCAGCGCTCCGGCGTGATGAGCGGGAAGTCCGAGCCGAACAGCATCTTGTGCTGGAGCCGGGTGTTGGCGTACTGAACCAACTGCGGCGGAAAGTACTTGGGCGACCAGCCGGACAGGTCGATATACACGTTGGGCTTGTGCAGGCATACCGACAGGGCTTCGTCCTGCCAGGGCCAGGACGGGTGGGCGATGATGATCGGCATGTCCGGGAAGTCGGCCGCCACGTCGTCCAGATGGATCGGGTTCGAGTACTTCAGCCGCAGCCCGCCGCCGCCGGGCATGCCGGTGCCGATGCCCGAGTGGCCGCTGTGGAAGATGGCCGGCAGTTTGTATTCGGCGATCAGCTCATACAGCGGATAGGCCATCGGGTCGTTGGGAAAGAAGCCCTGTACCGTGGGGTGGAACTTGAAGCCGCCCACCTGGTAGTCCTCAATCAATCGGCGCGCCTCGCGCAGCCCCATCTTGCCCTTGTGCGGGTCGATGCTGGCGAAGGCGATCATCATGTCGCGGTTCTCCAGTGCGGCCTCGGCGATCTCCTCGTTGGGGATGCGGCGGCGGCCGGTCTCGAATTCCGCATCGACGGTGAACATCACCAGGCCGAGCTGCCGCTCGCGGTAATAGGCAATGGTCTCGGGGATGGTCGGGCGGTGGCTGAACTTGAAGTATTTCTCGGCCGCTTCGTCGAAGGCTTTGCCGAAGTCGTCGGGCGCGCAGCGGCATGACACTTCGGCATGGGTATGGATGTCGATGGCGACGAGATTTGAGATGTTCATGGTATCTCTCGGCTTGGCCGGCTGAAGCCGGCCCTACGGGGGCGGTGCGGCGGCGTCCCGTAGGGTGGGCTTCAGCCCGCCAGGCTCAGTGGCGACGGCTGACGTTCACGCAGCGGAAGTTCTCTGCCTGCTCGATGCTGCCGCGGCCGGTGTAGCGCGCCTGCAGCGGGTAGGGGCACAGCGGACGGGTGCGACCCGGCCAGGCGGTGCCGTTCTCCGGGCGCGCGGTGGCGTCGATGGACGTCGGCGCGCGGCCTTTTTCGACCCACTCGACGATCGGCGCCAGCGTGTTGAAGCCGTCGGTGGCCGGGCCGCCCGAGCAGTGGTTCATGCCGGGCACCACGAACAGCCGGGCGAATCGGCCGGTGCGCGGGTAGCCGCCGCTGCGTTTGGCAAGTTGCTGGTAGTAGGCGATGGTGTCATTGACCGAAAACACCGGGTCGCTGGTGCCGTGGTAGAGAATCAGCTTGCCGCCATGGGCACGGAAGGGGGCGATCCTGGGCTTGGCGCTCATGAATTGCATCGACGACTCGGTGTAGATGCCGGAGCTTTCGTCGATGCGAGAGGCATTGGCGTCAAAGTCGTAGTTCAGCAGGTAGTCGTAGACCGCCAGCGCGTTCTGGTCCGGCGTCGCGCCGGCCACCTCGTCCGGTGGCGTCATGAAGATGTAGGGCAGGGAGGGGCCTCCGAGGGTGACGATGCGCGAGTTGGGCATCGACGTGGTGGCGGTACCGATCTTCCACGCGCGCCAGCCGGCCGCGGAGACGCCGGTATCGTAGGGCCAGTCGGCGTACAGCGCCTCGCCGAGGCCGTTCTTCGCACCGCCGAACACCTTGTGCAGGGCCTCGACCTGGGCGCCGCTCAGGCAGGCGTCGGTCTTGGCGCCGGCGCATTGCAGCACGGCCGGGTCGAAGTGGCAGGCGGGCTGGTTCTCGATGATGCCGTCGGCGAGGCCGTCGAGCGCGTCGCATTGCGCCGTCACCGCATCGGTGACCAGGGTGAGGTCGCTGTTGGAAAAGGACTGCGACAAGATCGGGCGGCCGTCGGCGGCCTTGGGCGCGGCGGCGCCGAAGGCCTGCACATCCCAGGGATGCTGGACCGCGGCGCGCGGCAGGTTGTAGCCGGGGTTGCCCGAGACGATGCCGTCGAACAGCCTGGGGAAGCGCTCGGCGGCCACCATGCCCTGGCGCCCGCCGTTGGAGCAACCGATGAAGTAGGAATAGCGCGCCTTCTCGGCATAGCGCAGGGCGATGAGCGCCTTGGCGGTCTCGCCCACGCGTTCGATGGCGTTGTAGCCGTAGTCCACGCGCGCCTGCGGATCGATGCCGAACAGCTGGCCGCCGATCACCGGCACGTTCTCGGCGGTGTGGCCGGCATCGGTGGACACCACCGCGAAACCTTCGCTCAAGGCATTGGTGGGCTGGCCGTTGCCGATGGCGCCCAGGGCGGGGCGGATGACCCCGTCGTTGCCGCCGCCGCCCTGGAACAGGAAGCGGCCGTTCCACGCCTCGGGCAGGCGCAGCTCGAAGCCGATCGCGTAGTCCTTGCCGTCGACGCCGATGCGGGCGTCGAGTGTGCCGAGCACCCGGCAGTGCGCCGGCGCCGGCACGCTGGCGTCAGCGGCGATGGTCTCGGCCACGCTGACCTCGAGCCCGGGCAGGCGCGCGCCGGCCAGGTCTTCGCAGACCATCGGTTCGGCCGGTGGTTTGCGATGGTGCTTGTGATGACCTTTAGCTGCGTGCGCACCGGCTGACGGCCAGCCGTCTTTGGCCAGGGCAAGGTCCGCGGCACCGATCCACAAGGTGCTCGCCGCGGCGACGGCAAGTGATAGGGCGTGTCTTTTCATCGTTGCTCTCCTCTCCACTGCAAATTGCCCGCGTAACGGCGTTGGGGGGCTACTGCGCGGGCACGAAATCGGCCATGCGAGATCGTGTGTCGGGTTTCCCTGGCGGAGGCCACCGGCAGTCTTGACCCGGTGGGTGGCTCCACGTTGCGCCCTTGCCGGGCGCGATTGTGGTCAGTCGGGCCGAATCATCCGGGGCGCGCTCCCGCTATGCAGGGCGTCCACGGTGGCGGCGCGGTGGGTCAGCACTGCGCGCTGATTGATCGAGCCTTTGTCGGTGATCTCGTGGCGGTCGACCGACGGCGGGGTGTCGAGCACCAGCAGGCGCTCGACGCGGCTGGCCGAGCCGGTGGCGCTGCGGTTGATGCGCACCAGCAGATCGGCGAAGAAGGCATGCACCGCAGGGCTGGCCAGTACCTGGTCGACAGGGGCGTCGTCCGGCAGGTCGGCCAGGCGGGCGCAGTGCTCCATGCGCGGAAAGATCAGCGCACCGATGTCGTCGCGGTTGATGCCGGTGATCACCGCATCCTGCACGCAGGGCGCGCCTTCGCTGATGAGGCGTGCGCGCAACGGGCCGACGCTGACGAAGGTGCCCGAGCTGAGCTTGAAGTCTTCGGCGATGCGGCCGTCGAACATCAGCCCCTGGGCCAGGTCCTCGGGGTCGGCGAAGGCCACGGCGTCGCCGGTGCAGTAGAAGCCCTCGTCGTCGAAGACTTCTTGGGTCAACTCGGGTTGGCGCCAATAACCGGGCATGACGTGCGGGCCGCGAAAGCGCGCTTCGAACTTGCCGTCGACCGGCACCAGTTTCATCTCGCAACCCGGGGCGGGCACGCCGACATAGCCGGCACCCACCAGCGTGCCGGTGGAGAAGGTGCTTGAGGGTGCGGTCTCGGTCATGCCCAGGCCGCTCATCACGCGGATGCGCTCGCCGCAGTGGGCTTCCGAGATGCGGTCGAGCTTGTCCCAGGCGGCCTGCGAGAGGCCGGCGCCGGCGAAGAAGAAGAGCTGCATCTTCGAGTAGAAGACCTCGCGCAGCGCGGCGTCGGCCTCGAGCGCGTCGCCCAGCATCTCCCAGCCCTTGGGCACGTCGAAGTAGACCGTGGGCGCGATTTCCCGCAGGTTGCGCAGGGTCTCGGCGAAGCCCTTCTCGGTCGGCTTGCCGTCGTTGATATAGAGCGTGCCGCCGTTATAGAGGGCGATGCCGACGTTATGGCTGCCGCCGAAGGTGTGGTTCCAGGGCAGCCAGTCGAGCAGCACCGGCGGCGTCTCGCCGAAGCAGGGGAAGGTCTGCCGCAGCATCTGCTGGTTGGCGCACAGCATGCGCTGGGTGGTGGTGACCGCCTTGGGCAGCTTGGTCGAGCCCGAGGTGAACAGGAGCTTGGCCACGCTGTCCGGGCCGACCGCGGCGTTGACGGCGTCCACGTTGTCGGGCGTCACCGCCAAGAGGGCGTCGAAGGCCGTGGCCGGGCGGCCGTCCAGGCGGCCGTCCTGGGTGACGATCTCGACGTCGGGCGGCACGGTGGCGCCGATGGCGGCCGCGAAGGCAGTGCCGTCGCTGGCGTAGACCATGGCCGGGGTGAGCAGGCCGACCATGTGGCGCAGCTTGTTGAAGTCCTTCGACATCAGCGCGCTGGCCGGCGACACCGGGCAGTGCGGAATGCCGGCGTACATGGCGCCGAGCGCCAGTTGCAGGTGCTCCAGATCGTTGCCCGACAGGATCATCAGCGGTCGCTCGGCGCTCAGGCCGCGGTACACCAGCGCCTGGCCGATGGCCCGCACCCGGGCGAGCATCTGCGCGTAGCTGATGCGGATCCACTCGCCGTCGGGGGCGCGCTTGGCGACCAGGGTGCGGTCCGGATGGCGCTCGGCACCCTCGACGAGCCGGTCGGTCAGGCGCTGCGGATAGGCGAGCAGTGCGGTTTGCGGTGTCAGCCGCCAGCCGCCGTCGGCGGTCTGGGTCAGCGCGACACTCGGGTTGCCGATCGATACATTGCGGTAGCGGACACCCTCGGCGTCCAGTCTCATGAACCTCATCGTCACGCGCCTCCGCCTCAGATCGGGTAGTGGCGCGGGCCGTGCTGCACGGTGATCCAGCGCAGTTCGGTGAAGGCGTCGATGCCGGCCTTGCCGCCGAAGCGGCCATAGCCGCTGTCCTTGACGCCGCCGAAAGGCATCTGCGCCTCGTCGTGCACGGTGGGGCCGTTGATGTGGCAGATGCCCGATTCGATCTGGCGGGCCACGGCCAGGGCGCGGCCCACGTCGCGGCTGAACACCGCCGCCGACAGGCCGTATTCGCTGGCGTTGGCGGCGGCGATGGCGTCTTCGTCGCTGGCCACGCGCAGGATCGTGACCACCGGGCCGAAGGATTCTTCATGGGCCAGGCGCATGTCGGCGGTGATGCCGTCGACGATCGCCGGCTGCATGATCGCGCCGGCGACATCGGCACTGCCGGCGGCCAGATGCGCGCCCTTGGCCAGCGCGTCGTCGACCATGGCGCGCACGCGTTCGGCCGCCTTGGGGTCGACCATCGCTGCCAGGGCGGCGCCTTCCACGCCCGGCCGGTCGGCCTTGAGCGCGGCGGTGCGCTTGGCGAAGCGGGCGAGGAAGTCCTCGGCCACCGCCTCGTGCACGATGACGCGGTCGGCCGACATGCAGATCTGGCCCTGGTTGAAGAAGGCGCTGAACACGGCGGCATCGACCGCCGCGTCCAGGTCGGCGTCGTCGAGCACCACCAGCGGGTTGCGCCCGCCCAGTTCGAGCACGGCGGGCTTGAGATGGCGCGCGGCCAGCTCGCCGATGATGCGGCCCACATGGGTGGAGCCGGTGAAGTTCACCCGCCGCACCGCCGGATGGGCGATCAGCGCCTCGACCACCTGTGCGGCGTCCTCGGGGGCGTTGGTGATCACGTTGATGACGCCTTCGGGCAGGCCGGCGTCTGCCAGCACTTCGCCGATCAGCGCATGGACTGCCGGGCAGGCTTCGGAGGCCTTGAGCACCACCGTGTTGCCGCAAGCCAGTGGGGTGGCGACGGCGCGGGTGCCGAGGATTACCGGGGCATTCCAGGGCGCGATGCCGAGCACCACGCCGGCCGGCTGGCGGATCGCCATGGCCAGGCTGCCGGGCACGTCGGAGGGGATCACCTCGCCGGCGATCTGGGTGGTGAGCGAGGCCGCTTCGCGCAGCATGCCGGCGGCCAGCATCACGTTGAAGCCGTACCACATCGGCGCGCCACCGGCTTCGGCGACGCCACGCTCGATGAACTCGGCGGTGCGCGCCTCCATCGCATCGGCGGCCTTGAGCAGCAGCGCGCGGCGGGCGTTGGGGGCGGTGGCCGACCAGGCCGGGAAGGCCGCCTTGGCGGCGTCCACCGCAGCGCGGGCATCGTCCACGGAGGCCGCGGCGGCGCGGGTGGCGACTTCGCCGCTGACCGGGTTGATACGGGTGAAGGTTTTGGCCGCCGATTGCTGACGGCCGCCGATGAGAAGCGGTACCTCGAACATGGTCCTTGTCTCCTGTGGGTCCGCGTGCCGCTCTGGGGCGGCATCGGGAGGGGGCTGAGGTTGGGGCAGGGGGGACGCCGGGCGGGGGATTGCCGCCCGGCGCATCGGTGCGTGTTTATACGTCGCGCTTGTAGGCTTGCAGCCCCGGCTTGATGCTCTTCTCGTCGAGGAACTGCGTCAGCCCCTTGGCGCGGCCTTTTTCGGTATCGCGATGGTTGGACTGGTCGACCTTGGCGTAGAGGTAGTCCTCGCCCTGTTCCCAGGTCAGTTCGCGGCAGCGCTTGAAGCCATGCTTGGCGATGCGCATCACGGTGGGGTTCTTCTCCAGCAGCTTGCCGGCCAGCACCTTGACCTCGTCGCGCAGTTGGGCGCGCGGCACGCTCTTGTTGACCAGACCCATGGCGGCGGCTTCGGGGCCGGTCCAGGTGTCGCCGGTCATCACGTAGTGCAGAGCCTGGCGATGGCCCATGGTGTCTGCTACGGCCTTGCTCACCAGGTTGCCCGGCGGGATGCCCCAGTTGATCTCCGACAGGCCGAACACCGCCTCGTCGGCGCAGATGGCCAGATCGCAGGCGACCAGCGGCGAGAAGGCGCCGCCGAAGCACCAGCCGTTGACCATGGCGATGGTCGGCTTGTTGTAGAAGCGCAGTTGCTTCCACTGCCACTGCGAGCAGTCGCGGCGCATGCGCTCCTGGTAGAGGTCGGACTTGCCGTCGGTCTCGCGGAAGTATTCCTTCAGGTCCATGCCGGCCGACCACGACTCGCCGGCGCCGGTGAGCACCAGCACGCCGATGTCGTCATCCAGTTCCAGGGTGTCGAGCACATCGCTCATCTCGCGGTTGAGCATGGGGCTCATGGCGTTGCGCTTCTCGGGGCGGTTGAGGATCACCCACGCGATGCCGTCTTCGATCTCGACCTTCACGGTCTGCCAGCGGCCTTCATAATTTGCCATACTCTCGTCTCCAGTTGTCAGGGTAGTATCAAGTAACTTGAGATTAGACTAGCTCAAGAAAGGCACACAATCAATCCATGAACGAAAAAAAATCTGCCGCGACCTCGTCGACCGCGCCGCTCGGTGTGGCGTATCTGCTCGGGCGGGCGCATCACGTATTGGCGCGGCGCTTGCGCGACGCGCTGGCGACAGTGGGGCTGACCGTTGCGCAATACACCGCGCTGTCCTTTCTCGTGCGCGAAAGCCTGTCGAATGCGCAACTGGCCGAGCGCGCCATGATCTCGCCGCAGGCGGCCAACGAAATGGTCAAGGCGATGACCGTGCGCGGATGGATTACCCGCGAGCCCGATCCGGCGCACGGGCGCATCATCCGCATCGGTCTGACGGACGAGGGCAAGGCGATGCTCGAACAGGGCGACCGCTGTGTCATCCAGATCGAGGCCTTGATGCTGGCCGGCCACTCCGAGGAGGAGGCCCTGGCGCTGCGCGAGGAGCTCAAGCGAGTCAAGCGGGGCTTGAGCCAGCCGGATCTGTGAACGTGCGCGGGGGCGGCCGGCAAGCGGCACGCCCCCGGTTGGCGAATGTGTCGGGTTAGTCGTCGCTCACCCGGACCACGATCTTGCCGACCTGCCGGTTCGATTCGAGATGACGGTGGGCGGCCACGATGTCGTCGAAGTCGAACACCCGGTCGATCACCGGCTTGAGCCGGCCGTCGGCCAGCGCCGCCTGGAGGCATGCCTGCGCCCGGGCCAGCCGAGCGGCATCGTTGATCAACTCGAAGACCAGGTAGCCGCGCATCGACAGGCCGCGACCGACCGCGTCGTAAAAGGGAAAAGGCGTCTGTTCGGCCTGGCCGCTGAGATTGCCGTAGATCACCAGGGTGCCGCCCTGGCCCAAGGTGCGGGCGAGGATGGCGACGCCGGGCCCGGCGACCGGGTCGAAGGCCAGCCGCGCGCCGCGCCCGCCGCTCAGTTCGCGGATCCGCTCGGCAAACTGCGGGGCTTCCGGGTCGAGCACGGCCTGGGCGCCATGGGCGCACAGGGCGGCGGCCTTGTGCGGGCTGCGGCTCAGGGCTACCGGCACGGCGCCGAGGTAGCGCGCCAGCTGGATGGTGGCCAGCCCGACGCTGCTGGAGGCGGCGCCGACAAGCACCACGTCGCCCGCGCCGAGCTGGCCGATGTCGACCAGCGCGCCGTAGGCGGTCAGATAGGCCATCCATAACGCTGCGGCGTCGAGCGGGCGGAAGCCCTCGGGCTGCGCGATCAGATGGGCGGCCGGCACCAGCGCGTGTTCGGCATAGACGCCGTAGCGACTCATCGAAAAGCCGGGCAGGGTACACACCGCGTCGCCCGGGCGCACCGTGGTCACGCCCGGGCCGACGGCGTCGACGATGCCGGCGGCTTCGTAGCCGATGCGGGCCGGCAGTTGCGGCGCTTCCAGATACTGACCGGCCCGGAAGGCGGCCTCGGCGCGGTTGAGGCCGAGGGCCTGGACGCGCAGGCGCACCTCGCCGTCGGCCGGGGCCGGCATCGGCTGCTCGACGATGCGCAGGACATCGGGCCCGCCGGTGGATGAGAAGCGGACGACACGTGTCGTGAGTGCCATGGGAGTCTCCAAGCGTGGGCGGTGCGGGCGGCGCGGGTCGATGGCCGTGGTGGCCCTCGACCCGCGCCGTCACCCTGAGTCAGACCTCGGGCATCAGCACGATCGGCTTGATGCAGTGGCCGTTTTCCGAATCGGCGATGGCGGTGTTGATCTCGGCGAAGGGGTAGAACTTGACCATGCGGTCGAAGGGGAAGCGCCCTTCGGCATGCAGCGCAATCAGCTTCGGGATCAGCTGGTCGGGGATGGCGCCGCCTTCGACGATGCCGACCAGGCGCCGCCCGCCGCTGAGGAAGTGCACCTCGTCGAGCGTGACCTCGGAGCCCGGCGCCGAGGCACCGATCATGCCGCAGGTGCCGCGCGGCGCGAGGCTGTCGACCGCATGGCGGATCACCGCGGCGATGCCGGTGGTGTCGATCGCATGATCGACGCCGTAGCGGGTGTGCTTGAGGATTGCCTCGGTCGCCGGCGTGGTGGCTGGATTGATGGTGAGCGTGGCGCCGATGCTGCGGGCGAAGTCGAGCCGCGCCTCGTTGGTGTCGACCGCGATGATCTCGCGCGCGCCGGCGACCTTGGCCGCCATCAGGGCGGCCAGGCCCACCGAGCCGCAACCGAAGACCGCCACCGTCTGCCCCTCGGCGACCTTGTGCGTCTCGAACACGGCGCCGGCGCCGGTCTGGATGCCGCAGGCCAGCGGGCCGAGCAGTTCGAGGCGGGCCTCGCGGGGCACCTTCACGATGTTGCGCTCATGGCAGATGGCATGGGTGGCGAATGACGACTGGCCGAAGAAGTTGCTGTGGACCATGCCGTCGCCGCCGCGCAGCGCGGAGGTGCCGTCGGGCCGGTCGGCGAGGAAGTTGCGCGGGAAGAACTCGTGGCAGTAGCTCGGCGCATGCGCATCGCAGCTGGGGCAATGGCCGCAGGAGTTGTAGCTCATCACCACATGGTCGCCCGGGACGACCTTGGTGACCTTGCGGCCGACCGCTTCGACGATGCCGGCCCCTTCGTGGCCGAGCACGGCCGGCAGCGGGGTCGGCAGCATGCCGTCGCGCACCACGATGTCGGTATGACAGACGCCGGTGGCCACCACCCGCACCAGGATTTCGGTGTCGCGCGGGGCATCGATTTCAAGGGTTTCGAGCGTCATGGCCGCGTGCGGCGCCCGGGTGACGGCAGCGAGGATCTTCATGATGCGGGGGTCTCCTGTTGGGTGCCCTGGGCGAATGCCAGACGCCAGGCGGTGGCGACCTGCGAGACGGCCAGGCGCGCGGCGGTGATGGCGCCGCCCATGCTGATGAAGCCGTGGGCCAGGCCCGGATAGTCGATGAGGCTGACCTGGGTGCCGGCGTCGGCCAGTTTGTCGGCGTAGGCGATGCCTTCGTCGCGCAGCGGATCGAAGCCGGCGACCATCAGCAGGGCCGGCGGCAGCGCCGACAGGTCGGCCGCCAGCAGCGGCCCGGCGCGCCAGTCGTCCAGGTGCCTGGGGTTGTTCACGTAGGCGCTGGAAATGCGCTCGATCAGGCGGTTGGTGAGGGTGTAGCCCTCGCCGAAGCGGCGGGCCGATTCGAACTGGCCGGGGACCGTGGTCACGACTGGATAGATCAGGGTCTGCTGCCGCAGCGCGGGGCCGCCCTGGGCGCGCGCCAGCAGTGCCAGCACCGCCGCCAGGTTGGCGCCGGCACTGTCGCCGGCGACGATCAGGCGGGCCGGGTCGGCACCGAGGGACTCGGCATGAGCGGCCAGCCAGTTGAGCGCCGCCCAGCTGTCGTCTACCGCCGCGGGGAAGGGGTGCTCGGGCGCCAGCCGGTAGTCGCACTGGACCACCACGCAGTCGGCCTCCAGGCACAGCGTGCTGCACACGCCGTCGTAGTCCTGCGGCCGGCCGAGGCAGAAGCCGCCGCCATGGGAATAGAACACGGCGCCGCGCTTGCCGCCGGCCGTGCGCGGGCGGTAGAGGCGCAGTGTCAAGGCGCCGTCGGGCCCGTCGATCCGGCGTTCGGTGATGTCCACATCGGCCACCGGCAGATCGCCGGAGGCCAGGATGGCCGAGTAGATCTCGCGAGCGACCGGAAAGGGGACGTCCGCCATGTCGGGTACGCCACTGGCGCTGGCATGTTCGAGCAGATTCCGCAACTGAATGTCAATGGTCATCATGGTGTCCTTTGCTTGGAGATTCGTTCGGTTCGTCGTGTGAGGGTCGGAAAAATCGTGAGTGGTTCGCCATGCTTCAAGGTGGCGAGAAACGGGGTGCTTCGGTCGGGCAGGCGACGTGGGTGCGAGCGGGCCGATGCGCCACGACCGCCGCCAGCCAGGATCGCCACCCCAGCAACGCTGGCGCAATGAGCCACTGGGTCAAGACGATCAAGGCCTGCGCGGTCCCGTCTTTCGGGTAGGCAGGCTTTTGCAGTGCCCGGTAGCGCACCACCAAGCCCAGCGCGGCAGACACGCAGGACAGGCCGGGGCCGAGACGCCGGTTCGGAAAAGCGTCCGCGAGCGACCGGGGGAGCGGATTGATCGACTGTTTCATGATCCATGGGGGAGGCGGTTTGCCTGGTGGGTCAGGCATGCGGCCCTCTATCTCCTTGCCGTTTTTCGGTTCTTGTCGTTCCTGATCGTGGGTGGTGAAGGGGCCCGCTGTCGCGTCAAGCGACGGGGCGGGCCCCGCTGGTTTCAACGAATCAAGGGCCGCTGGCGGATCATGCCGATTCCGCCGAAAGCGGCGCGTTGGGCTGGCCACCGGCCGCGCCGGGGGCGTGGGCCGCCGCGTGGGGGGCGGCGTTCTGCGTGGCGCCTTCGGGCTGCATCGCCTTGTCCTTCAGCAGGAAGTACGCCAGTGCCGGCAGGAAGATCAGCGCGCCAAACATGTTCCAGACGAACATGAAGGCGAGCAGGATGCCCATGTCGGCCTGGAACTTGATGGGCGAGAAGGCCCAAGTCGCCACGGCGGCAGCCAGCGTGACGCCGGTGAGCAGCACCACCCGACCGGTGAAGGTCAGCGCGCGGTGATAGGACTCGCTCAGCGACAGCCCGTTGCGCTGCCCGGCCAGCATCACCGAGAGCACATAGAGGGCGTAGTCCACCCCGATGCCGACACCCAGTGCAATCACCGGCAGCGTGGCCACCTTGACGCCCATGCCGAGCGCCACCATCAAGGCCTCGCACAGCACCGAGGTGAGCATCAGCGGCAGCACCGCGGCGACCACCGCCCGCCAGGAGCGGAAGGTGACGAAGCACAGGATGATCACCGCGCCATACACCCAGTAGAGCATGTCGTGCATGGCCTTCTTGACCACGATGTTGGTGGCCGCCTCGATGCCGGAACTGCCGGCGGCGAGCATGAACTGCGCCTGTTCGGTGCTGTGGGTCTGGGCATAGGCCTGGGCCACTTCGACCACGCCGTTCAGCGTGTCGGCCTTGTGGTCCTTGAGATACACATAGAGCGACAGCAGCGAGCAGCCCTGGTTGAACAGCTCACGCGGCGCACGGGTCTGCACGGCGCCCAGGGCGGCGTTGTTGGGGATCAACTCCAGCCATTTGAAGTTGCCCTCGTTGTAACCGACCATGGCGAAGCGCGACAGGTTGGCCATCGAATTGACCGACTCGACCCCCGGCAGCTGTTCGAGCTGGCGGCCCAGGTCACGCACCGAGGAGAGCACTTCGTAACGGGTGCATTGGTCTTCGGGCGTTTTGATCATGACCACGAAGATGTCGGCGCTGGCGGCGTAGTTGCTCACCATGAAGGCCGAATCCTTGTTGTAGCGCGAGTCGGGGCGCAGTTCCGGCGCACCCGGATCCAGGTCGCCCACTTGCAGCTTGAGACTGACCGCGTAGCCGCCGATGGCCATCGCCAGACCGGTGAGCACGGCGATCGTCGCCCAGCGGCGCTGGGTGAAGAGGCCGAAGAAGGCGAACAGTTTCGAGGCCGATTCCACCCCTGCCGCCTCCGCACGCAGGCTGCGTGTCGCGGCCTTGGGCGACACGCCCGTGAAGGACAGCAGGATGGGCAGCAGGATGAGGTTGGTGAAGATCAGCACGGCCACGCCGATGCTGGCGATGGCGGCCAGGTCCTGAATCACCTGGATGTCGATGATGGTCAGCACCGCGAAGCCGA
This sequence comes from Denitromonas iodatirespirans, assembly GCF_018524365.1. GTDB lineage: Bacteria > Pseudomonadota > Gammaproteobacteria > Burkholderiales > Rhodocyclaceae > Nitrogeniibacter > Nitrogeniibacter iodatirespirans. The sequence continues at coordinate 59,712 of NZ_JAEKFT010000022.1, forward strand.
CGGCGTCGGCCAGCAGGGCGGTGAGCCCGGCCAGGAACAGGCGGCGGAAGGTGTAGCGGGCGGCGACCACCTTGTGGGTGCCGCGGCCGATGTCCTGCATGATGCCGTTCATCTTCTGCGCGCCATGCGACACGCCGATGGCGAACACCAGGAAGGGCACCAGGATCGAGTAGGGGTCGAGCTGGTAGCCGAACAGGTGCAGCAGGCCGAACTGCCACAGCACGGCGACCAGCGAGCAGCCCATCACCAGCAAGGTGCTGCGCACGCAGCGGGTGTAGCCGTAGAGCACCGCGGTGACGATGCCGACCGCGAGCACGAAAAACCACAGCACCTGCTTGAGGCCGTCGATGAGATCGCCGACGATCTTGGAAAAACCGGTGATGTGGATCTTGACGGCCCCCACGCTTGCGGCGTCCGCCGCGGCGCTGCCCCCCGAGGGGGCGACTCCCGGCTTGAGGCGGCTCAGCGCCGGGAGCGGCGTGTTCTCGTATTTGGCGCGGATGTTCTCCAGCTGCGTGGAGAAGTCGGCGTAGTCGAGCGCTTCGCCGGTTTTCGGATCCTTGTCGAGCAGCGGTACGAAGATGATGCTGGACTTGAAGTTGCCCGCCACCAGTTGGCCGATCTCGCCCGAGCGCTGCACGTTGGCTTGCACTTGCGCCAGGCTGTCGGGCGAGCCGTCGTAGTCGTCGGGGATCACCGTGCCGCCGTCGAGGCCTTCTTCGGTGACGGCGATCCAGCGGGTGGCCGGCGTCCACAGCGATTTCATGTAGGGGCGATCGACGCCGGGCAGCAGATAGACCTCGTCGTTGATCTTGGCGAGGGTGTCGAGGTAGGTCTTGTCGAAGATCGTGCCGTCGCGTGCCTCGACGGCTATGCGCAGCGAGTTGCCCAGCCCCGCCAGGTCGGCCCGGTGTTCGAGGAAGTTGGCGATGAAGGGGTGACCGGTCGGGATCATCTTCTCGAAGCTGGCGTTCAGCTCGATGCGCATCGACTGCCAGCCGAGGAAGACGCTGGCGAGCAGGCACAGCAGCACGATGAGCCGCCGGTTGTTGAACAGCAGCCGTTCGGCCAGCGTGCCCGAGCGGGTGTCGAAGTCTTCCAGCCGGGCGATCACCGGGTGGGTGGCGAGAGTGTCGGAATGCAAGGCGGTGTCTCCTGGGGGATGTCTTCTTGTTGTTATGGGGTGACGGGGGCGAGTCGTTGCACGCCCGCCAGGCTGGCGGCGACCGGGGTGCCGTCACGGGCGATGGCCAGGCCGGCCAGCGGCAGCGGCGGTTCGGCGCGTCGGAGGTCGAAATGGCCCCGCGGGTCCGTGGCCACGAGCAGATCGCCGCGCTGGCTGAGCAGCATCAGGCCGCCGTCGGGCAGGGCGACCGCACCGGAGATCGAGGCATTCACGCCGGCGTCGACCTTCTGCCAGCTGTCGCCGCCGTCGGTCGAGCGAAAGGCGTTGCCGCGCAGGCCGTAGGCCACCACCACGTCGCCGCTGCGCTCGATGCCGAAGTAGCTTCCCTTGTAGGGGGAGTCGATGGGGGCGAAGCGGGCGCCGTCGGCATCGGCGCGCAGCAGCAGGCCCTGCTCGCCGGCGAGGAAGAGCCGGCCCTGGGCGGAGGTCATGCCGTACAGATGCAGGCCGCGCGGGTTGGCGACGCGATCGTTCCACGGCGTCCATGTCTTGCCGCCGTCGCGGGTGCGCAGGATCAGGTTGTAGGCGCCGAACACGAAGCCGTTGTCGGCGTCGCTGAAATGCAGGCCGAGAAAGGGCTTGTCGGGGCCGTCGGCGACCAGCAACTCGGCGTTTTTCAGTTGTCGGTCCGCGGCCTTGACGCGATCGGCGTCGGCCTCGGCCGGCAGGGCGGCGTGTGCCGCCTGTGCGTGTTTGAGCGTCAGTTCGGCGGCGCGGATGCCGTCGAGCAACGTTTTCCAGTGAGCGCCGGCGTCGGTGGTCTTGAGCACCACGCCCATGTGGCCGGTGGCGTAGCCGGTGCTGTCGTCGACGAACTGGACGGCGGTCAACGATACCGAGGCCGGGACATCCGCTTGGCGCCAGGTCTTGCCATCGTCGTCGGAGAGCAGCACCACGCCGGCCTCGCCGACGCTCACCAGCCGTGCCCCGGCGCGGGTGATCGCGAGCATGGCCATGTGCTGGGCGCGCGAGGTTTTCAGGGCGGGGCGTTCGAGCACCGCGGGTGCCGCAGGGGCCTCGGCGGCGGCGTTGATGCCGCTCGCCAGGGCGCATGCTGCGGCTATGAGAATTCGTTTCATGTCGATATCCGTCGTCGTCTTTCGCTGTCGGTCAGGGGTAGGGCGGGCCCCAGCGCGGCTCTAAGCCGGAGGAGGGAGCCGGCCGGCCGAAGCCCGCCCTACGTTCAGCGTGCCCCCTGGTTGGCGAGTTCCTCGGGGCTCCAGAGCGATTCCGTCCGCGGCTCATGGATACGGTAGTGCGGCAAGGCCTCGTTCATGGCGGCGTTGTAGTAGTAGGCGCCGGTCTGCAGGTCGTAGCCACCCCACATCACGCCGCTGACATGCGCGGGCAGCTCGGGGATCAGGTAGCCCAGCGCGTAGTTCATGCGCCACAGGTCGCCCTTGGCATCCCAGCCGTCGAACAGCGAGATCTGCCAGGTGTCCTCGTCGAGGTAGTACTTGCGCTTGGGCACGGTGTGACGCTTGCCGTCCTTGAGCGTGGCCTCCACCTCCCACACGCGGTGCAACTCCCAGCGCACATGGTCGGGGTTGAGGAACTTCGGCCCCATCAGCTCATCGATCTTGGCCAGTGCGGCGCCGTTGTTGTTGTAGGGGATGACCATCTCCTTCTTGCCCACCAGCTTGTACTCGTGGCGGTCGATGGGGCCGAACATCATAAAGGCCTCGTCGAACAGGCCGACCCCGGAGGTCACGAAATCGGGCGTGTCGTAGGAGACCGACGGTGCCTTGCGCACCCGGCGCTGGCCGACCAGGTATTGCCAGATGCTGCGCGGCACGTTCTTGTCGGCGGAGAAGTGCACCAGGATGGCTTCGCCGGTCTTGGAGGCCGGGCCGGAGACGATGAAGCGACCGATCTGGAAGTAGCCCTTGTAGGCATCCTTGATGTAGTAGGGGTTCTGGATCTGTTCTTCGCCCTCGCTGGCCAGCGCCCGACGGCCGTCGGCGGTGACGATGAAGGTGCGCAGCGCATATTCGATCGACTGACCCGACCAGCCCAGGCGGTGGTTCATCATCACCTCGACCCCGTCCTTCGGAATCGGGAAGGGCACGCCGCCGACGGCGCCGGAGACCGAGTTCTCATCCTCGAGCTTGGCGTTCGTGGCGTTCTTCTTGACGTTGTCGTACACCCACTGCGGTGCGCCGCCGGTGCGGTGGGTCGGATACACGTCGATGCGGAAATCCGGGTTCTTGGCGAACAGCGCCTTGACGCCGTCGCTCAGCTTGTCGGCGTGCTGGGCCAGGTTGGCGGCGGTGATCGAGAACTTCGGTTTCTCGCCGGCAAAGGGGTCGGGGCGCGGTGCGCCGTTCTTGTAGCCCGGTGCAACCTTGGTGTAGGCGCCGCTCCAGGCCGGGATGCTGCCGTCGGCATTGGCGGCCTTCTCGGCGCCCAGGGGCGTCAGGGTGGTGCCGAGCTTGGCGGCCTCGTCGGCCGATACCGCGGCCAGTGCCCCGTGGGCGCTGAATGCGATGGCCAGGGTGGCGGTGATCGTTCGCAATGCGATCTTCATGTGATATGTCTCCGTTGGAATCAGAAAGTGCGCTGGATGTTGAAGCTGATGAAGTCGCGGTCCTTGCGCGTCTGCTTGAACGAGAGCACCGGACCGGCCGAGTTCTGCGGGGTGACGAAGCTGAATTCGTCACCGATGAAGCGCACGTAGCTCACGCCGAATTTCCAGGTGTTCTGGTAGGTGCCGTTCAGCCCGAGGCTGAAATCTCCGCCGTAGGAGGCGCCGCCGTTGAAGTTGGCGATGGCGCCGGAGCGGCCGGCGAAGTTGTAGCCCAGGCCGATCGGCACCTCGATGTCGAGGCCCGGCAGCACCTGGAAGTAGGCCGGCGAGAAGATCATGCGGCCGCCCCAGGCATCGCGCGTGGTGTTGGGGTCGAGCGCGGCCTTGTTCTTGGTCACTGACAGCACGCGGTTCCAGGCCAGTTCGAACAGGAAGGAACCGCCTTCCCACAGCGCGTTGGGCTGCAGCACGTAGATGCCCGACAGGTTGGCGTGGGCGGTTTTACCGACCGGGTAGCGGATGTCCCGATCATTGTCGCCAGTGCCGCCCAAGGCATACAGCACGACCTGCGGATCGCCGTTGAGCGGGGCGTTGTGGCGGACCGAGGCCTCGGCGGCGAGGTTCAGCTGGCCGATCGAGGTGGTGGCGCTGGCACCGAAAGTGCGAATGCCCTGGCCGTACACCGTGCGAATGGTCTGGCCGACCGGGTCGAAGTAGAAGCTCGACGGTGTCTTGGCGTGATAGCGCGCGGCGTAGAGACCGTACTCGAAGTCGCTGCCCTCGGGGCTCCAGCGCAACTGCATGCCGCCTTGGCCGCTGTTCTTCGGATCGATGTCGTCGGCCTTGTTCCAGAGCGTCCCCGGACCGGCGATCAGCGACTGCGTGCCGTCACCGGCCCAGTCGATGTTCGACATGTAGCTGCCGACGCCCGGGAGCTTGGTTTCTTCCCAGCGGAACTGGTAGTAGGCGCCCAGCGACAGGCCCGGCGCGATCTGCAGCGTGCCGGACACCTGCGGCACCGGACGCAGCACTTCCTTGAACTGCGAGCTGGGCACGGTCAGCAGCCTGACCAGATCGATCGGGCCTTGCGCATCGGCGATACCGTTGGCGCCGAAAAACAGGGTTTCGCCATATACCAGCGAGTGCTGGCCCAGGCGCAGGTTGGTGCGCAGGCTGCCCAGGTCGAAGTTGCCGAAGACGAAGGCGTCGAGCAGTTCGGCATTGCGGCCATGCAGCTTGCGCGTCTCGTCGGGGAACTCGTCGTTGTCTTGGCGGGTGCCGTTGTTGGTGAAGGGCGAGTCGTTGTCGTTCGACTGGTTGTACACCGAGTCGTACCAGGCCGCGCCGGACAGGCGTGCGCCGATGTTCTTGTAGCGCACGTCGAATTCGGTCAGCCAGTCGATGCGGTTCGAGATCAGACCCTTGTCGAAGTTGCGGTCGCCGTCGTCATAGTTGGCGTCGTTCACCAGCAGATCCGAGCGGTCCTTGAGCCGGAAGCCCGCGCTGTACTTGAAGGTGTTGTCCCAGCGCAGCTTGAGATCGGGGTTGTTCGTGTCGAACTTCATCGCCTGGGCGGACGGGGCGAAACAAAGGGTCGCCACGCTGGCGGCGATGGCCGTGGCGAGGGTCGAGCGTCTCCACTGAGGATGAGTCATGGTGCCTCCTTGTTGCGGTTGTGTGCGGCTTGGGCGTGATGCCTGACCGTCGTCTTGTGGTGCATGGGGAAAAAAATCAGAAGGGCGTCGGCAAGGGCTCTCGCTTGACCGTGACCCACTGCCAGTGCGAGAACTCGTCCCGATCGGCCGGCCCGCCCACGCTGCCGCCGTTGCCCGAATCGCCGCAGCCGCCGAAGGGATTGACGCAGTCGTCGGCGACCGTCTGGTCGTTGATGTGCAGCAATCCGGTGTTCAGGCGATCGCCGATGGCCATGGCGCGGCCCACGTCGCGCGAAATGACCGCGGCGGACAGGCCGTACTCGGTGTCGTTGGCCAGTTCGACGGCCTCGTCGTCGGTGTCGAAGGCGATGACGCTGGCCACCGGGCCGAAGAATTCCTCGCGGAAGGCCCGCATCTGGCGTGTCACGCCCGACAGCACGGTCGGCGCATAGAAGGCGCCGTCGGCCGTGCCGCCGGCTTCCAGTGTGGCGCCGGCGGCGACGCTGTCGGCGACGATGCCGGCCACCCGTTGGCATTGCTGGGCGTTGATCAGCGGTCCGAGTGCCACGTTGCCGTTGGCCGGGTTGCCGACCGGCAGATGGCGGGCCTTCTCGGCCAGCTTTTCGGTCAATGCCTTGGCGATGGAGGCGTGCGCCAGGATCTTGCCCGAGGCCATGCAGATCTGCCCCTGGTGCAGCCAGGCGCCCCAGGCGGCATTGCTGGCGGCCAGGTCCAGGTCGGCGTTTTCGAGCACGATGAGCGCGTTCTTGCCCCCCAGTTCCAGGGCCACTTTCTTCAGGTGCTTGCCGGCCAGCTCGCCCACCCGGCGGCCGATGGCGGTGGAGCCGGTGAAGGCGATCATCTTCACATGGCGGTCGGTGCACAAGGCTTCGCCGGCATCGCCGGCGCCCGGCAGCACGTGCAGCACACCCGCCGGCAGCCCGGCACGCTGCAGGGCCAGGGCGGTGATGAAGCCGCCGGTGACGGGCGTGCGCGGATCGGGCTTGAGCACCACCGCGTTACCGGCCGCCAGGGCCGGGGCGACGGCACGGATCGACAGGATCAGCGGGAAGTTGAAGGGCGAGATGACGCCGACCACGCCGTGCGGTACGCGTCGCGCATAGGACAGTCGGCCGGGGCCCGAGGGCAGCACCAGGCCTTGGCTGTCGATGGCCATGGCCGCGGCGCGCTGGAGGATGAAGACCGCTTCGCGGACCTCATGCTCCGCCTTGGGCAGGATGCCGCCGGTCTCGCGAGCGATGTAGCGGGCCAGAGCGTCCTTGTCGGCCTCGATCGCCGCAGCCGCCGCGAGAAAGATGCGCGACTTCTCGCGCGGATCGGTCGCGGCCCAGGCGGCCTGGGCATCGGACGCACTGCGGCAGGCGATCGAGATGTCGGCGGCGTTGGCCATGCCGACCTCGGTCAGCACGTCACCGGTGGCCGGCTCGATGACCGATTGCCTGCCGCCGGTCGGAACGGTCCATTCCCCGGAAAAGGTCTTGCCCGCCCAGGGGTGTTCGGCAAGCAGGCTGGCTGTGTTCGTTTGCGGCACGGAGTGTCTCCTCAAATTCTGCGGTGCTGCCGTCACTGAACCGGCGACGGGCCGCGCTTGGTTTTGATGCCATTCTGGGTGCACCGGCTGGTGCTCCAATAGCGGTCAGGCTGGCTATCGCCTATAACAAATTGGCATTACTAAAAGATCAAATGTGAATAATTTGATATCTCGAATATCCTCGTCATGTCTCGCAGTAGCCGTTCGCGACGCCGTTCCGGAGCCGTGGTGCGGTCACCCATCGGATGCGGGCGATCAGCTCCGCGAACGACATCGCTAGCGCAAGCGCCGTGCCAGCCATGGTGATGAGTCAAACTGCTGCGCCGCACCATGTGCTGCCGTGCCAGCAAGGTTTGGCGCTATGACGACGGAAAGGGCGTGCCGATGTGCGACGCGGTAAACAAAAGTGTTTCTGATGGGTTGATAAAATTGTTAATATCAGGCGGCCTGATGTTCAATTTTGTGAATACCCCGGAGCGACCGCATGAGCAGACGACGTGTTTCCCTGGCGGAGGTCACCCGCGCGCGTGAAGGCCAGCTGAGCGCCGGTGACGGCAAGGCGGTGCGCGACGACGCCGGGCCGACCTTGCAGGACCTGACCGAGTGCCTGTTCTTCTCGCCAGGCGACGGGCGCATCTGGCTCGACGATCAGCGCATGGTGCTGGTCCACAACACCAGCCTGGGGGCCTTGCGCCGGGAGCTGATCGAGCGCCTGGGCCACGAGCGGGCGCGGGGCCTGCTGACGCGCGCCGGCTACGTGTCTGGCGTGCAGGACGCGCAACTGGTGCGCGAGCGCTGGGTCGATGCCGACCCGGCGGCCATCTTCGTGGCGGGCACGCGCCTGCATTCGCTCGAGGGGGTGGTCAAGGTCGAGGTGGTCAAGCTCGAGTTCGATCCGCCGCGCGGCACCTACAACGGGGAGTTCCTCTGGCATCACTCCAGCGAAGACGATCAGCACATCGCGGCCTATGGCGTCGGTACCGAACCTGCGTGCTGGATGCAGCTGGGCTACGCGATGGGCTATGTCACCACGCTGCTGGGCAAGCTCACCATCTTTCGCGAAGTCGAATGCCGCTCGATGGGGCACGAGGTTTGCCGGGTACTGGGGCGCACTGCTGACCAATGGGGCGATGTCAGCGAAGACCTGCGCTACCTCAACGCCGAGGGCTTTGCCGGGGTGGCGCACGACAGCGCGGCCCAGATCGAGGCGGCGGTGCTGCCGGTTGCCGGCTCCGAACTGCCGCCGCTGGCCGACCGCCGCCTGGTCGGCGTGTCGTCCGCCTTCAACGCGGCGGCGCAGATGCTGCGCCGGGTGGCACCGACGCGCGCCACGGTGCTGTTTGTGGGCGAGTCCGGCGTGGGCAAGGAGCTGTTTGCGCAGATGCTGCACACCATCAGCCCGCGCACCGAGTCGCCGTTCATCTCGATCAACTGCGCGGCGATCCCCGAGAACCTGGTCGAGTCGGAACTGTTCGGCGTGGAGCGGGGTGCCTTCACGGGGGCGGTCAGCTCGCGACCGGGACGCTTCGAGCGGGCCGACGGCGGCACGTTGTTTCTCGACGAGATCGGCTGCCTCAGCCTGACATCGCAAGGCAAGCTGCTGCGGGCCCTGCAGGAGAGTGTCGTCGAGCGGGTGGGGGGCACGCGCAGCACGCGGGTGAATGTGCGCGTGGTGGCGGCGACCAACGAAGACCTGCGCAAGGCGGTGGCCGAAGGGCGCTTTCGCGAGGACTTGTTCTATCGGCTCAACGTGTTTCCGGTCAAATTGCCGCCGCTGCGCGAGCGGCGCGAGGACATCCCGCTCCTGCTCAACCACTTCCTGCGTCACTACAACGAGATGCACGAGCGCCAGGTGCGCGGCTTCACCCCGCGGGTGGTGCGCACCCTGCTCAACTACCGCTTCCCGGGCAATGTGCGCGAGCTGCAGAACCTGGTCGAGCGGGGCGTGATCGTGGCCGAGGACGGCGGGGTCATCGATCTGCCGCACATCCTGCGCGACGAGGAGACCACCCGCGATCTGCTCTATTCCGTCGATCGGCAAGGCGCGCTGGCGGGCGAATCGCCGCTGGCCGACGGCGATGCCGAGGTGCTGCTCGAACGCTTTCGCCAGTTCGCCCCGACCGGTGGCGACGGCCCCTCGCTCGATGCCCTGGAAGCGCAGCTGGTACGCGCCGCGGTCGAACGTGCGGACGGCAATGTATCGGCGGCCGCCCGCTTGCTGGGGCTGACCCGCTCACGGCTGGCCTACCGGATCAAGAAGCTGGAGGAGGTGCAGGCGAAAGACTGAGCCTCTGAGCGCCCCCAAGGCCGGGCTTCGCCCCCCGAGGGGGTCAAGGAAACCTGGGACGGCCCGGCGTTTCCTTGAGAGGGGGTTCGCCGAGGTATACACAAATTGTGTATACAGCTATGGCAAAAATAGGCTTTGTTGTGCCTGGATTCATCTGTTTATATTGGAAGTGTATACACGAGGCCTGGGCTTCGTGGCATGACCACAGGACATCCAGCGATGACGAGCAAGGCACGGCAGGGTGAAGACGGCGGTTCCCAGACGGTTCGGGCGCTGCTGAGACTGCGCGAGATGATTCTCTCCGGGCAACTGCCGGCTGGCGAGCGCATCGCCGAGCCGGCGGTGGCCGAAGCCACCGGCATCTCCCGCACGCCGATCCGCGCCGCGCTCATCCGCTTGCAGGAAGAAGGCCTGATCGAGCCGATCCGGTCGGGCGGCTTCCGGGTGCGGGCCTTCTCGGCCGCCGAGATCCGCGACGCGATCGAAGTGCGCGGGGTGATGGAAGGGCTGGCCGCGCGGCTGGCGGCCGAGCGTGGCGTCGGCCGGGCGGCCCTGTCGGTTTTGCAGGGCTGCGTGCGCGAGATCGACGATTTGCTGGCCTCAGGCGAGCTCGACGAGGCGCGCTTTGCCGCCTATGTCGAGGCCAATGCCCGTTTCCACGATGCCCTGGCCGGCGCCAGCGGCAGCGAGGTGGTGCAGCGTCAGGTGGTGCGTGCCAACGCGCTGCCCTTCGCCTCGGCCAACGGATTCGTGCGGGTGCAGGCGGCATCGGCCGATGCGCGCCGGACGCTGACGATTGCCAATGCACAACATGCCGCGGTGATCGAGGCGATCGCCCAGCGCGAGGGCGGCCGGGCCGAAGCGCTGATGCGCGAGCATGCGCGCATCGCCCACCGGAACCTCGAACATGTGCTCGACAACCCGGCGGTGATCGGCCTGATCCCCGGCGGCTGCCTGATCCAGGGGCCGCGCGATGCCGCCCCGGTACGCAAGTGACCCGACCCGATAAAACGATTCGCGCCGGCCAAGGCGCACCAACACCAACGTGAGGACGACAACATGACATTCCAGAAAAATGCCTGGTACGTGGCGGCCATGGCCAGCGAAATCGACGACAAGCCGCTCGGGCGCCGCATCTGCGGGCTGCCGCTCGCTTTCTTCCGCGGCGAGGGCGGCCAGGTTGCCGCGGTCGAGGACTGGTGCCCCCATCGCGGTGCTCCCATGTCCCTGGGCAAGGTGGTCGACGGCAAGCTGGTGTGCGGCTATCACGGGCTGGCCATGGGCTGTAACGGCAAGGCGCACTCGATGCCGGGCCAGCGGGTGGGCGGCTTTCCGGCCAACCGCAGCTATCCGGTGGTCGAGCGTCATGGCTTCATCTGGCTGTGGCCGGGCGACCCGGACAAGGCCGATCCGGCGCTGATCCACCAGCCGGTGTGGTCGGGCAATGCCGACTGGGCCTACGGCGGCGGCCTCTATCACATCAAGTGCGACTACCGCCTGATGGTCGACAACCTGATGGACCTGACCCACGAGACCTATGTGCATTCGACCAGCATCGGCCAGGCCGAGATCGACGAATCGCCCTGCCGGACCCGCACCGAAGGCGACGAGGTGATCACCAGCCGGTTCATGGAAAACATCATCGCGCCGCCGTTCTGGCAGATGGCGCTGCGCGCCAACGGGCTGCCGGACGATCAACCGGTCGACCGCTGGCAGATCTGCCACTTCACGCCGCCCTCGCATGTGATGATCGAGGTCGGCGTGGCGCTGGCCGGCCATGGCGGCCATGAGGCACCGACGGACAAGAAGGCCTCCAGCCTGGTGGTCGATTTCATCACCCCCGAGACCGAGACCTCGATCTGGTATTTCTGGGGCATGGCGCGCGATTTCCGCCCCGGCGACGCGGCCCTCACCGATTCCATCCGCGAAGGGCAGGGCAAGATCTTCAGCGAAGACCTGGAAATGCTCGAACGCCAGCAGCAGAACCTGCTCGAATGGCCCGGCCGCAACCTGCTCAAACTCAACATCGACACGGGCGGCGTGCAGGCACGGCGGGTCATCGACCGCATGATCGCGGCCGACAGCGCGGGCGAAGCGGAGGTGACCAGCGCATGAGCGAGACGCTGCTGACAGTCCGCGTGGCGGCGCGGCAGGCCGAGACGGCCGAGGTGAGCACCTTCGAACTGGTCGCTGCCGACGGCGGTGCACTGCCGGCCTTTGCCGCCGGCGCGCATCTCGATGTGCATGTGCCCGGTGGGTTGGTGCGCCAGTATTCCCTGTGCAATGCGCCGTCGGAGACGCATCGCTACCTGATCGGCGTGCTGCGCGATCCGAACTCGCGGGGCGGCTCGGCGGCCATGCATGATGCCGTCCAGGCGGGCGACACGCTGCAGATCAGCGCGCCGCGCAACCACTTCGCGCTGGACGAGAACGCCGGGCATCACCTGCTGTTGGCCGGGGGCATCGGGGTGACGCCGATCCTGTGCATGGCCGAAGCGCTGGCGGCGGGGGCGGGATCTTTCGATCTGCACTACTGCGCGCGCAGCGCCGATCGCATGGCGTTTCGCACCCGCCTGGCCGGGGCGGCCTTTGCCGACCGGGTGCTGCTGCACCTGGACGACGGCGATGCGGCGCAAAAGCTCGATATCGCCGCGACCCTGGCGGAGGCATCGCCGCAGACCCATCTGTATGTGTGCGGGCCGGCCGGCTTCATCGAGGCGGTGCTCGACACCGCGCGCGCCCAAGGCTGGGCGGAGGCACGGCTGCATCGCGAGTTCTTCGCCGCGCCGGTGCATGACGACGAGGGCGACAGCGGGGCCTTTGAAATGGCGCTGGCGCAAACCGGCATCACCGTGCAAGTGGCCGCCGGCCAGAGCGCCGTCGCCGCGCTGCATGCGGCCGGCGTCGATGTGCCGGTGTCGTGCGAACAGGGTGTCTGCGGCACCTGCCTGACACGGGTGCTGGAAGGCACGCCGGACCACCGTGACGCCTATCTCACCGAAGACGAGCGGGCCGCCAACGACCAGTTCCTGCCCTGCTGCTCGCGTGCGCGCGGCCGCTTGGTCATCGACCTGTAAGCGTCGAAGGGCGCCCGTCTCCCCCGACGGGCGTGGCGGCTTGGGGGGGCGTCTAGATCGTGAAGCGTGCGACGCTTTCGCGCAGCGCCCGCGCGGCCTGGTCGAGATCCTTGGACACCGCGGCGGTGCGCTCGCCGGCGACGCAGTTGTCTTCGCTCATGCGGGCGATGGCCTCGACCCGTTGGGAGATGCCGCTGGCGGCCTGGTCTTGCTGGGCGAGCGCGGCGGCCACCTGGTCTACCACCGCCGTCACCTGGTGGGTGCTGTCGCGGATCTGCAGGATCTGGCCCGCGGCCGATTCGGAGAGGCTGCGGCTGTCCTGCGCCCGCGCCACCACCGCGCCGACATGGCCGACCGCGCTGCGCGCGGCCGACTGCATCGACTGGATGATGTCGGCGATCTGCCCGGCCGAGGTGGCGGTGCGTTCGGCCAGTTTGCGCACCTCCTCGGCCACGACGGCGAAGCCGCGGCCGTGCTCGCCGGCGCGCGCCGCTTCGATCGAGGCATTGAGCGCCAGCAGGTTGGTCTGATCGGCCACCTCCTGGATCACGCCGATCACGTTGGAGATGCTTTCCGATTTGTCCCCCAGCTCGCCCACCGTCTGACCGGCGCGGGTGATTTCGGCGGCCACCCGTTCCATTTCGCGGGTGGTCTGGCCGATGCTGTCGGCGCCGGCGTTCGCGGCTGCCCGGGCCTCTTCGGCGCGGCCCAGCGCATCGCGCGTGTTGAGGCTGATCTGGCTGATGCCGGTGGTCATGCCCTCGACGGTGTCGGCCATCTGCGTGGCCGCTTCGCGCTGCTTGCCGGCAGCGTCGGTCACCTGGTGCGAGACAGCCAGCACCTGGGTGGCCGCCTCGCTGACGGTGTGGGTGCTGGCGCTCACTTCGCGCAGGGACTGGTGGATGCGCTCGAGCAGCTGATTGAAGGCGTGGGCGGTCTGGGCCGCCTCGTCATGTCCGTCGACCTTGGCGCGGCGGGTGAAGTCGTTGCTGTGAGCGATCTCCGAGATGGTCGAGCGGATCGCGTGCAAGGCCGAGATGACGCTGCGGGCGACGGTCAGGCCGAGCCCGATCAGCAGCAGGGTGGCCAGTGCGATGACGGCCAGCATCAGCTGGTGGGTGCTCTGGATGGCGGCCTCGTCCTCGGCGCGCTGGGCGTCGGCCGCGCTCACCTGGAAGTCGATCAATTCCTTGAGGATCGGCAGAAGCCGGGACAGCGTGCCGGTCCATTGGGCGGTCTGCGAAGCAAACACCGCGTAGTGGGTCGAGATGCGGCTCCAGCTGTCGGCGTCGGCCACCGCCTGGGCGACTTCCATCTGGCGTTGGTCGGTGAGTTTGAAGTCCTCCCACACGGCCTTGAACTGCGACCACTTTTCGGCTTCCTCCGCCGGTTTCGGCAGCGCGTCGTAGGTGGCGAAGGCCTTGTCCGCCGTGGCATTCGCCGTGTTGGTCTGGGCGATCAGGTCGGTGAAGATGTATTTGCCTTCCTCCAGCATGTCGCTCATGTCGTCCTGCTCCTCGTATTGCTGCGGGCGCCAGGCGACGCCGTCCTGCATGGCCTTGGCGGCCTGCAGGCGGGCCGAGCGCAGGGCGCCCAGCGCGCTGACCGCGGGCAGGCTGCGTTCGCTGATCTCCTGCAGGGCTGAGCCGAGGCGTTCGATGCTGAGCCAGCCTCCAAGCCCCACCAGCGCCAGCGCCGCGATCGCGGTGGTGATCAGCAGATGGAGCTTGAGGCGAACGGTCAATCGAAGCATGTGGGGGGTCTCCTGGTTGTGTCGGGGCCGCGCATGGGGATGCGGAGCCGCGCTATGTGGCCCTTATACGGTGGTGTTGCCCGAAGCTTTAAACCCGCACCGGCCGCTGCGCGGCGCACAGGTGGCACCCGGCCCGGCGCGGAAAGTACGGCGAAGCGGTGGCTGCGGCGTATGTCGATGTCGTGCTCGTGTCGGGCCGGCGTGGGGCGCGCGACGGGCTGAATGCCTTGTGCCGAAAGGTGTCCGAGCGACTTCGCCATGACTTGCCGTGAGCGCCGAAGCGGTGGGGTCGGCCGTCGCTCCGGGGCCGGGTGGGTGGGGGCCGCAGGCGTCGTGCCGGGCCGTCGAATGCCGAGGCGCTCTAGCTGCTATGTCGACCTGGGTATGAGTCAGCCGGGGGTGGGGAAATATTCTGGTTCACACGAGAGTGCGGCCAGTGACGGTCCGCACCGCGCTAGCACAGGAGGCAGGACGATTGGATACCCCTCAGAGATGCCACGACGGGTGCACGCCGGCGATGCACGGATGTGGCGGCGGTGGGCGGTGGCGGCGACGTTTACATGCCCTGGTCGTGGCGGCGGCGGTGTGGCCCGGCGTCGGCATGGCTCAGACGCTGCGCATCGGCCAGTCGCTGTCCGACATGCCGGATAGCTACAAGATTTCGGCGAGCATCGCTTACACCACCGATGCGCTGGTCGCCGCTGTCAATGCGCGCGGCGGCATCCAGGGCGTGCCGATCGAGCTCGTCACGCTCAAGGACGACGGCAGCGTCGAGGACTATGCGCGGAATGTCCAGCGGCTGCTGACGGAGGACAAGGTGCTGGCGGTCATCAACTGCATCGGCGATCGGCGCTGCATCGAAGCGCAGAAACGGGTGGTCGCGCAGGATGCCGCGTTGGTGGGGACGTTCTCCGGCGCGCCGGAGCTGCGGGGCTCGCCCGCGCATGTGTTCCCGGTGCGCGCCTCGTATGCCGCCGAGGCGGAGGCCCTGGCGCGCCAACTGGCGACCATGGGCACGCAGTCGGTCGTCGTGCTGTCCGACGGTGCGAGCCTGCCGGCCAAAGCGCGGGCGCTGGCCGAGGCGCTGGAGATGCGTGCAGTCGCCAGCCGGACGATCGAAGTGGCGCCGACCAAGGCGTCCATGGGCAAGGCCATCGAGGCGCTTGAGGCGAACCCGCCGTCGGTCTTGCTGCTCGATCTGACGGCGCCGTCCGTTGTTGTTCTGGGCGATATCGTGCTGCACGACAAGCCGCGGCTGCCGGCGGTGATCGCCTCGCTGTCGGATGCGTCGCTGGCGCTGAGCATCGGCACCTTTCGCGGCAAGACCTTCGGATTCACGACGGTGGTGCCGAACCCGGAATCTCTGTCATCGGCGCTGGCCAGCCAGTTCAGAAGCGATATCTCGGAGCACGCGTACGGGATGACCCACCCCGGCCTCGAGGCCTACCTGAACCTGCGCGTGGTGCTCGATGCGCTGGGGCGGAGCGAGCGGCCAGCGAGCCGCAGGGCGCTGCGGGAGCGGCTTGCCCGCACCGAGACGATGGTGATCGGCGAGCTGGAGGTGGCGCCGTCGGGGCAGCTGCCGGGCGGCGGGGCGCGGGTCGGCCTGGGCGTGTTGTCGGCGCGCGGCGTCATCCTGGAATGACGCCGCGCCTCAGGTGCCGGGCAGCAGGGTGCGCACCTGGGTTTCGATCAGTTCGACGAGGTTGCGCTGCACCTGCGTCATGGGGCGACGCGCGCTGACCGCCCAGGCCAGGCGCGCGACCAGCGCGGGGTTCTGGATCGGCCGCAGATGGAAATCCGTGTCGCGGCCGAAGGCGTGAAGCGCGCTGGCCGGGAGGATGGCTGCACCGAGTCCGTCGGCGACCAGATCGAGGATGGCAGGGATGGCGTCGGCTTCGATGGCGATGCGGGGTCGGCGCCCGCGCGTGGCCAGTTCATGCTCGACCAGCATGCGGATGGCGTTGGGCCGGCTGGGCATGATCAGCGGCAGCTTGGCCACCGCTTCGAGGTCGATCGGGCCGGTGTCGCTGGCATGGCGGCTCGATTGCAGCAGGTGCAAGGCCTGGTTGGTCAGCGGGTGGATCTCGATCTCCGGCGACGGCCGGCTGTCGTAGATCAGGGCCACATCCAGCCGGCCCTGGGCGATCGATTCCTGCATGGTGACCGACAGGCCCTCGCTGATGGTCAGGATCGCATCCGGCATCGCGGTCTGGAAGGCGCGGGTGAGCGGCACCGTGAGCACCCGCGCCAGGCTCGGCGGCAAGCCGACGGCGACACGGCCGACATAACCGCCGCGCGCGCGAGAGAGTTCTTCGCGAATGCGCTCGACCTGATGCAGCACGCCGCGGCCGTGTTCGAGCATGATCTTGCCGGCTTCGGTCATCGTCACGCCGCGCCCGTTGCGCAGCAGCAGCGGCTGGCGCAACTCGATCTCGAGCCGCCGGATCTGCCGGCTCAGCGCGGGCTGCGCGATGTCGAGGGCGACGGAGGCGTGGGTAAAACTGCCCAGTTCGGCCACCCGCACGAAGTATTCGATCTGCTTGAGGTCCATGTCGTGCCGTCCACTTGGTGAATACCTAGGGTGTACATATAACAGATTGAAATGGCTCCGGGGGCAAGTCATGCGATGTATAAGCGTCTAAAAAGTTCTTTTTTTGCTTGAGGTATGCCTGTTTTATCTAGCTGATAGCGAGGGCTCGGGCTGTTGTGTCGGGATGGGAGTGACCACAATCCAGACCATGAAACCCATGCGATCACGCTTTCTCCAGAGGCTGTCCGCGTCGGTGCGTCCGGATGCCGGAGTGCCCGCATGACGCCCCTGCTCGGGATCTCTTCCATGGCCCCGCGGCTGGTGCTGGCCGAGCTGGCCGAGGCCTATACCGCGCGCTCGGGCTGCCCGGTGCGCTTCGCGGCCGGCGGCGGCGTCGAGGTGGCGCAGCGCGTGCGATCCGGCGAGCGCTTCGACGTGGTGGTGCTGGCGTCGGACGCGATCGAGCAGTTGATGGCCTCGGGGCATGTCATGCCCGGCGGGCGGGTCGACCTGCTGTGCTCGGGCGTGGCCGTGGCGGTGCGGGCCGGCCAGGCGCATCCGGACCTGAGCACCGAGGCGTCGGTACGTGCCGCCGTGCTGGCGGCTGACCGCGTCGGCTACTCGACCGGCCCGAGCGGCCGGGCGCTGACCGACTTGTTCGCGCGCTGGGGCATTGCCGAGCGCATGGCGGGGCGGCTGGTGTGTGCCGCACCGGGCGAGCCGGTCGCGTCGCTGGTGGCGGATGGGCGAGTGGCGCTCGGCTTCCAGCAGCGCTCGGAGCTGATCCATGCGGACGGTATCGAGGTGGTCGGCGATCTGCCGCCGGCCATCCAGATCGTGACGACGTTTTCCGCCGGCATCTGCGCCGGCACGGCGCGGGCTGCGGCGGTGCGCGAGATGCTCGCGTTCATGAATTCCCCCGACGCGGTGGCGGCCAAGCAACGACAGGGCATGGGGCCGGCGGTGCCGGGTATTGCTCATTCAAGGAGTCAGACGCTGTGATTATCGACATTCACGGTCACTACACGACCGCGCCCAAGGCGCTCGAGGACTGGCGAAACCGCCAGATCGCCGGCATCAAGGATCCGTCCGCGATGCCCGCGCTCAGCGAGCTCAAGATCTCCGACGACGAGCTGCGCGAGACCATCGAATCCAACCAGCTCAAGAAGATGCTCGAGCGCGGTTCGGACCTGACCATCTTCAGCCCGCGCGCCAGCTTCATGGCCCATCACATCGGCGATTTCAACGTGAGCGCCACCTGGGCGGCGATCTGCAACGAGCTGTGCTACCGGGTCAGCCAGCTGTTCCCGGACTACTTCATCGGCGCCGCCATGCTGCCGCAGAGCCCGGGCGTGGATCCGGCCAGCTGCATCCCCGAGTTGGAAAAATGCGTCAAGG
Organism: Denitromonas iodatirespirans; assembly: GCF_018524365.1. Lineage (GTDB taxonomy): Bacteria > Pseudomonadota > Gammaproteobacteria > Burkholderiales > Rhodocyclaceae > Nitrogeniibacter > Nitrogeniibacter iodatirespirans. The sequence goes on from NZ_JAEKFT010000022.1 coordinate 77,680, forward strand.
AATACGGCTTCGTCGCCATCAACCTCAATCCGGACCCCTCGGGCGGCCACTGGACCAGCCCGCCGCTGACTGACCGCCACTGGTACCCCATCTACGAAAAGATGGTCGAGTACGACATCCCGGCCATGGTCCATGTCAGCACCAGCTGCAATGCGTGCTTCCACACCACCGGCGCCCATTATCTGAACGCCGACACCACGGCCTTCATGCAGTTGCTCCAGGGCGATCTGTTCCGCGACTTCCCGACGCTCAAGTTCGTCATTCCGCATGGCGGCGGCGCGGTGCCCTACCACTGGGGCCGCTTCCGCGGGCTGGCCCAGGCGCTGGACAAGCCGCTGCTCGCCGAGCACCTGATGAACAACGTGTTCTTCGACACCTGCGTCTATCACCAGCCGGGCATCGATCTGCTCACCCAGGTGATCCCGGTGGACAACATCCTGTTCGCCTCCGAGATGATCGGCGCGGTGCGCGGCATCGATCCGGAAACCGGCCACCCCTTCGACGACACCAAGCGCTACATCGAAGCCACGCTGAACCTGTCGGCCGAGGATCGCTACAAGGTGTACGAGGGCAATGCCCGCCGCGTCTATCCGCGCCTGGATGCCGCGCTCAAAGCGGCAGGGCGGTGATTGGTGATGGGGAAGTGGTCAAGCGCGGATCGCTGCGGCCTTCGAACTTGGAGATATTCATGAGCATCAACAACCTGGGCATCGTCAAACGCAACATCGAGCGCACCGACCCCGCCGTGGTCGCGCGCCTGTCGCAGTTCGGCGTGGCCACCATTCACGAAGCCTTCGGCCGAGCCGGCCTGATGAAGCCCACCATCCGCCCGATCTACGCCGGCGCCTACCTGTGCGGCACCGCCGTCACCGTGCTGCTGCAGCCCGGCGACAACTGGATGCTGCATGTGGCGGCCGAGCAGATCCAGCCCGGCGACGTGGTGGTGGCCGGCTGCACCGCCGACAGCACCGACGGCTTCTTCGGCGATCTGCTGGCCACTTCCTATAAGGCGCGCGGCGCCAAGGGGCTGGTCATCGACGGCGGCGTGCGCGACGTGAAGGACCTGACCGCCATGGGCTTTCCGGTGTTCAGCCGCGCCATCCATGCCAAGGGCTGCACCCGCGCCACGCTCGGCTCGGTGAACGTGCCGGTGGTGTGCGCGGGTGCGCTGGTCCATCCGGGCGACGTGGTGGTGGCCGATGACGACGGCGTGGTGGTGGTGCCGCGCGAAGTCGCCGCCCAGGTGGCCGAGGCCGCCGCCGCGCGCGAGGCCAACGAGACCGCCAAGCGCGAGCGCTTCGCCGCCGGCGAGCTGGGGCTCGACATGTATTCGCTGCGCGAACCGTTGGCCAAGGCCGGCCTCAAGTACATCGATTAAGCCGGTGATTGGTGATTGGCAATGGGTGATGGCCATGCCGGTTTGCAGCGGCCATCCATTCAGGATGAAGCATGTCCCTAACCCCTGATCCCTCGGACTGGCAGGTCGCCCTTGTCGGCTACGGCGAGGTCGGCCGCATCCTGGCCGAAGATTTGCGCGCCCGCGGCGTGTCGGTGTTCGCCTACGATCTCAAGCTGGCGGATGCGGCCAGTGCGCCCCCCTTGCGTGCCCATGCCGAAAGCCACGGCGTGCGCCTGGCCACGGACCATGCGCACGCGGTCGCTCGGGCCGATCTGGTGATCTGCGCGGTGACCGCCCGTCAGACGGAGGCGGCGGCGAGCGCCTGCGCGGCGGCCCTGCGCACCGACGCCTTCTTTCTCGACCTCAACTCCGCCTCGCCGGGCGCCAAGCAACGCGCGGCGGCGATGGTCGATGCCGCCGGTGGGCGGTATGTCGAGGGCGCGGTGATGACCAGCGTGCCGCCGTATCGCAGCCGGGTGCCGATGCTGCTGGGCGGGACGTCGGCCGCGGCCTTGTGCCCGGGGCTCAATGTGCTCGGCTTCGCGGCCACGGTGGCGAGCGATCGGCTCGGCGTCGCCTCGGCCACCAAGATGTGCCGCAGCATCATGATCAAGGGCCTGGAGGCGATGGTGATCGAAAGCTTCACCGCTGCCCGGGCCTACGGCGTCGAGGCGGCGGTGATCGCCTCGCTGCATGAAACCTTTCCCGGCATCGACTGGGAGAGCCAGGCGAGTTACTTCTTCGGCCGTGTCATCGCGCATGGCCGGCGGCGCAGCGAGGAGATGTTCGAGGTGGCGGCGACAGTGCGTGAGGCGGGGCTCGACCCGTTCTCCGCCTGGGGCACGGCCGAACGCCAGGCATGGATGGCCGACCTGGCGGCGGCAGGCGTGTTCGGCGAGCGCACGGACCCCGCCTTCTCCCGCAGCAGAGACTGGCGGCTGGAGGCCGACCGCATCCTCGCCGCACGATCTACCGGAGCCCAGGAAACCCCATGACGATTGCACTGCCCGACACCTTCGAGAAAACGCCCGGCTGGCTGGACTGGTATGCCGGTCCGAGCAAACCGCGCTTCGTGCTGCCCGCCGGGGCGGTGGATGCCCACTGCCATGTGTTCGGCCCAGGGGCGGAATTCCCCTACGCCCCGGAGCGCAAGTACACCCCCTGCGATGCGAGCAAGGCGCAGCTGTTCGCTCTGCGCGACCACCTCGGCTTTGCCCGCAACGTAGTCGTGCAGGCCACCTGCCATGGCGCCGACAACCGTGCCATGATGGATGCCTGCCTCGCCTCGGGTGGCAAGGCGCGCGGCGTGGCCACGGTGCGCCGCTCGGTGAGCGACGAGCAACTACAGCAGATGCACGCGGCCGGCGTGCGCGGCGTGCGCTTCAACTTCGTCAAGCGGCTGGTGGACTTCACCCCCAAGGACGAGTTGATGGAGATCGCTGCGCGCATCGCCACGCTCGGTTGGCATGTGGTGATCTACTTCGAGGCGCAGGATCTGCCCGAACTGTGGGACTTCTTCACCACCTTGCGGACCACCGTGGTGGTGGACCACATGGGGCGCCCGGACGTGAGCAAACCGGTGGATGGCCCGGAGTTTGAGTTGTTCCTCCGCTTCATGCGCGAGCACCCGAACGTGTGGAGCAAGGTGAGCTGCCCCGAGCGCCTGTCCGTGACCGGCCCCAAGGCGCTGGTCGGCGAGCAGGCTGCCTATCGTGATGTGGTTCCCTTCGCGCGCCGCGTGGTGGAAAGCTTCCCCGATCGCGTTCTGTGGGGCACCGACTGGCCGCACCCGAACCTGAAGGACCACATGCCCGACGACGGCCTGCTGGTCGATTTCATTCCCCACATCGCACCCTCCGCCGAATTGCAGCGCAAACTGCTGGTGGACAATCCGATGCGGTTGTATTGGCCCGAAGAGCGCTGAGCGCGACCGAGGAGAGACACCGAAAATGGCACTCGACAAACCCTACAAGGACGTTCCCGGCACGATCATTTTCGATGCCGAGCAGTCCCGCAAAGGCTACTGGCTCAACCAGTTCTGCATGTCGCTGATGAAGGCCGAGAACCGCGCGCGCTTCAAGGCCGACGAGCGCGCCTATCTGGACGAATGGCCGATGACCGAGGAGCAGAAGTTGGCGGTGCTGGCGCGCGACTTGAACTGGTGCATGCGCACCGGCGGCAACATCTACTTCCTGGCCAAGATCGGCGCCACCGACGGCAGGAGCTTCCAGCAGATGGCGGGCTCCATGACCGGCATGACCGAAGAGGAATACCGCGACATGATGGTCAAGGGCGGCCGTTCGGCCGAAGGCAACCGCTACCTGGGCGAACAGGGCGACGCCCAACCCGACCGCCAGCCCCAGGGGCAGGGCGGTCGCGACAAGGAGAAGAAATGAAACAACCCCCTCACACATTTTGTTCGCAGCCCCCCGAGGGGGCGAAGGCCGCCCTTGCGGCGGCCCAGCAGGAGTCCTGAGATGGCCCATATCACCGCAAGCGTCTACACCTCGCACGTGCCCGCCATCGGCGCCGCCCTGGACCTGGACAAAGCCGGCGAAGCCTATTGGCAGCCTGTGTTCGCCGGTTACGACTACTCCAAGCAATGGTTGGAAGAGAACCGCCCCGACGTGATCTTCCTGGTCTACAACGACCATGCCACCGCCTTCAGCCTCGACATGATCCCCACCTTCGCCATCGGCACCGCCGCCGAATACAAGGTCGCGGACGAGGGCTGGGGGCCGCGCCCGGTGCCCGACGTGATCGGCCATCCCGAGCTGGCCTCGCATATCGCCCAGAGCGTGATCCAGGACGACTTCGACCTGACCATTGTCAACAAGATGGATGTGGATCACGGCCTGACCGTGCCGCTCTCGCTGATGTGTGGACAACCCCAGGCCTGGCCGTGCCCGGTCATCCCTTTCGCGGTCAACGTAGTGCAGTACCCGGTGCCTTCGGGGCGCCGCTGCTTCATGCTCGGCCAGGCCATCCGCAAGGCGGTGGAGAGCTTCGATGCCGATCTCAAGGTGCAGATCTGGGGCACCGGCGGCATGAGCCACCAGCTGCAGGGGCCGCGCGCTGGCCTCATCAACCGGGAATGGGACAACGCCTTCCTCGACCGCCTGATCGCCGACCCCGACGGCCTGTCGCGCCTGCCGCATATCGACTATGTGCGCGAGGCCGGCTCCGAAGGTATCGAGCTGGTGATGTGGCTGATCGCCCGTGGCGCCATGGCCGACGTGGCCGGCGGTGCGGCGCCCACCGTGAAGCACCGTTTCTATCATGTGCCCGCGTCGAACACGGCGGTGGGGCATTTGATTCTCGAGAACAACTGAGATGAAAACCGTAGCCCGGATGCAGGCCGCAGGCCGGAATCCGGGAGCCGCCGTTCCCGGATTCCGCTGCGCTGCATCCGGGCTACGACCGAGATTGGAGAAGACAAATGAGCAACACCATCAAAGTCGCGCTGGCCGGTGCCGGCGCCTTCGGCATCAAGCACCTGGACGGCATCAAGAACATCGATGGCGTCGAGGTGGTTTCGCTGATCAGCCGGGATATCGACAAGACCCGCGCGGTGGCCGACAAGTACGGCATCGCCCATGCCACCACCGAACTCGACGAGGCGCTGGCGCTGCCCGAGGTGGATGCGGTGATCCTGTGCACCCCGACCCAGATGCATGCCGCCCAGGCCATTGCCTGCCTGAAGGCCGGGAAGCATGTGCAGGTCGAGATCCCGCTGTGCGACATGCTCGCTTCCGGCGAAGAAGTGCTGCGCGTGCAGCAGGAGAGCGGCAAGGTTGCCATGTGCGGCCACACCCGCCGCTTCAATCCCAGCCACCAGTTCGTGCACAAGAAGATCGTGGCCGGCGAGTTCAACATCCAGCAGATGGATGTGCAGACCTACTTCTTCCGCCGCACCAACATGAACGCGCTCGGCGAGCCGCGCAGCTGGACCGACCACCTGCTGTGGCACCATGCCGCGCACACCGTCGACCTGTTCGCCTACCAGGCCGGCAGCCCCATCGTGAAGGCCAACGCCATCCAGGGGCCGATCCACCCGACGCTGGGCATCGCCATGGACATGTCGATCCAGCTCAAGGCCGCCAACGGTGCGATCTGCACGCTGTCGCTGAGCTTCAACAACGAGGGGCCGCTGGGCACCTTCTTCCGCTACATCGGCGACAGCGCCACCTATATCGCCCGCTACGATGATCTGTTCAACGGCAAGGAAGAGCAGATCGACGTGAGCAAGGTGGACGTCTCCATGAACGGCATCGAGCTGCAGGACCGCGAGTTCTTCGCCGCCATCCGCGAAGGGCGCGAGCCCAATTCGAGCGTGGCCAGCGTGCTGCCGTGCTACCGGGTGCTGCATGAACTCGAGCAGCAGCTGAAGGACTGATCCGGTATCTTGAATCACCCCGGCGCCATGCCCACGGCTGGCGCCGTTTTCATTTCGGGAGCCGCGTAGGGCGGGTTTCAACCCGCCATCAACGGCCCCGGTGGGTTGAAACCCGCCCGACAGAGAGCCCCTCGACCCCGCTTTCCCCCGGCGGGGCCGACACCCTACAAGGAGCCCTTCCATGCAACAGCGCAAACTTGGTCCCTTCGAGGTCTCGGCCATCGGCCTGGGCTGCATGAATCTCTCCCATGCCTACGGCACGCCGCCGTCGGCGCAGGACAGCGAGACGCTGCTCTTGCGCGCACTCGAGCTGGGCGTGACCCACTTCGACACCGCCGCGCTCTATGGCTTCGGCGCCAACGAAACGCTGGTGGGGCAGGTGCTGGCCAAGCATCGTTCGCGCTTCACCCTGGCGAGCAAGTGCGGCATGACCGGCGTGGACGGCAGACGTGTCATCGACGGCCGGCCGGCGACGCTCAAGCGCACCTGCGAGGACGCGCTCAAGCGTCTGCAGACCGAGGTGATCGACCTCTACTACCTGCACCGCTGGGACAAACAGGTGCCGATCGAAGACAGCGTCGGGGCGCTGGCCGAACTGGTGAGTGAGGGCAAGATCCGCGCGATCGGCCTGTCGGAAGTGTCGGCCGATACCTTGCGCCGGGCGCATGCGGTGCACCCGATCGCGGCGCTGCAGACCGAGTATTCGCTGTGGACCCGCAACCCGGAGATCGCCGTGCTCGACGCCTGCCGGGCCCTGGGGGTGAGCTTCGTTGCCTTCAGCCCGCTCGGACGGGGTTTTCTGGCCGATGCCATCCAGACCGCAGCCGACGCCGAGGCCCTCGAGCCGCGCGACATCCGCCGCGGCATGCCGCGCTTTCAGGCGCCGGATCTGGCCGACAACCTGGCGCTGCTGCCGGCGTTTCGCGACCTCGCTCGCGAGGCCGGCTGCACGCCGGCCCAGCTCGCGCTCGCCTGGTTGCTGGCGCAGGGCGAGGATATTCTGCCGATTCCGGGCACCACCTCGATCGCGCATCTGGCCGAGAACCTGTCGGCGGCGGCCCTGCGCCTGCCGGCCGAGGTGCTGGCGCGCGCCCACGCACTGATCAACCCGGCCACGGTCCGCGGACCCCGCTACAACGCGGCCACCCAGGCCGAGATCGACACCGAGGAGTGACGGCGGTCAGACGTAGCCGGGCAGGTTCTTGAGATGGCGGATGTGCAGCGACAGGCCGAGGGCCGCCATCTCGTTGCTCTCGCGCTGGAGGACATGCATCGCCAGCGGGAGGAACTGGTCCTCTTCGAGTTTGGCATGCGCCTGGTAGCCCGCCACCAGTCGCCCGACCGCGGCCGCGTCGAGCGGCACCGCGGCACCCTTGGCAATCTGCTTGAGGGGTGAGCGCAGGGCCAGCCACTGCTTTTCCAGATTGCGATGCTCCTCGGTGAGCTGCCGGACGAGGGCGTTTGCTTGGTCCGCTTCGCTGCCGGCCTCGGCCACACGCAGCACGGCGGGGAACAGATCCTGTTCTTCGTCGGTATGGTGGTTTTCCAGGACGTCATCGAAGAACGCGAGCAAGGCGGACGCCATGCGGCGGGTTTCGATCGCCGCCTCGGCGCGCGCAGGCAAAGATGCCAGCGCCTCGAGCTGCGTCACGATGCCCTGATGACAGTTGCTGAACATGCCGACCGGCGTGTCGGAGGCGTTCTGCCGGTGATCGTCGTGGCTCATGGGGACTCCTCGGTGGTTGAAGGGCTGTGGTCGGCGGGAACGCCGCGGAGGGGGCCGGTCGGTGCGCGCGTTGCCGGCAGGCGCAACCAGGCGGCGGTGGCAACCAACATCGAGCATACCGCCATGCCGCGGGTCAGCGGCAACACCGAGCCGTCCATCTGGGTGGCGAGCCAGCCGCCGGCTGCGAAGGCGGCCAGCATCATCACGAATCCGCTGAGCGCCGAGGCGACGCCCGCGCTGCGTGGGAAGGGGGCGACAGCGCCGCTCTGGCTGCACGGCTGGTTCAGACCATGGGCCACCGCATAGAGGCAGATCGGCACCATCAAGCCGGCGACCGAGGTCACGCCCAGCTCGCCCAGCGCCGCCAGCCCGAGCCCCCCGGTGAGCGATACGCCGCCGGCGATCGCGACCGTCGTCTCCACCGAACGGCGCCGCAGCAGACGCCGGCACAGCAGGGTGCCGGTGATGTAGGCGAGCGAATTCAGCAGCAACAGCAGGCCGTAGGCCGGACGGCTGAGGCCGAGCACCTGCATGAAGATGAACGAGGAGGCGGCCAGCAGCACGAACAACCCGGCAAAGCTGGCAGCGCCCAGTAGAGAGAACCGCCAGAAGACGGGGTGGGCGAGGATGCCGCGCCAGGTGCTCAGCAGGCGGCGCGGGGCCAGGGCCAAGGGGTCGCGCTCGGTCAGGCTCTCGTCGAAGCCGCGCCAGACCGCCCACCAGGTGGCCGCGCCGAACACGGCGGTGGTCCCCAGCGCGGCGCGCCAGCCAAAGCCTTCGACGATCAGGGCGCCGAGCGGTGCGCTCAGGCAAGCCAGCACCCCCAGGCCCGACAAGGCCTGGCTCAGTGTCCGGGCGCCGGCGACCGGTTCATACAGGTCGCGGACGATCGCTCGGGCACACATCACCGAGGCACCCAGGGCAATCCCTTGAAGGATGCGGGCCAGGATCAGGACCGGCATCGACGGGGCGAGCGCACAGGCCACGGCGGCCAGCACATAGCCACCCAGCCCGACCAGCAGGACCGGGCGACGGCCGAAGCGGTCCGACACGGCGCCCCAGATCAGCTGCGATGCCCCGAAGGCCAGCAGCAAGGCCGACAGCGTCGTCTGCGTTTCGCCGACCGATACCGTGAAGGCGGTGGCGATCGCGGGCAAGGCGGGCAGGTACAAGTCGGTCGTGACCGGCTGGATACCGAGCAGCAGCGACAGGATCAGGACGGCACGAAGTGGTGACATGGGGGGCCGGAACGCCGGGCGTCAGAGAGGGAGAGACAGTATCTGCGTGTCCGCGGATCCCGCCCTATTGTCGATCCGGACTAGCTGTTATGCACCCGGCGCACCGGCGACGCGCGGGGATCGGCGCAGACCCTGGGGGTTGCCGCCGGAAGAGGGCTGTACCCGACGCTGCGCAGTGGGAATCTTTTCTGTATAGCAGGTTCGAGCTATCTCGATTGTCGATAGCTGATAGTCGCCGACTCGCCTATCTGGCCCCGGGCGACTCGGCAAGAATCTCCTCCATCGATTGGGTAAGGACTTGAGGCGACTCGCAAAAGGGCGAGTGATGCCGCCGGAGGCCGCGGACGTGAGCGACGCGAACGCGCATCAGCGGCGGCCGGAGGCTCAGGTCATCGTCTGCGGTAGCCGGCGCTGTCAGGTCGGATGGCCGCCATCCAGGCATCAACCGTGTTGGACCCGAGGCGCCGACAGGCCCTTTTTTCTGGTGTGAGAGGAGACTGATAATGAAAATGACAAACCCGCAGGAGCGTCAAGGGAGGCAGGCCGTGTCCGCCGCGCGCGCCACGCCATGGCGCCTGAGCATGGTGGCAAGCGTTCTGGCGCTGGCCTTCGCCATCCCCGCCCAGGCCGCGTCCGATCTGGACGCCCTGAAGGCGGAGCTGCAAAAGCAGCGCGAGATGCTCGAACGCCAGCAGGCGGTCATCGACAAGCTGGAACAGAAACTGGCCAAGCAGGCCGACGCACCCGCGGCCAAGCCCGGCATGGTGGCGGCATTGACCCGTGGCGACAAGCCGGTGCTGACCATCTACGGCATCCTCGACGGTGGCGTCGAACACCTGACCAACATCGGTGCCGACAAGAAGAGCCTGA
>NZ_JAEKFT010000024.1 GCF_018524365.1 Denitromonas iodatirespirans
GCGGCTCGATCAGCGCTTCGAGCGCCGCCCACGGTGTCACCGCTTCGATCTGGGCAAGGAACCGGTCGCGGCGCGTCATCTTCTTCTTGGCCGCGTACTCAAGGTCGGAGAAGCTCGATTGCATCGGGATCGTCACCGTCGTGAAGGAACTATGCGTATTGTCTCAAACAGAGCCGCCCGTGGGGCGATATGCAAACGAAATAATCAGCGTTTCCTTAGCGCATTGATGTGCCGTAGGTTATCGCGGGTTCGGCGAGCGAAATCTTCTATGAGGTGCTGATATTCCATAGGCGGATCACCAAATGCGGTCTAACGACGCTGTAGAAAAACCCGTTTCCAGGCCGAGTCGATCTTCCCGGCGTTCGCCGGTGCGGGGGAATTCGTCATCCGTTCAGTCCATTCGCTTCGGCATCTTCCTGCCTTGATTCATCGATCCGCTCAGGGTGCCAAGTGCCGAGGGGTGTGCCACCCCCGTAATCTATCCCGCATACCCGTGATGCGCCAGCTTCTCGATGTTGTGCATCATGCACCACAGCTTCCACTGAGCATCGACCTTCTGTCTGCCGCGCAGCGTGAAGCGGGTCAGGCGCTTGTTGTGCCTCAGATTGCCGAACACCGGCTCGACCGTCGCGAAGCGCGCCGCGATCATGCGTTTGCCGGTGTCCGAATCGATCCTCGCCTTCATGCGCTCGGTGTGGCTTTGGGTGCCGTCCCGCTTGCCCATGAAGAAAGCCACCTGCCGGGTCTTGGTGGTGTCGGGTTTCCTCAGGCACTGGCTTCGTCGCTCACACGGCAGGCAGTCGCGTTCGGCTCCGCAGAACTTGATCGCGTGGCGTCCGCCGATGGTGCAGTTCGAGCCGTTGGCATACAGCCGCTTACCCGCCGGGCACAGGCAGTGGCTGTGATCTTCTGCAAGCTGGAAGTCCTGCGGCCGGAAGCAGCGCGTCTTGTTCTCTTTGGCCGACTTGTCCCACAGCGTGTCCGGCGTGGTCTTGTGCTTGGCCTGCCTCGCGTAGCGCGGGTCGCGACTGCGATAGTGGTTGTCGCAGATCCAGGCGGCGATGCCACGCTCGGCCAGTTGCTTGAGGTTCGCTTCCGAGTGGTATCCGGCATCGGCGGCAAGCGCCACCCACAAGGGATGTCTGCACCCCCTTCGGGTGGCGCCCCAGCCAACAGTCATCCGGGATCAAGTCTTGAAACCCAGCATGTCTGACTCGGCCAGCGCTACCTCGCCTGAATCAGCGGCGGCTCGTCCATCAACGCGATCTGTTCGCGCAGGTTGAGGATGTGGTCTTGCCAGTAGCGGGGGCTGTCGAACCAGCTGAAGGCGTGGGGGAAGGCGGGGTCGTGCCAGCGCTGGGCGATCCAGGCGGCGTAGTGGATGAGGCGCAGGGTGCGCAGGGCTTCGGCCAGATGGCGTTCGGCGGGGTTGAAGTCGTGGAACTGGCGGTAGCCTTCGAGCACCACCGCGAACTGGCGGCGCTGCTGCTCCGGCTCGCCGCTCAGGAGCATCCACAGGTCCTGGATGGCCGGGCCGCTGCGCGCGTCGTCGAAGTCGACGAAGTGCGGCCCGTCGGGTGTCCACAGCACGTTGCCGGCATGGCAGTCGCCATGCAGGCGGATCTGCGCCACCGGGCCGGCGCGGTCGAAGCAGCGTGCCACGCCGTCGAGGGCCTGGTCGACCACGCTGCGCCAGCTGGTTTCGAGCTCCCTCGGCAGATAGGGCGTGGCCAGCACGGCGTCGCGGGCGTCGATGCCGTAGGTCTGGGCATTGATGGCCGGGCGATGCTTGAAGGGCCGCAGCGCGCCGACGGCATGGATGCGCGCCATGAAGCGGCCCATCCAGCGCAGCACCTCGTCGTCTTCGAGCTCCGGCGCGCGGCCGCCGCGACGCGGGAACACCGCGATGCGAAAGCCGCCGGCACTGTTCAGCGTGCGGCCGTCGAGGGCGAGTGGCGCGACCACCGGGATCTCGCGCTCGGCCAGCTCGGCGAGGAAGGCGTGCTCCTCGTCGATGGCCGCATCGCTCCAGCGGCCCGGGCGGTAGAACTTGGCCACCACCGGCGGCCCGTCATGGATGCCGACCTGGAAGACACGGTTCTCGTAGCTGTTGAGCGCCAGCACGCTGCCGTCGCAGTCCAGCCCGATGGCCTCCAGGGCATCGAGCAGGTGCTCCGGCGTGAGCGTGGCGAAGGGCGCTTCGAGCTCGCTCATGGGCGCTCTTTGGCCGTTTCGGGCGTGTAGGCCTCATGCAGGTCGACCGGTTTCGCGGCCTTTTTGCGCATGCGCAGGTTGAGCATCTCGACCGTTACCGAGAAGGCCATGGCGAAGTAGATGTAGCCCTTGGGCACATGGTTGCCGAAGCCGTCGGCGATCAGCACCACGCCGACCACCAGCAGGAAGGACAGCGCCAGCATCTTGATGGTGGGGTGCTCGGAGACGAACTCGCCGATCGGCTTGGCGAAGAACATCATCAGCCCCACCGAGGCGACCACCGCTGCGACCATCACGCCGAGGTGATTGACCATGCCGATGGCGGTGATGATGGAGTCGAGCGAGAACACCAGGTCGATGACGATGATCTGCGCGATCACCGCGGCAAAGGTGTTGGCCACGGCCTTGGAGGCGCTGCCTTCCTCGCCCTCCAGCAGTTGGTGCACCTCGCCGGTGCTCTTCCACACCAGGAACAGGCCGCCGGCGACGAGGATCAGGTCGCGCCCCGACAGGCCGTGGTCGATCACCGGCACGGTGAACAGCGGCTCGGTCATGCCGGCCAGCCACGATAGCGCGGCGAGCAGCGCGATGCGCATGAACATGGCGAGGAAAAGGCCGAGGCGGCGGGCGAAATCGCGCCGCTCGGGCGGCAGCTTGTCGACCAGGATCGAGATGAAGATGATGTTGTCGATGCCCAGCACCAGTTCCAGCGCGGTGAGGGTGAAGAAGGCGACGATCAGTTGCGGATCGGTCAGGAATTCAAGCATGGGGTCCTCGATGATGGCATTGCGGCGGCGGCCGCGGACGACGCGCCATCATACCAAGCCGTCACTTCGCCATGACGCCGGCCGCGCTACACTGCGGCCCATGAATACGATGAACGACGCCGACACGCTGTTCAGCGGCCAGATGCTCGCTACCCTGCGCGAGGCGCGCCATGTGGTGGTGCTGACCGGCGCCGGGGTCTCGGCCGAAAGCGGCGTGCCGACCTTCCGAGATGCGCAGACCGGCCTGTGGGCGCGCTACGACGCCACCGCGCTGGCCACGCCCGAGGCCTTTCGCGCCGACCCCGCGCTGGTGTGGGGCTGGTACGAGTGGCGCCGCGCCGCGGTGCTGCGGGCCGCCCCCAATCCGGCGCACACGGCGATCGCCGCGCTGGCCGGGCAGGTGCCGGCGCTGACCGTGATCACCCAGAATGTGGACGACTTGCATGAACGCGCCGGCAGCGCCCCGGTCATCCACCTGCATGGCCGGCTGATGAAGCCGCGCTGCTTTCGCTGCGGCACGGCCTGGCGCTATCCGGCCGGGATTCCGGACGAGCCCGAAGGCGGGCGCCGTGTCGCCCCGCCCGACTGCCCACGTTGTGCCGGCCCGATCCGCCCCGGCGTGGTGTGGTTCGGCGAGAGCCTGCCGGCCGACGAGTGGCAGTCGGCGCTGGCCGCCGCGGCCGGTTGCGATCTGATGCTCGCCGTCGGCACCTCGGCGCTGGTCTATCCGGCCGCCGAGCTGCCGCAGATTGCCGTCAATTCCGGCGCTACCCTGGTGCAGATCAACCCGCAGGCCACCAGCCTGGACGGCATCGCCCACTGGAACCTGCCCGGTGCCGCCGGCATCACACTGCCGGCGCTGTTGCAGGCTGCCTTTGCCGGCGACATGAACGCGACGGCCTGAGGCCGTCCCTGACCGAAACCACAGGAGACACCATGCAACTGAACGACAAAGTCAGCCTCATCACCGGCGCCGCCGGCGGCATCGGCCTGGCCATCGCCAAGCGCTTCGTCGCCGCCGGCAGCCGCGTGGCGATCGCCGACATCAACATGGACGCCGCCCGCCAGGCGGTGGCCGAACTGGGCGAGGATCGCGCCATGGCAGTGGCCATGGATGTGACCGACGAAGCCGCCGTCAATGCCGGCGTGCAGGCAGTGGTGGACCGCTGGGGCACGGTCGACGTGCTGGTGTCCAACGCCGGGGTGCAGATCGTGCACCCGATCGAGGAATTCCCCTTCGCCGCCTGGAAGAAGATGCTCGCCATCCATCTCGACGGCGCCTTCCTCACCACCAAGGCGGTCTTGCCGCACATGTACGCTCAGGGCAGCGGCAGCGTGCTGCTGATGGGCTCGGTGCATTCCAAGCTCGCCTCGCCGCTCAAGTCGGCCTATGTCACCGCCAAGCACGGCCTGATGGGCCTGGCGCGCGTGATCGCCAAGGAAGGCGGGCCCAAGGGCGTGCGCGCCAACGTCATCTGCCCCGGCTTCGTGCGCACCCCGCTGGTCGACAAGCAGATCCCCGAGCAGGCGCAGGCGCTGGGCATCTCCGAGAAGGAGGTGGTGGACAACATCATGCTCGGCGGCACCGTCACCAAGGAATTCACCACCCTCGAGGACGTGGCCGAAGTGGCGCTGATGTTCGCCGCCTTCCCCACCAACGCGCTCACCGGGCAGTCGCTCATCGCCAGCCACGGCTGGCACATGGAATGAGTACCTTGGCCGCACCGGCGCATGGCTTCGAGCAGGTGGCGCTGGCGCTGCAGGGCGGCGGCGCGCTCGGCGCCTATCAGGCCGGCGCCTACCAGGCGCTGGCCTCACGCGGCATCGCGCCCGACTGGGTGGCCGGGGTGTCGATCGGTGCCATCAACGCCGCGCTTATCGCCGGCAATGCGCCCGAGGCCCGCATCGCCGCGCTCGAAGGCTTCTGGCGGCGGGTGACGCGCTTCGGGCCGGGCAACTTCGCCCTGCCCGAGCCGCCGCTGCCGCCGGTGTTCAACAACCTGCTGTGGGCCGGGCGCAACCTCAGCTTCGGCCAGCCCGGCTTCTTCGCCCCGCGCCTGCCGCCGCCCTGGCTGTGGCCGGACGACCGGCCCGAGGCCTTGAGCTACTACGACATCGCCCCGCTGCGCGACACGCTGCTCGAATTCGTCGACTTCGACCGCCTCAACGACGGCCCGGTGCGCCTGTCGGTGGGGGCGGTGGACATCCACACCGGCAACTACGAATACTTCGACAACCGCGAGCGGCGCATCGGCCCCGAGCACATCATGGCCTCCGGCGCGCTGCCGCCGGGCTTTCCGCCGGTGGAGGTCGAAGGGCGCTTCTACTGGGACGGCGGGCTGGCCTCCAACACCCCGCTCGACTTCGTGCTGCACCACACCCCGCGCCCCGACACCCTGATCTTCCAGGTCGACCTGTGGCCGGCGCGCGGCGATCTGCCGCGCAACATCCGCGACGTGGCCGAACGCATCAAGGAGATCCAGTACTCCAGCCGCACCCGCCTCAACACCACCCACATGGTGCGCGAGATGGCGCTCAAGCGCCGCGTGCGCGAACTGCTCGCCGCCCTGCCCGGGCATGCCGAGGCCGGCACCCTGCTGGCCGAACTCGAAAAGGACTGTGCTGGCGGTGTCGCCACCATCGTGCACCTGATCTACCAGAGCCGACCCTACGAGCACGAAAGCAAGGACTACAACTTCAGCCGCCGCATGATGGAAGAGCACTGGCACAGCGGGGGGCATGATGTCGACCGGGTGCTGGCGACCCCCGGCGTGCTCGAACGGCCGGACGACCATGAAGGCATCCGGGTGTACGCCAGCGACCGCGTGTGAGCGCCGGCTGCGTCACACGCTATCCTGAACGGATCGAGAGGAGGACACCACCATGCGGACATCCACCATCATCCTGCCCAGCCTCATGCTGGGCCTGCTGGCCGGCAATGCCTTGGCCGACCCTGTCCCGCTCAAGGACTACGACCCGCCGCTCGACCCGGCCTTCGCCCAGATGATCCGCAACGCCGACCTGGACGCCGGCGCAGCCTTCTTCGAGCGCAAGTGCTCGCAATGCCACGACGGTTTCAAGGAAGGCGGCGACTTCAAGGGCCCGCACCTGTGGAACGTCATGGGCCGCATGCCCGCCGCACGCGAGGGTTTCCGCTATTCACCGGCGATGCAGGCGGTCAAGCGGCCATGGACCTACGCCACGCTCAGCTACTACCTCAAGGACACCGACGCCGCGGTGCCGGAGCGGGCGATGAATTTCGTCGGTATCGAAGACGACCAGACCCGGGCCAACGTGATCGCCTACCTGCGCACGCTGCATGATGCGCCGCCGCCCTTGCCGTGATCGACGCTGTTCTCGGCACGCTTTTCGAGGCGGTTGGCGAGGCTGTGCTTTGGTTGGCCAGCCGGGCGGCTGGTCGGCTGTTCGATCTGGAAGCGGCCGATGCGCGTCGTGTCGGCGAGTGGGCCGTGCTGGCGACGGTTGTCGTGATGCTGTTTCTGCTGACGGTGCTGGCGCCATAGCGGGGGGTGGTGCCTTCGGGGGAGGTTCGTTGGCCGGGTTTCGCCCCGGCGGGCGAGTTACTTCTTTGTCGCGCGACAAAGAAGTAACCAAGAAAACGCGCCCCGCTGCCGTGGCCCTTCGGGCTTCCCTCCCTCCGCAAGCGCGGGGCGGGCGACTTCGCAAACTCGCCCTGCGGGCTCAGACAGCGAAGCCGCTTTTCCCGCCCCGCACTTGCTGCGCTCGGCACGACAGAGGGGGAGGCGGGTGCCCATCGGTAAGGTTTTCGGTTTTCGCGCGGGCGATG
This sequence comes from Denitromonas iodatirespirans, assembly GCF_018524365.1. Classification (GTDB taxonomy): domain Bacteria; phylum Pseudomonadota; class Gammaproteobacteria; order Burkholderiales; family Rhodocyclaceae; genus Nitrogeniibacter; species Nitrogeniibacter iodatirespirans. The sequence goes on from NZ_JAEKFT010000024.1 coordinate 6,790, forward strand.
GCGAAGCCGAGCCCACGCCCCCTTCCCCTTCTGTGCCGCCGAACGGAGCCCGGGGACGGCGGGAATTGTCGTGTCGCTGTTTGAGCCCGCAGGGCGAGTTCGCGACACGACCCGCCGGCGCCGGGCGTAGAGAGGGTACCGGCGAAGCCGGCGGCACAGTCGGGGGCGTTTTCTTGATTACTTCTTTGTCGCGACAAAGAAGTAATTCGCCCGCCGGGGCGAGACCCGGCCAACGAACCTGCGATGCGCAGGCTGCACTGGAGTGCGGGCCAAAGGCCACTCGGGCGGGGCCAGAAACCCTATGCCTCCGGCACTTCCCGAATCGCCGGCAAGCTTTCCCCCTCGGGGATGAACCTGAGCGCCACCCCGTTATTGCAGTAGCGCTGCCCGGTCGGTGCCGGGCCGTCGCCGAAGACATGCCCCTGATGGCCGCCGCAATGGGCGCAGTGGTATTCGGTGCGCGGCACGATCAGTTTGAAGTCGGTCTTGGTCTCGACCGCGCCGGGCAGCGGGCGCCAGAAGCTGGGCCAGCCGGTGCCGCTGTCGAACTTGGTGTCATGCTTGAACAGCGGGGTGTGGCAGGCGGCGCAGATGAAGGTGCCGGGGCGTTTTTCGTCGTTCAGCGGACTGCTGCCGGCGCGCTCGGTGCCTTCGTCGAACAGCACGTGGCAGGCGGCTTCGGGCAGGTCGGCGGCCCAGTCTTGGGGGGCTTTGCGACTCATGATCTCTCCTTGGGGCAGTTCTGGCCAGTGGACCACGCTCGGCGCGGCTGGTTGCCTCAACCAGGCCGGCGGGCGGTCATGGTGTCGAGCCAGCTGGTCAGCACCGAGCGGGCGATCGGCGCCAGTTGCGGGCCGTGCAGGGCGGTGGCGGCGCGCAGGGCGGGCAGGTTGATGCCGGCGGCGGCCAGCTCGCCGGTGTGGCCGATGAGCCATTGCTCGACGCGGGCGGGGTCCATTTCGAGGTGGAACTGCAGGGCCAGCCCATGGCGGCCGACCGAGAAGGCCTGGTGCGGGGTGTCAGCCGAGGCGGCCAGCCAGGTGGCGCCCTTGGGGATGTCGAAGGTGTCGCCGTGCCAGTGCAGCACGGGCAGATCGCCGACGGCGGCCAGCGGCGAGGCGCAGCCGGCTTCGGTCAGTTGCAGCGGGGCCCAGCCCAGTTCCTTGTGGCCACGCGGATAGACCCGGGCGCCGAGGGCCGCGGCCATCAATTGGGCGCCGAGACACAGGCCGAGCGTCGGGGCGCCGGCGGCGAGGCGGTCGGCGATGGCGTCGATCTCCTCGCGCAGATAGGGGTAGCGGTCGGTTTCGTAGACGCCGATCGGCCCGCCGCAGACGACCAGCAGATCGGCGCTGCGCAGCCGGCGCGGATGGGCGTCGACGCCAGCGTCGACAATCTCGATGGAATAGCCCCGCTGGCGCAGCGGCCCGTCGAACAGCCCCAGGTCTTCAAAGGCGACATGACGCAGAACGAGGGCGCGGGGCATGGCGAATCATCCTTGTCTGAAACGTTGCCGGGCGGCCAGGCCGAGCAGGCCGGTGAGCAGCATCAGGGCGCTGGCCGGTTCAGGCACGGCGGTGACCGGTTGGTTCAGGGTCGGGTAGTCGAGGGTGGCGACGCCGACATCCTGAACCGTAGCGTAACGCAGGTCGAGAAAGGATGGTTGATAGGCCTGCCCGTTGCAACCCGCACCGGTGAATCCGGCTTGTTGGCAGACGATCTCCGGCACGATATTCGTGCCGGCCGGGTCGACGATGGTGCTGCTGATGCCCAGCGACAGCGTCAGCGTGTCGCGACCGGAGAGGTCGTTTCCTTCGAGGTCGAAGAAGTAGCCGCTGGCCAGCGAGCCGGCCACCAATTGCGCCTGGACGCCGACCTGACGCTGGATCGGGTCGATCTGGCCGCCGACCACCGTGAAGCGGGCGATGCGGGTGCCGTTGTCGGCGCCGTAGAAGCCCTGGGTGCCGCCGAAATCGAGGGCGCTGTCGGCATACAGGTCGAGGGTGCCGCCGGTAAAGCCGCTGCCGAGCAGGCCGACGGCGCCGGTCACGTTGTAGCTGACGGTCAACTCATGGCTGCCGGTGTTGCCGACAACCTGGTAGGCGCCATGTTCCTGGAAGGTGATGCCCAACACGGCCCAGGACAGTTCCTGTTCGACGAAGCCGGCGCCGGCCACGTTGAGCGAGGAGACGAAGCTGGCGCCGGACCAGCCGGTGCCGGCGGTATTGAGATACCAGCCGCTGGCGGCGCGGGTCGGCAGCGAGAGGGTGGCGAGGGTTGCCAGCACGGCCAGCGGGATCAGTCGGGAAGGGCGCATACGAGGGCTCCTGTGAAAAGAGGGAATGCCCGCGTATGGTATGCCAGGTTGAATTCCTATGTCATTTTGTCAGCATATGTTTCTTTCCTGCCGGGTGCTCAGCCAGTGCAGCGCGCCGGCTCCGGCGGCCCGGCCGGTGGCCAGACAGGCGGTGAGCAGGTAGCCGCCGGTGGGGGCGTCCCAGTCGAGCATTTCGCCGGCGCAGAACAGGCCGGGGCGGGCGGTGGACATCAGCCGGTGGTCGAGGCCGGCGAAGCGCACGCCGCCGGCGGTGCTGATCGCCTCGTCGATGGGGCGCGCGCGCAGCACCTGCAGCGGCAGCGCCTTGAGGGTGCGGGCGATGGCGCCGGTATCGTCGAGCGCTGCACCGGACAGCGCTTCGCGCAGCAACGCGGCCTTGATGCCCTTGAGGCCGATGCGCCGTTGCAGGTGGTTGCTCAGCGAGCGGGCGCCGCGCGGGGTGGCCAGCGCGGCGGCCAGTTGGGCTTCGCTGCGCTCGGGCATGAGGTCGAGCACGATGGTCGCCGGCCCGGTGGCCACCGCCTCGCGCAGCACGGCGCCGAGGGCGTAGATCAGCGGGCCTTGCAGGCCGGCGGCGGTGACCAGGCATTCGCCCTGGCGGGTGTGCACCTGGCCGGCGGGGTCGGTGATGCTCAGGCGGACGGCCTTCAGGGGCTCGCCGGCGAAGCGTTCGCGAAAATGCGCGCTCCAGGCGATCTCGTAGCCGCAGTTGCTCGGCGTCAGCGGGGCGACATCGAGGCCGGCGTCGGCAAGTACCGGCGCCCAGCTGCCATCGGTGCCCAGGCGCGCCCAGCTGCCGCCGCCGAGGGCCAGCACGGTGGCGTCGGCGCGGTAGCCAACCGGGCCGGCGGGGGTGTCGAAGCGCAGCGCGCCGTCGGCATCCCAGCCGGTCCAGCGATGGCGGGGGTGGAGGTGCACGCCCGCCGCTTGCAGCCGCGCCAGCCAGGCGCGCAAGAGCGGGGCCGCCTTCATGCCGACCGGAAAGACCTTGCCGGAGCTGCCGACGAAGGTGTCGATGCCCAGCCCGGCGGCCCAGGCGCGAACGGCCGTGGCGTCGAAGCGCGCGATGAAGGGGGCGAGCGCGCCGTGATGGCGGCCGTAGCGGGCGAGAAAGGTGCTCGGGTCTTCGGCATGGGTCAGGTTGAGACCGCCGCGGCCGGCCATCAGCAGTTTGCGGCCGACGGTGGGCATGCGCTCGAACACCGCCACCGCGACGCCGGCCTGCGACAGGACGTCGGCCGCCATCAGGCCGGCCGGCCCGCCGCCGATGACGGCGACACGCGGAGGGGCTGCGGACATGGGGCGGGTATGAGGCATGGTGACGACGGCGGATCGGGAAGCGCTGATGATACCTGCCCGGTGCCTGCCCACGTCACACCCTTTTGCCTTGTCGGCTTGCGCGATGCTGCCCTGCACCATAGGCTTGGGGCCTGGGTGCGACCCGACCGGCGGTGTCGGGCGGCGCCTGCCAACCGATGAATAACCGACGGAGAAGCCATGCTTGAAACACTGATGAATACCGAGGCGATGGCCGCTTACGCCCGTGATTGGGGGCTCAACCTGATCTTTGCCCTGTTGATCTTCATCGTCGGCCGCTGGCTGGTGAAGGGTGTCGTGGCGGTGGGGCGGCGGGTACTGGCGCGCGCGGAGATGGACGAGATGCTGTCGCATTTCGTGCTGTCGATCGTACATGGCGTGCTGTTGCTGGTGATCGTCATCGCGGCGCTGAACCGGCTGGGGGTCGACACCACCTCGCTGGTGGCCCTGATCGGTGCGGCCGGCCTGGCGATAGGCCTGTCGCTGCAGGATTCGCTCAAGAACTTCGCCGCCGGCGTGATGCTGATTGTGTTCCGCCCGTTCAAGACTGGCGATTTCGTCGAGGCCGGCGGCACCACCGGCGTGGTGGAGAAGATCAACATCTTCAGCTCCACCTTCCGCACCCCCGACAACCGCGAGATCGTGGTGCCCAACGGCGCCATCTATGCCGGGGTGATCACCAACTACTCGGCGCGCCAGACCCGGCGCATCGACCTGCTGGTGGGCATCAGCTACGACGACGACATCCGCAAGGCCAAGTCGGTGGCCGAGGCGGTGCTGGCGGCCGACGAGCGCGTGCTGGCCGATCCGGCGCCGGTGGTGGCGGTGGCCAGCCTGGGCGACAGCAGCGTGAACCTGCACATTCGCCCGTGGGTCAAGACGGCCGACTACTTCATGGCGATGTGCGAGCTGACCGAGAAGATCAAGATCGCCTTCGACGAGAACGGCATCTCGATCCCCTATCCGCAGACCGATCTGCATGTGCGCCAGGTGATCCCCGCGCTGGCACCGGCGCCGGCCAAGGGCGACTGAGCCGAACCTCAGGCCGGGTGCGGATAGTCCGCCACCTGGCTGTCGGCCTCGGTGACTGGCGTGCCCGCGGCCAGCGCCAGCGGCAGCACGCCGGCCCATACCGGCCAGTCCAGGTCCTCCGGGGCGTCCTTGACACCGCCGCTGCGGATCTTGGCCGAGGCCTCGTCGAGGCGCAGACGCAGCATCGTGGTGGCGCGCAATTCCTTGTCGCTGACCGGGCGCAGCGCCGCCCAGCGCCCCGGCGCCACCTTGTCGATGAAGGCTTCCAGCGATTCGAGGAAGTGCGCCGTATCGTCCACCGTCTCGAAGCGGCCGTAGGCCACCACCGAGCGGAAATTCATCGAGTGGTGGAAGGCCGAGCGTGCCAGCACCAGGCCGTCGACCAACGCGATGCTGACGCAGGCCTCGCGCTCGGTGAGCGCCTTGAGCATGCGCGAGGCGCGCGCGCCATGAATGTACAGGTACTCGCCCATGCGCCAGTGCGCGGTGGGGATGGCGTGTACCACCCCGTCGAGCGTGAAGGACACATGGCACACCCAGGCCGTGTCGATGATCGCGGCGAGGGTGTCGAAATCGTAGTGGCCACGCTCGGGATGGCGGCGCATGCGGGTGCGAGGGCTGGGGGCGACGATGTCGTTCATGATGTCTTCCGGTTCAGTCGGTGATCAAACGGGGTTGGCAATCGAGCTCGGATTTGACCGAGTTGGCGATGAAGCAGGCCGCGTGGGCGGCGTGATGCAGCGCCTCGTGCTCGGCCGCGCTCGGTGTCTTGCCGGCGAAGCGCACCGCCGGGTGCAGCGTGACGGCGCGCATCCACTGCCGGCCGTCGGGCCCGGCGCTCATCACACCCTCGGCGGCGTCCTCGTAGTGGTCCACGCACCAGCCGTCGCGCGCGGCGAGCGACAGGAACCACAGCATGTGGCAGCTCGACAGCGCCGCCACGAAGGCTTCCTCGGGGTCCACCGCGGCCGCATCGGAATAGGGCAGCGGCACCACATGCGGCGAGGACGAGCCGGGCACCACCGCGCCGCCGTCGAAGCGCCATTCGTGGCGCCGGCTGTAGCGGTTGTCGGTGAAGGCCTGTTCGCCGCGTTGCCACACGATGGTGGCGGAGTAGTTGGCCATGGCGGGTCTCCTGGGTCAGGGGTGTCGCCAGATTAGTCATTCGCTGGCACCATGCACAGTGCCACTGCGCAATGTCTTTTTGGGGCCACGATGGATCTCACCTGGCTGCTCGCACCGCCTCTGCCCGAGGGCGTGCCGACCCAGCGCCTGCTCTACCAGCGCCTGCGCGCGGCCATCGTCGATGGCCGGCTGGCTGCCGGTACCCGTCTGCCGGGCAGCCGCCAGCTGGCGTCGGAACTGGGCATCGCGCGCAACACCGTGTTGTTCGCCTACGAGCAACTCGGTGCCGAAGGCTGCCTGCTGGCCGATCGCCAGGGCACGCGGGTGGCGGCACTGGCCGTGGCTCCGGTGGCCGAGCGGCCGGCGAGCTGGCCGGCGCTGGCCCGGCGCGCGGCGCTGGCGGCGTCACCGCTGCCCGCGGGCGCGCCCGAGCATGGTGCCTTCGCGCCGGGCGTGCCGGACGTGGCGAACTTTCCCTTTCGCGCCTGGCGCGGCTGCCTCGACCGGGCCTGGCGCACCGCTCGGCCGCGGCATCTGGGCTATGCGGTGCCGGGTGGCGAGCCGGCGCTGCGCGCCGCGCTGGCCGGCTATCTGGCTGCGGTGCGCGGCTTTCGGGTGCGGCCCGAGCAGGTTGTGGTCACCGCCGGCACGCAGGCCGCGCTCGAGCTGTGTGCGCGCCTGCTGGCCGACAGTGGCGACACCGTGTGGGTCGAAGATCCTGGCTATCCGGCGGCGCGCACGGCGCTGGCGATGGCCGGTCTGAGGCTCCACCCGGTGCCGGTGGATGGCGAGGGCATGGCGCCCGCCACCGGCGATTGGCAGGCACATCCGCCGCGCCTGGTGCTGGTCTGCCCGGCGCACCAATATCCGTCCGGCGAAGTGCTCAGCCTGCCGCGCCGGCTGGCCCTGATCGAGGGCGTGCGCGCGAGCGGCGGCTGGCTGATCGAGGACGATTACGACAGCGAGTTCGCCCGCGGCGGCCCGGCCCTGCCGGCCCTGTTCGGCCTGCAGCCCGAGGCGCCGGTGGTGTATACCGGCACCTTCAGCAAGACCCTCTACCCCGGCCTGCGCCTGGGCTACCTGGTGGTGCCCGAGGCGCTGGCCGAGACCTTCGTGGCTGCCTCGGCCACGCTGGCGCGGGCAGGGCAGGGCATCGAGCAGGCGGCGCTGGCGGACTTCATCCAGCGCGGGCACTACACGGCGCACCTGCGCCGCATGCGGCGGCTCTATCAGGCCCGCCAACGCGCCCTGCGCGAGGCACTGGCGCGCTGGCCAGGGCCGGAGCTGGCGGTCCGCGGCGGGGCTGCCGGCCTGCATCTGGTGCTGCGCCTGCCCGACGATTTGCGCGATGTCGACATGGTCGAACGGGCGGCCGCGCTGGGGGTGACGGTGCGCGCGCTGAGCCGCTACGCCTTGGGGCCGGCCCCGTGCAACGGCCTGCTGCTCGGCTACGGCGCCGTGCCCGAGGCGCAGATGGACGATGCGGTGCGCCGGCTGCGCCGCGCCATGCGGGGCTGAATCAGCCCGCGCCGTGGGCCGGGCCGGGTGTGCCGAGAGGCTGGGCGATGCGCCAGGTGACACCGCTCGGATCGGTGAGGCGGAACTCGCGCATGCCCCAGGGGCGGTCTTGCGGGCGGGTCAGAGTGACGCCGTAGATGTCGGCCAGCCGGGCGTCGTGGGCGCGCTGCCACCAGGCGTCGACATCGGCCACCAGCAGGTGCAGGCTGAAATTCTCGGCGACGATGGCCAGGTAGTCGTTTTCCAGCAGGAAAGCGGTGCGGCCCGCTTCGAAACAGGCCAGGTCGGGCGAGGCCCAGGTACAGGTAAAGCCCAGTGCCTCGTAGAAGCGCCGCGAGCGCTCGAAGTCGCGGGCGGGCACGAAGGCTTTGAGATCGAGGGTGTCGAGCGTGGGCATGGCTGGGCTCGCATGTCGCGCAATCACGACAGAGTGCCTCGTCGGCGGCCGCGCGGGCAAGCCTGGCGGGCCTTCGCGGATTGTTGCACTTCGTAACCGAGCCAGGCAGCGAGCGGCGCGACATGGCAAGATGGAGCCGTCCCGCCGTGCCGCCATGCCCGGCAAGACCCCTCAGAACAGGAGAAAAACAATGCGCACGACGCTCATCATCGCAGCTTTGGCCGGGGTGCTGGCCCTGCCCGGCTGCACCACCACCGAAACCCAGAACAAGACCATCGGCGCGGTCTCGGGCGCCGTGCTCGGCGGCGTCGTCGGCAACCAGGTCGGCGGCCGTCGCAGCACCGTGGTCGGCGCTGCGCTGGGGGGTGCCTTCGGCTATCTGATCGGCTCCCAGGTGAAGGTCACCGAACAGCCGGACGGCTCGGTCAAGCTCAACATTCCGGGCTCGGTGCTGTTCGACACCAACAGCGCCCGCATCAACCCCTCGTTTGCCCAGACACTCGACCAGATCGCCGGTACGCTCAACGAGCATCCCAACGCCATGGTCAATGTGGTGGGGCACACCGACAGCACCGGCTCGGCCGACTACAACCAGCGCTTGTCGCTCGACCGCGCCACCAGCGTCACCAACTACCTGCAGGGCCGCGGTGTGGCACCGGGGCGGCTGACGCCGACCGGGCAGGGCGAGTACATGCCGATCGCCGACAACGCCACGGCCGACGGGCGGGCGCAGAACCGCCGGGTGGAAATGTACGTGCGCTGACGGCACGGCCGTCCCGGCCTCGACACGGCGCGCCGCGGGACACCGCGCGCGCCGTTTTCGTTCCGGTCGGGCCGGCGATGTGGCGTATCCTGAGCGCCGTTTTCCTTGGAGCTTGAGGTGGCATGAAGATCGACGATCCGTTTGGGCGCAGCGCCCAGCGTCAGGCGCGCAATTACGCCTCGGTGTGCGAGGCCTTGCAGGCGGCCGGGGTGGACACCCCCGAGCAAGTTGAGCGCTGCCTGCGCAGCATGACCCGCAATTTGCTGATCGGCCTGGCGGTGATCGCCGCCCTGGTGCTGGCGGTGGCGGTGCTGGCACCGAACGCACTGCCGGCCGCCTTGGTGGGCGCGGCGGTGCTCGGCTTGTGGATGGGCGCGATGGCGGTCAACGGCCGCCGGCATCTGCAGCGCTATCGCCGGGAACGCTTCGAGCGTTGAGGGCGCGGGCGCGCCCGCGCCCGCTCAGTCGCCGCGCTCGAAGCGCAGGTGGATCCAGTTGGCGCGGGTGCGCACAAAGGGGCGTTGCAGGCGCTGGCCGATGAAGGCGGCGCGCGTGAGCAGTTTCTGGCCGAAGGAGCGCGCCGCCGGCGCCCCCACGGGCCGCGCGCAGTGCAGGCAGGGTTCGTCCTGGCTGTAGGTGCCGTAGGGGTTGCCGGCGCGGTCCATCAACCAGGCGCTGAGCGCGTTGGTGCGCTCCCGGTTGCTACCGACCAGACTGCGCTGCACCAGGCGCAGATCGGGGAAGAGCCCGGTCAGGCGCGCCTCGTCGAAGCGATTGACATGCCCCCAGGGCGGATTGCGGCCGCCACAATGACTGCAGGTGGTGCGCCCGACGCGGATGTCCTGGTCGAAGGGAACGCCGATCAGCAGGTGTTTGCGGCACACTCGTGCCAGTTCGGCGCAGGCCTGCTCCAGCCCCGGTGAAGGAATGTGCTCGAGCACCTCGGCGCAGAACACCAGGTCGAAATGCCGGTCGGGGTAGTCCAGCGCGGTGACATTGCCGGCCACGCAGACGACCTTGGGGTGGTCGATGTCGGGGCGGCTCAGATCGAGCGCCGTCACCTGCCCGAAACGCTCGGCCATGAGACGCGAGAAGTGACCGTCGCGGGCGCCGACATCGAGGGCCGTATCGCCGCCCGCGGGCATCAGCGACAGCAGGTCGTCGGTGCGCAGGCGTTCGGCCTCGCTGGCCCGATAGGTGTCCAGATCGCGCATGCCGGTTGGCCGTCAAAGGGTGGGGAGGGGGTGCAGCCTAACGAACGCGGTGGCGCCGTGTCCACTGCGGCGCCGGGGCGGCGGTGCGCTCGGGCTTGCCGTGGGTCTTGCGGCTGGACCGCCGGGCCCGACGCTCATGGCGCCGGGCCGACAGGCGGCTCAGGGCGAGCATCACGCGGAAGGCGACGAACAGCAGGACGAGGGTGACCAGGACCGGATGGGTCAGTGTGTCCCACAACAGGAACAGGAACTTGCCCAGCAGATTGCGGCCCGACTCGCTGGCCCAGGCCGCATCGCTGGGGCCGTGGCCGTTGCCGGCCGCCTGGGCCGTCCAGCCCGACGTCTCGAGGCGGGCATCGGCGCGCGCCGCGATCAGGCGCGCTGTGCTGGTGTCTTCGACACCGAGCGATTCGAGCAGCTCGCGGCTGATCGCGTTGATCTTTTCGTTCAGGCCACCGTCGAGCAGCGCGTTGAAGCGGTCGCGCATGCCGCGCATGCGTTGCATCAGGTCTTCGTCGTCGGCAAACCAGGCTTTGCGGTCGGGGTTGTCGAATACCAGCTCGTCGAGATTCTCGATGCCGTCGAGGAAGGGGGCGGGCATTTCCTCCTTGGGCGGCGTGACGCGGCGGCGGTCGGCCGGGTCGATTAGCGCCTCGCTGGGGGGGACGCCGGCGGCACCCAGTTCGACCGGTGCGTCGAGCAGGCGCTCGGGCGCATCCCCGGTGACGAAGGCGTCGCCTCGCAGCTGGGGGGTGGCCGCGGGGACGGGCTGAACCGCGGCCGACTCGAAGCCGGTCAGCGGCAGGGCATGGCCGGGGCCGAGCATGCAAAAGCACCAGAGGCCAAGGCCGATCCGGGCTGTCGGGCAGAAAAGGGCGCGCATGCGAGTGCCTAAGCAAATCCCGCACCATAGCAACAATGCTTTGTTTTTAATTGAAATTTTGATGCATGGATGAGTGGCTGGGGAGGCGGTGTCAAATTTGCTGACGTATTTCGCCCGGGTCGTGACCGGCGCGGCCCAGGGGCAGGGTGGCGGCAAAACATACGCCCTCGCCGGCCGGCAGGTTGTGCGCGCCGAGCGTGCCGCCGTGAAAGCCGGCGATCAGCCGGGCGACATAGAGCCCGAGGCCCAGGTGGGGCTCGTCCGGATGCTCGCTGCGGCGCCCGCTCACCAGCGACTCGAAGAGCTTGCCCTCGAGCGCGGCAGGCAGCGTCGGGCCGCGGTTGACGACACTCAGTTCGGCATGCTGCCCGGCCACCGTCAGGCGGATGCGGATGGCGCTGCCGCGCTCGGCGAAATCGCAGGCGTTGTCGACCAGCTTGTCGAGCATCTGGGCCGCCAGGTCGGGGGCGCCGCGCACCCACACCGGGCCGTCGGGCAGCTCGGTGTCGAAGGCTTGCTCGGGGTGCGCCAGGCGGTAGCCCTGAACGCATTCGGCAACCACGGCGCGCAGGTCGAAATGCTCCGGATCGGTGGTGCCCAGCGCCTGCTCCATGCGCGTGGCTTCGCTCATGCGGGCGAGGATGCGGGTCAGGCGGCGCAGCCCGGCATCGGCCCGTTCGAGATAGGTGTTGGCCGGCGGCGGGAGGGCTTCGAGCTGCAGGTTTTCGAGCGAGGAGCGCACCACCGCGACGGGCGTGCGCAACTCGTGCGACAGCCGGCTGGCCATCGATTCGAGGTAGTGGTGATGCTGGGCCAGGCGCGCCAGCAGGGTCGAGAAGCTGCGCGACAGGTCGCCGACCTCGTCGCCGGCGGTGGAGGCGGCGGTCAGCCCAGTGATGCGGCCGCGCGCATCGATGGCGCTCTCGGCCTCGTCGCGCAGGCGGCGGATGCGCCAGGACAGGCGCGAGGCGAAGCCAAGCACCACCAGCGCGGCAATCGCCAGCCCGGCAAAGGTCAGCAGGGCCAGCCGTTCGACCGCCGCATCGCGCACTGACTGGATCGCCAGCGTGCTCTCTTCCACCACCACCGCGCCTTGCACCTTGTCGGCCACCCACACCGGGTGGGCGGCGGCGACCACCAGCACCTCGCTGTTGCCGACCGGGCGCAGCCACGAGGTGGTGGCGCCGAACAGCGTGCCGGAGATCGCCTGTCCGCTCGGGGGCGACGCGTCGGTGAGTTGGGCGACCACATCCTCCTGAGGCTGCCCGACCTGGCCGAGCAGGGCGCGCCACAGGCGCATGAGCGGGCCGGCGCCGTTGCGATCATGCTTCGGCGGGACCAGCGAGCCGCTGTGGGCAATCACTTCGAGATCGCGGTCGACCACCCAGATGCGGGCGGTGCTGCGCTCCAGTCCGCGCAGGATGGCGCCGACCTCGGCGGCACCATCGACCGTGGGGGCCGGCGGCGGCGCGGGTAGGGAGTCGGCCGGCTGTTGCGGCATGCTGGCAATGGCCAGTTCGAGCACCTCCTCGCCGGGCGCCAGCGAATCGCTCAGGCTGACCGCACTGCTGCCCGGCATCCGCCCGAACAGCTGTGGCCGCTCGTGCAGGGCGGTGGCCACGGCGCGGGCGGTGGCGATCAGGCCCTGGCGCTGGCCGTCGAGCAGGAAGCGCTCCATCTCCTGCACATACTGGTAGCCCACCCAGGGCAGGGCGAGCAGGACCACGGCCACCAGGGCGAGCTTGCTGCGCAGGCCGATGCGAAAAGGCGTCACGGGGGAATCCGGTCGGTGGGCGGTGGCAAAGGGGCGCCGGGGTGTGCTGCGGCGCCCGGCTGACTATAGCACCGCCCAAATCGGCGCGCGGCGCCAAGCCACGTATCGAAACGTAATGAATTCCTGAAGGATTTCGCCGGCGCGCATGGTACAAAGTGCATTGCGCTGCAACGTGCCGAAATTCAGGAGCTCTCCGGGATGTCCGCCCTCTATTCGATTGTTTTTTCCGGCGATCTGCGCGACGGCTTCGCGCCCGAGCAGGTCAAAGCGCGCTTCGCGGCGCGTTTCGCCCTCAAGCCCGCCCAGCTGGCCCAGATGTTTTCCGGCCGGGAGATCACCCTCAAGAAAGGCTTGTCCGCCGACCAGGCCCGGCGCTATGTCGCCGAGCTCGAAGCGATGGGCCTGCAAGCCCATGCCCGCGCGGTCGGCGGGGCCGAGCCGGTAGCGCCGCCCAAGCCCGCGGCCACCGAGGCGGGCTATCGCATCGTCTTTGCCGGCAAGGTGTTGCCGGGCTTCTCCCGCGAGGCCGTCATGCGGGCGTCGGCCAGTCGCCTGCATTTCGATGCGCGCCAGCAGGCCATGCTGTTTTCCGGCAAGCGCGTCACCATGAAACGCGGCCTGAGCGAGGAAAAGGCGCGCAGCTACCTGACCACGCTGCGGCACATGGGCATGGACGTCGCGACCGATCCGGCCCTGCCGCGCCCGGCGCCCGTGGAGACATCGGCGCATGACGAGGCCACCGAGGCGAGTCTGATGGAGACGCAGTTTACGCCCGCCGCGCCCTATAACTTCGAGAACACTTTCCACAGCAGCTCGTCGCTCGACATGCTGCGCTCGGACGACGATGATCTGCCGCCCCTCCCCGACCCGGCCAACCCAGCGCTGGGCCATGCGCGATCGGCGATGATGCAGACCATCATCAACCCGGAGGCGATGCGCGACTATGAGGCGGCGCTGGCCGACGACCCCGAGCTGTCGGCGCTGCGCGAAGCCCATGACGCGCCGGCGCCAGCGCCGCGGCGCGTGCCGTCCACGCCGGTCGATTTCGATTTCACCGCACCGCCGGTGTCCCGGCCGGTGCCACCGCCGACCGCCACGGAGCCGCCGAAACCGGCGCCCGAGCCGCAGCCAGTGCCGCCGTCGGAGCCCCCGGCTCCGCAGGCGCCGGCGGCCGTCCTGGCGCCGCTCGACGATCGGCTTGCCACCCAGACGCCGCCTGAACCGCCCGCGCGCACCAGCCGCACCGGCACCTTGATCGCCGTGCTGGCGGTGGCGGTGCTGGTGGCGCTGGCCTTGTTCTACCTGGGCGGCGGCTGACGGCCCGGCGATGCGCTATGGGCGCCAGCGATAGCCGGCGCCGTAGACACTCTCGATGCGGTCGAAGCCGTTATCCACGGCGGCGAATTTCTTGCGGATGCGCTTGATGTGTGAGGTGATGGTGCCGTCGTCCACCACCAGGTGGGCGTCGGCCATCAGCTGATCGCGGCTCTTCACATGGCCGGGGTGGCGCGCCAGGGTGTGCACCATCCAGAACTCGGTCAGCGTCAGCGGCACCGGCTGGCCGTGCCAGTGCGCCGTGAGCCGGCTGATGTCCAGCCGCAGCCCGCCGCGGTCCAGCTGTTCGTTCTGCGCCGGGGCGTCGGCCAGCACGTCGACACGGCGAAACAGCGCCGCCACGCGGGCCAGTAGATGCGGCAGGCTGATGTCCTTGGTCAGGTAGTCGTCGGCGCCGAGGCGCAGGCCCGAGACCACGTCGAAGTCGCTGTCGCGCGCGGTGAGGAAGATGATCGGCAGCCGCTGCGACAGGGCGCGCAACTCGGCACACAGGGTGAAGCCGCCTTCGGGCTCGTCGCCCAGGCCGATATCGATGATCGCCAGCTCCGGCAGGCGCTCGCGAAAGGCGGCCAGCGCGCTGGGCCGGTCGGCATAGGCCGACACCTCGTAGCCCTGGCGGGCGAAGGCGTCGGTGTAGTTGGCGCGGATGGCGGCTTCGTCTTCGACAATGGCAATTCGGCGTCCCATGGGGCGCTACTCTAGCACCGCGCGGGCGGCGTCGGCGCGTGCCATTTTTTTGCCACATTTGATCCCTGCTTTGCCCGAATCGGTGCCCGAATCGGCCGGTTTTCCCCGTTTCAATGGTGGTGTCCAAAAACGCCATTCGAATGGAGAACCCCATGACCCCCGCACCGCTTGGCTTTCGAGATCGTGCCCGCGAAGTCGCCGAACTGCTCGCTCGTCTGTTGCTGATGTTCGTTACCGGCCTCGGCGTCAGCCTGGCGCTCGGCGCGCTGGTGTTGATGCTGGCAGCGCCGGCGCAGGCGGCCGAATCCGGCGACGGTGGCGTGCAGCAGGGCACCTTGCTGTTTCGTGGCGCCGACGGCGGCGATCCGGCCGCTGCGCCCTTGTTGCACACCGATGTCACGCTGCGGGTTAGCGGCCCGATCGTGCGCGCCCGGGTGGTGCAGCGCTTTCGCAACCCGGCCGACGACTGGCGCGAGGGCACCTATGTGTTCCCGCTGCCGGAGAACGCGGCGGTCGATCGCATGCGCATCCAGGTGGCGGACCGGGTGATCGAGGGCCAGATCCAGGAGCGCGCGCAGGCCAAGGCCACGTATGAGAAGGCCAAGGCCGAAGGCAAGGCAAGCGCGCTGGTGTCGCAGGAGCGGCCCAATGTGTTCACCACCCGCGTCGCCAACATCGGGCCGAAGGACGAGATCCGGGTCGAGATCGAATACCAGCACACCCTCGACTACGCGGTCGCCGACGGCGTGGGGCGCTACAGCCTGCGCTTCCCGATGGTGGTGGCGCCGCGCTACATCCCCGGCCAGGTGGTGGGCGACGAGGAGAGCGGTGCCATTCTCGGTACCGACATGGTCCCCGATGCGGCCGCCATCCTACCGCCGATGCTGCTGCCCGACGAGGCCGGCCCGATCGTCAATCCGGTCAGCCTCAATGTCTATCTGGATGCCGGCGTGCCGATCGCTGCGGTCGACAGCCCCTTCCACCGGGTGCGCATCGATACCCTCAAGCCCTCGGTGCGACGCATCCGCCTGAGCGAGGGGCGCACGCCGGCCAATCGCGATTTCGTCCTCAACTGGACGCTGGCCGCCGGCGCCGCGCCGCATGCCACGCTCTTCGTCGAGCCGGGCAAGGACCGCGACCACGCCCTGCTGATGCTGGTGCCGCCGGCGCCCAGCGCGGTGGGCAAGCGCCTGCCGCGCGAGGTGGTGTTCATCGTCGATACCTCGGGCTCGATGGAAGGCGCCTCGATCGTCCAGGCGCGCGAGGCGCTGGCCATGGCGCTGGGCCGACTGGGGGCCGAGGACAGCTTCAACGTCATCGAATTCAATTCCAACGCCAAGGCGCTGTTCGACACGGCCCGGCCGGCCAGCGGCGAGCACGTCGCGCAGGCGGTGCGCTGGGTGCAGGCGCTGCGCGCGAATGGCGGCACCGAAATGGCCGGCGCGCTGGACTTGGCGCTCGACGGCCGGCGCAACCCCGACCGGGTGCGCCAGGTGATCTTCCTCACCGACGGCGCGGTCGGCAACGAGGCCCAGCTGTTCGGCCTGATCCAGCAACGCCTGGGCGACTCGCGGTTGTTTACCGTGGGCATCGGTTCGGCGCCCAACAGCCACTTCATGCGCAAGGCGGCGCAGGCCGGGCGCGGCAGCTTCACCTACATCGGCAAGGTCGAGGAGGTGCGCGCGCGCATGGCCGAACTGTTCGCCAAGCTGGAGTCGCCGGTGATCAAAGGATTGACCGTTACCTGGCCGAGCGGCGCGCGTGCCGACGCCTCGCCCGATCCGCTGCCCGACCTGTATCTGGGCGAGCCGGTAGTGGTGGCCGCGGCGATCGACCGCACCGTGGGCGGCGAGGTGCGCCTGAGCGGCGATTCGGGCGCCATCCGCTGGAGCAGCTCGCTGTCGCTCGATGACGCCAACCCGGGCGAGGGCATCGGCGTGCTGTGGGCGCGGCAGAAGATCGACCACTGGATGGACACCCTCGCCGACGGCGCCGACGAGGCCGCCGTGCGCGAGAAAGTGCTGGCGCTGGCGCTCGAATTCCAGCTGGTGAGCCAATTCACCAGCTTCGTCGCGGTCGACACCACGCCCGCCCGCTCGGCCGACGCGCGCCTCAAGTCTGGTGCCGTGCCCAGTCACTTCCCGGCCGGCTGGTCGCCGTCCGGCGTGTATGGCGAATTGCCCCGGGGCGCCACCGATACGCGCTGGCATGTGTTGATGGGCCTGATCGCGCTGGCCGCATTTTTCCTCACCCGTACGCCGCGCGTACGCCAACTGACGATGAAGGGGTAAGCCATGAGCACCGTGTGCCACAACTGCCGTCATCCTGAATTCCTGGGCGTCGAGTGCGCCTGGCCGGCGCCCGGTTGCAGCGCCACCGCCGCGCCGCGCCGTCGGCCTGTTGTGTCCTGGCTGGTCAGGACGGTGGCGGCCGCCAGCCTGCTGGTGGCGTTGCTGCAGTTCGGCCAGGCCGGCTACATCCAGGCCAAGGCCTGGCTGGCCCAGGCGCTGATCGCCCAGGCCTGGCAGAAGACGCTGGCCGGGCAGACGCAGGTCAAACCCTGGCCGTGGGCCGACACCTGGCCGGTGGCGCGGCTGAGGGTGCCGTCGCGCGGGGTCGAGCTGTATGTACTGGCCGGCAGCGAGGGGCGCAGCCTGGCCTTCGGGCCGGGGCATGTGTTCGGCACCGCCCAACCCGGCGCGGCCGGCAACAGCGTGATCGGCGGCCATCGCGACACCCACTTCGCCTTCCTGCAATGGGTGCAGGCGGGCGAGACGGTCGAGGTGGAGATGCCCACCGGCGCGGTGGCGGTGTACCGCATCAGCGACCAGCGGGTGGTCGACAAGTCCGACACCGGGGTGATGGCCTCGCCGCCGGACAGCCACCGGCTGACGCTGGTGACCTGCTACCCCTTCGACGCGCTGCGCGCGGGCGGGCCGCTGCGCTACGTGGTGACGGCCGAGGAGGCCGGCACGCCGCTGTAGGCGCTCGCCCTGCGCACATCAAACGCCGAAGGCGCCCGCGGGCGCCTTCGTTTTTTTGGGGCGGGGGTCAGGCGCCCAGTTCGTAGCGCAGCAGGCCGCGCTTGCCGGCGCCGAGCTTCAGCGCATGCTCTTCCATCGAGGTGCCCGAGCACAGCTGCAGGGTGTACTCGCCGGCCGGCAGCGGGCCGAGCGTGATGTTGCCGTGGGCACGCGCGAGCAGGATGCGACGGCCTTCGGCATCGAGCACTTTCACCTGGATGGCCTTTTCGGCCGCTTCGGTGCCGGCGGTGGCGGCCGGGCGCAGCTTGAGCGGGAACAGTTCGGGATGGGCGTCTTCGTTCTCGTTGGCGCGCGCGCTGCGCTTGCTCGCGGCGCTGCTGAAGGAGGCCTTGTCGGTCATCGACGGTGCGGGCGTGGTGGCTGCGGTGGCGGCCGTCGGCACGGCCAGGGCCATGGCGGCGGTGCCGAGAATCTTGCGGACGTTGCTATCCGATCTACGGGTCATTCTGTGCTCCAGGTCGCCGCCGGCTCTCGGTGGCTGGCGGGCGGGTCAGGGTCGGTCAATGCCATTTTGGGGCACTTGTTCGAGTTTCAAGTCCCGGCTCGGTGACTCGGGACGCCTGTGTGACCGGGGCGGTGGCGCCGAGTTCGGCGCCGTTACAACTGTAAAGATGCGGATTCAAAAAGGGTGCCGGCACCCGCAGGTGCCGGCTGGCCGAATGCCCCGGTTGGGGCCGGGGCTGGGGGTGACGCGGGGCCTCAGGCGACGGCCGCGATGGCCGCAGCGAGGATGTCCAGGCCTTCGTCGAGCGTGGTCTGCTCGATGGTGAGCGGCACCATCAGGCGCAGCACGTTGCCGTAGCTGCCGCAGGCGAGCAGCAGCAGGCCGCGGCGGAAGGCCTCGGCGATGACCGCGCGGGTCAGCTCGGCCGACGGCTTGGCCGGATCGCCACCCTCGAAGAACTCCACCGCCACCATGGCGCCGAGGCCGCGCACGTCGCCGATGACGGCGTGCTGCCCGGCCATGTCGCGCAGGCGCGCCTGCATGTGCGCGCCGATCTCGGTGGCGCGTGCGCACAGCCCTTCGGCCTCGACCACGTCGAGCACCGCGTGGGCGGCGGCGCAGGCGGTCGGATGGCCGGCATAGGTGCTGCCCAGGCCGCCCGGGGCGAGGGCGTCCATCACCTCGGCGCGACCGACCACCGCGGCGATCGGGAAGCCGCCGCCCAGGCCCTTGGCCAGGGTGGTGATGTCGCCGGCCACGCCGGCATGCTCCATGGCGAACAGCTTGCCGGTGCGGGCGATGCCGGTCTGGATCTCGTCGGCGATGAGCAGGATGCCGTGCGCGTCGGCCAGCGCGCGCAGGCGCTGGAGGAACTCGGGCGGCGCCGGGTAGTAGCCGCCTTCGCCCTGCACCGGCTCGACGATGAAGGCGGCCACGCGGTGCGCCTCGATGTCGCACTTGAAGAGCTGGTCGATGGCCTGGAAGCTGTCATCGATGCTCACCCCGTGCAGCGCGCAGGGGTAGGGCACATGGTAGATCTCGGCCGGGAAGGGGCCGACGCCGGCCTTGTAGGGGGCGATCTTGCCGGTCAGGCCGAGGGTCAGCAGGGTGCGGCCGTGAAAGCCGCCCTGGAAGGCGATCACGCCGGGGCGGCCGGTGGCGGCGCGGGCGATCTTGATGGCGTTTTCCACCGCTTCGGCGCCGGTGCTCATGAGCAGCGTCTTCTTGGCGAAGTCGCCGGGGGCTGCCGCATTGAGGCGCTCGGCCAGGCGCAGGTAGCCGTCATAGGCGACGACCTGGAAGCAGGTGTGGTTGTACTGGTGCAGCTGGGTTTCGACGGCTTGCACCACGGCCGGATGGCTGTGGCCGGTGTTGACCACCGCGATGCCGGCGACGAAGTCGATGTAGCGGCGGCCTTCGACGTCCCAGATTTCGGCGTTCTTTGCGCCGCTGGCGAACAGGCCGTGGGCCTGGCCGACGCCGCGCGGCAGGGCGCTCTGGCGGCGGGCGAGCAACTCGGCGTTGTTCAGGCCGGGGAGCTGGGTGTGTGCGTTCATGCGGTTCTCCGAGGTGTTGTTGTTGGCGGCGCTTATTGCACGCCGCCCATGCACAGATATTTGATTTCGAGGTAGTCCTCGATGCCGTATTTGGAGCCTTCGCGGCCCAGGCCGGAGGACTTCATGCCGCCGAAGGGCGCCACTTCGGTGGAAATGATGCCGGTGTTGATGCCGACGATGCCGTACTCCAGCGCGCCCGACACACGCCACACGCGGTTCATGCCTTCGGCGTAGAAGTAGGCGGCCAGGCCGAATTCGGTGTCGTTGGCCATGGCGATGGCCTCGGCCTCGTCCTTGAAGCGGAACAGCGGCGCCACCGGGCCGAAGGTTTCCTCGCGGGCGACGGCCATGGCGGGGGTCACGTCGGCCAGGATGGTCGGCTCGAAGAAGGTCCGGCCGAGCGCATGGCGCTTGCCGCCGGCGACGATGCGGGCGCCTTTGGACACGGCGTCGTTGATGTGCTCCTCGACCTTCTCGACCGCGTTCATGTCGATCAGCGGGCCCTGGCTGGTGCCGTCGTCGAGACCGTTGCCGACCTTGAGCCCGGCCACCGCGGCGGCCAGTTTCTCGGCGAAGGCGTCGTACACGCCGTCCTGCACCAGCAGACGGTTGGCGCACACGCAGGTCTGGCCGGTGTTGCGGTACTTGGAGGCCATGGCGCCCTGCACGGCGGCGTCGAGGTCGGCGTCGTCGAAGACGATGAAGGGGGCGTTGCCGCCCAGTTCGAGCGACAGCTTCTTGATGGTCGGCGCGCACTGGGCGGCCAGTTTGATGCCGATCTCGGTCGAGCCGGTGAAGGTCAGCTTGCGCACCGTGGGGTTGGCGGTCAGCTCGCCGCCGATGGCGGTGGCCGAGCCGGTGACCACGCTGAACACGCCTTTGGGCACGCCGGCACGCTCGGCCAGCACCGCCAGTGCGAGCGCCGAGAACGGCGTCTGGCTGGCGGGCTTGAGCACCATGGTGCAACCGGCGGCCAGGGCCGGGCCGGCCTTGCGGGTGATCATCGCGGCCGGGAAGTTCCACGGCGTGATGGCGGCGCACACGCCGATCGGCTCCTTGGTGACGACGATGCGCTTGTCCGGCTGGTGGCCGGGGATCACGTCGCCGTAGATGCGCTTGCCTTCCTCGGCGAACCACTCGATGAAGGAGGCGGCGTACAACACCTCGCCGCGCGCTTCGGTCAGCGGCTTGCCTTGCTCAGCGGTCATCAGCACGGCCAGGTCGTCCTGGTTGGCGACGATCAGGTCGAACCAGCGGCGCAGCACTTTGGCGCGATCACCGGCGGTGCGCGCGCGCCAGGCCGGCCAGGCGGCGTCGGCGGCGGCGATGGCACGGCGGGTTTCGTCCGCGCCCATGCGCGGCACGCTGCCGAGCGTCTCGCCAGTGGCGGGGTTGGTGACGGGCAGGGTCTCGCCGGAGTCGGCGTCGACCCAGGCGCCGTCGATGTAGGCCTGCTGGCGCAGCAGGCCGGGGTCCTTGAGTGTCAGGCTCATGTCGGTTTCCGTTCTTCAGGGGTGAGGTCAGGCGGTGCGGGCACCGCGAATGCGTTCGTTGCGGCGTCGCAGCGCTTCGAGGGTGATCAGCATCAGGGTGGACAGCACGATCAGGATGGTGGCCACGGCGGCGATGGTGGGGCTGATGTTCTCGCGGATGCCGCTGAACATCTGGCGCGGCAGCGTGGCCTGCTGCGGGCTGGCCATGAACAGGGTGACCACCACCTCGTCGAAGGAAGTGGCGAAGGCGAACAGCCCGCCGGAGATCACGCCCGGCGCCACCAGCGGCAGGGTGACGCGGAAGAAGGCGGTCACCGGGTTGGCACCGAGGCTGGCCGCGGCGCGCACCATGTTGAAGTCGAAGCCTTGCAGCGTGGCGGTGACGGTGGTGATGACGAAGGGCACGCCGAGCACCGCGTGCGAGAGGATCAGCCCGGTGTAGGTGCCGGTCAGCCCGAGCGGGGCGAAGAACAGGTACATGGCCACGCCGACGATGACCAGCGGCACCACCATCGGCGAGATCAGCACCGCCATCAGCAGCGTCTTGCCGGGGAAGTCGCTGCGCACCAGGCCGATCGAGGCCAGGGTGCCCAGCGCCATGGCGATGATCGTGGCGGCCGGCGAGACGATCAGGCTGTTCTTGAGCGACTGCTGCCAGGACGGCGAGGTCAGGAAGTCTTCGTACCAGCGCAGCGAGAAGCCCGACATCGGGTACATCAGGAAGCTGTCTGAATTGAAGGACAGCGGGATGATGACCAGGATCGGCAGCACCAGGAAGGCCAGCACCAGGCCGACCAGCACGCGCAGGCCGATGTACCAGGCGCGCTCGAGGGGGGAAGCGTAGGCGTTCATGACGACTCCTCCGAACTTGTGAATAAATCTACTGCGCGTGCCGATTGCTGCGTTGCTCACTCGCTCACTCCTCGCCTATCCAATTGATATGTCTCGTCGTTCGCTCGTTCGCGCCTTGCACTCGGCCCTGCTCGCAACGATTTCTTCACAAGTTCTCAACGCCCGGCCGGGGCTTGACTGGCCCCCAGCCGGCGGGCGTAGAACACATACAGCACCAGGGTGGCGGCGAGCAGTACGGCGGACAGCGCGGCGGCCATGCCCCAGTTGATGGTCTGGTTGGTGTAGAAGGCGATGAAGTAGCTGACCATCTGCTCCTGCGGGCTGCCCAGCAGCGCGGGGGTGATGTAGTAGCCCATGCAGATGATGAACACCAGCAGCGAGCCGGCGCCGATGCCCGGCAGCGTCTGCGGGAAGTACACCTTCCAGAAGCTCTTGAACGGCGGACAGCCCAGCGACATGGCGGCGCGCATGTAGACCGGCGAGATGCCCTTCATCACCGAATACAGCGGCAGCACCATGAAGGGCAGCAGGATGTGCACCATCGCGATGTAGACGCCGATGCGGTTGAACACCAGCTGCAGCGGGGCGTCGGTGATGCCGAGCGCGATCAACGCCTGATTGACCAGGCCGTCGTTCTGCAGCAGCACGATCCAGGCGGCCACGCGCACCAGCACCGAGGTCCAGAACGGCAGCAGCACGAAGATCATCAGGTTGTTGCTCTTGTCCTGCGGCAGGTTGGCCATCAGGTAGGCCACCGGGAAGCCAAGCAGCAGGCAGCACACGGCGACGATCAGGCTCATCCAGAAGGTGCGCCCGAGGATGTCGAGGTAGATGGACTCTTCGGGCGGCGTGGCGGCCAGATCGCCGTCGGCGTCGATGGTCAGGTCGAGCGCCGAGAGCATGTAGAAAGCGGTGTAGGGCGAGCCGGTGCGCTTGATGGTCTGCCAGATGTCGACATCGCTCCAGCGCGAGTCGATGCTCATCAGCGCGCCTTGCGGATCGACGCCGTCGTCGAGCGGCATCTTGCGCGCGGTTTTCATGATCAGCGAGCGATAGCCCGGCGTTTCGCGATTGAGCCGCTTGGCGGCGGTGCCCAGCTCCGGCGTGCCGCGGATGGCGGTCAGCTCGCGGGTGAGGGCGGCGTAGGCCTCGGCCGGCGGCAACTCGTCGCCCGACCAGTGCTTGAGCACGGCGAGGGTCTGCGGCAGGGCGCCGTGCACTTCGGGGTTGTCGACACTGCGTTTGAGCAGTGCGGCGATCGGCCAGATGAAGGCAATGGCGAGGAACAGCGCCAGCGGCAGGATCAGCGCGCCGTACAGCAGCTTGCGGCGCCGCTCGGCGCGACGCAGTCGCTGCTTGAGGCCGACGACGGGATCGTTCGGCGGTGCGCTGAGCGACAAGGTCTCGGTAGGCATGGGCGTCTTCCCGGTCTTGGAGGGGCTGGCCCGCCCGGGGGATTCGGGGGCGAGCAGGCCAGCGGGAGCGGTGCGTCAGGCGATGGGCTGCCGGCCCGTGGGCCGGCAGCGGCAGGGCTGGCTCAGCGAGCGGCCCAGGCGTTGAAGCGCTGCTCCAGGTCTTCGCCGTACTCGACCCAGAACTCGGTGTTGCTCGGCAGCGCGCCCTTCAGGTTGGCCGGGGCGGTGGGCAGATCGGCCGCCACCTTGGCGTCCATCATGCCGACCGCGCCCTGATGCGTCGGGCCGTAGGGGATCAGCGCGGCGTACTGGCTCTGCGGCTTGGCCTGGCTGGCGAAGCGGATGAAGTCGTAGGCTTCCTTGATGCGCGGCGAGCCGGTCGGGATGGCCCAGGAATCGACGTCGTACACGCTGCCGTTCCAGACGATCTTGAGGTTCTTGCCCTCGGCCTGGGCGGCGGCGATGCGGCCGTTGTAGGCCGAGCTCATGACCATGTCGCCGGAGGCGAGCATCTGCGGCGGTTGGGCGCCGGCTTCCCACCACTGGATGTTGGGCTTGAGTTCATCGAGCTTCTTGAAGGCGCGATCGACACCGGCGGGGGTGGCCAGCACGGTGTACACATCGGCCGGCTTGACGCCGTCGGCGAGCAGGGCGAATTCCAGCGTGAACTTGGCGCCTTTGCGCATGCCGCGCTTGCCGGGGAAACGCTTGACGTCCCAGAAGTCGGCCCACGAGGTCGGCGCCTGTTTGAGCTTGTCGGCGTTGTAGGCCAGCACGGTGGACCACACGAAGGTGCCGATGCCGCATTCGCCCACGGCCTTGCCGATGTAATCGCTCTTGTTGCCGATCTTGCTGTAGTCGAGCTTCTCGTACAGACCTTCCTCGCAGCCGCGCGCCAGCTCGGGCGATTCGACCTCGACCACGTCCCAGGTGACGTTCTTGGTCTCGACCATGGCCTTGATCTTGGCCTGTTCGCCGTTGTACTCGCCGGCGACGATCTTGACGCCGCTGGCGGCCGCGAACGGCTCGTAGTAGGCCGCCTGCTGCGCCTTCTGGTTGGCGCCGCCGAAGGAAATCACGGTCAGGTCGGCATGGGCGGCACCGCTCAGGGCAGCGGTGCCGAGCAGGGCGAGGGTGGACGTCAGCTTCATGGAAAGTCTCCTTGGTGTTTGCGTTTTGGCTGAGGGGTGAAGCGATCGGTCAGGCCGGCATGGGGGTGAGCGCCCGGATGTGCTCGGGGGCGATCTCCACATGCACCTGCTGTCCGGCGCCGGGGCTTTGCGCGAGCCGCGACACCGGGGTTTTGACGGTAAAGGTGGTGCTGCCGGCGACGCGCAGGCGGATGCGCAGGTGGTCGCCCAGGTAGATCAGCTCTTCGACCTGCGCCGGCAGGCGGTTGGCGCCGTCGGCGTCGGCGACGATGCGCACCCGCTCGGGGCGGATCGACAGCATCGCCGCCTCGCCGCTGCGGCCGACGCCGCCGTTGGCCGCCTTGAGGAAGCTGCCGTCGACCAGGCGCACGCCGCAGCTGTCGCCGTCGTCATGCTCGATGCGCCCGTCGAGTGCGTTGTTCTCGCCGATGAAGCTGGCGACGAAGGCGTTGGCCGGTGCGTCGTAGAGGGCGTCGGGGCGGTCGATCTGCTGGATGATGCCCTTGTCGAACACGGCGATGCGGTCCGACATGGTGAGCGCCTCGCTCTGGTCGTGGGTGACGAAGACGAAGGTCACGCCGAGGCTCTGGTGAATATGCTTGATCTCCAGCTGCATGTGCTCGCGCAGCTGCTTGTCGAGCGCGCCGAGCGGCTCGTCCATCAGCACCAGCTTGGGCTCGAAGACCAGTGCCCGGGCCAGCGCGATGCGCTGCTGTTGGCCGCCCGACAGTTGTTGCGGGTAGCGGCCGGCGAAGTCCTGCAGCTGCACCATCTCCAGCGCCCGCTTGACCTTGGCGTCGATCTCGGCGGCCGGCAGCTTGCGCACGGCGAGCGGAAAGCGCAGGTTCTCGCCGACGGTCATGTGGGGGAACAGGGCGTAATTCTGGAACACCATGCCGATGCCGCGCTTGTGCGGCGGTACGGTGTCGATGCGCTGGCCGTCGAGGCGGATCTCGCCGCCGGTCGGTGTCTCGAAGCCGGCGAGCATCATCAGGCAGGTGGTCTTGCCGGAGCCGGAGGGGCCCAGCAGGGTCAGGAACTCGCCCCGCGCGATGTCGAGGTTGAGATCCTTGACGATGAGGTTCTCGCCGTCATACGTCTTCTGGACACGGCGAAAAGTGACGATCGGGTCTGCGATGGGCTGCATATGAGCTCCTTTGACGCTGGATCGGTGCCGTTTGTGGCAACAAGTGATGCAGTTTAAGCGCACAATTGTCTTGAATCGGGAACCAATCTGGATAGGTTTGAAGGAACCAATCGAAAACTCATGAATGCAGAGCTGATAGGTGCGCTGATCGCCCAGCGCTTGTGGAGCCAGCCTGGCGCGTCGCTGCTCAAGACGCGCCTGTATCTGGTGTTGCGCCAGGCGATCCTCGACGGCGCGATTCCGACCGGCATCAAGCTGCCGCCATCGCGCATGCTGGCCGACGCGTTGTCGCTCGGCCGCAATACCGTGGTGCGGGCCTACGACCAATTGCTGATCGAGGGCTACCTGGAAACCCGGGTGGGTGACGGCACCTACGTGGTCGAGTCGCTCAGCGTGCCCGGTCGGCGGGCCGCGTCGCAGACACCCCGGCCGCCGGCGACGACTGAGTTGCTGTCGCTGCGCGGTCGCCGGATCGCCGGCACGGGCGCCTCCAGCTCGGTCCAGCACGGCGCCTTCATGCCCGGCATTCCGGACACCGAGCATTTCCCCTTCACCACCTGGCGGCGCCTGCTGTCCAAGTATGTGCGTCGCGAGCAATCGCATCTGCTGCACTACGGCGTCGGCGGCTTCGGCCCCTTGCGCACGGAGCTGGCCGACTATCTGCGCGCTACCCGCCTGATCCAGTGCGAACCGCGCCAGGTGATGATCTTCAACGGCACGCACCAGGCCATCGACCTGTGTGCCCGGCTGCTGTGCGATGCCGGTGATCGGGTGTGGATGGAGGAGCCCGGCTACTGGGGGGCGCGCACCGTGCTGCAGGCCGCCGGGCTGCAGGCCGAGCCGATCGCACTGGACGACAAGGGCATCGCACCTACCGAGGCGGATTGGGAAAAACCGCCGCGGCTGGTGTTCATGTCGCCCTCCAGCCAGTATCCGACCGGCATCGTGCTGTCGCTGGAGCGTCGGCTGGAGTTGCTGGCCAAGGCGCGCGAGCACGGCGCCTGGTTGATCGAGGACGACTACGACAACGAGCTGCGCTATCACAATCGCCCGGTGGCCTCGCTGTTCGGCCTCGACGGTGCCGAACGGGTGATCTACCTGGGCACCTTCAGCAAGGTGATGTACCCCGGCCTGCGACTGGCCTACCTGGTGGTGCCGCCGGCGCTGGTCGACGCCTTCGCCGCCGGCAATGCCGAGATGTACCGCGAGGGGCGGCTGACCGACCAGGCGGCGCTGGCCGAGTTCATCGCCGAGGGGCATTTCGCGGCGCATCTCAAGCGCATGCGCGCGATCTACCGCGAGCGCCGCGATGCCTTGCGGAGCATTCTCAGCACCCGGCTCGGCGACGCGCTGACCGCCTCGGGCGGCGACGGCGGCCTGCACCTGCTCTACTACTTCAATGCGCCCGTCGACGACGCCGTGCTGGCCGCGGCGAGCATGGCGCGCGGCGTGGTGTTCCGGCCGCTGTCGATCTACTACCTCGACCCCGACCGGGCGCGCAGCGGCATGAACCTGGGCTACGCCTGCGTGCCGATGCCGCGCATCGGGCCGGCGGCGGACATCCTCTGCCAGGTGCTCGAACAGGGCTTTGCAGAGCTCGGCCGCAGGTGTCCGGTGGGCTGTTAGAATCGGCAGCTTCGACTTTCCGACGCAAGGACGAGGCCGGTGCTGCCGGCGGGAAACGCGATGTCTGGAACCCTGTTTATCGTCACCGCGCCCTCCGGCGCGGGCAAGACCACCCTGGTCAAAGGCCTCCTCGAGCGCGATGATGCGGTGCATCTGTCGATCTCCTACACCACCCGGGCGCCGCGCGCCGGCGAGGCCGACGGGCGCGAATACCATTTCGTGGATGTGGCTAGGTTCCGAGAATTGCGCGATCGCGGCGAGTTTCTCGAATGGGCGGAAGTGCACGGCAACTACTACGCCACCTCGCGCGTCTGGCTGCAGGCGCAGATCGAGGCCGGGCGCGACATGCTGCTGGAAATCGACTGGCAGGGCGCGCAGCAGGTGCGCAAGGCCTTTCCCGGTGCGGTCGGCGTGTTCATCCTCCCGCCATCAACCGACGAGCTCGAACGCCGCCTGCGCGGACGCGGCACCGACAGCGAGGATGTGATCGGCCGTCGGCTGCTCGCGGCACGTGGCGAGATGCGCCATGTGGCCGAGTTCGATTACGTTATAATTAACAACGAATTGCCTGCAGCGCTGGATGATCTGGTGGCTGTTGTGCGCGCCGCCCGGCTGCGCTATGCCAACCAGCATGCGCGTCACCTGACCTATTTTGATTTCCTCGAGAAGGATTGAGCTTTCATGGCCCGTATCACGATTGAAGATTGTCTGAAGAAGATCCCCAACCGCTTCCAGCTGACCCTGGCAGCGACCTACCGTGCACGCCAGCTGACCACCGGCAACGAGCCGCAGATCGAGCTGGACCGCGGCGACAAGGACAAGCCGACGGTCATCGCCCTGCGCGAGATCGCCGCCGGCAAGGTCGGCCTGGAAGTGCTCAACCGAGGCCAGGCCTGAGCGTGCGATGACGCACCGCGCGGCTGGCATCTGAACCGGCAGGATCGGGTTTCACATGGATGTCGGCCGCCCTGTTCCCGCGCCTTTCGGACCACCGGCGTCCAGCGTGCCCACGCTGGACTTCGAGCGGCTGAAGGCCAAGATCAGCACCTACCTGCGGCCCGAAGACGTCGGTCGCGTCGAGGCCGCCTACCATTTTTCGGCCGCGGCCCACACCGGGCAGTACCGCATCAGCGGTGAGCCCTACATCACCCATCCGGTCGCCGTCACCGAACTGGTGGCCGAGTGGAACCTCGATGCCCAGGCGCTGACCGCCGCGCTGCTGCACGACGTGATGGAGGACACCTCCGTCACCAAGGCCGAGATCACCGAGCGTTTCGGCCGGGTCACCGCCGAGCTGGTCGATGGTCTGTCCAAGCTCGACAGGATCGAATTCCGCTCTCAGGAAGAGGCCCAGGCCGAGAATTTCCGCAAGATGCTGCTGGCCATGGCCACCGATCTGCGGGTGATCCTGATCAAGCTGGCCGACCGGCTGCACAACATGCGCACACTCGACTACGTGCGCCCCGCCAAGCGCCGGCGCATCGCCCGCGAAACTCTCGAAATCTACGCCCCGATCGCCAACCGGCTGGGCCTCAACGGCTTGTACCGCGAGTTGCAGGAACTGTCGTTCATGCACAAGTACCCCTTGCGCTACCAGGTGTTGTCGAAGGCCATCAAGGCGGCCCGCGGCAATCGCCGCGAGGTGGTCGGCAAGGTGCTGGTGGCGCTGGAGGCGCGCCTGCCGCAGTGGGGGATCTCGGCCGAGATCCAGGGGCGCGAAAAGCACCTCTACGGCATCTACCGCAAGATGATCGAAAAGCGCCTGTCGTTCTCGCAGGTGCTCGATATCTACGGCTTTCGCGTGATCGTGCCCGACGTGCCCTCGTGCTACCTGACCATCGGCTCGCTGCATGCGCTGTACAAGCCGGTGCCGGGCAAGTTCAAGGACTACATCGCGATCCCCAAGGCCAACGGCTACCAGTCACTGCACACCACGCTGATCGGCCCCTACGGCACGCCGGTCGAGGTGCAGGTGCGCACGCGCCAGATGCATCATGTGGCCGAATCCGGCGTGGCCTCGCACTGGCTGTACAAGGATGACGAATCGAGCCTCTCCGAGCTGCACCAGAAGACCCACTCCTGGCTGCAGTCGCTGATCGACCTGCAGTCGGCCTCGGCCGAGGCCACCGAGTTCCTCGAACACGTCAAGATCGACCTCTTCCCGAGCGAGGTCTACGCGTTCACGCCCAAGGGCCGCATCCTCTCGCTGCAGCGCGGCGCCACGCCGGTCGATTTCGCCTATGCGGTGCACACCGACATCGGCAACCGATGTGTGGCCTGCCGGGTCAATGGCGATCTGGTGCCGCTGCGCACCGAGCTGCGCAACGGCGATCAGGTCGAGATCATCACCGCCGCCCATGCCGGCCCCAACCCGGCCTGGCTGGCCTATGTGCGCACCGGCAAGGCGCGCGCGCAGATCCGCCACTTCCTCAAGTCGGCCCAGCATGACGAAGCCGTGGCGCTGGGCGAGCGCCTGCTCAATCAGGCCTTGCGCGAGCACGGGCTGACGCTGGGGCAGATCAGCATGTTTGCCTGGGACCGCTTCCTCGGCGATGCCGGGGTGCGTGACCGGCGCGAGATGTTCGCCGACATCGGCCTGGGCAAGCGCCTGCCGGTGATCGTCGCGCGGCGGGTGGCCGAGGCGCAGGACCAGGAGTCCGGCCGGCCCAACGTGATCAAGCCCAAGCCGCTCGGCGCGGTGCTGATCCGCGGCAGCGAAGGCACGGCGGTGCAGCTGGCCAAGTGCTGCCACCCGATCCCCGGCGATGACATCATCGCCACCATCCGCAAGGGGCAGGGGCTGGAAGTGCATGTGGACGATTGCCCGGTGGTGGCGCGCCGGCGTGGCGACCGCGGGCGCTGGATCGATGTCGGCTGGGAGCCGGCCGAGGGGCGGCTGTTCGAGGCGGCGATCCGGGTGCTGACCATCGACAACCGCGGCGTGCTGGCCAAGGTGGCGGCGGCGATCGCCGATGCCGACGCCAACATCCTCAACGTCACCATGGATGTCGAGCAGGCGCCCTACACCGCCCTGCAATTCGTGCTCGAGGTAGAAAACCGGGTCCATCTGGCGCGGGTGATCCGGGCGGTGCGGGTGCAGCCTTCGGTGACCCGCGTGTCGCGCATCAAGAGCGACGCCAAGCGCTGAGGCGGCGCGAAATTGACCGCCGCCACTGGCGCATCGATGGCGACTTCCCTAGAATCGCGCGGCTGAATCAGGAGAGAGCAATGGCACTGTACGAATCCGAGCACACCAAATTCATGCGCGAGTGGATGGCCCAGCACCCGCAGGAGCAGCAGGAGCAGCAGGCCGGTCGTGCCCTGTGGTGGGACAAGCCGCAGGACGCCGAAGCGCGCAAGCGCGCCGCCGCCGCCAAGGTGCCGACCAAGGCCTACTACTACCAGCCCGATTGATGCCTTGACCCTGCCGCACCGCCTGGCGGTCGTCGATCTGGAAACCACCGGGGCCCACCCGCTGCGCGACCGGATCACCGAGATCGCCATCGTTCTGCTCGAAGACGGCCGCGAGGTCGAGCGCTGGAGCAGTCTGGTCCGGCCCGGGCGGCCGATCCCGGCGACGATTCAGACCTTCACCGGCATCACCGATGCCATGGTGGCCGACGCACCGCCCTTCGACGCGCTGGCCGACACCGTGCTGGCGCTGCTCGACGATGCAGTGTTCGTGGCGCACAACGCGCGCTTCGATTTCGGCTTCCTCAAGTCTGCCTTCGCCGAACTCGACAAACCCTTCGACGCCGCGGTGCTGTGCACCGTCAAGCTCTCGCGCGCTCTTTACCCGCAACATCACCGCCACGGCCTGGACGCCCTGATCGAGCGCCACAGCCTGCGCTGCTCGGCACGCCACCGGGCGATGGGCGATGTCGAGGCGCTGTGCCAGTTCCTCGACCAGGTCCGCGACGCTTTCCCGGCCGACACCCTGGCGCGCGCGGTCGAGCGGGCCATGAAGGCCCCGTCGCGCCCACCCGGGCTGCCCGATGGCGTACTCGAAGGCATGCCCGACAGCCCGGGCGTGTATTTCTTCTTCGGCGAAAACGACCTGCCGCTCTACATCGGCAAGAGCAAGCGCATGCGCACCCGGGTGATGTCGCATTTCGGCGCCACGCGCCTGAGCGGCAAGGCGGCCGATTTGGTGCGCCAGGTGCGGCGTGTCGAATGGGAGCAGACTGCCGGCGAGCTCGGGGCCCTGCTGCTCGAAGCCTGTCTGGTCAAGCATGACGCGCCGCTGCACAACCGGCAGTTGCGCAAGAACGAGGAGGTCTTCGGCCTGCGCCTGTTGCCGAGCAACAAGCGCAAGGGCGCGGTGCTCGAACGTGTCCCCTTGTCCGGCGGCGATCCGCGCGCCTGGGCGGATGTGCACGGCGCCTTTCGCACCCGCAAGGAGGCGGACAACCTGCTGCGCGAGCTGGCCTATCTGTATCGGCTGTGCCCGCGCCGGCTGGGTCTGGAGAGCGGCCGCAGCGGCGCCTGCATGGCCCATCAGATGAAGCGTTGCGCCGGGGTGTGTGCCGGCAAGGAGACCCCCGCCGCGCACGACCAGCGCCTGGCCGGCGCGCTTGCCGGCAAGGGGCTCAAGCCCTGGCCCTGGTCGGGGCCGGTGCTGGTGCACGAACAGGATCCGGCCACCGGGCTCGCCGCCTGGCATGTGCTCGACGCGTGGTGTTATCTGGCCACCGAAGAGACCGAGACGGCCGCGCGCAAGGCGCTGGCCGGGGCGACCTACGCCTTCGATCTCGACATCTACCGTGTGCTGTTGCGCTGGTTCGATGCGCCGGCGCATCGCCAGGCGGTCACCGAAAGATTGACCTAGATTCGGTCCCGACCGATCAATCGCCCAAGTTTGATCGCAATCAAGTCTGACCGGTCGTGACGGGTGTCCAATAAGAACCCACACGGTTTCTAGGGATTTTTCCCCGTCATGGATGTCGCCCGTCGCGGATTTCTCCGCGGCCGTTTCCGCTCTGTCACTGCCGAGTCCCGCCCCCCCTGGGCGTTGGCCGAAGCCGCTTTCCTCGATCGGTGTTCGCGTTGCGATGCGTGTGTTACGGCCTGTCCGACCGGGGTGGTGCGCGTGGGCGACGGTGGTTACCCGACGATCGATTTTTCGCGTGGCGAATGCACCTTCTGCGGTGACTGCGTCACGGCCTGCGAGACCGGTGCCCTTCGGCGTGAAGCGGATGCCCCGGCCTGGACGATGAAGGCGCGTCTGGGCGACGCGTGTGTGGCCCGCAAGGGCGTGGAATGCCGGATCTGCGGTGAAAACTGCGAAGCCGGCGCAATCCGTTTCCGGCCCGCCCTGGGCGGCATCTCGCGGCCGGAAATGAACGAGGGGATATGCACTGGCTGTGGCGCCTGCGTGGCGCCGTGTCCGGTCGGCGCCATTGCCGTCAGCAACCCGATGGAGGGTCAACAATGAAAATCGCAAGTCTTGTGGTTCGGGTCGCCCCCGAACACGTCCGGGCGCTGACCGAGGCGCTCCTGGAAATTCCCGGTGTCGAGGTACATGGCGGGTCGCCCGATCAGGGTCGCTTGATCGTGACCGTGGAGGATGGCGAAGGCTACTCGACGATGGATTCCATTCTGGCGGTCAACCTGAACAAGCACGTGCTCGGGGTGACGATGGCTTATGAATATACCGATGAAGGTCTCGAATTGCAGGAACAGGAGGCGTGAAATGACTATGGATCGACGTGGTTTCATCAAGGCCAATGCCGTTGCGGCGGCTGCGGCAACAGCGGGGATCAGCCTGCCTGTGACGGTACAGGCGGCCGACGCGACAGCGACCGATGTGCGTTGGGACAAGGCGGCCTGTCGCTTTTGCGGCACCGGCTGTTCGGTGCTGGTCGGCGTGCAGAAGGGACGCGTGGTGGCCACCCAGGGTGACCCGGATGCACCGGTCAACCGGGGCCTGAACTGCATCAAGGGCTACTTCCTGTCCAAGATCATGTATGGCGAGGACCGCCTCACCAAGCCGCTGCTGCGCATGAAGAACGGCAAGTTCGACAAGAACGGCGAATTCACGCCGATCTCGTGGGATCAGGCCTTCGACATCATGGCCGAGAAATGGAAGGCCGCGCTGGCCAGCGACATGAAGACCAACGCCGGCAAGCCGGCCGACCAGCTCATGTCCAGCATCGGCATGTTCGGCTCCGGCCAGTGGACGGTGTGGGAAGGCTATGCCGCCGCCAAGCTGTGGAAGGCCGGCTTCCGTTCCAACAACATCGACCCGAACGCGCGCCACTGCATGGCCTCGGCTGTGGCCGGTTTCATCCGCACCTTCGGCATCGACGAGCCGATGGGCTGCTATGACGACATCGAGAACGCCGACGCCTTCGTGCTGTGGGGTTCGAACATGGCCGAGATGCACCCGATCCTGTGGTCGCGCCTGACCGACCGGCGCCTGACCCACAAGGGCTGCGAGGTGCATGTGCTGTCGACCTTCGAGCACCGCTCCTTCGAGTTGTCGGACAACGGCATGATCTTCACGCCGCAGACCGACCTGGCGATTCTCAACTATGTTGCGAACTACATCATCCAGAACAAGGCGGTGAATCTGGAGTTCGTGAAGAAGCACGTCAACTTCAAGAAAGGCAAGGACGACATCGGCTACGGCCTGCGTCCGACCGATCCGCGCGAGAAGGCGGCCAAGAATGCCGACAAGGTCGGCGGTGCCGATCCGATCACCTTCGAGGAGTATGCGGCCTTCGTGTCCGAGTACACCCTGGAGAAGACCGCCAAGCTGTCCGGCGTACCGGCCGAGCGCCTCGAAAAGCTCGCTCAGCTGTATGCCGATCCGAGCAAGAAGATCGTGTCGTTCTGGACCATGGGGTTCAACCAGCACACCCGCGGGACCTGGGCGAACAACATGATCTACAACATCCACCTGCTGACCGGCAAGATCTCCACGCCGGGGTCGGGGCCGTTCTCGCTCACCGGCCAGCCGTCCGCCTGCGGCACGGCGCGCGAAGTGGGCACCTTTGCCCACCGCCTGCCGGCCGACCTGGTGGTCATGAACCCGGCCCACCGCGCCACCTCCGAGAAGATCTGGAAGCTGCCCGAGGGCCTGCTCAACGGTAAGATCGGCTTCCATGCCGTGCTCCAGAGCCGCATGCTCAAGGACGGCAAGATCAGCTGCTACTGGACCTCGACCACCAACAACATGCAGGCCGGTCCGAACATCAACGACGAGATCTACCCGGGCTGGCGCAATGACAAGGCCTTCGTGGTGGTGTCGGACTGCTACCCGACCGTCTCCGCGCTGTCGGCCGATCTGATCCTGCCGACCGCGATGTGGACCGAGAAGGAAGGCGCCTACGGCAACGCCGAGCGCCGCACCCAGTTCTGGCGCCAGCAGGTCGCCCCCCCGGGCGAGGCCAAGTCCGACCTGTGGCAGTACGTCGAGTTCTCCAAGCGCTTCAAGGTCGAGGAAGTGTGGCCGGCCGAGTTGATCGCCAAGAAGCCGGAGTACAAGGGCAAGACCCTGTACGAGGTGCTCTACGCCAACGGTCAGGTCGACAAGTACCCGATGTCGGACATCGCCAAGGCCAACGATCACGCCTGGAAGGGCTACATGAACGACGAGTCCAAGGAATTGGGCTACTACCTCCAGAAGGGTCTGTTCGAAGAGTACGCTGCCTTCGGCCGTGGCCATGGTCACGATCTGGCCGACTTCGATGCCTATCACAAGGCGCGCGGCCTGCGCTGGCCGGTGGTCGACGGCAAGGAGACGCTGTGGCGCTTCCGCGAGGGCTACGATCCGTATGTCGAGAAGGGCACCGACGTGCAGTTCTACGGCCACAAGGACAAGCGCGCCGTGGTCTTCGCGCTGCCCTACGAGAATCCGCCCGAGATGCCGGATGCCGAATACGACATGTGGTTGTGCACCGGCCGGGTGCTGGAGCACTGGCACACCGGCTCGATGACCCGCCGCGTGCCCGAGCTGCACCGTTCGGTGCCCGAGGCGCAGGTCTTCAT
This sequence comes from Denitromonas iodatirespirans, assembly GCF_018524365.1. Classification (GTDB taxonomy): domain Bacteria; phylum Pseudomonadota; class Gammaproteobacteria; order Burkholderiales; family Rhodocyclaceae; genus Nitrogeniibacter; species Nitrogeniibacter iodatirespirans. The sequence continues at coordinate 41,894 of NZ_JAEKFT010000024.1, forward strand.
GCATCCGGACGACGCGGCGCGGCGCGGTCTGCAGCGCGGCATGCAGGTGAAGGTGACCTCACGCCGGGGCGACATGGTCGCCCAGCTGGAGACCCGTGGGCGCAACAAGCCGCCGGTCGGCCTGATCTTCGTGCCGTTCTTCGACGAAGGCCGCCTGGTGAACAAGCTGACGCTCGATGCGACCTGCCCGATCTCGAAAGAGACGGACTTCAAGAAGTGTGCCGTCAAGGTCACCAAGGCCTGATGGTGTCACACGCAAAGTGAGTAAGTGCGACACACGCGGGGCAGCCACACGCCCCGCCGCGTCGCCACACATCATGAGTACGCAAAAAAACACCCGCCCCTCCGCTGATGGCAAGTCTGGCCAGGCGCGCCGCCGTTTCCTCAAGGAAATGGCCGGCGCGGCGGGCGGCGCCTGCATGCTGGCACTGGGGGTGGGGCTGTATGGCACGGAAGCCTCGGCCCGCCCGGCGAGCGCGATCCGGCCGCCCGGCGCCTTGCCGGAGCCGGAATTCCTGGCTGCCTGTGTGCGCTGTGGCCTGTGTGTGCGGGACTGCCCGTTCGATACCCTGAAGCTCTCCGAGCTGGGGGACAACGTGGCCACCGGCACGCCGTATTTCGAAGGGCGCAAGGTGCCCTGCGAGATGTGCGAAGACATCCCCTGCGTGAAGGCCTGTCCGACCGGTGCGCTCGATCGCGAGCTGACCGACATCGGCAAGGCGCGCATGGGGCTGGCGGTGCTCATCGACCAGGAAACCTGCCTCAACTTCCTCGGCCTGCGCTGCGACGTGTGCTATCGCGTGTGCCCGGTCATCGACAAGGCCATCACGCTGGAGCTGGTGCACAACCCGCGCTCCGACCGGCACGCCATGCTGCTGCCGACGGTGCATTCGGACGCCTGTACCGGCTGTGGCAAGTGCGAGCATTCGTGCGTGTTGCCCGAAGCGGCGATCAAGGTCCTGCCGTACGCGCTGGCCCAGGGCAAGGCGGCCGAGCACTATCGCAAGGGCTGGGTCGAGAAAGAGGCCGCGGGCGGCTCGCTGATCGGCGAGCAGCAGCAGTTGCCGATGCGCGGGCTGGAAGATCGCAAGTACGGCGACACTCGCGTGGCGCCCGGATACGTGCCGCCGTCGGCCGAGCCGTCCCGGCCTGCCGGGATCGATTCGGGGTGGAAGCCATGAGTACCGTCAGCCAGACGCATACCGCCGTGCCCGCGACCTCGGTGAAAGGCGCCGCCCGTGCGGGCGTGATGGCCCGCCCGGGGGCCGAAGCGGTGCAGGAAAAAGGTTGGTGGCGGGCGCACAAGTGGTTGCTGCTGCGCCGCGCCAGTCAGCTGGGGATCCTCGCGCTGTTCCTGCTCGGGCCGTGGTTCGGGCTGTGGATCGTCAAAGGCAATCTGTCGTCGAGCCTGACGCTCGGCGTGTTGCCGCTGACCGATCCCTACCTGCTGCTGCAGTCGGTGGCCGCCGGCCAGTGGCCGTACAAGGAAGCCGTGCTCGGTGCCGGCATCGTCGCCGCCTTCTATCTGCTGTTCGGCGGCCGCCTGTTCTGTTCGTGGGTGTGTCCGGTGAACCTGGTGACCGATGCCGCCGCCTGGCTGCGGCGTCGGCTGGGCATCAAGGGCGGCAAGGTGCCGAGCGAATACACCCGCTACTGGCTGCTCGGCCTGATGCTGGCGGCCTCGGCGCTGACCGGCAGCCTGGCCTGGGAATGGGTCAATCCGGTCTCGATGCTGCATCGCGGGTTGATCTTCGGCTTCGGCCTGTCCTGGGGCATCGTGCTCGGCGTGTTCGTCTATGACCTGCTGCTCGCCAGCCGCGGCTGGTGCGGACATGTGTGTCCGGTGGGGGCGTTTTACGGCGTGCTGAACAAGACGGCGTTGATCCGCGTCACGGCGGACAAGCGTGCCGAGTGCAACGATTGCATGGACTGTTTTGCCGTCTGCCCGGAACCGCAGGTGATCCGGCCGGCATTGAAGGCGGTGGCGCAGGACCACCCATTGATTCTTGACCAAGACTGTACCAGCTGTGGGCGTTGCATTGACGTTTGCAGCAAGGATGTATTCAGATTGACCACCCGATTCGATAGGAGCGAGTCATGAAAAACAAGACCCGTAATCTTGTAGTCGCCTTGTTGGCAACCGTGAGCCTGGGCATTTCTCTGGGCGTTCAGGCGGACGAAGTCCAGTCGCTGCGGGGGCGGGATGTTGCGGCGCCCGAGTTGCCGACCGGCGGATATGTCGTCAAGAAGGACCAGGCGCCGATTCCGCGCGACTATGTCCAGCAACCGCCGTTGATTCCGCACAAGATCGACGGCTACACGGTCACGACCAACTTCAACAAGTGCATGGACTGTCACTCCTGGACCCGCTACCGCGAGACCGGGGCGACCAAGGTCAGCCTGACGCACTTCAAGGATCGTGACGGCAAGGAATTGTCGAACATCTCGCCGCGGCGCTACTTCTGCAATCAGTGCCATGTGCCGCAGACCGACGCGCCGGCCCTGGTCGACAACACGTTCAAGAAAGCCGAAGGCTTGCGCTGAACACCGCAACAAGGGAGCTAGATGATGAGCTACGACAATAAAAAGGGCGGCCTCCTGGGGCGCCTGCGCGGAGCCGGGCTCGGGCTGGTGCTGCTGGTGTTCGTGGCGGGCATTCTGTTCTGGGGCGGCTTCAACACCGCCATGGAATGGACCAACCGCGAGGCGTTCTGCATCTCCTGCCACGAGATGGAAGAGAACGTCTACAAGGAATACCGCAACACCATTCACTACTCGAACCGTAGCGGCGTGCGTGCGACCTGTCCCGACTGCCATGTGCCGAAGGACTGGACGCACAAGATCATCCGCAAGATCCAGGCCTCCAAGGAGCTGTGGCATCACTTCCTCGGTACGGTCGACACCCCCGAGAAGTTCGACGCCAAGCGCCTGCAGCTGGCCGAGAACGAATGGCGTCGGATGAAGGCGACCGACTCGCGCGAGTGCCGCAACTGCCACAACTTCGAGTACTTCGACTACTCGATCCAGGGCCGTCGCTCCACCCGCATGCACCAGGACGGTTTCGCCGAAGGCAAGACCTGCATCGACTGCCACAAGGGCATTGCCCACCAGTTGCCGGCCGTCGAGCAGGACATCGGCGCCGACAAGGGCGGTGCCGCGCCGGACGTGTTCCATCCGGCGGAAGAAAAGCCGGCCGGCACTCAGAACTGACGCCGTCGGCACAAGCAACGAATCGGGCGAAGGGCCGCGCAAGCGGCCCTTTTTTTCGACGCATCGATTTGATTTTGCACATATCCTTTTGCGCTGCAATGTGATGAAATCGCGCCCATGCTGGAAGTGACCGAACTCGCCTGCCTGCGCGGCGATCGCATGTTGTTTGCCGATGTGGCGCTGACCGTCCAGGCCGGTGAGCTGGTTCGTATTGCGGGCCCCAACGGGGTCGGCAAGACCAGTCTGCTGCGTCTGCTGTGTGGCCTGGCGCAGCCCGAGCATGGGCAGGTGAGCTGGAAGGGCCAGCGGCTCGAGCGCACCCGCGAACGCTTTCACCGCGAAGCGCTGTACCTGGGCCATGCCGCGGCGCTCAACGATTTGCTGACACCCCTCGAAAACCTGCGCTTCGCCGCGGCCTGTCACGGCCTGGGTGTGGATGCCGGCCGCTGCGAGTTGGCGCTCGAGCGCATCGGTCTCGGTCCGCAGCGCGACCTGCCGGCCAAGGTCCTGTCGCAGGGGCAGCGCCGCCGGGTCGGCCTGGCGCGGCTGTATTTGTCCGAGAACGTGCCCCTGTGGGTGCTCGACGAACCCTTCACCGCTCTGGACGTGGCCGCCGTGCGCGATCTGGCCGACTGGCTCGATGCCCATTGCGCCCATGGCGGCATGGTGGTGATGACCACCCACCAGGACGTGCCTTTCGCCACCCCGATGCGCACCTTCGATCTGGCGGAGTCGGCATGCTGAGTGTCTTCCTGGAGGTGCTGCGCCGCGACCTGCTGCTGGCCTGGCGCAACCGCGCCGACGTGCTGGTGACGCTGGCCTTCTTCACCATCGTCGCCTGTCTGTTCCCCTTCGGCGTCGGCGCCGAGCCCAATTTGCTGCGCACCATCGCCCCCGGCGTGCTGTGGGTGGCGGCGCTGCTGGCGACCCTGTTGTCGCTGCACCGCCTGTTCGCGCAGGACCACACCGACGGCGTGCTCGAGCAACTGCTGCTGTCGCCGGAGCCGCCGGTGCTGTGGGTGCTGGCCAAGGTGCTGGCGCACTGGCTGACCACCGCCGTGCCCCTGATCGTCGCGGCACCGGCGCTCGCGTTGCTGTTTGACATGACGCAAAGCGCCACCATGGTGCTGGTCCTATCCTTGCTGCTCGGTACGCCGATCCTGTCCTTGCTTGGCGGGGTCGGGGCGGCGCTGACCCTGGGCTTGCGCGGCGGTGGCATGTTGCTGGCGCTGCTGGTGTTGCCGCTGTTCGTGCCGATCCTGATTTTCGGGGCGGGCGCGGTCGATGCCGACCTCGCCGGCACCGGGGCTGCGGCGCACCTGATGCTGCTCGGCGGCGGTTCGTTGGCGGCGCTGGCACTGGCGCCGTGGGCGAGTGCGGCGGCGCTGAGAATTGCGGTAGAGTAGGGCCCCGAAAAAACAAGCGGTTACATTTGGTGGCCGCTGCTATCGACCTTGCAAGGCCATGGAAACCGGACAACGCTTCAGTCTCTTTCGCTATGCCGCACCGCAGCAGTTCTATCCGCTGGCGGGGCGCCTGGCGCCCTGGTTCGCGGCGGCCGCAGTGGTGTTCACGCTGATCGGCCTGTATCTGGGCTTTTTCGTCGCGCCGACCGATGCGGTGCAGGGCGAGGTCTATCGGGTCATCTTCATCCATGTGCCGGCGGCCTGGATGTCGATGTTCGTCTATTTGATCATGGCCTTCTGGTCGGCGGTCGGCATCGTCTTCAACACCCGCCTGTCGGCGATGATGGCGCAGGCGCTGGCGCCCACCGGGGCGATGTTCTGTTTCGTGGCGCTCTGGACCGGCGCCCTGTGGGGGCGGCCGACCTGGGGCGCCTACTGGGTGTGGGACGCGCGGCTGACCTCGCAGCTGCTGCTGCTGTTCCTGTATTTCGGCTTCATGGCCCTGACCCGCGCCATCGAAGACCCGCGTCGTGCCGACAAGGCCGGCGCGATCCTGGCGCTGGTCGGCGCGATCAATGTGCCGATCATCTATTTCTCGGTCAAATGGTGGAACACCCTGCACCAGGGCGCCTCGGTCAGCCTGACCAAGGCGCCGAGCATGGCCACCACCATGTTGATGGCCATGCTGGTGATGGCGCTGGCCGCGTGGGCCTACACCATCGCCGTGGTGTTGTGGCGTGTCCGGCCGCTGATCCTGGAGCGCGAGCGCCATACCGAATGGGTCGGCGACGTGCTCGAAACGTCGGAGGCACGGGCATGATCTGGCAATCCTGGTCGGACTTCTGGTCCATGGGCGGCGCGGCCTTCTTCGTGTGGGGCTCGTATGGCGTCACCTTTGCGCTGATCGCGCTGGAACTTGTACTGGTATTGCGCCGTCGGAAGCAGGTGGTTCATCGGTTGCAGCGTCTGCGTCAGGCCATGAAGGCCAGCGCCAGGCGCAAGGAGATTCATCAATGAAAGCCAGACAGAAACGTCTGATCCTGATCCTCGCCGGCGTGGCGCTGCTGGGCGGTGCCGTAGCCCTGGTGCTGTCTGCCTTCCAGCAGAACCTGGTGTTCTTCCACACGCCCACCGAAGTGGCCGACGGCAAGGCGCCCTCCGGGCGCACCTTCCGCATCGGCGGCATGGTCGAGGACGGTTCGATCAAGCGCGACGCCGACGGCATCACCGTGCGCTTCTCCATCACCGATACCGCCAAATCGATCCCGGTCTCCTACAAAGGGCCGCTGCCCGACCTGTTCAAGGAAGGCAAGGGCGCCGTGGTGCAGGGCGCGCTGGGCCCCGACGGCCAGTTCGCCGCCACCGAAGTGCTCGCCAAGCACGACGAAAACTACATGCCGCCCGAAGCCCAGGACGCCATCGACCAAGCCCACAAGACGGCAGCGACGGTGGCCCAATGATTCCCGAGCTCGGCCATTTCGCCCTCATTCTCGCCTTCCTCGTCGCGCTGCTGCAGGGCGTCGTGCCGCTGATCGGTGCGCACCAGTACCGCACCCCCTTGATCGCCGTGGCCCGGCCGGCCGCGCTGGCCCAATTCGCCTTCATGGCACTGGCCTTCGCCTGTTTGACCTGGGCCTTCGTGGCCAACGACTTTTCGGTCGAGTATGTCGCCCAGCATTCCAACACCAAGCTGCCGGTCTACTACCGGATCACCGGGGTGTGGGGCAGCCACGAAGGCTCGCTCTTGCTGTGGGGGCTGATCCTCTCCGGTTGGACGCTGGCCGTGGCGGTGTTCTCGCGCACGCTGCCCGACATCTTCGTCGCCCGCGTGCTCGGCGTGCTCGGTCTGGTCAGCGGCGGCTTCACCTCCTTCATCCTGTTCACCTCCAACCCCTTCACCCGGCTGCTGCCGGCGGTGGCCGAAGGGCAGGATCTGAACCCGCTGCTGCAAGACCCGGGCATGATCATTCACCCGCCGCTCTTGTACATGGGCTACGTGGGCTTCTCGGTGGCCTTCGCCTTCGCCATCGCAGCGCTGATTTCCGGCCGGCTCGACGCCGCCTGGGCGCGCTGGTCGCGCCCCTGGACCAGCGTGGCCTGGGTGTTCCTGACGCTCGGCATTGCGGTCGGCTCGGGCTGGGCCTATTACGAGCTGGGCTGGGGCGGCTGGTGGTTCTGGGATCCGGTCGAAAACGCCTCCTTCATGCCCTGGCTGGTCGGCACCGCGCTGATCCACTCGCTGGCGGTGACCGAAAAGCGCGGCGCCTTCCGCAGCTGGACGGTGTTGCTGGCGATTGCCGCCTTCTCGCTGTCGCTGCTCGGTACCTTCCTGGTGCGCTCCGGCGTGCTCACCTCGGTGCACGCCTTCGCCACCGATCCGCGTCGCGGCCTCTACATTCTCGGTCTGCTGGTGCTGGTGATCGGCGTGTCGCTGATGCTCTTCGCCTGGCGCGCGCCCAAGCTCGCCGGCGGCGGCAAGTTCTCGCTGGTGTCGCGCGAGTCGGTGCTGCTGGCCAACAACCTGCTGCTCTCGGTGGTGGCCACCTCGGTGCTGCTCGGCACGCTCTATCCGCTGTTCCTCGATGCGCTGGGCCTGGGCAAGATCTCGGTCGGCCCGCCCTACTTCGAATCGGTGTTCCTGCCCCTGATGGTGCCGGTCGTGCTGTTGATGGCGCTCGGCCCGCTGCTGCGCTGGAAGGGGCACGACCTCGGCGCCATCGCCGTCAAGCTCGCGCCGTGGCTGGCCGGCAGCATCGCGCTCGGCGTGGCCGGCGCCTGGCTGGCCGGTACGATGAGCTGGCGCATGATCGTCGGCATGACGCTGGCCGCCTGGGTGCTGATCGTCAATGCCGTGTTGCTGGTCGAGCGCCTGCGCGAGCGGCCGGGTGCGGCCACCGGTGCCCGGCTGCGCGGCATCACCCGCGCCTGGTGGGGCATGTGGCTGGCCCATGTGGGGATCGGCATCTTCATCATCGGGGTGGCCATGGTCAATGGCACGCAGACCAACCTCGACGTGAAAATGCGGGTCGGCGATACCGCCACCCTGGGCGGCTACGACTTCGAACTGACCGCCATCAACGACGCGCCCGGCCCGAACTACGCGGCTGCCGAGGGGGTATTGAGCGTGACGCGTGCGGGCAAGCCGGTGGCCGAGCTGACGCCCGAGAAACGCATCTACCTCGCCCGCCAGATGCCGATGACCGAGGCCTCGCTGGACATCGGCCTGTTCGGCGACATCTACGCCTCGATGGGTGAGCAGATCGACGACACGACCTGGATCGTGCGGCTCTATCTCAAGCCCTTCATCAGCTGGATCTGGTTCGGCTGTCTGTTGATGGCCTTTGGTGGCGGTCTGGCCGCGGCCGACCGGCGCTATCGCCGGCTGGCGGCTCGTACTGCGCCGGATGCCGGCGCGCATCAAACTGCCTGAAGAGTCCCATGAAAGCCAAGTTTCTCGTTCCCCTGTTCCTGTTCCTGCTGCTGGTCGGCTTCCTCGGATTCGGCTTGAGCCTCAATCCGCGTGAGGTGCCCTCGCCGCTGATCGACAAGCCCGCGCCGGACTTCACCCTGGCGCGGCTCGACACGCCCGAACAGACCCTCGGCCTGAGCGACATGAAGGGCCAGGTGTGGCTGCTCAACGTGTGGGCCTCGTGGTGCGTGGCCTGCCGGCAGGAGCATCCGGTGCTGGTGGCGCTTTCCAAGCGCAAGGAAGTGCCGATCGTAGGTCTCAACTACAAGGAAGTGCGCGGCGACGGCACGATCGACATGCGCAAGGTGCCCGAGCAGAACGAGCTGCCGATGGCCATCGAGCGTGCGCGCGGCTGGTTGCAGAGCCATGGCGACCCCTACGATGTGAGCATCCTCGACATCAACGGCCGTGTCGGCATCGACTTCGGCGTCTATGGCGTGCCGGAGACCTTCCTCATCGACAAGCAGGGCGTGATCCGCTACAAGCACATCGGCCCGATCACCCCCGACGCCCTGCGCGACACCATCCTGCCCAAAGTGGCCGCCCTCAAGGCGGAATCCTGATCATGCGACGTTTTCTATTGGCCTGCGGGCTGACGCTGTTCGCCCTCGCCGGCCATGCCGACACGGCGGCGCCGGTGGCGGCCGATCCGGTGCTCGAAGAGCGTGTCATGGCGCTGTCCCACAAGCTGCGCTGCCTGGTGTGCCAGAACCAGTCGATCGCCGAATCCGACGCCGACCTGGCGGTGGACCTGCGCGGCCAGGTGCGCGAGCAACTGAGCGCGGGGCGGAGCGAAGACGAGATCGCCGACTACATGGTGGCGCGCTACGGCGATTTCGTGCTCTACGAGCCGCCCATGCGCGCCAGCACCCTGCTGCTGTGGCTCGGCCCCATCGTGCTGGCGGTGGTCGGCATCGGCGTGCTGATGATTCGCCTGGCGCGGCGCAACAAGGAAAGCGCGCCCGCACTGGATGAGGCGCAGCGCGCACGGGCGCGCGCCTTGCTCGAAGAAAACGACAACGACGGAACACAGGCATGAGTAGCTTCATCGTATTTGCCGCGCTGCTCGTGGTGGGCGCCCTGTTGATGGTCGCGGTGCCGCTGTTCCGCAGTGCGTCGAACGCGCCGTCGAACGACGACGCCAACACACTGCAGGCCAAAACCGCCTTGTCGGTGCTGCGCGAGCAGCTGGCCGAGCTCGATGCCGATGTCGCCGCCGGCGACATGTCCCAGGCCGACTACCAGCGTACCCGCGAAGAGCTCGAGCGCCGCGCGCTGGAAGAGGGCGAAACCCGGTCGGGCACGCTCAGCGCAAAACCGGCGCGCGCCTGGGGGATCGCCACCTTGCTCCTGTTGCCGGTGCTGGCGGCTTACATCTACATCGAAATCGGCACGCCCGAAGGGCTGGACCCGACCCTGGCGGGCGGCCCCGACAGCCATCAGGTGACCCAGGCCCAGGTCGAGGAGATGGTGGCGACCCTGGCCCAGCGGCTCAAGGAGAACCCCGACAACCCCGAAGGCTGGTTCATGCTGGCGCGCTCCTACAACGCGATGGGGCGCTTCAACGAAGCGGCCGAGGCGTTTGCCGAGCTCGCCAAGCGCATGCCGGACGAGCCGCAGGTGTACGCCGACTGGGCCGATGCGCTGGCCGCGGCCAACAACCGCTCGCTGGCCGGCGAACCGGCGCGCTTGATCGACAAGGCGCTGGCCCTCGATCCGGACAACATCAAGGCCCTCGCCCTGTCGGGCAGCGCGGCCTTCCAGGCCGAGGACTATGCCCGGGCGGCCGCCCAGTGGGAGCGCATCTTGCCGCAGCTGCCGGCCGACAACGAACTGGCCGTGTCGATCCGCCAGGGCATCGCCGAGGCGCGCCAGCGTGCCGGCATGGCGCCGATGGCCGACGCGCCGGCGGCGCCCGCGGGCGCCGGCATTGGGCTGACCGGGACGGTGGCATTGGCGCCGGCGATGGCCGACAAGGCGGCGCCGGAGGATGTGGTCTTCATCTATGTGCGGCCGGAAGGCGGCGGCATGCCCTTCGCCATCCTGCGCAAGACGGTGGCCGAGCTGCCGCTGCAGTTCGACTTCGCCGGCGTGCCGTCGATGGCCGGCGACCGGCCGATTCCGGCCAAGGTGGAAGTCGGCGTGCGCATTTCGAAGAGCGGCAATGCCGGCGCCCGGCCGGGCGATCTGGAGAGCGGCGTGCAGGCCGTGCCGCCCGACGCGGCCGGGCTCAAGCTCCTGGTCGACACCGAACGGCCGTCCTGAGCCGCGGCACGACACGAAAAACCCCGGGGGCCTCCCGGGGTTTTTCGTTCAGTTGGCCAGTACCGGGGCCGGGCTGTCGACCCCGGCGAACCAGGTGCTCTGGATCGCTTCGTGCACCCGGATGAAGCCCAGCTGCAGCTCGTCCATGAAGGCATGCAAGCGGTCGGGGGACTCGGCCAGCAAGGCGGCATCCTCGGTCGCCAGCAAGCCTTTGAGCTCGGTGACGCGCTGGCAGGCGAGGGCGCTGCGCGGCAGGGTGTACAGCTTGCGGTGCAGGTTGCTCAGGCAGCGCTGCAGCGCACGCGGGAAGCGCGGATCGAGCAGGATGAAGCGCACCACGTCGGGCCCGCGCACCCGCAGGCGCACCTGCTGGCGATACATCTGGTAGGCCGACAGCGACTTGAGCACGCTCATCCACTGCAGGTTTTCGAAGGGCGTCAGGTCGCCCGGCGTGCGCGGCAGCAGGTTGGCCGAGCGCACGTCGAGAATGCGCGAAATCATGTCGGCGCGCTCGAGGTAGCCGCCGACGGCACAGAAGGTGCGCGCCGGGGTGTCGCTCAGGCTGCCGTCGAGCATGCCGGTGAGCGCCTGCGAGCCGCGGATCACCACGCGCAGGAAGTCGTCGAGCCGGCGCAGGTCTATGGTGCCGCTGAAGATCTCGCTGCATTCGAGGAACAGCCGGTTCACTTCTTCCCACACCTCGCGCGGCATGACTTCGCGCGTGGTGCGCAGGTTTTCGCGGGCCGCGGCCAGGGCGCCGAGAATCGAGCCGGCATAGCGGCGGTCGGCGCACAGGAAGGTCAGCACGCTGGCCGCGTCGCGGTCGGTGTAGTAGCGATTGTAGATTTCGTCGGCGCCGCTGATCGAGATCAGCGAGGACCAGCCGAGCGTGGCGGTGCCCGGGAAGTCGAGCATCAGGTGGCGGCTGACCCGCACCAGGCGCGCGGTGTCTTCGGCGCGCTCCAGGTAGCGCGCCATCCAGTAGAGGTTTTCGGCAACGCGTGACAGCATGATCAGCTCCCTTGTCCGGTGGTGTCGACGATCCAGGTGTCCTTGCTGCCGCCGCCTTGCGAGGAGTTGACCACCAGCGAGCCCTTGACCAGGGCAACCCGGGTCAGGCCGCCGGTGGTGACATAGGTGTCGGCGCCGGAGGACAGGATAAAGGGGCGCAGATCCACATGGCGCGGCTCGACGGCCTCGTCGGTCAGGGTGGGGGTGACGGACAGGCTCAGCGTCGGCTGGGCCATGTAGTTGCGCGGATTGGCCTCGATCAGTTCGGCGAACTTGGCGCGCTCCTCGGGCGTGGCATGCGGGCCGACCAGCATGCCGTAGCCGCCGGACTCGTTGGCCGGCTTGACCACCAGCTTGTCGAGGTTGGCCAGCACGTACTTGCGATCGTCGTCGCGCATGCACAGGTAGCTGGGCACGTTGGGCAGGATCGGCTCGGCGTCGAGGTAGTAGCGGATGATCTCCGGCACGTAGGCATACACCACCTTGTCGTCGGCCACACCGGCGCCGGGGGCGTTGCACAGCGCCACATTGCCCTGGCGCCAGGCACGCATGACGCCGGGGATGCCGAGCGCGGATTCCGGGTTGAAGACTTCGGGGTCGATGAACAGATCGTCCACCCGGCGGTAGATCACGTCCACATGCATCAGGCCATCGATGGTGCGCATGTAGACGCAATCATCGCTGCCGACGATGAGGTCGGAACCTTCGACCAGGTCGACGCCCATCTGCTGGGCCAGGAAGGCGTGCTCGTAGTAGGCCGAATTGTAGATGCCGGGGGTGAGCACGACGATGTTGGGCTCGGCGATCTGGCGCGGCGACATGGCGGCGAGCATGTCGTAGAGCTGGGCCGGGTAGTCGTCCACCGGCAGGATGCGCCCGGTCTGGAACAGCTCGGGCATGACGCGCTTGGTGACGTTGCGGTTCTCCAGCATGTAGGAGACGCCGGAGGGGATGCGCAGGTTGTCTTCGAGCACATAGATGGTGCCGTCCTTGTCGCGCACCAGGTCGGAGCCACAGATATGCGCCCAGATGCCGCCCGGCGGGTGGATGCCGACGCATTGCTGGCGGAAATTGACCGATTGCTCGAGCAGCTCGGCGGGGAACACGCCGTCCTTGATGATGCGCTGCTCGTTGTACAGATCGTCGATGAACAGGTTGAGCGCCTTGACCCGCTGCTTGAGCCCGGCTTCGACCTGTGCCCACTCATGGCTGGGGATGATGCGCGGCACGATGTCGAAAGGCCAGGCGCGATCGATCATGTCGCCGTCGGAATAGACGGTAAAGGTGATGCCCATGATCTGGATGGCCACCTCGGCCGCCGCCTTCAGGTCGCGCACTTCCTTGGCGTCGAGCGAACTGAGGTACTGGCATAGGGCTTCGGCGGCGGGTCGCGGTCGCCCCGCACCGGACAGCAATTCGTCGTAGAGGCCTTCGCAGGCATAGTTGTTCCAGTCGATTTGCGGCATGGCTTCTCCCTCGGGCTGGGCATCCGGATGACTCCGGATGCACCTGTTTGGTGCGTTCGATCGAGCTATCGGTTCCCTTGCCGGCCTCGTCATCGGGCCGGGCGGGCCGCCCGGCCGGTGATCGGGCCGGCGAGGTGCGTCGATGTGGCGTCAGCCTCGATGCAGCAGTTGCAAGAAGTGTTCCGGCGCCATCGCGGGGTGATACAGATAACCTTGGCCGATATCGCAACCATACTCGCGTAGCCGGTCGGCCTGCACCTCGTTCTCGACGCCCTCGGCGATTACCTGGAGGTTCAGGTTGTGGCCGAGCTGAACGATGGTGCGCACCAGGACGTCGCTGTCGGGGTCGCACCCCAGGTCCATGACGAAGGCCCGGTCGATCTTCAGATGGTTGACCGGGAAGCGCTTGAGGTAGGCCAGGCTCGAATAGCCGGTGCCGAAATCGTCCACCGACAGCCCCACGCCGAGCCCGGCCAGCCCGGCCAGGGTCTCGCGGGCGGTGATGTTGTCTTCCATCAGCACCGACTCGGTGATTTCGAGGATCAGGTGCGCCGGCGGTAGGCCGGTGTCGCTGAGGACGGTGCGCACCAGCTCGGTCAGCCCGGGGCGGCGAAACTGCACCGAGGAGAGATTGACCGCGACCGGCACCGGCCGGCCGCCGGCCTCGGCCCAGCGCACGGCATGCTGGCAGGCGCTGCGCAGCGCCAGTTCGCCAAGGCGGTGGACATGGCCGAACTTCTCGACCACCGGGATGAAGGTGTCGGGCGGGATCATCCGGCCGTCGGTCTCGATCCAGCGCGCCAAGGCCTCGGCGCCGACCAGGGCGCCGCTGCTCAGGTCGAACTGCGGCTGGAACCACATGCGGATGCGCCCGTCGCGCAGGGCGGCGCCGAGCTGACTCTCGAGGGCGAACTGGTCTTCGAGCTCGCGGTTCATGTCGGGCGAGAAAAAGCGGTAGTCGCCGCGGCCGTCGTTCTTGACCTGGTACAGCGCCACGTCGGCCTTTTGCAGCAGCCGGTCGGCGCTGTCGCCGTCTTCGGGGAACAAGGCCACGCCCATCGACACCGAAATGCGCAGGTCGCGCCCGTCGAGGTTGACCGGCTCGTCCAGCTCGCGTTGCAGCTTCTCGCACACCTGGGCGGCATCCCCCGGGGCATGGAGATCGGGCAGGAGGATCACGAACTCGTCGCCGCCCTGCCGGCAGATGGTGTCCGTTTCGCGCAGGTGCGGCATGAGCCGGCCGGCCACGGCGATCAGCAGCAGGTCGCCGACCGGATGGCCGAGGGTGTCGTTGATCGTCTTGAAATGGTCGAGGTCGAGAAAGATCACCGCCACCCGGGTGCCCGCACGCCGCGCACGCCCGATCGCGTTCTCGAGACGGTCGGTCAGCAGGGTGCGGTTGGGCAGGCCGGTGAGGCTGTCATGGGTGGCCAGGTGGCGGATATGGTCTTGTGCCGTGTGCTGGTCGGTGATGTCCTGCATGCTGGCGATGAAGCGCAGCGCCTGGCCGCGGGCATCGCGGCGCACCACCTGACCGCGTTCGCGTACCCAGATGACGTGGCCGTCGTGGCGGAGCATGCGATGCTCGCTCTCGAAGTGGTCGAGTTCGCCGCCCAGATGTTGCTGCAGGCGCTGGGCCACCTCGGCGCGGTCGCCGGGATGAATCCGTTCGTCGCGCACCCGCGGGTCGTTCGGCACCTGGTCGAGGCCGAGCATGGCCAGCCAGCCGTCGGCATAGAAGGCTTCGCCGCTGCGCATGTCCAGATCCCACACGCCCTGGCCGGCGCTCTCCAGCGCCAGATGCCAGCGCCGCTCCAGTTCCGACACCGTGTCGCGCTGCTTTCGGTACAGCGACAGCGCCCACAGCATGCCCAGCAAGGCGAGGGCGAGCACCGCCAGGATGAGAATGCCGCCGAGCACCTGGGGGCGGTGGCGCTCGTACAGCGACGGCGTGTAGTCGATCAGCTCGGCATGGGCAGGCAGCGTGCTGCGCGCGACCTGCCAGCGCTCCAGCTGCGGCCAGTTGTAGCGCGGGCGGGTGGGCAGCATCTGGACCGCGGGGAGCGGGGCGTCGCCTGCCAGCAGGCGTCGGGCCGTGGTGGCGACCGCCATGCCGGTGTGCGGGCCGGCCGAGACGTTGCCGCCGACGCAATCGCTGCGCAACAGCATGATCTCGTAGATGCAGAACATCGGCGCGTTGGCCTCGCGGCCGATGCGGGCGGCCACATCGACCGGCATCACCGGCCGGCCCGCGCCGTCGCGCGATACCCGCAGGTACAGCAGCAGCGTGTTGTCGGGCGCGTGGCGCACGTCCGACAGCAGGGCGTCGAGTGCGCCGACCTCGATGAAGCGCACGTCGATATGCTGGGCCAGGGGGACCAGCTGTGTGCGTGCCGCCGCCATGACGGCGGCGTCGTCCCGCGCGCTGCCGCCGATCACCCACAGAGCCTGACTGTCGGGCAGGATCGCCAGCGCATCCCGGGCGGTTTCCGCGATGGCCCGTGCATTGCGCAGGGTGATCCGGCCGTTCCCGTCGGTCGGGATCGGCTGATCCACGAAAATGCCTTCGACCTGCACCACCGGCCCGCGGCCAAGCCAGCGGCCGACCTCCTGCTGGAAGCGGACGCTCGTCGCGCCCGACAGGATGAGCAGGTCGAAGGGGGGGCTGTCGCCGTACTTGAGCTTCAGCGTCTGGGCGATGAGCCGCGCGCGGGCCGGGTCATAGCCGGGCTGCATGTCGAGATAGACGGTGTCGAGGGCGATGCGCGGTGCTTTGTCGTGGCCGTCGAAACCTTCGCGCAGGCCGCGTTCGAGGAGGATCTCGTAGGGGGGGTCGCGCTGCCCGAAGAAGATGCCGAGCACCCGCGGCGTGGCGCTGTCGGCGTCAAGCGGCGCTGCCTGCGCAGGGTATGCGGGCAGGGCGAGGCAAGCCAGCAGGAACAGGCAGCAACGAATCATCCAGGCCCTCGAAGGCGCAGCGCGTCGGGCGATCGGGTCGCGATCGTGTGCGATGGCGAAGGCATAGCCACAGGCGCCACCATGACGGTTTTCATGGTAGCGCGTTCTCCGGCGGCGAGGGAGGGACGGTCGATGCGTCTCCCGGCCGGTGGGTTGCGAGGCTCAGTGTCGGGCGGTGGGCGTTGCCGGGCGGATCGGGGTGACCGGCGCGCTGAAGGCGGCGCTGCTGCCGTCGGCGAACTGCAGGCGGAAGTCGACCGTGGTGCCTGCCTGGAGGGGCTGTTTGAGCCCGATCAGCATCACGTGCTTGCCCCCGGGGGCGAGCGCCACCCGGGCGCCGGCCGGGATGTCGATGCCGTCGATGCGGCGCATGCGCAGGATCTCGCCGTCTTGGATGTGGTCATGCAGCTCCACCGTGGCGGCCACCGGGCTGCCGACGCCGGTGACGCGAATCGGGGTGGTCGAGGTATTGATGAGCGTCAGAAAGGCCGCGCTGTTGGGCGCGGCGGCGGGCATCTGGCGCACATGCGCGTCTTCCACGGCAATGCTGTCGGCCATGCCGGCGGCGCCGGCCAGGAGCGGCAGGGCGGCCATCCACAGGGTGGCGAGGTGGCGAAGGGCGGGGATCTGGCGCATGGCGGGGTCTCGTTCTGGGCGCTGCGGTGTGCGTTGGCCCGGGCGTGTCCGGCTAGGGCCGGTCGGCATCGGTGAGCGCGGCGTGGGCCGCATCGAACACGAAAGGCAGATTGTAGCGGGTGCCGCCGAACTCGGCGCTCAGCACCGCTTGCCACTGCATGGCGCCGGTCACACATACCGACAGGGCGGTCTGACCCTCGAAGCGGTTGTTGCCGACCGGCAGCAGGCGCGGCTGGTTGGCCGCCATCTTCATGGTGGTGCCGTTCAGATCGACGTCGACCCGCTCGGGCGTCGCCGCCGAGAAAGCTGCGCTCAGGGTCAGGTCTTCCATCGAGGGGATCGGGTGCGGCGTGATCGCGAACACCACCGAGGCGCCGTTGGGCAGGGTCTGGCGGCAGGCGCCGGCGTTCAGGTCGCAGGTGGCGCGCGGCAGCCATACGTCGGTGGGTGTTGCGTTGCGTGCGTACCAGCCATACAGCGCCGCCGCCAGCAGGGCCAGCACGCCGGCCAGGCTAGCCAATCTGGGTATCAGGGAGCGCAGGTTTTCGGTCATGGAAAAGGTGCCGCAGAACGGCGGGTGTTTGTGCGAATGCCAATGTTGGCGCGGGCTTCAAGGGTACGTGCGTCACTTCGTCGCATAACTTGACTCACATCAACGTTAGTAAAACCTGATGCGAGCACCATGTGCGACAAATTATCGCAGCGTCCATCGCGGCGACGATTTCCGGGTTGGTACCCGTATCCGAACTTTCGTTCAGGGAGAGAACAAGATGAAGACCCGTATCAAGCAGGCGGTCGGACTGGCGCTTGCGGCTGGTTTCGGTCTGGCAGCGAGCACCTCGGCATTTTCCGCCGAATCGCTGCAGGACGTCATGAAACGCCGCGGGCTGTCCCAGCAAGACCTTTTGGCGGCCGCCAAAACCTATGTGCCGACCGGCAAGCGCGATGAGTTCCTCGCCTTCAGCTCGGGCGGTCAGTCGGGCCAGATCATTGTGTATGGCATCCCGTCCATGCGCATCCTCAAGTACATCGCGGTGTTCACGCCGGAACCGTGGCAGGGCTACGGCTTCGACGAGAACTCGAAAGCCGTGCTGCGCCAGGGCAACATCGACGGCAAGGAAATCAACTGGGGCGATACGCACCACCCGGCCATTTCCGAGACGCAGGGCCAGTACGACGGCCAGTTCCTGTTCATCAACGACAAGGCCAACCCGCGCCTGGCGGTGATCGACCTGCGTGACTTCGAGACCAAGCAGATCGTGGTCAACCCGATCTACAAGTCCGAGCACGGCGGCGCCTTCGTCACGCCCAACACCGAGTACGTGATCGAAGCGGCGCAGTATGCCGCACCGCTGGCCAACCAGAAATTCGAGCCGCTGACCTCGTTCAACAGCAAGTACCGCGGTGGCGTGACGTACTGGAAGTTCGACCGTCACGAAGGTCGCCTGGTGCCGAACGAGTCCTTCTCCTTCGAACTGCCGCCGTATTCGCAGGATCTGTCGGACGCGGGTAAAGGCCCGTCGGAAGGCTGGGCCTTCACCAACTCCTTCTGCTCCGAGCGTTATGTGGGCGGTATCGAGAAGGGTCGCCCGCCGTACGAAGCCGGTTGCTCCGCCAAGGACACCGACTACCTGCACGTGATGAACTGGAAGAAGGCCGCCGAGCTGGTCAAGGCCGGCAAAGCCACCAAGATCAACGGCCACAACGTGCTGCCGATCGACGTGGCGGTCAAGGAAGGTGTGCTCTTCCTGGTGCCCGAGCCCAAGAGCCCGCACGGTGTCGACGTGACGCCTGACGGCAAGTTCATGGTCGTCTCCGGCAAGCTCGACACGCACGTGTCGGTGTACAGCTTCGAGAAGATCCAGGCTGCCATCAAGGCCGGCAAGTTCGAATCGAAGGATCCGTACGGCATCCCCGTGATCGCCATGAAGGATGCGCTGCACACCCAAGTCGAACTCGGCCTCGGCCCCCTGCACACCCAGTACGACGCCAAGAGCTGCGTGGCCTACACCTCGCTGTACGTGGATTCGCAGGTCGCCAAGTGGAACTACTGCGAAGGCAAGGTGCTCGACAAGCTGAGCGTGCACTACAACATCGGTCACCTGATGACCATGGAAGGCGACACCATGGCCCCGCAGGGCAAGTACCTGGTGGCGCTCAACAAGCTGTCCATCGACCGCTTCAACCCGGTCGGCCCGCTGCATCCGCAGAACCACCAGCTCATCGACATCAGCAACGACAAGATGCAGCTGCTCTACGACATGCCGCTGCCGCTGGGTGAGCCGCACTATGTGGTGGGGATCAAGGCCGACAAGCTCAAGCCCGCCGTGCGCTACAAGGTCGGCACCGACAGCCGCACCGACAAGCCGCATCCGGGCGCCGTCAAGGCCGGTCAGGAAAAGACGGTCCGCAACGGCAACAAGGTCGAAGTGTTCGGTACGCTGATCCGTTCGCACATCACGCCGGAAACCATCGAAGTCGAGAAGGGCGATGAAGTCACCATCCACCTGACCAACCTCGAGCGTGCCCAGGACGAGACCCACGGCTTCACCGTCTCGACCTTCAACGTGCATGCGTCGGTCGAGCCGGGCAAGACGGTCACCGTCAAGTTCACCGCCGACAAGGAAGGCGTGTATCCGTACTACTGCACCGAGTTCTGCTCGGCGCTGCACCTCGAAATGCAAGGCTACCTGCTGGTCAAGCCGAAGGGCTGGAAGCCGGAGAAGGACGCCTCGCTGTCGGGCGCGGGCTATACGGAAGAGGACTACAAGAAGACGCTGAAGAAAGTGGCTGACACCCAGGCCGTCATCGACCAGGTCGTGGGCTACATCACCAGCGTCAACTACACCGACTTCCCGGATGTGGTGGCCATGATGGAAGACGCGGTCGACCAGCTCAACCGCACCAAGGAAGCCAAGGCCAAGCACGAAGAAGCCGCGCGCGGCGCCGACTGGGACCAGGCCAACCTCTGGGCCGAGCAGGTGTGGCAGTACCAGGTGAAAGCCGCCGACCTCGGTCTGCGTGCCAAGACCTACCTTGAGCAGCATGGCGCCAAGAAGGTCGAGTGATTCTTGACCTGAACCAATGAGGTGCCGACCGGGGAGTGATATCTATTGCTCCCCGGTTTTTCATTTGAGAGAGGGAATACCCATGAAGAAAGCAGTTGTATTCGCCGCGTTGCTCGGCCTGGTGGCGACGCCGGCTCTGGCCAACGACGGTGCCAAGCTCTACGCCGAGAAAACCTGTGCGGCCTGCCATGGCCCGGACGGCAAGAAAACCCTGATGCCCAACTACCCGAAGATCGCCGGCCAGAACGCCGCCTATCTCGAGCAGCAGATGCTCGACATCAAGAGCGGCAAGCGCAACAACGGCCAGAGCGCTGCCATGAAGGGCGTGATGCACCTGGTGGACGAAGCGCAGATCAAGGTCTTGGCGGACTACATCTCCAAGCTTGCTCCCTGATCGCGTTTCAAGGCTGTTCGCATCACACCGTGCATAGGCCTGCGGGCCGGTCCACGGTGTCTCTTTTTAAGGGAAGCGAACCGTTTTTGATGGGTATCAACGTACGCCGGCGGATGTTCGCGTACTTTAGCGCTTACTAATTCTCTTCAGAGGGATGAGAGTCATGAAACAGTTTTTGATCGCAGCGTCGCTGGCTGTATTTGCCGTCGGCGCGGTGCAAGCGGCCGGTGGCCCCGCACCGAAGAAAACCGGTATCGAAGGCGAAGGCTATGTCTGGAACGCCCAGGGCGGCGAAAAGAACGAAGCCCTGACGCTCAAGGGTGACCTCAAGAAAGGCAAGGAAGTCTACGAAATCTGTGGCGCCTGCCACCTGCCGTCGGGCGCCGGCCGCCCGGACGGTACCTTCCCGCAGCTGGCTGGCCAGCACTCCACGGTGTTGATCAAGCAGATGGCCGATATCCGCGCCGGTCTGCGTGACAACCCGACCATGTATCCGTTCGCCGCGACCATGACCGACGCGCAGGATCTGGCCGACGTGTCCGCCTATATCCAGAGCCTGTGCATCCCGACCGATCACGGCGCCTACGACGAAGCCGACAAGATGCTGCAGATCGCCAAGGGCCGCACCCTGTACAAGAAAGAGTGCAAGGAGTGCCATGGCGACAACGGCGAGGGCAACAAGGAAAAGTTCTACCCGGTGATCGCCGGCCAGCACTATGCCTACCTGCTGCGCCAGATGACCGAGATCCGCGACGGTCACCGCCGCAACGCCAACCCGGACATGGTGAAGATCATCTCCAAGTATTCGGACAAGGATCTGGTGGCGATCTCCGCCTACCAGGCCAGCCTGAAGATGCCGGGCAGCATGTGTAAGTAAGCGTCGCACCGCCAGCATCGCGGCCAGCCCGGCGCGATGCTGGACTCAGCGCGGCGCGAATGACCGCGCGACGACAACATTGGCGCTGACGGCGCCCGGACGGACCCCGTCCCGATCGGGCGCACCGACTCGATGGTGCCGGCACCACACCGCGACGGGACATCCAACGACACGGTGAACGTATGCAACCCCAGAACACTGCCGCCGCGAGCAAGCAATCGCTGATCGTGCGCGGGCTGACCCTGATCGCCCTGGTGCTGATGATCGGCGCCTATTTCTCGCCCACCTGGTGGGTCGCGCTGACCGCCCCGAACTACCCGGAAGACGCCTTCCCGGACGGCATCCGCATCCACTTCAGCTTCACTGGCGTGGAGAACGGCTGCAGCACCGCACCCAAGACCAGCCGCCTGATGAGCGAGACCTTCCAGGAAGACCTCGGCTCGCAAAAAGAGCGCTACAACCCGATTCTCGAGGCGCAGAAAAAACAGCAGAGCGACGTCAACAAGAACGCCGAGGCGCTCGACTGCGTGCACGAGATGAACACCATCAACCACTATGTCGGCATGCACCCGATCGGCATCGGTGCGCCGGTGGAGCGGCAGGTGTCGCGCTATGTGTTCGGCTTTTTCGGCGTGATGCTGCTCGGCTTCGCGATGGCAAAACGCAAGGCGCGGCTGGCCGTGCTGGGCATCGGCTTTGCGGCCGTGGCCGCGTGGATGGTCGGCGAGCTGTTCGTGATGGGCAAGATGGACGCCTACGCCCAGTACTACATGGGCGAGGCCGGCGCCTTCTTCAACGAACCCGAGCGCATTGCCCAGTGGGGCAGCACGCTCAAGAGCGTCACCACCGGCGTCGCAGTCGGCCTGATCGCCGCCATGGCCGTGGTGTGGGTCGGCGTGTGGAAGATCCGCGGCTTCTCCCTGCTGCTGGCGCTGGTGCCGGCGCTGCTGCCGATCTTCTTCGTCATCGACTACGCCGGCTGGCTGTGGTTCTTCGGCCACAACCTGCACCCCTGGGGCGCCTTCACCGTCAAGCCCTTCATGCCGACGGTGTTCGGCGTGGGCAAGGTGGCGCAGTTCTCCACCTATTCGTATCCCTACTGGGGCTACCTGATGGTGGTGGTCATGATGCTGTGCCTGCTGCTGGCGCTGTTGATCCGCCGCAAGCAGATGCGCGAAGGGACGGCCGAGTGAAACCCCTGGCGCGCCTGTTGCCGGTCGTCGCGATCCTCGTCGGCGCGCTGGTGCCGCAAAGCACCTCGCTGGCCGATGTAGACGCGGTCCTCGAAAAGCTCAAGGCCTCGGGGCTGAAGGCGGCCGGCGAGGCGCCCAAGGCCGCGCCGGCCACGCCGGTGGATCCGCGCGTGGCCTTTCCCGGCGCCGGCATGGAAAAGAACGGCTTGCCCGATGCGGCGGCCGATTCCTGGGGCGACTCTTCCCGCCCGGCCCCCAAGCCGACCGCACCGAACCGCACCGACATGCCGTGGTTCCAGCCGCTGGTCGATGCCGCGCCGGTGGGCAGCGTGCTCAAGGTGCCGCCCGGCGACTATGCCGGCCCGGTGCTGGTGGACAAGACGCTGACCATCGAAGGCGATGGCAAGGTCGTCATCCATGGCGGCGGCAACGGCACGGTGATGGTCGTGCAGGCGGCCGGCGTCACCGTGCGCGGCCTGCGCCTGACCGGTTCGGGCGGCTCGCATGACTCCGACGACGCCTGCCTCAACGTGCGCGGCGACCACAACCTGTTCGAGTCGCTGCGCATGGACGACTGCCTGTTCGGCGTCGACCTCAAGCAGGCGCACTACAACACGCTGCGCGGCAGCCATGTCCAATCCAAGCCGGCCGACCTCGGTTTGCGCGGCGACGGCATCCGCCTGTGGTCGAGCAACAACAATCTGATCGAGGGCAACGAGGTGGTCGACTCGCGCGACGTGGTCGCCTGGTACTCCAACGACAACGTGTTTCGCAACAACATCGGCCGGCGCAGTCGCTACTCGCTGCACTTCATGTTCGCCAACCGCAACCTGGTCGAGGGCAACCAGTACTACGACAACTCGGTGGGCGTGTACATCATGTACGCCGGCTATTCGACGATCCGCAACAACATCATCTCGCAGGCCAACGGCGCCACCGGCATGGCGGTCGGCTTGAAGGAAGCCTCGGACGTGGTCGTCGAGGGCAACGAAATCATCTACTGCGCGGTCGGCATCGGCAGCGACATCTCGCCCTTCGAGCCCGACAGCACGGTCACCATCCGCGGCAACCGCATCGCCTACAACGGCATCGGCATCTCCTTCACCTCCGACATCGGCGGCACCGAGGTGACCGGAAACAGCTTCGAAGGCAATCTGTCGCAGATCGCCGTCGGCGGAGCCGGCGCGGCGACCAAGAGCACCTGGCATGGCAACTACTGGGACGACTACCAGGGCTTCGACCGCAACACCGACCGCATCGGCGACACCCCCTACGAGCTGTACGCCTTCACCGACCAGCTGTGGATGGAGCAGCCCTACGCCCGCTTCTTCAAGAATGCGCCCATGCTCGAGGCGCTCGATTTTCTCGAACGGCTTGCGCCCTTCACCAGCCCCGTGCTGCTGCTCAAGGACGACGCACCGCTGTTCCACAACCCCAAAGAGGCAAGATCATGAGCCAGGAGACCGACGCCGGCCCGGCCGACGCCACCCCGGCGCCCCGCGCCGCAAAGGGAGGCAGCGCGCCGCGCTCGAACGCCCGCGCGCAGGAAGCGCGCCGACGCTTCATCCGCACCGCCGTCATGAGCACCGCCGTGGTCGGCGCCGGTCTGGCCGGCTACCTGCCGGTGGCCGCGCAGGCCGACAAGCCGCGGCTGCGCCCGCCCGGCGCGTTGGACGAGAACGACTTCCTGTCCTCCTGTATCAAGTGCGGCCAGTGTGTGCAGGTGTGCCCGGTCGAGGCCATCGTGCTGGGCGACATCACCGACGGCTTCGGCATCGGCGTGCCGCACATCGAATCGCGCGCGCAGGCCTGTGATTTCTCCTGCGATGCGGTGCAGTGCATCCTCGCCTGCCCCACCGGGGCGCTGGTCTATCGCAAGCCGGACTTCCTCAAGATCCGTCCCGGTGCCGAGCTGGCGCACAAACCGGTGCTCAAGGCCAAGGCCAACGACCCCGAGCCGACGTTGAACCTGATCGAACGCGCCGGCCTGGCGCGCCTGTCGCGCCCCGAGGCCTGCCTGGCGACGCAGGGCAAGGGCTTCAAGGGGCAGGCCCGCGGCGCCGGCTTCAAAGGCCAGATGCGCTACATGGATGTCGATCGCTGGGCGCCGATTCCGGTGGCCGACCACCCCTACGAGCGCGATCTGTGCGACCTGTGCGTGACCGAGTGCCCGATCCAGGACGCCATTCGCCTGGAAGTGACCGAAGCGGCCGACGGCAGCAAGCGCGGCATTCCGGTGGTGATGGAGCAGTGCGTCGGCTGCGGCGTGTGCGAAATGATTTGCCCTGTCGAGCCGACGGCCATCGTCGTCGATTCGCGCGCGGTCTGGGAGGGCGAAGCATGAAAGGCCGTTTTCTCGAACAGATCAAGCTCATGCTCGGGCAGGCGCCGCAAAAGCCGGCCGAGATCTCCCCGGAGGCGCAGCAGATTCACAAGATGAAGCGCCTCACCAAGGAAGACTTCGAGGCGATGAAAAAGCATGTGCGCGACCATGCCCTCGAAAAGCACACCTGGCGCAACCGCCGCTGGACGGTGCTGATCCTGGTGAACCTGCTGTTCACCTTCTCCTTCTGGCTCGACATCCAGATCCTCGAAGGCGCGCTGACCGCCTCGCGCTTCGTCGGCTTCCACCTCATCGACCTCAATTCCGCCCTGCAGGTGATGCTGGCGCACAAGCACATCATCGTGAACCTGTTCATCGGCACGGCCACGGTGTTCCTGCTGTGGGCGGCGCTGGGCGGGCGCAGCTTCTGCTCCTGGGCATGTCCCTACCACCTGGTGGCCGAGTGGTTCGAAGCGCTGCACCTCAAGCTGGTCGAGAAAAAGTGGGTGAGCGACCACCAGTTCCACCGCGGCGCACGCACCGTGATGTGGGTGCTGTTCTCGCTCTTGGCGCTGGTCACTGGCTTCACCGTGTTCGAAACCCTGTCGCCCACTGGCATCCTCAGCCGGGCCCTGATCTACGGGCCGAGCCTGGCGCTGGGCTGGGTGGCGCTGCTGCTGGTGTTCGAGGTGGTGTATTCTCGGCGCGCCTGGTGCCGCTATGTCTGCCCCATCGGCCTGACCTACGGCGCCGTCGGCACGATCTCTCCCGTACGCGTGGTGTATGACCTAAATCATTGCTTCCACGAGGGCGACTGCCGCAAAGTGTGCCTCGTGCCCCACGTGCTCGAGATGGTCATCAAGGGTCGCTCGCCGGACGTCAAAGTGCCGGTCGGCCCCGATTGCACCCGTTGCGGTCTGTGCGTGGATACCTGCCCCAGCGGTGCCCTCAAGTTCGAGGTCAAGGGGCTCAACAAGCTGCTTTAAGCGACCTCCGGATGATCCGTTTCGAAAGCGTCAAAAAGCTCTTCCGGCGTCACCCCGTCCTCGACGGCGTGACGCTCGACATCGCCACCGGCGAGCGCATCGCCCTGATCGGCTCCAACGGCGCCGGCAAGACCACCCTGATCCGCTGCCTGCTGGGCGAATACACCTTCGACGGCGAGGTGCTGGTCGATGGCGCCTCGCCGCGCAAGCAGCGCGCCGCCGTGCTGGGCAAGATCGGCTTCGTGCCGCAACTGCCGCCGCCACTCAAGATGCCGGTCGGCCAATTGGTGAACTTCGCCGCCGCGGTGTGCAATTCCGACCCCAAGCGCATCGAAGCCATCGGCACCCGGCTGGGCCTGGACATCGACGCCCTGCGTGGCCGCCCCTTCAACCGCCTCTCGGGCGGCATGAAGCAGAAGCTGCTGATCGCCATCGCGCTGGGCCGCGACGTGAAGGTGCTGGTGCTCGACGAGCCGGCCGCCAACCTCGACCCCGAAGCCCGCCACATCTTCTTCAGCCTGTTGGCCGAGCGCATCGAAAACACCTCGATGATCATCTCCAGCCACCGTCTCGACGAAGTGGCGCAGCTGGTCAATCGTGTGATCGAAATGGATCTGGGCAAGGTGGTGCTCGACGACCGCGTGGCCGACGACGCCAAACTCGCCGCCATGCTCGACACCAAGCTGCGCCTGCACCGGCCGGACGAAGCCATTGCCCGCGCGCTGGGTGAGTGGAACTTCGCCGACCAGGGCGACGGCGCCGAGTGGCACGGCCTGGTCTCCGGCCCCGACCGTCTGCGCTTCCTCGGCATGCTGTCGCGCTATGTGGGCCTGCTCAAGGGCATCGACATGGTCGAGGTCGACCCCGCGGTGAGCCTGCAATGAGCCGCCGCCACTTCTTCCGCCAGATCGGTGCACTCGCCGCGGTGCCGCTGGCCGGCAGCCTGCTGACCGCCTGCGGCCAGGGCGACCCGGACACCGGCCCGGTCGAGGTCAAGTGGGACCGCGACCCCTGCGAGCGCTGCAACATGGTGCTCTCCGACCGCCACTATGCCGCCCAGATCCGCGATCCGCAGAAGGTGCCACACAAGTTCGACGACTTCGGCTGCGCCATCATCGTTCTGCGCGACAAGGGCTGGCCCGAGGACCAGATCGAATTCTGGGTCACCGACTACAAGACCGGCCAGTGGATCGATGCCTTCAAGGCCCGCTATTTCGGCGGCAAGATGACGCCGATGGGCTACGGCCTCGGCGCCACCACCGTCCCCAATCCCGGCGACATGTCCTACGAAGAAGCCAGGCAGAGCGTGCTGGCACGAGGCAAGTAAATGAAACACCTGTGGCTCACCGCCAAACTCGACCTGGTCGAATCCCTGCGCTCGCGCTGGTTCCTCATCTACTCGCTGGTGTTCGGCGGCATCGTCGCGCTGCTGTTCGCCTTCGGCCTGACCGAATCGCGCGTCCTCGGCTTCATCGGCCTGTCGCGCTTGCTGGTCACCTACATCCAGCTGGCCATGGCGATCCTGCCCATCTTCGTGCTGATCACCACCGTGCGCTCGGTGGCCGGCGACCGCGAAGCGGGCGTGTTCGAATACCTGCTTTCGCTGCCGGTGTCGCTGTCCGCCTGGTTCTGGGGCAAGATCATCGGCCGCTACATCTCCATCTTCCTGCCGGTCTTCCTGGCCATGGCCGGCGCCGCGCTGTGGGCCATGTTCCAGGACATCGAAGTGCCCTGGGGCATGTTCCTCTACTACTCGGCCATCCTCGCCGCCATGGGCTGGTGCTTTCTCGGCATCGGCATGCTGTTGTCGACCCTGGCGCGCAGCACCGATGTGGCGCAGGGCCTGGCCTTCGTCACCTGGCTGGTGATGCTGCTGTTCCTCGACCTGATCCTGCTCGGCCTGCTCATCCAGTCGCGCGTGGCGCCCGAGTTCGCCATCACCCTGGCGCTGGCCAACCCGCTGCAGGTCTTCCGCACCGCCGCGCTGTCGATGTTCGACCCGCAGCTGATCGTCTTCGGCCCCTCGGCCTATGTCATCCTCGACCTCTTCGGCGTGGCCGGCTTCAAGCTCTTTGCCGTGGTCTATCCGGTGCTGCTCGGCACGCTCAGCGCCGCGGCCGGCTTCGTGTTGTTCCGCCGCAGCGATCTGCCCTGAGGTTCACCCCATGCGTACCCTGCTTGCCTGCCTGCTCTCCGCCTGCCTCAGCCTGCCGGCATTCGCCGCCGACGAGGCCGCCGCCCTGTTCTCGGCCAGCTTCCCCGGCCTCGATGGCAAGCCGGTCGCGCTGGCGGCGCTCAAGGGCAAGCCGGCGGTGGTCAACTTCTGGGCGCGTTGGTGCGGCCCCTGCCGAAGCGAGATCCCGCATCTGGCTGAACTGGCCAAGCAGCACCAGGCGGCCGGTCTGCAGGTGGTCGGCATCGGGGTCGAAGACCTCGGCGACAGCGCGCGCGACTTCGTCGCCGCCTACGAGATGGACTACCTCGTCGTCTTTGCCGGCGCCGGCAAGGGCGTCGAACTGATGAAGGCGCTGGGCAACACCAAGGCCGGGCTGCCCTTCACCGTGGTCATCGACGCCGACGGCAAGATCACCACCCGCAAGCTCGGCGTGATGAGCGCCGACGACATGCAGGCGGCCGTCGCACCGCTGTTGTGAAGCGCCGCCAGGCCCTGCAGTCGTTGGCCGGCCTCGGCGCCGGTCTGATCCTCGGCCCGGCACGTAGCGCGCAAGCCCTGCTGCCGGCCGCCAACAAAGGCCGTGTGGTCGTCGTCGGGGGTGGCTGGGGCGGGCTCTCCGCCGCCGCCCATCTGCGCCGTGCGCTCCCGGCGTGGGACGTGGTCCTCATCGAGCGCCAGGCCCGCTTCTTCTCCCTGCCGCTGTCCAACGCCTGGCTCATCGATCGCGTGCCCGACGCCACGCTCGACCACGACTACCGCCAGGCCGCCGCGCGGCACGGCTATACCTTCGTGCAGGCCGAGGTGCGCGGCATCGACCGCGCCTCGCGCCGCATCGAGACCGCCGACGGGCATCTCGGCTACGACTGGCTCGTGCTCTCGCCTGGCATTGCCGAAAACCTCGCGCCGTGGGTCGAGGGCGACACCGCCGCGCTCGGGCGCATCCGCGAAAAGTTCGACGGCGCCTTCGTCGGCCCGGCCGGCGTGCGCCAGCTCAAGCAACGGCTGCACGCCTTTGCCGGCGGCGACTGGATCATGACCGTGCCGCCCGCGCCCTACCGCTGCCCGCCCACGCCCTACGAGCGCGCCGTCGCCATCGCCACCTGGCTGCAGCAAAAGCAGATCAAGGGCCGGCTCATCGTGCTCGACCCCGGCGCCGGCATGGCCGGCTACCGCGAGACCTTCCATCGCCAGTTCTCCGAGCGCATCGAGTTCAAGCCCTTCCAGCGCATCGAACGCATCGACCCGTTCAAAAAGGTGGTCCACACCGATTTCGACGACATTCCCTACGCCGAGGCAAGCTTCGCCGGCCCGCAGCAGGCCGGCGCGCTGATCGCCCTGGCCGGGCTAGCGCGGCGCAACGACCAGGGCGAGGCCACCGGCTGGGCCGATGTCGATGCGCGCACCCTGCAATCGGCAGCCGATGAGCGCGTCTTCGTCATCGGCGATGCCGTCGGCCTGGTCTCGCCGCTCTTCGGCCACTACCCCAAGACCGGCCACATGGCCGTCCACCACGGCCGCATCGCCGCCGCCGCCATCGCCGCCCGCGTGCAAGGCAAAGCGTTCGACCCCCCGTTCCCCGACAGCACCTGCTGGGTCTACGACAGCTTCACCCCGCCCGAAATGGTCCGCATCGACGCCAGCTACCGCATCCGCGGCGACGGCGCGCTCGAACAGCGCATCGACCAGGCGCGCGAGAACCAGCCGCGCGGCGAGGAGATGGCCTGGGCGGCGGGGATGTTTGCGGAGATGTTCGGGCGGTAACTTCGGGGTGTCTCTGCGTCGCGCCGGCTTTTGCAAGAATGCCGTGATCGTTCATTGGCAGGAACTTCGCCTGCGTCGGTACAGTCCAGTGGGCTTCATCACAGCCTCACGCGGCAAACTCGCCAGATTGTGTCGCGCACCAGAGACCAAGCAAGGATGCCCCCGATGACCGATCTGTCCACCTTCCCCATCACCCGCAAGTGGCCGGCGCGCCACCCCGACCGGCTTCAGCTCTACTCGCTGCCGACGCCCAATGGTGTCAAGGTGTCGATCATGCTCGAAGAGATCGGCTTGCCGTATGAAGCGCACAAGGGCAGTTTCGACACCAACGACCAGAATTCGCCGGCCTTCCTGTCGCTGAACCCCAACAACAAGATCCCCGCCATCCTCGATCCGGACGGGCCGGGCGGCCAGCCGCTGCCGCTGTTCGAGTCCGGCGCGATCCTGATCTATCTGGCCGACAAGTGCGGCCAGTTGCTGCCCACCGATGCCCATGACCGCTACCTGACCTTGCAGTGGTTGATGTTCCAGATGGGCGGCATCGGGCCGATGTTCGGGCAGCTGGGGTTCTTCCACAAGTTTTCCGGCAAGGACATCGAAGACAAGCGCCCGCGCGATCGCTATGTGGACGAATCGCGGCGTCTGCTGCGTGTGCTCGACCAGCAACTGCAGGGGCGTGCCTGGCTGATGGGCGAGGCCTACACCATCGCCGATATCGCCACCTTTCCGTGGGTGCGCAATCTGATCGGTTTCTATGAGGCCGGAGATCTGGTCGGCATATCGGATTTTGCCAACGTGACCCGTGTGCTGGAGGCCTTTGTCGCCCGGCCGGCGGTGCAGCGGGGCTTGAAGATTCCGGCATAGGGGGGTATTGCCTTCGGCGACGGGACGTTGGCCGGGTCTCGCCCCGGCGGGCGAATTACTTCTTTGTCGCGACAAAGAAGTAATCAAGAAAACGCCCCTGTACGAGTCAATCACATGGGTAACAGTTTTGTTCGGAGACATGGGTTACACCCTGAGCGTCAGGTAGTCATCTTTTTCGCCGGCAGTGCATCGCTCATCAAAGTGGCCGATCTTGAGCGGGCCGAAGTAGACATCCCATAGTCCGTCGCCGACCGGTTCGAAACCAACGCTCTGGCCTGTGAGCAGGTAGCCGATGTAAATGCGCATGGAGCGCCAATAGATCAGGCCGCCACTGGATACCCTGTTGC
>NZ_JAEKFT010000025.1 GCF_018524365.1 Denitromonas iodatirespirans
GAGGCCGATCGCTACGCACGCCTGATGATGGAAGCGCTCGAAGCGCGCCACACCACCTTCGTCGGGCGCGGCACCGTGCGCAGCCTGCGCCCCGGCACGCATGTCGACCTGCTCGACGCCCCGCGCGCGCTCACCGCCACCCCGCGCGGGCCGGGCGGCGCGCCCCCCGACGACAGTGCCGAACCTCCGCGCTTCGCCGTGCGCCAAGTCACCCACATCGGCATCAACAACCTGGGCGCCGCGCCGATGGCCACCATCGCCCACCGCCTCGGCGCCGCCGAGCTGTTTCATGACGATTCGCTCGACGACGCGCCCGACCATTCACGCGCCGACCCATTCGCTGACGGCTTCACCGATGCCCTCATCAACTCACTGGACTACCCTCTGGGCGACCCATTCATCGACCCACTCATCGGCCCCCCGAGCGACTCACGCCCCAGCTCCGACCATGACACCGCCCGCAACGAAGGCGCCGCCCCGCAACGCGCCCCCAAGTCGCTGAACGCCGCGGGCCTCTCCGAGGTGCTCGCCCTGGCCGCCGCGCGCGGCTACGCCAACAGCTTCGACGCGCTGCCCGCGCACCTGCCCTGGCGCCCCCGCCTCACCGACGATACCGGCGCCCGGCTCAACCCGCGCCCCACCGCCAACGGCCCGACCAGCGCCATCGTCGTCGGCCCCCAGGGCGAAACCCGCCCCAACGGCGCCGACGAGATCTGGTGCGACCGGCTCGGGCGCATCAAGGTGCGCTTCCTGTGGCAACAGGGCAACACCCCCGACGATTGCTCCAGCTGCTGGGTGCGCGTAGGCACCCGCCAGGCCGGCCCCGGCATGGGCTGGCAGATGCTCCCGCGCATCGGGCAGGAAGTCCTCGTCACATTCCTGGGCGGGGACATCGACAGGCCGACAGTGCTTGGTGGACTTTTTAACGGCCGTGGCGAAGGCGGCATCACCCCCACCCCCGGCGGCGCCGACGCCCAAGCCGCAGACCGCAGCGTCTTCGAGCAAGCCACCGACCACGCCCCTGCCGCCCAAGGCAACCTCACTGCGGGCAACAGCCCCGCCTGGCACGGCGCCGCCGCCAATGAACACCGCCACAGCGCCGCCCTCAGTGGCATCCGCACCAAGGAATTCGGCGCCCACGGCCGTTTCGCCGGTCACAACCAACTCGTCTTCGACGACACCGACAACCAGCAGCGCGCCGCCTTGCACAGCACCCAATACGCCTCGCAGCTCAACCTCGGCCACCTCATCCACCAGGCCGACAACTACCGCGGCAGTTTCAGGGGCACCGGCGCCGAGCTTCGCACCGACGCCTGGGGGGCGCTACGCGCCGCGCGCGGCATCACGCTCACCACCTGGGCCCAGCCCACCGACGCCGAGCCGGCCGGCGACATGGCCCCCGCCGCCGCCCTGCTCGGCCAGGCCGACACCCTGGCCCAAACCCTCTCCAAAGCCGCCACCACCCACCAAACCGTGCCACTCGCCGCCGCCATCGGCTCAACCGGCGCCAACCAAAGCACCCTCGACCCGAACGCCGCCCCGCTCAAGGCCCTGCACACCGTCGCCCGCGGCATGGCAGACGGCACCGACTTCGACGCTGCGCTCGCCGACGCCAGCCAGAAGAACACCGCCACCGCCGGCAAGCTGCCCCATCTCACCGACGCGGCCATCGTCCTGGCCGCCCGCGCCGGCCTCGGCCTCGTCGCCGGCGGGCATCTGCAATTGAGTAACGGCGAGACGCTCAACCTGATGAGCGGCGAGGACACCAACCTGGCCGTCGCCGGCAAAGCGCGTATCCACACCGGCCAGGCCATCGGCCTCGTCGCCGGCGCCATCGGCCCCGGCGAGAACGGCGCCGGCATCACGATGATCGCGGCGAAGGACGACATCGAGATGCAGGCGCAAAGCGACGAGATGAAGTTCCAGGCCAAGGACGAGGTGACACTCAGCTCGATCACCGAGCACATCGACTTCGCGGCCGGCAAACGCATCGTGCTGGCCGTCGAAGGTGGCGCGAGCATCACCATCGACGGGGGGATCACCGTCGAGTGCCCGGGGACGATCACGGTGCATGCGAGCAAGAAGAGTTTTAGTGGGCCGGTGCGGGAGGAGTACGGTTTGCCGACCTTTCCGCAAACCGTCTGCAAGGCATGTCTGCTCGCGGCGATGAAGGCCGGCTCACCGTTTGCCACGATGCAGTAAGGAAGGACGACGCCATGACCCGGTTTCTTCAGAACACCCATGGCGGCAGTCTTGCGCCGCACCTATCGCAGTGGCTGGCGCAATGTGGCGACGAAACGCATTCGCCCTATGCGCTGATCGACATGAGCATGCTCGAACCCACGACGCACGGTCGGCTCGAACGTTTGGCCGGGCCGTCGATCGAACTGCTCGCAGGCACTGACTACGAAGCCTATGGCGAACTGGGGCCGCGCTTGTTCGCGCTTTCCGCCATCGACTCGACCGCGCTCGCCCGCCTGACCGGCACCACCGACGCTCGCCCCGCACTGTCGGTGCTCGAAATCACGACGCATGCCGGCGTGCCAGATCTTCGTGGCTTGCAGTGGCTGGCCGACGCCCAGGGCACGGACGACACACGGCTCTACTGCCGCTATGCCGACACGCGAATCCTGCCCAATGTGCTCAGCGTGCTCGACCCAACGCAGAGCGCATGGCTCGCCCGCACGATTCGCCGCTGGGCATGGGTGGGGCGCGATGGCACACTTGAGTCGATCGACTTCACGCCGACCGACTCCGCCGCTCCGCGCCATGACGAAACGCGCATCCACTTTGATGACGCACAGTTCGGCACGCTCATGCAAGCCGCGGAAGCAGATACGCTCTTCGACGACCTCCACGACCAGTCCCCCGAGATCATTCCCACGGCGGATCCAGCCACGCTGTGGCGCCGGCTCGATGCCCTGCTCGACATCGCCCGCACACATGGCATCGACGACGCCCCAGATCAACGCCAGTTCATCACGCTCGCTTGGAGCGCATCGGAGCACTTTCATACCCTCCCGGCGCTGGCAGCGACCTTCGACGCTACCCGTAGCGGCTCGAAACGCTTTGCCGATGCGGTGGCCGGATGGAATGATGACATCTGGAATCAAATCGAAGCCCTGGCAGAGCATTCCGCCAAGGCCTCAGCCTCGGAGCACCCATGACTCACCGGCTTATCTCCTGCGACCGCTGGATCAAGCGCTTTATCGCCCTGTTCGCCCTGCTGACACTGACGGCCTGCGATGTCACCAATGACGACCGGCCCGATCCGAATGTCGCGGCCAGTTCCTTGTCGCGCTACAACTTCAGCTCGGAGGGTATTCAAGAATTCTATGTCGACGGCGTCTGGGGTAGCGGCGTCGGCATCGGCAGCGGCGGCGGTTCGGTGTGCTGCGTGATGATTCCGCGAAAGTGGCATGAGGGGTTGCAGGTGACGGTCGAGTGGCGGCGAAGCGATTGCGGCGGCGTCAATGAAAACAACCACAGTAAATGCGCAGGAATGAAGGGGGACTGGCCCATGAAAATCCTCAAGAAAACCGTCCCCATCGAACCGTACGACGTGCTTGACGAAACCCAGGTGTTCTTCCTGCCCTACGATGAAATCAAAATCTACGTGACGGATAAGAGCCCCTGGCACGCTGGCCATCCGTCAAGACTCCTCTCCAAACTCGGAGACATCGACCAGCGCCCATTCACAGACGCGGAAATGAAGAGGTTCATGGAGCCATGAGCGCCACTACGCCCCCAACAAACCTTCCTGGTCTGCGCGCATTGTCTGCCCGAGAGCAAGCTCAGCGAGTTGCCGCTTACAGTTGCATCGCCGACACGAAGAAACTCAGTTGCCGGCAGACCATCTGGGTCGGCATGTTCTTTGACGGCACCAATAACAACAAGCGCCGCGATCAGGAGCTGATCCCGGATCCGAACGCGCGCAGTCACTCCAATGTTGTCGTACTGCATGATGCGTTTCGAGATGAACGAAAAGAAGGCTATTACGCCTACTACGTCCCTGGTGTGGGAACGGCTTTCCCAGAGATCGGCGAGATAACTGAATCATCCAGCGGGAAATCCATGGCAACCGGCGGAGAAGCCCGCTTGTATTGGGCCATGATCCAGCTCTACAACGCAGTCAATTGGGCCATCTATGGCCGCAACCTCATAGCGGCCGGCGAAGCCAAAGCCTCCATCCGCAATCCAGACATCCTCAAGAACGGCTGGACAGTATTCTCCGGCAAACGGCGGGCCTTTTTCCAACAGACCGAGCGGCGCCTGAGGCAATCCATCGCACACCAGAAACCGGAAATCACACTGATCAACGTCTCGGTCTTCGGCTTCTCGCGCGGTGCGGCGCAAGCCCGCGCCTGGGTAAATTGGGTTCTCGAATGCTGCAAGTCCGAGGGCGGCGGCTACACTTTTTGTGGCATTCCGATCCGCTTCCAGTTCATGGGGCTGTTCGATACGGTCGCCTCGGTGGGACTGGCGGACTCTTCGCCCATCGGTGGTGATGGCTTGATGGACTGGGCGGACGGCACCATGGCCATTTCACCGGCCATCGAGCGCTGTGTGCACTATGTGGCAGCGCACGAGATCCGCAAGTCCTTCCCGCTCAGTACCGCGCGCGATGGCGCGACCTATCCGGCCAACTGCGTCGAAATCGTCTATCCCGGGGCACATTCAGATGTCGGCGGTGGATATGCACCGGGCGAACAGGGCAAGGCGCCGGGCCATCGGGCGCTACTCGCATCGCAGGTGCCGCTGGTGAATATGTATTTGGAAGCGCGGAAGTCGGGGGTTCCGTTGTTGGATACATCAATACTTGAAGCCGCAGGTAAGAAAGCGACTGTCGACGACCTCAAAATCGCCCCCTCTCTCGCCACCCGCTTCCGCGACTACGCCATCTGGTCCAGCGGTTCCACAGCCAAGGTCGAAGACCTGTTGTTCAAGCACATGCGGCTGTACTGGCGGTGGCGGCTACGGGTCGCGCCGCAGTTCAAGACGCTGGTCAGCTATCAGCGCGCCAACGCGCAGGACCGGGAAGACCTGGCGGCGAGCGAGGGGGATTTCCAGCGCGACATGGCGCGGGTGATGCAGCGCAAGCGCCTGAAGGACGACATCGACCGGCGCCGCGCGACGCACCCCATGCCCGGCCGCCAGCCTGGCCCCGTGCCGCTGTCGCCGGTCTACCAGGCGGCCATCGACGAGACGGCGCGTATCCACGAGGTACCCGAACCGGTGCATGCCTTCTTCGACGAGCATGTGCACGACTCGCACGCCTCGTTCTATCTCGCTGGCCCGCTGGGCGCGTACGACAAGGCCGAGAAGCTTCAACTGGCCAAGGAAAAGCAGCGTCGCGGCAAGGCGCTCACCGCATTCGAGCAGCGCATACTCGCCGAGGATGCCAGGGCGCCTGGCAGCTTTCCGGTGATGCACGATTCGGATTACGAAGACCTGCTGGATATGGAAGACTTTTTCACCGAGCGCACCGTCAAGGCCATGACCGACACCCGGCGGGAGAGCGACGGGCATGTGCGTTGCCGGGTAGTGTTCGATGGGCGCTGACAGGACATCCACCTGGATCTGTCGGGCGTGACGACATGCAACCGGAACACAAGGAAGACCCGTGAGCGAACATCGAAACCTTGAACGAAACATGACCGTCGATCTATCCGTGGATGCGCCCATGGTGCTGAAGGTGCGGCCGACGGGCGATATCGAATTGCATTATTTCCAGGGGCTCATGGGTTCGTCGGAGGCGGTTCTGATGAGGCTGATCTTTTCCCCGTCGGCGTCGGGCCAGCTGGTGATGGGGATCAAGGCGCTCCTGGAGACCGGGGCGATCGTTCTGGAAACCTCGCCGGGGTACCACGTTCAGTAGATTTTTAGACGTGTCGGGGACAGAGGTGTCGATAACGCAAGGCTATGCAGGAATCCGAGCGGGGCCGAGCCTGAGCTTGTCATGATGCCTTGACGTGTGTTCGCCGTAGATGTTCTGCAGCGTCCGACAGGCAGGAAGCTCCGGTGGGCGCCGCGCAGCACTGTGTTCTGCCCGCCGTGGTCGCGCACGACCTGTTCCAGCGCACGGCGCAGGTCCTGGCCGGGTGTGAGGCGCAAGGGCAGGGATTGCATCGTCGACCGCCTCACCCGCGCTCGGCCGGCGTCGGCGCGCTCAGCAGCCCGCGCATGGCGAACCACAGCACCAGCGCGTTGTTCACATGCCAGCCGAAATGGGTACCGAGCGGGAAGTGCTCGCACATCGTCAGATCGACGCTGCGCAACAGCACCGACAGGCCGAACAGCGCCGCGGCGGCGCGCAATCGGCCGGCGGCCGCGGCCGGGCGCTTCGGCACGGCGAGGGCGATCAGCGCCAGCCAGGGGCCGAGATAGAGTTCGGAGCCGTTGAGCGCCGGCACACGTACCGCGATGGCGATGGCCGCGCTGGTCACCAGCATGGCGCCCACGGCCGCAGCCGCGGCGCCGTTGTGCCAGCCGTGCAGGCGCACCAGCGCCCGGTGCAGGAATACCACCACGAAAATGGCGATGAACGCCACGTCGAGCACGCTGGCCCAGCGCTCGGCCACCGTGTGAAACACCAGGCTGCCGATGCCGACGGCACCGATCAGGCCGGCCAGGGCCCGCAGGTCGGCCGGGGTGCGGCGGTCCATGCGGCGCAGCAGCAGGGCGGCGGCGAGCACGAAGGCCAGATTGGTGAGCGCGTTGACCGGCTCGGCCCACAGACCGGGGTCGGTGCGCTCGCAGTAGAGGTCCAGCGGTGCGCGCCAGGTCATGGGATGACTGGCCCGTTGCCGGCGCGGCGTCCTCCCTGCGGGAGGGGCACGCTCAGGACAATCCTCCCGTCGCTGGCGCGACGACCTCCCCGGGGGAGGGTCGCGCACCCTTCGGGCGGCCGGGCGGGCACGCTCATGCGCCGCCCCCGACCGGGTGGATGCCGGCTTCGGTGACGATCCAGTGCATCGGGTGGTCATGCAGCTGGGGATGGGTGGTGTCGACCCGGCCCAGTTCGAAGCCGACGCCGACGGTGCGCGGCGCCGGCGACAGGGCGGCCAGGGTGCGGTCGAAGTAGCCGCCGCCGTAGCCCAGGCGGTAGCCGGCGGCGTCGAAGGCGTTGAGCGGGATCAGCAGCAGCTCGGGCGTCAGCTCGGCGCCGTCGGCGGGGATGAAAATGCCATGCATGTCGGGAACCATCGCGCTGGCCGGTGTCCACTCGCGGAACTTGAGCGGGCGGGCGGGCGCGACCATCACCGGCAGCGCGGCCTGCCGGCCGGGGGCGGCGTCGAGCCAGTCGACCACCACCGGGCGCAGATCGGGCTCGCTGCGATACGGCCAGCAAAAGGCCAGGCGATGGATGTCGAGGCGGTCGAGCAGGGCGGCGACATGGGTTTGTACGGCCGTTTCGAGCGGTGCGCGGTCGGTGGCGGCAAGCTGTTCGCGGGTGCGGATGGCCGCGTCACGCAGCTGTTTGCGTTGAATCTCCATGGGGTTATCCAGAGCAGGTTTTTTTGCGGCACAGGCCGTGTAGAGTAAGTGGGGTCGGTCCAGCGAGGCCGGGAATACACGTGGCAGCCCGTCCCATGCGGATGGTGCGAAGGAATAGTAAGCGATGAAGGCGGCAAAAGGCTGGGGCATGCTGTGGCTGGGCATGATGTGGGTGAGTGCGGTATGGGCGCAGGTGCCCAGCGGCGATGAACGGATCCTGGCCGCGCGCGAGGCCCTGCGCACCGGTGACCGGGCCACCCTCGATCAGCTCGCCGCCGGCCGCTCGCCGCATCTGCTCGAGCGCTATGTGAAGTTCTGGCATCTGCAGAACGTGCTGGCGCGCCCCGAGCCGCCCGACACCGCGCGCATCGAAGCCTTTCTCGCCCGCTACGCCGGCAGCGTGCTGGCCGACCGCTTGCGCAGCGCCTGGCTGGCGCGGCTGGCCAAGGACGAGAACTGGATCGGCTTCATCGGTGCCTGGGGCGGCTTGGCCGCGCCCACCGACGGCCAGCGTTGCCAGCACTGGCTGGCGCGCGAGCGTATCGGCGATCGCAGCGCGCTGGACGAGGCGGCG
Organism: Denitromonas iodatirespirans; assembly: GCF_018524365.1. GTDB lineage: Bacteria > Pseudomonadota > Gammaproteobacteria > Burkholderiales > Rhodocyclaceae > Nitrogeniibacter > Nitrogeniibacter iodatirespirans. The sequence goes on from NZ_JAEKFT010000025.1 coordinate 8,072, forward strand.
GCCGAATGGATGCGCCTGAGTCTGCGCGCCGAGGCCTGCGAAACCCTGGTCGGCCGCCTGGCCGATGCCGGGCGACTGGCGCCCGACGACATCTGGGTGCGCTTTCGCGACGAAATGAACGGGCGCCGCCCGAGCGATCTCGAGCTTATCGTGCGCGGTCTGCCGGCCGGCGAGGCGCCGAGCGCCGCCGAACTCAAGGCCATGCTGAAAGACCCGGCGCGCTATCTGGACAACCTGCGCCCCGGTTTTGCCCGGCGCCGCGCCGATGTCGAGCTGATGCTCGGCGCGCTCGGCCGCCTGGCGGTGAACGACCCGCGTGCGGCCTATGCGCGCTTCGCCCGCTTCAACGATGCGCTGACGGCATCCGATCGCGCCTATGGCTACATCCTGCTGGGCTGGCGCGGCGCGCAGGATCACCTGCCCGAGGCGGTGCGCTGGTTCCGGGCGGCCGGCAAGGTCAACATGGCGGCCGAGCAACGGGCCTGGCAGGTGCGCGCCGGGCTGCGCCAGGGCGACTGGAAGGCGGTGCGCCAGGCGATTCAGGCGATGTCGGCCGAGCAGCGCGGCGAGGGCATCTGGACTTACTGGCTGGCCCGCGCCGAGCAGGCCCTGGGCGACGCCGACGGTGCGCGGCTGTTGTTCGAACGGGTGGCCGGGTCGGCGGATTTCTACGGCATGCTGGCCGACGACGCGCTGGGCCGACCCTTCACCCCGCCGCCCGACCAGACGCTGGCCGCCGAGACGCGGGCGACGGTGTCGGCTGACCCCGACATCCGGCGTGCGCTGGCCTTGTTCCGCCTCGACATGCATATCGACGGGGTGCGCGAGTGGAACTGGCGCCTGCGCGATGCCGACCCCGACTTTCGCATCGCCGCCGCGCGGCTGGCGCTGGACGAACACATCTACGACCGTGCCATCAATACCGCCGAGGCGGTGGACCGGCAGCGCAACTTCGGCCTGCGCTATCTCACGCCCTATCGTGAACTGATCGAGCCGCATGCCCGCGCGCAGGGCCTGGATCTGGCCTGGGTGTATGGCGTGATGCGCCAGGAAAGCCGCTTCGTTACCCGCGCCGCCTCGCCGGTCGGCGCCCAGGGGCTGATGCAGGTGATGCCGGCCACCGGCAGCTGGGTGGCCAAGAAGATCGGCATGAGCGACTACCGGCGCAGCCGCCTGCAGGAGCCCGACACCAACGTGCTGCTGGGCACCAGCTATATGCGCATCGTGCTCGACGGGCTCGACGACCACCCGGTGCTTGCCGCCGCCGGCTACAACGCCGGCCCTGGGCGGGCCCGCCGCTGGCGCGATGAACGGACGCTGGATGGGGCGATCTATGTAGAGACCATCCCCTTCGACGAAACCCGCGACTATGTGAAGAAGGTGATGGCCAACGCGGTGATCTACGGCGCCCTGATCGACGGCACGGCGCAGTCGCTCAGCGCGCGCCTGGGTCAGGTCGCCCCGCGCTGAACCGGCGGCGTCTGCGGGCGCCGTCCGCACAGACTGGAGGGAGACAGACGGATGGATCGATCGAAAGTCATTCTGGTGCTCGGCGGCAGCGGTTTCGTCGGCCATGCGGTGGTGGCCCGGCTGGCCGCCGAGGGTTATCGCGTGTGTGTGCCGACCCGCCATCGCCACCGGGCGCGGCACTTGCTGGTGCTACCGACGGTGGACGTGGTCGAGGCCGATGTGTCGGACGAGGGCACGCTCGATGCGCTGATGCGTGGCGTTGGCGCGGCGATCAACCTGGTCGGGGTGCTGCACTCGTCGTCCGGCTCGCCCTACGGGCCGGCCTTCCGGCGCGCCCATGTCGACATCCCCACGCATCTGGTGGCGGCCTGCCAGCGCCATGGCGTGTCGCGGCTGGTGCACATCAGCGCGCTCGGCGCCGACGCCGAGGGTCCGTCCCAATACCAGCGCTCCAAGGCCGCCGGCGAGGCGGTGATCCGCGGTGCCGAGCCGCCGCTCGACTGGACGATCCTGCGTCCCTCGGTGATGTTCGGCCGCGAGGACAGCTTCCTCAACCTCTTCGCCTCCCTGGTGCGCATCACCCCGGTGATGCCGCTGGGCGGCGCCGGCTGCCGCTTCCAGCCGGTGTGGGTGGAGGATGTGGCGCGAGTGGTGGTCGCCAGCCTGACCCGCCCCGACGCGGTCGGCCAGTGCTTCGACGTCGCCGGCCCGCGCATCTACACCCTGGCCGAGCTGGTGCGCTTTGTCGGCGAGCAGGTGGGGCATCGGCCCTGGGTGATCCCCCTCCCCGAAGGGCTGGCCCTGATCCAGGCGCGGCTGCTGGAGCTGGCGCCCAACCCGATGATGAGCCGCGACAACGTGCGCTCGATGCGGGTCGACAACATCACCGGCCGGCCGCCGCTGCCCTTCGGCTGGACGCCGACCGCGCTCGAAGCGGTGGCACCGTCCTACCTCGGCCCGCACCCCGGGCGGCGGCGTTTCTTCGTCAATCGACGCCGGGCCGTGCGCTGACGCCGCGCATGCGGCGATAATGCCGCTTTGCCTTCGCTGAACAGGCGCATGAAGACATACATCGTAGGCGGTGCCGTGCGCGACGAGCTGCTCGGCCTGCCGGTGCAGGACCGGGACTGGGTGGTGGTCGGCGCCACCGTCGAGGCCATGCTGGCGCGCGGCTTCACCCCCGTGGGCAAGGACTTCCCGGTCTTTCTGCATCCCGACTCGCATGAGGAATACGCGCTGGCCCGCACCGAGCGCAAGAGCGGCCACGGCTATACCGGCTTCACGGTGCATGCCGCACCGGACGTCACGCTCGACGAGGATTTGCTGCGCCGCGACCTGACCATCAACGCCATGGCGCGCGCCGAAGACGGCAGCTTGGTCGACCCCTACGGCGGCCAGCGCGACCTGGCCGCGAAGGTGCTGCGCCATGTCAGCCCCGCCTTCGCCGAAGACCCGGTGCGCATCCTGCGTGTGGCGCGCTTCGCCGCCCGCTTCGAGGGCTTCACCGTGGCCGACGAGACGCTGGCGCTGATGCGCCGCATGGTCGACAGCGGCGAGGTCGACCACCTGGTGCCCGAGCGCGTGTGGCAGGAAATCTCGCGCGGCCTGATGGCGCCAGCGCCGATGCGCATGATCGAGGTGCTCGACGCCTGCGGCGCGCTGGCCCGCTGCCTGCCCGAGGTGGTGGCGCGCCGGCGCATCGACCCCTTGCTGCCCACCGTGCTGCGCTGCGCCGTGGCCCGCGATCTGCCGCAGCCGCATCGCTGGGCGCTGCTGGTCGGCCATGCGGTGGATGCCGCCGAGTCGGCCAGCGCCCGCCTCAAGGTGCCGCTGACCTGCCGCGACCAGGCGGTGATCCTGGCGCGCGACGGCGAAACCCTGGCGACTGCCAGCTCGGCCGCCGCCCGGCTCGACCTGCTCGCCCGCTGCGACGCCTTCCGCCGCCCCGAGCGCCTCCTCACCCTGCTCGAAGCGGCGCCCTGCGCCCATCCCGTGCCGCCGGCCGCGGTGGCGCGCTGGCAGGCCACGCTGGCGGCGGCGCAGTCGATCGATGGCGGTGCGGTGGCGCGCGGGTGTGCCGACAAGTCGGCGATTCCCGCCGCCATCCACGCCGCCCGGCGTGCCGCCATCGAGGCCGCCGACGCCGCCGCAGGCCGTGGCTGACACCATTGCTCACACGCAAGCGGGGGGCGGCCGTGCCACACTGGCGGCCATGAAACGCTGGGCGGGACATCTGTCGTGCATCGTGGTCATGGGCTTGGCGCCGTGCCTGTCGGCACAGGCCGAGCCGCAGGTCGTGCCCGCCTTCGCCGAGGTGCGCACCGCCCATGTGAGCAGCACGGCGCGACTGGTCGACCGTTATGGCGAGCCGCTGGCCGAGCGGCAGCTGCGCTTCGAGGACGACCGGCTCGACTGGGTGGCGCTCGATGCGTTGTCGCCGGCCATGGTCGAAGCCCTGCTCGAAGCCGAAGACCGCCGCTTCTACCAGCACGAAGGCATCGACTGGCGTGCCGTGGCGGCTGCCGCGGTGCAGAACCTGTGGTTCGAACATGCGCGCGGCGCCTCGACCCTGAGCATGCAGCTGGCCGGCCTGCTCGACCCGGCCCTGCAGCCGGCCAGCCGCGGCCATCGGCGTCGCACGCTGGAGCAGAAGTGGGACCAGGCGCTGGCGGCGCAGGCGCTCGAAGCGCGCTGGAGCAAGGCGCAGATTCTCGAGGCCTATCTCAACCTGGCGCCTTTCCGCGGCCGTCTGCGCGGCATCTCGGCCGCCGCCTGGGCGCTGGCGGGCAAAACGCCCGACGCCCTTGAGCGCCCCGAAGCGGCGGTACTGGCCGCCTTGCTGCGCGGGCCGGGCGCCTCGCCGGCCGTGCTCATCCGCCGCGCCTGCGCGCTGGTGGCGCGCATCGGCAGCCCGGCGGGCTGCGAGCAGGTCAAGGCGATGGCTGCGGCGATGGACCCGGTGCTGCTCACGCCGCGCTGGACGCTGGCGCCCCATCTGGCCGCGCGCCTGTTGCGCGAACCGGGGGCGAACGTGGCCACCTTGCTCGACGCCCGGTGGCAACGGCGCATGCAGGCCGCGTTGCAGGCCGCGGCGCCGGCGCGTGCGGCGGTGGTCGTGATCGACAACGCCACCGGGGCGGTGCTGGCCGACATCGGCGGGCTCAGCGCGGCCCATGCCGATGCCACCGCCTTCACCTATCCGGCCGGCTCGATGCTGTGGCCCTTGCAGTGTGCGCGTGCCATCGACCGGCGCGGGGTGACCGCCGCCAGCCTGCTCAATGGCGACGGCGATGGCGAGGCGCCGCAGTGGCTCAGCCTGCGTCGGGCGGCGGCCGAGGAAAATACGCGGGCCATGGCCGAGCTGATCCGGCACCAAGCCGAGGCCGACGGCCCGGCGCTGCCGCTGTCGGCTCAGGCGCTGGACCTGCCCCGGCTGGCCGCCCTCACGCGTCTGCTGGCCACCGACGGGCACTGGCGTGCGCCGGCATGGCTGCCTGGCGCCGAGCGGGCGGCCACACCGGTGGTGTCGGCCGGCGCCGCCTTCATCGGCCGCGACCTGTTCGACCCGGTGATGGCGCAGATGGTGACACCCGGCCGCGCCGCCTGGGCCACCGGGGCCAATGCCGAGGTGAGCATCGCGGTGTGGATGGAGACCGGGCCGACGGCGCTGATCGAGGTGCGCGCCTGGCTGGCCGATCAGCTGGCGGCCGACGGCCCGTGGCCGGCCGAGCGGGTGGTGCCGGCCGGCGTGCTGCGCCGCCCGGTGCGTTTCGACCCGCCGGTCGAGCCGGCACGTGACGAATGGTTCCTGGCCGGCACGGCGGTGCCTGTGGTCACGCCGCCGCAGCTGAGCGCGCGGATCGCCGCGCCGGCGGCGCGCGCCATCATCGATCTGCGTGCCTTGCCCGCCGGGCAGGGGGTGCTGCTGCGCGCCTCGATCGATGATCCGCGGCTGCGCTGGCGGCTGGACGGGCGCGAGGTGGGCAGTGGCGGCACCGCGGTGGTGATTCCCCAGCCCGGTCTGCGGGTGATCGAGCTGGTCGATGCGCGCGGCGAACGGCTGGACCGGATCAGCGTCGCGGTGCGCGGGCGTTGAGCGGGGTGCGTCGGATGATCAAGGCACCGCGCCTACAGCCAGCGCAGGATCAGCCAGGCCAGCAGCGACATCAGCACGGTGGAGGTAAAGGGCAGATACCAGCGCTGCCCCTTGCGCTGGACGGTGATGTCGCCCGGCAGGCGACCGAGCGGCAAATAGCGCGCCAGCAAGGGCTGCAGGCCGCCGAGCAGTGCCACCACGATCACGATCGAAACCAGCCATTTGAGCAACATGCCGCCGTTCCAGCCGGAAGAAGGGGCGATTACAACGGATTGTCCGCCGCTTGCCAAGGCACTTTGGCATGGCCGGGACGGCCGCGATCCGTTACCGTGACGGGTGTTCGGCGGTGTGACACCGCCGTGTTGGTGTCCCAGTTTTTTGCCGCGGCGGCGCTTTCGTGCCGCGTGCCCAGAAGGAAGTGCGATGAACCGACATCGATTCGGTGAGCTTGAAGTGCTGGCCTGTGCCCCCGAGGGCGAGGCCCATCCGGTCCCGTTGCTGTTCGTGCACGGCGCCTATACGGCAGCATGGTGCTGGCAGGAGCATTTCATGCCCTGGTTCGCCGAGGCCGGTTTTTCCTGCTATGCGGTGTCGCTGTCGGGCCATGGCCATAGCCGTCGGCGCGATGGGCTCGACAGCTACAGCCTGAACGACTACGTGAACGACGTGGCCGAAGTGGTGGGCGGCCTGCCAGCGGCGCCGGCACTGATCGGCCATTCGATGGGCGGCATGGTGGTGCAGAAATACCTCGAACGCACCGAAGCGCCGGCCGCGGTGCTGATGGCCTCGGTGCCGCCGCAGGGGCTGTGGACCTCGGCGCTCGGCCTGATGTTTCGCAAGCCCATGCTGCTGCAGGACCTCAACCGCCTTCTCGGCGGTGGCGAGGCGCATGCCGCCACGCTGCGCGATGCGCTGTTCTACCAGCCCGTGGCCGACGAGGACATGCGCCGCTACCTGTCCCTCTCGCAGCCGGAGAGCCATCGCGCCATCTGGGACATGACCCTGTTCAACCTGCCGCTGCCCTCGCGCATGGCACGCGTACCGATGCTCATCCTCGGCGCCGAGCATGACGAGCTGATCCCCCCGTCGCTGGTGCGCATGACCAGCTCGGTGTATGGCCTGCGCGAGGAGATCTTCCCCGGCATGGGCCACGCGATGATGCTCGAACGCGACTGGGAAAGCGTGGCCGAGCGGATGCGGGCATGGCTGCAGTCGGTGCTCTAGGCGCCGACCGGCAATCCAATGCCGGCGGGTCGGGCCGGCCGATTCAATACACCTCGTAAGTACTAGGCCGTCAGCGCCGCCGGAAGGCGGGCGAACGCTTGTCCCGCTCGCCGGGAGGCTCTATCCTGCGCGATTCGCCGAAAACCCGTCGTTCTTGCGCCAGGTCAAGGATTGGGTAGGCATTCGCTTGCCTGATGGGCGATGTTGGCAGGGTATCGGAAGCCACGGCCGGCAGGCCTCGGGGGCGCCGATTCGTCGGTAGTGCTTTTTGCATATTTCTACGGGCTGATGGGGCATGTCGGAGTCGAGCCGTCGGGTGTGGTTGTTTCGCTTCGTGGTGGTCCTGGCGGCCTATGTCGTGGGTGGTCGCATCGGGCTGACGGTGCCCTATATCGGATCGCACATCAGTCTCATCTGGCCTCCGACGGGGATCGCGCTGGCGGCGCTGCTGCGCTGGAATCTCTCGCTGTGGCCGGCCATCTGGCTGGGTGCCTTCGGCGTCAATCTGTCGGTGGGCAGCAGCGTCGAGTTGGCGGCAGGCATCGCCGCCGGCAATACGCTCGGCCCGTGGCTGGCCGCCCGCCTGTTGCGCGGGCAGGGGTTCGACTGCGACTTGCCGGCGCGCCGGGATCTCGTGCGCTACCTGGTCATCGGTGTCGCCGCCGGCATGGCCCTCAATGCCGGCAACGGTGTCGCGCAACTCTGGCTGGCCGGCCTGCTGCCGACGTCCGCGCTCGGCGCGGCCTGGAGCACTTGGTGGCTGGGCGATGCCATGGGCGCCCTGGTGGTGGGCATCCCGCTGCTCACGGCGAGCCGCAGCAGCTGGCGCGACGTGTGGCTCGGGGCGCGGGGTGGCGAAGTGGGGGCCATCCTGCTCCTGACGCTGGGCACCGGCGCCTGGCTCTTTCTCGGCGATGCGGTCGGCAAGCCGGCCAACCCGCTCCTCTATCTGCCCTTCTTCCTGCTCTCGTGGCTGGCGATTCGCGGCGGCGCGACGGTTGCCTCGACCGCCGCGCTGCTGCTGTCGGCGCAGGCGGTGTGGGCGACGGCCGCCGGTGGCGGCCCGTTCTACGCGGCCGACCTGCACCTGAGCCTGGCCATGCTGTGGGGCTACATGGCCACGGCAACGGTGATCACCGTCTTGCTGACCGTGCTGGTCGGCGAGTTGCGCACCAGCGAACGGCGCCTGACCCTGGCCACCGTCGGCGGTGCGCTCGGCCTGTGGGAGTGGCATCTGCCCACCGATCGGATGACCTACACCGGCGACTGGCGCGCGGCGCTGGGCGTGACGGCGGCACAGCTGGGGGTGACGCGGGACGACTGGTTGCAGACGATCCATGCCGACGACCGCTCGGAGGTCGCGCACAAGCTGGCCGCCCACCTGGCCGCCAGCACCGAGCTGTTCGAGGCCGAGTTCCGCATGGACGGCATGTTCGGCCCGACCTGGGTGCAGGCGCGTGGCCAGGTGGTGGAGCGCACGCACGGTGGCGCGCCGGTGCGCATGGCGGGCACCATGCTCGATGTGAACGCCCGCCGGCAGGCCGAGGAGGCGCTGCAAGCGAGCAAGGAGCGCTGGCGCTTCGCCCTGGAAGGTGCCCGTGACGGCGTTTGGGACTGGGACCTGCAGACCGGCGAGCTTTACCTCTCGGAGCGCGACATGGCGATCCTCGGCTACGAGGGCGAGGACGGCGCGCACAGCCATATCGACCAATGGGCCGAGCGCGTGCATCCGGACGACCGGGCGGTGCGGCATGCCGCTCTCGCGCAGTACCTGGCCGGGGAGGCGCCGCTCTACACCTGCGAGTGCCGGCTACGCGGCCGGGATGGGCGCTGGCGCTGGCTGCAGACGCGCGGCAGGGTGGCCAGCCGTGCCGCCGACGGCACCGCGCTGCGCCTGATCGGCACTCACACCGACATCAGCGAGCGCAAGCGCAGCGAGGAGATCCGCCAGCGCCAGCTGGTCAGCCTGCAGGCCCTCAACGAGATCGGCACCGTGCACCATGCCGGTCTGCCGGAGGAACTCAGCGCCATCCTGTCGATCGGTGCGAAGCACTTCGGCGTCGAGTTCGGCATCGTCAGCCATATCGATGGCGATGACTACACCGTGGCGGCCCATGTCTCGCCGGCGGATTGCCTGGCCGTGGGTCAGCGCTTCTCGCTGGGCAACACCTACTGCGCGCTGACGCTCGCGCGGGACGGGGTGCTCGCCATTGCGCACATGGGCGCCTCCGCCCATCTGGGCCACCCGTGCTACCAGGCGTTCCGCCTCGAAACCTACATCGGCGTGCCGCTGCGTGTCGGCGGCGCGGTGTACGGCACCCTCAGCTTCAGTTCGCCCGTCGCCTACGAGCGCGTCTTCGACGAGCGCGACGAGGAGTTCATGCTGCTGCTGGGGCGCTGGGTGGCCGCCGCCATCGAGCGCAACCAGGCCCAGCGGGCGCTGGCCGAGAGTGAGGAGAAGTTGCGCGGCCTGTTCGAACTGTCGCCGCTGGGCATCGTCCGCTGCGACATGGCCGGGCGCTTCATTGAATTCAACGCGGCCTTTCTGCGCATTTGCGGCTACACGGAAGACGCGTTGAAGGCGCTCGACTACCGGGCGCTGGTCCTCGAGGCCGATGCGGCGGACGATCGGCGCCGGGCCGAGGCGCTCGAGCGCAGCGGCTATTTTGCGCCGGTCGAGAAGGCGCTCGTCCGCAAGGACGGTGACCGGCTCACTGTCCAGTGCACCGGCATGCTGGTGACCGGGCGCGACGGCCAACGGTCGATCTGGTCGATCGTCGAGGACATCACCGAGCGCCGGCAGGCCGAAGCCCGGTTGCGGGAGCAGAAGGAGTTCCTGTCGACCATCCTCGAAAACGAGCCCGAATGCGTCAAGGTGGTCGGCGCCGATGGCGTGGTGAGAACCATGAACAGCGCCGGCCTGGCCATGCTGGAGGCGGACAGCGTCGATGAGATCAACACGCACGGGTTGATCAATTTCGTCGAGCCCGGCTTTCGCGGCGCCTTCGAACACCTCAACCAGCGTGTGCTGAGCGGCGAAAGTGCGACGCTGGAGTTTCGGCTCCAGGGGCGCCGGGGCACACGCCGTTGGCTGGAAACCCATGCCGCGCCGCTTCACGATGCGGCGGGCGGCGGCCGTCTCATCCTGGCCGTGACGCGCGACGTCTCCCGGCGGCGCGAGGCCGAAGAGCGCCTCGCCTTGTCGCTCAGGGGGGCCGACCTGGCGATGACCGACTGGCATATTCCCAGCGGCCGCATAACCTTCGGCGAAGGGTGGACCCGGCTGCTCGGCTACGATGCGCGCGAACTCAGCGCCGAGCGCTCGCCCTTGACCTCGCTCGTGCGGGCCGAGGACGCGCCGGTGATGCGCGACGCGCTGGTGCGTCACCTGAAAGGGGAGACGCCCTACCTCGAGGCCGAGGTGCGCATGCGCCACACGGCGGGCCATTGGGTCTGGGTGCTGGCGCGTGGCATGGCGGTGGAGCGCTCGGCCGACGGGCGGGCGGTGCGTGTGGCCGGCACGGCCATGGACATCAGCGCGCGCAAGCAGGCCGAAGGCGAGATCCGGCGTCTGTCACAATGGAACGAGCTGCTCCTGAACTCGGCCGGCGAGGGCATCTACGGGGTCGACATCAACGGGCGCTGCACCTTCATCAATCCGGCCGCCCTGGCGATGCTCGGATTCGAGCGCGAGGAGGTGCTGGGCCAGAATCCGCACACGCTCTTCCATGTCCACGACCGGGACGCCTCGCCCGACGCCGAGGCGAGCTGTCCGATCGCCGTCGCCCTGCGCGATGGCGTGCGCCGCGAGGCCGAAGACGCCTTCCTCCGCAAGAGCGGCGAGCGTTTCCCGGTGAGCATGACGGCGACGCCGCTGCGCGAGGACGACCGGATCGTCGGCGCCGAGGTTGTCTTCCAGGATATCGGCGAGCGCAAGGCGATGGAGCAGGAGCTGGTGCGCCTGGCGACCACCGATGCGCTGACGGGCGTGGCCAACCGCCGCCGCTTCCTCGAACAACTGGAGATGGAGTTGGCGCGCGCCAAACGCTTCGGGCAGCCGGCCACCTTGCTGATGCTCGATATCGACCACTTCAAGCGGGTGAATGACACCTACGGCCATGCCACGGGCGACGCCGTGCTGCAGCACTTCGCCCGCCTGACCCAGCAACGCCTGCGGCGGATCGATCTGTTCGGCCGCCTCGGTGGCGAGGAGTTCGCCATTTTGCTGACCGGCACGGACGGCGCCGGTGCGCGCCACTTCTCCGAGCAGTTCCGGCGTGCCGTCGCGCAGACTCCGGCGGCGGCGAAGGGGGAGATCTCCATCAGCGTCAGCATCGGCGTTGCCGAGTTCGATCCGCAGGAGCCGACGCCCGACACCCTGCTGGCGCGCGGCGACGTGGCGCTCTACCGGGCCAAGGCGGGAGGGCGAAACCGGATCGAGCTGAGCTGAGGCCACCCGGCCTGCGCCGGCGATTTGACCGGCGTGCGCGAGCACCCTCCAGTTTTCCCGCGAATGTGCGTTATTGCCTGGCATGGGGCGCCGGTGCGCGCCACCATCGAAGTGCCGCATGCAGCGGCGCTGTCAGAGCGGACAGGTGAGACCATGGACGTGATTCCCGCGCCGGCGGTGCCCGGCCCCGACTACGAAGACGAGATCCTCGACGCCGGCTGGTTGCCCCAGCCCGAGGCGGTGGCGCCCGAGCCCGACAGCCATCCGCCCTCGTCGCCGCAGGCCGCACGCGAGGATGCCGACGCCTTTCTGCAGACGGTGTATCGCAACCAGTCTTGAGCCTGCGGCCTACAGGCCGTGCAGGCGATCGCCGCGGCAAAAGCCGAGCAGAGGCTCGGCCAGGCCCTTGCCGACCGCCATCACCTTGAACAGCTCCCCCATTTCCTGCGGTGCCGTCAGCCGGTGCACCGCGCGCGCCGCACGGATGTAGTCCGGCTTGGTCGGATCGCCGCGCTCGGCGAGCAATTCCAGCACTCCGCAGTTGTACAGAAAACTCGCCTGGTTGGTGTAGCCGTAGATGGCCAGGTCGGCCGCATGGGCCGCTTCGGCAACGGCGGTGAAATCCACGAAGGCGGTGATGTCGTTGAGCCCCGGCCACAGGAACGGATCGCCGTGGGCATGGTGGCGGTAGTAGCACAAGAGCGTGCCGCTGCTGCGGCTGGGCAGGTAATACTCGGCGCGCGGATAGCCGTAGTCGATGAGGATCAGCGCTCCGGTGTCGAGGCGCTGGCGCCAGTCGGCGACCCAGGCCGGGCCGGCCAGATTCAGCTCGCTCACATATTCGCCGTCGCTCGGCATCGGTGCGTTCAAGGCCTCGGCGGCGGCGCGCAGGCGCGCATCGGCGGGGCGGTCGGCCCAGCGTAGCGTGCCGTCGGCATCGGCCGACACGCCACGTTCGAACATGTCGCCGTCGCGCCAGGCGAGCAGATGCACGGGCATCACGTCGAGCACTTCGTTGGCCACCACCGCACCGGAGAAACGCTCGGGCAGCTGGTCGATCCAGTGCACCCGGTCGGCCAGCGCGCCGACCCGCGCGCGCAGGGTGTCGGCCTGGCGCTGGCGCAATTCACCGGAGACTTCGAGGATCGCATACTGCGCCGGGGCGCGGCCGAGCCGGTCGAGCGCCAGCAGCAAATCGGCGGCCAGATGACCGGTGCCGGCGCCCACTTCCAGCACCTGCGGCGCGCTCTGGGCAAGCACTTCGGCGACTTGTTGCGCCAAGGCCTGGCCAAACAGTGGCGTGAGTTCGGGGGCGGTGATGAAGTCGCCGGCCGCGCCGAATTTGTGCGCGCCGCCACTGTAGTAACCCAGGCCGGGGGTGTACAAGGCCTGATGCATGTAGTCGGCAAAACTGATCCAGCCGCCAGCGTCGGCAATACGGTGGCGCAGACGGGCGACGAGGGCGTCGCTCTGCGCGCGGGCTTCGTCCGACGGGGCGGGCAGGTTCATGGGTGGTTCCGGGCAAAGACACAAAGTTTACATTGGCCAGGAAGGCTTGTCGTCAGCCCTGCGGCCGGGTATGGGATACTGCGCGCTATTGTCATACCTTCCCGTCGGGAGCGCCGCTGTGCCTGTTTCGGAGAATTCGCCCGTCGTGCTCGTCACCGGTGCTGCGCGCCGCGTGGGAGCGCAGATCGCCCGTGCGCTGCATGCCCGCGGTGCTCGCGTGGCCGTGCACTATCGTCAGTCGGCCGACGCGGCCAGGGCGTTGGTCGAAACGCTCAATGCGCAGCGCCCGGCGTCGGCGGCGGTATTCGAGGCCGATCTTGCCGACACTGCCGGGCTGCCCGGGTTGGTCGAGCGTGTCGTCGGCCACTTCGGCCGGTTGGATGGCCTGGTGAACAACGCGTCCAGCTTCTTCCCCACCCCGGTGGGGCGGATCGACGAGGCCGCCTGGGACGACCTGGTCGGCTCCAACCTCAAGGCACCGCTGTTTCTCATGCAGGCGGCAGCCCCGGCCCTGCAGGCGGCGGGCGGGGCCATCGTCAACATCGTGGATGTCCATGCCGAGCGGCCGCTGGCCGGCTACCCGGTCTATTGCGCGGCGAAGGCGGGGCTGCTCGGCCTCACCCGGGCGATGGCGATCGAGCTGGCGCCGGCGGTGCGGGTCAACGGCGTGGCGCCGGGGGCCGTGCTGTGGCCGGAGGATGGGCAGTTCGATCCGGCGCGGCGTGCCGATGTCGTCGGGCACACCTTGCTCAAGCGCGAAGGCTCGCCGGCCGATATTGCCGGTGCGGTGTGTTTTTTGCTCTTTGACGGCGCCTACGTGACCGGCCAGATCCTGGCTGTCGACGGTGGGCGAAGTGCGCATCTGTGATGCGTCGTTTTCGAATGAACGATTGTTTGAATCGGCAGCTATCCTCTTGATATTGAAAGGGTTAGAGTGATATGCTGCGTCGCAACATTGCGCATTGCCCGCGCACTCTACGATGAAGGCCAGACGGTCCATGTCCACTGTGCTGAACGACGCGCCCGAGGGGCGTCATTCCAATACCTTCCTGCGCCTCAAGAAGAAACTCGAGCGCGCGGTGGGCGAAGCCATCGCCGACTTCAACATGATCGAGGCCGGCGATACGGTCATGGTGTGCCTGTCCGGCGGCAAGGATTCCTACACCTTGCTGTCGATCCTGCTGGCGCTGCGCGAACGCGCACCGGTCGACTTCCGGGTCATTGCCATGAACCTGGACCAGAAGCAACCCGGCTTCCCGGACCATGTGCTGCCCGACTACTGCGCGTCGATCGGTGTCGAATACCGCATCGTCACCGAAGACACCTATTCGATCGTCAAGGACAAGATTCCCGAAGGCAAGACCACCTGTTCGCTGTGCTCGCGCCTGCGTCGCGGCATCATCTATCGCACCGCGCGCGAACTGGGCGCCACCAAGATCGCCCTCGGCCACCATCGCGACGACATGATCGAGACCCTGTTCCTCAACATGTTCTTCGGCGGGCGCATCAAGTCGATGCCGCCGAAACTGGTGAGCGACGACGGTGAGCACATGGTGATCCGCCCCCTGGCCTATTGCGCCGAGGCCGACATTGCGCGTTTTGCCCGCGGCATGGACTACCCGATCATTCCGTGCAATCTGTGCGGCTCGCTCGAGAACGCCCAGCGCAAGCAGATCAAGGCGATGCTGCAGAGCTGGGCACAGCAGTTTCCGGGCCGCATCGAATCGCTGACCACCGCCATGCGCAACGTGGTGCCGTCGCACCTGGCCGATGCGAGCCTGTTCGATTTCAAGGGGCTGACGCGCGACACGCCGGTGAGCGAGGGCGACCTGGCCTTCGACCCGCCGAGCCTGCCGAGCGCACCGCAAGGCGTGGTGCCGATGATGCCCCTGGCGCGGGAGCGCTGAGCCCATGCCGGCACTTGCACCCATTTGGGCATTGACCGATCATAAAACGATAACAGTAGCCCGGAATTGCCGTTGGCGCAGCCTGCGCCGCTGAGGAGGAAACCGGGACGTGGAACGATCCATGGCACAACAACGTAATGCTTGCTTGATGTATGCCGAGCTGGTCGGTGGCGAGCGGCTGGCCGCGCTATTGAGCGAGACCGAGGCCGGGCACGCGATCGAGCGCAGCATGAACCGCATCGAGCGAGTGGTCGAGGGGCATGGCGGCGACATCCTGCGGCGCGCCTCCGACGAGATCTGTGCCGCCTTCGAGCGTTGCGATGGTGCCGTGCTGGCCGCCAGCGAAATGATCGACCGCGTGGCCAGTCTGCCGCCGGTGCGCGGCGTGCGGCTCGGCATCCGGATCGGCGTGCATTATGGCGCCCTCGACCTGGAAGGTCCGCCATCCGGCGAAGCCCTGTCGGTCGCCATGCGTCTGGCCGGCATGGCCCACGCGGGGCAGGCCTTGGTCAGCGGAGCGACCGTGCTGCTGCTGTCGCCCGCCTCGCGGCAGGCAATCCGCGAGCGCGATGAGGCGGGGCTGAAAGTCGAGGGCTTCGAGTGGCCGGTGTTCGCGCTGGCCAGCCGTAGCGGGGTGGCCACCTCGGTGCCGCCGGCCGCGCGGGTGAGCCAGCGCCTGCGCCTGCGCCATCAACAGGACGTGCACCTGATCGAGGAGCTGCGGCCGATCCTGCTGCTCGGACGCGAGATGGGGAACGACGTGGTGGTGATCGATCCGCGCACCTCCCGGCAGCATGCACGGGTTGAGCGTCGCCGCGAGGGCTTCTTTCTGGTGGATCAGAGTACCAACGGCACTTTCGTGGCCAGCGAGTCGGGGAGCGAGCAGTGCATCCGCGGTGGCGAGGCCTTGCTCGCCGGGCAAGGGCGGATCGGCTGCGGCTTTTCGGCGCTGGAGGTCGAGCGCGATCTGGTGTTCTTCGAAATCGTCTGAGCGCTGCGCCCCGACACAAAAACGCCCCGGCAGAACCGGGGCGTTTTTTTGTAGGCCGACCGTCGGCGGTTACTTCTTGATCGGCTTGGCCGACGCAACAGGCGCGGCGGAGGTCTTGGTCGACAGGCAGGTCTTCATGAAGGCCTTGCGCTCGTCGCCCTTGAGCGCCTTTTCCTTGGCGGTCTTGTTGCAGTTACGCATGCGGTCATGCTGCGGATTGGCCAGCGCGCCCAGCGGTTGAGCCATGAACAACGCCAAGCTTGCGAGTGCGGCCATCTTGCGTGCTGTATTCATCGGGTCTCCTCGATTTATCGTAACGTCATAAATGAAGAATGAATATAGCACGGTCGCGCGACGATGCGGCAACCGTGCTGGCGCAATTCGGTGTACGGACGGAATTCAGTCGGGGTCGTTGCTGATCAGCAATTCTCGCTGGCGGGCGATGAACTCCTGGGTGGAGTCGATGCCGCGCAACTGGAGAATGGTGTTGCGCACGGCTGCTTCGAGCAGGACGGCGATGTTGCGCCCGGCGGCCACGGGCAGCACGACCTTGCGGATCGGGACGCCGAGGATGTCCTGGGTGTCATAACCGATGGGCAAGCGGGCCGGGTCGCTGTCGCCCGGCTGGCGGCGCTGCAGGTAGACGATCAGCTTGAGCTGCATCTTCCGCCGGCAGGCGGTCTCGCCGAAGATGGTGCGAATGTTGAGAATGCCGATGCCGCGGACCTCGAGGAAGTTTTCGAGCAACTCGGGGCAGCGTCCTTCGAGCGTATTGGGCGCGATGCGGGCGAAATCGACCATGTCGTCGGCGACCAGTCCGTGCCCGCGCGAGATCAACTCCAGGGCCAGCTCCGACTTGCCGGCGCCGGAGTCGCCGGTGATGAACACGCCAAGCCCCAGAACGTCCATAAACACGCCGTGCAAAGCGGTGCGCTCGGCCAGTTCGCGCGACAGGAACAGGCGCAGCAGGTCGACCACGCTGGCCGACGGCATGGGCGAGGTGAACAGGGCGACGTCGACCTCTTCGCAGCAGCGCTGGATGATGCCCGGGATCTCGCAGTCGTCGGCGACGATGATCGCCGGCGGCCGGGCGGCGAGGATCTCGCGCACATGGTGGGCGACCTTGTCGCCGGACTGCTTGCGCGCCCAGGCCATCTCGGCGGTGCCGAGGATCTGGAAACGATCGGGGTGGATCAGGTTGAGATGGCCGACCAGATCGGCGGGCCAGGTGTGCGCTTCGGTGACGGACAGCGAGCGGTCGAGACGACCGCTGATATGGGTCAGCTGCAGGCGCTTGGCAAGTTTCTCAAAGAGCCGCGCGACGCTGGTCTGCCGCATGGGCAGTACCCCAGGTGGTGAACAGGGCGTGGACGGCGGCGGCGTCGGTCGCTTCGGCAACGCGCTCGCGGAAGGCGGCGTCGCTGAACAGCTGCGCCAGCTCCGACAGCAGTTGCAGGTGATGCTCGGTGGCCTGCTCGGGCACCAGCAGCACGAACAGCAGGCTGACCGGTTTGCCATCGGGCGCATCGAAGGGAATCGGCGTGCTCAGCCGGATCACCGCGCCGGTGGCTTCCTTCAGGCCCTTGATGCGGCCGTGCGGGATGGCGACCCCCTGCCCGAGACCGGTGGAACCGAGCCGTTCGCGGGCGAACAGGCTGTCGAAAACGACGCTGCGGCCGATGCTCTGGTTGTTCTCGAAGATCAGGCCGGCCTGCTCGAAGACACGCTTCTTGCTGCTGGCGTCGAGGTCGACGAGGACGTTATCGGGGGAGAGGAGAGGGGCGATGAGATTCATGGAACGAACTTGGCGCCCTTTGAGACGGGCTGAACTGACCCGACGGTGGGTGCGGAAATATCAACGGGGTGAGACAGGCCCATTATAAACGCAACCCACCGGACGGGCGCCGAGGGAATCGGTCACGCTTCGCTGTTTTGATGCTTGAGCGCGTCGTGGGCGTGATCCTGAACTTTCTGCTTGTGCTTGATCACCTGACGGTCGAGCTTGTCGGCCATGGTGTCGATGGCGGCGTACATGTCTTCATCGGTGCTCTCGGCAAACAGGTCCTTGCCGCGGACATGCAGCGTCACTTCGGATTTCTGAACGAGCTTTTCCACCGACAGGATGACGTTCACGCTGGTGACGTTGTCGAAATGCCGGATCACGCGATCCAGTTTGGCATTGACGTATTCCCGGATGGCGGGGGTGACTTCAACATGGTGTCCGGTGATAGTGAGATTCATGATCGCTCCTGTTGTCAGATCGTCTTGCGCTTGCTGACCGGCGGGATGTTGAGGGACTCGCGGTACTTGGCGACCGTCCGTCTGGCCACAACCATGCCCTGCTGGCTAAGTAAATCGGCTATTTTTGCGTCGGATAGAGGTTTTTTGCTGTCTTCGGCATCCACCAGTTGGCGAATCAGCGCCCGGATGGCCGTCGACGAGGCGGCCCCGCCGGTATCGGTGGCGACATGGCTGCCAAAGAAATACTTGAACTCCAGTACGCCGCGCGGCGTGGACATGAACTTCTGGGTGGTGACGCGGGAGATGGTGGACTCGTGCAGTTCCAGCTCTTCCGCGATCTCCCGCAGGGTCAGTGGACGCATTGCCACCTCGCCATAATCGAAGAACTGGCGCTGTTGGTCAACGATTGACTGGGCCACGCGCAGGATGGTGTCGAAGCGCTGCTGGACGTTCTTGATCAGCCATTTGGCCTCTTGCAGCTGGCCGCCCAGGTCGCCGTTGTTGCCGCGATTTTGCTGCAGCAGCTTGGCGTACAGCGCGTTCACCTTGAGCCGGGGCATGGCGTCGGCGTTGAGCACGGCGGTCCATCGCCCCTTGTACTTGCGCACCACCACGTCGGGAATCACATAGCGGGTGTCGTTGACCGCGAAGCGGGCACAGGGGCGCGGGCTGAGGCTGCAGATCAGGTGGTGGGCTTCGCGCAGGGCGTCTTCCGAGCACTGCAGGGTGCGGCGCAGGCGGTTGAAGTCGCGCTGGGCGAGCGTCTCGAGATGCTCGGTGACGATTGCCAGCGCCAGCCGGCGGGTGTCGCTCTCGGGCAGGGTGCGCAGTTGCAGCGCCAGGCACTCGCCCGGGGTGCGCCCGCCGACGCCGGCCGGATCGAGCTGCTGCAGATGCTGGAGTGCGATCTGCAGGTCGTCGAGTTCGATCTCGGCATCGTCGGACAGCAGCGGCAACAGCTCTTCGAGCGGTTGGCTCAGGTAGCCGTCGTCGTCCAGCGCTTCGATCAGGAAGCGCACCAGGGCGCGATCCCGGTCGGACAGCGGGGTGAGCGCGACCTGCTGGTCGAGGTGTTCGCGCAGCGTGATCTCGGCGGCATGGAAGGACTGGAAATCGGAGTCGTCCTCGTCGTCTCGATGGGTGGTGCTGCCGGTGCCCACGCTCATCCAGTCGCCCATGTCGTCGAGCGGCGACTCGGCGGCCGGCTCGTCGCGTTCGCTGGGGCCTTCGGTGGGCGCTTCGGGCGGCGTCTCGCGGGCGTCGTCGCGCGGATCGTCGTCGCGTTCGAGCAGCGGGTTGTCGAGCAAGGCCTGCTCGATTTCCTGGTTCAGCTCGATGGTCGACAGTTGCAACAGCTTGATCGACTGCTGCAACTGCGGCGTGAGCGTGAGGTGCTGGGAGAGTTTGAGCTGGAGCGTCGGCTTCATGATGGTGCGGCCTCAGAGGCGGAAGTGCTCGCCCAGATAGACCCGTCGCACCTGGTCATTGGTGACGATGTCGTTCGGCGTTCCGCTGGCGAGGACTTCGCCGGCGTTGATGATGAAGGCCCGCTCGCAGATGCCCAGCGTTTCGCGCACGTTGTGGTCGGTGATCAGCACCCCGATGCCGCGCTCCTTGAGATAGCGGATGATCTTCTGGATGTCCAGCACGGCAATCGGATCGACCCCGGCGAAGGGCTCGTCGAGCAGGATCAGGCGCGGCGAGGTGGCCAGCGCGCGGGCGATCTCGCAGCGGCGCCGTTCGCCCCCGGAGAGCGAGACCGAAGTGTTGTCGCGCAGATGAGCGATGCCCAGTTCGTGGAGCAATTCGTCGAGCCGGTCGCGGACCTGCTCGGCCGGCAGGCCTTGCAACTCGAGCACGGCCTGGATGTTCTCCGCCACCGTGAGCTTGCGAAAGACGCTCATCTCCTGCGGCAGGTAGGACAGACCGAGCCGGGCGCGAGCATGGATCGGCAGGTGGGTGAGGCGCTCGTCGTCGAGGGTGATCTCGCCGCCGTCGGCCGCCACCAGGCCGACGATCATGTAGAAACAGGTGGTCTTGCCGGCGCCGTTGGGGCCGAGCAGGCCGACCACCTCGCCGCTGCCGACGTCGAAAGAGACGTCGTGCACCACGGTGCGCGCCCGGTATTTCTTTCGTAGTCCGGTGACCTTAAGCAGACTCATCGTCGCGGTCTTTCAATATTCTGTGAATCACATCGGCACCAAAGCCGCGCCCCTGAAGAAACCGCGCCTGCCGCGCCCACTCCCGGGCATCGGCCGGCGCTGCCCCGAACTTCTTTGCCCAGACATCCCGCGCGCGGGTGATGTCGTCGCTGTCGCGCCCTTCATCCAGCGCCGCGGCGATGATCTCGTCGCTCACGCCGCGCTGCTTCAGGTCTTGCACGATGCGCCGGCTGCCAAAGCGCGATTGGCGGCTGCGTACATAACTTTCGGCAAAGCGGAGGTCCGACTGAAGGTCCACTTCCGCGAGTCGGTCGAGCACGGCGGCGATGTCTTCGTCGCTGCCGTGCGTGGCCAGCTTGCGGGTCAGCTCGGCGCGGCTGTGGTCGCGCTGCGACAGCAGCCGCAGCGCACGCGCCTTGAGTGGCTCGCTCATGCCGTGCGTCAGGCCTCGCTTGGCTCCGCTGCGGCTTCGGCGATGACCGGCATCGCCGGCAGGCTGAAGTGCGCCCGTACCTTGTTTTCGATCTCGCGCGCCAGCGCCGGGTTGCTGCGCAGGAACTCGCGCGTGTTGTCCTTGCCCTGGCCGATCTTGGTGCCGCCGTAGGAATACCAGGCACCGGCCTTGTCGACCACATTGGCCTCGACGCCCAGGTCGATGATCTCGCCTTCCCGGGAGATGCCTTCGCCGTACAGGATGTCGAAGCTGGCCTGCTTGAACGGCGGCGCCACCTTGTTCTTGACCACCTTGCAGCGGGTTTCCGAACCGATGACCTCGTCGCCCTTCTTGATCGCGCCGGTGCGGCGGATGTCGATGCGCACCGAGGAGTAGAACTTGAGCGCGTTGCCGCCGGTGGTGGTTTCGGGGCTGCCGAACATCACGCCGATCTTCATGCGGATCTGGTTGATGAAGATCACCAGGGTGTTGCTGCGCTTGATGTTGGCGGTCAGCTTGCGCAGCGCCTGGCTCATCAGGCGGGCCTGCAGGCCGGGCAGCTGGTCGCCCATCTCGCCTTCGATTTCGGCCTTGGGGGTGAGGGCGGCAACCGAGTCGACCACCACCACGTCCACGCCGCTGGAGCGCACCAGCATGTCGGTGATCTCGAGCGCCTGCTCGCCGGTGTCGGGCTGGGAGATGAGCAGGTCGGCCACTTTCACGCCGAGCTTTTCGGCGTAGTTGACGTCCAGCGCATGCTCGGCGTCGATGAAGGCCGCGGTGCCGCCGAGTTTTTGCATCTCGGCGATGACCTGCAGGGTCAGCGTGGTTTTGCCGGAAGATTCCGGACCGTAGATTTCGACCACCCGGCCGCGCGGCAATCCGCCCAGGCCCAGTGCGATGTCGAGGCCCACGGAGCCGGTGGAAACGGTCTGGATGTCCTTGGCGACATCGCCGTCACCCATGCGCATGATCGAGCCTTTGCCGAACTGCTTTTCGATTTGCGCGAGCGCCGCGGCGAGGGCTTTGGCCTTGTTGTCGTCCATCGTGGGGTCCTCTTAAAACGTGCGTTGGATTATGGCACAGACTTTGCTGGCATGTCGGTGATAAGGAGCTGTTGGAGGGCGTGGATCACGGCCTGTCGGCGGACCGATTCGCGGTCGCCGGCGAACTGGCGGGTCTCGGTGACCGGCGCTTGCGCCGGCTGCGCCCAGGCGAAGCATACGGTACCCACCGGCTTGCCGGGGCGGCCGCCGGTCGGGCCGGCGATGCCCGATACCGCAATCGCCACCTGGGCGTCGCTGTGCGCCAGGGCGCCGGCGGCCATGGCGGCGACCACCGGCTCGCTGACCGCGCCGACGCTGTCGAGCAGCGTCGTCGGCACGCCCAGTTGGCGCATCTTGGCGGCGTTGGAGTAGGTCACCCAGCCGCTGTCGAACCAGTCGGAGCTGCCGGCGATGGCGGTCAGTGCCTGGGCGATCCAGCCGCCGGTGCACGACTCGGCGGTAACCAGGCGCCACTGGCGGTCGAGCAGCCACTGGCCGGTGCGTTGGGCGAGGGCGTCGAGTTCGGCATCCATGGGCTCAATGGTCCAGCAGACGGGCGGCAATGGCCAGCACCAGCAAGGTGTAGCCGGCCGCGATGACATCGTCGAGCATCACGCCGAAGCCGCCCTTGACCTTGCTGTCGGCCCATTTGATGGGCTGCGGCTTGACGATGTCGAAGAGGCGGAACAGCACGAAGGCGGCCAGTTGCCAGGCCAGCGTGTCGGGCGTGAAGAGGAGCACCAGCCAGAACGGCACCATCTCGTCCCAGACGATGGCGCCATGGTCCGACACGCCGAGCGCCCGGCCGGTGCGATCGGCCGCGACGATGCCGAAGACGAAGGCGGTGAGCAGGAAGACCAGAAAGGCGGCATCGCCCAGCGGCGCATGCAGCACTGGGAACAGCAGCCAGGCGGCCAGTGTGCCGGCGGTGCCGGGGGCCTTGGGCGACAGGCCCGAGCCGAGGCCGAGGGCGATGAAATGCGCGGGGTGGGCAAAGAGAAACTGGACGGTCGGGCGCATCGGGTCGGGGCGGAGGCGAAATGGCGGAGTATAGGCTCAGAACGGGCTCAGAACGCGCCAATGAATCGACCGGGCGGCCCGATGGCGGCCTGGGGGATTCGCCGGCGCCCCCGGTGTGACGATGGCTTCATTCGGACTCAGCCGGTGAAGTGGTCGAAGCCGTTACGGGTCAGCGGTACGGCGGTGCCGTCGGCCTCGCGCAGGCGCAGGCCCTGCGTTGGCGGCGTGATGTGGCCGATGCGATGCAGCGGCAGCGCCAGGCGCTGGCTGAGGGCGTCGATGTCGGCGCGCCGCTCGGCCGGGGCGGTGAACAGCAATTCGTAGTCGTCGCCGCCGGACAAACAGGCCAGGCGCGCACGCGCGGCATCTGCGCAGGCGTCCACCAGCAGGGCCTCGGGCAGCCGTGCGGCGTCGATCTCGGCGCCCACGCCGCTGGCGTCGAGGATGTGGCCGAGATCGCCGAGCAGGCCGTCCGAGACATCCAGCATGGCGCTGGCGATGCCGCGCAGCGCCGGCCCAAGGTCGGTGCGCGGCTGCGGGCGGTGCAGGGCGGCGAGGCAGGCGTCGCGGTGTGGGGCGGCCAGCGGGAGGTGGTCGCGCAGGTGCCACAGGGCGAGCGCGGCCCGGCCGGGCTGCCCGGAGACCCACAGATCGTCGCCCGCGCGCGCGCCGTCGCGGCGGATGGCGGTGCCAGTGGGCACTTCGCCACAGATCGTGATGCTCAGGTTGCGCGGCCCGCGCGTGGTGTCGCCGCCGGCCAGATCGACGTCGAAGGCCTCGGCGCAGGCATAGAAGCCGTCGGCAAAGGCCGCCAGCCAGGCCTCGTCGGCCTCGGGCAGGGCCAGCGCCAGCAGCGCCCAGCGCGGTGCGGCGCCCATCGCGGCGATGTCGGACACGTTCACCGCCAGGCTTTTCCAGCCCAGATCGCGGGCGTCGGTGTCGGCGAAGAAGTGCCGGCCTTCGACCAACATGTCGACAGACACCACCAGCTGATGCCCGGGCGCGACGCGCCACAGCGCCGCGTCGTCACCGCCGGCCAGGTCGGTGTGGCGGGTGGGGCGCGAAAAATGGCGGCGGATGAGATCGAATTCGGAAGCCATGGTCGGGTCACGAGTCGTGGGCAGCCAGCATAGCGCGGCCGGCCGTTCGGCCCAAGCGGCGAGCGGCGCCGGTCGTGGAGGGGTCTTCAAGAAATGCGAATCGGGTATTCGTTTCGTCTTGAAACCTTTGTGCAAAACAATTTTGTTACAATGCATCGGCTAAGGGTTCCGCCGCGCGCGCTTTGGCCCGCGCGGCCAAGTGATGAGGACAGTGCATGTGTGGAATAGCAGGTGAGATCCGGTTCGACGGGGCCATGCCCGACGCCACGGCCTTGGGGCGGATGGTGGCGGCGCAGACGCGACGCGGGCCAGACGGCGCCGGGTTGGACGTTCAGTTGGGGCGCGGTTTCGGTCATCGCCGACTGAAGATCATGGATTTGTCAGAGGCGGCCCAGCAGCCGATGTTCGACCCGGCGCTGGGCGTCGGTATCGTGTTCAACGGCGCGGTCTACAACCACCCCGAGCTGCGCGCCGAGCTCGAAGGCCTGGGGTATTCCTTCTACTCGCATGGCGACACCGAAGTGCTGCTCAAGGCCTATCACGCCTGGGGGCTGGACTTCGTGCAGCGGCTCAACGGCATGTTCGCCTTCGCTATCTGGGAGCGCGACTCCGGCAAGGTCGTGTTCGGCCGCGACCGGCTCGGCATCAAGCCCTTTTATTACACCGAGGTCGACGGCGCCTTGCGCTTCGCCTCGTCGATGCCGGCACTGCTCCAGGCCGGCGGCGTGGATAGCAGCATCGATCCGGTGGCGCTCAACAGTTATCTCTCGTTCCATGCCGTGGTGCCGGCGCCCTATACCCTGCTCAAGGGCGTGCGCAAGCTGGCGCCGGGCATGCTGATGGTGGTGCACCCCGATGGCCGTCGGGAGGAGAAGACCTTCTGGTCGCTGCAGGCGGTGCGCACCGCCGAGGACGAGGCGCGCAGCTTCGACGACTGGTGCGATCTGCTGCTCGAACAGCTGCGCGCGGCGGTCAAGCGCCGCTTGGTGGCCGACGTGCCGGTCGGCGCGCTGCTCTCGGGCGGCGTCGATTCGAGCCTGATCGTCGGCCTGATGGCCGAGGCCAGGGTGCGCGACCTGCACACCTACAACGTCGGCTTCGAGGATGTGGGCGGCGAGAAGGGCAACGAGTTCGAATACGCGCAGATCGTCGCCGACCGTTTCGAGACCCGCCATGAGCGCATCTTCGTGCCCGAGGCCGACCTGCTCAAGCGCCTGCCCGAAGCGGTCGAGGCGATGAGCGAGCCGATGGTCAGCCATGACTGCATCGGCTTCTACCTGCTCTCCGAGGCGGTGTCGCGCCATACCAAGGTGGTGCAGAGCGGCCAGGGGGCGGACGAGGTCTTCGGCGGCTACCACTGGTATCCCAAGCTCGACGGCAGCACCGATCCGGTCGGCGACTACCTGGCCGCCTTCCGCGATCGTGACTACGCTGAATATAAGCAGGTGGTGCAAACCGCCTATCACGCCGAGGATTTCAGCGGCCGCTTCGTGGCCGAGCGCTTTGCCCTGCCGGGCGCCGAGGACCCGGTCGATCAGGCGCTGCGCCTCGACACCACCGTGATGCTGGTCGACGATCCGGTCAAACGGGTGGACAACATGACCATGGCTTTCGGCCTGGAGGCACGGGTGCCCTTCCTCGACCACGAGCTGGTCGAGTTTGCCGCGCGCATCCCGGCCCGTCACAAGCTGGCCCATGGCGGCAAGGGCGTGCTCAAGGAGACCGCTCGGCGGGTCATCCCGGCGGCCGTCATCGACCGGCCCAAGGGCTACTTCCCGGTGCCGGCGCTCAAGTATCTGCAAGGCTCGGTGCTCGATACCGTGCGCGACGCGCTGAGCAGCCGCGCCGCCCGCGAACGCGGGCTGTTCCAGCCCGGCTATGTCGAGAAGCTGCTGGCCAGTCCGGGCGAGCACATCACCCCGCTGCGCGGCTCCAAGCTTTGGCAGCTCGGCCTGCTGGAGTGGTGGCTGCAGACCCATCTTCCCTGAGCCGACATGATCAGAAAACACGTTACCCGCGCCCTGCGCCCCGGCAGCCAGCCCTTGCATTTGTCGGCCGGGCAGCCCGACTATCGCGACATGCCGGCCAACGGGGTGGTCGAGTGCGGCTGGGGACGCTGGCTGCCGGCACAGACCTACACCACGCCGGGGGAGCTGGCCGCGGCGCTGCTCGAAGAGCGGCCCGGGCAGCGCGACATCGCCTTCTACGTGGCGCGACCGCATGTGGTGGTGGCGCAGGCGCCGCAGCAATTGTTCGTCGATCCGTCCGAGACCTTTCGCCTCGGCCTCGGCGGCTATCGGCCGCAGCGCGCCGGGCGCCGGGGCTTCACCTTGCGGCGCCTGCGTACGCGCAGCGACGTGGCGGCGATCAACGCCCTCTACGGCAGCCGCAAGATGGTGCCGGTCGAGCCGCAACGGGTATGGCGCCAGCGTGCCGAGCGGCACATCACCTGGGCGCTGGCCGAAGACCGCCACAGCGGCGAGATCATCGGCGTGGCGATGGGGCTCGACCATGTCGAGGCCTTCGCCGACCCGCAGGCGGGCAGCAGCCTGTGGTCGCTGGCGGTGGCGCCGCAGGCGGCCCACCCGGGCGTCGGCGAGGCGCTGGTGCGCTATCTGGCCGAGCATTTCCAGGCCCGCGGACGCGCCTGGATGGACGTGTCGGTGATGCATGACAACGCGCAGGCCATCGCCCTCTACGAGAAGCTCGGCTTCCAGCGCATCAGCGTGTTCGCGGTCAAGCGGCGCAACGCCATCAACGAGCCCTTCTACACCCAGCCGGTCGAGAAAGAGGCCGACCTCAACCCCTATGCCCGGTTGATCACCGACGAGGCGCGCAAGCGCGGCATCCATGTCGAGGTGCTCGACGCGGCCAACGGATACTTCCGGCTCTCGCTGGGCGGGCGCAGCCTGGTGTGCCGCGAGTCGCTCACCGAGCTGACCTCGGCCATCGCCATGAGCCGTTGCCAGGACAAGCGGGTGACGCTCAGGCTGCTTGCCGAGGCCGGGCTCAAGGTGCCGGCGCAGCGGGTCGCCGACGGCTCGCCGGCCGATGCCGAGTTCCTCGCCGCCCAGGGCGCGGTGGTGGTCAAGCCGGTCGAGGGCGAGCAGGGCAAGGGCATCAGCGTCAATATCACCACCACAGACGAGCTGACCGCCGCCATCGAACGCGCCCGCCACTTTTGCGATCGCGTGCTGATCGAGGCCTTCTGCCCGGGGCAGGACCTGCGCATCGTGGTCATCGATTTCCAGGTCGTGGCAGCTGCGGTGCGCCGCCCGCCGATGGTGGTCGGCGACGGCGTGAGCACCATCCGCGCACTGATCGAGAAGCAGAGCCGGCGGCGCCAAGCGGCCACCGACGGCGAATCGAGCATTCCGATGGATGCGGAAACACAGCGTTGCGTGGCTGGGCGCGGCTATGCGCTGGACGACGTGCTGAGCGCCGAGACCGAGCTGACGGTGCGCAACACCGCCAATCTGCACACCGGCGGCACCATCCATGACGTCACCGACAGTCTGCACCCGGTGCTGCGCCGCGATGCCGAGGCCGCCGCGCGGGCGCTGGACATCCCGGTCACTGGCCTGGACTTCATCGTCCCCGATCCGGCCGAGGCCGAGTACGTGATCATCGAGGCCAACGAACGCCCCGGCCTGGCCAACCATGAGCCCCAGCCGACCGCAGAACGTTTCATCGACCTGCTGTTTCCGCGCACCCGGGCCCAACCCCACCAAGGAGAGCGCTGATGGCCAACAAAGACTATCCCTTCGACTACGACTACCTCGAAGAAACCCTGCTTCAGCTGCTGGCGATTCCCAGCCCGGTCGGCTACACCGACGCGGTCGCACGCTACACCGCCGGCCAGCTCGAAGCGATGGGTATCCCCTATGAAATGACCCGCCGCGGGGCCATCCGCGCCACGCTCAAGGGCGAGGAGCCGCGACCGGCGCGGGCCATCGTGGCCCATCTCGACACCCTCGGTGCGATGGTGCGCGAGATCAAGCCCAACGGCCGTCTCGGCATCGTGCCGATCGGCCACTGGTCCTCGCGTTTCGCCGAGGGCGGCCGGCTCACCGTCTTCACCGACAAGGGCCAGGTACGCGGCACCTGCCTGCCGCTGAAAACCTCGGGCCATGCCTTCGGGCCGGAGGTCGACACCCAGCCGAGCAGTTGGGACCATGTCGAGGTGCGGGTCGATGTGCCGGCACGCAACGCCATGGATCTCGAAGCGGCTGGCCTGCGGGTGGGCGACACCATCGCCTTCGACCCGCAGCCGGAGATCTGCCCCAACGGCTACATCATCTCCCGCTATCTCGACGACAAGGCCGCCGTCGCCGCGCTGCTCACCGCCTGCAAGTCGGTGCAGGACGGCAAGATGACCCCGCCGGTGGACGTGCATCCGCTGTTCACCATCACCGAAGAGGTCGGCTCCGGCGCCTCGGCCGCGCTGCATGGCGACATCGCCGAGATGCTCAGCCTCGACATCGCGATTGCCGCGCCGGGCCAGAACACCGACGAGCACGCCGTCACCATCTGCATGCAGGACATGGCCGGCCCCTTCGACTACCACCTCACGCGTAAGCTGATCGGCATCGCCGAGAAGTACAACATCTCGCATCGGCGCGATGTGTTCCGCTTCTACCGCAGCGACAGCGCCGCCGCGGTCGAGGCCGGCAACGACATCCGCACCGCGCTGATCGGCTTCGGTGCCGACGCCTCGCATGCCTATGAGCGCACCCACCGGGGCGCACTGGCCGCGCTGACCCGGCTCACCACCTACTATTTGATGAGCAAGCCGGTGGCGCGTCGCGACGAACGGATGCTGGGCTCGCTCGATGGCTTCACCGAGCAGCTCAGTCCCGAGGACATGGTCGTGCCGAGCAATCCGCTGCCGACGCCGGGCGACTTCATGACGCACGACACGAAGGCGGGCGGCAACGAAAGCGAGTGACGCAGGGCCGCAGGCATGAAAAAGGCCGCGACGAACGCGGCCTTTTTCGTGAACCGAGGTCCGGCGATGCGCGCTCAGCCGCCCTTGCGCTCGGCCTCGCGTGCCGCGACCTCGACCGGCCGCAACTGGGCGGCCACCTTGTCCATCACGCCGTTCACGAAGCGGTGCCCGTCGGTGCCGCCGTAGGCCTTGGCCAGTTCGATGGCTTCGTTGATGACCACCTTGTAGGGCACCTCGATGTGGCGCTCCAGTTCATGGGTGGCCAGCAGCAGCACGGCGCGCTCGATCGGCGACAGCTCGGCCACCGCGCGGCCGGTGAAGGGCGCGAACTGCGCTTCGAGGGCGGCGGTGTCGTTGAGCGTGCCGCGCAGCAAGGTGGTGAACAGCTCGCGGTCGGCCTTGTCGAAGCCGGGCGCCTGCTGCACCTGGTCTTCGATCAGGGCGATGCCGTTGCCGGAGAGCAGGGCCTGGTAGATGCCCTGCAGGGCGAACTCGCGGGCGCGGCGGCGGGCGGACTTGCTGCTCATGCCACCACCGCGCGCAGCAGGTGGACCATCTCGACCGCGGTGCGGGCGCAGTCGCCGCCCTTTTCGTGCATGCGTGCCAGCGCCTGGTCGTCGTCCTCGGTGGTGAGCACGCCGTTGGCGATCGGCATGCCGGTGTCGAGGCCGATGCGGTTGATGCCGGCGGCCATCTCGTTGGAGACGATCTCGAAGTGGTAGGTCTCGCCGCGGATCACCGCGCCGAGGGCGATCAGCGCGTCGAACTGCTCGGAGTCGGCCATGGTCTGCAGCACCAGCGGGATCTCCAGCGCGCCGGGCACGGTGGTGATGAGGATGTCTTCGTCGGAGACGCCGAGATTAAGCAGCTCGTCGACCGCGGCGGAGAGCAGGCCCTCGCACACGTCCTGGTTGAAGCGGCTCATGACGATGCCAATGCTCAGGCCGCTGCCGTCGAGATTCGGGGTGATTTCGGTGATGTTTTCAAAGCGGGGCATGGCTCAGGCCTCTGAAGAGTCGGTGGAGTCGGTGGCTTCGCAGGCCGGATGGTAGCCGGTCACTTCGAGTCCGAAGCCGGCCATGCTGGGGATCTTGCGCGGGCTGGCGAGCAGGCGCATCTTGCCGACCCCCAGATCGCGCAGGATCTGCGCGCCGACGCCGAACAGGCGCGGGTCCCACTTGACGGCGGGGCGCGGCACGGCCGGGTCGTTGGTGAGCTGGGCCAGCAGGTCGCGACCGGTCTGCGGGCGATAGAGCATGATCAGTACGCCGGCGCCGGCCTCGGCGATGGTCTTGAGCGCCGCATCGACCGGGAAGCTGTGGCGGTCGCTGCCGGTGTCGAGAAAGTCGATGACCGAGATCGGCTCGTGCACCCGCACCAGCGCTTCGGTGTCGGCGGTGATGGTGCCGCAGGCCATGGCCAGGTGGATGTCGCCCGAGGTCTTGTCCTCGAAGGCGCACAGGCGGAAGGGGCCGTGCGCGGTGTTGACGGTTTTTTCGGAGACGCGCTCGATCAGGTGCTCGGTGGCGGCGCGGTATTCGATCAGGTCGCGGATCGCGCCGATCTTGAGCCCGTGCTGCTTGGCGAAGGGGACCAGGTCGGGCAGGCGGGCCATCGAGCCGTCGTCGTTCATGATCTCGCAGATCACCGCGGCCGGCTCCAGCCCGGCGATGGCGCCCAGGTCGCAGCCCGCTTCGGTATGGCCGGCGCGGATCAGCACGCCGCCGGGGCGGGCCATGATCGGGAAGATGTGGCCGGGCTGGACGATGTCTGCCGGCTTGGCGTTGCGGGCCACGGCGCGCTGCACGGTGAGCGCGCGGTCGGCGGCCGAGATGCCGGTGCTGACGCCTTCGGCGGCCTCGATCGACACCGTGAAGGCGGTGCCGTGCGAGCTCTTGTTGCTGCGCGCCATCTGCGACAGGCCGAGCTGGGCGCAGCGCGCCTCGGTCAGCGTCAGGCAGATCAGGCCGCGGCCGTACTTGGCCATGAAGTTGATCGCCTCGGGCGTGACATGCTCGGCGGCGATGACCAGGTCGCCCTCGTTTTCGCGGTCTTCCTCGTCCACCAGCACGACCATGCGGCCGGCGCGGATGTCTTCGATGATCTCGGTGATTGGCGCCAGTGCGCTCACGGTGTTCTCCTGTCGGGCCGGTGGCCGCGGTTCGGTGCTGTTCTTATTCGCCCTGGCGCCAGGCGAGCATGCGCTCGACGTAGCGGGCGATGATGTCGATCTCCAGATTGACCCGCGCGCCCGGTGCCAGCTGCTTGAGCGTGGTGACCTCGACGGTGTGGGGGATCAGGTTGATCGAGAAATCGGTGCCGGTCACGGCATTGACGGTGAGGCTCACGCCATTGACGGTGATCGAGCCCTTGCGCGCGATGTAGCCGGCCAGCGCGTGCGGCGCGCGGATCACCAACTCGTGGCTCTCGCCCACCGGCGCGAACTTGAGCACCTCGCCCACGCCATCGACATGGCCGGTGACGATATGCCCGCCGAGCCGGTCGTCGGCACGCAAGGCCTTTTCGAGGTTGACCTCGGCGCCGGCGGTGTCGAGCCCGACGGTGCAGTTGAGCGTCTCGCGCGAGACGTCGAACTGCGCGGAGCGGCCGTCCATGGCCACCACGGTGAGGCACACGCCGTTGTTGGCGATGCTGTCGCCGATGGCCACGTCGGCCAGGCCGAGCGCGCCGGTATCGACGCTCAGGCGCACGCCGTCTTCGAGGGGGGTGATCGACTGGATTTGGCCGGTGGCGGCCACGATGCCGGAGAACATGGGGTCAGCGCTGCGCTTAAAACGTTGCATTTTAAGCGATTTTGGCGCCGTCCGGCCGGCTGCGTTGCGGACGGCGCCATGGCGGGACTCAGTTCGGCGAATGCACCCCGACCCGGTTGCCTTCGCTGTCGATGAACAGCGCCATGTAACCGATCTCCGGGCTGATCTCGGTCTTGGGCAGGGTGATGCTGCCGCCGGCGGCGCTGACGCGTTCCAGGAAGGGCGCCAAGTCGTCGCCGCCGTTCAGGTACACCAGCGTGCCCTGGGCCGACGGTTGCAGGTCGTCATGCTTGAACAGGCTGCCGCCGACCGCGCCGTCGGCGTAGGGCAGCGGGGCCATCTGGCCGCCGCACATGGTGTCGGGGGTGATGGTGGTGTCGAGGACATGGCCATAGAAGCGGCAGGCGCGGGTCATGTCGGCGACCGGGATCTCGAACCAGTTGAGGGCGTTTTTCATGGGAATGCTCCGTTGGGTTGAAAATGCCCGGCAAGTATTCCTCGGTGCTACTGACAGCATGGTGGCAGGAGACATCGGGCATCATGCGGGCCTTGGAGGAGAGATGTGATGCGACGTGCCGACCGCCTGTTCCGGATCGTCACCCTGCTCGGCGGGGCGACGGTGATGACTGCCCGCCGATTGGCGGAACTGCTCGAAGTGTCCGAGCGCACCATCTATCGCGACGTGGCCGACCTGGTCGCCTCGGGCACGCCGATCGACGGCGAGGCCGGCATCGGCTACCGCCTGCGGCGCGACTACCGGCTGCCGCCGCTGCATTTTTCCGAGGACGAACTGTCGGCGCTGGCGGTTGGCCTGCGCATGGTCGGCGGCTGGGCCGATCCGGCCTTGCGGCGGGCGGCCGAGCTGGCGCTGGCGCGGATCGACGCCGTCATGCCGGCGGCGCGGCGCAGCCTGCGCGAGGCACCGGTGATCGTGCCCGCCTTCCATGTGTCGCCGGCCATGGTGGCGCCGCTGGCCAGCCTGCGCCAGGCCATGGCCGGTGCGCAGAAGGTGCGCATCGACTATGTGCGCGCCGACGGCGAGTCCTCGCAGCGGGTGCTGTGGCCGCTGGGGATGGTCTTCTGGGGCAACAGCTGGACGCTGGCCGCCTGGTGCGAGCTGCGTGACGATTTCCGCAGCTTCCGGCTCGACCGCATCGGCGGCATCGACATCCTCGCCGAGCGCTTCGACGCCTCGCGCGGACGGCGTCTGCAAGACTATATTGACGCCGTGCAATGCGACTGAGGCGATGACGATGGATGTGGCAGTGATGCCGGCGGCGACCTGCGTGGCCCGGCCCGGCCTGGGCGGCACGCTCGAATTGCGGGTGCAGCGCGAACAGCGCATCGCCGACGTGCCCTTTCCCGACCCCTGCGTGATCCTCGTCACCCGCGGCCACAAGACGCTGCGTGTCGGCGAACGGCAGCTCGAGGCCAGCCCCGGCCAGTGGCTGTTCATCAATGCTGGCGTGACCGCCCACATGCGCAACACGCCCGACGCCGATGGCCTGTATGCCGCCACCTGCGTGGCCGTCGCGCCCGACCTGGTGCGTGCCCATGCCGCCGCGCGCGGTGTGCCGCCGGCCACCGCCTGGCAGGCATTGGCCCAGCCGCCGGCCGGCTCGGCAGTGGCCCAGGCGGTGCGCCATGCTGCCGCCGGCATGCTGGCCGGCGCGGATGTGTCGGACCGGGTGATCCGCCATCGGCTCGAAGAGCTGCTGATCGCCCTCGACGATCTGGGCTGCTGGTGCCGCATCGCCACCGTGGCCACGGTGGCCGAGCGGGTGCGTGCGATTCTCGCCGAGGAGCCGGCGGCCGAATGGGCAGCCGGCACGGTGGCGCGGCGCCTGCACATGAGCGAGGCCAGCCTGCGCCGTGCGCTGCGCAGCGAAGCGACCGGCTTTCGCCAGCTGCGCGACGATGTGCGCATGTCCACTGGCCTGGCGCTGATCCAGGGCAGCGCGCTGAGCCTGCAGCGCATCGCCGCCGAATGCGGCTATGCCTCGCCCTCGCGTTTCGCGGCGCGCTTCAAGCAGCGCTTCGGCGTCTCGCCCTCGCAGCTGCGCGGCTGATCGCTTCGGCACAGTCCTTGACGGTTTGCGGGCAGGGGGCGGCCCGGCGTTGCGCTAATGTGCAGGGACTCAACCGGCACACAGGAGTCGATCCATGATCTCGAAAACACGGCTTGTCCACAGCCTCGCCGCCGCGGCCTTGATTGCCAGCGGCGCTGCCTGCGCCGACGGCTTCACCCTCACCAGCCCCGATGTCGCCGAGGGCGCACGCATGAGCGAGCAGCAGGTGTTCAAGGGCTTCGGCTGCGACGGCGGCAATGTCTCGCCGGCGCTGACCTGGCGCAACCCGCCGGCCGGCACGCAGAGCTACGCCCTCACCATGTATGACCCGGATGCGCCCACCGGCAGCGGCTGGTGGCACTGGGTGGTGGTGAATCTGCCGGCCCAGACGCTGGCCCTGCCCGCCGGTGCCGGCACTGCGCCGGGCAAACTGCCCGAGGGCGCGCGCCAGATCGGCACCGACTTCGGCGCGCCGAGCTACGGCGGCCCCTGCCCGCCGGTCGGGCATGGTACGCATCGTTATGTGTTCACGGTGTATGCGCTGAAGACCTCGCATCTGGATCTGCCGGCCAATGCCACGGCGGCGCTGGCGGGTTTCATGATGCGCGCCAATAGCCTGGGCTCGGCGAGCCTGACGGCGACGTATTCGCGATAAGGACGCGCGACGCGGTGTAGGGCCGGTTTTAACCGGCCATGGCGGGCTGAAGCCCGCCCTACCTCAAGACCGCATCGAGCTGGCCGGCGAAGTCGTCCGCCGGCATGAAGCCGACCACGCGCTGACCGGCGATCTCGCCGCCGCCGGGGGTGAAGAAGATGATCCCCGGCGGGCCGAACAGGCCGAAGCGCTTGAGCAGCGCCTGGTCGTCGGCGGTGTTGGCGGTCACGTCTGCCTTGAGCAGCAGCATGCGGCCCATGCGCGCCTGCACCGTCGGGTCGGAGAAGGTGAAGCGCTCCATCTCCTTGCATGACACGCACCAGTCGGCATAGAAGTCGAGCATCACCGGTTGCTGGCTGGCAGCGATGCGCGCGTCCAGCTCGGCCACCGAGCGCACTTTCTCGAACTGCGGCGCACTCGTGGCGGCCACGGCCGCACCGCCGCGCAGGGCAGCCAGCGGCTGCAGCGGGTCGCGCGAGCCGGCCAGCGCGCCGACCAGCATGGCCGCGCCGGCGAGCAGGGCGATGACCCCGGCGCCTTTCCAGAAGCGGCGCCAGCTGTG
The DNA here is from genome assembly GCF_018524365.1 of Denitromonas iodatirespirans. Taxonomy (GTDB): domain Bacteria; phylum Pseudomonadota; class Gammaproteobacteria; order Burkholderiales; family Rhodocyclaceae; genus Nitrogeniibacter; species Nitrogeniibacter iodatirespirans. The sequence continues at coordinate 42,729 of NZ_JAEKFT010000025.1, forward strand.
GGCATTGGGCGGCAACGGGTCGAGCGCATGCAGGAAGATGCCGGAGAACACCAGCAGCGCGCCCCAGGCCAGCATCGGCACGATGGCCGGCACCACCGGCGAGATCATCCACACCGCCAGCGCCAGCAGCATCACGCCGAAGGCCTGTTTGACGCCCTCCATCCACGGGCCGGCCTTGGGCAGCACGGAGCGGGCCGCCACGCCGACGGCGATCAGCGGCGCGCCCATGCCCAGCGCCATGACGAACAGGGCGAAGCCGCCGAGCACCGCGTCGCCGGTCTGCGCGATGTAGAGCAGCGCGCCGGCCAGCGGTGCGGCCACGCAGGGACCGACGATCAGCGCCGAGAGCACGCCCATGACCACCACGCCGCCGAGCGAGCCGCCCTTTTCATGGCTGGCGGTGGTCGACAACCGGCTTTGCAGGGCGGTGGGCAGTTGCAGCTCGTAGAAGCCGAACATCGACAGCGACAGCAGTACGAAGACCAGCGCGAAGCTGCCCAGCACCCAGGCGTTCTGCAGCGCCGCCGACAGCAGCGTGCCCGACACACCGGCCGCCACGCCGGCCAGCGCGTAGGTGACGGCCATGCCCAGCACATAGGCCAGCGACAGCACCAGCGCGCGCGTCTTGGTGATCTTGTGGCCATGGCCGACGATGATGCCCGACAGGATCGGGATCATCGGAAAGGTGCAGGGCGTGAAGGCCAGCAGCAAGCCGAAGCCGAAGAAGGAGACCAGCACCAGCGGCACGCTGGCGCCGGTGAACAGGCGGGCGATGCGGCCGGACTCGTCGCCGCCGGCCGCGGCGACACTGGTGGGGGCGGCGGCTGCGGCGGCCGGCGTATCCATGGCCGGCGCGGCGCTCTTGGCACCGATGCCCAGTTTCTGCAACCAGCCGCCGCTGGCGGTCGGGGGTACGGTCTTGGTGAGGTCGACCGTCAGCGTCTGCGGCGTGGGCGGGTAGCACACGCCGATGTCGGCGCAGCCCTGGCTGATGACGGTCAGTTCGAACTGACGGACATCGGCCGGTGCCTGGACCGGCAGGGTGAAGATCAATTCGTCGCGATAGGTCTCGACCTCGCCGAAGAACTCGTCGTGCTTCTTCTTGCCCGGCGGCAGGGCGGGGGTGCCGACCGCCACGGATTCGGGCTCGGTGCGGAACTGGAACTTGTCCTTGTACAGGTAGTAGCCGTCCTCGATCTCGAAGCGCACTTCGAGCTGGTCGGGGGCGAGCGCGCCGACGCTGGCGCGGTAGGCCTGTTCGGGGGGCAGCAGTTCCTGCGCCTGGGCCGGGCCGAGCAGGCCGAGCAGCAGCAGGAGAGGGGCGAGGAGTCGGGTCATGGGCAGTGGGGTCAGGCGTCCGGGGCGGTTTCGGTGCGCACCCAGTCGAGGTAGCCGGGCAGGCCGTGCGTAACAGGGACTGCAATCACTTCGGGAAGTTCATACGGGTGCTGCGCGCGGATCGCCGCCTCCAGCGCCGCATAGCGGCTGGCGGGGGTCTTGATCAGCAGCGGCACTTCGGTGGCGGTTTCGATGGCGCCCTCCCAGCGATACACCGAGGTGGCCGGCGCCAGCACATTGACGCAGGCGGCGACGCGTGCCTCGACCAGGTGCGCGGCCAGCGCCTGGGCGCTGTCGGCGTCGGGCAGATTGGTGAGCACGAGCAGGAGGGGATCGGTCATGGCAACCTCATTTGAGCAGTCGCCGGCGGGTCAGCGACACCGCCAGCCAGAAGCCGACGGCGGCATAGGCGAGCAGCACCGCCAGATGCGGCAGCACCGCGGGCGGCCATTCGCCGAGCATCAGCGGCCGGGCGATGGCCACGGCATGGGCCAGCGGCAGCAGCTGGGCGCCGGTCTGCAGCGCGGCGGGCAACTGGTCGAGCGGGAAGAACACGCCCGAGAGCAGCGCCATCGGCGTGATGAAGAGGGTGAAGTAATACATGAAGAAGTCGTAGTTGGGCGCCAGCGCGGTGACCACCAGGCCCATGGCGGCGAAGGTCAGGCCGATCAGGAAGATCAGCGGCACCACGCCGAGCGCCAGCGCGCTGCTGGTGAAGCCGAATAGCGTTACCACCAGCAAAATGGCGGTGCCCGACAGCGCCGCCTTGCTGGCTGCCCAGATCATTTCGGCCAGCACGATGTCGTCGAGCGCCAGCGGCGCGTTCATCAGCCCCTCCCAGGTGCGCTGCACATGCATGCGCGAAAAGGCCGAGTAGAGCGTCTCGAAGCTGGCGGTGTTCATGCACGAGAAGCACACCATGCCAGCCGCCAGAAAGTGCACATAGGGCACGCCATCGACCGTCTTGACCAGCGCGCCGAGTCCGTAGCCGAGGCCGAGCAGGTAGATCATCGGGTCGGCCAGATTGCCCAGCAGGGAGGGCAGCGCCAGCTTGCGCCAGACGCGAAAATTGCGCGACCACACCGACGCGAAGCGCCAGGACAGGCAGGGCAGACGAAAGTGGGCGGCAGTGGCGGACATGATCCGGCGCTCGGCAGGAGACCGGCTGATTATAATCGTCCTTTGTGGCTTGCCCTTGAGATGGCTCAGACCTGGATGACTGACACCCCCACCCCCCACGGCGCCGAGGCCTCGCCCCTCGGCCGCACCACCGCCTACCGCAACACCTACGCGCCGGAGTTGCTGTTCCCGGTCGACCGTGCGCCCAAGCGGGCCGAGATCGGCGTGGGCGAGACGCTGCCCTTCCATGGCGAGGACCTATGGAACGCCTACGAGCTGTCATGGCTCAACGCGCGCGGCAAGCCGGTGGTGGCGATGGGCGAGTTCCGCGTGCCGGCCAGCTCGCCGCGATTGATCGAGTCGAAGTCGCTCAAGCTCTATCTGAATTCCTTCAACGCCAGCCGCTTCGAGGCCATGGGCGAGGTCGAGGCGGTCATCGCGCGCGACCTGTCGGCCGCCGCCGGTGCGCCGGTGGATGTACAACTGCAGTCGCTGCACCGGGTCGAACGCCAGGTGACAAGCCTGCCCGGCACATTGATCGACGATCTGGAGGTCGACATCACCGACTACCACCCGGCGCCGGCCCTGCTGCGCGCGGATGCCGATGCCGCGCCGGTGTCCGAAACCCTGGTCTCGCACCTGCTCAAGTCCAACTGCCTGGTTACCGGCCAGCCGGATTGGGCGACGGTGTATGTGAACTACACCGGCGCGCCGATCGACCGTGCCGGCCTGTTGCGCTACATCGTCTCCTTCCGCGAGCACAACGAGTTCCACGAGCAATGCGTCGAGCGCATGTTCTGCGACCTGATGGCACGCTGCGCGCCGAGCCGGCTTGAGGTGTGGGCGCGCTACACCCGCCGCGGCGGGCTGGACATCAACCCCTGGCGCAGCAGCGTGGCGGGCGCGCCGCCGCTCAATCAGGGCGACCCGCGCCAGTGAGGCGAGGGTCAACGCGTGGCGCGATGGTGCGTTGATTACACAGGATCTTTCTAGGAGTGCTGTCATGAACCCGATACGTTGGCACCGCCTTCCAGCCATCATCGGCTTGAGCGCCCTGATGGCGCTGCCCGCGCCGGTGCTGGCCGATCCGCCGCCACACGCGCCAGCCCATGGCTGGCGCAAGAAGCACGACCCCTACTACATCGGTTACACCGGCCGCCAATGGGAGCGCGACTACGGCATCATCGACGGCCGCTGCAGCACCGAGGCGGTGGGCGCGGTGGTCGGCGGTGTCATCGGTGGGGCCATCGGCTCGACCGTGGGCCAGGGCGACGGCCGGCGCATCGCCATCGTGCTGGGCACGGTGATCGGCTCGGTGGTCGGCGCCAGCGCAGCGCGCGAACTGGGCGATGTGGACCGGGCCTGCCTGGGCCATGCGTTGGAGTTGAGTGCCGACCGCCATCGGGTGAGCTGGCGCAACCCCGACACCGGAATCGATTATCTGCTGACCCCGGTGCGCAGCTTCAAGCAGGATGGTCGGCCGTGCCGCGAGTTCGACCTGAGCGCCGCCGGCAAGGCCCACCGTCGCGTGGCCTGCAGCGCGGGCGACGGCCGCTGGCAGATGCGCTGAGGAGCCCGCTCAGGCCGGCGGGCGGGGGGTGTCGCCGCTGTTGATGCCGGCGGTGAGCACGAAGCGCATGGCCGCCTCGCGCGACATGTCGACCGGGGTGATCTGGTCGGTCGGCACGAACAGCGTGTAGCCGCCGATCTGGTAGCTCATCGGGAAATACACCGCCACCTCGCCCTCGCCGCCGATGCCTTCCGGCAGGTTGGCGAAATCGTTGCGGGTGACGAAGCCGACCAGGCGCATGGTGCTGCCCGGCAGGGTGACGACGACCACCTTGAGGCTCTCGGCGCTTTCGTCCTGGGTGACCATGGCGAAGAAATCGCGGATCGCCGAATAGATCGACTTGACCATCGGCACCGACAGCATCGTGCCCTCGACACGCTCGAACAGCGCCCGGAAGACCCAGGCGCGCATCAGCAGGCCGACGGCGAAGATCATCAGCAGGCCGGCGATCACGCCGACGCCGGGCAGCTGCAGCAGCCGGCCGGCCGCGGAGGCGCGCCAGGCCTCGGGCAGCAGCAGATTCAGAGTCTGGTCGAAGAGTGTCTCGGCACTGCTGAAGATCCACACCAGCAAGTACAGCGTGGCGACGATCGGCACCACGGCGAGCAGGCCGCTGGCGAAGATCTTTCCGAGCGTTTTCATGGGGTCGGGCTCCGGTTCAGTCGCGCAGGTCGCGGCCGGTCAGCTTGAGGAACACGTCCTCCAGATTGGCCGGCCGGTGCAGGTAGCGCAGGGCGGGTTGCCGGGACAGGTGGTCGAGCAGCGCGCCGGCCTCGTCGACATAACAGAACGCGGTGTCGCCGCTCAGTTCGCAGCGCGCCGACAATCGCGCACCGAAATCGCGCATCCAGCCACTCATGCCCTCGGGCCAGTCGCCATAGACCTCGACCACATGCGGCTCGATATGGGCGGCGATGACCTCGCGCGGGCTGCCCATGGCGAGGAGGCGGCCGCCGTCCATGATCGCCAGCCGGTGCGCCAGACGCTCGGCCTCGTCCATGAAATGGGTGGTCAGCAACACGCTGGTGCCCTCGGCCACCAGCTGCTTGAGGCGGCGCCAGATCAGGTGCCGCGCCTGCGGGTCGAGCCCGGTGGTGGGCTCGTCGAGCAGCAGCAGTTCGGGGCGGTTGACCAGGGCGCGGGCCAGGGTCAGGCGGCGCTTCATGCCGCCGGACAGGTCCTGGATGTGCGCCCCGGCCTTGTGTTCCAGGCCGGCGAAGGCCAGCAGGGCGGGCGTGCGCTCGCGCACGGCGGCGGCATCGAGGCCGAAGTAGCGGCCGAAGACGGTGAGGTTTTCGGTGCAGGTGAAGTCGGGGTCGAGATTGTCGAACTGCGGCACCACGCCGACCCGCATGCGGGCTTGCCGGGCACGTGCCGGCACCGGCTCGCCGCACAGCGTGATGCGGCCGGCGTCGGGCAGGCTCAGGCCGAGGGCGCAGCGCAGGGTGGTGGTCTTGCCGGCGCCGTTGGGGCCGAGCAGGGCAAAGCATTCGCCGGGCGCCACGCTCAGCGAGAGGTCGTCGACCACGGTCTGCGCGCCATAGCGCTTGACCAGGTGCTCGATCTGCAGTGGCGAGCCCGAGGCGGAGGTCGGCATGCGGGGCGCGTCAGCCGGGTGGGCGGGTGTCGACGAAGCTGTCGCGCGCGCCGAGCTTCGCCAGGAAGGCCTTCAGGCGCGGATGGCGTTCGCGCCACTTGAGCTCGGGCGCCCGCAGATCGAGGTACTCCAGCGCACAGCCGACGGCGATGTCGGCCAAGGAGATGCGCTCGCCATGGAACCAGTCGCCGGTCAATTGCGCTTCGAGGCGGATCAGCGCGCGTTCGATCTTGTCATGCTGGCGCGCCACGTTGCTGGCCATGCGCGCTTCGGCGGGGCGCAGGGTCTCGAGGTAGGCGAGCACGGCGGCGTCGAGGATACCGTCGGCCAGTGCCTCGGTCTGGCGCACCCGCACGGCCGACATGTTGTCCTGCGGGATCAGATGCGGCGGATGGTCGAGCGCTTCGAGAAAGCCGGCGATGACCGGCGAGTCGAAGAAGGTCTCGCCCTCGTCGGTTTCCAGCACCGGCACCTTGCCCAGCGGATTGAGCGCCGGCACCGAGGTGGCGGTCTCCCAGGGCGAGTCGACCACCAGTTCGAAGGGGATGTGCTTTTCGGCCAGCAGGATGCGGATCTTGCGCGCGTAGGGGCTGGTCAGCGAGGCGGTCAGTTTCATCTCACGCTCCTTTTACAAAGGCGCCCAGCGTTGATTGATGATGTCGCGGATGTGGTGCAGCTTGCCGTGGAAGAAATGGTCGGCGCCGGGCACCACGACGATCGGCAGCACCTGCGGGCGGGCCCAGTCGAGTACGTTGGTGAGTGCCACGGTCTCGTCCTGTTCGCCGTGGATGACCAGGGTGTCGGCCGGGACGGTTTCGGTGCTGTACTGGCGCGCGCCGGTCACTTCGCCGGTGGCCAGGCCGACCAGCACCATACGTCGGGCGGGTGTGACGCCGTCGGCCAGGCGCTTGGCCACGCGGGTCTGGACGAAACCCCCGAAGGAAAAGCCGCCCAGGGCCAGCGGCAGCATGCCCCAGCGCGAGTGCGCCCAGGCGATCACCGACAGCAGGTCTTCGGTCTCCGCGATGCCGTGGTCGTGCAGGCCCTCGCTCTTGCCCACACCGCGAAAATTGGGGCGCAGCGTGGCATAGCCCAGGTCGCGCAGGGTGCGCGCCAGGGTGTGGGCCACCTTGTTGGTGTTGGCGCCGCCGAACAAGGGGTGCGGGTGCGCCACCAGCGCGATGCCGCGCACCTCGGCGGGCGCATCGATCAGCACCTCGATGGTGCCGTCGGGGCCGTTGAGTAGGGCCGATTCGGTCGGCAGAGGCTTGTTCATGGGCCGCTCCTCAGATGCGCAGACGCTTGACCTCGCGGCCGCCGACCAGGTGCTCGTCGATGATCTCGTCGATGTCTTCCTTGTCGACGTAGGTGTACCAGACCTCCTCGGGATAGACGACCAGCACCGGGCCTTCGTCGCAGCGGTCGAGACAGCCGGCCTTGTTGATGCGCACCTTGCCCTTGCCCTTCAGGCCGAGCTTGGCGATGCGCTCCTTGGCGTAGGTCTGCAGCTCACTGGCGCCGTGGTTGTTGCAGCAGGTGTCGCCCGCTTCGCGCTGGTTGCAGCAGAAGAAGACATGGTGGGAAAAATAGCTCATGGGGCGGGTCTCCGGTCAGTGAGGCCCATTATAGCCATGCCCCGGGCGGCGCTTCAGCGGCCGCCGCCGCGGCGCAGGTTGACCGCGCTCAGATAGGTCAGCGCGAGAAAGGGCCACAGGCTGGCGACCAACTGGGTGAGGCCGTTGAAGTTGAGGAAGTGGCCCTGGTTGATGAGCGCCTGGTTGAAGCTCAGGTAGGGGTTCTCGGGGGTGACATTGACCAGCACGGTGCCGGCCAGCAGGGCGATGGCGGCCAGGGTCTGGCGCAGCGCGGCGGGCAGTGCCAGGGCGGCGGCGAGCACCGGCAGGCCGGCGCCCAGGCCGGCGATGGCGCCGGGGGTCAGCCACAGCAACGGTCGCGGCGGCATGTAGAAGCTGGTGGCGGCCAGCGTGCGGGCGGCCAGCCCGAGGGCGATCAGCACGACGATGGTCAGCGAGAAGCGCTGCAGGCAGGCACGCGCCACCAGCCCGGCGGCGACCAGGTGGGCGGCGACCACGGCCGCCTCCAGGCGCATGAAACGCTCGGGGCTGAAGGGCAGCGGGGCCGGCAGGTCGAACAGCCGGCGCAGGTCGCCGACGGCGAACAGCAGGCTGTCGGGCGAGAGCTGGGCGAGCAGCCACAGCGCCAGCAGCACCACGCCGACATCGCCCAGATGGCCGTCGAGAATGCGCTTTTCATGCCACTGGTGCAGCCAGCCGCGGGTGTCGAAGATGCGCCGCCCGAGCGCCGCGCCGAGCAGCGCGCCGAGGGCACCGCCGATGATGTTGGCGCCCAGATCGACGTTGGAGGCCACGCGCGTCGGCAGCAGGGTCTGCAGCGTCTCCAGCGACAGGCTCAGTGCGGCGCACAGCAGCACGCTCAGTGCCACCGCCCGCGGGCGCGGCCAGTGCGCCGGCCACGCGGCGGTGAGCACGAAGCCGAGCGGGATGAAGCCCAGCACGTTGAGGATGATGTCTTCGATGCGGTAGTAGCGCGGCCACGGGGCGAGCAGGAAGTCGAACAGGGGCAAGCCCTGTACGCGCCAGCCGCTGAACGGATGGAGGCAGGCATAGGCGACCAGCAGGCCGTAGGCCAGGCTCAGGTAGCGGGGCAGCTGGGTGGAAGCGCGCACACGTCGGGCGGTCGGAGACCGGACTGCGAAGATGGCCCGATTGTACGCGCAGCGGCCCGCAGCGGCGGGCCGGCGGGGTGCTCAGGCGGCAGGCGAGCCCAGGCGCGGGGCTTTGACGCGGGCGAGCAGCGTGGCCGGTTTGGCCGCGGCGATCAGCGCGTCCCAGTCCACCGCGTCGAGCGTGTTCTTGACCAGCAGGCCGAGGTCGGTGTCGCCTTCCATGATCAGGCGGCGGCTGAAGAACAGGGTGTCGGCATCTTCCTCGCGCAGCGCCAGGGCGAGGTAGTCGCGGGTGGCGGCACGCAGCGTCAGGTCGGCGCGCTGGCGGTCGAAGCGCGGGCGGAAGCCGCGCGCGCTGAGCGTGAAGCGCAGGCTCAGGCCGGCGTCGGTGACGTCGAGCTGCAGGCGCTTGCCGGTCAGCGGTTCGAGATCGTCCCTGGGCAGGATGCGGCCGAGCGCCAGGTTCAGCGCACCGACCAGTGCCAGCGTGGGCGGCAGTTGCGGCAGGCGGGCGACCACACGGCCGACGAGAGGGGGCACACGAAAGGCGGGGATGTTGGCCATGGGAGTCTCCATGACGCCGCGCTCAGGCGGCGGCGACGTATTGTTCGAGGCCGGGCTTGCCATGCCAGAAGCCATTGCAGGGCGCTTCGGGCATCAGGGCCTGGGACTGGGCGAAGGCGTCGGCGGGGGCGATCTCGCCGTCGATGGCGCGGCGGAACAGGCTCAGCAGTTCGGACATGTGCTCGGACTGCGGCAGTACGCGCAGCACGTCGACGCCGGAGGCCCGCAGTGCCGGCAGATCGCCGAGCAGGTTGTAGACCTTGGCCGACTGGGTCTGGATGCCGTTGAGCGTCAGGAAGGCCTCGCCCTCGCGCGTTTTCAGCGGCATGCCCTCGGCGTGCTGCAGGCAGCGGAACTCGCAGGTGTCTTTTTGCAGGTTGAAGTGGCGGGCCGTGAAACAACGCGCCGAGTAGGCCAGCGGCAGGCGGCCATAGGCGGTGACTTCGACCTCGGGACGCGGATCGCTGGCGGCGAGCAGGCCGTCCATGGCCTCGCGCGCCATCTCGGGCGGCACGGCCCAGCGCGTGGCGCCTTGCTCGGCGAACACATTCATGGTCTCGGGATTGAACACGTTGAGCGTCGGACCGGCGACCCAGTGCGTGTGGCCGGCGCCGATCAGCGCCTGCACCGCGGCCATGTCGTTGGCCTCGACGCGGAAGTCGGGCTGGCCGACCAGCTTGCGCAGCACTTTGAGGTCCGACTCGGATTCGATCAGCACCAGCGAGGAGAACACCACTTCCTTGCCGGCCTCGGCGAGCACGCGCGCCACGTCGAACCAGTCGTCTAGGCGCATTTCATGGCGGCGCGAGCATACCGATTCGCCGACGTAGACGATGTCGACCGGCGACTCGGCCACGTGGCCGTAGAAGTCCATCATGGCTTGGCGCGGCCAGTAGTATTGATGCGGTCCGAGCGCGAGTTTCATTTGGGTCATTGGTGATTCGTGATGGGGGATGGGTGGCGTGATGGCTTGGGTGGGTGGTTCGACATGCGCGCAGGCACGGCGTCGTGTCCAATCGCCAATACCCAATTACCAGTCACCTTCATTTCCACGGCCGGTAGTAAGCGCCGAGCGTGTGGCTCTGGCCTTCGGAGACGTTGTTGAGCGCCGCCATCCAGTCGGGCTGGACGGCGAAGCGCTCGCCGTCGGTCTTGAGGCGGTCGATGGCGGCGCGCCACACGCGGGTGACCTGCTGCACATAGGCCGGGCTGCGCTGGCGGCCTTCGATCTTGATGGCGCGCACGCCGGCGCGGGCCAGGTCGGGCAGCAGTTCGAGGGTGTTCAGGCTGGTCGGCTCTTCGATGGCGTAGTAGGTCTCGTCGCCGACGCCGAAGCGGCCCTTGCACAGCGTGGGGTAGCCGGCGCGTTCGTCATCGGCGAAGCGGTCGATGAGGATGCCGTTGAGCCGGGTCTCCATGCCTTTGGGCGTCTGCTCCCAGCGCACATGCTTGCCCGGCGAGCAGGCGCCGTTGCAGTTGGGCGACTCGCCGGTGGCATAGGCCGACAGCGAGCAACGCCCCTCGACCATCACGCACAACCCGCCGAATCCGAAGACCTCGATCTCCACCGAGGTGTTGGCGATCACATGCGCCACCTGCGGCAGCGACAGCACGCGCGGCAGCACGGCGCGCTGGATGCCGAACTGGTCGCGGTAGAAGTTGATCGCCTCGTAGCTGGTGGCCGAGCCCTGTACCGACAGATGCAGGCGCAGGTCCGGATGGGTGCGGTTGGCGTAGCGCATCAGGCCCGGGTCGGCGAGGATCACCGCGTCCACGCCCATGTCGGCGGCGCTGTCGATGGTGCGGGTCCACTCCGGCCAGTTGCCGGCCTGCGGATAGGTGTTGAGCGCCAGCAAGACCTTGCGGCCGCGTTCGTGGGCATAGCGGATGCCCTCGCGCATGCTGGCATCGGTGAAGTTCAGGCCGGTGAAGTTGCGCGCGTTGGTGGCGTTCTTGAAGCCGACATAGACGCAGTCGGCGCCCGCGTCGACCGCGGTTTTCAGGGCGGGCAGGCTGCCGGCGGGGCAGACGAGTTCGATCGGATGGGTGGCAGTCATGGCGGCGGCAAGAAAAAGTGCCGCCAGAGTCTATGCCTTGGGACGAGGAGGGGGATTGATGCGTGTCAATCGCCGGGCCGTGGCCGCCACCGCCGTCCGGAAACGACAACGCCCATGCGGGGCATGGGCGTTGTCTTTCCTCACCGGCGCGCTGACGCGCCGGATGGCGGAGGAATTACTGCTTGCGGCGCGACAGACCCAGGCCGACCAGGGCCAGACCGGCCAGCACCAGGGTGCCCGGTTCCGGGATCGGGTTGCTCACGGAGCCTTCCGGCACGGCCGAGAAGCGCAGCGTGCCGCCGGCCACCAGGAACTCACCGAAACCGTCACCGAAGAAGGTCACGGAGGTGAAGGTGCTGGTGTCGTCGATGGCGCCGATGAAGTTGGTGAAGCTGTTGGCAGCGACCACGCCCGGGTTGTCGTTGGCCGACAGGGCGTTGGCGGTCAGGAAGGCATTGCCGCCGTCGAAGGCGATCCACAGGCCGGAGCCGGTGGCGGGCACGCCGAAGTCGGACTGGACGTCGGCCGGACGGGTGCCGGTGGTGCAGCAGGTGGCCCAGTCGCCGATCTCGAAGCCCAGTGCATTGACGGCGGAGGAGAAGGTGAAGGTCACGCCGGAGCCGAAGCCGGGGATGTCGCCCGGTTGGTCCAGACCAATGCCCGGGTTGATGTTGATGACGTCACCGGTGGTGGTGATGCCGTTGCTGGTGTAGGCGCTGCCGAAGGAAGCGGCGCTGCCGTTCGGGCGGGTGATGGTGACGGTGGCCGGGTTGCCGTTCAGGTCGGTGTAGTTGTACACGCTGGTGCCAGCGACGATCTGGGCGGTGCCGACCGAGCCGCCAGCGGCGACGACGGTGGAATCGAACTGGCTGATGCCGTTGGCGATGGTGTCGTTGAACACGTTCGGCAAGGCGTAGGCTTGGGCCGACAGGGCCATCAGGCCGGCAGCGGCTGCGGTCGGAAGAAGTTTGTTGAACAACATGGCGACATGCTCCTGTGTTATTTGTTTGACGCGAGAAAATCCCTCGCGGCAGTGATAGCAGGGAACGTGCCACTTTTTTAAAACACCCGTTTTTCAACGGGTTACAGGCTGTCGCCTGCGTGCGATTTCGAGAAGTGTAAAGAATGTTGACGATGGCGCGGACCGGTCGCCAGTCCGCGCCAATGCGTTCAGCGGTATTGAGGCTGGCGCCCGGCAAGGCCGCCGATGAGCATGCCGACGGCGCTGACGCACAGGCCGGCCAGTTGCGGCGGCACGATGCCTTCGGGGGCGATGAACTCGAGGGCGATCCACGCCGTCAGGCCGAAGACGATGGCCAGGGCGGCGCCGAGGTTGTTGGCGCGGCGCCAGTAGAGGCCGGCGGCGAGCGGCACGAAAGCGGCGGCCAGCGTCACCTTGTAGGCGTTTTCGACCATTTCGTGGATCGTGCTTTCGGTCTGCATGGCATAACCGGTGACGATCACGGTGAATACCACCACGGTGATCCGCGTCAGCATCAGGAAGGCGCGGTCGCTGAGGCTGGGCAGGAAGCCGCGCAGGATGTTCTCGGAGAAGGTCACCGACGGCGCCAGCAGCGTGCCGGAGGCGGTACTCATGATGACCGACAGCAGAGCGCCGAAGAAGATCACCTGGGCGCCGAAAGGCAGGTGGTTGAGGATCAGGTTGGGCAGGATCAGCTGCGAATCTTCTTCCATGTAGCGGGCCACCAGCGACGGGTCGATCTGCGTCGCGGAGTAGGCCAGGAACAGGGGAATGGCGGCGAACAGGAAGTAGGCGATGCCGCCGAGCACCGTGCCATTGACGGCGATGCGCTCGTTGCGGGCCGAGTTGGCGCGCTGGAACACGTCCTGCTGCGGAATCGAGCCGAAGGCCATGGTCAGCAGCGTGGCCACCCAGGCGATGATGGCGCCGATGTTGGCCTCGGGCAGCCACTCGAACTTGCCGGCCGCCGCCGCATGGCTGATCACCTTGCCCGCGCCGCCGGCCAGATCCGACACCTCCCAGGCGATGTAGAACAGGCCGAGGACGATGACAACCATCTGCACGAAGGTGGTGATGGCCACCGACCACATGCCGCCGAACAGGGTGTAGAGCAGCACCACGGTGGCGCCGATCATCATGCCCTGATTCATGCTGATGCTGCCTTCGGTGAGGACGTTGAACACCAGCCCGAGTGCAGTGATCTGTGCCGACACCCAGCCCAGGTAGGAGACCACGATGCACATCGACAGGATCAGCTCGGTGGTGCGGTTGTAGCGCTTGCGGAAGAAGTCGCCCAGCGTGAGCAGATTCTGGCGGTACAGGCGACGGGCGAAGAACAGGCCGAACAGCACCAGGCACAGCGAGGCGCCGAGTGGGTCGGAGATCAGCCCGTGAAAACCTTCTTCGAGAAAGGTGGCGGAGATGCCGAGCACCGTTTCGGCGCCGAACCAGGTGGCGAAGACCATGGCGACGACGATGTAGAGAGGCAGATGGCGGCCGGCGACGATGTAGTCGCGGGCGTTGTGCACCTTCGTCGCGGCGGCAATACCGATACCGATGGAAAGGGCGAGGTAGGCAGCGACAAGCCAGAGCAGCATGGCGGTGGGCTCCAGGAGGAATGCAGATGAGTAAGGAGGCCGGCGTCCCTCGCGATCGGCCCGCGTTTTTTCGGCGCGATTTTAGCAACGATGTTCCGCCCGGGGGGCGGAAATTTTACGGGATCATGCCGGGATCGTTGGAGATCATGCGGGAATCATCCGCCGCCGAGCAGCCGCCACAGCTCGAGCGCCAGCACCCCGGCGAGCAGGCCGCCGATGAGGGTCAGCATCAGCGTCTGGCGGCGCTGGGCGCGGGCCAGCCGGATCATGTCGAGGCGGGTCGCTTCGAGGCGGTCCGGCGAACTCAGCGCCTGATGCACCAGGCGCGGCAATTGCGGCAGCGTGGCGGCCCAGTAGGGCGCCTCTTCCTTGATGTGGCGCAGCAGCGCGCGCGCACCGACCTGATTGCCCATCCAGCGCTCCAGGAAGGGCTTGGCGGTGGTCCACAGATCCAGGTCCGGATCGAGCTGGCGGCCCAGGCCCTCGATGTTGAGCAGAGTCTTCTGCAGCAGCACCAGCTGGGGCTGCACTTCCATCTCGAAGCGGCGCGCGGTCTGGAACAGGCGCAGCAGCGTCTTGCCGAAGGAGATGTCTTTCAGCGGCTTGTCGAAGATCGGTTCGCACACCGCGCGGATCGCCGATTCGAACTCGTCCACCCGGGTGTGGGCCGGCACCCAGCCGGCGTCGATATGGGCCTGGGCGACGCGCTTGTAGTCGCGCTGGAAGAAGGCCAGGAAGTTCTGCGCCAGGTAGTTCTTGTCGACATCGGTGAGCGTACCCATGATGCCGAAATCGAGCGCGATATAGCGCCCGTCGGCGGCCACGAAGATGTTGCCCGGATGCATGTCGGCATGGAAGAAACCGTCGCGGAACACCTGGGTGAAGAAGATCTCCACCCCCGCGCGCGACAAGGCCGACAGATCGGTGCCCTGGGCCTGCACCACCTGGGTGCGCGAGATTGGCACGCCGTGCATGCGCTCCATCACCATCACCGACTTGCCGCAGTAGTCCCAATACACCTCGGGCACCACCAGCAGTTTGGAGTCGGTGAAGTTGCGCCGCAGTTGCGAGCAGTTGGAGGCCTCGCGCATCAGGTCGAGCTCGTCGCGCAGATGCTTGGCGAACTCGGCCACCACCTCGCGCGGCTTGAGCCGCCGGCCCTCGGGCCACAGACGGTCGAGCAGCGTGGCGCCGGCATCGAGCAGGGCCATGTCGTGGGCGATGACACGGTCGATGCCCGGGCGCAGCACCTTGATCGCCACCTCGGTGCCGTCCTGCAGGCGGGCGAAATGCACCTGCGCCACCGAGGCCGAGGCCACCGGCGTGCGCTCGAACTCGGCAAACACCTCGTCGACCGGCCGGCCGTAGAGCTTTTCGATGACGGCGATGGCTTCGTCGCTGGGGAAGGGCGGCACGCGATCCTGCAAGAGCGCCAGCTCTTCGGCGATGTCCAGCGGCAGCAGATCGCGCCGGGTGGACAGCATCTGGCCGAACTTGACGAAGATCGGGCCGAGCGATTCGAGCGCCAGGCGCAGCCTGACCGCGCGCGGCTCGGAGAAGCGACGCCAGAAGAAGAGGATGCGCCACAGGCGCACCAGCTGGCCGCTGCGGTCGGCGGTGAGCACCATGCGATCCAGCCCGAAACGCAGGCTGACCACGACGATTTTGGCGAGACGCAACAGACGCACGGGGGGAGGCCAGCGAAAGCAAAAGCGCAATTGTGCCCCAAACGCCGCGGCAGGGGCGCACCGGCGCAGGCCGGGCTTGCTCTCGGGTGACCACATGCTTTAATCAGAAGAAGCCATCGTCATGGCGTCGGCCGGCGCTCGCCGGCTGCCCCCGTGCCTTCTGAGGTGCCCCATGAGCAAGCGTGCACTGACCATCGGCATCAACGACTACCCCGGCACCGACGGCGACCTCGCCGGCTGCGTGAACGACGCCCGCGACTGGGGCGCCGTGCTCGGCGCCCAGGGTTACGAGGTGTCCACGCTGCTCGACGCCGCCGCCACCCGCGACGCGATGGTGGCCCATATCGGCGACCGCGTGGCCGGTGCCAGCGCTGGTGACACCGTCATCATCACCTACTCGGGCCACGGCACCTGGGTGCCGGACCGCTCCGGCGACGAGTCCGACGGGCGCGACGAGGCGCTGTGCCCGCACGACATCGGCGACGGCAAGATGCTGCTCGACGACGACCTGCACGCGCTCTTCGACCAGCGCCCGGCCGGCGTGCGCGTGGTGCTCATCTCCGACAGCTGCCACTCCGGCTCGGTCACCCGTGGCGACGAGGCCGACCTCGACCCCGCCTTGCCGCGCGCCCGCTTCCTGCCGCCGGCCAGCTGGATGAGCCTGGCCGAGCTGGCCGCCTGCCGCGGCCGGCCCGCGGCGCTGATGGGCGGCATGACGCGCACCGGCGGCGACCTGCTGCTGGCCGGCTGCCGCGACACCGAGTTCAGCTGGGACACCCAGTTCCGCGGCCGCCCCAACGGCGCCTTCACCTACTACGCCATCAAGACCTTGCACACCTTGCTGCCCGGCGCCAGCTACCAGCAGTGGTTCCGCGCCATCCGCCACTACCTGCCCTCCACCCGCCTGCCGCAGTCCCCCCAGATCTTCGGCTCGCGCTCCGCCCGCCATTTCGAATTGTTCACCTGACCCCCGCCCACCAAGGAATTGCCCATGCCCACCGACGCCCGCATTCGTCTCACCGGCGCCAGCGCCGCTGCCCGCGCGCCGCGCACCGAGCAAATCGACGTGACCTCGGCCCGGCGCATCACGCCGGGCGCGGCCCGCGGCGGCGAGACCGCCGTCGAGATCGACGCCGACGCGGTGCTGCGGGTCGAGCTGGAAAACGGCTTCGTGCTGTGGTCGCGGGCCGACGACCTGCTGCAAGAGCGCGGCAAGAAAAGCGTCGGGCGCGACGGCGAGGCGGCCTGGCAACTCGACTTCGGTCCGCGACCCGGCCATGCCGGCGGCGGCGCCTCGCGCGGCTGGGTGGGCCTCGGCGTGCGGGTGCTGGAGGCCTTCGGCATCGATCTCAAGGGCGTGGTCGTCGCCAAGCTGGGCGAAGTGCTGGAGGATCGCAAGCTGCATGGCGCACCGGGTCTTTACCGGGTATCGCTCGGCGCCAGCCCCGACCTGCAGCCGGCCGACACGGTCGCGCCGGGCGGCGGCGCGGCGCTGGTCTTCCTGCATGGCACCGGCTCGAGCACCACCGGCAGTTTCGGCGCGCTGTGGGAGAAGGACAACAGCGCCGGCGCGGCCCTGCGCACGCGGCTGGCCGAGCGCTATGGCGAGCGTGTCTTCGCGCTCGAGCACCGCACTCTGACCGAAAGCCCGGTGGCCAACGCGCTGGCGCTGGCCCGCGCCCTGCCGGCCGGCGCCGAACTGCACCTGGTGAGCCATTCGCGCGGCGGGCTGGTCGGCGAACTGATGTGCCTGGGCATGCGCGATCGCGATACCGATCCGCTCGATGGTGCGCTGCTCGACACCTTGTTCGCCGCCGACCGCACCATGGCCGAGCAGCTCGGCCTGTCCTCGCTCGACGGCGAGGCGGCCAAGGCGCGCGATGCCGCCTATGACGCCGATCGCAAGGCCCTCAAGGCGCTGATCGCCGAGCTCGACGCCAAGCAGCTGCGTGTCAGCCGTTTCGTGCGGGTGGCCTGTCCGGCGCGCGGCACCACGCTGGCGGCCGGGCGGCTCGACCGCTGGCTGTCGGTGCTCGACTTCCTGGCTGGCGGCAGCATGCTGGGCGAGGCGCTCGACTTCCTGCTGGCGGTGGTCAAGGCGCGCACCGACCCGCGCACCCTGCCAGGCCTCGAAGCGATGATGCCCGGCTCGGCCCTGACCCGCCTGCTGCAGTCGCCCGATCTCACCGTGACTGCCGATCTGTCGGTGATCGCCGGCGACATCGAGGGCGATTCGCTGTGGCAGCAGATCAAGCTCCTGGCCACCGACTGGTTCTATGGCGCCGACCACGACCTGGTGGTGAACACCGGCTCCATGCTCGGCGGCCTGCGCCGGCCCGAGGGCGCTGCGCGCTACCTGCGCGACGCCGGTGGCGAGGTCAATCACTTCCGCTATTTCACCAACGAGACCTCCGTCAAATGGCTGGGCCACGGGCTGACCCGGCCGGAGGGCAGCGACGGCGGTTTCCTGCCCATCGCCACCGCGCCGCACGAGGCGCCACGCTGGCGCGAGGCGCTGCGCCGCAGCCGTGCCGGTGGTGCGCCGCGGCCGCTGGCGGTGGTGCTGCCCGGCACCATGGGCAGCGTGCTGCAGCAGCGCGGCGAGACGGTGTGGGTGGACTACTGGCGCCTGCTGCGCGGCCAACTCAAGCGCCTGCGCATGGGCCAGCCGGATGTCGAGCCGATCGATCTGGTCGGCGATTTCTACGGCCCGATGGTCGAATTCCTGGCGCGCAGCCACCGGGTCGAGATCTTCCCCTACGACTGGCGCCAGTCGGTCACTGCGGCCGCGGCGCGCCTGGCCGAAGCGCTGACCGACTGGCTGCCCGAGATGGAAGCCTGCGGCCAGCCGGTGCATCTGGTGGCGCACTCGATGGGCGGCCTGGTGGTGCGCGCCATGATCGCCGACGGCGGCGCAGGCACAGCCGCCTGGCA
Source organism: Denitromonas iodatirespirans (assembly GCF_018524365.1). Classification (GTDB taxonomy): domain Bacteria; phylum Pseudomonadota; class Gammaproteobacteria; order Burkholderiales; family Rhodocyclaceae; genus Nitrogeniibacter; species Nitrogeniibacter iodatirespirans. The sequence goes on from NZ_JAEKFT010000025.1 coordinate 60,883, forward strand.
GCGCATCACCGCCTTGCCCAACAGCCGCTTCGTGATGCTCGGCACGCCGAACCTCGGCTCGCACGAGGCGGTGCGCTGGCTCACCGGCTGCAACCCCACCCAGCAGAAACTGGCGCTGCTCGACTTCACCCAGACCGTCACCGGCATCACCGAGATCGTGCGCGACTACGCCGGCTTGCTCGAGTTGCTGCCCTTCGATCCGGCCGACCGCGATTTTGCCGATCCGGCCCTGTGGAAGGCGCTCAAGGCCGAGATGTCGGCGGTGTGGCCGCTGGCCGATGCGGCCGCGCTGCGCAGCGCGCGCGAGACCTGGCGGCGCCTCATCGATGCGCCGCCCGACCCGCGCCACATGATCTACCTGGCCGGCTGCCAGCCGGCGACGGTGGCCGACTACCAGGTGGTGCCGGTCAACGAATGGGAGCCGGCGAGCGAGCGCAAACTGGCCTTCGAGGCCACCGCGGAGGGCGATGGCACCGTCACCTGGGCCTCGGGCCGCCTGCCCGGCGTGCCGGTGTGGTATGTCGAAGACACCGCCCATGACGCGCTGTGCACGCAAAAGCGCGCCTTCCCCGGTCTGCTCGACCTGCTCATGACCGGCACCACCACCCGCCTGCCGGCCACCCCGCCGGCGCGGGCGCGGGCCGGCGAGACGGTGCCGGCGCGCTTCCCGATGCCCGAGGCGCCCTTCACCGACGACTTCCCCGACGAGGCCGCGGTGCGCACCCTGGGCTTCGGTCCGGGAGGACCGGTGGTGATCGGGACCGCCGCCGCGGCAGTGCCGACGCTGGCGGTCAGCATCCGCCATGGCGATCTGGCCTATGCGCGCTACCCGGTGCTGGTCGGGCACTATGCCGGCGACACCATCGTCAGCGCCGAGGCGGCGGTCAACCACCGGCTCGGCGGGGCGCTGTCGCAGCGGCTCAACCTGGGCATGTATCCGGCGGCCAATGGCACCCACGCGCTGTTTTTCAACGAGGTGCCCGAGCACAAGCCGGCCGGCGCGATCGTGCTCGGTCTGGGGCTGGTCGGCGAGTTGTCGCCGGGCCTGCTCGAAGCCGGCGTGCGCAGCGCCTTGATCGACTTCGCGCTGCAAGTCGCGCAGTGGCCCGACGACATCCGCTTTGGCCCGGCCTCGGCGCCGCGCTCGGCGGCGGTCAGCTGCCTGCTGGTCGGCTCCGGCGCCGGCGGCATGCCGGTCGGCACCTCGGTGGACGCCATCCTGCGCGGCGCGGTGGCCGCCAGCGCCGCGCTGGTGGCGCAGGGGCTGGAGAACCGGGTGGTGATCGATGCGGTGGAATTCATCGAGGTGTTCGAGGATGTGGCCATCTCGGCCGCCGAAGGCCTCGAAAACTGCCTGCGCGACGGCGAGTTGGCCGCCCGGGTGCGCTGGGCGAGCCGCGACATCCAATTGGGCGAGGGGCGTCGGCGCCGGGTGCGCTGCGACGAGCTGCCCGACTGGTGGCACCGGCTGGAGATCGTCGAGGAGCCCGGCCGCGAGGCCTTGCGCTTCATCTTCGCTACCGACCGTGCGCGCGCCGAGGAGACCCTGATGGCCGGGCAACTGGCCCTGGCCGATGCCTTCATCGCCCAGGCCTCGGCCTCGCCGGCGGCCAACAGCGAAATCGCCAAGACCTTGTTCGAGATGCTGCTGCCCAACCGGCTCAAGGAGATGGCGCCGCGCCAGAGCCACATGGTGGTGCTGGTCGACGAGCGCTCGGCGCGCTATCCGTGGGAGCTGCTGGAGAACCGCTGGAGCGTGGGCGACCGCCCGCCGGCGGTGGCCGCCGGGCTGGTGCGCCAGCTCAAGGCCGCGCAGTTCCGCGCCCAGCCGGCCCATGCGCCGCATGCCAAGGCGCTGGTGGTGGGCAACCCGGACCTCGACGGCTGGGCCGGTTTCGCCGACCTGCCGGGCGCCCGCCAGGAGGCCGAGACGGTGGTCAGCATGCTGCGCGGCGGCGGCTTCGAGGTGCGCGAGAGCATCGACGAGCGGGCCGACGCGATCCTCGCCGGCGTGCATCGCGACGCCTGGCGCATTCTGCATCTGGCGGGCCACGGGGTGCACGAGATGAGCTGCGCCAACGGCCGCGCGGTGTCGGGCATGGTGATCGGTCGCGATGCGGTGCTCACGCCGGGCGATGTGGAGCAGATGCGCTGGGTGCCCGAGCTGGTGTTCATCAACTGCTGCCACCTGGGCAAGACCGGCGCCGGCGAGTCGGCACGCTTCAACCTGCTGGCCGCCAACCTGGCGGTGCAGTTCGTGCGCATGGGCGTCAAGGCGGTGGTGGCCGCCGGCTGGGCGGTGGACGATGCGGCGGCCAACGCCTTCGCCGCCAGCTTCTACAAGCATCTGCTGGCCGGGCAGGCCTTCGGCGAGTCGGTGCGCGCGGCGCGCGAGGAGGCGTGGTCGAGCTTCCCCGGCATCAACACCTGGGGCGCCTACCAGTGCTATGGCGACCCGAGCTATCACCTGCGCGGCCAGGCCGGCGTCACCACGCCGCGGGCCATGAGTCCGTTCTACGCGCCGTCCGAGCTGGTGGTGGCGCTCGAGAACCATGTGCAGTGGGTGCAGATGCAGGTGCGGCGCCATGGCGACGATGCGGCCGAGCTGGCGCGCCTGCGCGAGGGCATTCCCGCCATTCTCGGGCGGGTGCCGCAGGCGCTGTCCGAGCGCTGGCTGGCGCGCGCCGACGTGGCCGCCGCCATCGGCTTCGCCTGGGGCGAGACCGGCGCCTTCGCCGAGGCGGTCGAGTGGCTCAACCGGGCGCTCGGCGCCGACGTAGGCGACTGCCCGGTGCGGGCGGTCGAGCAGTGTGCCAACTTCAAGGTGCGCCTGGCCGGCCAGGCCTGGTTGCAGCTGCGCGCGTCGTCGGAGGCCGACGAGGGGCGTCGTGCCGCGCTGGTGACGCAGATCGAAGAGGCCATCGCCGAGCTGGACCTGATCTGCCGCCGTGCGCCGACCGAGGAGCGCTACACCCTGCTCGGCAGCGCCTGCAAGCGCCTGGCCTGGCTGCAGGTGGCGCCCGCGCCGCGGCTCGAAGCGCTGATCAACATGGGCAACTACTACCGTCTGGCGATGGAGACGGCGGGCAAGGGGCGCTCGATCTATGGCTTCACCAACTGGGCGCTGGCCGAGGTGCTGGCCCTCGCCCTTGGCGGCACCCCGGGGGCGAGCAATGCCCAGCTGCTCGAAGAATGCGAGGCCATGATCGAGGTAGCGCGCGCCAACAACGCGGCCAATCCCAATTTCTGGGACGCGGCCAGCGAGGCCGATTGCGCGCTGGTGCGGCTGATCGCCAGCGCCCCCAATGCACGGGCAGCACGCCGCGGGGCCGACGAAGTGGGCGGGCTCTACCGGCGGGCACTGGCCCGCGGCGCCAGCCCGCGCCAGCGGGCCACCTTGCAGGAGCATCTGGATTTCCTGGTGGCCTTGTGCGAGGGCACGCGCAAGCCGGTGCGCGATGCCATCACCGCCATCCGCGCGGTCTTGTGAGTGGAGGGATTGATGAGCACCACGGATCGCAGCGAAACGCCGGTCGAGGACTTCCATCTGGATGCCGTGGCGCCACGCGACACGGTGAGCGCCAATTTCCGGCTCTACGAGCTGACCCGCTCCGAGCTGGCCGAGCGGCGCGGCATCGACAACTTTTTCGAGACCGATGCCCAGCTGCAGGCGGCGGTGCATCTGGCGCGCCAGGTGCTGCAGCCGGTGCGTGACGCCTTCGGCCCGTTCACGCCCAATAGCGTGTTCCGCTCGCAGGCACTGGAGCGCGCGCTCAAGCAGCGGCCGGCGAGCTGGATCAGCACCAGCCAGCACACCGCCGGCGCGGCCTGCGACATCGAGATCCCCGGCATGGCAACGCTCGAGCTGGCGCGCTGGGTGGTCAAACACCTGACGGCTTTCGACCAGGTCATCTGCGAGTGCTACGACCCGCGCCGGGGGCCCAATTCGGGCTGGGTGCACGTCTCGCTCAAGCCGCCCGGCGCGGGCGCGAACCGGCGCGCCGAGCTGAGCTACATCCGCGACCCCGGCTCGGGGCGGATGATCTATGTGGAGGGGCTGCGCGCATCGGTGGCCTGATCCCTGCCGTCGGCATGCCGGAGGACGGCGGCGCTTCTTGTATAATGCGCGGTTTTCCAGCCTGATTCGTGCCCATGAGCGCCGACCCGAAAACCCTGATTGCCGACTTGCTGCGCCAGGCGCTGAAGAGCGTCGCGCCCGACCAGGCCGATGCGCCGATCGTGCTCGAGCGCCCGAAGCAGGCCAGCCATGGCGACTTCTCCTCCAACCTCGCGCTGCAACTGGCCAAGCCGATGCGCCGCAGCCCGCGCGATCTGGCCGCGCTGCTGCTGGCCGAGCTGCCCGCCTCGGGGCAGGTGGCCAAGGTCGAGGTGGCCGGCGCCGGCTTCATCAACTTCACCCTCGCCGCCGATGCCAAGACCACCGTGGTCGGCACCGTGCTGGCCCAGGGCGAGCGCTTCGGCCGCGGGGCGCCGAGCGGCACCAAGGTGCAGATCGAGTTCGTCTCGGCCAACCCCACCGGCCCGCTGCATGTCGGCCATGGCCGTGGCGCGGCCTACGGCGCCTCGCTGGCGGCGGTGATGGATTTCGCCGGCCACAGCGTGTCGCGCGAGTACTACGTGAATGACGCCGGCCGGCAGATGGACATCCTGGCGCTGTCCACCTGGCTGCGCTATCTGGCCTTCTTCGACATCGAGGTGCCTTTCCCGCCCAATGCCTACCAGGGCGGCTACGTGATCGACATGGCACGCGAGATCCGCGACGCGCACACCGACCGCTTCGCCAAGGTGACGGTCGAGCAGGTGCTCTCTGGCGTGTGCTCGGTCGAGGCCGACAAGGAAGACCATCTCGACGGCCTGATCGCCAACGCCAAGCGCCTGCTGGGCGTCGATTACCCGTGGATCCACGACTTCGCCCTGACCGAGCAGCTCGGCGACTGCCGCGAAGACCTCGAAGGCTTCGGGGTGCATTTCGACAAGTGGTTCTCGGAGAAGAGCCTGTTCGACACCGGGCTGGTCGATCGCGCCGTGGCCGAGCTCGAAAAGCGCGGCCACATCTATGTGCAGGACGGCGCCAAGTGGTTCCGCTCGAGCACCTTCGGTGACGAGAAGGATCGCGTGGTGCAGCGCGAGAACGGGCTGTTCACCTACTTCGCCTCGGACATCGCCTACCACTTCAACAAATACGAGCGCGGTTTCGACCGCATCATCGACATCTGGGGCGCCGACCACCACGGCTACATCCCGCGCGTCAAGGGCGCGATTGCAGCCCTCGGCCTGCCGCCCGAGAAGCTGGAAGTGGCGCTGGTGCAGTTCGCGGTGCTGTATCGCAACGGCCAGAAGGCGGCGATGTCCACCCGCTCGGGCGAGTTCGTCACCCTGCGCGACCTGCGCAAGGATGTCGGCAACGATGCCTGCCGCTTCTTCTATGTGCTGCGCAAGAGCGATCAGCACCTCGATTTCGACCTCGACCTGGCCAAGAGCCAGAGCAACGAGAACCCGGTGTATTACATCCAGTACGCCCATGCCCGCATCTGCTCGGTGCTGACGCAGTGGGGCGGGGTCGAGCGCGACCTGCTCGACGCCGAGCTGGCCCGCCTCGAAGGCGAGCGCGAACTGGCGCTGTGCGCCCGTCTGGCCGCTTTTGCCGAGGTGGTGCAGTCGGCCGCGGCCGACTACGCGCCGCACCAGGTGGCCTTCTATCTCAAGGACCTGGCCGGCGAATTCCACAGCTGGTACAACGCCGAGCGCATGCTGGTCGATGACGAAGCCCTGATGCTGGCGCGCCTGGCGCTGGCCGCCGCGGTGCGCCAGGTGCTGGCCACCGGCCTGGCCCTGCTCGGCGTGTCCGCGCCGAGCTCCATGTAACCCGCCCGAGGAGTCGATGGCGTGAGCGGTAATCGCAGAACCAGCAAGAAGGCGCCGGCCCGGCGCAGCGGTGGCGGCGTCTTCGTCGGCATCATCATCGGCCTGATGCTCGGCGCGGTGTTCGCCGCCGGCGTGGCCTGGTACCTGACCCGGTCCAATCCCTTCGCCGACCAGACGGTCCCCGCGCCGACCGAGATGCCCGGCCCGCAGGCGCCGCGCGTGCTGCCCGGCAAGCCCGGCGACCGGCCGGTCGAAAAGCCGCAGTTCGATTTCTACAAGATCCTGCCCAAGGGCGACGGCGCGGCCGACGTGCCGACCACCGTCGCACCGGTCGAGGCGCCGACCCCGGTGGCCGAGCGCTTCTACCTGCAGGTGGGCGCCTTCGAAGACCCGACCGAAGCCGACAATCTCAAAGCCCGCCTGGCGCTGATGGGGGTCGAAGCCTCGGTGCAGCGCGGCGAGTCGGCCAACAAGGGCACGGTGCATCGTGTCCGTCTCGGCCCCTACAACCGGGTCGAGGACATGAACGCGGTGCGGGCCGAGCTGGCGCGCGCCGGCATGGAAAGTTCGCTGGTGCGGGTCAAGCCGTGACCGGCGCGGGCGCGCGGGAACTCATCGCGGGCGCCCGCGTCTGAACGAAGCACATCATTGATCAGGGAAGAAAACATGAATCGACGTCACCTGCTTCTGAACATGGCCGCCTTGGCGGGCAGCGCCGCGATCGGCACCCCCGTCTTCGCCCAGGGCGCGAAGTTCGCCCCGGTCAGCCCGGCCCAGCCGACGGCCGACAAGAGCAAGGTCGAGGTGATCGAGTTCTTCCACTACGGCTGCCCGCACTGCCGCGACTTCGATCCGCTGCTCGAGCAGTGGGTGCACAAGCTGCCGGCCGACGTGGCTTTCGTGCGGGTGCCGGCGATCTGGGGCAACCCCCAGCTCAAGGCGCTGGCCCAGCTCTACTACGCGGCCGAAGCGACCGGCGATATCGAGAAAATCCACGCCGACGTGTTCGTCGCGGTGCAGGACGAAAAAGCCCCGCTGACCACCGAGGAAGGCGTGGCCGCCTGGGTGGCGGGCAAGGGCGTCGATGCCAAGCGCTTCATGGATGCCTACAAGTCCTTCGGCGTGCAGAGCAAGCTCCAGCGTGCCGACCAGGTGGCGCGCGCCTACCGCATCAACGGCGTGCCGACGCTGGCGATCGATGGCCAGTGGCTCACCTCCGCCTCGATGGCCGGCAGCCACGAGGCTTCGCTGCAGGTGGCCGACGAGCTGATCGCCAAGGCCCGCAAGGCCAAGGGCCGCGGCTGATACCCGCCGCCGAGCGCCCGACGATGCGCCGTGATGCCGCGAGCCGGCCACGGCGCATTTTCATTACCGGTGCCTCCAGCGGCATCGGCGCCGCGCTGGCGCGCCACTATGCGCAGCAGGACGTGATCCTCGGCCTGGCCGGGCGGCGGCGCGAGGCGCTCGCGGCGCTGGCGGCCGAGTGCGGCGGCCGGGCCCGGGTGTTTGTCGCCGACGTGGCCGATGCCGCGGCGATGGCGGCGGTGGCCGCCCAGTTCATCGAGGCGGTCGGCGTGCCGGACATCGTCATCGCCAGCGCCGGCGTGTCGGTCGGCACGCTGACCGAACATGCCGAAGACGCCGAGGCTTTCGCCCGCGTGATGCAGACCAATGTGCTCGGCATGGTGCATACCTTCCAGCCCTTCATGGCGCCGATGCGCGCGGCCGGCACCGGCACGCTGGTCGGCATCGCTTCGGTGGCCGGGGTGCGCGGCCTGCCTGGCGCGGGCGCCTACAGCGCCTCCAAGGCGGCGGTGCGCCGCTACCTGGAGAGCCTGCGGGTCGAGCTGCACGGCAGCGGCTTGCGGGTGGTGACGATTTCGCCCGGCTACATCGCCACGCCGATGACCGCCATCAACCCCTATCCGATGCCCTTTTTGTTGCCGGCCGACGTCGCTGCGGCGCGCATGGCGCGCGCCATCGCCGCCGGACGCCGGCATGTGGTGATCCCGTGGCAGATGGGCGTGGTCGCCCGGGTGCTCGGCTGGCTGCCGGACGCGCTCTACGACCGGCTGTTCGCCCGAGCCGGGCGCAAGCCGCGCGGCTTGCCGTTGTAGGCGCCGCCGCGGTGTCACGGTCGGCCGGGTAGAAAGCGTCTCTGCCGGCGGCATGCCGGCGCGGGTATCCTGAGCGGCTTCGCCCGCTGGCCTCGCCTCCATGTCCACGCCCTCGCTGACCCCGGTTTACCTCAAGCTGGTGCTGACCACCGCGTTCTGGGGCGGCACCTTCATCGCCGGTCGCTATGTGGCGCAGCAGATGCCGCATTTTCTCGCCGCCAGCGGCCGTTTCCTGATTGCGCTGGTGCCGCTGTTCCTGTTCACGCTGACCGTCGGCGGCGGGCTGAGTCGGCTCAACAAGCGCCAGCTGCTGGGCACCGTATTGCTCGGGGCGACCGGCGTATTCACCTACAACAGCTTCTTCCTCGGCGGGCTGGCCTATATCCCGGCCTCGCGGGCGGCGCTGATCGTGGCGCTGTCGCCGATCATGACCATGGTGGTGATGCGCTTCATCGCGCACGAGCGCTGGACCTGGCTGCGCGTGGTCGGCGTGCTGATGTCCTTGTCCGGCGTGTCGATGGTCATCACCCGCGGCGATTACGCCAGCGCGTTCAGCGGCGCGGTCGGCCGGGGCGAGCTGTACATCTTCATCGCGGTGGCGGCCTGGGTGGCCTATACCGTGATCGGCCGCTATACGCTGGCCGGCATGAGCGCGGCCTCGGCCACCACCTGGTCCACTCTGTGGGGCACCTTGATGCTGCTGGTCCCGGCCGCGTCGGACCTGATGTCGCCGGCGCTGGCTTGGCCGGATGCCTGGTCCTGGGTGGCCATGGCCTACCTGGGCGTGTTCGGCACGGCGGTGGCCTTTTTCTGGTACAACCAAGCGGTGGCGGTCATCGGCCCGGCGCGGGCGACCTTGTTCACCAATCTGGTGCCGGTGTTCGCGGTGGTGCTGTCGGTGCTGCTGCTGGGCGAGCGCCTGGTGATCGCCAGCCTGATCGGCGGGGCAATGGTGATTGCCGGCGTGATCATGGCCAACCGGCCGGGCGCGGTGCGACGGCCCGAGGTGGACTGAGGGGTCAAGTCCGCCGGCATGCCGCCGTAGACCCCAGCAGAAGACAATCCCGCGGGAGACAGGTCATGAACGATGTAAACGAGCGCCGGCAGCGTCAGCGGATTCTGGTCGAGACGCCGCTGGTGGCGGCACCCGGATTCCGTCTCGAATGCGACGGCAAGACGGCGGCGGTGCGCGATGTGTCGCTGGAGGGCTTCTCCATGCATGTGTCCACCGCGCCGGACAGCCATCACGCCTTCGATTTCGTGCTGACGCGTGACGGCGCCGACGGGGCGATCACCGGCCGGGCCCAGGTGGTCAATTTCATCCGCGGCGCAACGGCCGAGACCGGCATCGCCGGCTGCCATGTGACGCATTTCGAGGGCAACGGTCGCGAGCTTCTGGTGCAATGGCTGTCGGCGCATGTGGCGGCAGTGGCCAGCGTGCCGCTGACCGAGCAGGAAGCGCGCGCCATCGTCGACGGTCCCTCGCTGGTCTGAACCGCGCCGGCCTCACGAAACAGGGCGGCCCGCGGGCCGCCCTGTGTCATGGTGAGGCGCGGCCGAAGCCGCGCGCCCGGGCTGCTTACATCCAGCCCTTTTCCTTGTAGTACTTCACCGCGCCCTCATGCAGCGGGGCCGACAGACCGTTCTTGATCATGTCTTCCTGCTTGAGGTTGGCGAAGGCCGGGTGCAGCTTCTTGAAGTCG
>NZ_JAEKFT010000026.1 GCF_018524365.1 Denitromonas iodatirespirans
TTTACGCTCCACGCTTCCTCCCCACGCTCGGTCGCCCTCACGCAGTTGCGCTTCACTTCGTTCGCTGTGATCAACTTACGGCGGGACTCGCACCCGCAGGAGTGCGCCCATGCTGGGCGCACAACGACAACGCCGCCCCGAAGGGCGGCGCTGCGTTTGCCTGAGCGCTGCGGCCTCAGGCGTCCATCGACTTCACATGGGCGATGATCTCGCCCACCGCCTGCTGCGCCGAGCCGTAGAGCATGCGGCAGTTGTCCTTGTAGAACAGCGCATTCTCGATGCCCGAGTAGCCCGCGCCCTTGCCGCGCTTGATGACGATCACGCTCTGCGCCTGATCGGCATTGAGAATCGGCATGCCGTAGATCGGGCTCGACTTGTCGGTGCGCGCCGTGGGGTTGACCACGTCGTTGGCGCCGATCACCAGCGCCACGTCCGACAGGGCGAACTCGCTGTTGATCTCTTCCAGGTCGAAGATCTTGTCGTAGGGCACGCCGGCTTCGGCCAGCAGCACGTTCATGTGCCCCGGCATGCGCCCGGCCACCGGGTGGATCGCGAACACCACTTCGACGCCCGCCTCTTCGAGCAGCTGGCTCATCTCCCACACCTTGTGCTGCGCCCCGGCCACCGCCATGCCGTAGCCCGGCACGATGATGACCTTGTTGGCGTAACGCATGGTGGCGGCCGCATCGAGCGCGCCCATTTCGCGCATGCTGCCCTCGATCGCCTCGCCTTCCTGCGCCTCGCCGGTCATCGGCGTGAACAGCACGTTGGTGATCGGCCGGTTCATGGCCTTGGCCATCAACTGGGTGAGCAAGGTGCCCGAGGCGCCAACCACGATACCCGCCACCACCAGCGCCGGATTGCCCAGCACATAGCCTTCGAAGCCGACCGCCAGGCCGGTGAAGGCGTTGAGCAGCGAGATCACCACCGGCATGTCGGCACCGCCGATCGGGCTGGTGACGATGACGCCGAGGGCCAGCGACAGCACGAAGAACAGCACGATCGCCCAGCCGCCCGGATGCTCGGCGGTGGCGATGGCCAGGCCGAGAATGGCGACCACGGCGGCCAGACCGATGTTGAGCTGGTTCTGCGCGGGGAAGCGATAGGCCTTCTTCATGATCCCCTGCAGCTTGGCGTAAGCCACGCAGGAGCCGGAGAAAGCCACCGAGCCGATCAGCGCGCCGAGCACCGCCAGAAAGGCCACCATGCCGCCATGCATTTCGCCGCGGGCGAACTCCACCGCGGCAATCGCCGCTGCCGCACCGCCGCCCATGCCGTTGTAGATGGCGACCATCTGCGGCATGTCGGTCATGGCCACGTTCTTGCCCGACCACCAGGCCAGTGAGCCGCCGATGACCATGGCAACGATCATCAGCGCGAAGTTCTGCATGCCCGGCCAGAACAGCGTGACAAGGGTGGCGGCGATCATCGCCCAACCGGCCCAGACGATGCCTTTACGGGCGGTCGCCGGCGAACTCATCGCCTTCAGGCCGAGGATGAACACCACGGCCACGACGACATAGGACACATCAATGAAGCCCTTCATCATTCAGCCCCCTTCTTCTTGCCCGCCTTGAACATGGCGAGCATGCGTTCGGTCACCACATAGCCACCGGCGGCGTTGGCCGCGCCGAGCAGCACGGCGAAGAAGCCGAGCGTCAGTTGCAGGGGGCTGTCCGGATCGGCGTGCCCCATCACCACCATGGCGCCGATCAGCACCACGCCGTGGATGAAGTTGGAGCCGGACATCAGCGGGGTGTGCAGGATCACCGGCACACGCGAAATCACTTCGTAACCGGTGAATGCCGCCAGCACGAAAACGTACAGATAGACAATGCCTTCCATGATCGTACCCTCCGGTTACAGGCCGAGAATCTGCTTGACGCCGGCGTGACGCAGCTGACCTTCGTGGGTCAGGCAGCATCCGGCCAGCACTTCGTCGTCCCAGTCCATCGCCAGCGCCCCGTCCTTGATGAAGGGGCTGATGAAGTTGAACAGGTTCTTGGCGTACATCTCCGAGGCATGCACCGGCATGCGGCTGGTGATGTGGGTCGGGCCGACGATCAGCACGTCATTGACCCAGGTCTTCTCGCCCGCCACCGTACCTTCGACGTTGCCGCCGCTCTCGGCGGCCATGTCGACCACTACGGCGCCCGGCTTCATGCCGGCCACCATGGCCGCGGTGATGATCACCGGCGCTTTCTTGCCGGGGATCGCCGCGGTCGTGATCAGCGCGTCGCACTGCGATACCGCCTTGGCCAGCTTCTCGGCCTGCTTGGCCTTCTCTTCGTCGGTCAGCTCGCGCGCATAACCGCCCAGGCCCGCCGCCGACACGCCGGTGTCCACGAACTTGGCGCCGAGCGACTCGACCTGCTCACGGGTTTCGGGGCGCACGTCGTAGGCCTCGACCATGGCGCCGATACGCCGCGCCGTGGCAATCGCCTGCAGGCCGGCCACGCCGGCGCCGATGACCAGCACCTTGGCTGGGCGGATGGTGCCGGCCGCGTAGGTGAGCATGGGGAAGAACTTGGGCGAATGGTCGGCGGCGATCAGCGCACACTCGTAGCCGGCGACCGCCGCCTGCGAGGACAGCCCGTCCATGCTCTGCGAGCGGCTGATGCGTGGCAGCAACTCCAGCGCGAACGAGGTGATGTTGCGCTCCATCAGCCGCTCGACACGCTTGGCGTCGGACCACGGCTGCAGGAAACCGAGCACCACGGCACCGGGCTTGAGCTTGCCGATGCGCTTGAGCGACGGCGGCTGAACGCCGAGCAGGATATCGGCCTCTGCGCAGACGTCGACATCCTCATCGACCCATGTGACCGACTCGAACGCCTCGTCGCGAAAATGCGCCGGCATGCCGGCCGCCTTCTGCATCACGACCTGTGCGCCCAGCGCGAGATACTTCTTGACCACGTCCGGCACGACCGAGAGCCTTCGCTCCCCGGGCGTCGTTTCCGCCGGTACACCTATCACCAGTGGCATGTAACACTCCCTGTATGCAGTTGATATCAAACCTGCGGGTGGTCATCTTCTGCTGCGGCACGTCTCCCCGCATCGGGCCGGCATGATGGGCGACTACTCCCCGTGGCAACCATCATACTGAATCGCCCGGCAGGGTAAAACCTGTGATCGCCACCGTAACACGCCCCGCCGGCAGACAGGGGCAGCGGATGGCGATTCGGAGCATCGTGTCGCGCGCCGATGGCGATCCACTGCCCGTGAGGATCCGAGCATGAAAAAGAAACGCCCCGCATCGCATAGCCGCAAAGCCGGCCTGCCGCCCGGCACGCTGGTCCATGTGGGCGAAATCCACAGTGCGGCCACCACCCTCACCGCCTTCAGCTACGACGCCGAGCACCTCAGCGAAAAGCGTCTGAGTGCCGATCGCTTCGACCCGACCGGCCTTGCCCTCCATGCCCATACCTGGCTCGACGTGCGCGGTCTGCGCGATGCGGCGCTGCTCGGCAGCCTCGGCAAGCACTACCGGCTGCACCCGCTGATCCTCGAGGACATCCTCAATACCCAACAGCGCTCGAAGATCGAGGACTACGGCGAGGTGTTGTTCTGCGTGATGCGCCTGTATGCCTGGGATGCGGCCAGTCAGTCGCTGGAGTCCGACCAGATTTGCCTGGTCATCGGCGGCGATTTCGTGCTGTCGTTCCAGGAGCGCTCGACCGGCGTCTTCGAACCGGTGCGCGAGCGCCTGCGCGCCGCCGGCACGCCACTGCGCCGCAAGCCCATCGACCATCTGGTCCATGCGCTGATCGACAGCGTGGTGGATCGCTACTTTCTGGTGATCGACAGCCTGGACGCCGCGGCGGAGCCGGTCGAGGAAGCCGTGCTGTCGCACCCCACACCGGCCGTGCTGCGCACCATCACCGGTCTGCGCCGCGAGGTCCAGACCCTGCGGCGCGCCATCACCCCGCTGCGTGATGTGCTGATGACGCTCAACCGGGCCGACACGCGCTTTTTCAGCGACGAGGTTCGCCCCTATCTGCGCGATGTGCTGGACCACACCATGCATATCCAGGAGGCACTCGAGAGCCAGCGCGACGTGCTCGGCGGGGCGCTGGAAATCTACCTGTCGAGCGTCAGCAACCGGCTCAACCTCGAGGTACGCATCCTGGCGGTGCTCACCACGCTGTTCCTGCCCGCGTCTCTGATCGCCGGCATTTTCGGCATGAACTTCCAGGACATGCCGTGGCGCGACATCTCGGATGGCTTTTGGCTGGCCATCGGCCTGATGGCCAGTACCGCCACCGTGCTGGCCGCCATTTTCTGGCGGCGCAAATGGCTCAAGGCCGACGCGCCGGACTGAGGCCGGCGCGGTTCAGTGCAGGGGGCTCGAGGGCGACACGGCCGGCGCCACGTCGACCAGGCGCACCACGGCCAGCGACAGGTTGTCGCCCTCGCCCCGGGCCCGCTCGCGCGCGGTGGAGATCAGCGCCTGGCAGGCATCGCGGGCGCTCATGGTGGCCAGGATGGCGCCGATCTCGTGGTCGGCGAAATAGGCCCAGACCCCGTCCGAGCACAGCAGGAAGTTGTCGCCGCCGATCAGCGGCGCCACGCCCCCCAGCTCCACCCGCGGCTCGCGCTCGCTGCCCAGGCAGGACAGCAACACGTTGCGGTGCGGATGGGTCAGCGCCGAGGCCTCGTTGAGGCGCCCCTTGCGCTGCAGTTCGCCGACCAGCGAATGGTCGGCGCTGCGGTACACCAGCTGGTCGCCGCGGTAGTGGTAGAAGCGCGAATCGCCGCAATGCACCCAGTCGGCACGATCGGGCTGCAGCAGGAAGGCCACTGCCGTGCTGTGCGGATCCTGTTCGCTGGTGAAGCGGGTCAGCTTGATCACCAGGTGGCTCTCCTGGACGATGCCCGACAGCAGCATCTCCGGCGTCTCTTCCTTGGGCGCAAAGGCTTCGAAATTCTGCCGCGCCTTGAGCAGCACCTGCTCGGCCGCCATCGCCCCGCCGGTGTGCCCACCCATGCCGTCGGCGAGTACCGCCATCAGCATGCCGGCACGCTCGGGATGACCGAAAATCGCCACGCGGTCCTGTTGCTCGACGCGATCGCCCTGGTGGCGGGCGACGCAGGTTTCAACCTTCAGTGCCATAGACATGTGCTGCTCAGAGTCAGTTGAGGGGCCGCGTTGGGCCTCGTTATTGTTGGATCGCTTGGCGACGAACGCGCATGGTAACGTTTCACCTCCCGGCTGACATCCAACGGAAGGCGTAAGGCATGCAACTTGGACGCGGATTCAACGAAATATCGGTCGGCACCTGTTTCGACAGCAGCATGACCCTCACCGAAACCCACCTGGTGCTCGGTGCCGGCCTGTTCGGCGACTTCAACCCCCTGCACGTCAATCAGCGCATGGCCGAGGGCAGCCGCTTCGGCGGGCGCATTGCCCACGGCTACCTGACCACCTCGTTCATGGCGGCAGCGCTGGGCATGCTGTTCCACGGCACCGCCCATGCCTACCTGGAGCACACCTCGCGCTTCAAGGCGCCGGTGCGCGCCGGTGACACGCTGACGATCCGCTGGACGGTCACCGCGCTGACGCCGAAACCCCATCACGACGCAGGCATCGTCGTGCTGGCTGGCGTGTGCGCCAACCAGGACGACGAAGTGGTGGCCGAAGCCGAGGCGAGCATGCTGATCGGCAACAACCGGGACTGAGTCCGGCCGCCGGACCGTCAGCGAAAGCCGGCGGGCAGACATGCGAGGCTACCCGGACGAGGGCAATAGACGGCCGAAACCAATAACGAGACGCTTCCCATATCCGGCGTTGACGACATGGGCGGCGACACCTTGAGATCGATTACGCGAGCGAGCGTGAAAAAAGTCACGCCCGCCCGCAAGGCTCAGCCGGCGATCAGTCGCGCGTCGACCAGTTCCACCCAGTGGCGCACCGGGGTCTCGGTGCCGCTTTGC
Source organism: Denitromonas iodatirespirans (assembly GCF_018524365.1). Taxonomy (GTDB): domain Bacteria; phylum Pseudomonadota; class Gammaproteobacteria; order Burkholderiales; family Rhodocyclaceae; genus Nitrogeniibacter; species Nitrogeniibacter iodatirespirans. The sequence goes on from NZ_JAEKFT010000026.1 coordinate 5,935, forward strand.
AGGTGCGTGATGCAGCCGATGTTGGCCGAGGCGATACAGCCCGCGCCGCCGGCTTCGAGCGCCGCCAGCTTGTTGTCGCGCAGCGTCTTCGACAGCTCGGGCTGCAACAGCGAGTAGGTGCCGGCCGAGCCGCAGCACAGGTGCGCGTCCTTGACCGGCGTGGGCGCATAGCCCGCGGCGGCCATGATGGCCTCCACCTTGCCCTTGATCTTCAAGCCATGCTGCAGCGTGCACGGCGCATGGAAAGCCAGCGGCGTGAGCGCGGCCGGCGGCGCGGGCAGGCGGGCACGCAACGCGTCCAGCTCGCCAGCCACCACTTCGGCCACATCGCGGGTGAGCTCGGAGACCCGTGCCGCCTTGGCCGCATAGGCCGCATCGTCGGCCAGGAAATAGCCGTAATCCTTGACCTGCACCCCGCAGCCCGACGCGGTCATGACGATCGCCTCGATCTCGCCCGCCTCGATCATCGGCCACCAGGTGTCGATGTTGCGGCGGGCGTCGTCCTTGCCGCCGACGTGGTCGTTGAGGTGATGGCGCACCGCGCCGCAGCAACCGGTGCCGCCGAGCTGGACCAGCGAGATGCCGACCGCGTCGAGCACCCGTGCCGTGGCGGCATTGATCGACGGCGCCATGGCCGGCTGGGCGCAGCCGGCCAGCGACAGCATCTTGCGTGCATGGCGCGCCTCGGGCCAGCGACCGGCCGGCGTCGCCACCGGCACCTTGTCGGCCAGCACCTTGGGCAGCAGCGGACGGGCCAGGCGGCCCATGGCCATCGCCGCGCCGAACAGCCGTGGCCGCGGCACGAACTCGCGCAGCAGCCAGCGCACGGCCCGGTCGGCGCCAGTACGCGGCACCTTCTGCTCGACGATGACCCGCCCCAGGTCCACCAGCCGGCCGTAGGCCACGCCCGACGGACAGGTGGTTTCGCAGGCACGACAGGTCAGGCAGCGGTCGAGGTGCAGGCGGGTCTTCTCGGTCACCGGCTGGCCTTCGAGCATCTGCTTCATCAGATAGATGCGCCCGCGCGGGCCGTCGAGCTCATCGCCCAGCAGTTGATAGGTGGGACAGGTGGCGGTACAGAAACCACAATGCACACAGTTGCGCAGGATGGCATCGGCCTCACGGCCGGCCTCGGTGTCCTTGATGAAATCGGCCAGTTGTGTCTGCATGGCTCAGAGTCCCTCGTAGAGCCGGCCGGGGCTGAAGATGCCTGCCGGATCGAAGCTGTGCTTGAGGCGCTGGTGAATGCCGCGCAGGGTCGGCACCAGCGGCTGGAAGACGCCGGCAGCCTTGTCGGCGGCACGGAACAGCGTGGCATGCCCGCCGAGCGCCTCGGCCCGCGCGCGGATGCTGGCCGCGTCCTGCTCGGTGCGCACCCAGCGCTGGGCGCCGCCCCACTCGATCAACTGCGAGCCGGCCAGGCCGATGGGCCCGGCCACCGATGGCACCGACAGGCGCCACAGCGGCGCATCGCCACCGAAGAAGCCGTGGCTGTGTTCGCGCAGCCCCTGCCAGTGCGCTCGGGCACGCTCGTCGTCCAGGCGCTCGCCCCCCAAGCGCTGGCAAGCCGCCACCACCGCTGCCTCGGCACCCGACAGTCGCAGCGTCAGCACACCGGCAATCCAGCTGGTGGCGGACACCGGCAAGGGCTGGCCGCCCCAGCGGTTCATCTGCGCCACCGCCTCGTCGGCGCCCATCTCGAAGCGCAGCGTGGCCTCGGCCACCGGCAGCGGCAGCACCTTGATCGACACGTCGAGCAGCAGGCCCAGCGTGCCGAGGCTACCGGTCATCAGCCGCGCCACGTCGTAGCCGGCGACGTTCTTCATCACCTCGCCGCCGAAATGCAGGCGCTCGCCGCGACCGTCGAGCAGCGTCACGCCCAGCACGAAATCGCGCACCGCGCCGGCCGTGGCCCGGCGCGGGCCGGACAGACCGGCGGCCACGCAGCCCCCGACCGTCGCCCCGTCGCCGAAATGCGGCGGCTCGAAGCCGAGCATCTGCCCTTCGGCCGCCAGCGCGGCCTCCAGCTCGGCCAGCGGCGTGCCGGCGCGCACCTTGACCACCAGCTCGGTCGGCTCGTAGCTGATCACGCCGCGATGCGCGCGGGTGTCGAGCACCGTGCCGTCCAGCGACTGGCCGTAGAAATCCTTGGTACCGCCGCCACGGATGCGCAGCGGCGTCTTGTGCGCCGCGGCCTCGCGGATCTGCCCGGCCCATGCCTGTTCAATGTCCGTCATGTCTTGCCTCATCCTTGCGTGTCCATCGGCATCAGAAACGCTCGATTTCCGGATGCGGCACCTGGCCGCCCTGTACATGCATGCGCCCGAACTCGGCGCAGCGGTTCATCGACGGGATCGCCTTGCCCGGGTTGAGCAGCCCCTTCGGATCGAAGGCCGCCTTCAGGCGGAAGAAGGTCTGCCGCTCGGGCACGCTGAACTGCCGGCACATCTGATTGATCTTCTCGATCCCCACGCCATGCTCGCCGGTGATGGTGCCGCCCAGATCCACCGACAGGTCGAGGATCGCCGCACCGAATGCCTCGGCCCGCTCGAGCTCGCCGGGCACGTTGGCATCGAACAGGACCAGCGGATGCAGGTTGCCGTCGCCGGCATGGAAGACGTTGATGCAGCGCAGGCCGTAGGTGGATTCCATGCCCTGGATGGCGGTCAGCATCTCGCCCAGCCGCTTGCGCGGGATGGTGCCGTCCATGCAGTAGTAGTCGGCGGAGATGCGCCCGGCGGCCGGGAAGGCGGCCTTGCGCCCGGCCCAGAAGCGCAGGCGCTCGGCCTCGTCGCGCGAGACGCGGATCTCGGTGGCGCCATGCGTTTCGAGCACCGCGCGCACGCGGGCGATCTCCTCCTCGACCTCTTCGGGCGTGCCGTCCGACTCGCACAGAAGGATGGCCGCGGCATCGAGCGGATAACCGGCATGCACGAAGGCCTCGACCGCCTCGGTGGCCGGCTGGTCCATCATCTCCAGCCCGGCCGGGATGATGCCGGCGGCAATCACCGCCGCCACCGCGTCGCCGGCCTTGATCACATCGTCGAAAGCGGCCAGCACGCACTGCGCAAACAGTGGCTTGGGGGTGAGTTTGACGGTGATCTCGGTGACCACCGCCAGCATGCCCTCCGAGCCGTGCATCAGCGCCAGCAGGTCGTAGCCCGGCGCGTCCAGCGCATGGTTGCCGATCTCGACCACCTCGCCCGCGATGGTCACCCCGCGCACCCGCATCACGTTGTGCACCGTCAGGCCGTACTTGAGGCAATGTACGCCGCCGGCGTTCTCGGCCACGTTGCCGCCGATCGAACAGGCGATCTGCGAGGACGGGTCGGGCGCGTAGTACAGCCCGTGCGCCGCCGCCTCTTCGGAGATGCGCAGGTTGCGCACACCGGGCTGCACCACCGCCGTGCGCGCCACCGGGTCGATGGCGACGATGCGGTTCATGCGCGCCAGCGACAGCAACACGCCGTGCGCATGCGGCAGGGCGCCGCCCGACAGGCCCGTGCCGGCACCGCGAGCCACCACCGGCACGCCGGCCGCATGGCAGATCTTGAGCACCGCGGCCACCTCGGCCTCGGTGCCGGGCAGCGCCACCGCCAGCGGCACCTGCCGGTAGATGCTCAGGCCGTCGCATTCGTAGGGCCGCATGTCTTCGCTGTCGTAGAGCAGCGCAACGGGCGGCAGCACCGCGCGCAACTCGGCGATCAGGCGTGCCACATCCACCTGCGAGTAATCCACCTCGCGCAGGGCGTTTTCAGGTAACGATGCCGTGTCCGCCGTCATGGCAGAGCCTCCTCTTCCCAGGGCGCCTGCGGCGCCGGATCCCAATCCTTGGTGTCGATGCCGAGGCGCCGCGCGGCCTCGACCATGTGTTGTCGCGCCGCCTCGCGCGCACCGGCCGCATCGCCGGCGGCGATCGCCTCGAACATGCGCTGATGCCCCGCCTGGGCAGCGGCGGCCCGCCCGGCCGCATGCCCCTGCGCGCTCCAGGTCGGCACACGCGAGTCGAAAAACTGATGGCCCATGAAGCGGATGAAGCGCTGCAGCGCCGGGTTGCCGGTCGCCGCCGCAATCGCCACATGGAAATCGTCGTCGGCCTGGGCGCCGTCGGCGCACGCCGCCACCGCCTGATCCATGCGCTGCAAGGCCTCGCGCATGCGCGCCAGATCCGGCGCCGAGTGCCGCCGCGCGGCCAGCGCCGCAGCTGCCGTCTCGACGATGTAGCGCAGCTCGAAGACATGCACCATCGCCGCCGGATCGGCCGCATCCACATCGTCCGCCAGGCGGAAGCTCGCCTGCCCGGGGCGCGCCTCGACAAAGGCGCCGGCGCCCTGGCGCGAGGCCACATAGCCCTCGGCCTTGAGGCGCGAGATGGCCTCACGCACCACCGCCCGCGACACGCCGAACTCGGCCGACAGCGTCTTCTCGGTCGGCAGCTTGACGCCGGGCGCCAGCACGCCGTCCGCGATCCATTGCTCGATGGTCTTGGAGACGGTCTCGCTCAACTGCGAGGGACGGGTCAGGCGGGCGATCTGGGGCATGGATTGATCTGCTTGTCAGACAACTTTTGCCGAAGCATACGCCGCACACGCCCCGTTGACCAGCCCCGGAAAAACCCGTACGCCCGCCATCCTTGGGATTCGGACAAGGGCGCGCCAACAGGATTTGCTAACATGGTGCCGCATCGCCGGTCTGCCACCGGCTCCCTCCACAAGGCGCTGCCCCGATGACCGAGCCGCCCCGTCGCCTCGAACGGCTGCTCCCCTTCCTGCGCTGGCGCAGTGCACTGAACCGCGAGGCACTGCGCGCCGACCTGCTGGCCGGGCTCAGCGTCGCCCTGGTGACCCTCCCCCAGGCCCTCGCCTACGCCCAGCTGGCCGGCTTTCCGGCGCACTACGGCCTCTACGCCGCCATGCTGCCCGCGGTGATCGGCACCCTGTTCGGCAGCTGCGTGCAACTATCCACCGGCCCCGTGGCGCTCACCGGCATGCTCACCGCCGCCAGCGTGGCGCCGCTGGCGGCCATGGGCAGCGACGCCTACCTGGCCCTCGCCGTGACCCTCGGCCTGCTCGCCGGCCTGATGCAACTGGGCCTGGGCCTGCTGCGCCAGGGCTGGGTGCTCAACCTGCTGTCGCAGCCGGTGTTCACCGCCTTCATCAATGCAGCGGCGCTGCTCATCTGCTTCTCGCAACTGCCCGCCCTGCTCGGCGCCAGCGGCCCGCGCGCGCCGCAACTGGTCGACGAGGCCAACCGCATCGCCGAGGCCCTGATGGCGCCGCATCTGGCGACGCTGGCCATGGGGCTGGGCGCGCTGATCGCGCTGATCGCGCTGCGCCGCCTGGTGCCGCGCCTGCCGGGCGTGCTGGTGGTGGTGATGGCCTGCACGGCGCTGTCCGCCGCCACCGATTTCGAGGCCGGCGGCGGGGCCGTCGTCGGCGTGCTGCCGCCGCTGCGGCCAAGCCTGCACCTGCCCCCTCTCCCCGAATGGCATCTGCTCACCGGCCTGCTGCCGGCGGCCTTCGTGCTGGCCATGGTGAGCTTTCTGGAGGCAGCCTCCAGCGCCAAGCTCATCTCGGAAAAAACCGGCGAGCCATGGAACGAAAACCAGGAGCTGATCGGCCAGGGGCTGGCCAAGCTGGCCGCCGCGGGCGCCGGCACCTTGCCGACCAGCGCCTCGTTTTCGCGCTCGGCCCTCGCCCTGGCCAACGGCGCGCGCACCGGCATGGCGGCACTGATCAGTGCGGCGACGGTGGTGGTGGCCGCCTTCTCACTGGGCCAATGGCTCCACCATCTGCCGCTGGCAGTGCTCGCAGCCGTCATCCTCGATGCGGTCGGCCGTCTGTTCAAGCCGGCATCGCTGCTGCGGGTCTGGCGCATCGACCCGGACGACGGCCTCGCTGCCGGCGCCACGTTTGTCGCCACGTTGGCATTTGCGCCGAACATCCAGAACGGCATCCTGACCGGACTGCTGCTGTCGCTGGCGCTGCTGATCTGGCGCAGCATGAAGCCGCGCATCGCCCTGCTCGGTCTGCATGAAGACGGCACGCATCGCGACCTGGAACGCTTCGGCTTGCCCCATCCGCACCCGCACCTGGTGGTGCTGCGTTTCGACGGCCCGCTGCATTTCGTCAACGCCGCGCGCTTTCGCGAAGCGGTCAACTGGGCGCGCACTGCGCAGCCGGATGTGCGCGTGGTGCTCATCTCCGCCGCGGGCATCAACGCCATCGACGCCACCGGCCTGGAAGCGGTGCGGCGGGAAGCGGCCAATCTGGCCGCTCACGGCCAGCAGCTGGCCTTTTGCGGGCTGAAGAAACAGGTCATCGATGTGCTCGAACGCGACCGCCTGTGGGCCGACATCGCCCCTCACGCCGTCTACCGCCACGAACGCCAGGCCATCGACGCGCTCGCGCCACTCGCCGACCCGCCAGAAAATCTTTGACAAAACAACGGCTCGCTCATAAAATGCTGGGTTTTCGCGCAATTCCGATTAACTGGAGCTACACCATGTATGCGGTCATAAAAACCGGGGGCAAGCAGTATCGCGTGTCTGCCGGCCAAAAGATCAAAGTAGAACAGATGCCGGCAGACGTGGGCTCGGAAATCACACTCGACCAGATTCTGATGGTCGGCGAAGGCGAGTCGGTGAAAATCGGCACGCCCGTGATTGAAGGTGCCACCGTGAAAGCCACCGTGCTTTCGCAAGGACGTCACGACAAGGTCAAGATTTTCAAGATGCGTCGTCGCAAGCATTACATCAAGCATCAAGGCCACCGTCAGAACTACACCGAACTTCGCATCGAGGCGATTTCGGCCTAATCAGGAGATTACGTCATGGCACATAAAAAAGCCGGCGGCAGTTCCCGGAACGGTCGCGACTCAGAATCGAAACGCCTGGGCGTCAAGCGCTATGGCGGCCAACTCATCCCGGCTGGCAACATCATCGTGCGCCAGCGCGGCACCGAGTACCACGCTGGCGAGAACGTCGGCATGGGCAAGGACCACACCCTGTTCGCCCTCAAGGACGGCACGGTGCAGTTCTCGGTGAAAGGCCCCAAGAAGCGCCGCACCGTCAGCATCGTTCCGGTTGCCGAGTAATCTCTCGGCCGCCTGACAGGCAGTATCTGAGAGCCCTATCCTACCGGTAGGGCTCTTTTCTTTTGGGCATCCCTGACTTTCGCCCGGCACCGGCCGGCGAAACGGGCGCCAAGGCACACGCAGATGAAGTTTTTTGACGAAGCGCGCATAGAGATCATCGCCGGCGACGGCGGCAACGGCGCGTGCTCTTTCCGCCGCGAGAAGTTCATTCCCAAGGGCGGGCCGGACGGCGGCGACGGCGGCAAGGGCGGCAGCATCTGGGCCGAGGCCGACTGCAACCTCAACACCCTCATCGACTTCCGCTACAAGCGCTGCTTCCGCGCGCCGCGGGGCGAAAACGGTGCCGGCAAGGACCGCTACGGCAAGGGCGGCGACGACATCGTGCTGCGCATGCCGGTCGGCACCGTCATCGTCGATGAAGAGACCGGCGAGCGCCTCGCCGACCTCGATGTGCATGGCAAGCGCGTGCGCATCGCCAAGGGCGGCAACGGCGGCTGGGGCAACATCCACTTCAAGTCGAGCGTGAACCGCGCGCCGCGCATCCGCACCCTGGGCCAGGAAGGCGAGCGTCGCAATCTGCATCTTGAGCTGAAGGTGCTGGCCGACGTCGGTCTGCTCGGTCTGCCCAATGCCGGCAAGTCCACCTTCATCCGCGCCGTGTCGGCGGCCAAACCCAAGGTGGCCGATTACCCCTTCACCACGCTGCATCCGAACCTCGGCGTGGTACGTACCGACGAGAACCGCAGCTTCGTGATTGCCGACATCCCCGGCCTGATCGAAGGCGCGGCCGAAGGCGCCGGCCTGGGTCACCGCTTCCTCAAACACCTGGCACGCACCCATGTGCTGCTGCATCTGGTCGATCTGGCGCCCTTCGACGAGAACGCCGATCCGGTACGTGATGCGCACGCCATCGTCGACGAGTTGCGCCGCTACGACCCCGAACTGTTCGACAAACCGCGCTGGGTGCTGCTCAACAAGCTCGACCTGATCCCCGAAGACGAGCGCCAGGCGCGCATCGACGCCTTCCTGTCGGGTTATGGCGACGTCGAACGATTTTTCACCATCAGCGCCCTCACCGGCGACGGCTGCCAGACCGTGGTGCGCGCGATCCAGGACCACCTCGACGCCCATCGCCCGCCGCCGCCCGCCGCCGACGGCACCGTGGCCGAACCCGCCGACCCCGAGCAACCCAAACCCTACGATCCGCTCGCCTCATGAGAAGCAAGATTCGCGACGCCAAGCGCCTGGTCGCCAAGGTCGGCAGCGCACTGGTGACCAACAACGGTGCCGGCCTGGACCATACCGCGCTAGCCGACTGGGCGCGTCAGATCGCCCAGTTGAGCGCGCAGGGGCGGGAAATCGCGCTGGTGTCCTCCGGCGCCATCGCCGCCGGCATGCAGCGCCTGGGCTGGACCCGGCGCCCGCATGAAATGCACAAGCTGCAGGCCGCCGCCGCCGTGGGGCAGATGGGGCTGGCCCAGGCCTACCAGGACGCCTTCTCGCGCCACGGCCTGCACACGGCGCAGATCCTGCTCACGCACGAGGATCTGTCCGACCGCAAGCGCTACCTCAACGCCCGCTCGACCATCACCACCCTGCTCAAGCTCGGGGTGATCCCGATCATCAACGAGAACGACACGGTGGTCACCGACGAGATCAAGTTCGGCGACAACGACACCCTGGGCGCGCTGGTGGCCAACCTGATCGAAGCCGATGCCCTGGTGATCCTGACCGACCAGGACGGCCTGTTCTCGGCTGACCCGCGCAAGGACCCGACGGCCTCCCTGATCTTGGAGGGGCAGGCCGAAGACCTGCGCTACGAAAAAATGGCCGGCGGCGCCGGCAGCGGCATCAGCAAGGGCGGCATGCTCACCAAGATCAAGGCCGCCCAGCGCGCCGCACGCAGCGGCGCACACACCCTGATCGCCGGCGGCCGCATCCCGGACGCCCTGCTCAAGGTCGCCGCGGGCGAAGCGCTGGGCACCTTGCTGTATGCCTCCAGCACCCCCCTGCAGGCGCGCAAGCAGTGGCTCGCCGACCATCTGCAGGTTGCCGGCGCCTATGTCATCGATGCCGGCGCGGCCGCCGCCATGCGCTCGGGCAAGAGCCTGCTACCGGTCGGTATCGTCGAGGTCAGGGGCAATTTCGAGCGCGGCGCGGCCGTCGCCTGCCTGCTGGAAACCGGCGACGCAGTGGCGCGCGGGCTGAGCAGCTACTCCAGCGCCGAAGCGCGGAAGCTGCTGCGCAAGCCATCGAGTGCCATCGAGGCAACGCTGGGCTACGTGTGCGAGCCGGAGGCGATCCACCGGGACAACCTGGTCACCCTCTGAACCGGCTAGTCTGACGGCAAGCCCAAGCGCGGGCGGATCAGCGCCACCAGCAGTCGCTGCAGCGGATTGGCGTTGCCGAACGGACGCCATGTCCGCATGTAGCGCTGGCGATAGGCGTCGAACTGGAAGGCGCGCGGCGCGCTGAGTCGCTCGCCCCGCCCCAGCACATCCTTCAACACCTCGACCCCCATGACCCCGGCGCACAGCTCGCAGGCCATGCCGGTGGACGGGCCGCGATGCTCGGCAAAATTGACGGCCGCAGGCTCGACCAGATAGGGCCGTTGAAGCATGGCCGGCGACAAACCCGCAATGAAGCGGGCGTACTGCTCCCCCTCCGAATGCCCCTCGAGCCGGAAATACGACTCGAAAGACATGCCGCCGGGCGAGAACCTCAGGAACGCCACCCCCATGCCCAAGGGTGCCGCCGTCAGGGCGGGAATGCCCTTGCGATAGCAGGCCTCGAACACCAGCCTTCTTGCCGGCAGGGCGAAGAAGTCGAGGGCGTCGACATACACGTCCACGCCCTCGAGAAAGGCATCGATATTGCTCTCCGTCACCGGCTCGGCGAAATGCCGCAGATCCAGCTCCGGATTGATGCTCAGGGCCATCTCGGCCAGCACCGCCGCCTTCTCCCGCCCGATGGTGGCCATATTGGCGCCCACCTGGCGATTGAAATTATGCAGTTCGAAGGTATCGAAATCGGCCAGCGAAAACCGGCCGATGCCCATGCGGCACAAGGTGAGCAAGTGCGCACCGCCCACCCCGCCCATGCCGGCGATGGCCACGCGCGCACCCTTCAGGCGCACCTGCTCGTCAGCCGTGACCCAGCCGATACTGCGCGAAAATGCGATCGAATAGTCAAACGCGGATCTGTCCATGTGCGACACACTCTTTGCCGGAGCCCCCAAAACCCTTGGATGACTCATGGTTATAGCATCCGACACCTTAGCGCATCGCAGGCTGTGTCAGAAGAGCTTGTCTACCGCACGCTGCGGTGGACGAAAAAAACCCCCGACGAATCGGGGGTTTTTCGGTGCAGCTTGCGAATTACTTGCGACGGCGCAGGCTGGCACCCAGACCGGCCATGGCCACACCCAGCAGGGCCAGGCTGCCCGGCTCGGGGATGAACACGGCGCTCACGTCACCGGTGACGGTCTGCGTACCGGACACGGCGAAGTTGTCGAAGTCGCCATCCACGTTGGTGCGCATGTGGAACGGGTTCGGATCGACGAAGTAGGCGCTACCCGCTGCCGTCAGCAGGAAGTCGTCGAACACCAGATCGAAGAAGCCACCCACACCGGTCAGCAGGAAGCCGTTAGCCGAGGTCAGGGTCGCGGTCGAAGCGATCAGGTAATCGTCCGCAGCGGCGTCGGTCACCGTCGGCAGAACCGTACCATCCGCGCCGAGGGTGAAGGTGGTGTCGTTCGACGGATCGATATACAGCGAGAAGCTGCCGGAGGCACCCGTGAACGCGAAGCCCGGGCCGCTCGGAGCAACGTTGCCGGAAGAACTGAAGATGGCGTACATCTTATAGACGCCGGTACCCAGTTGGGTCGTGGCGGAGATGTCGGTCGTCCCATCGTTGCTCAGCACTTGGCCCATCGTGGCGTATGCCGTGGTCGAGAACCCACCCAAACCGTCGAAGGTGATCTTCTCGGCGTAGGCACCGTTCAGTTTGTCGGCGGTGAACATGTTTGCGCCGGCGCCCGGCACGCTGCCTTCATCGACGGTAAAGTCCAGGAAAGCGGCGCTTGCTTGGGTGCTGGCGAAACCCAGACTGGCGGCGAGTGCGGCTGCGGCCAGGGTCTTACTCATCAGCTTGGTCATCAGAATCTCCTCAGGGATCAAAGCTCTGGGCTGACAATCAGCCTCAGCACCAATGGAGCATGCGCCGTGCCAGAAACTCTTATGCATTGATTTTCATGGGATTTATCACCCACCCTCCGCCGCCGATCCGACCCACTGTAAAGTCTCCCGACACGCTTCCCGGCGGCGCGTTGCGCCCCGCCGGTCAAGCCCAGCTGCTCACGCTCGACCCGGCGGAAAGCCGCACCCCGCACGGGAAGGTGACAAGACTTCAGTCACCATGCATTCTGTCCGCTAACCTATAGGGCGCGGCGCCCGCACCGGGCGCTACCGCAGTGATTTCACGCATCGACCCGCCGAGTACACGCATCAGGAGACTGACCATGGTGACCTCTCAATCCCCAGCGAAAAAGAAGTCCCGCGAGGAGATCGCGGCCGCCTATGTGTCGGAGCCCTGGTGGTACGACGTGCGCGGCTTCTTCATCCTGACCTTCGCTTACAACAGCACCCTCACCAGCCAACTGCGCTTTTTCGGCCCGAACTTCGGCCCGGATCACCTCGAAGTGGCTTGCGGCACGGGCACGCTGCTGGACCTGATCCTCAAATGGCGCGCATTCAAGCGCCTGCCTGCCGTCAAGATCACCGGCATCGACTATGCCGAGTCCATGCTGGCCGGTGCGATTCGCCGCTTCGACAAGCGGCCCGACATGGAATTCGAGCATGCCGACGCGGCCGAGATGCCGTTTGAAGACAATCGCTTCGACACCGCCAACATCGCCAACTCCATCCACTGCCTGCCCGATGTCGACGGTGCCTTGCGCGACATTGTCCGCGTGCTCAAGCCGGGCGGCACCTTCGCCGCCAACGTCCTGCTGTATCCGCGGGGGATCCAGCCCTTCCGCACGATCGCCCAGCGCATCAACGACTGGGGCATCCGCAAGGGCATTCTGTATACGCCCTACGAGCAATCGGACATTCGCGCGCGCATCGTCGCCGCGGGCTTCGAGATCGTTGAGGATTCGGTCTCGGGCAATTGCTACAACGTCCTGGCGCGCAAGCCTGAAACCGCCGCCCAGGCGACAGAGGCGGTCTGACACGGCATGACGGAGCATCGCGTGAGCCCCTGGGTCCAGGCCTTCGCCACGACGGCGAGCACTGCCGGCAAGAGCGTCTTCCGGCAAACCCGCCGCACGCTGATGGCCTTGCTGGCCGTCGCCTTCGGCGTCATCTCGCTGATCCTGGCCGGTGGCTTCATCGACTGGAACCTGCGCTTCGGGCGCGAAGCCACCATCCACTCGCAGCTCGGACACATTCGCATCCATCTGCCCGGCTATCTCGACGAAGGCCACGCCCGGCCGCACGATTTCCTGTTCTCGCCCGCCGGCGGCCAGCTGCCGGCCGCCCTGCGCGCCGAGCACATCGTCGCCGTCGCACCGCGGCTGTCCTTCAACGGCCTGGCCAGCATCGGCGAGCAGACGCTCTCGTTCATCGGCGAGGGGGTCGATCCGGCGGCTGAGGCAACGCTGAGCCGCTCGATCCGTATCGAGGCGGGGCGCGCCCTGTCGGGAGACGACGACGCGGCGGTGATGCTGGGCAAGGGCCTGGCGGCCAATCTCGGCGCCCGCCCGGGTGACCGCATCGTGCTGATGAGCAGTACCCGGCGCGGCGGCGTGTCTGCCGTCGAGGTGGACGTTGTCGGAATTTTTTCCAGCATCACCAAGGCCTACGACGACGCCGCGCTGCGCGTGCCGCTGAGCACCGCGCAACGCCTCGCCCAGGCCAGCGGCGTGCATGCCCTGGCCGTCGTGCTCGACGAGACCGCCGCCACCGACGCCGAACTCGGCCGGCTGCGTCAGGCCCTCGGCACACAGTTCGAGACCGTGCCCTGGTACGACCTGGCCGACTTCTATCGCAAGACCGCGGCGCTGTTCTCCAAGCAAGTGGCGATGGTGCATCTGATCATCGCCGCGATCATCGTGCTGAGCATCTCCAACTCCATGATGATGGCGGTGCTCGAGCGCACCCGGGAGATCGGCACCGCCATGGCGCTGGGGGTGCCCCGCGGCCGCATCCTGCTGAACTTCCTGATCGAAGGCCTGCTGGTCGGGCTGGTCGGCGCCGTGGCCGGGGTGGTCATCGGCGGTGCACTGGCGATGGCCATCTCGGCCGTGGGCATCCCCATGCCACCCGGCCCCGGCATGGCCTTCAGCTTCCGCGCCGGCATCCTCGTCACGCCCGGCGCCGCCCTGCAGGCGGTGGCACTGGCCCTGGGCACGACCTTCCTCGCCAGCCTCTACCCGGCTTACCGCGCCTCGCGCATGACCATCGTCGACGCACTGCGCACCGGGACCTGAACCGACCATGCTGACTCTCGCCCTGCGTAATGTTCTTCGACACAAACTCAGGATGGCCATCACCATGGCCTCGGTCACCTGCGGCGTGGTGGCGCTGATCCTGAGCGGCGGCTTCATCCGCGATGTCTACGACCAACTGGCCGAAGCGCTGATCCACTCCCAGCTGGGGCACATCCAGATCGCCCAGCGCGGCTACTTCGACGAAGGCTCCCGCGCCCCCGACCGCTACCGCCTGGCCAACGCCGGCGTGGTGGTGAGCGAAGCGACAGGCCTGCGCGGCGTATCGGCGGTGCTGCAGCGCTCGCACTTCAGCGGCTTGCTCAACAATGGCCGCAGCGACTGGCCGATCGTCGGCGAGGGTGTGGAGCCCGACAAGGAAAACGCACTCGGGACGCTGATGCGCATCGTCGCGGGGCGCCAGCTCACCGATGCCGACCGCTTCGGCGTGCTGGTCGGCGACGGCGTCGCCCGGGCACTGGCGCTCAAACCCGGCGACTCGGTCACCTTGCTGCTGAGCCGCGCCGGCGGCGCACTGGACAGCCTGGACCTGGAGGTCGTCGGCGTTTTCCAGTCCTTTTCCAAGGACTTCGACGATCGCGCGGTGCGGGTGCATCTCACCGCCCTGCAGGGGGCGCTCGGCGACACCGCGCCCAACGTCGTGGTGCTCTCGCTCGACAGCACGGCCGATACCCGCCCGGTGCACAGTGCGCTGTCCCAGTCGCTGAGCGGCGAGAGCGTCGATGTGCGCCGCTGGGACCAGCTCACCGATTTCTACGACAAGACCGTGGCGCTCTACGAAAACCAGTTCGGCTTCCTGAAGCTGATCATCCTGTTCATGGTGGTGCTCAGCGTCAGCAACTCGGTCAATACCAGCGTGTTCGAGCGCACGGCCGAGTTCGGCACGATGCGCGCCATGGGCACCCGGCGACGCGCCATCGTCCAGCTGGTGGTGCTCGAAAGCACGCTCATCGGCATTGCCGGCGCGCTTGCCGGCATCGTCCTCGGTCTGCTGCTGGCCCAGCTCATCTCGTCCGCCGGCATCCCCATGCCCCCGCCGCCGAATGCCAACCTGGGCTATACCGCCTACATCAAGACCGATCCTGTCACCATCTCTGCCGCCGCCGCCATCGGACTGGTCGCCTGCGTGCTCGCCGCCCTCATTCCGGCCTACCGGGTATCGCGCATTCCTGTGGTCGATGCGCTGCGCCAGAGCGTCTAGGAAAGGAAGAACGCCATGTCATTGTTCGATCGTTTCAACCTTGGCACCGGATTCAAGAAGTACTTCCAGATCGAGGCCGCCGCCTCCGACGCGGTGCGCGATGCGGTCTATCGGGTGCGCCATGAGGTCTATTGCGAAGAACTGAAGTTCGAGTCCGAGCGGCCCGACCGGCGTGAAATCGACACCTACGACGCGCACAGCCTGCACTGCCTGCTCACGTCCTCCAATCCCCCGCATGCGTCCGTCGGTTGCATCCGCCTGGTCTTGCCGGCGCCCGACGCGCTCGACGCGCCGCTCCCCTTCGAAGCCACCTGTGCTCACACCATCGATCGGCGCATCATCGACCCGGCCAAGCTCGACCGTCGCCGCATCGCCGAAGTGTCACGCCTGGCGGTGCGCTCGGCCTACCGGCGACGCAAGGGCGAGCAGCATGTGGCCGTGGCGATCCAGGACGAGGACTACGCCGCGACCGCACGCCAGCCGCGCTTCCCCTACATCCCGGTCGGCCTCTATCTGGGCGTGGTGGCCCTGGCCGCGCGCAACGACATCGACACCTTGTTCGTCCTGACGGAACCGCGCCTGGCCTCTCACTTCTCCAAGCTCGGCGTCGAAATCAAGCAGATCGGCGGGCCGGTCGAACACCGCGGCACGCGCGTGCCGTCGATGATGGACGTGCAATCGATCATCAAGGGCCTGCGCTTCATGGTCAAACCGATCTGGCGCGTGATCCAGGAGCAGATCGAGGCCAGCGCGCCTCCGCGCTGAACGCACGGCCCGGCCGGAAAAAGAAAAAGCCCGCGCGAGCGGGCTTTTTCAATGCAGCATCAACCGCTTACGCTTTCAGGGCGGCCTGGATCTGCTCCAGCGAAGACGGATCCTCGATGGTGGTCAGATCGCCCGGATCGCGCCCCTCGGCCAATGCCTGGATGGAGCGGCGCAGCAGCTTGCCCGAGCGCGTCTTGGGCAGGCCACCGATGAAGAAGACGCGGCCCGGACGGGCGATGGCGCCCAGCGAGGCATCGACCTTCTTCATCACTTCCTTCTCGAGCGCGGCACGCTGCTCGGCGGTTTCAACGACCGACGCGTCCTTCACGACCGCGAACGCCATTGGCATCTGGCCCTTGAGCGGGTCGGCAACACCAACCACCGCCACTTCGGCGATCGCCGGATGAGTCTGCACCGCCTCTTCGATCTCGCGCGTGCCCAGGCGATGGCCGGCCACGTTGATCACGTCGTCCATGCGGCCGAGGATGGTGTAGTAACCCTTGTCGTCGCGGATACCCCAATCGGACGAGGAGTAGATGACCGGATCGGCGAAGGTGCTGAAGTAGGTGGACACGAAGCGCTCGTCCTGCCCCCAGACGGTGGACAGGCAGCCCGGCGGCAGCGGCGGCACGATGCCGACAATGCCCTTCTCGTTAGCGCCGCACTCCGAGCCGTCCTCGCGGAACAGGCGCAGGTCGTAGCCATAGACCGGGAAGGCGGGCGAGCCGAGCTTGATGTCGGCATCTTCGACACCGCGGCAGATGGCCAGGATCGGCCAGCCGGTTTCGGTCTGCCAGTAGTTGTCGATGACCGGGATGCCCAGTTCGCTCATGATCCACTGGTGCGAGGTTTCGTCGAGCGGCTCGCCGGCCAGGAACAGGTGCTTGAGCGAGGACAGGTCGTACTTCTTGAGGAAGGCCGGGTCCTGCTTCTTGAGCACGCGCACCGCGGTCGGCGCCGAGAACATCACGCTGACCTTGTACTTTTCGACGATCTGCCACCAGATGCCGGCATCCGGGCGCAGCGGCGTGCCCTCATACATGATGGTGGCCATGCCGGCCAGCAGCGGGCCGTAGATGATGTAGGAATGGCCGACCACCCAGCCGATGTCGGAGGTGGCGAACATGGTCTCGCCGGCCTCGCCGGTGAAGATGTTCTTCATCGAGGCGGCCAGGGCCACGGCGTAGCCGCCGGTGTCACGCTGCACGCCCTTGGGCTTGCCGGTGGTGCCGGAGGTGTACAGGATGTAGCTGGGCTCGGAGGATTCGACCCAGACAACCGGCACTTGCGCATCCATGTGCTTGGCGCGCAGCGTGGCGTAGTCCTCGTCGCGACCGGCGACCTTGGAGAAGCCCTTGTCGAGGCCGCGGTCGACGATCAATACCTTTTTAGGCGGGAACTCGGCCAGCTTGCAGGCCTCGTCCACCAGGTGCTTGTAGGGCACCGGCTTGCCGTTGCGCATGCCGGCGTCGGCGCTGACCATCAGCACCGGCTTGGCATCGTCGATACGGGTGGCGAGCGAACCGGCCGCGAAGCCGCCGAACACCACCGAATGGATCGCGCCGATGCGGGCGCAGGCCAGCATGGCGAAGGCCGCCTCGGCGATCATCGGCATGTAGATCAGAACCCGGTCGCCACGCTGCACGCCCAGTTCCTGGTACACCGCCGCCATGCGCTCGACCTCGCGCTGCAACTCGGCAAAGCTGTAGACCACTTCTTCGTTGGTCTCGGTCGAGATGTAGATCAGCACCTTGTCGTTCGGCCGCTTGGCGGCATGGCGATCGACGGCGTTGTGGCACAGGTTGGTCTGGCCGCCCTTGAACCACTTGACGAAGGGCGGGCGCGAATAATCGCAGACCTGCTCCGGCGCCTTGTGCCAGTCGATCAGTTGTGCCTGATCTCCCCAGAATCCGTCCCGATCTTCAATGGAACGGCGGTGAAACTCCTTGAATGTCGTCATGACAATCCCTCTCCCTTTTCATTCCCTTCGATTGTGAGTGACGTGCTGCTTCCATACTGCATTCAGCTATTGCTATAGCTTTGTTGTGGTTCCCTCATGGGGATCTTCTTCGCCCGGCGACCGGCGACGCAGCTGACGCAATGCGTCGAGCGGCAGCCCGCAGCGAAATTCAGATTCGATCAAGTCGAGCAACGGCATCAGGGTGTTCATCACGTCTGGCGCACGCAGCAAGACCTCGCCGCTCGCGCCGGCGCGCACCTGCATCAATACATGGTCGATGCTGACCGGTAGGCGCACGAAGCGGCTGAGTTCTCCGGGCGTGATCTCGCCGCTCTCGGCGATCACCCGAGCGCCGCCGGCGTCAACGCCGGTCTGTGCACGCTGCACCGCCAAGCCGATCAAATGGCTGAGGGTGAAAGACTCGCCGCCCCTGGCGCTGGCTGCGATGCCGACCGTCACGCTCATGCGGATGCGCGTATCGCGATAGGTCATCACCAGCTTGTCGATGGCCCGTTGCAGGCGAAGCGCGAAGGCCGAACAGCCATCCAGGTCGGTACTCGGACACAGCACCGCGAACTGTCCCGGCGCCATCTGCGCCACGGTGTCTTCCTTGCGCACCTTGGACGAGAGGATCTTCGACAGCTTGCGGTTGATCAGCTCGGTGACATGGACCCCATACTCCGACACCATTTTTTCGAAGCGGTCGATGACGATCACCATCGCCGCCAGATCGCCGTTGCGCCGCCGCGCCAGCGCCAGCTCCTGGTTGCCGTGCCAGTTCAGGTAGGCCTGAGTCACCAGGCCAGACTCCGGGTCCACCGGGCTGTGGCTGGCCAGCGCCTCGCGGCTGGCTTCGAGCTCGCGGGTGGCACGCGCCAGCCGGGTCAGCGCTTCGAGCCGGCTCAACAGCTCGACGGTGCCGGTGCCCTTGGTGATGAAATCGGTGGCCCCCATCTCGCGCGCGCGCACTCGTGCGGTGTCGTCTTCCTCGCCCGAGATGACGATGACCGGCAACTCCTGGATGCGCGACAGCTTCGACGAACGGACCCGCTCGAGCAGCCCGTAGCCGTCGAGCCGCGGCATGCCCAGGTCGGAGATCACCACCTGGATCGACGGATCGATCAGCAGCGCCTCCCAGCCGGCCTCGCCGTCGGCCTCTTCACGCACATCGAAGCGCTCGCGGATGTTACGGCTGATCGACGCGCGCACCATGCGCGAGTCGTCCACGATCAGCACGCGCGGCAGCGCAATGGTCTCTTCACTCACGATCGGATGCTCCGTTGGCCACTCACGCGCCGATCCGGACCACGGTCCGTCCGCGGATGCGCCCGGCGATGAAATCGTCAAACGCCGCCGGCAATGCGTCGAATTCGATGGTTTGTGTCACCGCGTCCAGATGGCGCGGCCGCAGGTCGGTGGCCAGGCGATCCCAGATCTGCTGGCGCACCGGGAAGCCGATGTAGCCCGAATCCACGCCCAGCAGGCTGACCCCGCGCAGGATGAAGGGGAAGACCGAGGTGTGCAGATCGAAGCCGGCCGCGTTGCCGATGCTGGCGACGGTGCCGGCCTGCTGCATGGTGGCCAGCATCCAGTGCAGGATCTTGCCGCCGGTGTTGTCCACCGCGCCGGCCCAGCGGGCCCCTTCGAGCGGGCGCACCGCGTCGAAATCGATCGACTCGCGCAGCAGGATGTCGCTGGCGCCGAGCCCCTTCAGGTAGTCCGCTTCGGTGGCCTTGCCGGTCAGCGCGGTCACCGAATAGCCGGCAGCGGCCAGCATGTCGATCGCCAGGCTGCCCACGCCGCCGGTGGCGCCGGAGACCACCACCGGGCCGTTCTCGGGCCGCAGCCCGTTGTCTTCCATGCGCTGCACGCCGAGCGCCGCGGTGAAACCGGCGGTGCCCAGCGCCATCGCCTCGAACAGGCTCAGGCCCTCGGGCAGACGCACCACCCACTTGGCGGGGATGCGCGCATATTCCGCGAAACCGCCATGATGCGCCACGCCGATGTCGAAGCTGGTGGCGATCACCGCATCGCCCGCCGCAAAGCGCGGGTCGGTGCTGTCGACCACCTCGCCCGACAGGTCGATGCCGCCGACGCATGGAAAGCGGCGGATGATCTTGCCCTTGCCGGTCGCGGCCAGGGCGTCCTTGTAGTTGATGCTCGAATACTGGACCCGGATCAGCACTTCGCCCGCATCCAGATCGTCGATGCCCAGGGACTGCATCCCGGCCCGAATGGTCTTGCCCTCGCCCTGCTCGATCAGGAATGCCTTGAAAGACTCTTTCACACGCTTCTCCGTCCCGGCCCGCGCGACCTGCACGCGCTAATCCCGAAAGATTATAACGAAATCCCCCGTCCCGTCTGCCTTGCCGGCGGCGTGGCTCAAGTCCTCGGCCATCCGCGCCGTAATCGCTGTCAACCCGGACTTCCGAGACGATCATGACCCGCCTGGACCACGCGCTCCCCTCCATCGAGTCCTACGTGGCGCTTTTTTCCAGCCACGAGCTGCCCGTGCTGCGTCGCACCACCCGCGAACTGGCCGCCCTGAGGCAACGCGAAGACGAGATCGGCGGCAAACAGATCACCGGCGTCGTGCTGGGCGACCCGCTGATGACGCTGCGCTTGCTCAGCTATATCGAGGCCCATCGCCCGCAATCGCAGAACCATGCCATCACCACCATCGACCGGGCGGTGATGATGATCGGCATCTCGCCCTTCTTCCGGCTGTTCGACACCATGCCGACGCTGGAGGAGACCCTGGCCGACATCCCGCCCGCCCTGATCGGCCTGCTCGGCGTGATCGGGCGCGCCCGCCGCGCCGCGCATTTCGCGCGTGAGTGGGCCATCATCCGCCACGACCTGGATGTCGACGAGATCACCATCGCCGCCCTGCTGCACGACATCGCCGACATCCTGTGCTGGGCCTTCGCCCCGGCGCTGACGGCGCGGGTGTATGCCATGCAGCGCGCCGACCACAGCTTGCGCAGCGCAAC
The DNA here is from genome assembly GCF_018524365.1 of Denitromonas iodatirespirans. Classification (GTDB taxonomy): domain Bacteria; phylum Pseudomonadota; class Gammaproteobacteria; order Burkholderiales; family Rhodocyclaceae; genus Nitrogeniibacter; species Nitrogeniibacter iodatirespirans. The sequence goes on from NZ_JAEKFT010000026.1 coordinate 26,457, forward strand.
CGCCCAGCGCGAGGTATTCGGCTTCACGGCAGCGGAACTGCAGCTGGCGCTGGTCAAGCACTGGCAGCTGCCGGATCTGCTGATCTCGCTGATGGACCATTCCAGCGCCGACAACCCCCGCGTGCGCACGGTCGTCCTGGCCAACGCCCTGGCGCGGCACACCGCGAAGGGCTGGGACAACCCCGCCATCCCGGACGACCTGGCGGCCATCCAGTCGCTGCTCAAGATCAATCGCGAACAACTCATCCTCCGCCTGGCGATTCCCGAAGAGGCCGCCGAGCGGCTGATGCCCGAACCCACCGAGCCGCCCGCCCCACCAAACTGACCCCCCGGCGCCGCGCGGCTGGTGGGCCCGGCGCCCGGTCGCTAGAATCGCCCTGCCCTGCCGGCACTGCCGGTGACTTTCAAGAGGAATCGCCCGATGTCCGTGTCCGCCATCGTCTTGCTCGGCATCCTTGCCATCGCGCTGCTCTACGGCATCGTGGTCTACAACAACCTGGTCCGCCTCAAGCACAACATCGCCAAGGCCTGGGCCAACATCGACGTGCTACTCAAACAGCGCCATGACGAGCTGCCCAAGCTGGTCGAGGTGTGCCGGCAGTACAAGCAGTTCGAAGAGAGCACGCTGACCCGCGTCATCGAAGCGCGCGCCCGCGTCGCCGACGCCCGCAGCCAGCACGACGTGCCCGCCCTCGGCCAGGCCGAAGGCATGCTGCGCGTCGGCCTCGGGCAGCTGTTCGCGGTGGCCGAGGCCTACCCCGAACTGAAGGCCAACGAGCACTTCATGCAGTTGCAGACACGCATCACCTCGCTCGAAAACGGCATCGCCGACCGCCGCGAGTGGTTCAACGAAAGCACCAATGTGCACAACATCCGCATCGAGCAGTTCCCCGACCTGATCGTCGCCCGCCTGTTCCAGTTCACCGAGCAACCGCTCTTGGAGTTCTCCACCGCCGAAAAGGCCGACGTGGATCTCAAGGCCTTGTTCAGCGCCTGACTCGCCGCTGAGCCATGCTCGTTTCACTGCGCCCGGACCGCACCGGTGCGGCGGTCGCCTCCGGCATCGCCGTGCTCGGCTTTGCCGGCTTTCACGCCGAGGGCAACTTCCGTCTCGGCGCGCTGGCGCTGATCCTCGCCGCCGCGCTGTTCGGCTGGCTGCGCTCGATCCATCACAGCCGCCTGATCCTCGACACCCCCACCTCACGCATCGCCTCGGCCGCGCAGGGCTACACCGAGCTGTTCGGCCACGGCCAGCCGCTCGACGGCACGCCGCTGCTGTCGCCCTTCAATGGCTTGCCGGTGCTGTGGTACCGGCTGCTGATGGAGGAAAAGGACGGCGACCAATGGCGACGCGTGTCCGAAGACGAGAGCAACGCCTCCTTTCTGCTGGACGACGGCAGCGGCCAGTGTGCGGTCGATCCGGACGGGGCCGAGCTGCTGATCACCCGCAAGGATGTCGAGGTACGCGGCGATCGGCGCTACACCCAGTGGTGCCTGATCCGCAACGACCCGATCTACGTGATCGGCGAATTCACCACGCTCGGCAGCATCGACCCCGCCCATGACAGCGCGCGCCAGGTCCGCGAGTTGCTCGCGCACTGGAAGACCGACCACCCGCGCCTGCTCGAGCGCTTCGACCTCGACGGCGATGGCCAGATCGACATGACCGAATGGGAGCTGGCGCGCGCCGAGGCCAAGCGCGAGGTGCGCCGCCAGCAAGCCGAACTGCACGCGGCGGCCGAGGCCCACATCATGCGCAAGCCCGACGACCGGCGCCTCTACCTGATCTCGGATCTCGACCCGAACCAGCTCGGGCGCCGCTACCAGCTGTGGGGCTGGCTGTTCTTCGCCGCCTTGCTGCTCAGCTCAGCCGGGGTGGCTACGCTGCTTGCGCGCTGAGCCGGCGGCCGCGTAGCCCGGCCGAGGACCGCAGGCCCGACGCCGGGGACACGGTGCCGAGCTGGCAAGGCCGATCCCGGCGTCGCTGCGCTCGGCCGGGCGACATCGTCACATAGCGGCCGTGGGGGCGGGGAGAACGGGGATTCGCCCGCCTGGATTGTATGAACAACCCGACTCGGCCTCAGCGCCTGAGCGTTTTTCGGGCACGCCCGAGCAAGCGTAGCCCGGCCGAGGGCCGCAGGCCCCGACGCCGGGGACACCGTGCCGGGCTGGTGAGGCCGATCCCGGCGTCGCTGCGCTCGGCCGGGCTACATCGCCACGTGGCGGCCGTGGGGGCGGGGAGAACGGGGATTCGCCCGCCTGGATTTTATGAACAACCCGACTCGGCCTCAGCGCCTGAACGTTTTTCGGGCACGCCCGAGCAAGCGTAGCCCGGCCGAGGGCCGCAGGCCCGACGCCGGGGACACGGTGCCGAGCTGGCAAGACCGATCCCGGCGTCGCTGCGCTCGGCCGGGCGACATCGCCACATGGCGGCCGTGGGGGCGGGGAGAACGGGGATTCGCTCGCCTGGATTGTATGAACAACCCGACTCGGCCTCAGCGCCTGAACGTTTTTCGGGCACGCCCGAGCAAGCGTAGCCCGGCCGAGGGCCGCAGGCCCCGACGCCGGGGACACCGTGCCGGGCTGGTGAGGCCGATCCCGGCGTCGCTGCGCTCGGCCGGGCTACATCGCTGTACCTGATCTCGGATCTCGACCCGAACCAGCTCGGCCGCCGCTACCTGCTGTGGGGCTGGCTGTTCTTCGCCGCCTTGCTGCTCAGCGCCGGACTGTTGGCCGCGCTGGTCGCGCACTGAGCCTGCCGTAGGCCGACCTCAGCCGCCGGCCTTGGTCTCCAGCTCTTCCCAGCGCAGCATCGCCGCTTCCATCTCCTTGCCCACCGCCTCGAGCCGCGCCGTCAGATCGGCCGCCACCTCGGGCGTGTTCTGGTAGAGCGACGGGTCGGCCAGGCGCGCGTGCAGGCTGGCCTCTTCCGCCTCCAGGGCGCTGATGCGGTCGGGCAGCGCATCGAGTTCGCGCTTTTCGTTGAACGACAGCTTCTTGGCCGGCGCGGCCTTGGGCTTGTCCTTGGCCGGTGCGGCGCTGGCCGGGGCGGCCGCGGCCTTGCGCTCGGCGGCGGCCTGCTGACGCTGGCGCTGCCAGTCGGCATAGCCGCCGACATACTCCTTCCACACCCCGTCACCCTCGGCGGCGATCACCTGGGTCACCGTGTTGTCGAGGAAGGCCCGGTCGTGGCTGACCAGGAACAGCGTGCCGGCATAGTCGGCGAGCAGCGCTTCGAGCAGGTCGAGGGTTTCGATGTCCAGGTCGTTGGTCGGCTCGTCGAGCACCAGCACGTTGGCCGGCTGGGCGAACAGGCGCGCCAGCAGCAGCCGGTTGCGTTCGCCGCCGGAGAGCGACTTGACCGGCGAGCGCGCCCGCTGCGGCGCGAAGAGGAAGTCTTCGAGGTAGCCGATCACATGCTTGCGCTCGCCACCGATCTCGACATAGTCCGAGCCCGGGCTGATCACCTCGGTCAGCGGCGCTTCGGGATCGAGCTGGGCGCGCAGCTGGTCGAAGTAGGCCACCTGCTGGCGCGTGCCGCGGCGCACCGTGCCGCTGTCTGGCTCCAGCTCGCCGAGGATCAGCTTGAGCAAGGTGGTCTTGCCGGCGCCGTTGGGGCCGATGATGCCGATCCGGTCGCCGCGCAGGATGCGGGTCGAAAAATCGCGCACCAGCGGCGCGCCGCCATAGCCTTTGCTGACATGCTCGAGCTCGGCCACCATCTTGCCCGACAGGTCGCCGCGCTCCAGCGCCAGCGACACATTGCCCAGGCGATCACGCCGCGCCGCACGCTCGCGACGCAGCGCTTCGAGGCGGCGCACCCGGCCTTCGTTGCGCGTGCGCCGCGCCTCGATGCCCTTGCGGATCCACACCTCTTCCTGCGCCAGCAGCTTGTCGAAACGCGCATTGGCCTTGGACTCGGCCTCCAGCTGCTCGGCCTTCTTGCGCTGGTAGTCGGCGAAGCGGCCGTCGAAGCTGGTGAGCGTGCCGCGGTCGAGCTCGACGATGCGGGTCGACACGTTGTCCATGAAGACCCGGTCATGGGTGATCAGCACCACCGCGCCGGAAAAGGTCTTGATCAGCTCCTCCAGCCACAGGATGCCGTCGAGGTCGAGATGGTTGGTCGGCTCGTCGAGCAGCAGCAGTTCCGGCTCGCCGACGATCGCGCGCGCCAGCGCCACGCGCTTGATGCCGCCGCCCGACAGGGTGTTGACGATCACCTCGCCATCGAGAGCGAGACGCCCCAGCATCGCCTCGACACGCTGGTTCATGCGCCAGGCGTCGGCCGAGTCCACCTCATGCTGCAAGCGCTCCAGCTCGGCCAGCGCGGTTTCCGAAGCGTCCTCCGCCACATGATGCAGGGCCGTGTGATAGGCCTTGAGCAAGGCGGCGACATCGCCCAGCCCGTCGGCGACCACCTCGAACACCGTGCGCGCCAGGTCGAAGTCGGCCTCCTGCGACACATAGGCGATGCGGATGCCCGGCGCGCGCCACACCTCGCCGTCGTCCAGCGCCGCTTGCCCCACCATGGCCCGCAACAGGCTCGACTTGCCCGATCCGTTACGGCCGATCAGCGCCACCCGCTCGCCCGGGTCGAGCTGAAAGCTCGCCTCGTCGAGCAGGGCGACATGGCCGAAGGCCAGGCAGGCACGATCCACGGAAATCAGGGGCATGAGACATCCAGCATTTGAGCAAAACGCGCATTTTAGCGCCCCATGCCCCGACGCTTCGAAAAAGCCGCGATTCGCGGTAGACTGCGCCCCGTCTCTGCCCGCCACGGAGACCGGCCTCTCCGTAGTTCAATGGATAGAACGAGCGCCTCCTAAGCGCTAGATACAGGTTCGATTCCTGTCGGGGAGACCAGCGGGCCACCATCTCAAGGCTATTTGCCTTTCTTCGCCAGCGGCGGCAGCGCCGCCAGGCGCGCACCGACGGCCTCGATGTCGCCCATCGCCAGCAGGTCGACCGCCAGGCGGATCAGGTCGCCGCGGCTCACCGTCCTGCCCTGTTCGCGCAGCTGATCCCGCAAGGCCTTGAGCCGGCGCGCTTCATCGACCGACAGCGTCACCTCGACCGGCTTGGCCGCCGCCACCGGACCGGTCGGCTGCGCCTGCCGCGCGACCATCCGGGTGCTGCGCTTGACCGACGCGCGTCGTTTGGCTGCGCCGGTCGGCAGGCGCTTGGCCAGCGCCGCGTCTTCGTCCTCGATGCTCGCGCGCAGCGCGTCCCTGATCGGCCGGCGAACCGTCATTCCGTCTCTCCCAATCGTTTGGCCACGGCGCTGACCAGCCGCAGCACCTCGAGCTGCGCCGCGTGTGCCGCGCTGCCCAGATCGAACACCGAGCCGCCGATCGCCGCGCTCTGCGCATAGGCGTTGCGCTGGTTGAGGATCGTCGGCAGCACCGGCAGTTCGAACTCACGCATCACGGCCATCACGTCCGCCGCCAGCAGGGTGCGCGTGACACGGTTCGGCACCAGTACGCCCTGCAGCCCCGGGTGCGTGGCCTGCAGGCCGACGATCAGGCGCTCGACGGCGCGGGTCGACCACAAATCGGTGGGGCTGGGCACCACCGGCACGATCGCCAGATCGGTGTGGTTGAGCGCCGCCAGCGTGCGCGGATGGTCGATCGACGGCGGACAGTCGAGCACCACCACGTCGGCGCGCTTGCGCCACTTGGCCAGCTTCTCGGGCAGATCGCGCGGGTCGCCGTCGAAGGCATGCATGCGCGCCGGAAACGGATGGGCCGGCGCGGCCGTCGTCGCCCAGCGGCTGGCCGAGCCCTGCACATCCAGGTCCACCACCTCCACCTTGCGCCCGCGCCGCGCCAGTCCGGCGGCCAGCTGCATGGCCACGGTGGTCTTGCCCGCCCCGCCTTTCTGGGAAACCAATGTCACGATGGGCGCACGCGCCATGACCTGCGTCCTTGGTCCATGAGTGAAGTTGCCCATAGTAACGCAGCCCCCACGCCGATTTGATGACACGCCCCGCCGGCGGATACGCGACAATGCGCCGACATCCGCCAACGCCGAGGCCACGCCGCCGGCATGACGACCGCGACGCCCGAGCCCCCTCCATGACCGCTCCGCCCGCCCTGCAGCTGTTCATCGCCACTACCGACGCACTCGGTGGCCGCACGGATCTGCTCAGTGCCGACGAGCTCCCGCGCCTGCAGGCCATGAGCTCGAACCGCCGGCGAACGCAGTTCTGCGCCGGGCGCGCCTTGCTGCGCCTCGCCCTGGGCCATGTCCGCGGCCTGCCTCCACAGCCCTGGCCGTTCATGCTCGACGACGGGCGCCCGGTGCTCGCCGGCCGGCAGGCGCCGCAGCTGAGCCTCAGCCATTCCGGCGGCCATGTCGCCTGCGCCATCAGCCTGACCGGCCGCTGCGGTATCGACCTGCAGGCCGACACGGGCCGTTCGCCGCGCGGCATCGCCGACACCTTCTTCGCCCCCGCCGATGTCGACTGGCTCGAACGCCAGCCCGACTTCGCGCGCGCCTTTCAGGCACTGTGGGTGCTGAAGGAGGCCTGGGCCAAGGCGAGCGGCGAACCACTCCTCGCGGTGTTGCAGGGCGTTCGTTTCGAGCCCCTGCCGACCACGCCGACGCCCGACCGGATGCGGCAGGTCGGCACCTGGCACCCGTCGCCCACCCTGAGCCTCGGCTGGGCTGCCGAGCGGCCCGGTGCCGCACCGACGCTCCTGGGCTGGGAGACGGACGGCTTTGTGCCGATGGCCGCCGCCTTCACCGACTGGCGGCGTGTCGACAGCGTGCCCCCCACTATGCCAAATGGCCGAGAGCACCCATGACACACGAGAAGACGAAAGGTGTTACCGAACGTAAGCGGCCCTGATAAAATCGCGCAGCCGGAAAACCCCTCGATCGCGCTCGGAAGCATGGATTCATTCTCTTTGCCCATCGCCGCCTGGGAGGCGTGGGCACCAGGCCGGACCACCCGAGAAGAATGGATCGACGGGTCGTCCGCGCCGAGCGCTCCGCCTGCCACCACCGCCGATGTCACCTTCATCGACCCGATGCTGCGCCGCCGCCTCGGCCCGGTCTCGCGCATGGCGCTCAATGTCGCCCGGCGCTGCCTGGGCGACGATCGCGGCATCCCCATGATTTTCGCCTCGCGTCATGGCGAACTGGCCCGCACGCTGACCCTGCTCGAAGGCATGGCCGCCGGCGACGAAGTCTCCCCCGCCACCTTCAGCCTGAGCGTCCACAATGCCGCGGCCGGCGTGCTGTCGATCGCCCATCAGGACACCGCCCCGGCCACGGCGATCGCCGCCGGCGAAGAGACGCTAGGCATGGCATTGGTCGAAGCCGCCGCCCGGCTGAGCCCGGCGCAGCCACGGCTCCTGCTGGTATATGCCGACGCGCCGGTGCCCGAGCGCTATCAGGCCGACATCGCCATGGCCGAATCGCCACATGCGCTGGCCCTGCTGTTCGACCGCGATCAGCCGCGCCGGCTGCAGGTCGCCACGCGCCCCGCCGACGGTGCGCCCTCGGACACGATGATGAGCCTGGCCCTGCTGCCACTGCTCACCGGCCACCGCCGCCAGGCCGCCTGGACCGGCCGGCACTGCACCTGGGAATGGACGCTCGCCGATGCGTAAGCTCAACTACCTGTGGCGCCTGCTGATGACCGGCCTGGCCTTCAGCCTGTTCAGCATTGGCGGGCTGGCCATCACCCTGTTCGCCTACCCCGTGATTCGCCTGATGCCCGGCGGCCCGGCGCGCCGCCGGCAACGCATGCAGTGGGTGATCCACAAGATGTTCGGCGTCTTCGTCGGCTTCATGTGCACCGTCGGCATCATGCGCCTGCACCTCAACAATGCCGAGGCGCTGGCCAATGCGCGCGGCGTGCTGGTGCTGGCCAATCATCCGACCCTGATCGACGTGGTGGTGATGATCTCGCTCATGCCGCGCTCCGACTGCGTGGTCAAGGCCGCGCTGTGGAACAGCCCCTTCCTCGGCGGCGTGGTGCGCGCCGCCGGCTACATCAGCAATGCCAAGTCGTCCGAAGAATTGGTCGAGGCCTGTGTCGGCGCCCTGCGCCAGGGCGGCGCGCTGGTGATCTTCCCCGAAGGCACCCGCACCCGGCCGGGCGAGCCGCTGCGCTTCTTGCGCGGCGCCGCGCACATCGCCCTGGGCTGCGAGCAGCCGATCCTGCCGGTGGTGCTTCGCTGCGATCCGCCCACCCTGTCGAAGGGGCGGCCGTGGTATGACATCCCCCCCCGTCGATTCGAATACCGGCTCGACGTAAAATCCCCCCTTTCGGCCCGGGATCTGATCGAACCCGACCTGCCGGACACGCTCGCCGTGCGCCGGCTCACCGGTGCCCTGGAAACCCATTTCGCCCTGGAACTTGCCGCCCATGGACAACCTGCACACTGAGATCAGCCAGCTGATCATCGACACCCTCGACCTCGAGGACATGACGCCGGCCGACATCGACCCGGCCGCCGCGCTGTTCGGCGACGGCCTCGGCCTGGATTCGATCGACGCGCTGGAGCTCGGCGTGGCGCTGCGCAAGCGCTACCAGGTGCGCCTCGACGGCGACGATCCGAGCGTCAAGCGCTATTTCCAATCGGTTAACACCTTGGTCGAACTGGTTCGCCAGCACAGCGAGAGCAAAGCATGAAAATGGACAACATCATGGCCCTGAGCGACGAGGCGATCTTCGACGCCTTGAAGAAGATCCTCGTCGAATCCTTCGAGACCCCCGAGGACCAGATCACCCCGGAGGCCAACCTCTATGAAGATCTCGACCTCGACAGCATCGACGCGGTCGACCTGGCGGTGAAGCTGCAGACCCTGACCGGCAAGCGCATCAAGGCCGACGAGTTCAAGACCGTGCGCACCGTGGCCGACGTCGTACGCGCCGTCCAGGCCCTGCTGGCGCGCTGACCCCGCGCATGCTGCCGGTCGTTCGTACGCTGCTGTTCGCGGCCACGCCCGTTGCCATCTACCTGGCGCTGGCGCACTTCGAACCCCGGCAAGTGATCCCGCTGCTGCTGGTGCTGGTCGGCCTGCGTCTGCTCAGCGGCGGCAAGGCCGCCACCGCGCCGCGCGGCGCCCAGCGCTGGCTGCTGGCCGGCGCACTGCTGACCCTCGCCGCGATGGTCGCCATCAGCAACAGCGAAGCGGTGCTGCGCCTCTACCCGGTGCTGGTGAACCTCGCCATGCTGGCGCTGTTCGCCCACTCCCTGCTTCATCCGCCCACCGTCATCGAGCGCATCGCCCGCCTGCGCCAGCCCGATCTGCCGCCAGCCGGCGTGGCCTACACCCGCAAGGTGACACAGCTGTGGTGCGGCTTCTTCATCGTCAACGGCGCCATCGCCGCTTACACCGCCGTGCTCACCAGCCGCGAGACCTGGGTCTGGTACAACGGCGGCATCGCCTACGCACTGATGGGGCTGCTCTTCGTCGGCGAATGGCTCTACCGCCGCCAGCATTTCGGAGCCTCGCGATGAGCGGCGCCAAGTCGCTGCTTGGCCTGGTCCCGGCCGACCGGCCGGCCGACACCGTCGTTGCCCTGCGCGAGGACGGCACGACGCTGCGCTGGGACGCGTTCTGGTCCCGCGTGGGCGCCATCGCCTGCGCCCACGCGGCCCGGCCGGGGCGTCGGATCGCGCTCGATGCGCCGGACGCGGCCGACTTCCTCGCCGGCCTGCTCGGCCTGCTGCATGCCGGCCAGCAGGTGGTGGTCCCGGCCAATTTCCAGCAGGCGTCGGTGGCCCAGTGCGCCGACAGCTGCGATGGCGTTCTCGACACCGCCGCCATCCGCCAGCTGCCCGCCACCGAGGGCTGGACGCCGCCCGCGCCGCTCCCGGCCGACGCGCCGATCGAGCTGACCACCTCCGGCAGCAGCGGCGCGCCGAAGCCGATCGCCAAGCGCTTCGGCCAGCTCGACACCGAAGTGCTCGCCCACGCGGCGCAGTGGGGGGCGCTGCTCGGCGCCGACCCGGTGTTCGCCACCGTGCCGCACTTTCACATCTACGGCCTGCTGTTCCGGCTGCTGGGCTCGCTGAGCGCCGGCCGGCCCTTCGACACCGCCGTCGCCGCCACCCCGCATGCCCTGCTCAACCGCCTGCGCGCCCACGGCCGCGGCACGGTGATCTCCAGCCCGGCCCACCTGTCGCGCCTGGGCGATCTGCTCGATCCGGCCGACCTCGCGCCCTACACCACCGCCATCTTCTCCTCCGGCGCCCCGCTGGGCGCCGACACCGCCGCCACCCTCGGCGCCGCCCTGGGGCAGGCACCGATCGAGGTCTATGGCAGCACCGAAACCGGCGGCATCGCCTGGCGCCGCCAGTGGCCGCAGGCCGAATCACCTTAGCAGCCGCTGCCCGGCGTGCACATCGCGGTCGACGCGGCGCGCATCCTGCAAGTGCGCTCGCCCTTTGCCGACGCCGATGCGCCCGTGGCCACCGGCGATCTGGCCGAGGTAACGGCCGACGGCCACTTCCGCCTGCGTGGCCGCGCCGACCGCATCCTCAAGCTCGAAGGCAAGCGCGTGGCGCTGCCGGCCATGGAGCAGCAGCTGGCCGAGCACCCCTGGGTGACCGCCTGCGCCATCGTCCTGCTGCCCGGCCAGCGTGACCACCTGGGCGCCGTGGCCAGCCTCTCGGCCGCGGGTCAACAGGCGCTGGCCACTGAAGGGCGGCGCGCCATGGCCGACCGGCTGCGCACCCACCTGCTCGCCCACTTCGAGCGCGTCACCCTGCCACGCCGCTGGCGCTTCCCCGCCGCGCTGCCCTACAACGAGCGCGGCAAGCTGCCGCTCGATGCGCTGCTGCGCCTGTTCGACGAGGCCGCCACACCATGAGCGCACCTGACACCGATCTCATCGAGCACACGGCCACCTCGGTACGTTTGCGCATCTTCGCCGACGCCGGTCTGGTGCATTTCCAGGGCCACTTTCCGGGCACGCCGATCCTGCCCGGCGTGGCCCAGGTGGATTGGGCGATCCGTTTCGCCCAGCAGTACTTCCGCCCAAACGGCCCCGTCCTTCGTCTTGAGGCGCTGAAGTTCAACGACCGCGTGCTGCCCGGCGAAACGCTGGAGCTGGCGCTCGACTGGTCGGCCGACAAGGCCACGCTGCGCTTCGCCTACACCGCCGACGGCAAGGCGAAATCGAGCGGCAAGGTGGTCTTCAACCCATGAGTTTTCGCCCCTGCTTTCTGGTGCCGGTGTACAACCACCCGCACACCGTCGGCCGGGTGGTCGAACGCCTGGCCGCCTTCGATCTGCCGATCTACCTGATCGACGACGGCAGCGACGCCCCGACCCGCGAGGCGCTGGCGCAGACCGTCGCCGCCTGCCCGCTGGCGCGGCTGATCACCTTGCCGGTCAATGGCGGCAAGGGCGCGGCGGTGATCGCCGGCTTCGAGCGGGCCCATGCCGACGGGCTGACCCACGCGTTGCAGGTCGATGCCGACGGCCAGCACGATCTGGCCGACGTGCCGCGCTTTCTCGCCCTCGGCGCGGCAACGCCCGAGGCGGTGGTGTGCGGCCGGCCGATCTACGACGACAGCGTGCCCAAGTCGCGCCTGTATGGCCGCGCGATCACCCATTTCTGGGTCGGCGTCGAGACGCTGACCCGCGACGTGCCCGACTCGATGTGCGGCTTCCGCCTCTATCCGCTGACCGCCACGATGCGCGTCCTCGGCCCGCACATCGCCCGGCGCATGGCCTTCGACATCGAGATCCTGGTGCGCCTGGCCTGGCTCGGCGGGCCGATCATCAATGTGCCGACGCGCGTCACCTACCCCGAGGACGGCATCTCGCACTTCGCCATGCTCGCCGACAACCTGCGCATCTCGGCGACCCACACCCGGCTGGTCGCCGGCATGCTGTGGCGTGCACCGGCCCTGCTGTGGCGGCGCCTGCGCCGGGGCGACAACGCGCGGCACTGGTCGCGCCTGGCCGAACGCGGCAGCTCGCTGGGGCTCGCCACCGTGCTCGCCACCTACCGCCTGCTCGGCCGGCGCATGGCCACGCTGCTGCTCTACCCCATCGTCGGCTACTTCCTGCTCACCGGCCGCAACGCGCGCCAGGCCTCGCAGGCGTATCTCGACCGTGTCTATCGCCATTTCGGCCCCAGCGCCGCGCTACCGCAGCCGCCGGGCTGGCGCGACAGCTACCGCCACATGTTGGCCTTCGCCCGCGCCGGGCTGGACAAGCTCGCCGCCTGGAGCGGCGCCGTCGATGCCCGCGAGCTGGCCTTCCACGGCCGGGCCGACTTCGACGCCCTGATCGCCAGCGGCCGCGGCGCGCTGATCATCGGCTCACACCTGGGCAATCTCGAAATGGCGCGCGCCCTCGGCGTGGCGGCGCGCTTCACCACCATCAACGCGGTGGTCTACACCGAGCATGCGGTGCGCTTCAACGCCATGATGGCCGAGGCCAACCCGGATTTCGCCTTCAACCTGATCCAGGTGAGCGACTTCGGCCCCGACACCGCCATCGCCTTCAAGGACAAGATCGAGCGCGGCGAGCTGCTGTTCATCGTCGGCGATCGCACCCCGGTGGCCGAGAACGGCCGCACCCGGCGCCTGCCCTTCCTCGGCCGGCCGGCGCCCTTCGCGCAAGGCCCCTTCGTGCTGGCGCATCTGCTCGAATGCCCGGTGTTCCTGTTCTTCTGCCTGGAACACGGCGGCGGCCACCAGCTGTATTTCGAACCCTTCGCCGAGCGCATCGAGCTGCCGCGCAAGCAGCGCGACACGGCCCTGCAGCAGCACATGGGCGCCTACGCCCGACGACTCGAACACTACTGCGGGCAAGCGCCGCTGCAGTGGTTCAACTTCTTCGACTTCTGGGAGGAAGGGGCTGCCCCCCAAGCTTCAAAACCATGAAAGACACCGTGCATTCCCCCACCCTCGACCCCGTCGTCATCGGCGCCGGCCGCCTGCGCCTTGAAGACGTAGTCGACGCCGCCGACGGCCGCCGCCCGGTCCGCCTTTCTGGCGATGCCGAGTTCCGTGCCCGCATCGCCCGCGGCGGCGCCTATCTCGAACGCCTGCTGGCCAACAACGGCACCGTGTATGGCGTGAACACCGGCTATGGAGAGTCGTGCACCGTCACTGTGCCGTCCGACCTGGTGCAGGAGCTGCCGCTGCACCTGACCCGCTATCACGGCTGCGGCCTGGGCCGGCATCTGGACGACGCGGCCACCCGCGCGGTGCTGGTCACCCGCCTCAACTCGCTGGCCCAGGGCGTGTCCGGCGTGCGCCTGGCGCTGCTCGAACAGATCGAGCACCTACTGGCGCACGACATCCTGCCGCAGATCCCCGAGGAGGGCTCGGTCGGCGCCAGCGGCGACCTGACCCCGCTGTCCTATGTGGCCGCCGCCCTGGTCGGCGAGCGCGAAGTGCGCTACCGCGGCGAGGTCCGCCCGGCGCTGGCAGTGCTCGAAGCGCTCGACATCGCCCCGCTCAAGCTCAAGCCCAAAGAAGGGCTGGCGATCATGAACGGCACGGCCGTGATGACCGCGCTGGCCTGCCAGGCGTGGTCGCGCGCCGACTACCTGAGCCGACTGGCCACCCGCATCACCGCCCTGGCCTCGATGGCCATGCAGGGCAACCGCGGCCATTTCGACCCGCGCCTGTTCGCCGCCAAGCCGCATGCCGGCCAGGCCGAAGCGGCGGCCTGGGTCTTTGCCGACCTGCCCGTCGACACCGACGACGGCGTCATGCGCCTGCAGGACCGCTACTCGATTCGCTGCGCCCCGCATGTGATCGGCGTGCTGCGCGACGCGCTGCCGTGGATGCGCCGCGACATCGAGAACGAGCTCAACAGCGCCAACGACAATCCGCTGATCGACCCCGACGACGACTGGGTGCTGCATGGCGGCCACTTCTACGGCGGCCACATCGCCTTCGTCATGGACGCCATGAAGACCGCCGTGGCCAACCTCGCCGACCTGCTCGACCGGCAGGTGGCCTTGATGGTCGACAGCAAGTTCAACCACGGCCTGCCGCAGAACCTCTCCGGCGCCAGCGCCGAGCGCGCAATGATCAACCACGGCTTCAAGGCGGTGCAGATCGGCGCCTCGGCGTGGACCGCCGAAGCGCTCAAGCTGACCATGCCGGCCTCGGTGTTCTCGCGCTCGACCGAGTGCCACAACCAGGACAAGGTCAGCATGGGCACCATCGCCGCGCGCGACTGCCTGCGCGTGCTCGAACTGAGCGAGCAGGTGGCCGCCGCCGCGCTGCTGGCCGCCAACCAGGGCCTGGCGCTGCGCCTGCAGCGTGGCGACCTGGCCGCCGAGGCGCTGCCCGCGCCGGTGCTCGCCTTCCACCAGCAGGTGTCGGCGCTGTCGGCCCTGGTCACCGAAGACCGCCCGCTCGAAGCCGACCTGCGCGCCACCCTGGCGGCGATGCGCGCCAAAGCCTGGACGCTCTACGCATGACCGCCGTGCTCAAGGTCGAGGTCGAGACCGATGTCCCCTTCTTCCATGTCGACGCCATGGAAGTGGTGTGGCATGGCCACTATGTGCAGTATTTCGAGCAGGCGCGCACCGTCCTGCTGCGCAGCATCGACTACGACTACCCGCAGATGCGCGCCTCCGGCTACGCCTGGCCGGTGGTCGAATGCCACATCAAATATGTGCGCCCGGCGCGTTACGGCCAGAAGATCCGCATCGAAGCGGCGCTGGTCGAATTCGAGAACCGGCTCAAGATCGACTACACCATCCGCGATGCCGCCAGCGGCCAGCGCCTGACCAAGGCCTATACCGTGCAGGTGGCGGTGGACATGGCCAGCGGCGAGTTGCAGTTCGTCTCGCCGCCGGCGCTGCTCGAGCGCCTCGGAGCCGGCGCATGACACGGCGCAGCTTCCTCCTCGCCGCGCTGGCCGGCCTCGCCGGGGTGATGCTCGCCCGGCCGCTGTGGGCCGACGAGGCGCTGCTGCAGGAGATCGCCACCCGCGTCGCCGACGCCCCGGTGCTGCGCGCCGAGTTCAGCCAGACCAAGACCCTCGCCGCCCTGCGCAAACCCTTCCGCCTCGCCGGCCGCTTCACCTACGCCCGCGAGGCCGGCGTGTTGTGGCAGGTCGACACGCCCTACCCGGCGCGCTACCTGATCGGCCGCGAGGGCATGGTCGAGATCGGCCCCGACGGCCAGCGCCGGGCGCAAAGCGGGCGCGAGGCCGCCGGCGTGGCCCGCGCCGGGCAGATCCTGCAGGCCCTGCTCGGCGCCGACCTGGCCCCGCTGCAGAGCGCCTTCGTCCTCGACGCAAGCCGGCAGGGCGAGGGCTGGCGCGTCACGCTCACCCCGCGCAGTGCCGAGCTGGCCCGTCATCTGGCGCGCATCGAACTGGCCGGCCATGATGCCGTCGAGCAGGTCGACCTGTTCGAAGCCGGCGGCGACCACACCGAGATCCGCTTCACCGCCATCGCCCGCGCCACGCAACTGACCGCCGCCGAAGCCGCCTTGTTCGCCCGCTGATGCTGCGTCGCCTCTTCCCCCTCCTGGCGGCAACCCTGGTCGGCGGCATCATCGCCCTGGCCGCGCTCGGCAAGGTGCCGGTCGAGACCGACCTGCTGGCCATGCTGCCGGCCACCGAGCGCGATCCGGTCGCCGAGCAGGCCATGGCCCAGCTGGCGCGTGCGCATGAGCGGCGCATCGTGCTGCTCGCCGCCGCCGACGACAGCGCCCGGGCCCGCGCCGGCGCCATCGCGCTGGCCGCCGCCCTGCGCCGCTCCGAGGCCCTCAAGGGGGTGACGCTGGAAGTGCCGGCCGGCGCGCTCGATGCGATCCTGGCCACCTATCTGCCGCATCGCTTCGGCCTGCTCTCGGCCGCCACCCGCAACGACCTGACCGCCCACGGCCGCGAGCGCCTGCGACAGGACGCCTATCGCGCCCTGGCCAGCCCGATACCCACCCCCATGGCGGTGCCGCGCGAGGCCGACCCCTTCGGCACGCTGGCCGCTTTCCTGGCCGAGCTGCCCGTCGGCGGCAGCGGCTTCACCCCGGAAGACGGCATCCTGATGGCGCATCAGGACGGGCGCAGCTATGCCCTGCTGAGCGCCGAAACCGCCGGCTCGCCGCATGCCGCCACCACCCAGCAAGCGGTGCGCGCAGCGCTGGCACAGGCCCGCGCGGCAGTCGCCGCCGAGGCGCCGGGGGTGGACATCGACGCCACCGGCCTGGTGCTGTATGCCGCCGCCGCCCAGGACACCGCCAAGCACGAGATGTCGCTGATCGGCGGCCTGTCGCTGCTCGGCATCGCCGCCCTGCTGCTGACCGTCTTCCGTTCGCTGCGGCCGGTGCTGCTCGGCATCGCCTGCGTGGCCATCGGCGTCGCCGCCGGCATCGGCGCGGTGCTGGCGGTCGACGGCCGCCTGCATCTGCTGACCCTGGTGTGCGGCACCAGCCTGCTCGGCATCGCCGTCGACTACCCGCTGCACTACTTCGCCAAACGCCGTCTGGCCGGCGCCGGCTGGCAACCCGCCGCCGCCATGGCCGCCATGCGCCCGGCCCTCACCCAGGGCCTGCTCACCAGCCTGATCGGCTACACCGCGCTGCTGGTCATGCCCTTCCCCGGCCTGCGCCAGATCGCGCTGTTCTCGATGGTCGGGCTGGCCGCGGCCTATGTCGCCACCCTCGTCATGCTGCCGCTGTTCGCGACTCAGCCCGACGGCCGCGACACCCGCCACATCGGCGGCCTCCAGCGTGCAGGCGCGCCCTGGCGCCGCCTGCTGCAACGACACGGCGGCTGGCTGATCGCGCTTGCCGTGGCGGCGAGCCTGCCGGGCCTCGCCCGCCTGCACCATGACGACGATGTGCGCCTGCTCAGCGCCCCCGACGCCGAGCTCGCCCGCCAGGAAGCGCGCATCCGCCAGCTCACCCAGATCGGCCAGGGCAGCCGCCTGTTCCTGGTCCAGGCGCCCGACGCCGAGCAACTGCTGCAACGCGAAGAAGCCCTCACCGACGCCTTGCGCGCCGACAACCCGCAGCACGGCGGCTTCGTCGCGGTGTCGGCCTTCGTGCCCTCGGCGCGCCGCCAGGCCGACAACCGCCGCCTGCTCGGCGAGGCGCTGTTCGGCGCCGAGCGCTGGGGCGAGGCGGTGCTCGACGAGATCGGCTACCGGCCGACCGTGGCGCAGGCGCTGGCGCGCGCCTTCGCGACCGAACGACCGCTCACCCCGGATGCGTGGTTCCGCCAACCCGTCGCCCAGGCCTATCGCCACCTGTGGCTGGGCCCCACCGCTGGCGGCGTGGCCAGCGTGGTGACGCTCACCGGGCAGTGGCCCGCCGAGGTATTGCGCGCCGCCGGCGACACGCTGCCGGGCGTGACCCTGCTCGACAAGCCGGCCGCCGTCTCCGCGCTGATGGGCCAGTATCGCCAGGGCATGGCCGGCGCGCTGGCCTGCGCGGTGGCTGTCTCACTGGTGCTGCTCAGCCAGCGCCACGGCTGGCGCGGCGCGGCGGCCACGCTGGCGCCCTGCGTGCTGGCGGTGTCGCTGCCGCTGGCCATGCTCGGCTACCTGGGCGTGCCGCTCACCCTCTTCCACTGGCTGGCGCTGATGCTGGTGTTCGGCATCGGCGCCGACTACGGCATCTTCACCCGCGAAGGCGGCGCCCAGGGCGAGGCCGCGCTCGGCGTGCTGCTCGCCGCCATCACCACCGTGCTGGGTTTCGGCCTGCTGGCCTTCAGCACCACGCCGGCGATTGCCAGCTTCGGCCTGACGCTGTTCATGGGCGTCATCACCGCCTTCCTGGCCTCGCCGCTGGCGGCACGGCGGGAAACGGCATGAAAGCCGCGCTCGCCGCCGCCCTGCTGCTCGGCGCCTGCGCCAGCCTGCCGCCGCCGGGCTGTACGGCGCTGAGCACGACCACGCGCTACTGCCTGCAGCCGCTGCCGGCCGGCCACACGGTGGCCGTCAATCAGCTGGTGGACATGCAGTTTCCCGGCCGGCCGGCCGGCGAACGGCTGGTCTTCGCCATCGACGCGACAGACGCGCGCATGCAGATCGTCGGCCTGAACCCGCTCGGCCAGACGGTGTTCCGCCTCGGCGTCAACCACGGCCAAACGCAGTGGGACGGCCCGCCCGCCGCCGAGGCGCTGGCGCGGCAGCTGCCGGCCCTGGTCCAGCTGATGCTGTGGCCGGCCGACAGCGTGCGCCAGGGCTTGAGCCGCGACGCCGCCTTGCGCGTCGCGCCCGACGGCCGCCGTCTGCATGACCGCGACGGCACGCTGCTGCTCGACACCCGGCAGTCCGACCCCGACCCGCGCCTCGGGCAGGTCGACGCCGTCTTCACCCCACTCGATGCGCGCTGGCGCGTCACCCGCCTGGCGGACTGAGCATGAACCCGATCGCCTATCTTCCCGCCCTCGGCCTGGTCAACGCGCTGGGCAGCGGTGCCGCCGAGGTCTGCGACGGCCTGCTGCGCGGCGACACCACCGGCATGCGCTGCGAAGACGGCTGGCTTCCGAGCCGGCCGGCGCGCGTCGGCCGCGCCCGCATCACCGACTTGCCCGCCCTGCCGGCCCGCCTGGCGCAGCATGACAGCCGCAACAACCGCCTGCTGCTGGCCGCGTACGCGCAGATCGCGGCCGAGGTGGACGCGGCCATCGCGCGCTTCGGCCCGCAGCGCGTCGGCGTGGTGCTGGGCACCAGCACCTCGGGCATCCTCGAAGGCGAAGCGGCCGTGGCCCATCACGCCCGCCACGGCGCCCTGCCCGCCGGCTTCCACTACGGCCTGCAGGAGTTAGGCGATGCGGCGCGCTGCCTGGCCGATCTGCTGGGGCTGTCCGGCCCGGCCTACACGGTGTCGACCGCCTGCACCTCCAGCGCCAAGGCGATGGTCTCGGCCCAAGGCCTGATCCGCGCCGGGCTGTGCGATGCGGTCATCGCCGGCGGGGTGGACACGCTGTGCCGGCTCACCATCAACGGTTTCAGCTCGCTGGAAGCCACCACGGCCGACCTGTGCAACCCGATGAGCGCCAACCGCCAGGGCATCAACATCGGCGAGGCGGCGGCGCTGTTCCTGGTCAGCCGCGAGCCGGCGCCCATCGCCCTGCTCGGCGCCGGCGAGTCGAGCGATGCGCATCATGTGTCGGCGCCCGACCCCACCGGCCGCGGCGCCGAAGCGGCGATCCGCCAGGCCATGGCGCAGGCGGGCGTCGCCCCCGAACACATCGCCTATCTCAACCTGCACGGCACCGCCACGCCGAAGAATGACGAGATGGAGAGCCAGGCGGTGGCGCGGATATTCCCCGCGGGTGTGCCGTGCAGCTCGACCAAACCCCTGACGGGTCACACCCTGGGCGCGGCCGGCGCCACCGAGCTGGCCTTTTGCTGGCTGGCCCTTTCGCCGCATAATGTCGGCCATCGCCTGCCGCCCCATGTGTGGGACGGCTGCGCCGACCCGGCGCTACCCGAACTGAATCTGGTGCGCGCCGGGGATACCCTCGCCACCCACGCAAGGAGAGTCATGCTGTCCAGTTCCTTTGCCTTCGGCGGCAGCAACTGCTGCCTGGCGATCGGGGACGCCGCATGAGCCTGTTTCCGCCGCCCGCCGAGCTGCTGCCGCACCGGCCGCCCAACCTGCTGATCGACCGCGTCTGCGACTGCACCGACGACCGCATCGTGGCCCATGCCACCATCGCGCCCGATCAGTGGTATTCGAACGCCGACGGCAGCATGCCGTCCTGGGTCGGCATCGAGCTGATGGCCCAGACGATTGCCGCCTTCGTCGGCCTGGAGGGGCGTCGCCGCGGCCGGCCGCCGAAAATCGGCTATCTGCTCGGCACCCGTGCCTATCGCTGCGCGCGCGCCGACTTTCCCGCCGGCATCGGCATCGAGATCAAGGCGGACCTGGTGTTTCGCGACGATTCTGGCCTCGGTGCCTTCGACTGCACGCTGGCGCTCGACGGCCAGCCGATCGCCGATGCCACGCTCAAGGTTTACGAGACCCCCGACCATGACTGACACCCCTCCGCGCCGCGTCCTCGTCACCGGCTCGAGCCGCGGCCTGGGCCGCGCCATCGCCCTCCAACTGGCCGGCCAGGGCTTTGCCATCACGGTGCATTGCCGCCAGGGCGTCGAGGCCGCCGAGGCGGTCATCGCCACCATCCGCGCGGCCGGCGGCACGGCCGGCCTGCTGGTCTTCGATGTCACCGACCGCGAGGCCGCACGCCAGGCGCTGGAGGCCGATGTCGACGCCCACGGCGCCTACTACGGCGTGGTGGTCAACGCCGGCATCACCCGCGACAACGCCTTCCCCGCGCTGAGCGACAGCGACTGGGACGCGGTCATCGACACCGGCCTCAACGGCTTTTTCAACATCGTGCATCCGCTGGTGATGCCCATGGTGCGCAAGAAGCGAGGCGGGCGCATCGTCACCATGGCCTCGGTGTCGGGCGTGATGGGCAACCGCGGGCAGGTGAATTACAGCGCCGCCAAGGCCGGCCTGATCGGCGCCACCAAGGCGCTGGCGGTCGAGCTGGCGAGCCGGCGCATCACCGTCAATTGCGTGGCGCCGGGTCTCATCGACTCTGACATGACCCGCGAGCTGCCGCTGGACGAGGCGCTCAAGATGGTGCCGATGAACCGCATCGGTACCCCCGAGGAGGTGGCGGCGGTGGTCGGCTTCCTGATGTCCGACGCCGCCAGCTATGTCACCCGCCAGGTCATCGGCGTGAATGGAGGCATCATCTGATGCACCGTGTCGTGGTCACCGGCATGGCCGGCATCACTTCGCTGGGCGACTCCTGGGCGGCCATCGACGCAGCCATGCAGGCGGGCCGCAACGGCGTGCGCCGCATGCCCGAGTGGGACGCCGTCGCCGATCTGCAAACCCGCCTCGGCGCGCCGGTGGACGATTTCCAGGTGCCGGCCCACTATCCGCGCAAGATGCTGCGCTCGATGGGCCGGGTGTCGCTGATGGCGGTGTGTGCCACCGAGCGCGCGCTGGCCGGCGCCGGCCTGCTCGGTGACGCGAGCATCGCCGACGGCCGCATGGGCATCGCCTACGGCTCGTCCGGCGGCAGCGTGGAGCCGGTGCGGGTCTTCGGCCAGATGCTCGACACCGGCCAAATGACCGGCGTCACCTCGACCAGCTACATCCAGATGATGGCCCACACCACGGCGGTCAACATCGGCCTCACCTTCGGCCTCAAGGGCCGCGTGATCCCCACCAGCAGCGCCTGTACCTCGGGCAGCCAGGGCATCGGCTATGCCTACGAGGCGATCCGCTACGGCAAGCAGGCGCTGATGATCGCCGGCGGCGCCGAGGAGCTGTCGAGCCCCGCCGCGGCGGTCTTCGACACCCTCTTCGCCACCAGCCAGATGAACGACCGGCCGAGCCTCACGCCGCGCCCCTTCGATGCGGCGCGCGACGGGCTGGTGGTGGGCGAAGGCGCGGCCACGCTGGTGCTGGAATCCTACGAACATGCCATGGCGCGCGGCGCGACCATCCTCGCCGAGATCGTCGGCTTCGACTGCAACTCCGACGGCAAGCACATCACCCAGCCCTCGGCCGACACCATGGCCACCGTCATGCGCCGCGCACTGGCCGACGCCGGCCTGCCGCCCGCCGCCATCGACTACATCAGCGCCCATGGCACCGCCACCGAGGTCGGCGACATCGCCGAATCGAACGCGGTGCACGAGGTCTTCGGCGAGACGACGCCGATCAGCAGCCTCAAGGGCCACTTCGGCCACACGCTCGGCGCCTGTGGTGCGATCGAAGCCTGGCTGGGCATCGAGATGCTGCGCGCCGGCCGCTTCGCGCCGACGCTCAACCTCGACGCGCCCGATCCGCGCTGCGCTGTGCTCGACCACATCATGGGCAGCGAACGGCCGCTGGCGGCGAGCACCTTCATGAGCAACAACTTCGCCTTCGGCGGCATCAACACCTCACTCATCTTCCGACATGCCGATGCCTGATCTCCTGCGCACCCTGCTCGTCCCGGCGCTCGCCATCCTCGCCAGCGCCCCGCTGCAGGCAGCCGACGAACCCTTGTGGGAACTGGGCGCCGGCGTCGGCCTGCTCTCCATGCCCGACTACCGCGGCGCCGACCAGCGCCGCCTGTACGCGCTGCCGATTCCCTATGTGGTGTATCGCGGCGAACGCCTGCAGGTCGATCGCGACAAGGTGCGCGGCCTGCTCTACAAGGGCGAGCACTCGGAGTGGGACATCAGCCTCGGCGCGGCGGTGCCGGTCAAGAGCGACGACAACCGCGCCCGGCGCGACATGCCGGACCTCGACCCTACGGTCGAGATCGGCCCGCGCTGGAGCTACCAGTGGCGCCAACCCTGGGGCGACGTGACGCTGCGCCTGCCGCTGCGCAAGGTGCTGGCGGTCGACCTGCCCCACCTGCGCGACGTCGGCACGGTGTTCACCCCGACCCTGGCGCTCGACCGCGACAACCACCCGTGGCCGGGCTGGCATGCCAGCGTGTCCACCGGCCCGGTATTCGGCGACAAGGACTATTTCGCCTACTACTACGGCGTCGATGCCCGCTACGCCACGGCCGAGCGCCCCGCCTGGGAAGCCAAGTCGGGCTACGGCGGCTGGCAGCTGACGATGGCGCTGACCCGCCGCTTCAAGAAACTCTGGGTCGGCGGCTTCGTGCGCGCCGACCAGCTCGGCGGTGCCGTCTTCGAAGACAGCCCGCTGGTGCGCGACCGCCTGTCCTGGACCGGCGGCATCGGCATCTCCTGGATCTTTCTCGAGTCCTCGCAAACCGTCGACACCGCGCGCTGAGCGCGCCTCACCCCATGGACACCATGACCTCCAACGCTTACGTGCCGGAAACCCGTTTCGGCTTCTGGTTTCTCGGCACCCGCATCTGGCGCAACCATGTGCTGAAGATTGCCATCGACGACCTGCGCCGCCTGCCCGACGCGCCCTTCCCGGCCGCGCCGGTGATCGCCGACGTCGGCTGCGGCCAGGGCAACTCGCTGAGCCTGCTCAACGCCGCCTTTGCCCCCTCGCGCCTGATCGGCATCGAGTTCGACGCGCACAGCCTGGCGACCGCCCGCACGCTGCTGGCGCGCGAAGGCCTGCACGCGGAGCTCAAGCAGAACGACTGCGCCGCCATCGACCTGCCCGACGCCAGCGTCGACATGGTGTTCTGCCACCAGACCTTCCACCACCTGCTGCGCCAGGAAGAGGCGATGCGCGAGTTCTACCGCATCCTCAAGCCGGGCGGCCAGCTGCTGTTCGCCGAATCGACCCGCGCCTACATCCACTCGTGGATCATCCGCCTGCTGTTCCGCCACCCCATGCATGTGCAGCGCACGGCGGACGAATACAAGGCGATGATCCGCGACGCGGGCTTCGTGTTCGAGGCGAAGAACGTCTCCGAGCCCTACCTGTGGTGGAGCCGTTCGGATCTGGGCGCCTTCGAATGGTTCGGCTTCGGCGTGCCCAAAGAGCGCGAAGAAACCCTGGTCAACCTCGTGGCCACCAAGCCCGCGGCCTGAGCGCATGCGGCTACGTCACGGCACCCAAAAAAAGACGGCGGCCCGCGGGGCCGCCGCAATCCGGTGTGCGGCAACGGCCCCTTCGCCGTCGCCAGGCAGGGGCTCAGCGGCCGATGCGCACTACCGTGCCCTTGAGCGCCACGCCGGCCATGATCGCGCCGGCGCCGCACTCGTAGGTCTCGTTGCTCACCGTCTCGTTGCCGCGGTAGTTGCTCTTGATGTTGATCACCGCGTTGCCGCCTTCCTTCTTCACCCGATCCTGCAACTCCAGCATGGCGCTGAGAAAGGCCCACTCGCAGGCCACCTTGTCGTCCTTGCCGAAGGCATTGGTCTTCTTGTTGGTGCCCCACTCGCCGAAACGCTGCAGCACCTTGGGATGCTTCTGCGTGCCGAAGAAGAACTTGATCTCCGGGTCGAGCTTCTCGCGCGCGCCCGACGTCGCCATGGCATCGCCGACCGGAAAGTTGTGGCGGGTATCCCGTGCCATGGCGGGCTGGGCGGCAAGTACGGCAAGGGCAAGCAAGGCAACACGATGACAACGCAACACGGGCAATTCCTCCTGACGGCTTGGACTGAAAACATGACCCGGCCGAGTTTACTTCAGCTCCCCGCCCATCAAGCAAGAATTCCTTCGGAATACCCCCACGCATTTTTCAAGGATGCCTCATGACGCGCTTTCTCAATGCCCTGGCCGCTGCGGCCCTGTGTCTCGCCCTGGCCGGCCCCGCCGCCGCCCGCAGCTCGGTGCCCATCGTCAATCATCCGCAGGTCAGCTGGGTGCAGCCGGCCGGCGAGGCCCTGAGCCTGGCGCAGATCCGCGACCGCATCATCCAGGCCTGCCAGGACCGCGGCTGGCGCGCCGAGCCCGGCAGCGCGCCCGACACCCTGCTCGCCACGCTGGTGGTGCGCAACAAGCACACCGTGCGCGTCAACATCGCCTACCGCGCCGACACCTTCGACATCACCTATGCCGGCAGCGACAACATGAACTACATGGTCAAGGAGCCCAGCCCGTGGGCCGTCAGCCAGGAGCCGGGCGGCCAGGTCGAGACGCGCACCGAGCTCATCCACCCCAACTACAACCGCTGGGTCAACCTGCTGATCGGCACCCTGCGCGCGCGGCTCGAACGCAGCGCGCCCTGAGCCCAGGCCCCGATGCGCCCACCGAACGCCGCCCGGCCCACACCCCCGCCCGACCGCCGCGTGGTGGTCACCGGCATGGGCGCCGTCTCGTGCATCGGCAACACGCTCGACGACATCCTCACCGCCCTGCGCCAGCAGCGCTGCGGCCTGCGCCATGTGGCCGAATACGCCGAGCTCGGCCTGCGCAGCCAGGTGGCCGGCGTCCCCGACCTGAGCGCCGAGGCGCCGGTGCCGCGCAAACTGGCGCGCTACATGGGCGACCCGGCGCTGTATGCCTACCATGCCATGCGCAAGGCACTGGACGACGCCCGCCTGCCGGACGCCGCGCTGCACCACCCGCGCACCGGTCTCATCGCCGGCTCCGGCATCGGCTCGGGCTTCAACCACCTCAGCGGCATCCAGACGCTGCGCGAACGCGGCGCCGACAAGATCCCGCCCTACCTCGTGCCGCGCGTCATGGGCAGCACCGCCTCGGCCAACCTGGCCACCATCTTCGGCATCCAGGGCGTGTCCTTCTCCATCACCTCGGCCTGCGCCACCTCGGCCCACTGCATCGGCCAGGCCGCGCAACTGATCCAGGCCGGCAAGCAGGACGTGGTCTTCGCCGGCGGCGCCGAAGAAGTGTGCTGGACCTCCACCGCCCTGTTCGACGCCATGGGCGCGCTGTCGACCGGCTTCAACGCCACGCCCGAGCAAGCCTCGCGCCCCTACGCCATCGACCGCGACGGCTTCGTCATCGCCGGCGGCGGCGGCATGCTGGTGCTCGAATCGCTCTCCCATGCCCGCGCCCGCCAGGCCCACATCTACGGCGAGCTCATCGGCTTCGGCGCCACCTCGGACGGGCGCGACATGGTCAACCCCGACCCCGACGGCGCCGCCCGCGCCATGCGCCTGGCACTGGCCGAAGCCGGCACCGGCATCGACTACGTGAACACCCACGCCACCTCGACCGTCAATGGCGACCTCAGCGAACTGAAAGCACTGGCCGCCGTTTTCGGCGACACGCTGCCGCGCTACGGCTCCACCAAAGGCCTCACCGGCCACCCCATCGGCGCAGCCGGCGTGCACGAAGCCATCTACTGCCTGCTGATGCTCGACCACCAGTTCATCGCCGGCAGCCCCACCTGCGGCTCCCTCGACCCGCAACTGGCCGCCTTCGCCCCGCCACTCACCGGCGCCCTCGACCATCCGCTCACCACCGCCATGTCCAACAGCTTCGGCTTCGGCGGCACCAACGCCTCGCTGATCTTCCGGCGCGTGACGGGCTGAGCGTTACTGCGCTGTTGACGGGGGTCGGAAACGGCGTGCGGGTCAGTTGGGGAAGAACGAGTTCCGGGGCTCAGTAACCGGCCAGAAGCGGCGGCCCGATGCTGGGATAGCCGAAAAGGATTGAACCGCAGACCACCCCCATGCGACATTTCGCTGTCTGCCCCCTGCCCGTGAGCCGCAGCATGTTTGGCCAATTGGCTCACCATCTTGTGCCTGGCGGTATTGAGAGACCTGCTTCGACAACATTCCCCATGGTCGCTGCCTGCGACCAGCCGTGCCGTAATCGGCCGATTCGGCGTAGCGCAGTATTGGCATATTCCATCTATTTCAACTGTAGGACCTCTTCACATGGCGCTTGATCCGCAGCTCACCGGGAATGCCGGTCTCTACTACACCTGCTACCACCTCTCGCTGCTAGGGTGGAATGTCATGCCGACTGCACGCAATGCTCGCGGCGTTGACATCATCGCCTACAGTCAAGATGCCACCCGCAAGCTCGCTATCCAAGTCAAGGCACTGAGCAAGCGAAACCCCGTTCCACTCGGCACGTCGCTTGAAAAGGTCATGGGTGATTTTTGGGTCGTCGTGAACAAGGTCACTTCTTCGGCGCCTTCAGCGTTCATCATGCTGCCCACTGAAGTAAAGGAACTTGCACACCGCGGGGAAAAGGAGGGCCGCGTGTCGTTCTGGCTCCAGCCCACCAGCTACGACCAAGAGAGCTTCGAAGAAAGGTGGGAGCGCATTGGTCATGGTTAATCGTCCAAGGTCCAAAAAGGCGCTCCATCCAACCGCCCAAACGCTGGGACCTTGGCCGTCGGCTGAGCAAGTGTAGCCCGGACAAGGCCCGCAGGGCCGCCTCCGGGATTCATCGGTGGATCGACCGCTGACCCCGGATTGCGCTTCGCTCCATCCGGACTACGAATCCCATCCTCCAGACGCGCCACAGCCGATGTCGGGTGCAAGCGAGCGTAGATTGCGCTGACGAAGCAAGCCCAACACGCACCGCTCGATGCCGGCCCCGCCAGTGTTGGGCTTCGCTGCGCTCAACCCAACCGACATGATCTGAATTTGACGCGCCCGGGCAATGCCATTAGCATTGCCTCTGCTTTTCACGCCGGCGCACAAAGGCGCCGGGCACTCCGATCCAGCTCAAGGGAACAAGCGTGGGCTCCATTCTGATCAACGTCCCGGATATTCCTGAATCCGACCTTGTGTTCAACGAGGAGGAAACACGCGACATTCTCAGGTTCTTTTGGCCCATGTACGCGTCGCGCATCAACAGCATGGACATCGATACGAACACGCGCCGCCTGGCTCAGGGGCTGCTTGTCGCGGCCATTGATGCGTCCTACGCGCTTGGGTTCGTTGACCTGCTGTTCACGTCCATCGCAAAGCCCGGCAAGAGCCTGGCGTCGATGGGCAAGAAACTTGTCAAGAAATACGCCAAGCACATCTGGAAGCACGCGACCGAAGACGACCTTCTGAACGCGAGAATCTACGAAACCATTCGCCGGGCCGTCGCCTATCAATGCCGCTATCTGCTGGAAGCCCGTCTGAACGGCGTGGCAGACGCCCGGCGCCGCGTCGCGCCGTTTTACGCCATCAACCAAGTCTCGCAAATCTGGGCATGACGACAATGCGCCCCCGCAAGCTACGGAACAGCCTACTCGTTCTGTTTGTGGCCGTTGTCGCTTTGCTCGGTTGGGCCACCGCCGATTTGCGCGCCGCCAATGTATTGACCTTGCAATCGTGCATGGAAGCCGAGGCGGGGGTGCGTGCCTGGATTTGCCGACAGGCGCTCTATCACCTTCATCCCACGCAAGAAGAAGTGAAGGAACTCAACGCGAGCGCAGGCGCTCAGTTCCCCGCCAGCATGGAAAACCTGAGCGACGCGACGCAGTTGCTACAGCACTATCTGCGCGCCGGCCTCGACATCAATGCGGTCGATCAACGCTCGCAACTGAAATGGACCGCACTGCATGCCGCCGCATTCGAAGGCAATCCGCAAGCGGTTCGCCTGCTGCTCGACAACGGCGCCGAGACGCACACCACGGATGGAATCGGCCGCACGCCCCTCGACATCGCACGTGAAGCCAATACCAAAATGCCCTCGGAGGCCTTTGCAAAGATCGTCGTGATGCTGACCGGGAAGGAAGGCGCGGCAGCAAACTAGTTCACGCGGGGCTCTTTGAGCACCAAAGCCAGGCGTAGCCCGAACAAGGCCCGCAGGGCCCCTTCGGGGTTCATCGGTGGATCAACCGCGGCCCCCGAACGACGTCCGGGCAACGCGTCCATGCCACCTCCCAGACGTGCCATCGCTGACGCAGGCAAAAATAGTCGAATGGCATTACGCCGGATGTTGGTCGTGCGCAAGATTGCGCTGTCCGAAAAGCACGATCAACAGTCCGCGCGAGTTCGGCCATCTACCTCCGCGCCACGTGCCGTGGGATCTCGATAGATCGGCGGTCGGCGCAATGCGCCGGCGATAACCCTCTTCCCCATCCAAGACGCGTCTCTTGCCGCTCGATGGCACGGCCGGTCGTGCGCCCCGTGGCCTAAACATCCGCGCGAAAGGCCGCCAGGACGAGGATGCTACACATAGAACCCACTCCACTCGCGGGTCGAAGCGGCCGAACAGCCAGCGACGAACCACGACATCCGCAAGCGGGCTGATCTTGTTGAGCCAAGACGCCCAGCTGCGGTCTATGAGCGCCTGATCGGCGCCTGTGTCGCGCATGACCAACTCAACGTCGCTCTTGATGGAGGTGCGTCGCGACACCCACGCTAGGATTGTCGAGCGATTGCATTTGCCTACAACCCACAGAGCGAGGCCCCCATGAAGTATCGAAATATTTTCGCATCAACCCTCATCGCAGCGGGGGTCTCCTTCAGCACACCGGGCGTTGCGCAGACCAAATGGGATATGCCTAACGAGTATTCCGCAACCTCCATCCACGGCGAGGGTGACGTGTACTTCGCTGGGAAGTTGAAGGAGCTGTCGGGGGGCAAGATCGAGATCGTGCACCACTTCGGCGGCGCACTCGGCTACAAGTCCAAGGATCAGCTCGATGCGGTGGGCGACGGGGCGGTGCCGATCGCGAACACCTTCGTTGCCCCACTCGGGGGCGTCGAGAACCTTTTCCTTCTGTCTTCGCTACCCTTCGTCGCCGTCACCCATGCCGAGGCACGGCAACTCTACGAAACGGCCAAACCCTACTACGAAAAGATTTTCGCCAAGTACAACCAGAAGCTTCTGTATTCCTCGCCGTGGCCGCCGAGCGGGCTGTGGGGCAAGAAGCCGCTCGACAGCATGGACGCGCTGAAGGCCGTCAAGCTTCGGACCTACGACGTGCCGGGCACGCAGACCTTCCGCGCCGCCGGTGCCGCACCGGTGCAGTTGAGCTGGGCCGACGTCGTTCCGCAGCTGGGCACCGGCGGCATCGACGCCGTACTGACCTCTGCCGAGGCCGGCCTGAGCTCGCGCTTCAACGAGCACCTCAGCCATTTCACCGAGATCAACTACGCGAGCCCGCTGAACATGGTGACGATCAATCTCGACACCTGGAATGCGCTCTCCCCCGAGCTGCAGCAGGCCGTCACCAAAGCGGCTGCCGCCGCCGACGAACATACGTGGGCAGCGATGGCGGCACGCGTCGACCAGAATTACCAGGAAGCAGCGAAGCGAGGCGTTCAGGTCGTCACGGAGGCTCCTGCCGGCTATCGCGCGGCGCTCTCCAAATTCGGCGCCGCCGCGCTTGCCGACTGGAAGTCCAGCATGGGTAGCGACGGCGAGGCGATCGTCAGCAAATACCGGACGCGTGTCGGACGTGCCGAGTGAGCCGCGCCAGGTGCCGCTGACGCACACAGGAGAGGCACGCCCCATCGCCACCGCGGCTCGCCTCATCAACGCCGCAGCCTACGGCTTGTCCCGAGTGGCTGCGGCGATCGCCGCGATCACCATGGTCCTGGTGGTCGCGCTGATCATGGTGGAAATCGTGCTGCGCGGGGCGTTCGCCACCTCGACGTTCATCATGGACGAGTTTGTCGGCTACGGAGTGGCGGCCATCACCTTCTTGTCGCTCGGGTATGCGTTGGAAAGCGGTTCGCTGATCCGGGTGAACGTGTTGCTCACGCACCTGGGAAACGGGATCGTGCGCCGCTTGGTTGAAGCGTTCTGCGTCGGCACCACGCTGGCGCTGGCGGTTTTCATCGCCTGGTATTTCTGGAAGAGTGTTGCCCGCAGTTGGGCCCGCGGCTCGGTGAGCGAAACCGTCGCCCAGGTGCCGCTGTGGATCCCCGAGGGCCTGGTGCTGATCGGCCTGTCGATCTTCGCCTTGCAACTCCTCGCCTATCTGCTCCGGGTCCTGACCGGCGGGCAACTGATCGGCGACGACATCACGGCGGAAGGTCATGGAGAGTGAGGCACTGCAATGGATGCATTTCTAACGGGCCTCGCGGTCCTCGGTCTGATCGTGCTGTACATCGGGCTTGGGACCTGGGTTTTCGCTGGCTTGATGCTGGTGAGCGTCACCTCGCTCGGGCTAATTCTCGACTTTCCGGTCGATCGTATCGGCGCCATCGCCAAGTCCATTCTGTGGCGCAGCTCGAGCACCTGGGAGCTGGTGGCGATTCCGCTGTTCATCTGGATGGGCGAGATCATTTTCCGCACCGACATCGCCGACCGCCTGTTTCGCGGGCTCACGCCCTTCGTCGCACGCATTCCCGGTGGGCTGCTGCACACCAATGTCACCGGGTGCACACTGTTCGCCGCGGTCAGTGGCTCGAGCGCCGCGACCACGGCCATGGTGGGCAAAATCACCAGCTCCGCGCTCGCGGACAGGAACTACGACACCAACCTGTCGATCGGCTCCCTGGCCGGCGCCGGCAGTCTGGGCCTGCTGATTCCGCCGTCGATCGTGATGATCGTTTATGGGGTCTTGGCTGAAGTGTCGATCTCGCGGCTGTTCGCCGCGGGGCTGCTGCCGGGCCTGCTCATCGCCGGGCTGTACTCGGGCTACATCATGCTGCGCTGCTTCATCAACCCCGAGCTGTCACCCAAGGGGGACGAGCGCTACCGTCTGACGGATCGGCTGCGCGCCATCCTCGATCTGTCGCCGGTGCTCGCGCTCATCGTCATCGTCCTCGGCGGCATGTATGCCGGCCTGGTAACGCCGTCGGAGGCCGCGGCGGTCGGCGTCACGGCAACGCTCGCAATCACCGTGCTCATGCGCGAACTGACCTGGCGAATCTTCGTCGACTCGCTGATGGGAGCCGTCAAGGTCTCCTGCATGGTGTGCTCGATTCTCGTCGCCGCGGCCTTGCTGTCCACCGCGATGGGCTACCTGCATGTCCCCGCCGAGTTGGCGAAGGCAATCGATGCGCTCAGTCTGTCGCCCTACCAGCTGCTGCTGATGCTCGCCCTCTTCTACATCATGCTCGGGCTGTTCCTCGATGGCATCTCGATCGTCGTGATGAGCCTGCCGATCACGTTTCCCCTGGCGACGATGGCCGGCTTCGACCCGGTTTGGTTCGGCATCTTCCTCGTGCTCATGGTCGAACTCGGCCAGGTCACGCCCCCCGTGGGCTTCAATCTGTTCGTCCTCCAAGGAATCACGGGGCATCCGATCGGCCGCATCGCCTACGCAGCACTGCCGTTCTTTGCCCTGATGTGCTTGGGCGTGGTGATCATCACCCTCTTCCCCGACATCGCCCTCTGGCTCCCCCGACAGATGTTCGGCTGAACATCGCGTGGCATGTGCAGATTGGGGAAGCAGGCGTAATCTGGACAAGGCCCGTAGGGCCATCTCCGGGATTCGTCGGTAGTCGATCGCGGGCCCCAGACGCGCCATTGCTGACGTAGGGCACAATAGCCGAAGGGCATGGCGCCCTACATCAGCCTTTCCGATAAATACCATCTCAACATATTGGATTCGAAAATGGCCGCAGTAGAGAGAGTCAAGGGACCTGCTTCATACTTTCCCTCCATCGAGAAAAAATATGGAAAACCCATCGACTATTGGTTGAACCTGGTTGGTGAGGTCACGGACAAGAAGCACATGGAAATTGTCGCTTGGCTGAAAGCCGAGCATGGATTGGGGCACGGGCATGCCAATGCAATCGTTGCGCATGTCATGGTGTCACGAGCCAAATGAAGAAAGCGTAGCCCGGGCGGGACCGGCAGGGTCGCCCCGGGATTCATCGGCAATCGTTCGCTGACCCCGGATGGCGCTTCGCGCCATCCGGGCGACGCATCCCTTCCGTTTGCCATACGCGCCGCAGCGGGCCCTGCCGGGTTTAGCCCCTCCTCTGTGTCAGAGACCTCTCACCTGCTTGGCACGGCGCCCTCCTTTGACGACCTCCGACCGCTGTCACCGCATTGTCATCGGCACCGACAAATTTCCGTAACCCAATCCCGATACCGTCGCGCTCTGCCCCCGCCCTCACGGGGAAACCAACAATCACAGAGGACGCGACCATGAAGCACGATGACGGGATTTCCAACACCTCGGGCAACCGCCCGTTCGAAGACGTACTCGACGTGAACCTGCAGCGCCGCAAGGTGCTGGCCGGCGGTTTGGCCGGTGCGGCGATGGGCTTCTTCGCCAGCCCCGCGCTGGCCGGCATGAAGGGCTGGGGCAAGGATGACGACGCCGCGCGTGGCCACGGCCGCGGTCGTCCGCGCAGCCGGCTGCTGGGCTTCGCGCCGGTGCCGGTGGCCGAGGGCAATGGCCCGTGGCCGTCGATCTCGGCCGACTATGATTACCAGGTGCTGATCCCCTGGGGCGAGCCGCTCGAGCCGGGTGGCCCGGCCTACCAGTGGCCGCCGAGCGCCGCCGACCAGGCGCGCCAGATCGGCATCGGCCATGACGGCATGTGGTTCTTCCCGATGGACGACAAAGCCTGTCGCGACGATGACGACCGCGCCCACTGGGGCCGCCATGCCGGCCGCTGGCAAGGTGGCGAGAACCGCCACGGCATGCTGGCGATCAACCATGAATTCGGCACCAACGCGCATGTGCTGGGCAAGGCCATGCCGGACAACCTGGACGATGTGCGCACCTCGCAGCACGCGCACGGCATGTCGGTGGTCGAGATCAAGAAGGTCGGCCGCAGCTGGCGCCAGGTGGAGAGCGCCAACGCGCGCCGCATCCACGCCAACACGCCGGTGGCCTTCAGCGGCCCGGTGGCCGGCCACGCGCTGCTCGCCACGCCGAACGGCAACATCCCGCTGGGCACGCTCAACAACTGCGCCAACGGCCACACGCCGTGGGGCACCTACCTCACCTGCGAGGAAAACTTCAACGGCTACTTCGGCGCCAGCGGTGCCTGGAGTGCCACCGAGGCGCAAAAGCGCTACGGCTTCTCGGCCAACGGTTTCGACTACGGCTGGCATCTGTTCGACCGCCGCTTCGACCTGTCGGACGAGGACTACCGCAACGAAGAAAACCGCTTCGGCTGGGTGGTCGAGGTCGATCCCTTCGACGCCACCCAGACGCCGGTCAAGCGCACCGCGCTGGGCCGCTTCAAGCACGAGGGCGTGGCGATCACCGAAGGGCGCGGCAAGCGCGTGGTGGCCTACATGGGTGACGACGAGCGCTTCGACTACATCTACAAGTTCGTCTCCGACGACAACTGGAAGAAGATGCGTCGCGCCGGCAAGAGCCCGCTCGACCACGGCAAGCTGTACGCGGCCAAGTTCAACGACGACGGTACCGGCCAGTGGCTGGAGCTGAGCATCGACAACCCGGCGCTGGCCGCCCGCTTTGCCGATCAGGCCGAGGTGCTGACCTACGCCCGCATGGCCGCCGACGTGCTCGGCGCCACGCCGATGGACCGCCCCGAGTGGACCACCGTGGCGCCCAACGGCGACGTCTATTGCACGCTCACCAACAACAGCAAGCGCACCGTGGCCGACGCCGCCAACCCGATGGCGCCGAACCCGGACGGCCACATCATCCGCTGGCATGACACCGACCAGCATGTGGGCACCACCTTCACCTGGGACATCTTCCTGATCGCCAAGGACACCCACGGCACCGAAGACAGCTTTGCCTCGCCGGACGGCCTGTGGGCCGACCCGGACGGGCGCCTGTTCATCCAGACCGACGGCGGCCAGAAGGACGGGCTGAACAACCAGATGCTGGTGGCCGACACCAAGACCGGCGAGATCCGCCGCCTCTTCACCGGCGTGAGCGGCGACGAGATCACCGGCATCACCGTCACACCGGACCGCCGTACCCTGTTCATCAACATGCAGCATCCGGGTGAGGGCGACCCCACGGTCGCCAACTTCCCGGCCGAGCTCGATGGCGTGACCGTACCGCGCGACTGCACCATCGTCATCACCCGCAAGGACGGCGGCATCATCGGCTCCTGAGCCACCGCGTCGTCCTGACAAAAAGCCCGGCAGGCGCCCGCCTGCCGGGCTTTTTCATGGCGGAGGCGTCAGCCCAGCAGGCGGGCGCGCAGGGCGATCTTGTTATGCACGTCGAGTTTGCGAAAGCAGCTCTGGAGATGGGTGCGCACCGTGGTCGGCGACACCTTGAGCTGGCGGGCAATACGCTTGTAGTCGGCGCCGTCGGCATAGGCGCGGGCAATCTGGTGCTCGCGTGCGGTGAGCAGCTCGGCGGCATCCGGCCCAGCCGGCGCGAGCGGCGCATCCGGCTCGGCCAGCAGCACGAAGGGAATCGCGAAGGCCGCCGCCTGCGTCTGTGCCGGGCTGAACGGCCGCGTGCGATCTTCGCGGTATAGCGTGAGCCAGCGCAGGCCGCCGGCATCGCTGCTGCGCACGCCGCACAGCATCAGCTGGCCGACATGATGCTGGCGCAGGCAGTCGCGCACCGGCGCGGTCGCCGCATCGGCCAGGTCCGGCTCCACCGCCACGTTCTGCAGCGCCCGCGGCAGCTCGGCAAAGCGTCGCGCCACCGGGTCGAGGTGGGCGATGCCGGCGTAGTCGGTGAGGATGCGCTCGGAGCGCCCGCGCAATTCGGCGCTGTGGATGTGCACCGCGCCGCCCGCGTGCTGGCGCCCCTCGCCCCACACCATGCCGTCGAAACCAATCTGCCGGTCCAGCCAGGCCAGCGCCTCGCGCCGGTAGTCGGCCCGCGCGCCGGTGCGCCCGAGTTCCATCAGCGCGAGCAGGTGCTTGTCATGCTCGTTCATGTCGCAGTCCTCCCTGTCGTGGGTGCGAATCTCATGCATCTGCATGATTCATTTCGCAAGGCTTCGGGGGTAGCTTAGACCGGCCGGCGCACCCCTCAATGCGGGTTTGCCCGCAAGGGCCGCCCGTCGGTGACATCACCACGGCGCGCCGACGACAAACACAATGACATGCCGAGACACCCACGCAAGGAGGAGACATGAAACACGACCTGCTGTTCGGTCTGGCCGGGGCTTTGCTGCTCGCGCCGACCGTCGCGTCGGCCCATTCGGGTTTACCCGGAGGTCTGCGCCATCATGATGTGTCGATCACCGTCCATGAGGGCGACGACGACCTGCTCACCGCCGGGCTGGGCAAATCCGGCCTGGCCTCGGCCGTCGCGCCGGCCATTGCCAACCCGCTCGCGCCGACGCCGGCCGAGCTGCGCCGGCTCAACATCTGGGCCAACTACCGCGCCCTGATCGACACCACCGACGCCGGCGGCTACGGCCGGCTGTTCGGCCCCAACATCGATCTGGCCGGCAACGATACGCTGGGCGAAGGCCTGATCCCCGGCACCGAATACCGCACCAGCCAGAACATCCGCGGCGCCAAGAACGTGACCCTGCTGGTGCAGGTGCCCGAGCACTTCAACCCGGCCCAGCCGTGCATCGTCGCCGGCCCGTCGAGCGGTTCGCGCGGCGTGTATGGCGCCATCGGCACCACCGGCGAATGGGCGCTCAAGCGCGGCTGCGCGGTGGCCTACACCGACAAGGGCACCGGCGCCGGCGGCCACGAGCTGGACACCAACACCGTCACCCTGCCCGACGGCACCCTGGCCGACGCGCGCGACGCCCGCCGCACCGCGCTGTTCCGCGCCGAGCTGAGCGAGCGGGCCCGCCAGGCCTACATCGCCCAGCACCCCAACCGCTACGCCATGAAGCACGCCCATTCGCAGGACAACCCTGAGCGCATCTGGGGCGAGTCCACGCTGGCGGCGATCGAGTTCGCCTTCGACGTGCTCAACCGATGGCATGCCACCGGCACCCCGCATCACCGGCATGGCAAGCGGCTAGGCTATCGCCCCGAAAACACCTTGGTGATCGCCGCCAGCGTGTCCAACGGCGGCGGCGCCGTGGTGGCTGCGGCCGAGGCCGATCGGCGCGGGTTGATCGACGCCGTGGTAGCTCAGGAGCCGCAGATCAACGTGGCCATGCGCCGCGGCGTGACGGTGACGCGCGGCGGCATGCCGGTGGCAACGCCGGGCCTGCCGCTGTACGACTACACCACCTTCGCCAACCTGGTGCAGCCCTGCGCCGCGCTGGCCCCCTCGGTGGCCGACAGCCCCTTCGTCGGCTTCGTGGTGCCGGCCTTCGGCGCCAACCGCTGCACCGCGCTGGTGGCCGCCGGCATGATCGCCGGCAACACCCTGGTCGAGCAGGCCGAAGACGCGCTGGCCAAATTGCAGGCCCATGGCTGGGAGCCGGACAGCAACCTGCTGCACGCCTCGCACTTCGGCTTTGCGGTGAGCACGGCAGTCAGCCTGACCTATGCCAACGCCTTCATGCGCGCCTCGGTCACCGACAACCTGTGCGGCTACTCGATGGGCACCACCGACGCCGCCGGCCTGCCGGCCCCCCCGGCCGCCAGCCCGATGCCGACGCTGTGGAGCCTGAACAACGGCGTGCCGCCGTCGACCGGCATCAACCTGATCGCCGAAGATGCCGCCAACGGCCCGATCCGCGAAGCGCTCGGCGTCTCGACCAGCACCGGGTTGGCCGACTACTACTGGGACGGCGCGCTGTGCCTGCGCGATCTGCTGGCCGAACGGCGGGTGCGCCACAGCATCGCCCAGACGGAGGTGAATGGCCGCCTCAACGGCAAGCCGACGCTGATCGTGCACGGGCGCTCGGATGCGCTGGTGCCGGTCAACCACACCTCGCGCCCCTACCTCGGCCTGAACAAGCTGGCCGAAGGCAAGCGCAGCCGGCTGAGCTACATCGAGGTCACCAACGCCCAGCACTTCGAGGCCTTCCTGCCCTTCCCCGGCTACGACAGCCGCTTCATTCCGCTGCACTACTACGGCGGCATGGCACTCGACATGATGTGGAAACACCTGACCGAAGGCGCACCGCTGCCGCCCTCGCAGGTAGTGCACACCACGCCGCGCGGCGGCGCGCCGGGCGCAGCGCCAGCGCTGACCACCGCCAACCTGCCGCCGATCCGCATCAACCCGGCCCCGGCCGAGCGCATCACGGTGCACGGCGGCCATGTGAGTCTGCCGAACTGAGTTTCGGCTGAACCGACGCACTGAAAAATGACGGGGGGCGCTGCGGCGCCCTTCGTCATATTGACCGGTCGCGGGCGCGTCTCGACGGGCGATCCGTCTCCCGTGGCGCCCGAACCGGCGCCCCTCACGTCGTCGGCGAGAGAGCGTCGAGCATGGCCCTCAGCAACACCTCGGCCGGCTGCGCACCGCTGAGACCGACAGCATCGTTGAGGATGAAAAACGGCACGCCCTGCACGCCCCGATCGCGGATTTGGCGGTGCTGGGCCAACACCTCGTCGGCCAGTTCGGCGCCGTCCAGCCAGTCGATCAGATCGGGCGCGCCCAGCCCGGCCGCATCGGCCAGTGTCGCCAGCACCGCGCTGCGCCCGATGTCCTGCCCCTGTTCGAAATAGGCCCGGAAGATGGCATGCACCAGGGCCGCCACGCGCGCCGGGTCTGCCTCCGCCGCCTGCAGCCGCAGGATCAGCCGGTGCGCCTTCACGGTCGACGGCCGGCGCCGGATGGCCGCGAAGTCGAAATGCACGCCGCTGCCCTCGGCCGCCGCGCTGACCTGCGCCTGCAAGCCCTTGACCGCGTCGAGGCTGCCGAATTTGCGCACCAGGTAGTCCGGATAGGGATGGCCATCGTCCGGCATGGCCGTATCGAGCAAGAAGGGCTGGTGACGCACCGTCACCCGGACATCCGGCCGCTGCGCCGCCAACATGGCCAAGGCGGCACCGAGCCGTGCGCCGCCCACATGGCACCAGACGCAGACGAAATCGGCAACCATGTCGATGCTCAGGGTCGGCGCCTCTTCAGGCATATTGCTCAACACAGCGATCTCCAGGAGAATCCCGCCCCCGACCCCGGGGGCGCGGCGCCTTCAGTTTAGGCACAAAATGCCCGGACGGCGCGCAGCCGGCCGGTCCGTACCGCCGGCCAGGACGAACGACGCGCGCTCGCGCAGGTCTGACACGCACAACCCGGCGCTGGCCTTGGTGCCGACGTCGGCGAGCGGCTTGACACCCGCCCGCAAGCGTCAACAATGACAGAAACTCTCGGTGTTTTTCGCGCATGCCCAAACCCGTACCTGCCGACCTCGACGCCCTGCTCAACCGCCCCGACCTGTGGCGCGGCGGCAACTGCGCGCGCCCGGCCGGCGCGGCGGTCGGCAGCGGCCATGCGGCGCTCGACGCCGTGTTGCCCGATGGCGGCTGGCCCTGCGGCAGCCTCACCGAAGTGCTCACCGGAGCGCTCGGCGCGGGCGAGCTGAGCCTGTTCCTGCCCGCCTTGCGTCAGCTCGACGCCGAGGCCGGCTGGATCGTCCTCGTCGCCCCGCCCGCCCCGGTGCACGCCCCGGCCTGGCATCAGCTCGGCCTGCCACTGTCGCGCCTGCTGGTGGTGGAGGCGGGCGGTGCCGACGCGGCCTGGGCCTGCGAGCAGTTGCTCGGCAGCGGCGCACTGGCCGCCCTGCTGGCCTGGCTGCCCGCCGCCGACGCCCGCAGCCTGCGCCGCCTGCAGCTGGCCAGCAGCGGGTCGCGCACGCTGAGCCTGATCTTCAGGCCCGAACGCGTGGCCAGCCAAGCCTCGCCGGCGCCGCTGCGCCTCGCCTTGCGCGGCCGTCACGACGGGCTGCAGGTAGACATCCTCAAACGCCGCGGCCCGCCGCTGGCCCAGCCGATCACCCTGAGCATCGAACGCCCCCTGCCCTGGTCACGCCTGGACCAGCCGGTCCGCCCGCCCGCCCCCGTCGCCACCGCGCGTCACACGGCCTGACGAGGCGCGCCCGTGCGCTGGCTGGCCATTCATTTTTTTCGCCTGCCGGTCGAGGTGCTGGCCCTGCCGGCCCCCGCCGCCGCGGTTGCCCAGCAGCGCATCGTCGCAGCCGACAGGCCGGCCGAGCAGGCCGGCATCCGCCCCGGCATGCGCCTGGCCGACGCGCTCGCCCTCACCGCCGCACTGCGCCCGCATGAGCGCCAGCCGGCGCGCGAACACGCCATGCTCGAATCGCTGGCCTGCTGGGCCGGCCACTTCACGCCCCAAGTCAGCCTGGCCCCGCCCGACACCTTGCTGCTCGAAATCGGCGGCTGCCTGCGCCTGTTCGGCGGACAGGCGGCCTTGCTCGACGCCATCCGCCAAGGCGCCGAAGCGCAAGGCCTGAGCCTGCGCTTCGGTCTGGCCGACACGCCCTTGGCCGCCCACTGGCTGACCCTTGCCGACAGCACCGCCGACGACTGGCAAGCGGCGCTCGCGGCCCTGCCGGTGGCTGTGCTCGCGCTGAACGATGGCGCCTGCAAGCGCCTGCGGGCGCTCGGGCTCGACACCCTGGGGCAACTCTTCGCCCTGCCCTCCGCCTCGCTCGGCCATCGCTTCGGCCAACAGCTGCCGCTGCAACTGGCGCGAGCGCGCGGCGAGTTGGCCGATCCGCAAGTCCCGTTCGCGTTCCCAGAGCGCTTCGTCCAGCGCCTCGAACTGCCGGCCAGAGTCGAACACGCCGACCACTTGCTGTTCGCCGCCCGCCGCCTGCTGCTGGCCCTGGCCGGCTGGCTGGCCGCCCGCATGGCCGGCATCAGTACCTGCACGCTAGTGCTGCAGCATGAAGACATCCCGCCGACCCGGCTGGCGCTCGGTTTCGCCGCCTTGACACGCGACGCCGAGCGTTTCCTGCGTGTAACGCGCGAGCAGCTCGAACGCCACACGCTTGCCGAACCGGTCGTCGAACTGCAGCTGATCGCCGACGCCCCGCAGGATCTGCCCGGCAACAACAGCGCCTTGTTCGGCCAGCAGGGCGCCGGCGACATCGGCCCGGTCGTCGAGCGCTTGCGCGCCCGGCTCGGCGACACGGCCGTCCACGGCCTGGCGCTGCAGGACGATCACCGCCCCGAATGCGCGTCCCGCGCGGTCGACTGGCCGGACGAAAAATCCGCGGCCCAACCCGCGGCCACACAGCGGCCACTATGGCTCAAACCCGAGCCTCAGGCGCTGCACGAAGTGGCCGGCCGCCCCACCCACGGCGGCACCCCATTGCGCCTGCTGACCCGGGCGGAGCGGATCGAGAGCGGCTGGTGGGACGCCGACGAAGCCCTGGGTGACCTGCGCCGCGACTACTTCGTGGCCGTCACGGCCCAGGGCAACTGGCTGTGGATCTTCCGCGACCCGGCCGGCTGGTGGCTGCATGGCTACTTCGGCTGACCCGGCCGCGCGCGGGCCACGCCCGGCCTATGCCGAGCTGCATTGCCTGTCCAACTACAGCTTCCTGCGCGGCGCCTCGCATCCGGAAGAGCTGGTCGCACGCGCCTGGCAACTGGGCTATCGCGCACTGGCGATCACCGACGAGTGCTCGCTGGCCGGGGCGGTGCGTGCCCATGAAGGGCTCAAGCAACTACGCGCCGAACACGGCGCGGCGGTGGACCGCTTTTCGCTGATCTACGGCGCAGAATTCACCCTCGCCTGCGGTTTCAAACTGGTGCTGCTGGCCTGCAACCGGGCCGGCTACGGCAACCTGTCGGCGCTGATCACCCTGGGGCGACGACGGGCCGGCAAGGGCAGCTACCATCTGACCCGCGGCGACATCGACGCGTTGGCACCCGCCATGGCCGTGCCCGACTGCCTCGCCCTGTGGGTACCCCACGAGACCGCGAGCGCCGACGACGCCCGCTGGTTTGCCAAGCGTTTCGGCGAGCGCGCCTGGCTGGCGGTGGAGTTGCACAATGGTCCGGACGACGCGGCCCGCCTGGCCCGACTCGGTCGCCTCGCCGCCATGGCGGAGTTGCCGATGATCGCCGCCGGCGATGTGCACATGCATCGGCGCAACCGGCGCCCACTGCAGGACACGGTGACCGCCCTGCGCCATCAGTGC
Organism: Denitromonas iodatirespirans; assembly: GCF_018524365.1. GTDB lineage: Bacteria > Pseudomonadota > Gammaproteobacteria > Burkholderiales > Rhodocyclaceae > Nitrogeniibacter > Nitrogeniibacter iodatirespirans. Next base: position 67,579 of record NZ_JAEKFT010000026.1, read on the forward strand.
ACCGTCTTCGAGGCCGGCCGGCGTCTGTTCCCCAACGCCGAACGCCATCTGCGCCATCCGCTGCGCCTGGCGCGCTTGTATCCGGCCGCGCTGCTGGCGGAAACGGTGCGCATCGCCGAGCGCTGCCGGTTTTCGCTCGACGAGCTGCGCTACGAGTATCCGCAGGAGGTCGTCCCGTCGGGCGAGACCGCCACCAGCTACCTGCGCCGCGAGACCACCGCCGGCCTGCTGCGCCGCTATCCAGCAGGCGTGCCGCGTGAGGTGCAGCGCACGGTGGACAAGGAACTGGCGCTGATCGCCGAGCTGCGCTACGAACCGTTCTTTCTCACGGTCTATGACATCGTCTGCTTCGCCCGCCACCAGGGCATCCTGTGCCAGGGACGCGGCTCGGCGGCCAATTCGGTGGTGTGTTTTGCGCTCGGCATCACCGAAGTCGACCCGACGCGTGCTTCCTTGCTGTTCGAGCGCTTCATCTCGCGCGAACGGGGCGAGGCGCCCGACATCGATGTCGACTTCGAACACGAACGGCGCGAGATCGTCATCCAGTACATCTACCGGAAGTACGGCCGGGAGCGCGCCGCGCTGGCCGCGACGGTCATCCGCTACCGCACCCGCGGCGCACTGCGCGACGTCGGCCGGGCGCTGGGGTTCAGCGCCGAACAGATCAGCGCCCTGACCCGCTCCATGGCTTGGTGGGACAAGCGCGAGCAGTTGCCGCAGCGCCTGCGTGAGATCGGCCTCGCCCCCGACGGCCCGCGTGTCGCCAAATGGCTCGCACTGACGGACCAGCTGATCGGCGCACCACGACACCTGTCGCAACATGTGGGCGGCTTCATCATTTCAGATGGCCCGCTGGCGCGGCTGGTCCCGATTGAAAACGCCGCCATGCCGGATCGTTCGGTGATCCAGTGGGACAAGGAAGACCTCGAATCCCTCGGGCTGCTCAAGGTCGACGTGCTGGCCCTGGGCATGTTGTCGGTCATCCGTCGCGCGCTGGCGCTGGTCGGCCAGCGCCGCGGAACGACCATGAGCTTGGCCGATATCCCCGACGGCGACACGGGGACCTTCGACGCCCTGTGCAAGGCCGATTCGGTCGGCGTATTCCAAGTCGAGTCGCGCGCCCAGATGGCCATGCTGCCGCGCCTCAAGCCCCGGCAATTCTACGACCTGGTGGTGCAGGTGGCGATCGTGCGCCCCGGGCCGATCCAGGGCGACATGGTCCATCCCTATCTTTCACGCCGCAATGACCGCGAATCGGCTACGCGCGAGATGGAGAAACTTCCTCCGCCGGTGCGCACAGTGTTGGAACGGACGCTGGGCGTGCCGATTTTCCAGGAACAGGTGATGAAACTGGCCGAGGTCGCCGCCGGATTCACGCCGGGTGAAGCGGATGAACTGCGCCGCGCCATGGCCTCCTGGCGTCGCAAGGGGCACATGCAACAGTTCAAGGACAAGCTGCGTAGCGGCATGGCCGAACGCGGCTACACGCAGGCGTTCGCCGACGCCTTGTGTCGCCAGATCGAGGGATTCGGGGAATACGGCTTTCCCGAATCCCATGCCGCCAGTTTCGCTCTGCTGGCCTACGACTCGGCATGGCTCAAACACCACGAACCGGAAGCGTTCCTGTGTGCCCTGCTGAACAGCCAGCCCATGGGTTTCTACCGACCGGCCCAGCTGATCCAGGACGCGCGCCGCCATGGCGTCCAGGTGCTGCCGGTTGATGTTTCTAAAAGCCAATGGGATTGCACGCTGGAGTCGCTGCCCGACGCACCGGATCGCTGCGCTGTGCGACTGGGGCTACGCGAGATCGACGGACTGTCGCGACACGTGGCCGAACGCATCGAAACGGCGCGGAGCAGCGCCGCCTTCACGTCACTCCATGATCTCGCCCAACGCGCCGAACTCGCAGCCATCGATCTCGATCGCCTCGCGGTCACCGACGCCTTGAAAGTGCTGGCCGGCGAACGCCGCAACGCCCTGTGGGCAGCCAGCGGCTTGCATCGCCAAGACGACCTGTTCGACACCGCGCCACCGCAAGAGCCGTCAGTCTCGTTTCCTGCCGCCAGCGAAGCAGACGCCATCCTGACCGACTACGCGAACCTTGGTTTCAGCCTCGGCCGCCATCCCATGGCATTGCTGCGGACCAGACTCTCCGAACGGCGCTTCCTCGCCGCAGATGCGCTGATCAAGCTACCGCATCTCGCTCTGGTCCGTGTCGCCGGCATCGTCACCACCCGGCAACGCCCCGGCACGGCCAGCGGCATCGTTTTCGTCACGCTCGAGGACGAATCCGGTTTGAGTAATATCGTGGTCTATTCCGATCTGGCCGAACAACAACGCCAAGTCCTGCTTCGCTCTCGACTTCTGGGCGTTTTCGGGCAGTTGCAGCGCCAGGAGACAGTCATTCACGTTCTGGCCAAGCGACTGGTCGATTTGACGGATTGGATGGAGGATCTGACTACCCACAGCCGGGACTTTCACTGATTGACGATTGCTGCCTCGCAGGGAGTCTTCGCGAGCACTAGGAATTCTGGCTTCTGGCTAGGAATTCTGGCTTCTGTTCGGGTTTAGAAATAAAAACCCCCGCAGTCAAGATGACTACGGGGGTTTTTCTTTTGGTTAGTCTGACGATGACCTACTTTCACACCCGAGTTGGGCACTATCATCGGCGCTGTTCCGTTTCACGGTCCTGTTCGGGATGG
>NZ_JAEKFT010000027.1 GCF_018524365.1 Denitromonas iodatirespirans
CGGCCCGGGCCACCACGGTGAACGGCTCGGGGTGGATCGAGAACACCGCGCGCAATTCCTTGAACGGGCCGGCCTCGGCGAACTTGCTGGTGCCCTTGACGGCGTGATACTGCCAGTCGGACTGGGCGACGCCGAAGTCCAGCTCGCCGGCGCGGATGGTGTTGACGTTGTACACCGAGCCGCCGGTACTTTCGACCGAGCAGCGGATGCCGTGGGTGGCGCGGTCCTTGTTCATCAGGCGGCAGATGGCGCCGCCGGCGGCGTAGTACACGCCGGTGACACCGCCGGTGCCGATGGTGACGAACTTGGTTTCAGCCTGGGCGGGCGTGCCAAAGCCTGCGCCGAGGGCGAGTGCGGCGGCGAGAACGGTCAGCTTCTTCATTGATGTGACTCCTTGTGGGTATTGTTCTGATGACGAAGTGGCGCGTCGCGACCCGGTTGGGCGGGCGACGCGTGTTTTGCGCCTGAGGGAATGAAGCATTGCCCGCCAACTCTACACAATGACGATATGAATGCCAAACCCTGAAGCGCCTTGCCTGGTGCGGCTCTCCGACGCATCGGCAGCGTTGCGCCGCCTCAGCGCGAGGAGGCGCCGACCGCCTTGCGCCAGCCGGAGGCGCCGCTGTGCGCCAGGGTGAACTCCTCGTCCGGCACGGCGCGGGGCCGGCCGGCGATGCGGTCGGCGACCAGCCGGGCGCAGCCGGCGGCGAGGGTGAAGCCCAGGGCGCCGTGGCCGAGGTTGAGCCACAGATTGGGGAGGGCGGTGGCGTCGACCACCGGGCGGCCGGTCGGCGTGGCAGGGCGCAGGCCGGCCCAGGGGGCGACGGTGTCGAGCTGCACGCCGTCGCCGAAGTTCTGCCGGGTCTCCCGGATCAGGGTGGCGAGCCGGTCGGCCTGCAGGCTCTCATCATGACCGACGATATCGGCCATGCCCGCCACGCGCAGCTGCGCGCCGAGCCGGGCATAGACGATCTTGCGCTGGTAGTCGGTGATGCTGATGTCGGGCACCTTGGCCGGATCGGCGATCGGTGCGCTGATGCTGTAGCCCTTGAGCGGATAGACCGGCACCTCGATGCCCAGCGGGCGCAGCAGGGCGACCGCCTCGACCCCGCCGGCGGCCACGCAGGCGTCGGTGGGGATATCGCCGCGGTCGGTCCGCAGCGCCACCACCCGGCCGCCGCTGACGATCAGCGATTCGACCAAGTGGCCGAGGTGGAAGCGCACCGGATTGGCGCCTTCGCCCATGCGCCGGGCCAGCGCCTGGCACAGCTTGAAGCAGTCGCCGACGTCTTCCGAGGGCGTGTGGATGCCGCCCACCACATCGGCACCCATGCCGGCGATGGCCGGCTCCAGCGCCAGGCAGGCGGCGCGGTCGAGGGCATGCTGCTGGCTGGCCAGCTCGGGGCGCGATTCGATCAGGGTACGCGCGCTGCGAAACCCGGCTGCGTCGCGATAGACCACCAGCTTGCCTTTGTGCCGAAAGTCGAAATCCAGCGCCTCGGTCGTCACCCAGTCATGCACCAGCCGCTGGCTGAGCAGCGATAGCGGCAGCAGGGCGGCGACGGTGCGTTGTTTGTCGTTGGCGTTGCAGGCCTTCATGAAGCTGGCGATCCAGCGCCATTGGTCGCGGTCGAAGCGGGGCTGGAAGCGGATCGGCGAGTCGGCCTGGAGCATCCAGCCCGGCACCTTGGGCAGCACGTCCGGATCGGCCAGCGGTGCGATGTAGCGGTAGCTCAGCTGGCCGCCGTTGGCCTGGCTGGTGCCCTGACCGACGGTTTCGCGCCGGTCGATGACGGTCACGGAATGGCCGTCCTGGCGCAGAAACCAGGCGGTGGCCAGGCCGACGATGCCGGCGCCGATGACGGTGATGTGCATACGTGCTCCTGAGAATCGATCCCGTGAGTCTGGCATCGGCAATGCGCCAGCAACATGCTATGTTGGCCATCAGGTATGTTGATTGAACATGGAGCGTGTCATGCGACTTCGCCAGATCGAAGTGTTTCGCGCAGTGATGCTGACCGGATCGGCCAGTGCCGCGGCGCGCTGGCTGAACGTGTCGCAACCGGTGGTCTCGCGCGTCATCCGCCATGCCGAAACGCAGCTGGGGTTTGCGCTGTTCGAGCGGGTCGGCGGGCGCCTGTCGCCCACGCCCGAGGCCGGCGCGCTGTTTGCCCAGGTCAAGCGTGCCTGGGGTGAAATCGAGCGGGTCGATGCGATGGCCGCCAACCTGCGCCGCGGCGCGTCGGGGTTGCTGCGCGTGGCGGCCACGCCCTCGCTGGCCACTCACTTGCTGCCGGTTGCCCTGCATGCCCTGCGCGCGGCCCATCCGGACGTGGTCTACGACTTGTGGGCGGTGCATACCCGGCAGATCGAGGATGCCCTGCTGGCCTACGAGGTGGATGCCGGTCTGGCGATCGATCCGGTGGCGCAGGTGACGGTGAGCCTGTCGCCGGTGGCCGCGGGCGAAGTGGTGCTGGTGGCGCCGCGGCCGTGGTGCGACGGGGTGTTGCGTGTGGACGAGCGCGGCTGGCTCGACGGCCGCCCCTACATTGCGCTGGCGTCGGACACCCCGCTGGGCCAGCGTCTGGCGCAGGCCATGGAGGCGGCCGGCTGGGAGCCGCCGGCCGCCTTGCGGGTGCAGACCTATGCCCTGGCCGCCACGCTGGTGAGCCACGGACTGGGCTTTGCCTTCGTCGACAGTTTTACCGCCGCGGGGCTCGATCCGGCGCGGGTGGTGCGCCTGCCGCTGGCGCCGGCAGTGCCTTGCCGCTTGCAGCTGATGCGCGCCGCCGGCACCACCTCGTCGGTGCTGGTCAGCCGCCTGGTGGATGGCCTGCACGAGGCGGCCGACGCGCAGACCCGCTGGCTGGCGGGCGCCACCCGGTTGTCCTTGGCCTGAGCGCCGGTCGCGCTCAGGCCAGCATCGTCTCGGCGGCGACCGGCGTCTGCCCGAGCGCCGCGGCGGCTGCCGGATGCACCAGCTGGCCGCGGCACACGTTCAGCCCGCCGCGCAGATGCGTGTCGTCGCGCAGCGCCTGTTGCCAGCCCTTGTCGGCAAGGGCCAGCACGCAGGGCAGGGTGGCGGCGTTGAGGGCGTAGGTGGAGGTGTGTGCGACCGCGCCCGGCATGTTGGCCACGCAGTAGTGCACCACGCCGTCGACCACGTAGGTCGGGTCGGCATGGGTGGTTGGCCGGGCGGTTTCGCAGCAGCCGCCCTGGTCGATGGCCACGTCCACGATCACCGCGCCCTCACGCATCTGCCGCACCATCTCGGCGCTGACCAGATGCGGGGCGGCGGCGCCGGGGATGAGCACGGCGCCGACTATCAGATCGGCGGCCAACACTGCCTGCTCGATGGCCTCGGCGGTGGCATGCAGGGTTTTGAGGCGGGCGCCGAATTGGGCATCGAGCCGGCGCAGTACCGCGGCGTCGCGATCGATCAGGGTCACGTCGGCGCCCAGGCCACAGGCCATCGCCGCCGCATTGCGGCCGACCACGCCGCCGCCGAGGATCACCACCCGCGCCGGAAGCACGCCGGGCACCCCGCCGAGCAGGATGCCGCGCCCGCCCGCTTCCGTCTCCAGGCAGTGGGCGCCGGCCTGGATGCTCATGCGGCCGGCCACTTCCGACATCGGCGCCAGCAGCGGCAGGCTACCGTCCGGTGCGGTGACGGTTTCATAGGCAATGGCGGTCACGCCGCTGGCGCACAACTCGCGCGCCTGATCCGGGTCGGGGGCCAGGTGCAGATAGGTGAACAGCACCTGGTCGGCGCGCAGGCGGGCGCGCTCGACCGCTTGCGGCTCCTTGACCTTGACGATCATCTCGGCGGCGTCGAAGACGGCCTCGGCATCGTCCGCGATGCGGGCGCCGGCGGCGCGGTAGACCGCATCGTCGGCGCCGATGCCGAGGCCGGCCCCGGTTTCGACGATGAGCTCATGGCCGTGGGCATGCAGTTCGCGGACGCTGGCGGGGGTCAGGCCGACGCGGTATTCGTTGTTCTTGATTTCCCTGGGGACGCCGATGCGCATGATCTTCTCCGGATGCGTCGATGCCGGTTGGATGCCCTCCCGGGGGCGAAAGTTCGGCGGGGGCGCCGACGAAGGTGCCACGCTAGAATGCGCCGATGACTGCTTCCGATCCGATTCCCGTCGACGCCCTCGGCCAGCGCCATGCCGCGCTCGGCCGCGATGCCCGTATTGTCTGCCTGGTGCCGTCGATCACCGAGTTGCTGTGCGATCTGGGGCTGATCGATCAACTCGTCGGCCGCACCGGCTTCTGCATCCACCCGCGCGAGGCGTTGCGCGCGGTGCCCAAGGTGGGCGGCACCAAGGATGTGAAGCTCGAGCGCATCCGCGAACTGGCGCCGACGCATGTGATCGTCAACATCGACGAAAATCCGCGCGCCGTGGCCGAGGCGTTGGCCGACTTCGTGCCCAACGTGGTGGTCACCCATCCCTGCGTGCCGGAGGACAACCACGCCCTGTACCGGCTGATGGGGCATCTGTTCGCTTGCGCGCCGGCGGCCGCGGCCTTGTCGGACTCGCTGACGGCGGCCTTGGCCGAAGCGCGAGCGGTGGGTGCCGCGCTGCCGGCCGAGCGGGTGTTGTACCTGATCTGGCGTGAGCCGTGGATGACGGTGTCGCGTGACACCTACATCGCCGCCACGCTGGCGGCCGTCGGCTGGCACACCGAACCGGCCGCGGCCGGCGAGCGCTATCCAGCCTTCGACTGGCAGGCGCCGTGGCTGGCCGGTGTCTCGCGGGTGCTGCTGTCGACCGAGCCTTATCGCTTTCAGGACAAGCACGTGGCCGAAGTGGCGGCCCTGTGCGGCCGGCCGGTGCAGCTGATCGACGGGGAATGGACCTCGTGGTATGGCAGCCGGGCGATCGCCGGGCTGCGCGAACTGGCCCGGCTGCGGCGCGCGCTGGCCGCTTGAGGCGACGGCCTCAGTCGCTGGCGGGGAAGGCCTTCTGCCAGGCTTCGGGCGTGATCACCGCGCAGCGCTCGCGCATCAGGCGGTGGCGGCCGGCGCGCAGCAAGGCCTTGTCGCGGGTGAGCAGCCAGCGGGCCTGGCCGTCATGGGCGATTTCGAGAAACTTCTGGTCGTCGGCGTCGCGGCAGCGCGGCAGGTCGGCGGCGGGCGCGGCGGGCGGCACGCACGTGGCTTGGGCACGGTAGGTGTCGAAGATCCCGGCCTGGCGATCGGGCGGGCAGGCGAACTGGCGATAGGCGAGCACGCGGCGCAGCTCTTCGAGCGCGTCCTCGCGTGTCAGCAATCGCGCGTGGCCGGCGGCGATCCAGGCGCGCAAGATGCCGAGCGCCGGGTCGTCGAAGAACCACAGCGCCATGATGGTGTTGGTGTCGAGAACGGTCGGGGTCATGATCGGCGCGTGAAAAAGGGGCCGGTCGGCCCCTTTTTCATCGGGCTGGTCGAGACGTGTTTCAGGCCGCCTTCTGTGCATCGAGACGGGTTTTCACGTAGCTGCCCGGCGCCTCTTCGATGACGGCCAGCGTGCCCTTGGCCGGGTCGCGTGCGTCGACCTGCACCTGGTTGTGGCCGGTGACCCAAGCCTGCCAGTCGGTCCACCACGAGCCTTCATGCTGCACCGAGGCGTCGAACCATTCCTGGGCGGTGTCGGGCAGGGCGCCGTCCTCGCACACGAAGTAGCCGTATTTGTTGGCCGCCGGCGGATTGACGATGCCGGCGATGTGGCCGGAGCCGCCCAGCACGAAGCGCACCGGACCGCCGAAGTTGCGCGCACCGGTGTAGGTGCTCTTCCACGGCGCGATGTGGTCTTCGAGGGTGGAGATGAAGTAGCACGGGACCTTGATCTTCGACAGATCGATCTTGACGCCGTCGATCTCGATGCCGCCCGGCTCCACCAGCCGGTTCTCCATGTACAGGTTGCGCAGGTAGAAGCTGTGCATCTTGGCCGGCATGCGCGTGGAGTCGGAGTTCCAGTAGAGCAGATCGAAGGGGAAGGGATCCTTGCCCAGCAGGTAGTTGTTCACCACGAAGGACCAGATCAAGTCGTTGGCGCGCAGCATGTTGAAGGTGCCGGCCATTTCGGAGCCTTCGAGGTAGCCGCGCTCGGCCATCTTCTTCTCGAGGCTGGAGACCTGGCCTTCGTCGATGAACACGCCCAGCTCGCCCGGCTCGGAGAAGTCGGTCATGGTGGTGAAGAAGGTGGCGCTGGCGATGCGCTTGCGACGCTTGGCGGCCAGGTAGGCCAGCGTGGTGGCCAGCAGCGTGCCGCCCAGGCAGTAGCCGGCCGCATTGATTTCCTTCTCGCCGGTCTGCGCCTCGATGGCGTCGAGAGCGGCCAGGATGCCGTCGGTCACATAGGCGTCGAAGCTGCGTTCGGCCAGCTTCTCGTCGGGGTTCACCCAGGAGATGACGAACACTGTGTGGCCCTGGTCGACGGCCCACTTGATGTAGGAGTTCTTCTCGCGCAGATCGAGAATGTAGAACTTGTTGATCCAGGGCGGCACGATCAGCAGCGGGCGCTTGAGCACCTTGGTGGTCGATGGCGTGTACTGGAGGAGCTGCATCATCTCGGTCTGGAAGACCACCTTGCCCGGCGTGGTGGCGACGTTCTTGCCCAGCTCGAAGGCCGTGGTGTCGGTCATCTTGACGCGCAGGTTGCCGCCGCCGTCTTCGACGTCGCGCAGCAGGTTGTTGAGGCCCTTGACCAGGTTCTGGCCATGGCTCTTGACCGTTTCGCGGAACACTTCGGGGTTGGTCAGCGCGAAGTTCGACGGGCTCAGCGCGTCGACATACTGGCGGGTGTAGAAGTTGACCTTTTTCTGGGTCTGCTCTTCCAGCCCTTCGACGCCACAGACGGTGTCATGGATGTGGCGGGCGGTGATCAGGTAGGACTGCTTGATGAAGTCGAACAGGAAGTGCTCTTGCCACTGCTCGTCCTTGAAGCGTTTGTCGTCCTTGGCCGGGGCGGCCACCGGCGGGGCCTGCATGCCGGCGAAGCGCAGCATGGAGTGCTGCCACAGCGAGAAATAGTCCCACACCAGGTTCATCTGGGTCTGGGCAAGTTTGTACGGGTTGGCCAGCAGCTTGGCCATCATGTCCATGAAGGCCTGGGCGATGCCCAGTTCGTCGGCCGGGGCGGCGACGCCCTTCTTGAGCTGACGCTGGACATGCTCGCTGATCAGGTGTGAGGCGCGCTGGGCCACTTCGGAGTAGGTCTGGGCAAGCTCACTCGGGTCGGGCAGTTCCATAGTCCTGTCTTCTGTCTTGGGGGGTGCCATGCGTTCAGTCCTCAATGCTTGGGTAGAGCGGTTGATATGAAGCGGGCCACATCGCCGCCCTCGTCCGCCTCGCGCAAGTCCCTCTCCCGCACGAGGTAATTCAGGTGGGCAATGGCCTCCCCCATCGCGAAGAATACCTGGTGGGTATCCAGCTCGCGGGGGAACAGGGTTTCGAGCAATTCTGCTGCACTGCGAGATGTCTGGCAGGCGGCCAGCAGCTCATCGCAACGCTCGCGGTGATGGGTGACCAGCTGCTCGACTCTCGCCCGAATCCCTTGGAAAGGCCTGCCATGGGATGGTAGCACGAGCGTGCTGTCCGGCAAGTTGTTGAAGTCACGTATCGAATTGAGAAAACGGCCCAAGGGATTGTCATGAGGCGTTGCAGCAAAGACGCTCACATTGGTCGAGATGCGCGGCAACAGCATGTCGCCCGAGATCAGCAGATCGAGCGCGGGACACCACAGGGCGGCGTGTTCCGGCGCATGCCCGTAGCCGACGATGACCTCCCAATCGTGGCTGCCGATGTTCAGCCGGTCGCCGTCGATCAAGCGGCGATAGGTCCGTGGCAGGCTGGGGACCCCGCGCCGGTAGCCATTGCCGCGCTGGGCGAGGGCGTCGAGCCGTTCGGCATCGAGGCCGTGGCGGCGGAACTGGGCAATGGTGTCTTCCACGGCGAAGCCGGGCAGCTGGTGCCACAGCGCGTGGCCCATGAGGAACTCGCCCTGGGTCATCCAGATGGGCGCGCCGGTGCGTTGCGACAGCCAGTCGGCCAGGCCGAGATGGTCCGGATGGAAATGCGTCACCACGATGCGCGACACCGGCTTGCCCAGCCGATCGAGCGCCGCCGCCCACAGGGCCTGGATCTCCGGCAGACCGAAGCCGGTGTCGACCAAGGTGACGGCATCGCCGTCGTCGAGGATCCACAGGTTGATATGGTCGAGGGCGAAGGGCAGGGGCATGCGCAGCCAGTGGACGCCCGGCGCGACGGTCAGCCACTGGCCGGCGTCGGGCACTGCGTCGATCGGATAGTTCAGGGCCTGGGGCGCGTTCATTGGGGTTCTCCTTGCGCGTGGTGATTGCTTCGATGCGCGAATTCTGATTAACTGGATAAATCGTTTATTGCCGATTGTTCCATAAAAAACAATTAACTAGCCGAGTGGCTGCAGATTTTTCTTGCGGCGCAACATCCATGACTGCCGAACGTACCTACACCATCACCGAACTGGCGCGCGAGTTCGACATCACGCCACGCGCCATCCGTTTTTACGAAGACCAGGGCCTGCTCACGCCCGACCGCGCCGGCCGCACCCGGGTCTATTCGCGCGCCGATCGCACCCGCCTCAAGCTGTCGCTGCGTGGCAAGCGCCTCGGCCTGACGCTGGCCGAGATCAAGGAAATCCTCGACATGTACGGCGGCGCCAGCAACACCGCGCCCCAGCTCGACCGCTTTCTCAAGGTGCTCGGCGAGCGCCGCGCCGCGCTGGCCCAGCAGCTCGAGGATATCGAAGTGGTGCTGGGAGAAATCGACATGCTCGAGCGCCAGTGCCGCGATCTGCTCGACCACCGGACGTCGGACGAATCCAAGAACCAGGGCACATAGGTCTTGGTTTTTTTTGCAATTTACTTTACGTTTACGTAAACGTAAATACAAGCCCAGCGAGGACGCCATGAACGCCGGCCAACACTTCACCCCGCGAGACCCCGATTTCGCCGTGCGCGTGCGCGCCGGTTTCGACGCACAGCCGATGATGGCCTTCATCGGCGCGACGCTGAGCTCGGTCGAGGCGGGGCGCTGCGTCATCGAGCTGCCGTTCCGGCCCGAGCTGGCGCAGCAGAACGGCTTCTTCCACGGCGGCATCGTCGGCACGCTGGCCGACAACGCCGGCGGCTTTGCCGGCTACACCCTGATGGCGGCCGACGCCGGGGTGCTGACGGTGGAGTACAAGTTGAACCTGATGGCCCCGGCGCAGGGCGAACGGCTGATTGCCGAAGGGCAGGTGCTGCGCGCCGGGCGCTCGCTGGTGGTGTCGCGCGCCGAGGTGTATGTCCTTGGCCCGGCAGGGAAAATTCACTGTGCCACAATGCAACAGACACTGATGACCATGCACGGCAAGGGCGTCGCCTGAACCGGACGAGACTGAACGAGGAGACCGATTGATGAACATTCCGAGCCTGAACTTCGACCTGGGCGAAACCATCGACATGCTGCGCGATGCAGTGTGGGACTTCGCCAGCAACGAGATCGCTCCGCGCGCCGCCGAGATCGACCAGAAGAACGAATTCCCCGCCGACCTGTGGAAGAAGCTGGGCGACCTCGGTCTGCATGGCATGACAGTCGAGGAGGAGTACGGTGGCACGCAGATGGGCTATCTGGCGCACATCGTGGCGCTCGAGGAAGTCTCGCGCGCCTCGGCCTCTGTCGGCCTGTCCTATGGCGCCCACTCCAATCTGTGCGTGAACCAGATCCGCCGCAACGGCAATGCTGCACAGAAGCAGAAGTACCTGCCCAAGCTGGTCTCCGGCGAGCACGTGGGCGCCCTGGCGATGAGCGAGCCGAACGCCGGCTCTGACGTGGTGAGCATGAAGCTGCGCGCCGAGAAGAAGGGTGACCGCTATGTGCTCAACGGCTCGAAGATGTGGATCACCAACGGTGGCGATGCCGACACGCTGGTGGTGTACGCCAAGACCGACATCAACGCCGGCCCCAAGGGCATGACCGCCTTCATCATCGAGAAGGGCATGAAGGGCTTCTCCTGCGGCACGCACCTGGACAAGCTGGGCATGCGCGGCTCGAACACCTATCCGCTGTTCTTCGATGATGTCGAAGTGCCCGAAGAGAACGTGCTGGGCACGGTCGGTGGCGGCGTCAAGGTGTTGATGAGCGGTCTCGACTACGAGCGTGCCGTGCTGTGCGGCGGCCCGCTGGGCATCATGGCTGCGTGCATGGATGCGGTCGTCCCGTTCGTGCATGAGCGCAAGCAGTTCGGCCAGGCCATCGGCGAGTTCCAGCTGATGCAGGGCAAGCTCGCCGACATGTACTCCACCTGGATGGCGACCCGCGCCTATGTGTATGCCGTGGGCCGCGCCTGCGACCGCGCCGACCATGCGCGCACGCTGCGCAAGGACGCCGCCGGCGCGATCCTCTACTCGGCCGAGAAGGCCACCTGGATGGCCGGTGAGGCGATCCAGGCCTTGGGTGGCGTCGGCTACACCAACGAGTACCCGGTCGGCCGTCTGTGGCGTGATGCCAAGCTGTACGAGATCGGTGCCGGCACCAGCGAGATCCGCCGCATGCTGATCGGTCGCGAACTGTTCGCCGAATCGATGTGAAGGCCGGTGGGCGGGTGACCGAACGTTCGCGCGCGAGCCCCCGCCCTCCGGTATCGTTCCGGATTGTCTTCAATCCTGTATGAGCATCTTCATGGCAACCACACTTCGCGTCCTCGACACCACCCACACCGCCGAACTGGAGCATGTGCGCCAGTTCTTTCGCAATTACGCGGCCTGGCTGGGGGTGGACCTGTGCTTCCAGAACTTCGATGCCGAGATGGCCGCGCTGCCGGGCGCCTATTCGGCGCCGGGCGGCCGGCTGTTTCTGGCCGAGGTCGATGGCCAGCCGGCCGGTTGTGTGGGGATCCGCAAGTTCTCCGACGGCGTGTGCGAGATGAAGCGGCTGTACGTCGAGCCGTCGATGCGGGGCCTGGGCGTGGGGCGCGATCTGGCGCTGGCGGCGATCCGCACCGCCAAGGAGTTGGGCTACAAGCGCATCATGCTCGACACCCTGCCGGCCATGCGCATTGCCGTGAAGCTCTATCGCGAGCTGGGTTTCACCGAAGCGCCGGCCTATTACCCGACGCCGATCGAAGGCACCATCTTCCTCTCGCTCGATCTGTCGGACTGGTCCGAAGACGCGGTCAAGAACGAGAATCTCTTCCACCTGTTCGACTACAACCGCGCCTGGGCGCGGCAGATGAGCGAGGTCGATCCGCAGTTCTTCGAAAAGCTGGCGCATCTGCAGGCGCCCGAGTACCTGTGGATCGGCTGCGCCGACTCGCGCGTGCCGGCCAACCAGATCGTCGGCCTGCTGCCGGGCGAGGTGTTTGTCCATCGCAATGTGGCCAACGTGGTGGTGCATACCGATCTCAACTGCCTGTCGGTGATCCAGTTCGCGGTCGACGTGCTCAAGGTCAAGCATGTCATGGTGGTCGGTCACTATGGCTGCGGCGGCGTGCGCGCTGCGCTCAACCGCGACCGTGTCGGTCTGGTCGACCTGTGGCTGCGCCATGTGCAGGACGTGCACACCAAGCACATGTCGCGGGTTGGCGAACTGCCGCCCGAGATGCGCCATGACCGCCTGTGCGAGCTCAATGTCATCGAGCAAGTCATCAACGTGTGCCAGACCGTGGTCGTCCAGGACGCCTGGGCGCGCGGCCAGAAATTGACCGTCCATGGCTGGGTGTATGGCCTCAAGGACGGCCTCATGAACGACCTCGGGCTGACGGTCAGTCGCTCGCAGGACCTGGTGCCGCGCTACGCCGCGGCCCTTGAAGCGCTGCGCTGAGCGGCGCGCCCCGACATCTACAGAGCATCAGGAGTCCAGCATGAATGATCCCGTCGTTATCGTTTCCGCCGCCCGCACGCCGATGGGCGGCTTCCAGGGCGAGCTGTCCAGTCTGAGCGCGGCGCAATTGGGGGCGGCCGCGATTGCCGCGGCCGTCGAGCGCGCCGGGCTCAAGCCGGAACAGGTCGAAGAGGTCATTCTCGGCTGCGTGCTGCCGGCCGGCCTCGGCCAGGCCCCGGCGCGTCAGGCGGCGCTGGGCGCCGGTCTGCCGATGTCGACCACCTGCGCCACCGTCAGCAAGGTGTGCGGCTCGGGCATGAAGGCCACCATGCTGGCCCACGACATGCTGCTCGCCGGCTCCAACCAGGTAATCGTCGCCGGGGGCATGGAGTCGATGAGCAACGCGCCCTACCTGCTGCCCAAGGCGCGCGGCGGCTATCGCCTCGGCCATGGCCAGCTGATCGACCACATGTTCTTCGACGGCCTCGAAGACCGCTACGGCAAGGAGACCAACGGCCGCCTGATGGGCACCTTCGCCGAAGACTGCGCCGGGCACTACAGCTTCTCGCGCCAGGCCCAGGACGAATTCGCCATCGCCTCCACCACCCGCGCGCAGGACGCCATCAACGGCACCGGTTTCGACTGGGAGGTGACCCCCGTCACCGTCGCCAGCCGCAAGGGCGAGGTGGTGGTCGACAAGGACGAGCAGCCGCTCAAGGCCAATCTCGACAAGATCGGCACGCTCAAGCCGGCCTTCTCGAAAGACGGCACCGTCACCGCCGCCAACTCCTCGTCGATCTCCGACGGCGCCGCCGCGCTCACGCTGATGCGCCGCTCCACCGCCGAAGCCCTCGGCCTCAAGCCGATCGCCACGATTCTCGGCCATGCCACCCATGCGCAGGAGCCGCGCTGGTTCACCACCGCGCCGGTCGGTGCCATGCAGAAGGTGCTGGGCAAGGTGGGCTGGAACGTCGGCGACGTGGATCTGTGGGAGATCAACGAGGCCTTCGCCGTGGTCACCATGGCGGCCATGAAAGAGCTAGAACTCGATCACGCCAAGGTCAACGTCAACGGCGGCGCCTGCGCGCTGGGCCACCCGATCGGCGCCTCGGGCGCGCGCATCCTCGTCACCCTGCTCGGCGCGCTGCGCGCCCGCGGCCTCAAGCGCGGCGTGGCCAGCCTGTGCATCGGCGGCGGCGAAGCCACCGCGATGGCCATCGAGATGGTCTGAAGATCACCCACGTGTAGCCCGGACGAAGCCGCAGGCTGACTCCGGGAGCGGTGGCACATGAACCGATGACCCCGGATTCCGCTGCGCTGCATCCGGGCTACGTGACAGAACCAAGGACGGGCGACCGATCGCCCGCCATAAAGAAAAGAGCAAGAGGAGAACAGCACCATGATCCTGACCCAGGAACAGGAAATGATCCGCGACTCGCTGCGCGCCTTCGCGCAGGAGCGCCTGGCGCCGTTTGCCGAGGAATGGGACCGCAAGCACACCTTCCCGCGCGAAGCGCTCAAGGAGCTGGCCGAGCTTGGCGCGCTGGGCATGGTGGTGCCCGAGCAATGGGGCGGCGCCGGCATGGACTACATGAGCCTGGTGCTGGCGCTCGAAGAGATCGCCGCCGGCGACGGCGCCACCTCGACCATCGTCAGCGTGCAGAACTCGCTGGCCTGCGGCATTCCCAACCGCTACGGCAACGATGCGCAGAAGGAGAAATGGCTCAAGCCGCTGGCCAGCGGCCAGATGCTCGGCTGCTTCTGCCTCACCGAGCCGCATGTCGGCTCCGACGCCGGGGCGATCAAGACCACGGCCGTGAAAGACGGCGACGAATGGGTGATCAACGGCGTCAAGCAGTTCATCACCACCGGCCGCGAGGCCGACGTGGCCATCGTGTTCGCCGTCACCGACAAGGCCGCCGGCAAGAAGGGCATCTCCTGCTTCCTGGTGCCGACCCAGACGCCGGGCTACATCGTCGCGCGCATCGAAGAGAAGATGGGCCAGAAGGCCTCCGACACCGCGCAGATCCTGTTCGAGAACTGCCGCGTGCCGGCCGACGCGCTGCTCGGCGAAGAAGGGCAGGGCTACAAGATCGCGCTGTCCAACCTCGAAGCGGGCCGCATCGGCATCGCCTCGCAGTGCCTCGGGATGGCGCGCGCCGCGCTCGAAGCGGCGGTGAAATACGCCCATGAACGCGAGACCTTCGGCAAACCGATCTTCGAGCACCAGGCGGTCAACTTCCGCCTCGCCGACATGGCCACGCAGCTCGAAGCGGCGCGCCAGCTGGTGTGGCATGCCGCCAGTCTCAAGGACGCCGGTCGGCCCTGCCTCAAGGAGGCCTCGATGGCCAAGCTGTTCGCCTCCGAGATGGCCGAGAAGGTGTGCTCCGACGCGATCCAGATCCACGGCGGCTACGGCTATGTGACCGACTTCCCGGTCGAGCGCATCTACCGCGACGTGCGCGTGTGCCAGATCTACGAAGGCGCCAGCGACATCCAGCGCCTGGTCATCGGCCGCGCGCTGGCCGACTGAATCTTGGTCCCCAACTCAGAGAGCACACCATGAGCAGCTACAGACTGCACCCCGACGCGTCCATCGACAGGCTCAACGCCCGCACGCCCGGCACGCTGCCGGGCTGGTTCGGCCTGGCCGTGACCGCGCTCGAACCCGGCCGGCTCACCGCAGGCATGAGCATTCGCCCCGAGATGCTGGCACCCAACGGCTATCTGCATGCCGCTTCGGTGATCGCCCTGGCCGATACCGCGGCCGGTTTCGCCACCATCGCGCACCTGCCCGAAGGCGCGAGCAGCTTCACCACCATCGAGCTCAAGAGCAATTTTCTCGGCACCCAGACCGAAGGCGAGATCAGCTGCACCGCCACCGCCGTGCACACCGGCCGCAACACGCAGGTGTGGGACGCCGAGGTGATCGGCAGCACCGGTCGCAAGCTGGCGCTGTTCCGCTGCACGCAGATGATCCTCTGGCCGAAGGCGGCCTGAGCCCGGGACGGCCGACATGCTCGACACCCAGCTCCTGCTCCTGTTCATTCCGGTGGCCGCGCTGTTCACCCTCGCGCCGGGGCCGGACAGCCTCATGCTGCTCGGCCGCGCCCTCGGGCAGGGGCGGTTGGCTGGGGTGGCTGCGGCCGCCGGCTGTGCGCTGGGTATCCTGATCACCTCGGTGCTGGTCGCCGCCGGGTTGTCGGCGGTGGTGGCCGCTTCCGAAACCCTGTTCTTCGTGCTGCGCGCCGTCGGTGCGGTGTATCTGGTGTGGGTCGGCATTCAGGCGATTCGCCGGCACGGGCTGATCCCGCTCAAGGGCGCCGCGCCGCTGCCGCTCAAGCGGGTGTTCCTGAGCAGCCTAACGGTCAATCTGCTCAACCCCAAGGTGGCGGTGTTCATGCTCGCCTTCCTGCCGCAATACGCGCGGCCGGCGCTGGGCCATCTCGGCTTGCAGATCTTTTTGCTCGGCGCCACCTATGCGCTCATCACCCTGGTGCTGATGTCGCTGATGGGCGCCGGTGCCGCGCGCCTGCGCGACTTCCTGCAGGCGCGGCCGGCGGTGATCAAGTGGCTCAACATCGGGGCCGGCAGTGCCTTCATCGCCTCCGGGCTGAAGGTGGCCAGCATGAAGCATCCCTAGGAGACCGCACATGGCAGAGCCCATCGATTTCTACTTCGACTTCTCCTCGCCCTATGGCTATTTCATGAGCGAGAAGATCGACGGCATCGCCGCCGGCGTCGGCCGCAAGGTGCGCTGGCATCCGATCCTGCTCGGCGTGGTGTATGCCGTCTCGGAAGGCAAGCCGCTCACCGACGTGCCGCTCAAGGGCGACTACGCGGTGCGCGACATCGCGCGCTCGGCACGCTTTCATGGCGTGGATTTCGCCATGCCCAGCCCGTTCCCGGTCGCCACCCAGGCGGCGGCCCGCGCCTTCTACTGGCTGCATGAGCAGGACTGCACGCTGGCGCGCCGCTTCGCCCATGCCGTGTATCGCGCCTACTTCAAGCTGGGGCGCGATATCTCTTCGCCCGAAGTGGTGGTCGATATCGCCGAATCGCTCGGGGCGGACGGTGCCGCGCTGGCCGCTGCGCTGAAGAGCGATCCGCTCAAGGCGCGGCTCAAGGCCGCCTGCAACGAGGCCATTGCCAAGGGGGTGTTCGGCTCGCCCTTCGTGATCATCGACGGCGAGCCCTTCTGGGGCGTCGACCGCCTGCCGCAGATCGAGCGCTGGCTCGATGGCGGCGCTTTTTGAACGGAACCGATCCATGCGCTTCAAGCGACTGTGCGTCTTCTGCGGGGCCCGCCACGGCGCCCGCCCCGAGTATGCGGCGGCGGCCGAGAGGATGGGCCGCACCCTGGCCGAGCGCGGCATCGAGCTGGTCTATGGCGGCGGCAACGTCGGCCTGATGGGCGTGGTGGCCGATGCCTGCATGACGGCCGGCGGTTCGGTGATCGGCGTGATTCCGGAGGCGATGCTCGAATGGGAAGTGGGCCACCGGGCGCTCACCCGGCTCGAAGTGGTCGACTCCATGCACACCCGCAAGGCACGCATGGCCGAGCTGTCCGACGGCTTCATCGCCCTGCCCGGCGGGTTAGGGACCTTCGAGGAGCTGTTCGAGGTGCTCACCTGGTCGCAACTGGGCTTCCACCGCAAACCGATCGGCCTGCTCGACGTGGCCAACTACTACACCCCGCTGGCGCAGATGCTCGCCAACGGCGTGGAAGAGGGTTTCATGAAGCCCGAAAACGCGTCGCTGCTGATCCGCGGCGACGACATCGACACCCTGCTGCGTGCGATGGCCGACTACCGCGCGCCGGCCACCGCCCCGCGCATCCAGAACGAAAAGCAGCTGTAAACAGCTGCACCAACGACAAGGACGAGGAGACATGAGCACGATCAAATCGAAGATCAACACGCGCTCGGAGGAATTCCGCGCCAACGCCGAGAGCATGCAGGCGGTGGTGGACGACCTGCGCGACAAGGCCGCCCAGGTGGCGCTCGGCGGCGGCGAGAGCGCGCGCGACAAGCACCTGGCGCGCGGCAAGCTGCTGCCGCGCGATCGTGTCGGCCACCTGCTCGACCCGGGCACGCCCTTCCTCGAGGTCGGCCAGCTGGCCGCCTTCGGCATGTACGACAACGACGCGCCCTCGGCCGGCGTGATCACCGGCATCGGCCGCATCAAGGGCACCGAGTGCATGATCGTCGCCAACGATGCCACCGTGAAGGGCGGCACCTACTACCCGATGACGGTCAAGAAGCACCTGCGCGCGCAGGAGATCGCCGAGCAGAACAACCTGCCCTGCGTCTATCTGGTCGACTCCGGCGGCGCCTTCCTGCCCAAGCAGGACGAAGTCTTCCCCGACCGCGACCACTTCGGCCGCATCTTCTTCAACCAGGCCAACATGTCGGCCAAGGGCATCCCGCAGATCGCCGTGGTGATGGGCTCGTGCACCGCCGGCGGCGCCTATGTGCCGGCCATGTCGGATGAGACCGTCATCGTCAAGAACCAGGGCACCATCTTCCTCGGCGGCCCGCCGCTGGTGAAGGCGGCCACCGGCGAGGTGGTCACGGCCGAAGACCTGGGCGGCGGCGATGTGCACACCCGCATCTCGGGCGTGGCCGACCACCTGGCCGAGAACGACAGCCATGCGCTCAACATCGCGCGGCGCATCGTCGGCAACCTCAACCGGGTCAAGCCGGTGAGTCTGGCCCTGGGCACCGGCGAGGAGCCGATCTACGACCCGTCCGAGATCTACGGCATCATCCCCTCCGACACCCGCAAGCCCTACGACGTGCGCGAGATCATCGCCCGTGTGGTCGACGGCTCGCGCTTCGACGAATTCAAGGCGCGCTACGGCAGCACCCTGGTGTGCGGCTTCGCCCAGCTCTACGGCTACCCGGTCGGCATCGTCGCCAACAACGGCATCCTGTTCGGCGAATCGGCGCAGAAAGGTGCGCACTTCATCGAGCTGTGCGCCCAGCGCGGCATTCCGCTGCTCTTCTTGCAGAACATCACCGGCTTCATGGTCGGTCGCAAGTACGAGAACGGCGGCATCGCCAAGGACGGCGCCAAGATGGTCACCGCCGTGGCCACCGCCCAGGTGCCCAAGATCACCGTGCTCATCGGCGGCAGCTTCGGCGCCGGCAACTACGGCATGTGCGGCCGCGCCTACAGCCCGCGCTTCTTGTGGATGTGGCCCAACAGCCGCATCTCGGTGATGGGCGGCGAGCAAGCCGCCAGCGTGCTCTCGACCGTGCGCCGCGACGGCATCGAGGCCAAGGGCGGCAGCTGGAGCGCCGCGGACGAAGAAGCCTTCAAGGCGCCGATCCGCGAGCAGTACGAAGCCCAGGGCCACCCCTACTACGCCACCGCCCGCCTGTGGGACGACGGCGTGGTCGACCCGGCCCAGACCCGGCGCATGCTCGGCCTGTCGCTGTCCGCCTCGCTCAACGCCCCGATCCAGCCGACCCGCTTCGGCGTGTTCCGCATGTAAGAGAGATGACCATGTTTGAGACCCTCGACATTGAACGTGACGGCGGCATTGCCACCGTCTGGATGAACCGGCCGGACGTGCACAACGCCTTCAACGCCCAGCTGATCGCCGACCTCACCGCCGCCTGCGTCCAGCTCGACGCCGACGAATCGGTGCGCGTGGTGGTGCTGGCCGGGCGCGGCAAGAGCTTCTCGGCCGGTGCCGATCTGAACTGGATGAAGGCCGCCGGCGAGGCCAGTGTGGACGAGAATCTGGCCGACGCGCGCCGGCTCGCCGGCATGCTGCGCACGCTGTCCGAGATGGACACGCCGACCATCGCCCGCGTGCAGGGCGCGGCCCTGGGCGGCGGCATGGGCCTGGCCTCGGCCTGCGACATCTGCGTGGCCAGCGAAAAGGCCATCTTCGCCACCTCGGAAGTCAAGTTCGGCATCATCCCCTCGGCCATCAGCCCCTATGTGATCCGCGCCATCGGCGAGCGCCAGAGCTACCGCTATTTCCAGACCGCCGAGCGCATCAGCGCTGCGCGCGCCGGCGAGCTGGGCCTGGCCCACGAAGTGGTGGCGCCCGAGGCGCTGGACGACAAGGTGGCCGAGATCGTCGCCGCGCTGCTGCAGGGCGGGCCCAAGGCGCAGGCGGCGGCCAAGGCCCTGATCCGTGCCGTGGCCAACCAGCCGGTGTCCGACGCCGTGGTCGAGGACACCTCACGCCGTATCGCCACGCTGCGCAGCACGCCGGAAGCCAAGGAAGGCCTGAGCGCTTTCCTTGACAAGCGCCCGGCGGCCTGGGTGCCGCAGGCCTGAGCGGCCGTTGCCGGTCATGAACGAACTGCCCGTCCTGCTCGACAGAGTGCAGCCCCTGCTCGACTGGCGCGACCTGCCGGTCGACATGGCCTCGCTCGCCGCCCTGGCGGCCGGCCTGGGCTGGGCCAGCGGCTTGCGGCTGTATGCGCTGGTGTTCGTGCTCGGTGTGGTAGGGCGTTTCGGCGGGGTGCAACTGCCCGGCGAACTCGACATGCTGACCCATCCGCTGGTGCTCGGGCTGGCGGGCCTGATGCTGCTCGCCGAGTTCTTTGCCGACAAGCTGCCCTGGCTCGATTCGGTGTGGGATGCGGTGCATACCTTCATCCGCATTCCGGCCGGCGCCGCGCTGGCGGCGGCGGTGATGGGCGACCAGTCGGGCAATGCGCAGATCCTCGCCGCCCTGCTCGGCGGTTCGCTGGCGGCCGGCACGCACTTTGCCAAGGCCGGCGCCCGCGCGGCGATCAACACCTCGCCGGAGCCGGTGAGCAATGTCGTCACCTCGCTCGGCGAAGACGCGCTGTTCGTCGGCGGGGTGTGGACGCTCTTCAACCATCCGGTGCTCTTCCTGGTGGCGCTGGGCGTGTTCATGGCACTGGCGCTGTGGCTGGTGGTGAGCCTGTGGCGCTTCGTGCGGCGCCGGCTGCGCCCGCGGCAGCACGAGGTGGCCGCATGAGGGCCATCGATCATCTGGTCGTCACCGCCCCGAGTCTCGCCGCCGGCGTGGCCTGGGTCGAAGCGACGCTGGGCGTGCCGATGCAGGCCGGTGGCGAGCATGTGCGCATGGGCACCCACAACGCCCTGTTGTCACTCGGCCCCGGCGTGTACCTGGAAGTGATCGCGGTAAATCCGGCCGCGCCGCCCCCGGCGCACCCGCGCTGGTTCGGACTCGATGCGCTGGCCCCCGATGCCGCTCCGCGGCTGGCCACCTGGGTGCTGCGCACGGACGACATCGCGGCCGATGTGGCGGCCTTCGCCATCTCGCCGGGGGCGGTGATGCCCATGGCGCGCGGCGATTTCCGGTGGCAGATCTCGGTGCCCGCCGACGGCCGGCTGGTGGCCGACGGCGTGCAGCCAACGCTGATCCAGTGGGCCGACGCGCGTCATCCGGCCGACTCCCTGGCCGACGTCGGTTGCCGCCTGCTGCGGTTGGTCTGCGCACATCCGCAGGCCGGCGCCCTGCAGGCGCCACTGGCCCGGCTCGGGCTGGATGCCTGCCTCGAATGGCAGACGCTCATGCCGGGGCAGACCCCGTGCTTGAGCGCCGAACTCGATACCCCGGCCGGGCGGGTGACGCTCGGCGGAACAGAACAATGACAGAAACGGTGGAGAAGACACATGTTTGAAAAAATCCTGATCGCGAACCGCGGTGACCAGCCGCGTAGCCCGGCCGAGCGCAGCGACGCCGGGGCCGCCATGGCACAGCAGAGCCAAGGGTGTGTTTGCGTCGATTTCACCGCGGAGGTGCACCATGTTTGAGAAGATTCTTATCGCCAACCGCGGTGAAATCGCCTGCCGCGTCATCAAGACCGCGCGACGCATGGGCATCAAGACCGTGGCGGTGTATTCCGAGGCCGACGCCAACGCGCGTCATGTACGCCTGGCCGACGAGGCGGTGCTGATCGGCCCGGCCGCGGTCAAGGAAAGCTACCTGGTGATCGACAAGATCATCGCCGCCGCCAAGCAGACCGGCGCGCAGGCGATCCACCCGGGCTACGGCTTCCTGTCGGAGAACGAAGACTTCTGCCATGCCTGCGACGAGGCCGGCATCGTCTTCATCGGCCCGCCGGTGTCGGCGATCCAGGCCATGGGCTCCAAGTCCGAAGCCAAGAAGATCATGGGCGCGGCCGGCGTGCCGCTCACCCCGGGCTACCACGGCGACGACCAGGACCCGGAGCTCCTCAAGCGCGAGGCCGACGGCATCGGCTACCCGGTGCTGATCAAGGCCGCCGCCGGCGGTGGCGGCAAGGGCATGCGCCTGGTGGAGAAGGCCGAGGACTTCCTCGATCTGCTCGGCTCGTGCAAGCGCGAGGCCATCTCCAGCTTCGGCGACGACCATGTGCTGATCGAGAAATACATCACCCGCCCGCGCCACATCGAGATCCAGGTGTTCGGCGACACCCAGGGCAACTGCGTGTACCTGTTCGAGCGCGATTGCTCGGTGCAGCGCCGCCACCAGAAGGTGCTCGAAGAGGCGCCCGCGCCGGGCATGACGCCCGAGCGCCGCGCCGCCATGGGCCAGGCGGCGGTCGACGCGGCCAAGGCGGTCGGCTATGTCGGCGCCGGCACGGTGGAGTTCATCGCCAACCAGGACGGCAGCTTCTATTTCATGGAGATGAACACCCGCCTGCAGGTCGAGCACCCGGTCACCGAGATGATCACCGGCCTCGACCTGGTCGAGTGGCAGCTGCGTGTCGCTTCGGGCGAGCCGCTGCCGCTGGCGCAGGAGCAGTTGCAGATCCGCGGCCATGCGCTCGAAGCGCGCATCTATGCCGAAGACCCGGACAAGGGCTTTTTGCCCTCCACCGGCGCGCTGCTCCACCTGTCGCCGCCGGCCGAGAACCTGCATGTGCGGGTCGACACCGGCGTCGAAGAGGGCGACGAGATCAGCCCGCACTACGATCCGATGATCGCCAAGCTCATCGTCTGGGACCACAGCCGCGAGCGCGCCCTGGCGCGCATGCTGCAGGCGCTGGCCGAGTACCGCGTGGTCGGCGTATCGAACAACATCAGCTTCCTGTCGCGCCTGACCGCCTGCCCGGCCTTTGCCAACGCCGACCTCGACACCGGCCTGATCGAGCGCGAAAAGGCCTACCTCTTCCCCGAAGCCAAGGCCACGCCGGCCGAGGTCTGGTACGTGGCTGCGTTGGCCGAACTGCTGCGCGAGGCCAACCGCGGCGCGGCCAAAGCCCGCCGTGACGAAGACCCGCTCTCGCCCTGGCATGCCCGCGACGGCTGGCGCCTGAACGCCTCGGCCAAGCGCGACCTGATCTTCCGCCTTGGCGAAGACCAGAAAACCGTGAATGTGGCCTACCGTGCCGACGGCTACACGCTGACGGTCGACGGCAAGTCGGTCGAGGCGCGCGGTGAGCTGAACGACCGCGGCCTGCTGCGCGTCGAGCTCGACGGCATGCGCATGGACGCCACCGTGGTGGCCGCCAACGAGAAGCGCCATGTGTTCTTCCACGGTCGTGCCTGGCAGCTGTCCAATGTCGACCCGCTGCACTTCGCCGGCGAGGGCGGTGGCGCCGAAGGCGGCCTGCTGGCGCCGATGCCGGGCAAGGTGATCGCGCTCATCGCCCAGGCCGGCGCCGCGGTCGACAAGGGCGCGCCGCTGTTGATTCTCGAAGCGATGAAGATGGAACACACCATCGCCGCCCCCGCCGCCGGCACGGTCAAGGCCTTCCGCTTCGCGGTCGGCGACCAGGTGGGCGATGGTGATGAGCTGGTTGAGTTCGAGGTGAAGGCATGAATCTTCCGACACAGGTCCGCATCGTCGACGTCGGTCCGCGCGACGGGCTGCAGAACGAAAAGCAGGTGATCGACACGGCGGTCAAGGTCGAGCTGATCGCCCGGCTCGGTGCGGCCGGGTTGAAGAGCATCGAGGCGACCTCCTTCGTGTCGCCCAAGTGGGTGCCGCAGATGGGTGACAACGCCGAAGTCATGGCAAGCATCCAGCGCCTGCCCGGCGTGGGGTATCCGGTGCTGACGCCGAACCTGAAAGGCTTCGAGGCGGCGCTGGCTGCCGGCGCCGAGGAGGTGGCGGTGTTCGGTGCGGCCTCCGAGTCCTTCAGTCAGAAGAACATCAACTGTTCGATCGCCGAATCGCTGCAACGCTTCGAACCGGTGATGGCGGCGGCCCAGGCGGCCGGCGTGAAGGTGCGCGGCTATGTGTCCTGCGTGCTCGGCTGTCCTTACGAGGGCGAGATCGCCCCGGCCGCGGTGGCCGAGGTGGCCGCCACGCTGTTCGACATGGGCTGCTACGAGGTCAGCCTCGGCGACACCATCGGCACCGGCACGCCGGGCAAGACGCAGCGCATGCTCGACGCCGTAGCGGCGCGGGTGCCGGTGGGTAAACTGGCCGGCCACTATCACGACACCTACGGCCAGGCGCTGGCCAATATCTACGCGTCGCTGGAGAGGGGCGTGGCGGTGTTCGACGCCTCGGTCGGCGGGCTGGGCGGTTGCCCCTACGCGGCCGGTGCCTCGGGCAATGTGGCGACCGAGGATGTGGTCTACCTGCTCGACGGGCTGGGCATCGACACCGGCATCGACCTGAACCGTCTGGTCGACACCGCAGCATGGATCAGCGCCCAACTGGGCCGCGAGCCGGCCTCGAAAGTGGCGCGCGCGGTGCTGGCCAAGCGGGGCGCCTGCGTATGAGCGTGGCGTCGCCGTGCATCGACATCTGTAAAATGGACCCCCGCACCGGTCTGTGCGTGGGTTGTGCCCGCACGATCGACGAGATCACCGCCTGGAGTCGCATCGGCGACGACGAGAAGCGGGCGATCCTGGCGCGGGTGGCCGAGCGCGAAGCGGCGCTCGATGTGTTCGACCACGATCCGCAGGCGAGCGGCGGGCGCACGTCCTAACTGGGGTGTTTCGCCAGGCGGGGGGAGGAGGGCGCACCGCCCGCCGCGCCGGAACCTTTTGCGCCGACGGCCGTCAGTTTGTCGGGCCGTGCGGCCGGTGGGGTCGCGGCCCGGGGGCGCGTTGCCCCGATTTGTCTGTGAGCGACGATGAATCCGATCGATCCGATCATCCTGTTTTTCCTGCTCGGCCTCATCGCGGGCCTGGCGCGCGCCGAGCTGCGGCTGCCGGCGGCCATCTATGATTTCGTCAGCATCCTGCTGCTGCTCGCCATCGGCCTGAAGGGCGGCATCGAGCTGGCCAAGCAGCCCTTTGGCGATCTGCTGCCGCAAATCCTCGCCGTGCTGGCGATGGGCTTCGCGCTGCCGTTGGTGGCCTATCCGGTGCTGCGCCACCTCGGGCGCTTCCAGCGCGCCGATGCGGCCTCGATCGCCGCCCACTACGGCTCGGTCAGCGTCGGCACCTACGCGGTGGCGGTGGCCTACTTCGGCACCCGCGAGATCTTCTTCGAAGCCCACATGCCGCTCCTGCTGGTGGTGCTCGAAGTGCCGGCCATCCTGGTCGGCATCGTGCTGGCGCGCGGCATGAGCCGCGAGACGCGCTGGGGCGCGGTGATGCACGAAGTGTTTCTCGGCAAGGGCATCGTGCTGTTGCTCGGCGGCCTGCTCATCGGCTGGATCGCCGGGCCCGAGGGCGTGGTGTCGATCAAGCCGCTGTTCTTCGACCTGTTCAAGGGCATCCTGGCCATCTTCCTGCTCGAAATGGGCCTGATCACCGCGGCGCAGATCGGGTCCTTGCGCCAGTACGGCCTGTTCCTGCTCAGTTTCGGCATGCTCATGCCGGTGGGCTCGGCACTGATCGGCGCGCTGCTCGGCTGGGCGCTGGGGCTGTCGATGGGCGGCACGGCGGTGCTCGCCACGCTGGCGGCCTCGGCTTCGTACATCGCGGTGCCGGCGGCCATGCGGGTGTCGGTGCCCGAGGCCAACCCGACGCTGTCGCTCACCGCCTCGCTGGGCATCACCTTTCCGTTCAATGTGCTGATCGGCGTGCCGCTTTATCATGCGATGGCCGAGCGTGTGCACGCCTTCCTGGGAGCCTGAGCCATGAGCCTGGCCAACGACCGTATCCGCAAGCTGCTGACCATCGTCACCGAAGGGGCGATCGAGAGCGCGCTGGTGCGCGACCTCGACCGGCTCGGCGCGCATGGCTACACCATCACCGAGGCGCGTGGCAAAGGGCGTCGCGGGGTGCGCAACGCCGGCTGGGATGCGAGCAGCAACATCCGCATCGAGGTGGTGTGCAACGACGACACCGCGGCCGCCATCGCCGCCCACCTGCAGGCGCAGTACTACGACAACTACGCGATGATCCTGTGGGCGAGCGAGGTCGAGGTGCTGCGGCCCGAAAAATTCTGAGCCCGCGCGGCTCGCCAGCCAGGAGCGCCCATGTCCGAATGCATCGGCATTTGCGAGATCGACCCCGATTCCGAAACCTGTATCGGCTGCGGCCGTTCGGCCGACGAGATCTTCGGCAACGACCACAGCGACGACCCGACAGACGCCGACGTCCAGCCGCCGCCGGCCGATCATGTGCCGATCACGCCGGACGATGCGCAGCCCGTCGACTGACGAATCCGCTTCGTGACGCCGCCGCGCCCCCCGAGGAGACCCCCATGCGCCCCTCCGTCGATTGGATATTCGACTTCATCTCGCCCTTCGCCTACCTGCAGTCGCAGCAGCTGTCCGCCGTGACCGCAGTGGCGGCGGTGCGCCCGGTGCCGGTGGTCTTCGCCGGTCTGCTCGACCACTGGGGCCAGCGTGGCCCGGCCGAGATCCCGGCCAAGCGGCGCTTCACCTACCGCCATGTGCGCTGGCTGGCCGAGCAGGCCGGGCTGCCGCTGGTGTTTCCGCCGGCGCATCCGTTCAACCCCATCGCCGCGCTGCGCCTGGCCGTGGTGGCCGATGAGCTGGCCGCGATCCAGGCCATGTTTCGCGTCATCTGGGGCGAGGGGCTGGACCCCAACAGCGAAGCCGGCTGGGCGGCATTGAGCGCCGCGGCCGGCTTGTCGCCCGAGGCGGCCCGCGAGGCGGTGGCGCAGCCCGACTGCAAGGCGCGCCTGCGCGCCAACGGTGAGGCCGCACTGGCTACCGGGGTGTTCGGCGTGCCCACGCTGCTGGTCGACGGCGAACCCTTCTGGGGCGTGGACGCCACGGCCATGGCGCTGGCCGCGCTCGCCGACCCGGCGCATTTCGCCTCGGCCGAGTACCGCCGGCTCGACACGCTGCCCGAGGCGGCGGGGCGGCGCCCGTCATGAGCCGCCTGCCCGCATCCATCCGTGTGCTCGAGCGCGGCTGGCTGTCGTCCAACAACATCCTGTTGTTCGACGGCGACCGCGCGGTGCTGGTCGACACCGGCTATGTCAGCCATGCCGAGCAGACCGTCGCCCTGGTGCGCAGTGCGCTCGACGGCCGCCAGCTCACCGACATCGTCAACACCCATTCGCACTCCGACCACATCGGCGGCAACGCCGCCGTACAGCGCGCCTTCGGTTGCCGCATCACCGTGCCCGCCGGCATGCATGACGCCGTCCAGCAATGGGATGAAAACGCCCTGCTGCTCACCGTCGCCAAGCAGACCGGCGAGCGCTTCAGCGCCGATGCCAAGATCCACCCCGGTTTCGAGCGCGACATGGGCGGCCTGCATTGGGAGGCGCTGGCCGCGCCCGGCCACGACATGGACGCGCTGATGTTCTTCAACCGCGACCACGGTGTGCTGATCTCCGGCGACGCCCTGTGGCGCGAGGGCTTCGGCATCCTGTTCGCCGACGTGCTCGGCACCGGCGACGGCATCGGCGAAGCGCGTCGTACCCTCGATGCCATCGCCCGCCTGCCGGTGCGCCATGTCATCCCCGGCCACGGCGCCCCCTTCGTCGAAGTCGACGAAGCCCTCGCCGCCGCCTACGCCCGCCTGCGCGCCTTCGAAGAAGACGGCCGCCGCATGGCCCGCAACGCCATCCGCGGCTGCACCACCTTCTCCCTGCTCGACATGCGCCGCATGCCCCTGGCCGACCTCCCCGACTGGCTCGAGCGAACGCCGCTGTTCCGCATCGCCAACCAACGCTTCCTCCACGAAACCCCCGAGCGCCTCGCCGACTGGCTGATCGACAGTCTGGTCAAGGCCGGCGTGGCAAAGCGCGAAGGTGAGTGGTTGGTGGCTGCCTGACGCTCACCGTCGGCAGGGCGTCGCCCGGATACAGCGCAGCGGAATCCGGGTGCAGTCGTTGTGCGAGCAACATGTAGTTCGGGTCGATCAACCGCCCATCCCGGATTCCGGCCTTCGGCCTGCATCCGGGCTACATGTGACGCCTACCCATACACCAGCGTCGGCAGATAGGTCACGATCCCCGGCAGCAAGATGCACAGCAGCAGCCCGAGCACCTGCAGCGCCAGGAAAACCAGCGCCGAGCGGAAGATGGTGGCCATGCTGATCGACTCCGGCGTGACGCCGCGGATGTAGAACAGGGCGTAGCCGAAGGGTGGGCTGAGGAAGCTCATCTGCATGTTGACCAGGTAAATCACGCCGAACCACAGGGCGACCTTGTCGCCGGGCACGGCGGGCAGGCCGAACAGGCCGTCGAAGGTGAGCGCCTTGATGATCGGCACGAAGATCGGCACCGCCAGCAGCAGGATGCCGACCCAGTCGAGGAACATGCCGAGGATCACCAGCAGCACCATCATCAGGAACAGGATGCCGTAGGGCGACAGCCCCGTGCCGAGGATGGCGTCGCTGATGAAGGTCTGGCCGCCTTGCAGGATGTAGAAGCCGACGAAGATCGAGGCGCCGAAGATGATCCACAGCACCATGGCCGAGGCTTTGACGGTGCTGACCGAGGCCTCTTTGAGCGCGATGAGGTTGAAGCGCCGGTGCATGATGGCGACGATGATGGCGCCGAAGGAGCCGATGCCGGCTGCTTCGACGGGCGTGGCGATGCCGGCGAAGAGCAGGCCGAGTACCAGGATCACCAAGATCACCGGTGCCACCAGCTTGAGCAGCAAGCGCAGTTTCTGCCCCAGCGAGATGCGCTCTTCGGGCGGCACTGCCGGGCCCATCTCCGGGCGCAGCCAGGTGCGCAGCAGCACGTAGGCCACATACAGGCCGGAGAGCATCAGCCCCGGCAGCAGCGAACCCAGGTACAGCTCGCCGACCGACTGCTGCGCCACCACGGCATACAGAATGGCCAGGATCGAGGGCGGAATCAGGATGCCCAGGGTGCCGCCAGCCATGATCGAACCCAGGGCGATCC
Source organism: Denitromonas iodatirespirans (assembly GCF_018524365.1). Taxonomy (GTDB): domain Bacteria; phylum Pseudomonadota; class Gammaproteobacteria; order Burkholderiales; family Rhodocyclaceae; genus Nitrogeniibacter; species Nitrogeniibacter iodatirespirans. The sequence goes on from NZ_JAEKFT010000027.1 coordinate 28,017, forward strand.
GCGGGTCGTAGTTGCGTTTGAGCATGGCGGGCAGGGCGATGATGCCCATGGTCACTACCGCCGCGCCGATCACGCCGACCATGGCGGCGAGGATGGTCGAGGCGATGATGGTGGCGGCCGCCAGACCGCCGCGCAGCCCGCCCATCCACTGGTAGATGACGTCGAACATCTCCTCGATCAGCCCGGCGCGTTCGAGCATCGAGGCCATGAAGATGAACAGCGGAATGGCCGCCAGGTCGGAGTTGGTCATCATCGGGAAGATGCGCGAGGGGATGATGTTGACCATCACCTGGCCGCCGATAAGGTAGATGAACACCACGCCGAGGCCGCCGGTGACGAAGGCCAGGGGCAGGCCGAGCATGAGCAGCACCAGCAGCGAGCCGAACATGATGTAGGTGAGTTCGCGAATCTCCACGTCTTCGAGCAGGCCGGCGGTGGTGAACAGGAAGCGCGCGTCCTCGTAGGGGTCGTAGAACAATACGTTGATCAGCTCGACGCCGAAGACGAACAGGGCGGCGCCGGTGGAGAGGATGAGGGCGGCGGTGCCGAGGCGGCCGGAGAGACTGCGCGAGGCGGTGGATGCGGCCATGTTCAACCCTCCCGTCCCATGCGCCGGAACAGGACGATGTCCTTGATCAGCTTTGAGATGCCGGCCAAGAGCAGCAAGCTGGCGCCGATCACCATGGTGGCCTTGACCGGCCAGTACTGGATGCCCCAGGTCTCCACCGTGGTCTCGCCCATGCCGTAGGAGGACATGAAGAAGCCCCATGAGGTGCCGAACAGCGCGATGGCGAAGATGAAGAAGAACACCGAGGTGAAGATGTCCATGCCCACGCGCCCGCGCGGCGGCAGCTTGATGTAGAGCACGTCGACCCGCACATGCCCGCCGGTGAGCAGGGTGTAGGCGCCGGCCAGCAGGTATTGCATGCCGAACAGCAAAAAGCACGACTCATGCACCCAGATGGTCGGTTGGTTGAACACATAGCGCATGATCACTTCGTAGAAGTAGGCGACCACCGCATTCACCGTCCAGAACGCAACGAAGATGCCCGACCACTTGCTGAGCGCATCGATCACGCGGGTCACGCCAGTCTCGACATGCAGCGCCGGGTCTTCCTCGGCGAGCAGCTCGGTGGCGAGTTTTTCGTCCGGCGTCGGCGCTTGCGGCTGGCGGGCCTCCTGCCAGCGGGCCCAGGGGATGAAGATCAGCGGCATGATGGCCAGCCAGCCCCAATACACCAGATGCGGCAGCACGAAGCCGAAGTCGGGTTCTGTGTTCATGGATGCGTCTCCTCCAGCGTGGCGCGCGCAGGCCGCACCGCGCCGGGCAGGCCGGGCGGTGCGGTGCTTCGGGTCGGAACGGATCTAGAGGCTCTGCCCCTTGATGTCGGCGGCGGTCACGTAACCCATGATCGGATTCATCATGTAGTCGAGCTGGAGCTTGAACACCTCCGAGGCGGCCTTGTCCTTCTTGGCCCACTTGTACCAGATCGGGATTGCCGCCCGGCGGAAGGCGTCCAGATCCTGCGTGCTCATCCGGTTGATCACGCTGCCGGCCTTCTCGAACTTCTCGAGCGCCTCGACATTGCGCTTCTGGATCGACACATAGTGATTCACCGAGTAGGTCTTCACGCGGTCCTCGACCATCCGCTGCATCTGCGGCGACAGGCCTTTCCAGGCGCGCATGTTGACCGTCAGGTCCATCAGGTCGACCGGCTGGTACACCGACATCAGCCCCGGCGGGCCGAACAGGATGTACTTGGTCACCTGCGCGAAGCCCAGGTCCCAGTTCACTGCCGGGCCCACATAGTCGGCCGCGTCGATGGTGCCCTTTTCGAGCGCCGGGAAGATGTCCGAGCCCGGCAGGCTCACCGTGCTCGCGCCGAAGGCCTGGAACACCTCCGACACCATGCCGCCGGGCACGCGCAGCTTGAGGCCCTGGAAGTCCGCCACGCTGGTCACCGGCTTCTTGGAGTGGATGATGTTGGCGTCATGCTGGATCGGCCCCACATACACCAGGCCGAATTTCTCATAGATCTTGCGGGTCATCTCCAGCAGGCCGAGCCCGTAGAACATGGTGTCCCACTGCGCCGGCTGGTCCGGCCCCACCGGGTAGGAGGAGAGGAAGACACTGGCCGGCATCTTGCCCGCCCAGTACAGGGTGAAGGGGTTCATGCCGTCGAGCACGCCGGTCTGCACCGATTCGAACAAGGCGTTGTTGTCGGCCGCGACCGCCTTGGCGCCGAAGGGCTGGATCGACAGCTCGCCGCCGGTGGCCTCCTTGAAGCCGTTGCACCATTCCTCGAACAGGGCGTAGCCGGTGGTGCCGGCGTCCCAGGTGGATTGCACTTTCCAGGTCTTGCCTTTGGCCGCTTCGGCATTGCCGATGAACGGCGCGCCGGCGATGGCGGCGCCGCCGAGTGCGGCATGGGTCAGAAAGCGGCGTCGGCCAGCTACGGATGTTGCCGGCTGTGCTTCCCGTGTCGGGATTATTGTCTTCACAGGGGTCTCCTCCGGATCAGTCACAAGGGGGACGGACCGGCGGCCCGCCCTGCGGCGTCGTCCCGGCGGGGCGACGCCGCCTGCCGGCTGCCCGTCGCACGGGCGGCAGAACCGACCTTGCGACCCAGACGCACCGACTTTCTTAGAGTAGGTCGACATCGGCCAATCCGCTGGCGCCATGTGCGGCAGGGTGTGGCAAATGCCCTGGCAAGGGCGGCCGGTGAGGAGATGGCGCTTCGCTGAGCGCTGCGCCGAGGCCGCTCGCGTCGGCGTCAAGCTGCGCCTTGCCTGCTTAGGGGCGCGTGGCTTCTCGCGGTGGTGGGGTATCCGACATGTCGGGCGAGTAGATCCGGAATCCGTTCTTGCCTTCCGTTTTCGCCCGATACATGGCGCAGTCGGCGGTGCGCAGCAATTCGTCGACGGTGTTCGCGTGTTCCGGACAGCCGGCAAGGCCGATGCTGGCCCCGATCACGAGCTCCTTTCCGTCGATCACCTCGGGGCTGCACAGCGCGTCGACGATCTTTCCGGCAAGAACGCTCGGGCCACTCAGGTCGGTCACGCCATCGACGATGACGGCAAACTCGTCGCCGCCGATGCGGCAGACGAAGTCGTTGTTGCGCGAGACCTGCGTCAGCCGGCGAGCGACCTCTCGGAGGAGGGCGTCCCCGACATCGTGTCCATGGGTATCGTTGACCGTCTTGAAGTTGTCCAGGTCAATGAACATGAGGCAACAGCGCGTGCCATACCGCGAGGTGCTGGCAACCGCCTGATGGAGGCGCTCCATGAAATAGTGGCGATTCGCCAGGCCGGTGACGTTGTCGTAGTAGGCCATCTGGCTCAGCTTCAGATCGCGCCGCCGGATGCCCGAGAGCATGTCGTCGAACGCGTGCGACAGCTTGCCGATTTCGTCGGAGCCGTAGTCGCCCTGCCGCGGCGGCGGGTAGTCTTGATGCTCGGAAACGTAGTTCGCAAGGGCCAGCAACTCGGACAGCGGACCGGTGATGCTCTCCTTCAACCACTTGGAAAGCCGCCATGCAATGGCAACCCCGACCGCGGTGGAGAACAGGACCACGAGCAGGTAGACGGTCAGCCGATCCCGCAGCGGCGCGGTACTTGTCTCGATGACCAGTGCACCGACGATATCCTGCTTGAGGCGAACCGCCCGGCTCACGACGATGCTCCCGCCGAGGTCCGAGGTCGCGTCCGGGAAGACCGGGTTCGGCGGTGGTTTGGTGCCTTCGGTGGGCGCGAGGTATTGCGCGAGCACCGTACCGTCAGGCAGAAATACGGCGCCCTGCCTGACATGGGGGGAGGCGCGAAGCGCATGGAGAATCTCGCCGGCGGCCGCGGCATCGGAAAACGCGGTGGCCGCCACGATGTTGTCCCGGATGATGCTCGCCTGTACCTCGGCCTCGGCGACGATCGAACGGCGGATCGAGTAGTACTCGTAGCCAAGTGTGATCGCGACGACCGGGAGTAGCGCGACCATGACCGCGATGACGTTGATGAACGACAACTTGCTCTGGATCGGCAGGCCGCTGAAACGATCCTTGAGTTTCATTCGGTTTTCACCCGTCGGGCCAGGCCGAGCAGTTTGGAGCTGAAGCTGATCTGGGCGTGCTTGGCGGGGCCGAGATCGACCTCGAAGCCGAGGCGCCGATCGGCCCGCAGCAGCGTGATCATCGTCGGTACATCGATCAGCGCCCGATCGTCGGCGACTGTCAGCGCTGGGGCGCCGTGCAAGCTGCGGAGCAGGCGGGTGGCGCGGTGACCACCGAATTCGCCGACATAGAACAGCCGGCACTCCGCCACATCGGTCGTCGAGGTGACCCGCACAGGGTTCAGCGGCCGGCCGTCGATCGTTTTGCCACGCATTTGTTCGAGCGCGTCGACGATGTCGTCCTGGCCGAGAATGCACAGGTCGAAACGCCCGCTTTCTGCGGCCTGGCTGGCCGGCCACTCGACCAGTTGCGCAAAGTTGTAGAGATAGGCCGCCTTCATCGCGAACTCGGGCACCGCACCCGTCTGCGTCGCACCAGACAGGGGCTGACAGGCCCACAGGTAGGCCAGGCAAAGAAGCGCGCGACGAAGACGCTTCATTTGAAGCGGTACTCCATCTGGAACCACACGTTCCGGCCATCCGCCGGATAGGCGCCTTCCGGGGTCACCTGCGCCTCGCTGATCTCGCGGTAGTCGGCATTCCCCACGTTGCGAACGGACACACTCGCAAAGAGGTTGTCCCAGTGTCCGCTCAGGGTCAGGTCGGCGACCGTGTGTGCCGGTTCGTAGGTGTCGGCGTCGTTGAGGCGGCGACCGAGGTAGCGGACGGCGGCCCCGATCCGAAGTTGGCCCGGTAGGGGCGCGCTCAGGTTGAGTTTGCCGATGTGGCGGGCCAGATTGGAGGGCACGCGGCCATCCTCGCGTTTCGCATCCTGATGGGCGTAGCTGGCCCGCAGGCGGATACCGTTGTCCCACACGTGTTCGAGCTCGGTTTCGAACCCCCGGGAGTCGATCGCTCCGAAATTTCCTGCGACCCAGCCCAGCTGCAGGTTGTAGATATAGTTGTCGATGCGGTAGCGGTAGACCGAAGCGGTCAGACGCGTTCTGGGCCCGAACATCTGCTCGAGTACCAGCTCGGTGGTGGAGACGCGCTCGACGAGCGGGTCGGGCGCCCAGGATTCGGAAGCGGCCGTCTGCTGGCGATGCGCCTGTCCGGCCGACAGCTTCAGGGTCGTGCCTGTGCCGGGTGTCCAGATCAGCGCGGCACGCGGGTTGAGCCTGGAGCGGCGCCCTTGTCGGGCATCCAGTCTGGCGCCGAAACTGAAACGCAGCGCATCGCTGAGGGTGATGTCGTCGTAGCCATACAGGCTGGTGGTTCGGCGGTATGTCCAGTCGCTCGCCGAATAGTCGAAATCCGGATCGTCTTCGCTGAACCCCTGGCGGAAGTCATCTCGGTATTCGACGCCGGTCACGATGGTGTGCTTGTCGAACCACGTCCCGACGAGCTTCGCATCGACGCCGCGCCAGTCGCCGCCGGTGGACAGGCGGTGCCTACCGTCGCGGAATGTCCACCGATACCGGCCGTAGTAGAAGTCGACCGATGTCTTGAGTGCCGGCCCCAGCTCGCCGTCGTAGCGCAACCGGGCGAAGGTGCTGTCGTCAACGTCCCGGCCATTCTCATGTGGCACCCAGCGTTTGGCCGACGCGGTTTCGAAGGTCCAGCCCGCGTAGCCCGCTTTCAGGAAATAGCGGCGGTTGTGGTCGTTCTCGTAGCCTTTTCCTTCGAATCCGGGGCTGACGTCGTCTGTCGACATCGTGCGGCCATCGCTACTGAGGCCGGAGGCCGATACGAGCAGATCGAGCCCGCTGTCGAATTGCTGGCCGAACGCCACCCGCTTGCGCCGCCATCCATGGCTACCGGCGTCCGCGCCGAGCGTCACGCCGCCGACGGCACGGCCCTTTTTCGTAATGACGTTGATGACGCCGAGGAAGGCCGAGTCGCCGTAGCTGCTCGACCCCGAGCCGGGAATGTACTCGACCCGTTCGATCAGCTCGACGTCAAGCAGGCCGTCGGCGCCGAAATAGGTTTGCCCGTAGTAGTTGTCGGGGGCCCGGTAGCCGTCGATCAGCAGTGTGATCCGGCCCGAGAAGCTCCCCGCGTTGCCGTATCCCCGCCCGCTGAGAAAGCCGTAGTAGCGATTGTGCGACATCGCTACGCCACGCATGCTGTCGAGGATGTCGCTCAGCGTCCGGTAGCCGTAGGTTCTGATGTCTTCGGCCGTGACGATGGAAACCGCGGACGGCGCGTCGCTGATCTGCCGCGCCAAGCGGTCGGCGGTGATGATCTCGGTGTTCAGCAACTCTTCGAGGGGGCGGTCGGAGAGCGCCAGGGCTTGGGCGGATGCGGCCGTGGCAGAGCACATGGCCAGGGTAAGGGCACAAACCAGCAGTTTTCGCGACCACGCCTGCGCGCGCGCCATGCCAGCACTGACTCGCTCCAGCATTCGTTGTTCAGTCCCCGTACCGCTCGAATCCAGCCGCGAAATAGAACGCGATCCCAAGGCAGCCCCTCGACAGAAGGGAGTACCCACTCCGGGCCCATGGTTGGGCGCCGATTTTACCCGAAAGATTGGCGAAAACCTGATGATTTCTATCGGTATTTTCCGGCGCCAGGGCTTGTTCTGGGCTCGCCCAGCGATCCGGGGGTGAAACCGGGTGGCTCCCGGCTCCGCGTCGCTACGGCTGCAGCCCGGCGCGCCTTCAGCGCAGGCTCATACCGGAGAGGGCGATGTGTTCGATGCTGCGGAGAGGCTACCGGAAGGCGCATCGGTCGGCGCAAGGGGTGGGCACGAGGCCGGGCCCCACGTGGTTGAGATTCTGCCGGAGAAGTCGATTTGGTAGCCCTTGTGGCGAAACAGGTTCAGGGCCACTTCGACGACTTCCGAGTCGAACAGATCGCCGCGGTTGACCTCGATCTCCGTGAGGGCCGCTTCGATCCCCAGGCCTGGGCGGTAGGGGCGGTGGGAGGCCATGGCTTCGATCACGTCCGCCACGGACAGGATGCGCGATTCGGGCAGAATCTGTTCCCCCTTGAGCCCGTTGGGATAGCCCGAACCGTCCAGGCGCTCGTGGTGCTGCAGCACGAACTGGGCGATCGGCCAGGGGAAGTCGATTTCCTTCAGGACTTCGTAGCCGTCCTGCGCATGGTTCTTGATCAGCTCGAACTCCAGCTTGGACAGACGGCCGGGCTTGTTGAGAATTTCGGCCGGGATCTTCACCTTGCCCACGTCATGGACCACGCACGCGAGCCGCAGGCCTTCGACCCGGTGCTCGCTCATGCCCAGGTCCCGGGCGATGGCCGCGCCGATCTCGGCGACCCGCCGCTGGTGGCCCGCCGTGTACGGGTCGCGCATTTCGACGGTTGCGGCGATCGCCATGACCGAATCGAGCAAGGTCTTTCTCAGCTTCAACTCGCTCTGGTGGAGCGAGTGGGTCCGCTCCGCCACGACGTCCTCAAGCCGATGGCGCAGCCGATACAGCTCCAGATGGGTGTGCACGCGGGCGAGTAATTCTTCCCGCTGGAACGGTTTGGTCACGTAGTCCACCGCGCCGATCTGCAGGCCCTTGACCTTTTCTCCGGTTTCCGCCGAGGCGCTGACGAAGATTACCGGCAAGTCGCGGGTGCGCTCGTCCTGCTTGAGTCGCGTGCACACCTCGAAGCCATCCATGCCCGGCATGTTGATGTCGAGCAACACCAACTCGGGGGGCTGTCTCATTGCGGCCCCCAGCGCCAGTTCGCCGCTGATGGCCGAACGTACTTGGTAGCCTTCGCCCCGCAGGATATCGGTGAGCAGCCTCAGCGAAGCCGGGGTGTCGTCGACGGCGAGGATCTCTCCCTTGTGTCGCATGGATGGCCTCCCATTCGCCCTGCGCTAGCCGTCCTGCCGGTCCGATGCCTCGAGTGCGGACAGGATGGCTGCGTAGTCGAATTCGTGAACCCGTGCTGTCAGTATCGCTCCAAGTTCGGCATCTGTGTGGCCAATCTTCTCCACGATGGCCTCGATGCTTTCGTTGTCCAGCCGCTCGAGCGCCTCCCTGAAACCGGTGCGCAACGCCTCGGGCAGGGACGACATCCGCTCGGCGGTGAGCGCTTCACGGGGCGCGGCCGGGGTCGGCGAGTGCGCCGGGGCCCGGAACCGCAGTCCGAGCTGTCGTGCCAGGCAGGCATGGATCTCGGCGAACCGGAAGGGTTTTCGGATCAGGCCGTCGACGCCGGCGGCGAGAACTTCGGAGTGCTGTTCCTTGAAGGCCGAGGCCGTGACCACGACGATCTTGACCTTGTCGCCACCGGGCATCCGTCGAATGCGCCGGGTCGCTTCCAACCCGTCCATGACCGGCATCTGCCGATCCATCCAGATCAGGTCCGGGTGCCATGTCTCGAAGAGCCGGAGCCCCTCCTCGCCGTTGGACGCACTGCGGACCGGCAGGCCGAGTTCGGTCATCAGGCGTTCGAGCAAGAGCCGGTTCTCGGCATGATCCTCGACGACGAGAATACGATGCTCGGGCTGGCCGGGCGCCAGTTCGGTGGCGGTGCCGTGGCCGGTGTTTTCGCTTCCCAGCTGGCGCACCTCGTCCTCGGTGGGTAATTCAAGCGGCAGATCGACCCGGAACAGCGAACCCACCCCCGGGGTGCTCTCGACACGGATGTCGCCATCCATCAAACGGGCGAACTGGCGCGCAATGGCCAGGCCGAGGCCGGTGCCGCCACGCGCCGAATCGTCGCCCACCTGAACGAAAGGCTGGAAGACGCTTGGCAGCGCCTCAGGGGGAATCCCCGGGCCGGTATCCTCGACCTCGATCAGCAGATGGCTGCGCGCGTTGTTCTTGACGCCCAGGCGTATCACGATCTCCCCGTGCGTGGTGAACTTGACCGCGTTGCCGATCAGATTGAACAGGATCTGGCGAAGGCGTGCCTCGTCGCCGCGAATGTAGCGGGGGAAACGGGACGACTGGTCGAGCGTCAGCGTCAGCCCCTTCTGCTCGGCGCGCAGGCGCATGCTGTCGTGCACGCCGCACACCATCGCCCCCAGATCGAAGGCGGCGATCACCAGTTGAAGCTTGCCGGATTCGATTTTTGCGATTTCCAGGACATCGTTGATCAGGGCCAGCAGGTGCTCGCCGCTGCGATTGATGATTTCCACGCTCTCGCGCGCGACCGGTTCCAGGCCGGGGTCCTCCCGGAGGATGCAGGAGAACCCGAGGATGGCATTGAGCGGCGTGCGCAACTCATGGCTCATGTTGGCCAGGAAGACGCTCTTCGCCTTGTTCGCCGATTCGGCCGCATCCCGTGCCAGCAACAACTCGGTCGTGCGCACCGCCAACTGGCGCCGGTCCTCCTGAAAGCGCGCGAGCGCACGTTCCATTTCGTCGATCTCATCGCCGGCGATCGTTGCAGACATGCCGTCTCGCCCCTTGCCGGCAGGCACCGGGCCTGTCCGGTCGTCCGCCCGAAGCGCGTCGCTGACCCCACGCAGGCGGCCCAGCACGCGACGCCCGAGAAACCAGTGGGCAACGACCCCGGCCGTGATCAAGCTGGCGGCCATCAGCACGAACACCCATCGTTCGTTACGACCGGTCAGTCGATCCAGTTCCTGGAGCGTCGCCCGATACTGCCGGCTCGACGACTCCGATTGGGACTGGGCGACCCGAACCAAGGCATCGGCCCGGGTGCGCAACTCCGAGAGCGTACGTTGCTCGGTGGCGTCAGAGGGCGTGGCGCGGGCGTCCCCCGCCGCCGCTGCGTCGGATCGCAGCCGGCGCTCCCGCAGCCGCGCGGCGATGTCGGCGGTATTGCGGAACAGCTGGCTCGAATGGCGCAGCTCGAGCAGGACCGTGCTCTGGTCGTCCGCCGCCAGCAGGTCGACCAAGGCCTCGAATTTGCCCAGATGCGTCAGCATGCTGTCGTAGCTGTCGCGCAACTCATCCAGCGCGCCGGCATCCTTCAAGCGATAGGTTTCGCGCTCGATGAGCAAGGTGTTCTGCACCAAGTCCTGGGCCCCCTGCATCTGGACGAGCTGCTCGCCGGCCAGGGCCCGGATGGTGCCGGCGGAGGCGTGCAGGGCATAGATGGCCATGAGGCCGCTGGCCATGACCAGCAGGGCCCCCACCACGGTCGCCATCAGAAACTTCTGCCGCAAGGTGTGCGGGCGCCAGAGCGACGGGAGCACGAGACGTTTCACGCGACCGGCCTCCGCTACCGTTGCCAGATCCGCCGGTATGCCTGCCGGTAACCGTTGTCGGGGTCGAAGAACAGCTGTGGGCCGGCATCGACGTTCTCGGGCGTGACCAGCTGAAACGGCGGCACGTAGCCGCTGATGGGCTCGCCGGAGAGCAGGCGATTGAGTTCATCCACCAGTTGCCAGCCCTGGAGGTTGAGCGGCTCGGCCACCGTGCCGCGCTGGAAGGTGCCCGCCTGAATACGCAGGAAGGCCCCGGAACTCCCGTCGCCGGCCGAAAACAACTGAACGTCCCGACCCGCTTTGGTCAGTTCGGGGGTCGCGTAGTCGAAGTAGATGTCGTTGATGGCCAGGGCGTGGGTCCAGGACGCGCCGTAGCGGGCCAGCAGCTCGCGCGTCTCCTTGGCCATCGTTTGGGCAGAGGAGGAGATCGGAATCGGGCGCACCGCCAGCAAGGTACACCCTTGGCAGTCCCGGATCAGCCCGGCCATCGCATCGGCCTTGCGCATCGCAATATTGAAACTCGGGTCGGTGAAGATGACCACGCCGAGCGGCTCCGGGCTGCTCACGATGGCGGCCATGGCGGTGATGCGGGCCACTTCCAGCGGGTCGGTCGACACATTGATGGCGACATGTTCCGACGCGCGTACGCCAGCCGTGGCGCCCACATGCCAGCCGACCACGGGGATGTTGCGCCGGGAAAACGCCGCCAGCCGGGCATCGAGGCTCCGAGCGTCGCTGCCGATCAGGATGACGCCGTCCGGGTCCATCGCCAGCGCGGCGTCGATCGCCTGGCGGCGCCCCCGGGGCGTGCCGTGCGCCACGAACAGACGCACCTCCCACGCCACCACCTGCGCGGCCTCCTCGACGCCTCGGGCGACACCCAGCACGCCGCCGTTGCGCAAGTCCTCGCAGATCACGGCGATGCGCTTTCCGGCCTGCGCCGCCGGGCCGGTTTGCGGCCCCTCCCAACGGCTCGATAGCGCGCTGGCACGCATGACCGTTTCGCGCATGCGCTCCAAGGTCGGGTGCGCTGTCGGCTCGGGGGACGCGACAGCAGGGGGCGACATCAACAGGACCGTCGCGAACATCAGGAGGACAACACGGATCGTCTGCACAAGCACTCTCCTCCCCGGCAACCGACGCTTCGGCGCACCCGGGTACCCGGTTCTTCCGGTTCGACCATATTGCCGCAAAGCCACACTCGCCGGCAGGCTTTCTTGGCCGGCGCGCCAACAACTGCGCAAACGACCGCCGCTTGGGCCGGTCGTGGGCCTGTCGGCGCCGCCGCCTCGGTGCCAGATGGACGCATTGGCTGTACACTGGGCAGCATCTCCACGCGGGGTGCCCCATGCAGATCGTCCTCATCAGCGGCTTGTCCGGTTCGGGCAAGAGCGTTGCCCTCAATGTGCTGGAAGACGCCGGCTACTACGTGGTGGACAACCTGCCCGCCACGCTGTTGCCGCAACTCGTCTCGAACCTGCGCGGTAGCGGCTACCAGCGCGTGGCGGTGGCGGTGGATGTGCGCTCGGGCACCTCGATCGCCGCGCTGCCCGGCGAGGTCGAGCGGCTGCGCGAAATGGTCGAGGACGTGCGCTTCATCTTCCTCGACGCGCGTGACGACACTCTCATTGCCCGCTTCTCCGAAACCCGCCGTCGCCATCCGCTGGGCGAGGAGAACGTGACGCTGGCCGAAGCCATTGCGCGCGAGCGCGAGGCGCTCGACCCGATCGCCCAGCTCGGCTACCGCATGGACACCAGCGACACCCAGGCCAACACTCTGCGCGCCTGGATCAAGGATTTCATGCAGCTCGAAGCCACCGCCGGGCTCACCTTGCTGTTCCAGTCCTTCGGCTTCAAGTACGGCATCCCGGTCGATGCCGACCTGGTCTTCGACGTGCGCTGCCTGCCCAACCCGCACTACGACCCCAAGCTGCGCCCGCTCACCGGCAAGGATCAGGCGGTGATCGACTTCCTCGAACGCATCCCCGAGGTCGGCCGCATGGCCGAAGACATCCGCCGCTTCGTCGCCAACTGGCTGCCGGCCTACATCCGCGACAACCGCAGCTACCTCACCGTGGCCATCGGCTGTACCGGCGGCCAGCACCGCTCGGTGTATTTCGCCGAGTGGCTGGCCGAGGCCTTCGGCAGCAGTGTGCGCGTCATGGTGCGCCATCGTGCCTCGGCGCGCCGGGCGCAGGACGGCCAGGGCCACGCATGAAGCTGGCCTGGCATGAGTGGCGCGCCGGCTTCCGCCCGGGCGATGCGCTGGTGGTCGCGGGCGGTCTGCTGGTGTGCGTGGTCTCGGCGCTGAGCCTGTGGCAGGGCGGCGTCGCCCGCTGGGCCGAGGTGCGCGCCGGCGGCAAGGTGGTGGCCCGCCTGAGCCTCAACCAGCCGGCCGACATCGCCGTGGACGGCCCGCTCGGCCCCACCCGCGTGCAGGTCGAACCCGGCCGCGCCCGTGTGTTCAGCGACCCCGGTCCGCGCCAGTACTGCGTATTGCAGGGCTGGCTGACGCGTGCCGGCGCGGTGGCCATCTGCGCGCCCAACGAAGTCAGCCTGCGTCTGCTCGGCGACAGCCCGGCCTATGACACGCTCAACTATTGAACTGCCCGTTACCGCCGCCGATGTGCGCATCGCCCGCTATGCGGCGGCGGCGATCGCGCTGTCGGTGGCCGAGGCGGCCATCCCGCTGCCGCTGCCCGGCGTCAAGCCCGGGCTGGGCAACATCATCACGCTGATGGTGCTGGCGCGCTGGGGCTGGCGCGAGGCGGCCTGGGTGGCCTTGCTGCGCGTGTTTGCCGCCTCGTTGGTGCTCGGCCAGTTCCTGGCGCCGGGCTTCTTCCTCAGCCTCAGCGGCGCGCTGATCAGCCTCGCCGTGCTGGCGCTGGCGCAGCATCTGCCGGCGCGCTGGTTCGGACCGGTGAGCCACAGCGTGCTGGCCGCCTTCGGGCATTTCGCCGGCCAGCTGCTGGTGGCCCGGCTGTGGCTGGTGCCGCATGACGGCATCTTTTACCTGCTGCCGGTGTTCGCCTTCGCTGCCGTGCTGTTCGGCACCGTCAACGGCCTGGTGGCCGCCTACCTGGTGCGTCACGCGCCGTCGCGCCCGGTCTGAGCGCCCGAGCGTTTTTCGGGCGGGACGCGACGCCGTCATTGCGGCTAAGATGGCGCAGTGTCTTGCTCTCCCGCGCCCGGACCGGTCATGCGCCTGCTGAAAATCGTCGCCCTTGTCGTACTGAGCCTGCTGGTGCTGGCGGCGGGCGCGGTGTGGTATCTGTCGACCAGCTTCGACAGCGACCGCGTCAAATCCGAGCTGAGCCAGGCGGTGGCCGATCGCTACGGCCGCGCGCTGGTCTTCGACGGGCCGCTCACCCTCACGTTTTGGCCGCGGCTGGCGCTCGATGCGAAGCAGGTCACCCTGTCCGCCCGCGACGCGCCGACCGTGCTGGCGGCGCGGGTGGCGCGCGTGCGCGTGCATGTGGGGCTGCTGCCCTTGTTGGCACGGCGTGTCGACGTGCAGGAGATGCGTCTCGAAGGCGTGCAGCTGCACTTCGCCCGCGACATGCTCAAGACGCTCGAAGCGCTGCAGGGCCAGCCGGCCGCGGCGTCGATCAAGGACGCGCCGGTGGCCTTCAATGTGCATCGCGTGAGCGTCACCGATGCCTCGCTCGAACTGGTCGACCCGGTGCAGGGCATGACGCTTCAGCTGTCGCGCGTGACCGCTTTTGTCGGGCCGATCGGCAAGGGGCTGCGCGGCGTGCTCGGTGTCGAAGGCGACGCCGTGGCGCATGGCCTGCTGCCGGCGCAGGGGCGCTTCCGCATGACGGCCGGCTTCGGTATCGATCGCACCGGCCTGCTCAGCCTGAACAACGCCGGGGTGGATTTCGACGGCGAAGCGCTGGGCTATCGCGCCACCACGCTGGCCCTCACCTCGGGGGGCGCGGCGATCGATCGTGCCGGGCGCTGGCAAGGCAAGGCGCTGGCCTTGCGCGTGCATGGGCAGGGGCGGGCCGGCACCAGCACCATCACCGCCGAGGTGCCGGCATGGCGCTGGGAAGACGGCCTGCATCTGGCGCAGGCGGCCGCCACCTTCCAGCGCGACGGCGAGCGCGGCGGTGCGCTGGCGGCGCGGCTGGCCAATCTGCGCCCGCTGCCAGAGGGCTGGCAGGCCGACACCTTGTCGCTGGAAGGCAATCTGCGCCGCGACGGCCGCAGCCATGCGATTTCGCTGCAGGCCGTGCCGCAGTGGCGAAGCCCCGACGACAGCCTGCTGCTCAACGGGCTCGACGCGCAGTTCGGCTGGCCCGGCGCGGGCGATGCGCCGGCACGCCGCCTGCAGATCACCGGCCAGCTGGCGTGGCAGCCCCTGAACGGCCCGCTCGACGCCAGCCTGGCTTTCAACGACGGCGCCCAGCGCCTGGCCGGCAGCGTGCGCATCGCCCCCGATGCGAGCCCCGCCCTGCAATTCGAGCTGCATGCGCCGCGCCTGGCGCTGGATGCCTACCGGGCCGAACTGGCCGGCTTGTGGTCGGCCCGTTCCTTGCCGCCCTTCGCCGGCCGGGTGCGTGCCGACCGTGTCGAGGCGGACGGCTGGGTGCTCGAATCGGTGGTGCTGCCGGTCGCCGGCGAGGGCGCCGCGCTCCGGTTCGGCCCCTTCGACGGCGCCGTCTTCAATGGCCGCGTGAGCGGGCAGCTGGCGCATGACGCCGAGGGGGCCGGTCTGCTCGAGCTCAAGGCCACCGGTGTGGCGCTCGAGCAGTGGCCGCGAGCGGCCGAGGCCAAAGCGATGCTGAGCGGCGGGCTCGATGCCGACCTGCGCTTGCGCTTCGACGCAGATGCCGCCGCGCCCTGGCCGACGGCGCAGGGCCGGATGCGCTTCGTCCTGAACGGCGGGGCCTGGCAGGCCGAGGGCCTGGTGGACGCCTTGCGGGCGCCGGGCGGCCCCTTGGCGCTGGCGTTGGCCGGGGCGGGCGCCGGGCCGGCGTTACCGATTCGCCAGGCGAGTGCCGATGTGACGGTGAGCGATGGCGCGGGGCAGGTCGATGCGCTGTCGATCCGCAGCGACGCGCTGCAGCTGACCGGCACGGGCACGGTCGGCCTGGCCGACGGCGCGCTCGATCTGGCCTTGACCGCCCAGCTGACCGAGAGGCCCGAGGGCATGCGCAAGTCGGCCTTCGCCAAATTGCAGCGTCAGCACCTGCCGCTGCGGCTGAGCGGCACGCTGGCCGCGCCGCAGTGGCAGGCCGGCGATCACACCCCGTAGCGTTTGAACCAGGCCTGCAGGCGCTGCCCGCCGTCTTTGGCCGCCGCTTCGCGGTAGCTTGGCCGGTAGTCGGCATGGAAGGCATGGCCGGCATCTGGGTAGATCACGATCTCGCCCGGCTTGCCGGCGGCCTTGAGCGCGTCGCGCATGGCCTCGGCGTCGGCGGCCGGAATGCCCTGGTCCTCGGCGCCATAGAGGCCCAACACTGGCGCCTTGAGCTCGCCCACCAGGTCGACCGGATGGCGCGGTGTGAGTGCCGAGGGCTGGCCGCGCAGGCGGCCGTACCAGGCCACGCCGGCCTTGAGCTTGGGGTTGTGGGCGGCGTACAGCCACACCACGCGCCCACCCCAGCAAAAGCCGGTGATGCCCAGCCGGGCCGTGTCGCCGCCCTGGTCGGCGGCCCACAGCACGCTCATGTCGAGGTCGGACATCACCTGCTCGTCCGGCACCTTGGACACCAGCTCGGAGAGCAAGGTGGGGATGTTGTCGTACTTGCCCGGATCGCCCTGGCGGAAATACAGCTCGGGGGCGATGGCCAGGTAGCCGAGTTTGGCCAGGCGCCGGCACACGTCGCGGATGTGCTCGTGGACGCCGAAGATCTCCTGCACCACCAGCACCACCGGGAGCTTGTCGCCCGTTGCTGGGGCGGCGTGGTAGATCGGCAATGCGCCGGTGCCGGTGTCGATGGTGGCGTCGCCGGTGCGCAGGCCGGTGTCGTCGGTGTGGATCATGGTTTGGGCACTCACGGGGTGGACGGCCAGCGCGAAACCGGCGGCCGAGGCGGTGACAAGGAAGCCGCGGCGGTCGAGCCGCGGCGCGGGGAGCAGGCTGTCGAAGTCGGGATCGTTGTGCATCGGGCGTCTCCGGGGTGGGGGGAAGGATGCTATTGGGATCTTGCCTCGCCTGTGACCGCCCGGCCCGCTGTCGGGTTCAGCCGGGCAGGCAGGCCCAGCCGTCCATCAGCAGGCGCGCGCTGCGGCGCAGGACGGCCGCTTCCAGCAGCCAGCGGCCCTGGTTGGTGTGCGTGGTGACGCCCACTTCGCTGCGCCCCGAGGGGTGGCCGATGCGCAGCGGCCCGACCGGGTCGCGTTGCAACTGGCGCGACACCAGCGAGCCGGGCACGCCGGCGGCTGCCGCGATGGCGATCGCCGCGGTGCCGGGGATGGCATGGTGGAAGGCGCCCATCGATACCACCCGGGTGAGGAGGTCGAGGTCGCTGGCGGCAAAACGCCGGCCATCGACCGACACGCAATCGGCCGGCGGTGCGACCACCGCCACCTTGGGCGTGTGCTGGCGCTCGGCGGCGGCGACGGCCGTGTCGGCCAGG
Organism: Denitromonas iodatirespirans; assembly: GCF_018524365.1. GTDB lineage: Bacteria > Pseudomonadota > Gammaproteobacteria > Burkholderiales > Rhodocyclaceae > Nitrogeniibacter > Nitrogeniibacter iodatirespirans. The sequence continues at coordinate 44,845 of NZ_JAEKFT010000027.1, forward strand.
CCCATGGCCAGCGCGCCCGCGATGCGGATCTGTTCGCAGCGCGCGCGCAGAGGGGTGTCGGCATTGAGCGTGGCCTGCGAGGCGGTGGCATCCAGGCCGAGCGCATGGGCGGAGACGAAGACCATCGGGTTGCCGGCGCTGACCAGCGAGGCGTCGAGCTGCGTGCCGTCGTCGAGCGTCAAGGAATCGACCGCGCGGCCGGTCGGCAGGATGCCGCCGCCCTCGGCGCTGCCGGGGTCGAGAAAGGTGAGCGTGATTGGCGCCGAGGCGAAGGCCACGCCGTCGAGCGCGAACTTGCCGTCCTCCACCGGCCGGCCCTCGTGCACCGGCACCCGCGCATGGATGCGTTTGCCCACGTTGCCTTGCCACAGGCGCACGTTCACCTCGCCGTCGCCGGCCGCCGGCAGCAGGCCGCGCCACAGGGCGAAGGGGCCGACCGCGGCGGTGAGGTTGCCGCAATTGCCCGACCAGTCGATCCGGCCGCTGTCGATCAGCACCTGGCCGAACCAGTAGTCCACATCGCAGTCGGGCTGCTGCGAGGGCGCGACGATCACCACTTTGCTGGTGCTTGAGGTGGCGCCGCCGAGGCCGTCGATCTGCTTGCCGTAGGGGTCGGGGCTGCCGAGCAGGCGGGTGAGCTGGGCGTCGCGCTCGGCGGGCTCGGCCGGCAGGTCGCTGGCGAGCAAGAACACGCCTTTGCTGGTGCCGCCGCGCATCCACGCGGCGGGGATTCGGATCTGGGGCATGGTGGGGGGTACCCGGTCGGTGGCAGCTGCAGAACCACGCCTGACAGTTGCCGACAATTCGTTATAGCGGTGGTGCTTGCGCTTGTCATTGTAGCGGGCTACGGTCTGTGTCTTGTGACGGCCGCCGGCCGTCAATGCGTCGTTGAGGGGGCCTTCATGGCATTCGATACCTGGTTGATGTTCGTCGTGGTGGCCGCGCTGGCCATCCTCAGCCCCGGGCCGGCGATCCTGCTGGCGATTACCAACGGCAGCCGCGGCGGGCTGCGCGCCGTGGCGCTGTCCTCGCTGGGCAATATCCTCGGCGTGGCGGCGGTGGCCGGGGTGTCGGTGTTCGGCCTGGGCGCCTTGCTCCAGACCTCGGCCCTGTTGTTCCTGGTGGTCAAGCTGATCGGCGCCGCCTATCTGGTCTATCTGGGCATCAAGCAGCTCCGCCGGGCGGCGGTCAGCCTCTCGCAGGCGGCCGCGGTGGACGGCCCGGTGCAGCGGCCGGCGGCCGGGTTGTTCCGCGAAGGCGCGCTGGTCGCCCTGACCAACCCCAAGGCGATCGCCTTCTTCACGGCCTTGTTCCCGGTGTTTCTCGATACCGGCCGGCCGCTCGCCCTGCAGTTCGGGCTGATGACCGCGACCTTCATGGCGCTGTCGTTCATGAGCCTGCTGGCCTATGGCGCGCTGGCGCGTTCCGCCGGGCGCTGGCTGGCCGAGCCGCGTCGTCAGCGTGCCTTCAACCGGGTGACCGGCGGCGTCTTCATCGGCCTCGGTGCCAGCCTGCTGTCGCTCGGGCGGGGCACCTGAGCGCCTTGCGATTTTGCTATCGTCTGACCCGGTCTTAGGGCCCACTCTCCACAGGACTTCTTCATGAGCTCACTCAATCTCATCGGCGGCGAAAAAGGCGGGGTCGGCAAGTCCGTGACCGCGCGGGTGCTGGCGCAGTATTTCATCGACAAGGGGCGGCCCTTCGTCGGCTTCGACACCGACCGCTCGCACACCTCCTTCACCCGTTTCTATGCCGACTACGCCGCGCCGGTGATCGTCGACACCTACGAGGGCCTGGACCTGATCGCCACGGTGTTCGACGAGCCGCCGCCCGACGATGGCGAGGCGCCGAGCGTGATCGTCGATCTGGCGGCGCAGACGGCCGCACCGCTGGCGCGCTGGGTGAAGGATTCCGACCTGCTGACCCTGCTCGACGAGATGGGCGTGACGGTCAACTATTGGCACCTGGCCGATGCCGGGGCCGATTCGGTGAGCCTGCTCAACCGGCTGATCGATACCTACGGCGCGGGGCTCAACTACATCGTGGTCAAGAACCTCGGGCGCGGCAGCGATTTCTCGCAGCTCGACAACTCGGCGGCGCTGCAGGGGGCACTGGCGCTGGGCGCGCGGGTGATCTCCCTGCCCGAGCTGCACGAGGCGAGCATGCGCAAGATCGATCGCCAGAGCGCCAGCTTCTGGGCCGCCGTCAATCTGCGCAGCGGCCCCGAGGCGCTCGGCCTGCTCGAGCGCCAGCGGGTCAAGACCTGGTTGCGCGCGATCTACGAGCGCTTCGACGAATTGCCGGTGTAAGGCGCGCGCAGGCGGTGAAAGAGGGGGGGCGCAATCGCCACCCACAGCGGGATCAGCGGCCACAGGCGTCCGTGGGTGATGTCGTAGTTGGCCAAGAGATCGGCCCAGCGGTGCCCGGCCACGTAGTGTCCGAACACGAATTCGAAGGCCAGCGTCAGCGCCAGCCATAGCGCGCCGATGCGCGCCGCCTGGCCGGTCGAGGCCGGTCGCAGGCGCGGCAGCACGCACCAGATGTACACGCCGAACAGCGCGAGGGCGCTCAATGTCGACAGCTGCTGGGCGCGTGCTTCGCCCAGCGGTGCCAGCAGCCAGGCTTCGCGCGCAGTGCCGTTGGCGATGGCGATGACGACCATCGGCAGCCAGGCGAGGCCCGCGCGCATCAGGTTCATTTTGTGTCGGCGAGGGCCCGGGTGAGCAGCTCGGCCATCAGGCCGTTGAGGCCGCCTTGGTGTGCGGCGCCGCGTTCCTGCAATTGCTTGACCAACGCGATCGGCAGCTTGCAGGCGAAGGGCACCACGCCGAGGGCGCGCTCCTGCTGGCGCTGTTCGCGCTTGTCGACCGCCTGGGCGGCGGCACCGAAGCGCGCCGGGCTGGCGGCGGCGTTGCGCTTGTTGTTGATCTTGAGGCCGTGGCTCTTGGCCAGATCGGTGGGTTTCATGGGCATGATGGATCCTTGGTTCCCGACGCCGGCACGGTCGCCGGCGCGGCATTATCGCGCAACGGCGCGGGCGTGGTGAGGCGCGCGCCGAATGGCCGTTCACAAAGCGGTTGGAAATGATTCTCTATACTGTCGACTCATCGTCAGCCCGGAGTGAAATGTCATGACCCTCAAGTCGCGTGCCGCAGTGGCCTTTGCCGCCGGCGAACCCCTGCAGATCGTCGAAGTGGACGTGGCGCCGCCCAAGGCCGGCGAGGTGCTGGTGCGCATCGTCGCCAGCGGTGTCTGTCATACCGATGCCTTCACCCTGTCGGGCGATGATCCGGAAGGCATCTTCCCGGCGATCCTCGGCCATGAGGGCGGTGGCATCGTCGAGGCGGTGGGCGAGGGCGTCACCTCGCTGGCCGTGGGCGATCATGTGATTCCGCTGTACACGGCCGAATGCCGCGAGTGCAAGTTCTGCAAATCGGGCAAGACCAACCTGTGCCAGGCGGTGCGCGCCACTCAGGGCAAGGGCCTGATGCCCGACGGCACCACGCGCTTCTCCTATCAGGGCAAGCCCATTTACCACTACATGGGCACCTCGACCTTCTCCGAATACACCGTGGTGCCGGAGATCTCGCTGGCCAAGATCCCCAAGGAGGCGCCGCTCGAAAAGGTGTGCCTGCTCGGCTGCGGCGTGACCACCGGCATCGGCGCGGTGCTTAACACCGCCAAGGTCGAGGCCGGCGCCACGGTGGCCATCTTCGGCCTGGGCGGCATCGGCCTGGCGGCGATCATCGGCGCCACCATGGCCAAGGCCGGGCGCATCATCGCCATCGACATCAACCCCGCCAAGTTCGAGATCGCCCGCTCGTTGGGCGCCACCGACTGCGTGAACCCGAGCGAGTTCGACAAGCCGATCCAGGAGGTCATCGTCGAGATGACCGACGGCGGGGTGGACTACTCCTTCGAATGCGTCGGCAACGTCAAGCTGATGCGCGCCGCGCTGGAGTGCTGCCACAAGGGCTGGGGCGAGTCGACCATCATCGGCGTGGCCGGCGCGGGGCAGGAGATCTCCACCCGCCCCTTCCAGCTGGTCACCGGCCGCGTGTGGCGCGGCTCGGCCTTCGGCGGCGTGCGCGGGCGCACCGAGCTGCCCGGCTATGTCGACAAGGCGCAGCGCGGCGAGATCCCGCTCGACACCTTCATCACCCACACCATGGGGCTGGACGAGATCAACCATGCCTTCGAGTTGATGCACGAGGGCAAGAGCATCCGCAGCGTCATCCACTTCTAACCGAGAACCCCGCATGTCCCTCGAATGTCTCTCCAGCCAGCGCAGCTTCGGCGGCTGGCACAAACGCTACCGCCATCGCGCCGCCAGCCTCGACTGCGACATGGTGTTCGCGGTCTATCTGCCGCCGCAGGCCGAGGCCGGCCAACGCCTGCCGGTGGTGTACTGGCTGTCGGGCCTGACCTGCACCGACGAGAACTTCATGCAGAAGGCCGGCGCGCAGCGCGTGGCGGCCGAGCTGGGCGTCATCCTGGTGGCGCCGGACACCAGCCCGCGTGGCGAGGGCGTGCCCGGCGACCCCGATGGCGCCTGGGATTTCGGCCATGGTGCCGGCTTCTACGTGAATGCCACCGAAGCGCCGTGGGCGCAGCACTACCGCATGTACGACTATGTGGTGGACGAGCTGCCGGCGCTGATCGAGGCCCATTTCCCGGCCTCCGACCGACGCAGCATCAGCGGCCACTCGATGGGTGGCCATGGCGCCTTGATCTGCGCGCTGAAGAACCCCGGGCGCTACCGCGCGGTGTCAGCCTTCTCGCCGATCTGCCACCCGATGGCCTGCCCATGGGGCGAAAAGGCGCTCTCCCGCTACCTCGGCGAAGACCGCAGCCGCTGGCGCGCCTGGGATGCCACCGAGCTGATCGCCGATGCCGCCGAGCGGTTGCCGATCCTCATCGACCAGGGCGCGGCGGACGGCTTCCTGGCCGAGCAGCTCAAGCCCGAGGCGCTGGAAGTGGCGGCCCGTGCCGCCGGCCATCCGCTCACCCTGCGCCTGCAACCGGACTACGACCACAGCTACTACTTCATCGCCAGCTTCATCGAGTCGCACCTGCGCCATCATGCGCAGGCGCTGGCGGCGTAGCGCTCAGTCGCCGCTGACCCGGCCGCGGCCCGCCTTGATCGCGCCGCGCCGGGCCTTGCTCTCCAGGCGCTTCTTGACCGCGCTGCGGGTCGGGCGGGTGGCGCGGCGGGCCTTGGGTTCGACCGCCACGCTGGCGATCAGGTCTTCGAGCCGGCGCACCGCGTCGGCGCGGTTCTTCTCCAGGCTGCGAAAGGCCTGCGCCTTGATGATCACCACCCCGTCCTTGTTGATGCGCTGATCGCCCAGCGCCAAGAGCCGCGCCTTGATCGGCTCGGGCAGCGAGGAGGCGGCGATGTCGAAGCGCAGATGCACCGCGTTCGACACCTTGTTGACGTTCTGCCCGCCGGCGCCTTGGGCGCGGATGGCGGTGAATTCGATCTCGTCGGGTGACAGGGAAATGGTCGGTCGCATGCGCCGGGCCGGTCGGGAGGAGGTGCTATTGTAGGGGCTCGTGGGGCGCCGTGCCCTGTCCGCTGTTCCCCGAGCCGAGCGCGCCGATGATCGAAACCATTCTCCTCACCACCGCACGCATCCAGACCTTTCAGGGCACGCGTGGCCTGACCAACGCCACGGGCTTCTTCTTCGCCCGCGACGCGCGCCTGTTCCTGGTGACCAGCCGCCATGTGATGTGCGACGAGGCGAGCGGCCATCACCCCGATCGCATCGAGATCGAGCTGCACACCAACCCGGCCAACAACGCCGAATCGACCGGTTTCTCGATGCTGCTCTACCAGGACGGCAAGAGCGTCTGGCGCCAGGGCGAGGACTCGGCCGGCGAGGTGGATGTGGCGGTGCTCGAGATCGACCGCGCCGCCCTGCCGGCCACCACGAGCTACCGCGCCTTCACCCCGCAGCATCTGCTCGGCCAGCTCGACCAGGTCGAGGTCGGCTCATCGCTGCTGGTGGTGGGGTTCCCGCTGGGCTTTCACGACACGCTCAATCACATGCCGGTGGTGCGGCAGGCGATCATCGCCTCGTCCTTCGGCTTGCGCTTCCAGGGCAAGGGCTATTTTCTGACCGATGCGCGCACCCATCGTGGCACCAGCGGCGCGCCGGTGGTGATGCGCGTTGCCGATCCGTCCCCTGAACTGGGCGATCTGCCGTGGATGCTGCTGGGTGTGCATTCGGCCCGGCTCGATGTGGGCGAGCGGGACCTGGAGGTGGACGAGGCGCTGGGGCTCAACTGCGCCTGGTACGCCGATATCCTGATGACGCTGACCGCCTGAGGGCGGCCGTGGCCGGCTCAGTCCTGGGACGGCGGCGGGGCGTCGTGCCCGGTGTCGGGGGCGTCTGAGGCGTTGGTGTCGGGCTGGCTGCTGCCGGCCGACTTGTTGGCCAGCTTGGCCTGACGCTTTTCTTCCTGCTTGCGTTTCTTGGCCAGATCGCGCTGGCGCTTTTCGAATTGATAATTGGGCTTGGCCAAAGGGTCCGTCTCCTTGTGTCGGCGTGCTTGCCGGTGCGTGCTTCAGGCGCCTGGGCGGCGCCGGGGAACGCGCCCGCGGGTCGCGGGCGCTGTCGGGTCGGGGCGCTCAGTAGCGGCCGCCACCCCCACCGCTGCGACCGCCGCCGAAGCCGCCGCCACCACTGCGACCACCGCCGCCGCCGGAACGGCCACCGCCGAAGCCACCGCCACCGCTGCGCGGTGCCTGCGGACGGGCTTCGTTGACGATCAGGCTGCGGCCGCCGGCATCCTTGCCGTTGAGGGCGGCGATGGCGTCCTCGGCTTCTTTGTCGGAGTTCATCTCGACGAAGCCGAAGCCTTTCGAGCGGCCGGAGTCGCGGTCCATGATGACCTTGGCCGAGCCGATGGCGCCGAAGGGGGCAAACATGGATTCGAGGTCGGTGTCGGTTACGGAGTAGGCCAGGTTGCCCACGTAAAGCTTCTTGCTCAAGGGAATTCTCCAGAAGATAGAAAAGGCATGACACTCGGCTTGACCTTGGGAACGATCCCTGGGGTGGAGGGCACGGAGTGGGTCAAGCGGTCGAGGAGCCGCGCGGGGCGGTGTGGCATGCCACGTTCTGTGTTCCGGCCTCGAACGCAAAGCGGTTCTGGCGTCGGTGCTGCACCTCGGTGCGGCTATTGGAGCAGAGCGCCCGGGCTTTGGCAAGGCGGCTGCGCGGGCGAATGCCGCGTCGTTGCGCGGGATCGGGCCGCTCGCGCGCCATGCCCGCTGCAAGTCCGTCTGTCGGGCGCCGCGCCTAGCGATACTTGGCGAACACCGCCTTGGCATCGACGTGGGCGCGGTCGAGCGTGCAGATCGACGGGTCGTCGTCATGGCCGCTGAAGAAATCGTCGGCCTGGGCGCGCATCACCATCTGGATGGCGGCGTCGTCCTCGACATCGTATTTCTCGACGATCAGCGTGGTCACTTCGTCCAGGTGTTCTTCGTAGGTCATGCGGAGGGCTCTTATCGGTCCGGGGAGATGTCGCGCAGCATGTCGAGGTACAGCGCCTCGACCTGTTCGCGGGCCCACGGCGTGCGCCGCAGGAACTTCAGGCTCGAGGCGATGCTCGGCTCGTGGGTGAAGCAGCGGATGCGCACCGCCTGGCCGAGCTGGTCCCAGCCGTAGTAGGCCTCCAGCTCGACGAGGATGCGCTCGAGGGTGATGCCGTGGAGCGGATTGTTGGCCTGTGTGCCTGCCATCGGTCCTTACGCTTCAAGAATAGGGCGGGTGTCGCTTGCCCGATGCCGGCCCAGCGCTTACCCTGACGCCCCGATTCTACCTTCAAGCCGGAAGCCACCATGAGCGATCTGCCGCCGTGCCCGCAATGTGCGAGCGAACACACCTACCCCGACCGCGAGTTCCTGGTCTGTCCCGAATGCGGCCATGAGTGGTCGCCGGGCGATGCCGCCAGTGCCGAGAGCGCAGGCGAGGGCGAGATCCGCGACGCCAACGGCACGGTGCTGGCCGATGGCGACTCGGTGGTGCTGATCAAGGACCTGAAGGTCAAGGGTTCGTCCACCACGCTCAAGGTCGGCACCAAGATCAAGAAGATCCGCCTGGTCGGCGGCGATCACGAAGTCGATTGCAAGACCGACGCCGGCAGCTTCATGCTCAAGGCCTGTTTCCTGAAGAAGGTCTGAGGCTGACATGCTCGATATCGAACAGCCCTGGTTCCTGCCGCAGCTGTGCCTGCTGATGGGCGGCACGTTGGTGCTCGCCGCCGCGGCAACGGCCTGGGGCGCCTGGCCGGTCAGGCCGTAGCGCCCGCGGCCGGTGCCGGGCCTCAAGCGCGCAGTCGGTCCTCGCGGATCATCTGCGCGCCATGGGTGGCGATCATCAGCGTCGGTGCGCTGGTGTTGCCCGAGGTGATGGTCGGCATGATCGACGCATCCACCACCCGCAGCCCGGCCAGGCCGCGCACCCGCAGGCGGCTGTCGGTGACGGCCGAGGCGTCGTCGGCCCGCCCCATCTTGCAGGTGCCCACCGGGTGGAAGATGGTGGTGCCGATGTTGCCGGCGGCAAAGGCCAGCTTTTCGTCGGTGTCGTAGCTCGGGCCGGGCAGCTGCTCGACCGGCTTGAACGGCGCCAGCGCCGGCTGGGCGACGATATGCCGGGTCAGGCGGATGGCGGCGGCGGCCTTGCGGCGGTCGGCCTCGTGGCTGAGATAGCAGGGCGCGATCTTCGGCGCGCTGGCCGGGTCGCGGTCGCGGATGCTGACATGCCCGCGCGACTGCGGACGCAGGTCGCACACGCTGGCGGTAAAGGCCGGAAAGGTGTGCAGCGGGTCGCCGAATTTGTCGAGCGACAGCGGCTGCACATGGTATTCGAGGTCCGGCGTCGGCACCGACGGATCCGAATGCGCGAACGCCCCGAGCTGGCTCGGCGCCATGGTCAGCGGGCCGCGGCGGAAGAGCGCGTATTCGAGCCCCATCATGGCCTTGCCCCACAGGCTGTTGGCCTGCTGGTTGAGCGTCTTGATGCCTTCGACACGGTAGATGCTGCGCAGCTGCAGGTGGTCTTGCAGATTGTTGCCCACGCCCGGCAGCGCATGCGCCACCGGGATGCCGAGCGATTGGAGCAGGGCCGGGTCGCCGATGCCCGAGCGCTGCAGGATGGCCGGCGAACCGATCGAGCCGGCGGCCAGCACCGTCTCGATGCGGCTGCGTGCCACGCAGTCCTCGCCATTGACCCGGAAATGCAGGCCGGTGACGCGGGTGCCGTCGAGCACCACGCGGTCGCTCATCGCGGCGGTGACGATGCGCAGGTTGGGGCGCTTGCGGACCGGGTCGAGAAAGCCGCGCACCGCGCTCCAGCGGGTGCCACGCCGCTGGTTGACCTCGAAGGGGCTGACGCCGCCGTTGTGGCCGCGGTTGAAGTCCGCCGTGGCCGGCACGCCGGCCTGGGTGGCGGCTTCGGCGAAGCGGTCGAGGATGTCCCAGCGCAGGCGCTGCTGCTCCACGCGCCATTCGCCGCCCGCGCCGTGCGCCTCCGAGGCGCCATGCCAGTGGTCTTCCACGCCCTTGAACAGCGGCAGCACGCGGTCCCACGCCCAGTTGGCGTCGCCGGTCAGCTGCGCCCACTCGTCGTAGTCGCGCGACTGGCCGCGCAGGTAGAGCATGGCGTTGATCAGCGTGCTGCCGCCCAGGCCCTTGCCGCGCGCATAGATGATGCTGCGCCCGTTGAGGCCCGGCTCGGGCTCGGTCTTGTAGCACCAGTCGGTGCGCGGGTTGTTGATGCAGTAGAGGTAGCCGACCGGGATCTTGGTCCAGATCCATCTCTCGTCGTTGCCCGCTTCGAGCAGCAGCACGCGCACCTCGGGGTCGGCCGACAGGCGGTTGGCCAGCACGCAGCCGGCCGCACCGGCGCCGGCAATGATGTAGTCGAATTCACCGAAATCTTTCATGGGGCGTCCTTGTTCGTGGCGTGTCAGGCATTCACCGGCATGACGAACTCCGGCCCCTTTGAGCCGCTGTCCGGCCAGCGCTGCATGACGCTCTTGTAGCGGGTGTAGAAGCGCACGCCTTCTTCGCCGTAGGCATGGTGATCGCCGAACAGGCTCTGCTTCCAGCCGCCGAAGGAGTGCCAGGCCATCGGCACCGGAATCGGCACATTGATGCCCACCATGCCGACGCGGATGGCGTTGGCGAAGGCCTGCGCGCTGCGCCCGTCGCGGGTGTAGCAGGCCACGCCGTTGGCGAAGGGGTGGGCGTTGATCAGGTCCACCGCCTCGGCGAAGGTGCCGACCCGCACCACGCACAGCACCGGGCCGAAGATCTCCTCGTCGTAGATTTTCATGCCGGGTGTCACATGGTCGAACAGCGTGGCGCCGAGGAAGAAGCCTTCTTCGCGGCCGGCCACCACATGGCCGCGCCCGTCCATCACCAGCGTGGCGCCGGCCTCGACGCCGGCCGCGATATAGCCCTCGATGCGCGTCTTGGCCTCGGCGGTGACCACCGGGCCCATGTCGGCGCCCGGCGCCTCGCCGTCGGCAATGCTCAGCTTCGCGGCGCGGCTGCGCACCTTGTCCACCAGCGCGTCGGCAATCGGGCCGACCGCCACCGCCACCGAAATGGCCATGCAGCGCTCGCCGGCCGAGCCGTAGGCGGCGCCGATGAGCGCGTCGGCGGCCTGGTCGAGATCGGCGTCGGGCATCACCACCATGTGGTTCTTGGCGCCGCCCAGCGCCTGCGCGCGCTTGCCGTGCTTGGCGGCGGTCTCGTAGATGTGGCGGGCGATCAGCGTCGAACCGACAAAGCTCACCGCCTGCACCTCCGGGTGCGCCAGCAGGCCCTCGACCGCCTCACGGTCGCCCTGCAGCACGTTGAACACGCCGTCGGGCAGGCCGGCTTCGCGGAACAGCTCGGCGGTCAGCAGCGAGGGCGAGGGGTCGCGCTCCGAAGGCTTGAGGATGAAGCTGTTGCCGCAGGCGATGGCCATCGGCGCCATCCACATCGGCACCATGAAGGGGAAGTTGAAAGGCGTGATGCCGGCCGTCACGCCCAGCGGATGGCGCTGCGCCCAGTTGGCGATGCCGCCGCCCACGTTGTCCGAATACTGCCCCTTGAGCAGCTGCGGGATGCCGCAGGCAAACTCGATCACCTCCAGCCCGCGCTGCACCTCGCCCTGCGCGTCCGGAAAGGTCTTGCCGTGCTCACGGGTAATCAGGCGCGCCAGATCGTCGGTGTGCTGCTCGACCAGCGCCTTCATGCGGAACAGCACGCGGGCGCGCTTTTGTGGGGCCTGCGCGCCCCAGTCCGCCTGGGCGCGGGCGGCACTGGCCACGGCGGCGTCGACATCCGCCGCGCTGGCCAGGCCGACGCGGCGGGCGACGCGGCCGAGCGCCGGGTCGAACACCTCGGCGCTGCGGTCGCCGGTGGCGGCAACGGCGCGGCCGTCGATCCAGTGGGTGAGGGTGTCGGGGGCGGTGGTGTAAGTCAGACTCATATCCGGCGAAGGCTCCATGAACGAAGTGGCATCATGGGCTTCATTAAAATCGCCATTGCGCGGCAGATCCAATGATTTATCCTTGGGCTGGATATTTAGACTGCTTATATCGGATATGGATTACGTCAGCCTGCGAGCCTTCGTCACCGTCGCCCGCGAGGGCAATCTCACCCGCGCCGCCCAACGGCTGTTCGTCACCCAACCGGCGCTCAGCCTGCAGCTCAAAAAGCTGCAGGCGGGGCTGGAGCTGACCCTGTTCGAACGCACCCCGCGCGGCATGCGCCTCACCGAAGCCGGCCAGCGCCTGCTGCCGGCGGCCGAGCGGGCGCTGGCGGCCGGGGCCGAGTTCAGCGCCGCGGCGGCCGGTTTGAAGGACACCGTGGTCGGCCGCCTGCGCCTGGGCACCATCGTCGATCCGGAATTCCTGCGTCTGGGCACCTTCCTCGGTGCGCTGGCCGAGCGGCATCCGGCGCTGTCCTTCGAGCTGAGCCACGGCATGTCGGGCACGGTGGCGCGGCGGGTCGAGGCCGGCGAGCTGGACGTGGCCTACACCCTCGGCGCGCCCGGCTTCCCCGAGCTGGCCGGCCGGTTTCATGTGGTGGGGCTCACCGAGTTCAGCTACCGCGTGGTGGCGCCGCCGGGCTGGGCGGGGCAGGTGCGCGGCAAGGGCTGGCGCGCGCTGGCCGCGCTGCCGTGGATCGAAACCCCGCCCGAGTCGGTGCACCACCGCCTGCTGGCGCGCATCTTCGCCGCCGAAGGGGTGCGCCCGCATGTGGTGGCGCGAGTGGACCTGGAGCCCTCCATGCTCGACCTGGTGCGCTCGGGCGTGGCGCTGGCGCTGGCCCGCGACAGCCTCGCGCTGCGCGCCGCGCATGCCGAAGGCGTGGCGATGGCCGACGCGGTGTCGGTGCCGGCCGAGCTCGGCTTCCTGTGCCGGCGCGACCGGCGCACGGAAGCGCCGATCCAGGCGGCGATGGATGTGATCGAGCAGGTGTGGCGGGGGTAGGGGTTATCGCCCCGGTAGCGCGGGTTTCAACCCGCCAGCGTCGGCGCAAGAGCCCCGCGCACCCAAGAAAAAGGCGAACCCATCGGGTCCGCCCTCGCTGGCAGGCAAGACAGGTTACTTCTTGTCATCCATCTTCTTATCGTCCATTTTCTTGTCGGCCATTTCCTCGAGTTTCTTGCACTCGGCCTTCATCTTGTCATCGGCCTTCATCGGATCCATTTTCTTGCAGGCCTCCATCTTCTCGGCCTTTTCCTCGTCCGACATCGCGCCCCCGTGAGACATCGCGCCGGCGCCGAGGGAAACCGTTGCGAGCAAGGTGGCAGCCACTACGGATAGCAATCTGTTCATGTTCGCGTCCTCAATGTTGTGGGAAGATCCAACGGCAACGTTGGAGAGTTTCACTGTAGTTCACCGGGGGATGCCCGACAAATGACCGTCATTGCGCGCCTCGCGCGCCATGTTGCATTGGCGGTGGCGCTCGGTCCGGTGGCGGGGGTGCAGGCCGTGCCCTTTACGCCGGCCCATGACGACGTCGTGATCGAGCGGCTGCCCTTTCGCGCCGGAGACGCCGAGGCGCGCGAGCTGGCCAGCCTGCGCGCCGCGCTGGCACGCGCGCCGGATGACCGGCAGGCGGCCGCCGAACTGGCGCGCCAATACTTCGACACCGCATTGGCCAAGGGCGACCCGCGCTACGTGGGCTATGCCGAGGCGGTGGTCGGCCGCTTTGCCGAGCCACTGCCGGCCGACCTGCTGCTGGTGCGCGGCATGCTGCGCCAATACCGCCATGACTTCGACGCCGCGCTCGACGACTTCGCCGCCGCACTCGCGCGCGACCCCGATCTGGCCGGCGCCCATGCCTGGCGCGCCGCCATCCACCTGGTGCGGGCCGACTACGCACGTGCCGCCGACGAATGCGAGGCGCTGGCGCGGCTCGGCCGCCGCGTGCTGGCCGGCGGCTGCACCGGGCTCACGCTCGCCTACACCGGCCATCTCGACCAAGCCGAGGCCACGCTCACGCAGGCCCTGGCCGCGGCGAACGCCCCCGGCAATCGCCAGTGGCTGCTGACCCGCCTCGGCGAAGTCGCCGCCTGGCGCGGCCGGCCGACCGAGGCCGAGCGCCACTACCGCGAGGCCCTGGCGATTGGGCAGGACGACACCTACCTGCTCGCCGCCTGGGCCGACTTCCTGCTCGACCAGGGCCGGCCGGCCGAGGTGGTCGATGCGTTGCAGGACTGGGTCGCCGCCGACGTGCTGCTGTTGCGCCTGGTCGAGGCCGAAACCCGGCTCGACCGGCCGGCGGCCGCGTCCCACCGGCAGGCGCTCGCCGACCGCTACGCCGCCGCCCGGCTGCGCGGCGACGCCACCCACCGCGCCGAAGAGGCGCGCTTTGCCCTGCGTATCGAAGGCGACGCTGCCACGGCGCTCACGCTCGCCGCCGACAACTACCGCGTCCAGCGCGAACCGCGCGACGCCCGCATCCTGCTCGAAGCGGCAGTGGCCGCAGGCGACCCCGACGCCGCCCGCCCGGCGCTCGACTGGCTCGCCACCAGCGGTTTCGAAGATGCGCACCTGCGCGATCTGGCGCAACAGCTTGGCCAGCCCTCGGGAGGGAAGGACGGCACCCGATGACGCGGCGCCTCATCTTCCTCCTCGCGCTGCTCGTCCTGCCGCTGTCCGCCTGGGCGCACAAGGCCAGCGACAGCTATCTGGTGGTCAGCGCCGAGGGCGCCGCGATCACCGCCCAGTGGGACATCGCGCTGCGCGACATCGACTTCGCCCTCGGCCTCGATGGTGATGGCAACGGCGAGATCACCTGGGGCGAACTGCGCACGCGCCGCGCCGCTGTCGAGGCCTGGGCGCTGAGCCGGCTCGAACTGGCGCGGGGCGGCCCGTGCGCCCTGCAGCCAGCCGGCCTGCAGGTCGACACCCACAGCGACGGCGGCTACGCCGTGCTGCAACTGGCCGGCACCTGCCCGCAGGCCGAGGGCGCGCTGGGCCTGCGCTACCGCCTGCTCTTCGACCTCGACGGCCTGCACCGCGGCCTGCTGCGCCTCACCGTCGACGGCACCGCCCACAGCGCCGTGCTCGGCCCGGACAGCGGCACGCAACACTTCGGCGCCGACACGCCCTCGCGCCTGGCGCAGTTTGGCCAATACCTCGTCGAAGGCATCTGGCACATCTGGATCGGCTTCGACCACATCCTCTTCCTGCTCGCGCTGCTGCTGCCCGCCGTGCTGGTGCGCAGCGGCGGCCGCTGGCAGGGCGTGGCGCGGCTGCGCGACGCGCTGCACGAGGTGCTGTGGGTGGTCACCGCCTTCACGGTGGCGCACTCCATCACCCTGTCGGTCGCCGTGCTCGGCTGGATCTCGCTGCCCTCGCGCCTGGTCGAATCGGCCATTGCCGCATCGGTGGTGCTCGCCGCCGCCAACAACCTGTGGCCGCTGGTCGAGCGCCGCCGCTGGATGGTCGCCTTCGGCTTCGGGCTGATCCACGGCTTCGGCTTCGCCAGCGTGCTGGCCGAACTCGGCCTCGCCCCGGGCGCCTTGCTGCTGTCGCTGTTCGCCTTCAACGTCGGCGTCGAAGTCGGCCAACTCGCCATCGTCGCCGCCTTCATCCCGGCGGCCTACGCCCTGCGCAACACCCGCTTTTACCGGCAGGGCGTGTTCGTCTTGGGGACGGCGCTCACGCTGCTCATTGCGCTGGTGTGGCTGGTGGAGCGGGTATTCGATCTGCAGCTGATGAGCGGGGTCGGGTAGGCGGGCATGGCCGCGTCGGCGCCTGCGCCGGGCGGAAATTTCATCGGCGGCCGCGTCGTTCGTTCTGCTAGTATCGATTCAACGATCTATTCACGAATCGATTCATCCCCATGCCCGACCACGCCGAATCCCTCCGCCGCCACCTCTCGGCCGGTGCGCGCACCGCGCGCCAACTGGCCGATCGGCTGGGCGTCAGCCAGCCCACGGTGTCGCGCGCCATCGCCGCGCTGGGCGACGACATCGTGCGCATCGGCGCTGCGCGATCCATTCAATACGCCTTGCGCGACACCACGCGCGGCCTGCCCGACATGCCGGTGTACCGTGTCGACACCCAAGGGCGGCTGCGCAAGCTCGGCATGCTGATCCCGGTGCGGCCGGACGGCTTCGTCATGCGCCAGGAAGACGGCGTGACGCTGCACAGCGAAGGCCTGCCCTGGTGGCTGTTCGACATGCGGCCGCAAGGCTACCTCGGGCGCGCCTACGTGGCCCGCCACAGCCAGGCCCTCGGTCTGCCCGACCGGCTCGCCGACTGGAGCGACACCCACGCCCTGCATGCGCTGCTGGCGCACGGGCACGACGTGGTCGGCAACCTGCTGCTGGGCGACACCGCCCGGCAGCATTTCCTCGCCGCGCCCGAGGGCGTGCCGCTCACGCAGCCCGGCAGGGGCGCGGCATATGCCGAGCTGGCGCAGGCCGCCGCTCGCGGCGAGGCGCCGGGCTCGTCCGCCGGCGGCGAGCAGCCCAAGTTCACCGCCCTGGCCGCCACTCCCGACGGCCCGCGGCATGTGATCGTCAAGTTCAGCGAAGCCGAAGCCAGCCCGGTCACCGAGCGCTGGCGCGACCTGCTGCTGGCCGAACACCTTGCCCTCGACACCCTGCGCCGCGCCGGCCTCCCGGCCGCCACCTCGCGCATCGTCGACCATGCCGGGCAGCGCTTCCTCGAAGTCGAACGCTTCGACCGCGTCGGCCCTCTCGGCCGGCGCTCGCTGCACTCGCTCGCCGCGCTCGACGCCGAATTCGTCGGCACCGGCGCCGGCATCTGGCCCACCGCCGTGCGCCCGCTGGCCAGCGCCGGGCAGATCACCCCCGAGGCCGCGGATACCGCCGGCCTGCTGTGGGCCTTCGGCACCCTCATCGGCAACACCGACATGCACCACGGCAACCTCTCCTTCATCGCCGACCACGGCCGCCCGTACGGCATCGCCCCCGCCTACGACATGACCCCCATGGCCTTCGCCCCCCATCGCAGCGGCGCCCTGCCCGACACCCTGCCGGCGGCGACCATCCACGCCAGCGTCAGCGCCGAGCACTGGCGCCGCGCCGAAGCGCTGGCGCGGGCGTTTTTGGGGCAGGTTGGGGGAGAGCAAGGATTCAGCCCGCGGTTTCGGGCGTGTGTCGATGCCCTGGCGGGGCATGTGGATGCGGCGGGGGAGAAGATCGGGCGGTTGGGGTGAGGTGGGCGGGTGTTTGGCTTCGGGGGCGCGCGAACAAAGGCGCGTGCCATGCCGATACCGTAGGGCGGGATTCATCCCGCCAGCGGTGGTTGATTGGCCGCGGCTGCCGCTCGCCGCTGCTGCCCAAGATGGGGTAAGGCCAACGAGCGCGGGTTGGCACCAGACCGTGCGATGGCGCAGTTCACCCTGAACTGCGCCACATCTTTGGCCAAAACTGGCGCGGTTCAATAAACTGCGCCACAATCGCGCCACGACCCCCTCGAACGGCGCCAACGTTCCCATGTCTTCGACCAACGACCTGCTCAACAGCATCCGCGCCTCAGCGAACGGATTGACGCTGGCCGAACTCTTGGCCGGGCATCCTGACATTGCCCGGCGAACGGCACAGCGCCACATCGCGAAACTGATCGATAGCGGCCGGATTACCGCACGGGGTGAAGGCCGGGCCCGTCGATATTTTGATGTCAGCCCCCAGACCGGCGCGGATGCGCCGGCTGACGGCGCCGATGGTTTCCCCCGCCATATCCCCCTGTCGGCCGATAGCGTCGATGTCCTGGCCTACATCGACCAGCCGCCCGAAGCGCGCACACCGGTGGGCTACCAGCCTGATTTTCTGGAGGCCTACCGCCCCAATGAAACCTGGTATCTGTCGGCGTCGCTGCGCCGCCAGTTGCACAAGATGGGCAGAACCGCCGACGTCGACAAGCCGGCAGGCACCTACAGTCGTGCGATTCTCAACCGGCTGCTGGTCGACCTGTCATGGGCGTCAAGCCACCTCGAAGGCAACACCTACTCCCGGCTCGACACGCGCGCACTCATCGAGCACGGCAAGGCCGCGCGCGGCAAGGCCGCGATCGAGACGCAGATGATCCTCAACCACAAAACAGCCATCGAGCTGTTGGTTGAAAACATCGAAGCCACCGAGCTCAATCGATACACCTTGATGAACCTGCACAGCGCGCTGGCGGAAAACCTGCTGCCCAACCCGGCCGACGAAGGGCGAATCCGCCAGCACGCCGTTGATATCGGAAAGAGCGTCTACCGCCCGCTCTCCACGCCGCAGCAGATCGAGCATGCGCTGGATGCGCTGCTGGGCAAGGTCACGCAGATTCGCGACCCGTTCGAGCAGTCCTTCTTCATGATGGTGCACCTGCCCTACCTGCAGCCCTTTGCCGACATCAACAAGCGCACCTCGCGCCTGGCCGCCAACCTGCCCCTGTTCCGCGCCAACCTGTGCCCGCTCACCTTTCTGGACGTGCCCGAGCAGGCCTACAGCCGCGCCACACTGGGTGTGTACGAGATGACCCGCGTCGAGCTGCTGCGCGACCTGTACGTCTGGGCCTACGAACGCTCGACGCAGGAATATCTCGCCATCAAGCAAGACCTCGCAGAACCCGACCCCCTCCGCCTGCTCTGGCGCGACCTGATCAAACAAACCATCCACGAGGTCATCACGCACCCGACGGCGGACCCGCTCGGCTGCATTCAACGAATCACGGGAGAGCGCGTTCCCGAGCAACAGCAACCCGACGTGCAAGCCCTCATCGTCGAAGAACTCCGTCGGCTGCATGAGGGTGTGCTGGCTCGCTATGGTTTGCGGCCGTCAGAGTATTTGGCGTGGAAGGTGGTGCAGGGGCGTTGACGGGGGGGAATCGCACCGGGGGGGCTTGGGCGGCGGCCGGACAGCCAGCAACTGAGCTGCAGCTTGACGGGTGATGAGCCACTTTTGCGCCTGTATATAGCAGGGCACTCGTATCATCAACAGTGTCTCTGGTAGGAAACAGCCTTTGAGTGTGGTGCTGGTCTTGCCATCACGCGACCGCCTTGTTCGACGGCGTAACCTGCTTTTCGGTTCCGATTGATGCAACCCACGCATCGGCCATCGCAGAGGCCTCGACCTCTTGCCCAGACAGTAGCAGCGCGGTGGCTGCAGCAAGAACACCAGCAGCATCCTCCCGCTCTTGGATCTCGGGCACACGAACCGCTCCTAGGTCGGCGGGCTCGAATTTCAGCGGGAGTGTCAGAATTTCTGTGTGTGAGGCGCTCTGAATCGCTTCCTGAGTTGGAAACGCGGTTTTCATTTTAGGCGATGATCCGTGAAGCGGTCCTCGTAGAGGATCGCGAATTGGTTCATCGCCGCCTTCCAGTCCTTGGCCGCCCGCCCCCAGTCGGCCGTGATGTTGCGCAGGGCCAGCCAGATGAGCTTGGTGGCCGCCTCATCGCTCGGAAAGTGCCCGCGTGTCTTGATGATCTTGCGCAGCCGGGCGTTGATGCTCTCGATCGCGTTGGTGGTGTAGATCACACGGCGGATCGGTGAGGGAAAGGCGAAGAACGGAATCACCCGATCCCACGCTCGGCGCCAGGCAG
>NZ_JAEKFT010000028.1 GCF_018524365.1 Denitromonas iodatirespirans
GCGGCGATGAACCAATTCGCGATCCTCTACGAGGACCGCTTCACGGATCATCGCCTAAAATGAAAACCGCGTTTCCAACTCAGGAAGCGATTCAGAGCGCCTCACACACAGAAATTCTGACACTCCCCCGGTGAATCCATCAGGCCCATTCGCCTCAGTGCCCGGCCTGGCCGTCTGCTCGCCATGTCGAACGATCACAGGACCATCGCTGTTGGTCAGGAAGGCTGGCTAGTTCTGCAGTCCGTCGACAGCGCTGGCTTTGCCTCCGCCTTGTCGATTCCGCTGCCTGGTCAGTGGCCGCGTTACCTAGCCTTTTCCAGTGATGGACAGTTCGCGGGGGCGCTAGTGGAGGGAGAAAACACTGCAGCCATCCGAACTTGGCGCGTTTCGGATGGATCTCCCGTGGCCGAGCAACCCGTGGACAAGGACGACCGCCTTTTCTCGGTACTGGATGGCCAGACCGTCATTGCTACGGTAAAGGAGGGCGTCGCCAGATTCGATCTCGTATCGGGTAGCAAGTACGTCCTGACTGATAAAAGGTTATGGCCATCTGTCACCATTGGTGACACTTTTTTAGCACCAGAACAGGGGATGAAGCAAACCTGGGCTATCCGCATCGGCAGCGCACCACAGCTCTGGGGCAAGCCGGACTTCATGCGCGACAAGCATGTCATCGCCACGACAGCCGATGGAAGGTTCGCTCATATGGTGGATTCCCATCGTAGCTACCTCGTGAATCTCAGTACGTGGGAAAGCCAGCCGATTCCCGTGAGTTCTGGAATCAGTGCCTTCTCTCAGGATGGCAGTCGGCTAGCCATTGCCGCCGGTGATCAGGACATCCAGATATGGTCAACGCTCAATGGTACGAAGGTTACAACTCTGAGCCGCAATAGCAGCAATCTACTGAAGATTTGGTTCCTTGCAGGCAAGGATGAGTTGTGGGCTGTGGACAGCATCGGCAAAGTGCGCCAGTGGAAACTGCGGCCCAACTATGCCGAGGCTCGAGGTCAGGCCTGCGCGCTGCTGCGGGCCGCAAATTCGCGGATGGAGTTCACTGCAGCTGAGCTCGCGCGATTTCCCGTGTTGAGAGCATCCGAAACTCGGCCCTGCAATTATTGATAGTTGGAAAGCGCCCGGCGACCAGCGATTGCTCATGGGCGGTGGCCCAACGGCGCCATCCTACCCTCGCTGACCGGTCCGACCTCAAAACTGCCGCTCACTCGATCAAAGACGCTCCGGTGAATCGAACGGCCGCTTCCGTCGTGTCCGTTGCTGGGGCGAATGGCCGCTTAGAAAATGCTCGACGGGCAAGTTTGGGTCGATAACCGCCGAAATTCAGCGCATCACCCAGCAAGAAGGGCTCCCTCTGGAGCCCTTCAGCATTTGCACTCATTTTCTGCGTCAGAAAGATCTCACCTGTTCGGCACAGATCTCTCTTTTGGTGGCACCCGACCGACGCTCTACCTCAGTGGCGCAGTTTTCGCATGCGCTCGGCGGGGGTGATGATGTCGGTGAGGCGAATGCCGAACTTTTCGTTCACGACAACCACTTCACCCTGGGCGATGAGGGTGCCGTTGACCAGCACGTCCATCGGCTCGCCGGCCAGGCCGTCGAGTTCGACGACCGAGCCGTGGGCCAGTTGCAGCAGGTTGCGGATCGATAGTTTGGTGCGGCCGAGCTCGACGGTGATCTGCACCGGGATGTCGAGGATCATGTCGAGGTCGTTGTTGCCGCCCGCGCCGCTGCGCTCTGCGCCGAAATCGGGGAAGAGCTGGCTGGCCGGTTTGGCCTGGTAGGGCGATTCGCCTTCTGCGGCGGCCGCGGCGAGGTCGGCGGCGGCTTGTTCCTGCATGGCGGCTGCCCAGGGGTCGTCGTCCTCGGCTGGCTTTGCTTCCGCGTCGGTCTGCTCTTCCATGGCGGCAGCCCAGTCGTCGTCGGAGACCTGGTTTTCGTCGGTGTCGGTGTCAGCCATTGTTGGCTCCCGTTATCAGGGGGTCGGTGGTGTCTTCAGAAGAGATCATGCGTTCGACCTTGACGGCGTACTGCCCGTTGTGGATGCCGTAGTGGCCTTCCAGCACGGGGACGCTATCGACATAGGCCCGGACCATCTCTTCAACGTCGATGGGGATCACGTCGCCGACGCGCATGTTGACGATGTCGCGCAGCGTGACCGTGGCTTGCCCGAGATTGCAGGTGAGCTTGACTTCGGCAGTCTTCAGCTGCTTGGTCATGGTGCCGATCCAGCGCTTGTCCTGCGTGATGTGATCGCTCTGCATGGTCGAGTAGAGCGTTTCGCGGATCGGCTCGAGCATGGAGTAGGGGAAGCAGATGTGCATGTCGGCCTGCGCACCGCCCAGTTCGAGCGAGAACACGGTCGACACGACGATCTCGGAGGGGGTGGCGATGTTGGCGAACTGCGAGTTCATCTCCGAGCGCAGGTAGTCGAGCTTGAGCTTGAACACCGGCGCCCAGGCGCGCTCGTATTCGGTAAACACGGTGTTCAGCATGCCCATGATGATGCGCTGCTCGGTGGCGGTGAAGTCGCGCCCCTCGACCCGGGTGTGGAAGCGCCCGTCGCCGCCGAACATGTTGTCCACCACCAAGAACACCAGGTTCGGGTCGAAGACGATCAGCCCGGTGCCGCGCAGCGGCTTGGCGGTGACCAGGTTGAGGTTGGTCGGCACCACCAGGTTGCGCACGAATTCGCTGTATTTCTGGACCTTGATCGTGCCGACCGAGATCTCGGCGTTGCGGTGCATGTAGTTGAACAGGCCGATGCGCAGGTAGCGGGCAAAGCGCTCGTTGATGAGCTCCATGGTGGGCATGCGCCCACGCACGATGCGCTCCTGCGTGCCCAGGTTGTAGGGGCGAACGCCGCTGCCGTCGTCATCGTCGGCCTGGGATTCCTCGACTTCCCCGGTGACGCCGCGCAACAGTGCGTCGACTTCGTCCTGGGAGAGAAAATCCGATGACATGGTCTGCGGCTCCTGAGTGCTTACTGCACGATGAGAGAGTTGAACAGCACCGAGGTGATCGGCCCCCAGGGGGCCTTGTCGCGGCGGCGGTCGGCATCTTTGGGTTTGTCGAAGCCCAGCACGTAGTTGGTGCGCACCATGATCTCGTCGGCCAGCGCTTCGCGTCCCTCGACGGTGGCGATCTCCGAGGGCAGCTTGCTCGACAACAGCAGGTTCACCTCGTGGCGGATCTCGGGCATGTAGACCTTGAGCTGATCGGCAACGGTCTGGTCGACCACTTTGAGCACCAGCACCACTTGCAGATAGTGGCTGCCTTCGGCCGGCGCCAGGTTCACCGTGAACGGGTCGAGATTGACGAAGGTCGGCGGCTTGGAGGTATCCATCGTCAGCTTCGGGGCTTCGGCTTCATGCGCGTTGTCGTCATGGTCGCCCTTTTTCTTGCTCATCAGCAGAAAGGCCGCGGCGCCGCCGGCGACCACCAGCAGCAGAACCACCACGAGGATGATGATCAGCAGCTTCTTGCTCTTCTTCGGGGGGGCTTCGCCTTCCGCTGCTGCCGGGGCGGGTGCTTTCGACATGCGTCAATCTCCAATTTCGACCGGTTCATTATCGATCACGCATTGCACCCCGGATGCGCGGAATAGCGGTAGCCAAAGCCCGCTATTTCTCGTCCTCAGGCGAATGTGTCGATCAGTCCTGTGCCCCGTTGCAGCCAGGGGCCGCTGCGCGACATCACAGCTTCCTGAGGGTTATCGGCCGAAATACGTCCGCCTGAATGGCGAAATCCCTGTCCGGTGTCGCCGCGGTTGTCCTGCGGCGCGGTGTTCACATTGCTGTCGGCCAGCATCACGCCGGCCTGTTCGAGCATTTCTCGCAAGCGCGGCATGGCCTGCTCGAGCGCTTCGCGGGCCGCCGGTGTGGCGGCGGTGAATTGCGCGGTGGTGGTGTCGCCGCTCACGGTGAGCGAGATCTCCAGCTTGCCCAGGTGCGGCGGGGTGAGGATCAGCTCTGCCTTGCTCTCGTTGCGCCCGGCCAGCCACAGCACCCGGTTGCCGACCGCATCGCCCCAGGTGGCCTCGCTGGCCGGCGTGTTCACATGAATCGGCAAGGCGGCCTGGCTGGCTTGCGGGCGGTCGGTGGCGGGCGCGTGCAGGCCGGCCATGGCGGTGTTCAGGCCCGGCGCGCCGGCCTGGCCGGGCAGGGCCGGGGTGTCGCCGCTCAAGGGCGTGCCGCGCTCGCCGCGTGCGGCGGTGTTGGCGGCTAGCAACTCGGCGAAATTGGTGGGGCGGGCCTTGGCCACGGTGACCGGGGCTGCGTCGTCGGCGGCCGGGGCAGTCAGGCCGGTGGCGGGTTCGCGGCCGGTGGCGGCGGCGCCGGGCTGGCCTTTGCCAGCCGCCAGAGCCAGGCCTTCGGCGGATGTCTGGCGAAGCGGTCCCGATTCGGTAGTCGGGGCGGTGGTGGCGCCGGGCAGGGTGACCGGTGCTGCGGCGGGGCTTGCCGTGGCGGCGGCAAGCGCTGCCGGTGTGCCGGCAAGGGCTGCCGGTGTGCCGGCAAGGGCTGCCGCCGGGTCGGCCGTGGTGTCGGTGGCGAGCGTGGCCTCGGCGTCCATGGCCTGGGCATCGGCGGCAGCCGTGGCCGTGGTTTGGGGGGCGGTGCCGGTGGTGGCGTCGCTCGCCGAGGTGTCGCTGGCGGCGTCGGCCGGGGCCTGCGCTGGCGATTTCGCCGTGGTGTCGGTGGCCTCGGGCCGGCGGCTTTCGGCCGGCGCGGCGGGCTTTGCGGGCGCTTGCGGGGCGCGTGCCGGCGGCTGCGCCTGGGACTGGGCCGGATGGCAGCGCTCGGCCGGGCGCTCAGGGCGACGCTCGGCGGAGCGCTCGACCGGGCGTTCGGCCGGACGCTCGGGGGCGTTCATCTTCTGATCGAGGGTGCGGGAAAAGACGTCGGGCTGGGCGCCGTTGTCGGCTGCGTGGCGCTCGCGGGCGGCACTGCCGCGCGGCGCGGCGGCGCTGAGCAGCTGGGTCAGGGGGGATTGGGCCATTTGCGGCATCGCCATGTTCCTTGGAGGGACGTTTCAGGCGACTAGATGCAAACCCCGTGCCAGTGCTTCAGTGGTCGGAATGGCGCTCGCGGTGCTGTTTGATGGCGTGCTCGTCGGTCTGGCGCTGTTCGCGGCGGAAGTCGTTGCGCGCTTCTTTGGCCTCATGGCGCTGCGACAGTGTGTCGAAGGCCTTGACCTTGTTGCGCTGGTCGAGCCACACCTTCTGGCCGTGCGCGGTGCTTTGCCGGGCCTGCTCGACCACGGCGCGCTGGGCGGCGATGGCATCGTCGAGCTTGCCGATGAACAGGCTGAAATTGCGCCATGCATCGGGGCCGATGCCTTCGCGGCAGGCCTCCTGGAAGCGTTGCTGGTACTCGGCGCGATAGTTTTCGAGCAGCTCGAGCTTGCGGCAGTCTTCGGATTCGCCCGCGATCAGCTCGCCCAGGCGGCGCGCGGCGCCGTCCATGCGGTTGTTGGCCAGATCCAGCAGGGGCTTGAGGGGAAACGGTTTGCTCATCGAGGCTCCTCTCCGATGTGCGGTCGGCGTATGGCATGCCGCGCCGCGTGGCAACACGTTCGGGGGGCAAACGCTTTAAGGGCGTCGCCCATACATATCACACTTCGCTGCCGAACAGGGCGTGCAAATTTGCCACGGCGCCGTCGAATCCCTCGCGTTCGTCGATGCCTTGCTGGAGAAAGGCCTCCAGCGCGGGATAGGCTTCGACGGCCTGATCGAGGACCGGATCGGAGCCGGCCTGGTAGGCGCCGACGGCGATCAGGTCGCGCGAGCGCTGGTAGCGCGAGAACAACAGCTTGAAGCGGCGCACCTGCTCGAAGTGGGCGGGTTTGACCAGATTGTGCATGGCGCGGCTGATCGATTGCTCGATGTCGATGGCCGGGTAGTGGCCCTGGTCGGCAAGCGTACGCGACAGCACGATGTGGCCGTCGAGAATGGCGCGGGCGGCATCGGCGATCGGGTCCTGCTGGTCGTCGCCTTCGGCCAGCACGGTGTAGAAGGCGGTGATCGAGCCGCCTTCTTCGGGGCCGTTGCCGGCGCGTTCGACCAGCGCGGGGAGGCGGGCGAACACCGAGGGCGGGTAGCCGCGAGTGACCGGCGGCTCGCCGATGGCCAGGGCGATTTCGCGCTGGGCCATGGCGTAGCGGGTGAGCGAATCCATGATCAGCAGCACCTGCTTGCCCTGGTCGCGGAAGTACTCGGCGATGGTGGTGGCATAGGCGGCGCCCTGCAGGCGCATCAGCGGGCTGGTGTCGGCCGGCGCGGCGACCACCACCGAGCGGGCGCGGCCTTCGGCGCCGAGGTTCTGCTCGATGAATTCCTTCACCTCGCGGCCCCGTTCGCCGATCAGCCCGACCACGATCACGTCGGCCTGGGTGTAGCGCGCCATCATGCCGATGAGCACCGATTTGCCCACGCCCGAGCCGGCGAACAGACCCATGCGCTGGCCGCGGCCGACGGTGAGCAGGGCGTTGATGGCGCGGATACCGACATCCAGCGACTGGCTGATCGGGGCGCGCTGCAGCGGGTTGACCGGCCGGCTTTGCAGCGAGCGGGTGTCTTCGGTGGTGATCGGGCCGAGCCCGTCGAGCGGCCGGCCGGCGCCGTCGACCACGCGGCCGAGCAGGGAGTCGTCGATCGGCAGGTGCTTGGCGCGGTCGGAGGCGCGGCGGCGCGGGGCGGTGTGCTGGCCGGCCACCAGCTTGGGCTGGGTCGGCTCCATCGGCAGCACCTGGGCGCCGGGGGCCAGGCCGAAGATGTCGTCGGTCGGCATCATGAAGATGCGCTCGCCATGGAAGCCGACCACCTCGGCCTCGACCGAACCGCCGCCGGGCACCACGATGCGGCAGCCCGAGCCGAGCGGCAGCTTGAGGCCGGCCGCTTCCATCACCAGGCCGTTGATGCGGGTGAGCCGGCCGGAGAGCTGGAAGGCGCTGTTGCTGGCGGCCAGCCGCTTGCCGTCGGCCAGCACCTGGCGCCAGGTGTCGGTGTGGCGTTCCATCAGGGCTTGGGCTCCCAGCGGGTGTCTTCGGCGTTCATGGTTTCCATGATGCGCCGCCAGCGGGTCTGCACGGTGGCGTCGACGGTAGCGCCTTCGGCCTCGATGGTGCAGCCGCCGCGGGTGAGCGATTCGTCTTCGAGGATGCGGTGTTCGTGGTGGCTGAACTGCTCGCCGAGATAGTCGCGCAGCAGGGCGGCGTCGTCGGGATGGACGCGGATCATGGCCCGCGCCTGCGGCAGTTGCTGCAGCGCTTCGCGCACGATGTCGACGATGCCTTCGGGGTGGGCGGCCAGCGAGCGTTTGACCACTTGCCCGGCCACTTCGATGGCCAGGGCGACGATCTCCTCGGCCACGTCCTGGTCGATCTGCTTGAGGGCGGTGTCGAGGTTTTCGAGCAGGGTGTGCAGTTGCAGCGCTTCCATGCGCCCGCGCGCGGTGCCTTCCTCGTAGCCGGCGGCGTAGCCGTCCTTGTGGGCGGCGTCGTGGATCTTCTCGATCTCGTCGGCGGTGGGCAGCTTGAAGGCCGGCGCCTCGGGTTCGGCGCTCGGGGCCGGTTCGGGCGGGGTCTCGTCGACCGGTGCGGCCTCGGGTTCCGGCTCGGGCTCGGGCGCATCGAAGCGCGGCGGCTCCCAGCGGCGGTAGGCGCCGACGGCCTGGTGGCGAAAGCTCATGCGCGCGATTCCTTAAACGAAGGCATCGTCGCCTCCCTTGCCGCCGAGCATGATCTGGCCTTCCTCGGCGAGGCGGCGCACGATCTTGAGGATTTCCTTCTGCTCGCCCTCGACTTCCGACAGGCGCACCGGCCCGCGCGATTCGAGGTCTTCGCGCAGCATCTCGGCGGCGCGTTGCGACATGTTCTTGAAGATCTTCTCGCGCAGCTCGGCCTGGGCGCCCTTGAGCGCGACCACCAGGGAGTCGGACTGCACCTCGCGCAGCAGCGTCTGGATGCCGCGGTCGTCGATGTCCATCAGGTTGTCGAAGACGAACATCTCGTCGAGGATCTTCTGCGCCAGGTCCGGATCGTATTCGCGCACGTTGTCGATGATCGCCGTTTCGGCCGCAGCGCCGACGAAGTTGAGGATGTCGGCAGCGTGACGCACCCCGCCCATGGCGGCCTTCTTGACGTTGGAGGTACCCGACAGCGTGCGGGTGAGGGTGTCGTTGAGTTCCTTGAGCGCGGCCGGCTGCACGCCGTCGAGCGTGGCGATGCGCAGCAGCACGTCGTTGCGCAGGCGGTCGGTGAAGTGCTTGAGGATCTCGCCGGCCTGGTCGTTTTCGAGGTGCACCAGGATGGTGGCGATGATCTGCGGGTGTTCGTTCTTGATCAGGTCGGCGGCGGTGGCCGCGTCCATCCACTTCAGGCTTTCGATGCCGGCGGTGTCCGAGCCCTGCAGCACGCGCGAGATGATGTGCGCGGCGCGGTCGTCGCCCAGCGCCTTGGTGAGCATCTGGCGGATCTGCTCTTCGTCGGCCTCGATCGGCGAGCCCTTGTCGCAGTGCGCGTCGAGCTCGTCGAGCAGCGGCTCGACCTTGCTGCGCGGATGCGAGGGCAGCTTGGCCATCGCCATGCCGAGCTTCTGCACCTCTTTCGGGCCGAGAAACTTGAGCACCTCGGCCGCCTCGTCCGACCCGAGCGAGAGCAGCAGCAGGGCGCTTTTCTCCAGTCCTTCTTCCGGGCTCATTTGCGTCCCTCCTCGTTGGCGCCGAGCCATTCCTTGATCAGATTGGCGACCAGTTTCGGGTTGTCCTTGGCCGTTTCGCGCGCCCGCGCCAGCTTGGCTTCGTAGCTGCTGGCCTGACGTGCGCCGGACGACAGGCTGACTTCCGCGCCTTCTTCATCGTAGCCGGTTTCGCCTTCGCCGGCGGCGGCAGCGCCACCGGCTTCTTCCCCGGCCGGCTTGGGTGCCAGCGTCTTCATCAGCGGCTTGATCACGCCGAAGGCCACGTAGGCCAGCACGGCGATGACCAGCAGGTAGCGCAGTGCCTGTTTGCCGAGGTCGATCATCTCGGGGTCTTTCCACAGCGGCAAGTCGGGCAGGGCCTCGGTGGCGCCGGCGGCGAAGGCGCTGTTGGCCACGTTGAGGCTGTCGCCGCGCTCGGCATTGAAGCCCATGGCCTCGCGCACCAGGTTGTTGATGCGGGCGATCTCCTCGTCCGACAGGGCCTCGGTCGTCTCCTTGCCATTCTTGTCGGTGACGGTGCGATGGTTGATGACCACCGCCACCGACAGCCGGCGGATGGTGCCCATCGCGCGCTTGGTGTGCTGGATGCTGCGGTCCACCTCGTAGTTGGTGGTGGCGTTGGTGTTGCGGGTCAGCACATTGCCGTCGGCGCCGGTGGCTGCACCATTGGCTTCGGGCGTGGTGATCGGCGCGGTGGCCGGCACCGGCGGCTGGTTGCTGAGCGCGCCGGGCACGCCCTGGGCGCCCGGGTCGCGGGTGAGCACCTCGCTGGTTTGCTGCGAGCGGATGGCCTGCTGCGGCGAGGGGTTGGGCTTGTAGATCTCATCGGTCTGCTCGACCCGGTTGAAGTCGACATCCGCCGTTACCTGGGCGCGGAAGTTGCCCTTGCCGACCATTGGCTCGAGGATCGTCTCGATGCGCCGCACATAGGTCGATTCGAGTTCATCCACATAGCGCAGCTGGGTCGGATCGAGCCCCGCGGCGCGCAGCGGGTCGTTGGTGTTGGTGAGCAGCTTGCCGGTCTCGTCGATCACGCTGACGCTGCCGTTGTCCATGTTGGGCACGCTGGAGGACACCAGGTGCACGATGCCGGCCACCTGGGCCCCGTTCAGGTCGCGGCCGGCGCGCATGTTCACGAACACCGAGGCGGTGGGTTTTTGCTGGTCGCGCAGGAAGGCGCTGCGCTTGGGAATCGCCAGATGCACGCGTGCATTGGCCACCGAGCCGATGGCCTGGATGGTGCGCGCCAGCTCGCCTTCGAGCGCGCGCTGGTAGTTCACCTGCTCATGGAACTGCGAGACGCCGAGCTTCTGGTTCTCCATCAGTTCGAAGCCGACCATGCCGCCGCGCGGCAGGCCCTGGGCGGCCAGCTGCAGGCGGATGTCGTGCACCCGCTCGCTCGGCACCATGATCGCGGCGCCGCCCGGGGTGAACTTGTAGGGCACGTTCTGCTGCTGAAGCGCCGTCACGATGGCGCCGCCGTCGCGCTCCTCCAGATTGGAGAACAGCACGGCGTAGTCTGCCGACTTGCTCCACAGCAGCACCCCGACGATCAGCGCGATGCCGGCGGCCAGCGCGGCCATCAGCGCCAGCTTCTGGCGTGCCGACATGGCGACGAAGTTGTCGATCACTTGCTGTATCGGTGAGCCGGGGGCGGCGGCTTCTTGCGCGGTGGCCATGCTGTCGGTCCTTGACGGAATCGCTTTGACGGATGAGACGCATTGTCTGCGCCGCGCCGCAAAAGCTTAGGCAGAATAAGCGGCAGTTTTTGCCGCCTATTTGCCGCCTGTAAACTCAAGGTCCACCCGTAGGCTTCGCACTGTGGAAAAGC
The DNA here is from genome assembly GCF_018524365.1 of Denitromonas iodatirespirans. Classification (GTDB taxonomy): domain Bacteria; phylum Pseudomonadota; class Gammaproteobacteria; order Burkholderiales; family Rhodocyclaceae; genus Nitrogeniibacter; species Nitrogeniibacter iodatirespirans. The sequence goes on from NZ_JAEKFT010000028.1 coordinate 10,542, forward strand.
GTCTACCTAACGAGCCCGCCATGACCGAGACCGCCGCGCCGTCGCTCGACGCCGCCCAGCTGGCCGAAGCCTTTGCCCTGTTCAACCGCGCCTCGGCCGAGTTGACCGATGCCTACGCCGGCCTGCAAGGGCAGGTGGCCCAGCTCAACGAGCGGCTGACGGTGCTGATGACCGCGCTGCCGGCCGGGGTGCTGGTGCTCGACCGGCAGGGCGTCGTGGTGCAGGCCAACCGCGCGGCGCAGAACTGGCTCGGCGACTCGGTCGAGGGCACCGCCTGGGCCACGCTCGGCCAGCAACTGCTGCCCACCGAAACGCCGGGCGAACTCAAACTGGGGGAGGGCGACGAGGCGCGGCGCATCGCCTTGTCGTCGACCAGCCTGGAGTCGGGCGAGGGCAGCATCGTGCTGATGCACGACGTGACCCACACCCACCGCATGCAGCGCGAGGCCGAGCGCAACGCGCGCCTGGCCGCCATGGGCGAGATGGTCGCCGGCCTGGCGCACCAACTGCGCACGCCGCTGTCGGCCGCCTTGCTGTACACCGCCACGCTCGGCAAGGCGCAGCTGGCCGAATCCGAGCGCGGGCGCATCGCCGAGCGCGCCGTCGAGCGCATGCGCCATCTCGAACGCCTGATCCGCGACATGCTGCTGTTCGCCCGCGGCGATTGCCTGGGCCGCGAACCGGTGCCGGTGTGTGCACTCACCGAAGAGCTGACCCACACCCTGGAACCCATCGCCCGCCAGCGCGACATCGTGTTCACCCACGCCTGCGAATGCGGCACCACCCGGCTGATGGCCGACCGCAAGGCGCTGGCCGGCGCGCTCACCAACCTGCTCGAAAACGCCCTGCAATTCACTCCCGCCGGCGGCCGCGTCAGCCTGCTGGCCACCTGCGACGCGCGGAAGGTGAGCTTTGTGGTCGAAGACACCGGCGCCGGCATCTCGGCCGACCAGCAGGAGCGTTTGTTCGAACCCTTTTTCACCACGCGCGCCGAAGGCACCGGGCTGGGCCTGGCCATCGCGCGCGGCGTGGCCCGCGCCCACGGCGGCGACATCGACCTGGTGTCCCACCCCGGCGAGGGCACCCGTTTCCGGCTGGTGGTCCCGCTGACCGCCGGCCACATTGCCGAAGAGAACGCCCATGAGTGAGCCACTCAAACTCCTGTTGGTCGAAGACGACGCCGCCCTGCGCGACGCGGTCACCCTCATCCTCGAGCTGGAGGGCCATGCCGTCACCGCCGTCGACGGCGGCCCGGCCGCGCTCGAAGCGCTTGGCAAGGACGTGTTCAACCTCGTCATCAGCGACCTGAAAATGGAACCGATGGACGGCCTCACCCTGCTCGGCGAGATCCGCGCCCGCCTGCCGCAACTGCCGGTGATGCTGATGACCGCCTTCGGCGATGTCGAAAAAGCCGTGGCCGCCATGCAGGGCGGCGCCTGCGACTTCCTGCTCAAGCCCTTCGAACCCGAAGTGCTGCACGCCCATGTGCGCCGCTACGCCTCGGTGCCGGTGAGCGACAGCGGCACCGTGGCCGAAGACCCGCGCACCCGCGAGCTGCTGGCGCTGGCCGGCCGCGTGGCCGAGACCGACGCCACGGTGATGCTGTCCGGCGAATCCGGCACCGGCAAGGAAGTGTTTGCCCGCTACATCCACAATCATTCGAAGCGCAAGGCCAAGCCCTTCGTCGCCATCAACTGCGCGGCGATCCCCGACAACCTGCTCGAAGCCACCCTGTTCGGCCACGAGAAAGGCGCCTTCACCGGCGCCCACAGCGCCCAGGCCGGCAAGTTCGAACAGGCCGACGGCGGCACCTTGTTGCTCGACGAAATCTCCGAAATGCCGCTCAGCCTGCAGGCCAAGCTCTTGCGCGTGCTGCAGGAGCGCGAGGTCGAGCGTGTCGGCGGCAAGAAACCGGTGCCGCTCGACCTGCGCGTGCTGGCCACCAGCAACCGCGACATGGCCGCGGAAGTGGCCGCCGGCCGCTTCCGCGAAGACCTCTACTACCGGCTCAATGTGTTCCCCCTGGCGATCCCCGCGCTGCGCGAGCGGCCCGGCGACATCCTGCCCATGGCGCGCCACTTCCTGGCCCGCCACGCCGAACGCATCGGTGGCCATGCCACCATCGACGAAGGCGCCGCCGAACTGATGCGCGCCCACCCCTGGCCCGGCAACGCCCGAGAGCTGGACAACGCCATGCAGCGCGCGCTGATCCTCGCCACCGGCGGCGTCATCCGCGCCGACACTCTGCGCCTGTGCCTGGGCAGCGGCGCGTCGCGCGCACCGGCAATATCTGCCGCCGAACCGGCAAGCCTTGCCGCCCCGGTCGTCGCGGCAAGCTCGGGCGGCACCGCCAACATGAAGGATCTCGAACGCGAACACATCCTCGGCACGCTCAAGGCCGTGGGCGGTTCGCGCAAGAAAGCCGTTGAAAAACTGGGGATTTCCGAACGCACCCTGCGCTACAAATTGCAGCAGTACCGCGAAGAGGGCTACCCTATCGACTGAACCCGCCGGCTTGGCACGTGCCTTGCTGATATAACGCCACCGATCAAGCAGGAATTGCTGGAATTCTCATGGACAGTCGCGGCATCGACCAAGTACTGAGCGAACTGCGTGCCACCGCCACTCAGGCGGCCGGCGGCAAGAGCGCGTCCGCGCCCACCGAAACCGCCGACGGCGTGAGCTTCAACGACGCGCTCAAGAACGCGCTGGCCGACGTCAGCGCCGCCCAGCAGGACGCACAGCAAATGGCCCAGTCCTTCTCGGCCGGCGACCCCAACGTCAACTTGCAAGACGTGATGGTCAATCTGCAAAAGGCCAACCTCAGCTTCCAGCAGATGACCCAGGTGCGCAACCGGCTGGTTTCCGCCTACCAGGACATCATGAACATGCAGGTGTGATGGCGGGTTGATTGTCGGCCGGGGGCTCGTTCGATCGAGTCATCCCAGGCTGGATGCCAGACGTGAAGAAGGCCCCGAGTGGGCCTTCTTGCTGTTCACCACTGTTCAGATCGTCTATATCGCCGGATCAAAGACCAGACACGTCGTGCTCGCGTGGGCGTAGAGCTTCCCGTCCGGCCCGACAATCCGGCCTTCGGCGGTCGCGACCTGGCGGCCGCCGTGAACCAGCCGGGCTTCCGCGCGGACCAGCGGCACCGCATCGGTGAGGGCGCGGACCAGGTTGAGTTTCAGTTCCAGAGTCGTGTAGGCCTTGCCCGCGGGCAGCGTGGAGTGCACGGCACATCCCATGGCGCTGTCGAGCAGGGTTGCGAACCAGCCGCCGTGCACCGTGCCCATCGGGTTGTAGTGGTTGAAGCGGGGCTGTCCCTGGAATACGGCGAAACCGCGTTCGATGTGAAGCAGGGTGAAATCGAGCGTGGCGGCCATCGGTGGTGGCGGGATCTCGCCGGCGAGAAGCGCCTGGAAGATCTGCAACCCGCTGCGCCCGGCAACATGGGCAGACGAGACAACGCCGGGCGCCGTCTGGAGACGGGCGCGTACGGCGGCTTCTTCGTCCCGCCAGCGGGTAAGCGTTTCTTCGGGAGTCGTTGCGTCACTTGGTGCTGTCATGGGGCTACTCCTTGCTGTAGGTTTCCTGGTGAGCGTTTGATGGGTGCCAGAAGGGACATCAATCTGACCGGCCAAAGACGCCCCGCTCCACCGAGCTGGGGCGTCTCCCTTGTGAATCCCCGTCAGCTTGCCGGATTGCGCGCCATGACGACCCACGCCGCGCCGTCGATCATCACCGACCGCTCGCAGGGGAGGCCCGCGAAGGCGGCACGAACCGCCGCCGAGGCGCGGGCGCGGATGTCGTCGGGCTGATCAGCAAGCGCGTGCGACAGCGGGCCGACCTCGATCGCCATCTTCACCGCGTCGTCGATCGCAGCGTCTCGCGTCTCGCCCTCGCCGAAAGGGACGGAAGCATCGAAGGGCTCGATAGCGATATCGGTAAAACCGGCTGCCGCCAGGATGCGAGCCACCCGCCCCCGGTCGCCGAACGAAAATGGACCAGGCGCTTCGGGATCGGGCGGCGCGGTCGGGGGGACAATGCCCTTGAGCGCACTTATTGGCAGGCGCACCCAGTCGTTTTCGGCGGCAGCGCGCCAGCAGACGAACGCGACCCGTCCGCCCGGCCGGAGCGCGCGTCGCATATGGGCGAACGCCCCTGTCGGATCGTCGAAGAACATCACCCCGAAACGCGAGAACAGGATGTCGAATGCGCCCTCAGGCAGCTCGGCGCTGCTGGCGTCGGCCACCTGGAACAGCGCCGACGTGTCCTGTGGCGCAAGCGCGCGCGCTCGGCCGATCAGTGGTTCGGATATGTCCACGCCCAGCACTTGTCCCCCCGCACCGACGCGGGCGGCCAGAGCCAGACTCGACGCGCCCGCGCCGCAGCCGACGTCCAGCACGCGCTCGCCCGTCGCTGGCGCGACGGCTTCGATCGCGGCCTGGCCGAACACTGCTGCCACGGCGTCGAGTCGGGCCTGGTTGGCGACCCAGCGCTCCCCGCTTTGACCATTCCAGTCGGTGATCTGATAAGTATTTTTCTCTGCCATGCCATCTCCTCGCTCTTAACTAGCTACCCTTTGATCGAGACAAGGGAAAGCCGAACCAATGCCAAAGCGACGACGCAACCGGCAAAGGGAATCTGTGCTCTCAAACCACCATCGACTGCTGGGCGAAGATGCCCGCCATTGCGCCTTGCCATGATGCGGTGGTGACCGAGGGCAAGAGAGGGTTGGTGAGGTCACCGGCGGCGTAGATGCCGGGCATGCTGGTTTCGCGGCGCTCGTCAACCTTGAGGACGATGCCAAGAGGCGTGCCTACCGTGGCGAGACCCAGTGATTCATGGAGGGTTGTGGACGGCTTGTTGCGCGGCTGCGCGAACAGGATGTCGACCGCGACATTGCTGCCGGTATCGAGCTGGAGCGTGGCGCTATGGCCTTCGCGATGTGCCACCTCGATGATCCGGCCCTCGACGACAGGTTTGTTGCGCTGTGCCAGGTCGGCCCGGATATCGGGTGGAATGTCGTGACCGTCGGCGAAGACCGTCAACCTGTCGGTCCAATCGTGGAACAACCTGACCTGATTGTGCGATTGCGGGCCGGACCAGACGAGCCCCCAATGCTGGTCGGCGACTTCAAAGCCGTCGCAATAGGGGCAGGGCACGATGGAGGTGCCCCAGCCTTTGGCAAAGCCCGGTACATCAGGTATCTGGTCGACGACGCCATAACTCAGGATCAGTCGGCGCGCCTTGACGGTTTCGCCATCGCCGGTGAGGATGGAGAAATCGTCGATGGCGCCGGAGATGCTGTCGGCCCGGGCATTGACCAGTTTGATCGCGGGATAGCGCGCCAGCTGCTGCCGCGCCTCGGCCAGAATGTCCAGCGGCGGCTTGTGATCGTGGCCGAGCAGGCCATGCGAATGGCCGGCGAAGCGATTGCGCGGCAGGCCGGTATCGAGAACGGTGACCTTGCGGCGGGCACGGCCGAGCTGCAGGGCGGCGGCGAGGCCGGCAAAGCTGCCGCCGATGATGATGACGTCATTCATGGTGGTGGGCTCCGTGCTCCGTGCTGTGGATGGAGGGGGATGGGCTGGGCTCGGCGCGCAATATTTGCCGTCGGAATGTGGGATTTTCCGATAATTCCTGGTTCGAGGTTTGGCGGGTGCGTATGGCCGCTTCCTCGGCCCGCCAGCGGGCAAGCGTTTCTTCGGGGAGCGTTGCGTGAGTCAGTGTTGTCATGAGATTGACGTCCTTGATGAAGATGTCTTGCGGCAAGCGATGGCGGTGACCAGACACGCCGGGCTCGACCGCACACCATGGTGTTGAACGAGTGACTCCGGTTTAGCCACGGTTTCCGAGAATGGTGCGGCGGGCACGCTCCAGCGGGTCGATCGTTGGCTGCGATTCCGGTGCGGGGCTGAGCGTGGCGTGCGTTTCGGTCGAGGCGAGAATTCGCTGGCGCGCGAGTTCCTGCGGATCGGTAGGCACCTGCGCCGCGCTCGCCGTCGTGCTACGAATGACCGCCGGATGCGGGGTGGTACTCAATATCAGCTGCCGCGCTTGCGCGTGGGGGTCCAGCGGGCGAGCGGAATCCGCCAGTGCGCCGTGGGCGGAAAGAATGAGGGCGATGCCGGACAACGCCAGGATCGGTTTCATGATGAGTCTCCTGTTGAGGTGAAACAGTTGGCGGACGGTAGCGTCTGGCTTCGCCCGACCGGTAACGCGTGTCATCCGTTCGTGGTACGCGACAAAAAAGGCCTGTGGAGGCAGCGCGGCGTCGCCCAGGTCACAGCGTCGTCACCGCGTCGAGTGCGTGATGCAGCGCTTTGCCCGCACGGGCGAAGTCCTGCATGCCCTGGTCGGCCAGCGGGCGAGCCGACAGCCCTATGCCGTTAGTTCCTGGCGGGTTTCGCACCGCGCGAAAGAATGATGTTGACGACTTCGTCGGGCTGATCCAGTGATCCGAAATGCCCAGCGTCGCGAATGGTCAGAACCTCAGGATTGCGCAGCGCGCGGCGGGTCTGCTCCCGGTCTTCCGGGCTCGACCAGTCGTTGTCCGAGTAGACGAGCGTGACCGGCGTCGCGATACGCGGATAGACTTGGCGGGCTTCGATCCAGCTCTGCCAGTTCTTGAACACTGAATATTCCACACGCCGGTAGCCCGGACGCAGGCCGGTACGGTAGAACTCGTGCAGCAACTCCGGTTGCAGATAGTCCGGGTTCTGAGATCCGCCTTTCAGGACGGTGTTCAGCAGGAATTCGGGCTCGATGGTATAGGCGCCGAACACATCGAACAGGCCGATGATCCAGCCGCTCCGGCTGTTGCGTATGCCGCCACCGAAACGGTCGCCGTAGTCGTAGGGATTCAGCGCTATGGCATGGCTGACGCGGTTCGGCAATTCACTGGATACCGTCAGCGCCAGCGCACCTCCGATGGACTCGCCGGCCAGGGTCACGTCGTGCAGATCCAGCCGCGTGATGAATTCGGCGACGGAATCGCGGAACAGCTTTTCGGTGTATTCGACCGGCAAAATGGTGGATTGACCGTGCCCGGGCAAATCCAGGGCGAAGACCTGATAGTGCTTCTTGAGCACGGGCACCAGTTTCTCGAAATAGTCGAGCTGCGTTCGAATCGTGTGCAAGAGGACCAGGGGCGGCCCCTCTCCGGTCTGTAGATAACGGATGGAAAACCCGTTGCTCAACGGCAAGGTCCGTGGGGGATCTGCCTTGTTCCAAACCGCGCTGTATTCGCCGGTGCTCATGGAGGTGCAACCGAACAATACCGTGCTGGCCATGCAGAGTACGGCCAACAATGATGTGCTTGCTTTCATGCTTGCGATCCCCCGCTTATTTGGCTGCCATGGCTTCTGCTTGCGGCGCATCCCATCCCCCGCCCAGCGCCCGGAAGGAGGCGATGGCGGCGCGTGCCGCCTCGGTCTGCGCCTGCGCCTTGGCGTCGCGCGCCTGCAGCAGCCTGCCGTCGGCATCGAGCACCTCGATCAGGCTGACGATGCCGCCCTGGTAGGCGGAAAACGAGTTTTCGCGTGCGCGGGCAAGCGACGCTTCACCCCGTGTCAGGATGTCGACCTGGGCTTCGCGTTTGACGAGGGCCGAAAAGGCGTTCTCGACATCCTCGGTCGCCCGCAACACCGCCAGGCGCCAGGCCGCCAGGGTTTCGGCCTCCTGGCCGCGGGCGGCGGCGATCTGGGCGTCGACGCGGCCGAAGTCGAACAGGCGCCAGCGCAGCCCGAACACGCCCTGGGCCTGGCTGGCGGCCCCGCTGAAGAGATTGCCGCTGGCGATGGTGGTCGCGCTGCCCAGCAGGGCGGCGAGCGAGAACTTGGGGTAGTACTCCGACATTGCCACGCCGATGCGCGCATGGGCCGCCGCCAGGCGCCGTTCGGCGACGATCAGGTCGGGCCGGCGCCGGATCATGTCGGCCGGGGTGCCGGTCTCGGCCAAGCCGGGCGCGACCGGAATCGGCGCCGCCGCGGCGAGTTCCGTGCGGGTGGTGCCCGGCTGCATGCCGAGGAGCACGTCCAGCGCGTTCATGGCCGCATCGAGGCCGGTTTGCAGCACCGGGATCTGTGCCTCGGCCTGGGTGAGCGAGCCCTCGGCCTGGTTCATCTGGAGTTCGGCGGCGATCCCTTTTTCGTACTGGCGCCGGACCATGTCCAGCAGCCGGCGGCGGGTCTCCACCTGCCGGGTGGCGATGGCGATGCGCGCCTGCAGGCCGCGGATCGTCACGTACACGTCCGCCGTCTGCGCCGCCACGGCCAGGCGCGTCGCCACCGCGCCGGCCTCGGAGGCTTCATACTCGGCACGTGCGGCCTCGCGTCCGCGCCGCAGGCCGCCGAACACATCGATCTCCCAGCTCGCACCGAGATTGGCCTCGTAGGCGCTGCCGCTGCGATCGAAGCCGGGGTTGGCGTCGAGCACCTGCCCCAGCGGGGTCTCGACCGATTGGTAGGCGCGCGCAGCGCTTATACTCGCGTTGCCCGCCGGCAACAGCGCCGCATCGGCAAAGCGCAGCGATGCGCGCGCCTGGGCGACGCGAGCCGCCGCTTGTGCGATGTCCAGGTTCTGTTCGAGGGCCAAGGAAACGAAGTGCGCCAGTTGCGGATCATCGAAGGCGGCCCACCAGCGCTGGAGGTCTGCCTTGCCTTGAACCTGACGTTGCTCGACGCCCGCCTGCCCAAGGAAGCTGGGCGACAGCGCGATCTCGGGCTGCCGGTAGTCGGGCCCGACGGCGCAGCCCGTCAAGACGCTGACGCTCAGAGCAAGGGCGAGAAAGTGGGGATGGGCAAACATGGCAGTCCTTCGGGGTTGGATCATTTGGTGTGACTATAGTCCAAAATGGTCACTGGTTGTCAAGCGATAAATTACGAGGTAGAGTTTTTTCCATGAACGAAATCGAATCTTCCTCCCCCCAGTCCCGCGGCCCTGCCGACCACAACGTTCGCGATCAGATCGTCGCGGCGGCCGATGAACACTTCAGCCGCTACGGCTACGACAAGACCACGGTCTCTGACCTGGCCAAGGCGATTGGCTTTTCCAAGGCCTATATCTACAAGTTCTTCGACTCCAAACAGGCGATCGGCGAGGCCATCTGCGCCCAGTGCCTGAGCAAGATCATCGCGGCGGCTGATGAGGCGGTGGCCGGTGCCACAACGCCGACTGAAAAAATCCGCCAATTATTCAAGGCGCTGGTAGCGACGAGCGTGAGCCTGGTCTTCAATGATCGCAAGCTGCACGACATCGCCGCGCGTGGCGCCGGCGAAAAATGGCCGTCTGTCCGCGCCTACGCCGAACACATCCGGCAGTTCCTGACGGAGATCGTCCGCGAAGGGCGCGAATTTGGCGAGTTCGAGCGCAAGACACCGCTGGACGAGACGGTGCATGTCATCTATCTCGTCATGCACCCCTATGTGAATCCGCTGCTGCTCCAGTACAACCTCGACCACGCCGAGGAGGCGCCGGCGCAACTTTCCAGCTTGGTGCTGCGCAGCCTGGCGCCATAGCGGCGCAACAATCTTTTTGGTGACTATTGACAGTATTGGTCACTAGGTACAAGATGGAGGCCTTCGCGTTATCGGAGGTCACCATGTTCAAGCGCCGCACAATTTCCTTCCTCGCCGTCGCCGGTCTGCTGCCCTTGGTTCTTGCGGCATGTAGCGACGCCACGTCTTCAGTCGATCCGCGGACCGAGACGCCTCTCGTACGGGTTGCGTCAGTGGCCACTGCCGCCCAGACCGAGCGCGCCTTTACCGGCGTCGTCGCGGCGCGGGTGCAGAGCGATCTCGGTTTCCGTGTTCCGGGCAAGATTCAGGAGCGCCTGGTCGATACCGGACAGGCCGTCAAGCGCGGCCAGCCGCTGATGCGTATCGACCCCACCGACTTGCGGCTCGCCACCCGCGCCCATGACCAGGCCGTTGTCGCCGCCACGGCGCGTGCGCACCAGACCGCCGAAGACGAAGCGCGCTATCGCGACCTCGTCGCCACCGGCTCGGTGTCGGCCTCGGCCTACGACAAGATCAAGGCGGCCGCCGATTCGGCCCGAGCGGAGCTCAAGGCGGCCCAGGCTCAGGCCGACGTGGCCCACAACGAAATGGGCTACGCCGTGCTGCTTGCCAACTCGGATGGCGTGGTGGTGGACACCCTGGCCGAGCCGGGTCAGGTCGTCGCTGCCGGCCAAGCCGTTGTGCGTGTTGCGCATGCCGGGCAGCGCGAAGCGGTGGTCGAGCTTCCCGAAACCCTGCGCCCGGCGGTCGGCTCCGTGGGCCGTGCGACGCTGTATGGCAACGGGCTGACGGGCGCGGCGAAACTGCGCCAGTTGTCGGATGCCGCCGATCCGCAGACGCGTACCTTCGAGGCGCGCTACGTTCTGGCGGGCCGCCTGGCCGATGCGCCGCTGGGCTCGACGGTCTCCATCGAGATTTCGAATGGCCGCGCCGCCCCGACGCTGCAGGTGCCGATCGGCGCGATCTTCGATCCGGGCAAGGGGCCTGGTGTCTGGCTGCTCGAAGGCGAGGGCGCCGGGGGCGTCAAGGTCACCTGGCGTGCAGTGCAACTGGCCGGCCTCGGTGAAGATTCTGCGCGGATCGTCGGCGGCCTGGCGGCGGGCGATCGCGTCGTCGCGCTCGGCGCGCATCTGCTGCGCGAAGGCGAGCAGGTGCGAGTCGCCGGGGACGAAACGGTGCAGAAGATGGCGGTGGCCGCCGGTGTTGCGAGCGTGGGGGCCGACCAAGCGCACGCCGGGCCGCCCCAAGTAAGCGCCAGCCCCCTTGGGGGGCAGCGAGCCGGTGTTGCGAGCGTGGGGGCCTCTCAATGAGCGCATTGAACCTCTCCGCCCTCGCCGTACGCGAGCGCGCGGTCACCCTGTTCCTGATGCTGGCGATCTTTGTCGCTGGTGTCGTGGCCTTCCTGACCCTGGGCCGGGCGGAAGACCCCGCCTTCACCATCAAGCAGATGACCGTGGTCACCGCCTGGCCCGGAGCCACGGCCAAGGAGATGGAAGAACTGGTCGCCGAGCCGCTCGAAAAGCGCATGCAGGAACTGCGCTGGTACGACCGAACCGAGACCTTTACGCGACCGGGCCTGGCCTTCAGCACCGTGTACCTGCTCGACAGCACGCCGCCCGCCGATGTCCCCGATCAGTTCTACCAAGCGCGCAAGAAGCTCGGCGACGAGGCGCCCAAGTTGCCGCGAGGCGTCATCGGGCCGATCGTGAATGACGAATACGCCGACGTGACCTTTGCCCTGTATGCCGTGAAAGCCAAGGGCGAGCCGCATCGCAAGCTGGTGCGCGACGCGGAGACCCTGCGCCAGCGCTTGCTGCATGTGCCGGGTGTCAAAAAGGTGAACATCATCGGCGAGCAGGCCGAACGGATCTTCGTCGAGTTCTCCCATGACCGCCTGGCGACGCTGGGCGTGTCCCCGCGCGAGCTCTTTGCTGCGCTCAACAGCCGCAACGTGATGACGCCCGCCGGTTCGATCGAAGCCAAGGGCCCGCAGGTTTTTATCCGCCTTGATGGCGCCATCGACGACCTGGAGGCGATCCGCAATACGCCGGTCGCGGCGCGCGGCCGCACGCTGAAGCTCGGCGACGTCGCCGAGGTGAAGCGCGGCTACGAGGACCCGGCCACCTTCCTGATTCGCAACAACGGCGAGCCGACCCTGCTGCTCGGCGTGGTCATGCGCGAGGGGTGGAACGGGCTCGATCTGGGCACGGCGCTGGAGGCGGAAGCGGTGAAGATCAACGCCGAGATGCCGCTCGGCATGAGCCTCTCGAAGGTCACGGACCAGTCGGTCAATATCCACTCGGCGGTCGATGAGTTCATGGTCAAGTTCTTCGTCGCCCTCGGCGTGGTCATGCTGGTCGGCTTTCTCAGCATGGGCTGGCGCGCCGGCATCGTGGTGTCGGCCGCGGTGCCGCTGACCCTGGCGGCGGTCTTCATCGTCATGGCGGCCACCGGCAAGAACTTCGACCGGATCACGCTGGGTTCCTTGATCCTGGCGCTGGGCCTGCTGGTCGACGACGCCATCATCGCCATCGAGATGATGGTCGTGAAGATGGAGGAAGGGTACGACCGGATTCGCGCCGCGGCCTACGCCTGGAGCCACACCGCCGCGCCGATGCTGGCCGGCACCCTGGTGACCGCGATCGGCTTCATGCCCAACGGCTTCGCCAAGTCGACCGCTGGCGAGTACACCAGCAACATGTTCTGGATCGTCGGCATCGCCCTGATCGCCTCGTGGATCGTTGCCGTGGTGTTCACGCCCTACCTGGGCGTGAAACTGCTGCCGAACTACAAGCCGCACGAGGGCGGGCACGGAGCCCTCTACGCCACGCCGAACTACGAGCGCTTCCGCCGGCTGCTGGGCGGGGTGATCCGGCGCAAATGGCTGGTCGCGGCCGGTGTGATCGGCGCCTTCGTGGTCGCCATCCTGGGCATGGGCGTGGTCAACAAACAGTTCTTCCCGACCTCGGACCGGCCGGAAGTGCTGGTCGAGGTGCAGATGCCGTACGGCACCTCGATCGATCAAACCAGTGCCGCTACGGCGAAGGTCGAAGCCTGGCTGGCGCAGCAGGAGGAGGCCCGGATCGTGACCGCCTACATCGGCCAGGGCGCGCCGCGCTTCTTCCTGGCGATGTCGCCTGAATTGCCTGATCCTTCGTTCGCCAAGATCGTGGTGCTGGCGGGCAACGACCAGGAACGCGAAGCGCTCAAGTTCAGGCTACGCCAGGCGGTGGCCGACGGCCTGGCGCCCGAGGCGCGGGTGCGCGTGACGCAGATCGTGTTCGGCCCGCCGTCGCCGTTTCCGGTGGCCTTCCGCGTCATGGGGCCGGACCCGGACAGGCTGCGCGAGATCGCGGCCGAGGTGCGTGCCGTGATGCAGGCCAATCCCCAGATGCGGACGGTCAATACCGACTGGGGCGAGCGCGTGCCGACGCTGCACTTCTCGCTTGACCAGGATCGCCTGCAGCGCATCGGCCTGAGTTCCACCGATGTGGCCCAGCAGTTGCAGTTCCTGCTCAGCGGCATCCCGATCACCGATATGCGCGAGGACATCCGTTCGGTGCAGGTCACCGCCCGTTCGGCCGGCAACACGCGCCTCGATCCGAGCCGGATTGGCGACTTCACCCTGGTCGGCGCCGCCGGTCAAAAGATTCCGCTGTCGCAGGTCGGCAAGGTCGAGGTGCGCATGGAAGACCCGATCCTGCGCCGTCGCGACCGCACGCCGACCATCACCGTGCGCGGCGATATCGCCGAAGACCTGCAGCCGCCGGATGTCTCCACCGCCGTGTGGAAGGACCTGCAGCCCATCGTCGCCAAATTGCCGGCCGGCTACCGGATCGAAATGGCCGGCTCCATCGAGGAATCCGGCAAGGCCAATCGCGCCCTGGCGCCATTGTTCCCGATCATGATCGCGCTGACGCTGATCACCATCATCTTCCAGGTACGCTCGATCGCCGCGATGCTGATGGTGTTCGCCACCGCGCCGCTGGGCCTCATCGGGGTCGTGCCCACGCTGCTGATGTTCGGGCAGCCGTTCGGCATCAACGCGTTGGTCGGCCTGATCGCGCTGTCCGGCATCCTGATGCGTAACACGCTGATCCTGATCGGCCAGATCCGCGACAACGAGAAGGACGGGCTGGCGCCCTTCGATGCCGTGGTCGAGGCTACCGTGCAGCGCGCGCGCCCGGTCATCCTGACCGCGCTCGCCGCCATCCTGGCGTTCATCCCGCTCACCCACTCGGTGTTCTGGGGAACGCTGGCCTACACCCTGATCGGCGGCACCTTCGCCGGGACGATCCTGACGCTCGTGTTCCTGCCGGCCATGTATTCCATCTGGTTCAAGATCAGGCCGGCGGCGAGGGACGGGCAATCCGCTCCCGCGATGCGAGTTGAATCCGTCGAAGCCTAGCAGAAGGAATCGGCGCGCCGGCCGCGCAGCGGATTGCCGGCGTGTCGCCAGTATTACGACGAGAAATCGAGCTTGCCCATTTTCGACTGTAACTGGTGAATAAGCCGACAGTGGGACAACGTGGTGGTCAACATGAACGAAAGAAATTGGAGAAAGCGATGATTTGGTTTGCACGTATTGGGGTTGCTCTGGCGGGTCTCTTTTCACTGGCGATGGGCCTTGTGTCATATTTTTCGCCTGAACAGCTCGAGATGGCTTTGGGGGTTGGCGCCTTGTCGCCGATTGGCCTGAGCTCGATCCGAGGCGATTTTGGTGCTTTCTTTCTTGCCAGTGCTCTTGCTGCTGGTCTCGCGCTTTTCGCCGGACGTCCTTCGTGGCTCTGGGTTGGCACCTGGCTCTACGGCATCGCCGTTATTGGTCGCTTCCTCGGCCTCGCTCTGGCCGGCGTACCGGAAGGCATCGCACAGCCGATCATCATCGAACTTGTGATGATCACTCTCTTCACATTCGGTGCCCGGACGCTTTCGAAAGACGATTCGACCGTATCGCGCTATTCGGCATCGTGATGCGCAACACGCTGATTCTGATCGGCCAGATCCGCGACAACGAGAAGGCCGGGCTGGCGCCCTTCGATGCCGTGGTCGAGGCCACCGTCCAGCGTGCCCGCCCGGTCATCCTGACCGCGCTCGCCGCCATCCTGGCGTTCATCCCGCTCACCCACTCGGTGTTCTGGGGAACGCTGGCCTACACCCTGATCGGCGGCACCTTCGCCGGGACGATCCTGACGCTCGTGTTCCTGCCGGCCATGTATTCCATCTGGTTCAAGATCAGGCCGGCGGTGGCATAGCGCTGATCTGCCGTTCTCCCAACCCCTCCATACAGAAAGGAACTGCCATGTCGAATTCCAAAGTTGTCGTCATTACCGGCGTGTCATCGGGCATCGGGCGCGCCACCGCCACCAAGTTCGCCCAGCAGGGTTGCCGGGTATTCGGCACCGTGCGCAATGCGGAAAAAGCCCAGGCCATACCCGGCGTTGCACTCATTGAGATGGATATCCGGGACGAAGCGTCGATTGCGCGCGGCATCCAGAGCGTCATCGCTCAAGCCCAGCGTATCGACGTGCTGGTCAACAGCGCGGGCGTGACCCTGCTGGGCGCGACGGAGGAGACGTCGATTGCCGAAGCTGAAGCGCTGTTCGACACCAACCTCTTCGGCCTCCTGCGCACGATCAAGGCCGTGCTGCCGCACATGCGCGAGCAGCGTTCCGGTCGCATCGTCAACGTCAGCTCGGTGCTGGGCTTCCTGCCTGCGCCTTACATGGCGCTCTATTCGGCATCGAAGCACGCTGTTGAGGGGCTTTCCGAAACCCTGGATCACGAGGTGCGCCAATTCGGCATCCGCGTGGCGCTGGTCGAACCCTCATTTACCAAGACTAACTTGGATCTCAACGCACCCCAGACCGTTTCCCGAATCGCCGACTACGACAAGGAACTCGGCGTCGTCTCCCAGGCGATCCAGAACAATGTCCGGAAAGCGCCCCAGCCCGAAGGCGTCGCCGCCGCGATTGTCGGTGCGAGCCTGGGCGCATGGAAGATGCGCCATACGCCCAAAGGCGAGGCCTCTCTTCTGGCCAAGTTGCGTCGCTTCATGCCTGCCGGCCCGGTCGAGAAGGGCCTGAGGAAGACGTTTGGGCTCGCCTGAAGCAAGCACCGTCATGTCCTCGCCGACCACCATGGCACAGGCTTTGCCAAGCATGCCGCCCAGCGCCGCCTCACCATGGCCGGTGTTCTGGGTGGCCAGCATCGCGGTGTTTCTGGTCTCCATGGACGGCACCATGCTGTTCGCCGCCTTCAGCGCCTTGCGGGCCGGTTTCCCGCAGGCGACGGCGGCAGACCTCTCGTGGGTGCTCAATGCCTACACCGTGGTCTATGCCGCGATGCTGATTCCGGCTGGCGGCTTGGCAGACAAGCACGGGCGCAAGCGCGTGTTTCTCGTTGGCGTTGGGCTGTTTCTGGCGGCCTCCGTCGCCTGTGGTCTGGCGGTGAGCGTCGAGTGGCTGGTCGCGGCAAGAGTGCTGCAGGCCCTAGGCGCGGCATTGCTGACGCCGGCATCGCTCTCGCTCGTGCTGGCCGCGTTCCCAACCAACAAACGTGCCGTCGCGGTCAGCCTATGGGGCGCGGTCGGCGGTCTGGCTGCCGCGGTAGGCCCCAGCCTGGGCGCGTTCGTGATCGCCTCGCTCGGGTGGCAATGGGCGTTCTACCTGAATGTGCCCTTGGGCATGCTCGCCATTTGGCGTGGCGCAGCGCTGCTGAGCGAATCAAGGCAGCCAACCCGGGGGCGCCCGCTGGACCTGGTGGGGATGGGCTTGCTGATCGTCGGCATCGGCGCCTTGGCGCTGTCCATTGTGCAGGCGGAATCACCGGCCTGGTCGCGCGATGAGCTGCAGGGCATTGCCGGGGTCGGATTGGCGAGCATCATCGGATTTGTCGCCTGGGCCCGGGTTGCCACGGCGCCCTTGGTCGACTTGGGTCTGTTTCGCAACGCCACCTACCGCTACGTCAATCTCGCAACCTTGAGCTTCGGCATCGCGTTCGCGATGATGTTCTTCGCCTTCTTTTTCTACATGAATTCGATCTGGCACTATTCGCTGCCACTGGCCGGGCTGGCAATGGCACCCGGGCCGCTGCTGGTGGTTCCGGTGGCTGCTCTATCGGGTCGATTGGCGAGTCGGTACGGTCACCGCCCCTTGTTGATCGTGGGGTGCCTGATCTACGCGGCCAGTGCATTGTGGTTTTTGCGGGTGCCCGGCACCGAGCCCGCGTATCTGACGCAATGGCTGCCGGGCATGCTATTCAGTGGCATTGGCGTGGGCATGGTGTTGCCTTCGCTGTCGGGTGCTGCGGTCAGCCACTTGCCCTCAGACCATTACGCGGTAGGCAGCGCCATCAATCAGGCGATACGGCAGATCGGCTCGGTCATGGGGGTCGCCCTCACCGTGCTGTTGCTGGGCGGTGCCGGCTTGCAACGAGCGGATTTCGATGCAGTCTATCTATGTCATATGAGCCTGGCGCTCTTGACCGCAGCCCTGTGTCTTCCCGTCAACACGTTGAACAAAAGCGTCGTCAAAAATTTGTGACGCTATCGCAAACCAATGTCGCCCCAAGAACCTGATGGGCGCTGCGCTCGCATTGTTCTCCAAGAAAGGCTTTGTTGGCACGCGCGCCGTGAGTCGCCCCGCACCCAAGTAGACACCCTCTTGCCTACTGAAAGACCGCTGTCCTGCGTGGGCGCTTGTTCTGATCTGCCGCAGTAAAAAACCACAGGCCCCAAATCGGGGCCTGTGTGTTTTGGGGCACTTCGGCGGTGTCAGCCGTGTTCCAGCCCGATGCGGCGGAAGTCGCCGAGGATCTGCTGCAGATAGACCAAAAAGCGCGCAGCCATCACGCCGTCGATGACGCGGTGGTCCCAACTCAGGCACAGCGGCAGGATCAGGCGGGGGATGAAGGCCTTGCCGTCCCACACCGGTTTCATCTGCGCGCGGGTGACGCCGAGGATGGCCACTTCGGGGGCGTTGATGATGGGCGTGAAGCCGGTGCCGCCGACGCCGCCGAGGCTCGACACGGTGAAGCAGCCGCCGCTCATGTCGGCCGGGCCGAGTTTGCCGTCGCGCGCCTTCTTGGCCAGCGCGCCGGCTTCGGCGGCGATGGCGTAGATGCCTTTCTGGTTGGCATCGCGGATCACCGGCACCACCAGCCCGTTGGGCGTGTCGGCGGCAAAGGCGATGTGGAAGTACTGCTTGAGGACGAGGTTGTCGCCGTCGAGGCTGGCGTTGAACTCGGGGAATTTCTTCAGCGCGGCGACGCTGGCCTTGATCAGGAAGGCGAGCAGGGTGAGCTTGGCGGCTTCCGTATTCTTGGCGTTTTCGGTGTTGATCTGCTGGCGGAAGGCCTCCAGATCGGTGATGTCGGCCTCGTCGAAGTTGGTGACATGCGGGATCACCACCGAGTTGCGCGACAGGTTGGCGCCGGAGATCTTTTTGATGCGCGACAGCGGCTGGGTGTCGATGGGGCCGAACTTGGCGAAGTCGACCTTGGGCCAGGGCAGCAGGTCGAGCAGCGTGCCTGGCGCGGCCTGGGCGGCCTTGCCCGGCGTGGCGCCGCCCTTCATGGCGGCCTTGATGTGCGCGGTGACGTCCTCGCGGGTGATGCGCCCGTTGCGTCCGCTGGCGCTCACGCCGGCCAGATCGACGCCGTGTTCGCGCGCATAGTGGCGCACCGAGGGGCTGGCGTGGGTGCGCTTGCCCGAGGCGGGCGGGGCGGAGACGGCTTCGGGCGCGGCCGGGGGTGGCACCACGGTGGCGGGGGCCGGGGCGGCTGCGGCAGGCGCGGGTGCCGGTGCGGTGGGGGCGGGCGCCGGGGCCGGCTCGGGGGCCGCGGTGGCGCCGGCCGTATCGGCGGCTTCGATGCGCGCCAGGGCGCTGCCTTCGGACACGCGATCGCCGACCTTGACCAGCAGCTCGCGCACGACGCCGGCCTGTGGGCTGGGCACGTCCATGGTGGCTTTGTCGGATTCGAGCGTGACGATGGCGTCGTCGGCGGCGACGGTGTCGCCGACCTGCACCAGCAGCTCGATCACCGGCACATCGTTGTAGTCGCCGATGTCCGGCACATTCACATCAATCAGTCGGCTCATGTCTCTACCTCGAACGGAGTGGGGCGGCGGGCACGGGGATGCACTCCCGTGCCCGCGTCAATGTGGGATCAGGCCAGCGGGCTCGGCTTGTCGGCGTCGATGCCCAGTTTCTCGATCAGGCCGTCGAGCGTCTCGCGCGGCAGGCTACCCTCGGCCACCAGGCTCTGGAGCGCGGCGAGGGTGATGTAGCGTTCATCGACCTCGAAGAAATCGCGCAGCGCCACGCGGGTGTCCGAGCGGCCGAAGCCGTCGGTGCCGAGCACGGTGAAGCGGCCGGGCACCCAGTTGCGCACCAGGTCGGGGTAGCTGCGCATGAAGTCGGTGGCGGCCACCACCGGGCCCTGGCGGCTCGACAGCTGCTGGGTCACCCACGGGGTGCGCGGGGTCTCGGTCGGGTGCAGCAGGTTCCAGCGGTCGCAGGCCAGGCCGTCCTTGCGCAGCTCGGAGAAGCTGGTGGCGCTCCACACATCGGCGGCCACGCCGAAGTCGGCCTCCAGGCGCGCGGCGGCGGCCTGCACCTGGCGCAGGATGCTGCCGCTGCCCACCAGCTGCACGCGCGGCGCTTTCTTGTCCTTGCTCGCGCCGAGCAGGTAGAGGCCGCGGCGGATGCCTTCTTCGGCGCCCACCGGCATGGCCGGCTGCGGGTAGTTCTCGTTGTACAGCGTGATGTAGTAGAAGGCGGTTTCGCCATCGACCATCATTGCGCGCACGCCGTCTTCGACGATCACCGCCATTTCGTAGCCGAAGGCCGGGTCGTAGGCGCGGCAGGTGGGGATGGTGGCCGCGTAGATGTGGCTCTGGCCGTCCTCGTGCTGCAGGCCCTCGCCCGACAGCGTGGTGCGCCCGGCGGTGGCGCCGAGCAGGAAGCCGCGCGCCTGGCTGTCGGCGGCGTTCCAGATCAGGTCGGCAACGCGCTGGAAGCCGAACATCGAGTAGAAGATGTAGAAGGGCAGCATCGGCTCGTCGCTGTGCGAGTAGGCGGTGCCGGCGGCGATCCACGAGGCCATCGAGCCGGCCTCGGTGATGCCCTCCTCGAGGATCTGGCCCTTGACGTCCTCGCGGTAGAAGGCCAGCTGTTCGCTGTCCTGCGGGGTGTAGTTCTGGCCCCAGGGCGAGTAGATGCCGTATTGGCGGAACATGTCCTGCATGCCGAAGGTGCGCGCCTCGTCGGCCACCACCGGCACGATGCGCGGGCCGAGCTGGCTGTCGCGCATCAGCTTGTTGAGCAGGCGCACGGCGCCCATGGTGGTGGAGATCGAGCGGTCGCCGGAGTCGGCATGGAAGGGCACGTAGATGTCCGGCTGCTTGAGCGGCACCGGGCGCGCCGTGCTGCGCCGGGTCGGCACGTAGCCGCCGAGCGCGGCGCGGCGCTCCTGCAGGTAGCGCACCTCGTCGCTGTCCGGGCCGGGGTGGAAGTAGCGCAGCTCGTCGAGGTCGGTGTCCGACAGCGGCAGCCCGAAGCGCTCGCGGAAGCGGCCGAGGTCTTCGCGCGCCAGCTTCTTGGTCTGGTGCGAGGTGTTGGCGCCCTGGCCCGAGGCGCCCATGCCGTAGCCCTTGGTGGTCTGCGCGAGAATCACCGTCGGCTGGCCGCGATGCGCCATGGCCGCGGCGTAGGCGGCATGGATCTTGGCCGGATCATGGCCGCCGCGCATGAGTTGGTCGATGTCCTGGTCCGACATGTTGGCCACCAGCGCCGCCAGCTCGGGGTAGCGCGAGAAGAAGTGCTCTCGGTTGTAGTGCCCGTCGGTGGCCGCCAGTTTCTGGAACTCGCCGTCCACGGCTTCGGCCATGCGGCGCAGGATCCAGCCTTCGCGGTCGCGTGCGAAGAGCACGTCCCAGTTGCTGCCCCACAGGCACTTGATGACGTTCCAGCCGGCGCCGGCGAAGAGCGTCTCCAGCTCCTGCACCACATTGCCGTTGCCGCGCACCGGGCCGTCGAGGCGCTGCAGGTTGCAGTTGACCACCAGCACCATGTTGTCGAGCTGCTCGCGGGCGGCGAGCGAGATGCCGGCCAGCGATTCGGGCTCGTCCATTTCGCCATCGCCGACAAAGGCCCACACGCGGCGGTCGCTCGCCGCGCCGATGCCGCGGTTTTCCATGTAGCGCTGGAAGCGTGCCTGGTAGATGGCGCTGATCAGCCCGAGGCCCATCGAGCCGGTGGGGAACTGCCAGAAATCCGGCATCAGCGTCGGGTGCGGGTAGGACGACAGGCCGCGGCCGATGCCGCCGGACACCTCGCGGCGGAAGTGCTCGAGCCTATCTTCCGACAGCCGCCCTTCGAGAAAGGCGCGGGCATACACGCCCGGCGAGGCATGCGCCTGGAAATACACCAGATCGCCCGGATGCGATTCGGTGGCGCCGCGGAAGAAGTGGTTGAAGCCCACCTCGAACAGGTCGGCAATCGACGCGTAGGTGGCAATGTGGCCGCCCAGCTCGGCATGCGCCTTGTTGGCGCGCGACACCATGGCCAGCGCGTTCCAGCGGTGGATGGCGGTGATGCGCGCCTCGATGTCGAGGTCGCCGGGGTAGGGCGGCTGCGCCTCGACGCCGATGGTGTTGCGGTAAGGCGTGGTGTGGCGGGTATGGAAGCGCCCGCCGGCGCGCCGGCCCGATTCGATCAGCCGGTCGAGCAGGTATTCGCTGCGCGCCAGCCCGTCGCGCTCGATGACTTCGGCCAGGCTGTCGAGCCAGTCGAGGGTTTCGTCCGGATCGCTGTCGGTGGCCGGATTGAAAATGGGCTGTTGCGAAATCTGTGTCATGGCCCTCGGGCTCCTTGAATAGACCGCACGCGTGGTGAGGCAAGACGCGGTGATGGGGGTGGCAGGTTGCGATTCAGTCTAATGTGCTGATCCAGTGAATCGATTGTCCTAGTTCACTGGGATCGATTTTTTGGACGGAGGCGCCCACGGCCGGCGCGCCTGGCCGTCGCACCGCCGGGCGCACTGCAAACTGTAGCGTCAGAGTGCGGTTGATTTGTTGCTAAATGGGCTGAAGAAGTGCTTGAATGAGCAATAAAATCACTTCTGGATCACGCATTGCGCAACAAAAAAAACGCTGCAGCGATGGATCAGACGGATATCGCACTGCTCAACCGCCTGCAGACCGATGCCCGCATCACCAACGTGGCGCTGGCCGAGAGCGCCCACCTGTCGCCCGCGCCCTGCCTGCGCCGGGTGCGCGACCTGGAAACCTCGGGCGTGATCCGCGGCTACGTGACCCTGCTCGACCCCGAAGCGGTCGGGCTGGACATCTCGATGTTCATCCAGGTGAGCCTGGAGAAGCAGGTCGGCAGCGCGCTGCGCGTGTTCGAAGAAACCATCGACAGCTACCCAGAAGTCATGGAGTGCTACCTCATGACCGGCGACTCGGACTACCTCTTGCGGGTGGTGGCGCCCGATCTGAAAGCCCTGCAAAGCTTCATCGTCGACCGGCTGGCGCGCATCCCGCACGTGTCGAACATCCGCTCGAGCATGACGCTCAAGCAGGTCAAGTACAAAACGGCGCTGCCGATCGAACTGGCCTGAGTGGGCGATGGCCGGGGCGTAGCCCGGATGCAGCGCAGCGGAATCCGGGGCAGGGGTGGATCAGCCGCCATCCCGGATTCCAGCCTGCGGCCTGCATCCGGGCGAATCCACCAGTGCCCGCGAACGAGAAACGGCGACCTCGCGGTCGCCGTTTCTCTTTGGTGCCGCCCCGGTCGAGGCGGCGCCGTTGTTGCTTACTTCTTCTTCCGTGCCGGTGGCACGTCGGTGCAACTGCCGTGGGCGACTTCTGCGGCCATCCCTACGGTTTCTCCCAGTGTGGGGTGGGGGTGAATGGTTTTGCCGATATCGACGGCATCTGCACCCATCTCGATGGCGAGGCAGACCTCGCCGATCATGTCGCCCGCGGACGGGCCGACGATGGTGCCGCCGATGACGCGGTGGGTTTCCGCATCAAAGATCAGCTTGGTAAAGCCGTAGTCTGCGCCGTTGGCAATGGCTCGGCCGCTGGCGGCCCAAGGGAACTTGGCGGTTTCGACCTTCTTGCCCTCAAGCTTGGCTTGCGCCTCGGTGTAGCCGACCCAAGCCACTTCGGGGTGCGTGTAGGCCACGCCCGGAATGACAGTGGCGTCGAAGGCAGACTTTTCGCCGGCAGCGACTTCTGCGGCCACGTGGGCTTCATGCACCGCCTTGTGCGCCAGCATGGGCTGGCCGACGACGTCGCCGATGGCGAAGATGTGCGGCACGTTGGTGCGCATCTGCGCGTCGACCGGGATGAAGCCGCGATCGGTGACGATCACGCCGGCCTTGTCGGCTCCGACCTTCTTGCCGTTGGGCGCGCGGCCTGCGGACTGAAGAATCATGTTGTACTTGACCGGTTCGGCCGGGGCGCCATCGCCTTCGAAGCTCACGTAAAGACCGTCGTCCTTCGCCTCAACGGCGGTGGTCTTGGTCTTGAGCATGATCTTGTCGAAGCGGTGGGCGTTCTGCTTCTCCCACACCTTGACCGCATCGCGGTCCGGGCCGGCCATGAGCACGTCCATCATCTCGACCACGTCGATGCGTGTGCCGAGCGAGGAGTACACCGTGGCCATTTCCAGACCGATGATGCCGCCGCCGATGACCAGCATCTTGGCCGGCAGCTGACGCAGTTCCAGCGCGCCGGTTGAATCGACGATGCGCGGATCTTTCGGGATGAAGGGCAGATGCACCGCCGCCGAACCGGCGGCGATGATGCACTGCTTGAAGCGGATGACCTTCTTCTCGCCGGTCTTGTCCTGGCCGTCGCCGGTGGTGACTTCGACCTCGACATGATTCGGGTCGAGGAAGTGGCCGTAGCCGCGCACCATGTCAACCTTGCGGCCTTTGGCCATGCCGGCCAGACCGCCGGTGAGCTTGCCGACCACGCCGGCCTTGTGCTTGCGCAGCGCATCGATGTCGACCGTGGGCTTGGCGAAGCGGATGCCGGCCGTGCCCATGTGCTGGGCCTCGTCCATCACCGCAGCCACATGCAGCAGCGCCTTGGAGGGGATGCAGCCGACGTTCAGGCACACACCGCCGAAGGTGGCGTAGCGCTCGACGATGACGGTCTTGAGGCCGAGGTCGGCGGCGCGGAAGGCGGCCGAGTAGCCGCCCGGGCCGGCGCCGAGCACCAGCATGTCGCACTCGATGTCGCTGCCGCCGCCGTAGGCAGCGGCGGATATTGGTGATGGGTGATGGGTGATGGGGGCCGGGGCGGCGGCCTCGGGTTTTCCACTTGCCAATACCTCTTTACCCCTCACGGCGGCGCCAGCCGCCTCGACCACGATCAGCACGCTGCCCTCGGCCACGCGGTCGCCCAGGGCGACCTTGACTTCCTTGACCACGCCGGCGACCTCGGAGGGTACGTCCATGGTGGCCTTGTCGGATTCGAGCGTGACGATGGCGTCATCGACCGCGATGGTGTCGCCGACCTTGACGAACAGTTCGATCACCGGCACATCGGCGTAATCGCCGATGTCGGGGACTTTGACTTCCTGCAGTTCACTCATGCGGGCTCCTGCCCCTGCCACGCCACACGGGCGGGGCAGGGGTGACGGAATGGATCGGAAGGCGGATCAGATCTTGGCCAGCGCTTGCTCCAGATCGGCCACCAGGTCGTCGCCGTTCTCGATGCCGGCCGAGTAGCGGATGAGGCTCTCGGGGATGCCGGCGTTGGCGCGTTCCTGCTCGGTCAGCTCGACATGGCTGGTGGTGCGCGGCGGGCCGACGAGGGTGCCGACCGAGCCGAGGCTGGCGGCCTTGTGGGCGTACTTGAGGTTCTCCAGCACGGTCACCACGCTGGGGAAGCCGCCCTTGAGCGAGAAGCTCAGCATGCCGCCGAAGCCGCGCATCTGCTTTTTCGCGATGGCGTGGTTCAAATGCGTTTCCAGGCCGGGGTAGAAGACCTGGTCGACCTTGGGGTGCTGCGACAGGAAGGTGGCGACCTTCATGGCGTTTTCGTTGTGGCGCGCGATGCGCAGCTCAAGCGTCTTCATGCCGCGCAGGATCATGTAGGCCGACTGCGGGTGCAGGGTGGCGCCGGTGATCTCGCGGTAGTGGAAGATCTGGTCGATCAGCGCCTTCTTGCCGACGGCCAGGCCGCCCATCACGTCCGAGTGGCCGTTGAGGTACTTGGTGGCGCTATACACCACGACGTCGGCACCGAGGCTGATCGGGCGCTGGTTGATCGGCGTGGCGAAGGTGTTGTCGACCACCACGATGGCGCCGTTGTCGTGGGCCACCTTGGCGAGGCGCTCGATGTCGACGATCTTCAGCGTGGGGTTGGTCGGCGTCTCGAGGTAGAGCACCTTGCAGCCCTTCTTGACCTCGCGCTCGATGGCGTCGAAATCGCTGGTGTCGACCATGCATACGTCGACCTTCATCTGCGGCAGGAACTTGATGAAGATCTTGTTCGAGCCGCCATAGGTATCCTTGATCGCCACCACGCGGTCGCCCGGCCCGAGCAGGGTGAACAGCGTGTTGCTGATCGCTGCCATGCCGGTGGAGAAGCTGGTGGCTTCTTCGCCGCCGTCCATCAGGCGGATCTTCTCTTCGAGCGGGCGCACCGTGGGGTTGGTGTTGCGCGAGTAGATGTGGCCTTTCTTCTTGCCCATGCCGACCTGGTGCCATTCCTCCATGTCGTCGTAGCCGAAGGTGACGGAGTTGTAGACCGGCACGCAGATGGCGTTCTCGGCGAACAGGTGCTCCTCGCCGGCCCAGACCGAGGCGGTTCCGGTGTTGGTGTCGTAGTCGTTCATTGCTGCTTCTCCTTGGTCGGAAGTGTGTCCCGGCCGGTGCCGTTTGGACGGTGTTGAATGGGTTGGCGTATCGGCCTCAGCCGACCACCTCGGCAATTACCGCGAGGGTGTCGCCGCCGCTGATGAGTCCGGGAAAGTGCCGTGCCGCGAGGATGCCGCTGCGGCTGGCGCGATACTCGACCGGCGCGCTGCCGGTACGGGTCACGTCATAGACCCGTCCGACGACATCGCCGGTGCTTACGGTGTCGCCCAGATCGACGCACATCTCCAGCAGGCCGTCATGGGTCGAGGCGACGTAGCAGTCGCCATCGGGCATGTCGAGCTTGATCGACTGGCGTGGCGAGACCTCGCCCTGGCAGATGCCGCAATGGATCAGGAAGTCGCGCACGCCGCGCTCGGCGATGGCGATGCTCCTGGCGGTGGCCGTGCCGCCGCCGCCCAGTTCGGTGGAGACGAACACCTTGCCCGCCTCTTCGGCCGCGGTGTCGAACATGCCGACGCTGTCGAGCTCGAGCATGTGCATCGAATAGGGCGCGCCGAAGGCCGCCATCGCCGCCTGGCAACGCGCTTCCTGGGCCTTGTCGTCGAGCACATGGATGGCCGCGAAGGGCAGGAAGTCGAGCGTCTTGCCGCCGGAGTGGATGTCGAGCACATAGTCGGCGCGCGGCAGCAGGTGGCGCTGGATGTAGTCGGCGATCTTCTCGGTCACCGTGCCGTCCGGCTTGCCGGGAAAGGCGCGGTTGAGGTTGCCCTTGTCGATCGGCGAGGTGCGCGTGCCGGCGCGAAAGGCCGGATAGTTGAGAAAGGGCACGATGATCACGCAGCCGCTGACCTGCTCCGGCGTGAGGCTGTTGGTGAGTTTGCGCAGCGCCACCGCGCCTTCGTACTCGTCGCCATGGTTGGCGCCGGTGAGCAGCGCGGTGGGGCCCTTGCCGTTGCGCACCACGGTGACCGGAATCATCACCGCGCCCCAGGCCGCGTCGTCGCGCGAGTAGGGCAGCTTGAGAAAGCCGTGCTGGACGCCGTCGCGGTCGAAGTCGACGGTCGGGCTGATCGGTGAGGGTTTCATGACACTCACTCCTTGACGAACAGTTTGCGCGGCGTGTTGCACAGGGGCTCGACGCCGGTGTCGGTGATGAGGATGCTTTCAGTGATCTCCAGGCCCCAGTCGTCCTGCCACAGGCCGGGCATGAAGTGGAAGGTCATGCCGGGCTGGAGCACGGTGGTGTCGCCGGGGCGCAGGCTCATGGTCCGCTCGCCCCAGTCGGGCGGGTAGCTCGCGCCGATGGGGTAGCCGCAGCGGCTGCTCTTGTCGATGCCATAGCGCTTGAGCACGGCGAAGAAGGCATTGGCGATGTGCTCGCAGGTGTTGCCGGGCCTGGCCGCGTCGAGGCCGGCCTCGATGCCTTCGATGATGGCTTTTTCGGCCTCGATGAAATGCTTGGGCGGGCGGCCCAGATACACCGTGCGCGACTGCGGGCAGTGATAGCGGCGGTAGCAGCCGGTGATCTCGAAGAAGGTGCCCGAGTCGGCCGGCATGGGCGAGTCGTCCCAGGTCAGGTGCGGGGCAGCGGCATCGGCGCCGGTGGGCAGCATCGGCACGATCGAGGGGTAGTCGCCGCCGTGGCCCTCAGCGCCGAGGATGGCGGTCGAATAGATCTGCGCGACCAGTTCGTTCTTGCGCATGCCCGGCTCGATCACTTCGACGATCTTCGCGTGCATCTGCTCGACGATGCGCGCGGCGATGCGCATGTAGGCGATCTCCTGCGGCGACTTGACGGCGCGCTGCCAGTTCACCAAGCCGTTGGTGTCGACAAAGGTGGCCTGCGGCAGATGTTTTTGCAGCGAGGCGAAGGCGGCGGCGCTGAAGTAGTAGTTGTCCATCTCCACGCCGATGCGCTTGGCCTGCCAGCCGCGCGCGGCGATCACCTCGGTGGACAGGTAGTCCATCGGGTGGCGCTCGGTCGACATCACATAGTGGTCGGGGTAGCGCAGGATGTTCTCGGGCGCGATGTAGGCGGTGCGCGCCGCGCCGTTGCCGTCCATGCCGCGGCCGAACCACAGCGGCTCGCCCTCCAGCGCGACCAGCACGCACTGGTGCACATAGAAGGACCAGCCGTCATAGCCGGTGAGCCAGTTCATGTTGGCCGGGTCGGTGACGATCAGCAGGTCCACACCCTTTTTCGCCATGGCGGCGCGGGTCTTGGCCAGGCGCTGGGCGTATTCGCTGCGCTCGAAGGGCAGTTTCACGTCGGGGGTCATCTCGCTTGTCTCCCTTGATCGGTATTGTTCGATTCGTCCGCCGGCGATCAGGGCTTGACGAAGAGTTGGCGGGGCGTGTTGCACAGGGGCTCGACGCCGGTGTCGGTGATGAGGATGCTTTCGGTGATCTCCAGGCCCCAGTCGTCCTGCCACAGGCCGGGCATGAAGTGGAAGGTCATGCCGGGCTGGAGCACGGTGGTGTCGCCGTGGCGCAGGCTCATGGTCCGCTCGCCCCAGTCGGGCGGGTAGCTCGCTCCGATGGGGTAGCCGCAGCGGCTGGCCTTGTCGATGCCATAGCGCTTGAGCACGGCGAAGAAGGCATTGGCGATGTGCTCGCAGGTGTTGCCCGGTTTGGCCGCCGCGAGGCCGGCCTCGATGCCTTCGATGATGGCCTTTTCGGCCTCGATGAAATGCTTGGGCGGGCGGCCCAGATACACCGTGCGCGACTGCGGGCAGTGATAGCGGCGGTAGCAGCCGGTGATCTCGAAGAAGGTGCCCGAGTCGGCCGGCATGGGCGAATCGTCCCAGGTCAGGTGCGGGGCGGCGGCATCGGCGCCGGTGGGCAGCATCGGCACGATCGAGGGGTAGTCGCCGCCGTGGCCCTCGGCGCCGAGAATCGCGGTCGAATAGATTTGCGCCACCAGCTCGTTCTTGCGCATGCCCGGCTCGATCACTTCGACGATCTTCGCGTGCATCTGCTCGACGATGCGCGCGGCGATGCGCATGTAGGCGATCTCCTGCGGCGACTTGACGGCGCGCTGCCAGTTCACCAGGCCGTTGGTGTCGATGAAGCTGGCTTGTGGCAGATGCTTTTGCAGCGAGGCGAAGGCGGCGGCGCTGAAGTAGTAGTTGTCCATCTCCACGCCGATGCGCTTGGCCTGCCAGCCGCGCGCGGCGATGACCTCGGTGGACAGGTAGTCCATCGGGTGGCGCTCGACCGACTGCACATAGTGGTCGGGGTAGCCGATCATGTTGTCGCGAGACAACCAGCTGGTGAGCTTGGCGCCGTTGGTGTCCTGCCCGCGGCCGAACCATACCGGCTCGCCTTCGAGCGCGACCAGCACGCACTGGTGCACATAGAAGGACCAGCCGTCATAGCCGGTGAGCCAGTTCATGTTGGCCGGATCGGTGACGATCAGCAGCTCGACGCCGCGCTGCGCCATGGCGGCGCGGGTCTTGGCCAGGCGCCGGTCGTATTCGGCGCGCTCGAAGGGCAGGCGGGCGGTGTGCGTCATGGGGCTCAGGCCTCGAAGCTCACGCCCAGCCCGCGTTCGGTGGCGCGCGTGTAGGCGAAGTTGGCGATGGCGGTGTCCTGGGCGCCGGTGCCGGTCAGGTCGCACAGGGTGACGTCGTCGGCATGCGAGCGGCCCGGGCGCTGCCCGGCGATCACCTGGCCGAGCTCGGCCGGCTGGGCGTCGGCAGCGATCGTGCCGGCGTCGATGGCGTGATGCAGCTCGCCGAGCACGCGGACCTGGGCGAGCCGGTCGCACACATAGGTGCAGGCGGCCAGGGCGTCGGGGGCGATCTCGTTCTTGTGCTCGGCGTCCGAGCCCATGGCGGTGATGTGCAGGCCGGGGCGCAGGTGGCGCGCCTGGATCAGCGGCTCGCGGCTCGGGGTGGTGGTGATGGCGACATCGGCCTCGGCCATGGCGCGATCGATGTCGGTGCACGGCGTGATGGCGATGCCCAGCTCGCGCCCCATGGTGTCGGCAAAGCGTTGTGCGGCGTCGGCATGCGGTGCCCACACGGTGGCCGACGTGATGTCGCGCACCAGCGTCAGCGCCGTCAATTGCAGGCGGGCCTGTTCGCCGGCGCCGATGATGGCGGCGCGATGCGCGTCCTCGCGGACCAGCCAGCGCGCGGCGACGGCACCGGCGGCGGCCGTGCGCACCGCGGTGAGGTAGCCGTTGTCGAGCAGCAGGGCTTCGAGGATGCCGGTGCGCGCCGACCACAGCATCATCATGCCGTTGAGGCTCGGCAGGCCGAGTTTGGGGTTGTCGAAGAAGCCCGGGCTGACCTTGATGGCGAAGCTGTCGAGGCCCGGCAGGTAGGCGGTCTTGACGTCCACTTCGCCGTTGTGCGCATGGATGTCCAGACGCAGGATCGGCGGCATGATGACTTCTTCGGTGGCGAGGATCCGAAAGGCCTGCTCGATGCAGTCGATGGCCGCCAGGTCCAGCGTGATGCTGGCGCGCAGATCCTTTTCGTTCAACAAAATGACATTCGACATACCGCCCTCTTCGATTCACCGGCCTGAAAGAAAGGATTCGGGCCATGGCAATCAAGTGTAGGGCGTGGAATTTCGCTTTCTTTTGTCCTAGTGCATTGCCGCGGACATTGGCTTTGGCGGGGCCGCGAGGGGGCGCTCAGAGCGTGGCGTGGACATGGGGATATTGCTGAAACACGCTGCGCAGGGTCCACAGCGCGGTGTGCATGCGCACGTCGCTGCCTTCGGCGCCGAGGCAGATGCGGATCGCCTCGGGCCGCGGTGTGCCGAGCACCATGAAGGGGTCGGGCAGGGTGACGGCGATATGGCTGTTGCGCAGTTGCTGCGCCAGGCTGTCGAGCCGCCAGTGCTCGGGAATGCGCAGCCAGGCCGAGAGAGATTCCGGATGGCTGCCGAGGAGGTAGTCGCCCAGCACGTCGAGCACCATGGCGTGGCGGCGCGCGAGGCGTTCGCGCTGGATGTCGATCAGCTGATTGGCAGTGCCGTCGGCGATCCAGCGGGTGGCCACTTCGGCCATCAGCGGCGTGGCCATCCAGCAATTGACACGCAGGATGCTCTCGACGCGCAGGGCCATCTTGCGGGGCATGCTCAGGTAGCCGGTGCGCAGGCCGGTGAGCACCGATTTGGTGAAGCTGGTGGCATAGAAACCGAGCTCGGGGAGATGGTTGGCGATCGGTTGTATGCGCTTGGACAAAAGCGGGCCGAAGACATCGTCCTCGATCACATACACGCCGTAGCGGTCGGCAATGCGGGCGATCGCGCGGCGGCGCGCATCGGGCATGATCGACGAGGTCGGGTTGTTCAGGTTGGGGGTGGTGACCAGCGCGGTGATGCGCTCGCTGGCGCACATCTCTTCGAAATGATCGGGGTGGATGCCGTATTCGTCGGTGTCCAGCCCCTTGAGCGTGAAGCCGAGCACCTGGGCGATGCCGATCACGCCGTGGTCGGTGATGTTCTCGCTCAGCACCACGTCGCCGGGGCTGACCAGCGAGGCCAGCGCCAGGAAGACGGCATGCGAGGCGCCGTTGGTGATCAGCGTGGTTTCGACCGCCGCATGGTGGCCCAGTGTGGCCATCCACTCGACGCCGGCCGCCCGGTGGTATTCGAAGCCGGCGATCGGCCGGTAGGCGCGCATCCACGGCTGGTCGACCTGGGTGGCCAGATCGGCGCAGGCCTTGCGCCACAGGCGGCCGTGCTCGGCGGTGTGCACGATGCGCACGATGGAGAAATCGATCAGCGCGCGCTCGGCCCGGTCGAGCATGTAGGTGGCGACCTTCTCGGTGACACGCTGGGCGACAAAACTGCCGCGGCCGACCTCGCAGCGGATCAGGCCGTGCTGCTCCAGTTCCTTGTAGGCGTTGGTGACGGTCTGCACGCTGATGCCCAGCGCCTGGCTGACCTGGCGCTGCGGCGGCAGGCGCGTGCCTTCGGCCAGCGCGCCGCTGTCGATGTCGCGGGAGATGGCCTCGACGAGCACCTTGTACTTCGACTCCCCGCCGCGAACCGCTTCGAGTGCCTTGCGCCAGTGCTCCATGCTGATGCCCCCCTGAGCGATGTGATGGCCGTGCGTCAGATCTCCTGCGCGCAGACGATGCGGCGGTGAAGCGCCATGTCGATGTTCGACCCGCTCACCAGCACCGCGGTGGTGCCCGGCGCTGTGAGGCGGCCGGTGAGCAGGGCGGCGATGCCGACGGCGCCGCTGCCTTCGATGACGATCTGTTCGCGCGCATAGGCATGGCGGATGGCGGCCGCGATCTCATCCTCGCCCACCAGCACCACATCGTCCACCAGCGTCTGCGCCATGTGGAAGGTGTAGCGGTTGTCCAGGCCGATGCCGCCGCCGAGCGAGTCGGCCAGCGTTTCGAGCTCCTCGACCTGCACCGGTTTGCCGGCGGCGAGGCTGGCGTGCATGGCGCAGCCGCGCTCCATGGTGACGCCGATCACGCGGATCTGCGGCGATGCGCGCTTGAGCGCCAGCGCCACGCCGGCCAGCAGGCCGCCGCCGGAGAGCGGCACCAGCACGGTGTCCAGGCTCGGCAGATCGTCGAGCAGCTCGAGCCCGACCGTGCCCTGGCCGGCGATGATGTCGGGGTGGTCGAAGGGCGGCAGCAGGGTCAGCCCTTCGTCGCGCACCAGGCGCGCCACTTCGACATCCGCTTCGTCCTGGCTGTTGCCGACGATATGCACCTCGGCGCCGAGCGCGCGGATCGCCTCGACCTTGTTCGACGGCACCAGCTTCGACATGCAGATCACCGCGCGCACGCCGAGGCGGTGCGCGGCATAGGCCAGCGCACGGCCGTGGTTGCCGGTGGACACGGCGATCACGCCGCGGGCGCGGGCATCGTCATCCAGGCAGAGCAGCGCGTTAGTGGCGCCGCGCAGCTTGAAGCTGCCGGTGATCTGCCGGCATTCGAGCTTGAGATGCACCTCGCCGCCGGTGTGCTCGGAGAGGCTGGGCGAGTGGAGCAGCTGGGTGTGCAGCACGTGGCCGCGCAGCCGGTGGCGGGCGCGGTAGATGTCGATGGGGCGGATGTCGTCAGTCATGGGTGAAACCTTGTGCGGGGGTTCGGAACAGTCGTCCGGGCGCCGACGGGCCGGCGGCCAGACCGGTGAGATGCAGCGCATGCCAGGCAATGGCCTGGTTGCTGGTGACCACCGGGCGGCCGAGCTTCGCTTCGAGGCGCTCGACGGCACGGCTCGCGCGCAGCGCGGTGCAGGAGATGAACAAGGCATCGGCCTCGTCGGCCATGGCCGCCACGCCGGCGTCCACCAGCGTGCCGGGGTCGAGCGCGGTCATGGCGTAGTCGTCGTCCATGTCGAGGCCCGA
The DNA here is from genome assembly GCF_018524365.1 of Denitromonas iodatirespirans. Taxonomy (GTDB): domain Bacteria; phylum Pseudomonadota; class Gammaproteobacteria; order Burkholderiales; family Rhodocyclaceae; genus Nitrogeniibacter; species Nitrogeniibacter iodatirespirans. The sequence continues at coordinate 43,242 of NZ_JAEKFT010000028.1, forward strand.
CACATTGAGCACCTCGAGGCCGCGGCTGGTGTAGTACTCGCCCAGCGCGCGATTGACCTCGGTCCGGTAGGGCGTGAGGATCGACACCCGGCGTGCGCCCAGGTGGGCGAGCGCCGCCAGGCTGGCGGTGACCGGCGTGGTCTGGTGGTGGCAGGGGCGCGCGCGGGCGATCAGCGCCAGCGTCTCGGCCTCGCCCAGGGCGATGGTGCCCGAGGTGCAGCCATACACCACCACGTCGAGCCCGAGCCCGGGCAGCAGATCGCGGCCGGCGCGGGGCAGGTCGTCGGCGACCCGGCGCAGCGCTTCGAGGCTCATCGGGTTTTCATGGCGCACCCGGTTGCTGTACAGGCCGACCGTGTCGGGCAGCATGCGGCGCAGGTCGGCCTCGCTGCACAGGTCGGTGGCCAGCGCCAGCAGGCCGATGCGCGCCTGCTCGGCAGGCGTCATCGGGTCGTGGTGCGGGAGGGTGTCAATTCTCACTTCGGGCTCCGAAGGTCAGTGGAAGGCCAGCCGTGGCAGCAGCAGCGCGATGTCGGGCACCAGCACCAGCAGCAGCGTGGCGAACAGCAGGATGATGATGAACGGCGGCGTGCCGGCGATGACTTCCAGGTAGGGTTTTCGGAAGATCGCGCAGGCCGTGAAGATGTCGCAGCCGAAAGGCGGTGTGCACGATCCGATCGCCATCTGCAGCGTGACCAGCGTGCCGACCAGCACCGGATCGATGCCCGCGGCATTGACCAGCGGCATGAAGATCGGCGTGAGGATCAGCGTCACCACGATCGGGTCGACGAACATGCAGCCAACGAAGAACGATAGCGAGATGACGAACAGGATCGTGTAGGGGCCGGCGTCGGCCAGACCGATCGCGGCGATCAATTGCTGCGGCAGCTGGGCGAAGGAAATGATCCACGAGAAGGCGGCGCCGGTGCCGACCAGCACGAACACGATGCCGGTGATCAGTCCGGTGGAGTAGGCGATGCGTGGGATGTCCGAGAGCTTGACGGCGCGGTAGATGCACACTTCGAGGATGAAGGCGTAGAGCACCGCGATGGCCGCCACCTCGGTGGGGCTGAAGTAGCCGGCATACAGCCCGCCGATGATCAGCACCGGGAACATCAGCGCGAGCGCCGCCTTGCGCGAGGCGCGAAAGCGGTCGGCCCAACCGATGCGCGGGGCGAGCGGAATCTTGTAGTGCCACGCGTACCACACCGAGTAGACGCTGAACAGCAGCAGGATCAGCAGGCCCGGCCCGATGCCGGCCAGGAACAGTTCGCCGATCGACACCTTGCCGACGATGCCGAAGACGATCATGCCGATGCTGGGCGGGATCAGGAAGGCGATGTCGGAGGCGTTGATGATCAGTGCGGTGGTGAAGCGGTCGTCGTAGCCGGCCTGCAGCATGCGCGGGCGGATTGGTCCGCCGATGGCCACCACGGTGGCCTGGGTGGACCCCGAGATCGCGCCGAACAGCGTACACGCCACGGCGGTGGTGACGGCCAGGCCGCCCTTCAGGTGGCCGAAGAAGGTCATCGCCAGATCGAGCAGCCGGTTGGCGGTATGCCCGCGGGTGACGATGTCGGCGGCCAGAATGAACATGGGCACCGTGATCAGCGCCACCGGGCTGATGCCGCTGATCATCTGCTGCACGATGATGTCCGACTTGAGCATCGGGAAGTAAACGAAGAAGCCGACGAAAGTCGCCACCAGCATCGGGACGATCATCGGATAGCCGAGCAGCAGCAGGACGAGCATGACGAGAATGATCGTGAGAGCCATAGTCGAACTCCTCAGACGGTAGGCATGTCGACGTCGTCCTGCTCACGCACGTGGGGTGCGAGGTAGACGTCGTCTTTGCTGCGCAGATTGGTGGCGGAGGCGAGCACGAACTGCAGCGCAGCAATGCCGAGGCCGAGCGGCAGCCACACCAGCGTGATCCACATGGGGACCTGCATGGCCGGCGTCACCCGGCCGAGCCCCTGGACGCGCAGGATGTAGGTGGCGGCGTACCAGGCCAGGGCGGCCAGGACGATCGCCGTGGTGGCCTGAATGAAGGCGAACATCCAGCGCCGGTACTTGATCGGCAGCATGTCGGTGATCGCCGACATGCGGATGTGGCGCCCCTGGCGGGCGGCGGCACTGGTGCCGACGAAGGTGACGACGATAATGAGGAACTGGTTGAGCTCCTCGGCGAAGAACAGACTGGAACTGAAGCCCAACCGGACGAAGACGTTGGCGATGGTATTGACCGCCATCAGGATGACGGCACCGGCAAGCAGTATTTTTTCCAGGCGGGCAAGCAGGCGGTCGATTTGGCGTGCGCCGCGCAAAACGATGCCGCCTTCGGACGTGGGGTCCATGGGGGTTCCTCCTTCGGCGTTAAGCTGCAGGTCAAGCTGGCGGTCACAGCGCTTTTTATTGTGGTGACCGAAGCAGTCTAGCGGCGCGGGCAAGAGGCGCCGATTGCTCTAGAACAATATTGTTCCGGGACGGATTGGCCATCGTCCTGCCACGTCGTGGCGGCGTCCTGCCGGTGGCAATGGCGCGTATCCGCCCCGAAACAAGGGGGAGCGACATGCGCGCGCGGAGTTCTCGCGGCTCGCCACCGGCCTGGCGCCGGCCGTGCGTCGGCTGGCCGCTATATTGTTCTAGTGCATTCTTCTGCGTATCGCGACGCTTGTAACCTGAGCTTCGAGTCGCCACGCGCCACATCGTGCCCGACCGACCGATTGCCCGATAACGAGGAGGAGACACCCACCATGGCATTCACCGTAAATATCAAGCAGCTGACACTGGGCGCCGCGCTGGCGCTGGCCGCGATGGGCAGCGCCAGCGCTGCCGAATGGAAGTTCGCCGTCGAGGAAAGTCCGGGCGACGTCCAGACCCTCTATGCGGAAGAGTTCAAGCGCATCATCGAGAAGCGCACCGGCGGCAAGACGACCGTCACGGTGTACACCTACGGCCAGCTCGGCAACGAGAACGACCTGACCGAACTGACGGCGGGCGGCGCGATCCAGTTCTCCAACGCCTCGCCGGGTCACCTCGGCACCTTCGTGCCCGAAGTGCAGGTGCTCAGCCTGCCGTTCCTGCTGCCCGAGTCCGACGCGGCGAAAGCCAAGGTGCTCTCCAGCAGCCCAGCGCTCTACGATTCGCTGGCCAAGGATTTCGCCAGCAAGGGGCTCAAGCTGTTCACCGTCTATCCGGAAGGAGAGATGGTGTGGACCACCAAAAAGGCGGTGCGCAAGCCCGAAGATCTGGGCGACGTGAAGTTCCGCGTGATGACCTCGCCGATCCTGATCGAACAGTTCAAGCTCTATGGCGCCAATCCGGTCGCCCTGCCTTGGGGCGAGGTCTATAGCGGCCTGCAGATGAACGTGATCCAGGCGCAGGTGAATCCGCCGTTCTTCATCGAGAGCGCCAAGTTCCACGAAGTCACCACCCATCTGATCTATCCGGGCGACGTCGAATACACCACCACCGTGGTGGCCAATGCCGATTTCTGGAACGGTCTGAGCGACCAGGACAAGACCATGCTCAAGGAGGTGCGCGACGAACTGCAGACCTTCATCATCGCCAAGCAGAAAGAAAAGAACGCGGCAGCGCTGGAAAAGATGAAGAAGGACAACCCCAAGCTCGAGGTCATCAAGCTCACCGATGCGGAGCGCGAGGTGTTCCGCAAGCGCGTCGAGCCGCTGAACGCCAAGCTGGTCGAGATGGTCGGCGGCCGCAGCGGGAAGATTCTTGAGCAACTCAAGGCGGATGCCGCGGCGGCAGCCAAGTAAGCGGCCGCGACCTCCGCAGGTGGCGGGCGCGAGTCGTCAGCCGCTGATGAACAAAGGCGCCGCAGTCGGGCGCCTTTGTTTTTTGGCCTTGCGCCAAGTGCGGCCAATCCGTTCGCGAGACCCGGTGGCAGTATACGGAGCATTGCCGGGCATGCCGTCGCTACCGATGGCATCCTCTGCCGTTCCGAACCAGGAGAATCCCCCATGCGCCAGTTCACGCTCGAGGCCCTGTATCGCTATCCGGTGAAGTCCCTCGCCGGTGAATCGTTCGGCGCGCTCGAGGTGGACGCGCGCGGCTTTCGCCATGATCGGCACTGGATGGTGGTCGATCCCGCAGGGCGCTTCATGACGCAGCGCGAGCAAGCCCGCATGGCCCTGATCGGCACGCATGTCACCGCGCAGGGTGAATTGCAGCTGAGTGCGCCGGGGATGCCGGCGCTGAGCCTTCCCGTGCGGCGCGATGGCGGGCGAATCGCGGTCGACGTGTGGGGCGACACGGTCGACGCCGTGCCCACTGACCCGGCCGCCGATGCGTGGCTGAGCGCTTTTCTCGACACGCCATGCCGGCTGGTGCATATGGCCGACGACGGCGTACGCCCGGTCGACCCCGATTTCGCCGGGCCGCAGGACCAGGTCGGTTTCGCCGATGGCTTTCCGTTCCTGCTGATCTCGCAAGCCTCGCTCGACGACCTCAACAGCCGCCTCGACGAGACGCTGTCGATGCGCCGCTTCCGGCCGAACCTGGTGGTCGCGGGCTGCCCGCCGTACGCGGAGGACACGTGGCGCGTCATCCGCATCGGCGACATCCGTTTCCGCGTCGTCAAGCCCTGTGCCCGCTGTGCCATTCCAACTGTCGATCCCGACACCGGCAAACGCGGCAAGGAACCCTTGCGCACGCTGGCGAGCTTTCGCCGACGGGGCCGTGAGGTGATGTTCGGGCAGAACCTGGCGCATGATGGCCGCGGCCGCCTTGAAGTCGGCATGACGGTCGAGGTGCTCGAATAGCGCGTGCGACGCCCGGCGGAAGGGGGCGGCGCGGAAATGAAAAATCCCCGCCGGAGCGGGGATTTTTCTGCTTGCGGGATCCGATGGATCAGCGCTTGCGGGTCTGCATGAAGCGGTCGAAGTTGGCTTCGGACACGCTGTGCCACAGGTTCTGGTCGTCGCGGAACTTGACCATGGCTTCGTAGATCTTCTTGAACGCCGGGTGTGCCGCGTTGGTCTCGGCGTACACTTCCTGGGCTGCCTTGTAGCAGGCTTCCATGACGTCGCGCGGGAAGGGGCGCAGCTTGGCACCGCTGGCCACCAGGCGCTTGAGGGCGTCCGGGTTCTTGGCGTCGTACTTGGCCATCATGTCCACGTTGGCTTCGGCGGCCGCGGCTTCGACGATGTTCTTGTACTCTTCCGGCAGGGCCTTCCACTTGTCCTGGTTCACATACAGCGACAGGTTCGGACCACCTTCCCACCAACCCGGGTAGTAGTAGTACTGGGCCACTTTCTGGAAGCCGAGCTTCTCGTCATCGTAGGGGCCGACCCACTCGGCCGCATCGATGGTGCCTTTTTCCAGCGACGGGTAGATGTCGCCGCCCGGAATCTGCTGCGGCACGGTGCCCAGCTTGGACATGACCTTGCCGGCAAAACCCCCGACGCGGAACTTCAGGCCGTCAAGATCCTTGACCGACTTGATTTCCTTGCGGAACCAGCCGCCCATCTGGGCGCCGGTGTTGCCCATCGGGAAGTTCATGATGTTGTAGGTGCCGAAGAATTCGCGCAGCAGTTCCTTGCCGCCGCCGTGCATGAACCAGGCGTTGTACTCGCGGGCGTTCAGGCCGAAGGGCACTGCGGTGTCCAGCGCGAAGGCCGGGTCTTTGCCGAAGAAGTAGTACGAGGCGGTGTGGCCGCACTCGACGGTGCCGTCCTTGACGGCGTCCATGACCGAGAAGGCCGGGACGATTTCACCGCCCGCGAACACGCGGATCTGGAACTTGCCACCGGTGGCAGCGGCCACGCGGGACTGGAACACCTCGGCGGCGCCGTAGATGGTGTCAAGGCTTTTCGGGAAGCTGGAGGCCAGACGCCACTGGATCTCGGGCAGACCTTGGGCGATGGCGGGGGCTGCGACTGCACCGGCGGCAAGGCCGGCACCCGTTTTTTTCAGAAAGGAACGGCGTTCCATATGTCTCCTCGCTATGACGTGGGCGGATGTGATTCGTGGTTCGTTAGACCGCGACAAATTATAGGAATCGCTGCGCGGCGTAAGGAATAGGGGTTTTCCCGTCGCCTCCCGCGGCGGGTTTTTTGCGCTCAGGTGCCGGCAATCGTCATGCGGTTGACGAGCAGGGAGCCGCTCTGTTTGGCGCCGCGGCGATGCACATCGCTGCCCACCGCTTCGATGCCGAGCAGCATATCGCGCAGGTTGCCGGCGATGGTGATTTCCTCTACCGGATGGGCGATCTGGCCGTTTTCGACCCAGAAACCCGCGGCACCGCGGGAGTAATCGCCAGTGAGGTAGTTGATGCCATGACCGAGCAATTCGGTGACGATCAGGCCGCGACCCATGCGGCGAACGAGTGCGTCGAAGTCGTCCGTGCCCGGTGCGACCAGCAGGTTGTGGGCGCCGCCGCCGTTGCCGGTGGTCTGCATGCCGAGCTTGCGGGCCGAATACACGCTCAGAAAATAGCCTTGCAGCACGCCGTCGACGATCACCTCGCGGTCGCGGGTCTGCACGCCGTCGTCGTCGAAGGGGCCGGAGCCCAGGCCTTTCTTGATGTAGGCCCGCTCGGAGATGTTCACGCAGGGCGAGAACACCGGCTTGCCGAGGCTGTCGAGCAGGAAGGTGGATTTGCGGTACAGCGCGCCGCCGCTGGCCGCGTGTACGAAGCTGCCGATCAGGCCGGCGGCCAGCGGCGCTTCGAAGATGACCGGCACCTCGCCGGTGGGCACGCGCCGGGCGTTGAGCCGCGCCACGGCACGGTCGGCGGCGGTCTGGCCGATATGGCGGGCGGCTTCCAGGTCGGCCGCGTCGCGCTGGCTGTCGTACCAGTAGTCGCGCTGCATGCCGTCGCCTTCGCCGGCGATCACCGAGCAGGACACGGAGTGGCGGGTGGTGGCGTAGCCGCCCATGAAACCCAGGCTGTTGGCCGAGACGAATTGCGATTCCTGGCGCGACACGTTGGCGCCCTCGGAGTTGCTCACCCGGCGGTCGCGTTCGAAGGCGGCGGTTTCGCACTCGCGCGCCAGGTCGATGGCTTGCTCGACCGACAGGTCCCACGGGTGGTGCAGGTCGAGATCGGGGAATTCGGTGGCCAGCAGCTCGGGGTCGGCCAGGCCGGCGTATTCGTCGGCGGCAGTGAAGCGGGCGATGGACAGCGCTGCGTCCACGGTGGCGCGCAGGGCGGTGGGCGAGAAGTCGGAGCTGCTGGCGTAGCCGCGCTGCTGGCCGACATAGACCGTCACGCCGATGCCTTTGTCGCGGTTGTACTCGATGGTGTCCACCTCGCTGCGGCGCACGGCCACCGACGCGCCGACCCCTTCGGACACATCGGTTTCGCAGGCGGTGGCGCCCTTGTCGCGGGCGTATTTGAGAATGTCGCTGGCGATTTCGCGCAGCGCGTCCTGGGAGTAGCTGAAGCCGTTTGCGGACATGGGCGGTGAGGGCCGGTGCGGGAAAGCTATAATCTTAACCGTTTCCGCCAACCGCCTACTTATATGACCGATCACGATCCGATCGACCTGCAGGACGACGTGCCCGAAGGGCCCAGCAAGACCCGCCGCAAGAAGGATTCGGACGCCCTGCAGCGCCTTGGTGCCGAGCTGGTGGCGTTGTCTGCCGACCGCCTCAAGAAGGTGCCGCTGCCCGACAATCTGCGCGACGCGGTGCGCGACTGCCAGCGCTTCAAGATGGAAGCGCGCCGCCGCCAGCTGCAATACATCGGCAAGCTGATGCGCCACATCGACCCCGAACCGATCCAGGCCATGCTCGACGTGTTCAACGGCGTGTCGGCCGAGGAGATCGCCCGCCAGCACCGCATCGAGCGCCAGCGCGACCGCCTGCTGGAAGACGAAGCCATGCTGTTCGAACTGGCCGAGCAGCACCCCGGCGCCGACCTGCAACGCTTGCGCGTCTTGCGCCGCAATGCCCTGAAAGAGCGCGAGACTCAGAAACCGCCGCGCGCCTATCGCGAGATCTTCCGCATCCTGCGCGAGATCGACGAATCCACGAACGACGAGTGAGAGCCGCCTGACATGAGCACCGACACCCTGCGTATTGGCCTGGTTTCCATCAGCGACCGCGCCTCCAGCGGCGACTACGAAGACAAAGGCGTGCCCGCGCTGCGCGACTGGTTTTCGCAGGCGCTCAGTTCGCCCTGGGAGATGGAGGCGCGGCTGATTCCCGACGATCAGCCGGCGATCGAGCGCACGCTCATCGAGCTGTGCGACGAGGCCGCGTGCGACCTGGTGCTGACCACCGGCGGCACCGGCCCGGCGCCGCGCGACGTGACGCCCGAGGCCACGCTGGCCGTGGCGCACAAGGTGATGCCCGGTTTCGGCGAGCAGATGCGTCAGATCAGCCTGCAGTTCGTGCCCACCGCGATTCTCTCGCGCCAGGTGGCGGTGATCCGCGGCAAGAGCCTGATCATCAACCTGCCCGGCCAGCCCAAGTCGATCAAGGAAACCCTCGAAGGGCTGAAGAACGCCGAGGGCGAATCGGTGATGGACGGCATCTTCGCTGCCGTGCCGTATTGCATCGATCTGATCGGCGGGCCGTATGTCGAAACGCATAGTGCGGTGGTGAAGGCGTTCCGCCCCAAGTCGGCCATTCGTCCGCCGTCTCGCTGAAAACATCACGCAGCATCCATGCTTGCTGAAAATTACTACGACCTTGTATATAGAATCGGGTAAATATTCCGATAGCGGTATTACGCGAGGGTCGAGGTTTGTCGGGCATGAGCTCCTGCCGCTGCTTGTCGAGATGGTTGCGCATCGGTGTCTGCATCGGGCTGACGCTGGTGGCGGTGGGCGTGCGCAGCGCGGCCGACGCGCCGGCCTTTCGGAGCGTCTTCGAGGCGCATGGCGCGGTGATGCTGCTGATCGCACCGGACAGCGGGCAGATCGTCGATGCCAATCCGGCGGCGGCGCGTTTCTATGGCTACTCGCGCGAGACCCTGCGCGCGATGCGTATCGACCAGATCAACACCTTCACCCCTGAGCAGATTGCCGAGGAGCGCCGCCTGGCGGCCAGTCGCGGCCGCAATTACTTCGTCTTCCGCCATCGCATGGCCGATGCGTCGCTCAGGACCGTGGAAGTCCACTCGCAGCCATTTTCCTTCGCCGGCCGACCGCTGCTCCTGTCGATCATCAACGACATCACCCCGGGGCGGCTGAGCGACCAGGGGTTGTGGCACTACCAGAGCCTGCTCGAAGCGCAGGTGGCAGACCGGGTGCAGGCGGCCAATGCCGCGCGGCAGCGCGAGCAGACGCTGCTGATCGTCGGTCTGCTGCTGCAGGCCGGCGTGATCGTGCTCCTAATCTTCAATATCCGTCGGCGCAAGCGCCTCGAACGGGCGCACGACGCGCTGACCCGGGCCGTGAGCGAAGAGCGCCAGCGGTTGGTCGACATCCTGTGGGGCACCGGGGCCGGCACCTGGGAGTGGATCCTCGATACCGGCCACATGCGGGTCAACAGCCAGTGGGCGAGCCTGGTCGGCCGAGCGCCGGAGACGCTGGCGGGGCTGACCGAGTCGCAGTTTCGCGATTTCATCCACCCCGACGATCTGGCGCGCTACCTGGCGGCACGGCGGCGGCATCTGGATGGTGAGAGTCCGGCCTACGAATGCGATCTGCGGGTGCGCGCCGGCAGCGGCGACTGGATCTGGGTGATGGATCGCGGCCGGGTGGTGGCGCGCGACACGCACGGGTACCCACTTCGCATGGCCGGCACCTGGCTGGAGATCACCGGCAAAAAGCAGTATGAAGACAAGCTGCGTCTGGCGGCCAGCGTGTTCACCCATGCGCGCGAGGCGATCATGATCACCGCCGTCGACGGCACCATCGTCGAAGTCAATGACGCGTTCTGCCGCATCACCGGTTTCGATCGGGACGATGTGCTGGGGCGGACGCCCAAGGTGCTCAGCTCCGGCCGGCATGACGAGGATTTCTACGCTCTCATGTGGCAGGCGCTGAACGAAAAGGGCCACTGGGAGGGCGAGGTCTGGAACCGGCGCAAGGACGGTGAGCTGTATGCCGAAATGCTGACCATCAGCGCGGTGCGCGACAATCACGGCAATGCGCCGTACTTTGTGGCGCTGTTCTCCGACATCACCGACCAGAAGCAGCATCAGCGCGAACTGGAACAGTATGCGCACTACGACATGCTGACCGGTCTGCCCAACCGCCTGTTGCTGTCCGACCGCCTGCGCCAGGCGATGGCGCTGGCGCTGCGCCGTGGGCACCGTCTGGCCGTGGCCTATCTCGACCTGGACGGTTTCAAGGCGGTCAACGACACGCACGGCCATGCGGCCGGCGACGAGGTGCTGACGCTCCTGTCGGCGCGCTTCCGCCTGGCGCTGCGCGAGGGCGACACCATCGCGCGGCTGGGCGGCGATGAGTTCGTCGCCTTGCTGGTGGACCCCGGCGAACCGGCGGCGATGCAGACCATCCTGCAGCGCCTGCTCGATGCGGCCGCCGCGCCGCTGGAATGGAAGGGGCTGCAGCTTCAGGTGTCGGCCAGCGTGGGGGTGGTGTATTTCCCGCAAAGCACACCGGTCGATCCCGACGCGCTGATCCAGCTGGCCGACGAGGCGATGTATCGGGCCAAGATGTCCGGCAAGAACCGCTTCTATATCGCGCCCGCAGCGACGACATAGGCGAACCGCCTGGGCGCGCCGTCAGCGCGGCAGAATCGGGATGATCCGGCTGCGCCCAGTGGCCAGGGGCGGCGGTGCCGACTGCTGGCGCCGGCGTTCCTGCTCGCGCCACCAGGCGCGCAGGCTCAGCAGCACGGCCAGGATCAGCGCGTAGATCAGCGGCTCGAACACATCGGCCTTGACCAGCCACCAGAAGTGCAGCACGCCGAGGATGGCGATGGCGTACACCGAGCGATGCAGCGCCTGCCACCGCCGGCCGCCGAGGCGGCGGATCATGGCGTTGGTGCTGGTCACCGCCAGCGGCACCATCAGCACGAAGGCCGAAAACCCGACGGTGATGTAGGGCCGCTTGAGCACGTCGAGCACCACCGCGTTCCAGTCGAAGAACTGGTCGAGCACGAGGTAGGTGGCCAGGTGCAGCGTGCCGTAGAAGAAAGCGTACAGCCCCAGCATCCGTCGCAGGCGCACCAGCCAGTGCCAGTGGGTGAGCTTGCGCAGCGGCGTCACGGCGAGGGTGATCAGCAAGAAGCGCAGCGTCCAGTCGCCGGTGGCGTGGGTGATGGTCTCGATCGGATTGGCGCCGAGCGCATCCCGGAAGAACGCGCTCGCCAGCAGGGCGAGCGGCACCAGACAGAGGCAGAAGATCAGCCCCTTGAGGGTGGCGATCTGCGTGTTCGACAGCATGCGCAGCGAGGCGGTGTGTGAGCTTGGCGTGGTGGTCATGGGTCAGAAATTCTTGCGCAGGTCCATGCCTGCATAAAGGGACGCGACCTGCTCGGCATAGCCGTTGAAGGGTAGGGTCTTGCGCTTGAGGAATTCGCCGATGCGCCGCTCCTTGGCCTGGCTCCAGCGCGGGTGGTCGACATCCGGATTCACGTTCGAATAGAAACCATACTCCGAAGGCCCGGCATCGTTCCAGGAGGTATTCGGCTGCTTGTCGGTGAGGCGGATGGTGACGATCGACTTGGCGCTCTTGAAACCGTACTTCCACGGCACCACCAGCCGCAGCGGCGCGCCGTTCTGGTTGGGCAGCACCTCGCCGTAGAGGCCGACGGCCATCAGCGTGAGCGGATGCATGGCTTCGTCCAGGCGCAGGCCCTCGCGATAGGGCCAGTCGAGCACCGGCCGGGTATTCATCACCTTCGGGTCATACAGCGAGACAAACTCTACGTATTTGGCACTGCCCAGCGGTTCGACCGCCTTGAGCAGGGCGGCCAGCGGAAAGCCCACCCACGGCACCACCATCGACCACGCCTCGACGCAGCGCAGGCGGTAGATGCGCTCTTCGAGCGGGGCGATCTTGTAGAGCTGGTCGAGGTCGAAGCTGCGCGGCTTGGCCACCAGGCCCTCGACCTTCACGGTCCACGGCTCGGTCTTCATGCGGTGGGCGTATTGCGCCGGGTCGGCCTTGTCGGTGCCGAATTCGTAGAAGTTGTTGTAGCGGGTCACGTCCTTGAGCGGGGTGAGCTCCTCCGGGGTGCTGAAGGGGCTCTTCGCCAGCGGGCCGAGATCGCGGGCCTGCGCGGCGAGCAACTGGCCCGGCCCCCCCAGGGCCAGGGTTGCGGCGCCCGCGCCGGCCAGGCGCAGAAAGCGGCGGCGGTCGGCGTACAGCGCGGGTGCGGTGATCTCGGAAGAGCGGATGTCGGCGGCGCGTTTGATCAGCATGGGAATCTCGTCGGTGGGCAGGTCATGGGATCAGACCTGCGAAGGGCGGCGATGCTTACACGTTGATGCGTTTGGTGCGCGAAGGTTCGACCCCGGCCGGGGGTGTCGACCCGTCTGACGGCCGGGCGACATGCCGATCGATACCGGGTGGCGTGCAGCGCGCCGCGTTGCAGCATTTGCATGAGGATTGGGCTACACTTTAAAGCTTGATTTCATTCGAAAAGCCACACGGAAAGCCATTATGCCTGCGTCAATCCTGCTTCATATCGACGATGTCCGCATCAAGGAAATCAAGGAACTGGTGCCGCCCTCCCATGTCCTGCGCGAATTTCCGGCCACCGAGCGGGCTGCGGCCACGTCCTATGAAGCGCGTCAGGCCCTGCACCGCATCCTCTACGGCGCCGACGACCGCCTGCTGGTGATCATCGGCCCCTGTTCGATCCACGACTACGAAGCGGCGATGGAATACGCCCGCCTGCTCAAGGAAGAGGCCGACCGGCTCAAGGACGATCTGCTCATCGTCATGCGCGTGTACTTCGAAAAGCCGCGCACCACGGTGGGCTGGAAAGGGCTGATCAACGACCCCTACCTCGACAACAGCTTCAAGATCAACGAAGGCGTGCGCCTGGCGCGCAAGCTGCTGTGGGACATCAACGAGATCGGCCTGCCCTGCGGCACCGAATTCCTCGACATGATCACCCCGCAATACATCGGCGATCTCATCAGCTGGGGCGCCATCGGCGCGCGCACCACCGAAAGCCAGGTGCACCGCGAGCTGGCCTCGGGGCTGTCCTGCCCGGTGGGCTTCAAGAACGGCACCGACGGCAACATCCGCATCGCCGTGGACGCCATCAAGGCCGCGCAGTCGCCGCACCATTTCCTGTCGGTGACCAAGGCCGGGCACTCGGCCATCGTGTCCACCCGCGGCAACGAGGACTGCCACGTGATCCTGCGTGGCGGCAAGAACACCAACTACGACGCGGCCAGCGTCGACGCCGCCTGCAAGGAGCTGGCCGCCAGCTCGGTGCCGGCGCGGGTGATGATCGACTTCTCTCATGCCAACAGCCGCAAGCAGCACCAGCTGCAGATCGAGGTGGCCGAAGACGTGGCCGGCCAGATGGCCGCCGGCGACGATCGCATCATCGGCGTGATGGTCGAATCCCACCTCAAGGACGGCCGGCAAGACCTCAAGCCCGGCGTCGAGCTGGAATACGGCAAGAGCATCACCGACGCCTGCATCGGGTGGGAAGACAGCGTGCGGGTGCTCAACCTGCTCGCCGAAGCGGTGCGCAACCGCCGCGTGCAGCGCGCCAGCGCCTGAGCGGCATCGCTGTTTGCGAGGAAGCCCGCCGCGTGCGGGCTTTTTCATGGCCGGGCTGTGTTGATCCCCTGCAAGGGTTAACTTGATTTAATCCCCTGCGGGGAATAAATTGCAGCTATCCCCTGTAGGGGGTTTTTGGGGAGTGCTGCATGTCCTTCGTCATGACCTCGCCCGACCAGCTCGGGCCCATCCTCAAGGGGCTGCGCAAGGCGCGCGCGCTGACCCAGCTGGAGGTCGCGCGGCAAAGCGGGCTCACGCAGAAAACCGTGTCGCTGCTCGAAACCGACCCGGCGCGCTGCCGGGTCGACACCCTGGCGCGCTACCTGGCCACGGTGCAGGCCACGCTCAGCCTCGACCTGAACGCGCCGGCCGCCGCCCCCGACGACGAGGCCTGGTGATGGGGCGGCCGCGCGCCTCGACGGCGCTCGGGCTGTGGATGAACGGCCAGCATGTCGGTCGCTGGGCGGTGAGCGCCCGCGGCGAGCACCGCCTGAGCTATGCGCCGGCCTGGATCGACGCGCCGCTCGGGCGCCCGGTGTCGCTGTCGATGCCGCTGCGCCCGGCAGACGCGCCCTACACCGGCGAGGTGGTGCGCAATTTCTTCGAAAACCTGCTGCCCGACAACACCGCCATCCGCCAGCGCATCGCCCGCCAGTTCGGCACCACCACCGAAGCCTTCGGCCTGCTCGCCGAAATCGGCCGCGATTGCGTCGGCGCCCTGCAACTGCTGCCCGAGGGGCAAACGCCCGACGACACCGCGGCGGTGCGCGCCGAGCCGCTGAGCGATGCGCAGGTCGAGGCGCATCTGGCCCGCCAGCGCAGCGCGCCCGCCTTCGGCGCCGACGAAGAAAACACCTTCCGCATCTCGCTCGCCGGCGCGCAGGAAAAGAGCGCCTTCCTGTGGCACGACGGCGCCTGGTGCCGGCCGCTGGGCAGCACGCCGACAACCCACATCTTCAAGCTGCCGCTGGGGCAGGTGCCCGGCGGCATCGACCTGAGCACCTCGGTGGAAAACGAATGGCTGTGCCTGCGCCTGCTGGCGGCCTTCGGCGTGCCGGTGGCCGAGTCGCAACTGCTGCGCTTCGGCCAGCAGCGCGTGCTGAGCGTGACCCGCTTCGACCGGCGCCGCAGCGCACAGGGCCGCTGGCTGCGCCTGCCGCAGGAAGACTTCGCCCAGGTCTTCGGCATCGACCCCAACCTGAAATACGAAAGCCACGGCGGCCCCGGCGTGCGCGACATCCTCGACCGCCTGCTCGGCTCGACCCAGGCCGCCACCGACCGCGCCGACTTCTTCCGCAGCCAGGTGCTGTTCTGGATGCTCGCCGCCATCGACGGCCACGCCAAGAACTTCAGTGTGTTCATCGAGCCGCGCGGCCGCTACCGGCTCACGCCGCGCTACGACGTGCTCTCCGCCTACCCGGTGATGGGGCACGGCGCTGGGCGGCTGTCGCCGCACAAGATCAAGATGGCCATGGCCGTGTGGGGGCGCAACCGCCACTACCGCTGGTCGGAGATGCGCCGCGCGCACTTCGAGCAGACCGCCACCGATTGCCGCGTGCCCGACGCCGCCGCGATCATCGACACCCTGGTGGCCCGCACCCCGCAAGCCATCGCCGACGTGTCCGCCGCCTTGCCCAAGGGCTTCCCCCCGGCGCTGGCCGAGGCCGTGTTCGACGGCCTCGCCCGCGCCGCGCAGACGCTGGCGGCGGGCTGAGCGATTGCGCGGCTATTTGTGCGCGATCGCCTTCTTGGTGAACAGGTAGTCCTTCATCTCTTTAGAGAAGGCCGGGTCCTTGCGCCGGATCCACTCCAGCACCATCGCCGCGTGCTCCTTCTCCTCGTCCCGGTTGTGCTCCAGGATGGCTTTGAGCTCCTTGTCCTTACAGGCATCGGCGCGCTGGTTGTACCAGTCGACCGCCTCCAGCTCTTCCATCAGCGAGACGATCGCCCGGTGCATGTCGCGGGTCTCGTCGGACAGCTCTTCAATCGGTTCGTGATAGCCAACACTCGACATCTTGGTCTCCTTTCCGGTGGACGGGGGCGTTTCAGTTTGCCAGTGGGCGGGGCGTCGGGGAAGGGTGGGGGCGTCGTCGGGGATTCAGATGACGGCGGAGCAAGTCAAGATAGTTGTCGCCTGATTCATGCAACTAACGCGAGTATGCCTTCAGCATGTAGTGTCGCATTGACGACAGCGTCTCGCTCCGGATTGAGCGTCACGAGGCCGATATGCGACCAATCGCGCGTGTGGCGCGACCAGCGCCGCGGGTTGCGCTCGCGAGCGTGCAGGTAGGTCTGGTGACGCGCGGCCAGGATGTTGCGATCTTCACCCGCGTGGCGCTGCGCAGGGCTCACGTACCGGATGCCAC